>JBGAKW010000025.1:0-61715 GCA_044224185.1 Gemmatimonadaceae bacterium | reverse complement strand
ACGGGGCGACGTCGCTCTTCAACAGCTTGGGTCGCCGGTCGTGATTCCTTGGGCGTCGCTGGCACAACGCCTCGCAACAGCATCGAGTAGTGACGAAATCGCGACGGCATGTGAGCTCCGACCGATGCAATGATCAGAACCAGGAATACGATCGGCATAACGCGGTTGCCCGCAAACGGCAGACAAGCGAGGAGTAGCAGCTTCAGCAGGACGGCCACCCCCTTTCCAAGAAACAGCCAGTGCAGACTCTTGTAGAGTTCGAGAGAGGCGAGCCCGAGGCCGGTGAGCACTGTCATCACGATTGCAGGCAACAGTCGGGGCCGTTCAACGCCCCAGAATAACCCGCCGACGACGAGACCCATCGCCATCAGGTGCGCGGTGCGAAGGGCGATACTCCATGCTCGCTCCCAACCGAGGGTGCGGGCGGGGCGAGTTGCCAGTGAGCGGCACCACGAGTCCGGCGCGATCATGGTGCCTCTCTCACCCGAGCTCTGCCCGCTTTGAGGATGTGACGAGCCTACCGGCCATGCCTGAGAATGTTACGACCCACGCGACCAGCGCGACGTAAATGAAGCCACGAGGAATGGGGAGCAAAAAGTCGAGGTGCATTGATCTCGCCATCTCGAAAGTGCACACGGTATACATGCCGAGTGGAAAGACCGCGCCCCAGTACAGCGGGTCATAGACTAGCGGGAATCGCTTGTAGACGTGACGCCAGAGGGCGAGGATGATGAGCATGGGAATCCACCACGTCCCCGTTGCCCAGAAAAAGATGGTGAACCCCTTGAGGAATGGGAGGAGCGATTCGAGGAACCAGGCGTCCCCGCTGTTGCCGATCAGGAGCGAACCCGCGAGCGTCGAGATGGCCATCGCCCCCATGTTGATCCAGTACGGAGGCGAGAGATCGTCGGGAGAGAACCGGAAGAAGGTATATCGATAGAAGATCAGCGAGATCATCCAGATGTACATCATCCCGCCCCAAAGCCACATCGAGAGGGCGACGAAGTTGATGTGCAAGCGGCGCGGTTGCCCGAAGTGCTCGGAGAGCAGGGCACTCAGGACAGCGATCGATTGCGTGGCGACGATGGCGAGCAGCCACCCTCCGGTAATTCCCTGGTCGATTGTGGGTTTGTCTTCCTTGATCGTCAGGCTGGTGAAGATGATGTACGTCAGGACGATCCAGAGGACGAGTCCGACGATCCAGAGTATGAAGGCGAAATCATACGCGCCGACGAGAACGATCAATTGACTGCCCAGCACGCATGTCGCGGCCACCCAAGTAAAGAACCCGGGGCCTAACCGGTGGTCAGTGAGATCGGATAGCGCATCGCGCGGATAAGCGACCAGGCGCCACGCGCTGAGGATCCAGAGCAGGACATATTGCGCAGCGTTCAACCAGAGCAACGCCATGGCGATAGGCCGGAAGCCTGCCTGCGCCGAGGCAATGGAGATGATCCCCGTGGCCATCACGAGGGCGAAGTAGGCGGGAGAGAGCCCGCGAACGGCGTCCGCAACCGACGTCATGGCAGCGGTGCTTCCACAGTCCGCATCAGCCCTGGTGCCTGCTCGCGCATCAGACGACGCACCACCAAATGCATCCAGAACAGGGAGATGACGGCCAGCACCGTCAGGAACATCCAGCAAGTGGTCCAGAGCCCCGTGGCTTGAAGCAGATATCCGAAGACGATTGGAAAGACAAATCCGCCGAGGCCGCCTAGTACCCCAACTAGGCCGCCGACCACGCCAACCTCATTGGGGAAATAGGCCGGTATGTGCTTGTAGACCGCGGCCATGCCGATCCCCATCGTGCATCCGAGAAGAAACACGAGGATCGTGAACACCCACTGATTGGCCTGGAAGAAGATCCGCGTCGTGCCGCGCGCGAGGAGATCTCCCTTGGCGACCTGCTGCCCCGCCATCACCACTGGCTCCTGCCACCGGACCGTGCTGGGGAGCACGAGGTGCCTATCGGTGGTGAAGTCAAGCAGAGCGGCGGGATCCTTGGGCTCCTTCAACCGATACACCGTTCCCGTCGTGAGCACGATTTGGCTGCTGGACACGCGCACCACCGACGCCGGCTCGCCTGCTACGATGCCCTCGCCGGGGGTATGAATGATCATGGCTGCCGGAAAGAGCAGGACGCAAAGCATCACTGCCGGCGAAAGGGTCCCGTACATCACCGCGCGTGCGCCCCAACGGTCGGACATCCATCCACCTGCGGCCCGGATAATCCCCGACGGTAGGCTGAAGAAGGCGGCGAGGAACCCTGCCGTGCCGACCGAGAGGGTGTACACGTTGACGTAGTACGGGATCAGCCATTGCGAGAGCGACACGAAGCCGCCGAAAAAGAAGGCATAGTAGAATCCGAAACGCCAAACGCGCGTGTGCCGGAGCGGCGCGAGACGCTGGAGCAGGGTCACTCTGGTTTCGCCGGGGGGCATCCGGTGGTACGTGAGGGACCAGAACAGCGCGGCCATCGCGACCAGCAGTCCGGCGTAGAGCTTGGGGAGTGTCCGCCACCCCTCGAGGTTCGATGCGGTAAGCCGTCGCAAGAGCATAGGCGCGAGCATGGCGGTCAGCGCTGCGCCACTGTTGCCCATGCCGAAGACGCCGAGGGCAAATCCGATGCGTTCCTTCGTAAACCAGGTGGCCGTGTAGGCGACGCCCGCGGCAAAGGAAGCGCCGGCGACTCCGAATCCAAGGCCGGCGAGCACGAACGCGCCGTACCGGTCGGCGAAGCTGACAAGGAACATGGGCACCGCAGCGGCCAACATCAGGAGGAAGAAGACGAGGCGTCCTCCGAACTGGTCGCAGAGTATGCCGACCGGCAACCGCATGAGGCTCCCGGTCAGGACGGGGATGCCGATGAGCAGGCCCATCTCGCCCCGGGTCCACGCGAACGCTCCCTTTTCGACGAGGAACGTGGCCAGGACGCCATAGAGCGTCCAGGCGGCAAAGCATCCCGTGAAGGCTACGGTACTCGCGGCCAGAACCGTCATTGCCTTCGCGCGTTCTTTCACTGTCGGCTCCCTCGCGTGCGCTCGCCGGTGATTAGCGGCCTCTCGCCCAATGGGCGGCTGCGCGCCGGCACGATGCGCCGGCACGCCGCCGTCACCCAGTTATGCGATGGCTTCTACTTCTTCAGCCCGAAATACCCACGCATCGAGATGTACGGACGAGTGAAATACGCGAACGGAAAGCTGAAGGCGTGGACGAGCTTCGTGAACGGCAGGTAGGAGAGGAACAGCATCGCCACGATCATGTGTATTCGGACGATGAGCGGGGCGCCGGAGATGAGCGCAGCGTCGGGCTGGAGCTTGAAAATGCCGGCGAGCCACGGTCCGGCGGAGTACGACACGCCGAAAGTGTAGCGGAGGATCGGCGAGTAGAGACCGAAGCTGACGATGACGATCAGCAGCACGAGCACGGCGTAGTCGTCAAACGTGCTCATGGCGCGCAATTGCGGAATGACGAGGCGTCGCACAAGCGCCCAAATGAGCCCGTACAACAACAGCACGCCCCCCAGCAGTGCGATCCAGCGGAAGAACTCCACCCAGGAGGCGAGGCTGTATGCGCCACCGATGAAGCCTGCCAGGTGACCGAGCACCACGCAGAACATTCCCCAGTGGAGGCTGAGCGCCGCCGGCCCGATGGACGCACGCCCGAAGAATCCCGTGGAACGTGTCGTCCACATGAAGTCGCCGCGCGCGCTCCACGCGAGCGGGCCGCGGAACTGTGTCTTTCCGCCCGTGAACGCGCGATATGCGGAGCCCCCGAAGAGGAGCATCAGGGCGGCGTAGGGCAGGGCGACGAAGAAGAAGTTGTCAAGCATCGGCGTCGAGCCTCAGCACCCGCTCGGTCACGTCGAACAGGTGCGTGTACAGGGTCTTCAGTGACTCCAGACGCTTGCGCATCGGGGGGAGGTAGGGGAGGATGTATTCCTTGATCAACTTCAAGCGCACCGGGTCGTCGGACGCGCTCGTCAGCGCGAGGAACTCGAGCATGAGTGGCAGATAGTCGGGCATCTCACCACCGTCGAGTGCGAGCCCGAGGTGCCGGTAGATGCCCGTGATCTCGATCATGTACGCGTTCCGATCCGAGACACCGGCGTTGGCGCATGTCTTCGGCTCGTCGAACGAATGATAGCCCACATAGAGCGGGCACCGTGGGTCGAGTTCGAACAAATCCACGTAGTCTTCCTCACTGGCACGTTCGGCAAGAAAGAGTTGCAACGAGGCCTCTGCCTCGGGGGCGACGCGGGCCAAATCCGAGAGTAGTTCTCCGGCGCGTGCGTGCGCGTCGTCCATGTCGGTATCACCGGGGCTGCACCAGAGGTCGGCGAGCACGGCGTACCCCTCGCCCCGGGTTGCGAGCATCTCACTCATACGACTTGTCCGGATCCTGCGGCGCGGAGAAGTAGCTCTTGCGACGCTTGAGTTGCGTGAGTGGTCCCATGGCCGCGAAGCCGGCGAATCCGCGTTCCGTATAGGGGCTGATGTCCGCGTTCTCGCGGCGCGTCGTCGGTATCACGAACCGCTCATTGTAGAACGCCAGGGAGAGGGCGCGCACAATGCCGCGCGCATCGTCCTCGGTGAGTCCGACACGTTTCAGCACGTCGACATCTGGGGTCTTGTCCACGCGCAGGCTGCGTTCGTACTTGCGCACGGCCAGTTGGCGCCGCAGCGATACCTTGACCGGCTCCTGGTTGCCCGCGGCGAACATGCTGGCGAGGTACTGGAGCGGGACGCGGAACTTGTCGATCTCGTCCGGGTCGAGGAGCACGCCGCGAGCGGTATCCATGTCGAACACGTCCTTCTCCTCAGGCGATGTCTGTCCGGCGCTGGTGAGGATCGGTGACAGTGGCGGGATGTAGAACAGGCTGGGTAGCGTGCGGAACTCCGGATGCAGCGGCAGCGCCAATTCCCACTGCCGGAACAGCTTGTAGACCGGGGAACGTTGCGCTGCGTCGATCCAGTTGTCGTCGAGGCCCGCCTCCTTCGCCTTTTCGATCACCGCCGGGTCCGATGGATCGAGGATCAACTCACGGTGGGCACGGACCAGGTCGTGGTCGTCAACCATTGCGGCTGCGGGGACGCGGTCCATGTCGTACAGGCTCACGCCGAACGAACGGATCTTGCCCACACAGGAGTGGAAGCACACCGGAGGCAGCCCGTGTTCCACACGCGGGTAGCACAGGATGCACTTCTCCATCTTCCCCGACATCCAGTTGTAGTACGGCTTCTTGTACGGACACGAGGAGATGCAGTAGCGCCAGTTGCGGCAGCGTGTCTGGTCGATCAGGACGACGCCGTCTTCCTCTCGCTTGTATGCGGCGCCCGATGGGCATGCGCCGACGCAGGCGGGGTTCACGCAGTGATTGCAGATCCGCGGCAGGTAGAAGTAGAAGACATCGCGAAAGCGGAGGTACGCATCACGCTCGGCGTCGGTCATCTCCTTGAAATTGACGTCGAGCTTGCCGGTCTCGTGCGTGCCGCCGGCGTTGTCTTCCCAGTTCACCCCCCAGTTGATCTGGATGTCCTCCTCGTCGGTGACCATCGACTTGGGCCTGGCCACTGGAGGCTGTCCCTGCTGTTCGGGGTCATGGAGTTCGTCATAGGTGTAGGTATAGACGTCGCCTCCATAGTAGTCCTTCATTTCCGGCATGTGCGGATTGAAGAACAGGTTGCCGAGCTGGTAGGCCCGATTTCCGTACCGCAGGGTGAGCTTGTCTCCCTTGCGCACCCAGCCGCCCTTCCAGCGTTCCTGGTCCTCCCAGCGCTTCGGGTAGCCGATCCCCGGTTTGGTCTCGACGTTGTTCCACCACATGTACTCGGCGCCTTCACGGTTTGTCCACACGTTCTTGCAGGTGACGGTGCACGTGTTGCAGCCGATGCACTTCTCGAGGTTGAACGTCATGCTGTGCTGTGCCTTGACCCTCATGAGCGCATTCCTCCCTAGGTCGATGGTAGGCTGGCGAGATCTTCCTCGCGGTACACGACCCCGGCCGAGGCGGTCAGCGGCATCTTGCGGATCAGCACCGCATGGTCGCGCTCCGACGGACTTGGACCCCAGTAGTTGATGTAGTAACTGAACTGGGCGTAGCCCCCGATCATGGTGTGCGGGTTCATCAGGATGCGCGTGGTTGCATTGTTGTTCCCACCTCGCAGGTCGGAGCGCCGGTGCTTCTTGGCCAAGGGTGAGAATGGCACGTTGATGTGGCGTTCCACCTGGTGATAGGTGATCGCCATGTTTCGGGGCACCTGGTGGCTCACCACGGCCCGCACTACCTCGATGCCGTTTTCGCAGTACATCTCCACCCAGTCATTGTCCCGAACCTCGATCTCGGTGGCATCGTCCGGGTGGATCCATACCGTGGGACCGCCGCGCGAGAGCTGCAACATCGGCCAGTGGTCGCGGAACGAGCTGTGGATCTGCCACTTGCCATGCGGCGTGATGAAGCGGAAGACTTTCGACTTGCCTTCGGCGCGGTCGAGTCGCACATCACCAATGGCTACCATGTCCAGGGGCGGCTTGTTGGTGGGCAGCCCTTCGCCGAGATCGCGGATTCCCTGGTGGTCGTAGTAGATCTCCTGCCGCCCAGAGAGCGTGTGCCACGGTTTCAAGCGCTCGACGTTCATCGTGAACGGAGCGAAGGTGCGCTGCTTGCCGGTCACTGGGTCGAGCAGGATCGAGCTCCACTGCGGCGTGGTATGGATGCGCCGCGGCTGCGAGAGGAGATCCTTGTAGTGCACCTTGCGCTCCCTGACGGCATCGACGAGATCGGCGAGCGGAAGCCCCACCTTGTGCTCCATCTCCTTGAAGAACAGGTGGGCCAGCCGCCCGTTGAGTTCTGGAGAGATCGAGCAGATCAGTTCGCATAGCTGATCTGCACGCTCAAACGTCACCCGGCCGTCCTTCACCGACAGCGCCTCGTTGTGCTTGAGCTCTTCCTCCACAATCGGCGTCAGATCGGTGTACTGCCCCTTGGATCCGTATCCTTTCGGCTTGCTCACCAAGGGGCCAAGCGAGACGAGCTGATCGTAGACCTTGGTGTAATCGCGCTCGACAATCGCGATTGCCGGAAACGTCTTTCCGGGAACCGGCTCGCACTCCCCCTTACGCCAGTCCTTCACCTCGCCGAGCGGCTGGGCGAGTTGGTCAGGGCTGTCCATCCAGTGGGCTTTGAGGACGACATCCTTGATGGGTTTCGGGAAATGCGTCTTCGCCAGATCGGAGAACTTGCGCGCGATCATGCGGAACGCGTCCCAATCGTGCTTCGCCTCCCATGGAGGGTTGGTGGCCGGCGTGAGCGGATGCACGAAGGCGTGCATATCGCCGAACGTCACGTCGTGCTTTTCATACCAGAACGCCGCTGGCAGCACGATATCGGCGTAGTTGGCTGACGAGTCCATCCGGAAGTTCAAGTTCACCAGGAGGTCGAGCTTGCCCACCGGTGATTCTTCATTCCATTCGATTTCATCGACCAGCCCCTTCGCAGGTTCGTTCTCCCACAGCGAGTTGTCGTTGGCGCCGAGGAAGTGCTTGAGGGTCAGTTCGTGACCGCGCATGCTGGTGCCGATCAGGTTGCCGCGATACACGGTCAGAACCTTCAGCCAGTTGGCGGGGGCATCCACATTGCGGATCGCGAAGTCGAGGCTTCCGGACTTGAACTGCTCCAGCACCCAAGCCTTGACCTCGTCGTCGCTCTTGCAGCCGGCGGCGATGGCCTCCTGGTAGAGCTTGAGCGGGTTCTTGCCGTCAACCTGAGGGAAGAAGGGGAGCCACCCCAACCGTACCGCAAGGGAGTTCACGTCGGCCGCGTGATTGTACGCCGGCAGCTTTCGCGCGCCCTTCGCCCATTGGGTCTCGAGCGTCATGCCGTCGTAGCGCCACTGGCCCGTCTGGAAATACCAGAGCGACGTGGAATTCATGATGCGTGGGGGGCGATTCCAGTCGAGCGCCCCTCCGAGGTTCACGAACGCCGCGTTGAGCCGGGTATGTTGCGTCCCGACGTAGTGATTGAAGTTGCCACCGCTGCGGCCGTTGCAGCCGCAAAGGGCGAGCATTACCGCCTCGTTGCGGTAGTAGAGCGATGCTCCGTGATAGAAGTGCTGGACGCCGGGGCCGGTGATGATGATTGACTTGCCCTTGGTCTTCTCGGCGTTGTCGGCGAACTCCCGCGCCACCTGGATCACCAGATTGCGGCTTACCCCCGACTGCGCTTCCTGCCACGCGGGGGTGTACGGCCGTGGATCGTCGTAGTCCACCGGGTAGTCACCGCCCAGTCCCCGGGATACACCCGCCTGCGCCATCAGCAAGTCGAACGCCGTGGTGACGACGAGCTCCGCGCCATCCTTCGTCTTGATGCGGCGCGCAGGTACTTCGCGCAGGATCTCCGTTGCCGTGCCACCCCGGCCAGGCGTCTTCCCGGTCTGGATATTGAACGTGTCGGTGAAGTCACTGAACGACACCATCGCCCGCTGCTCCTGGTGTCCGAGGAAGGTCAACAGCGGGTCGAAATCCTTCTTCGTGACGGCGTTGTTCAATTGGAGGTTCCAGTTGCCAGTTGGCTCCTTCTCCCACCGGAACCCGATGGAGCCCGTCGGCACATGGAGCCGTCCGTCGGCGTCGGCCATGATGAGCTTCCAGTCCGCGTTTTCCTCGCCGGCGTACTCCGCCAGGTCGGAGGCGCGCACGAAGCGCCCCATCTGGTACTTGTCACCTTCCTTGTCGAGCACGACCAGGAACGGAAGATTCGTGTACCGCTTCACGTAGTCGGTGAAGTAGGGCGACTCCCGAGCAGCGTAGAACTCCTTCAGGATGACGTGGATGCAGGCCATGAAGTACGCGCCGTCGCTTCCGGGCACGACGGGCACCCAGAGGTCGGAGTACTTGGCCACATCGGAGTAATTGGGTGAGACGACCACCACTTTCGTGCCCCGGTACTTTGCCTCCGGGAGGAAATGGCAGTCAGCCGTGCGGGTCATGTTGAGGTTCGTGCCCGCAACGATCCAATACGTGCTCTGGTACCAGTCGGAACTCTCGCAGTTCTCGGTCTGGTCGCCCCACATCGATGGCGAGACGTGCGGCAAGTCGTGGTACCACTCGTAATAACTGCAGTAGATGCCGCCGATCAGGTTGTTGTATCGGTGTCCGGAGATAAAACTCGCCAGGCTCATCGCCGGAATCGGGGAGAAGTTGGCGATGTGATCGGGGCCGTACTTCTTTATGGTGTAGATCTGAGCGGCAGCGGCCAGTTCAGTGGCTTCATCCCACGTCACGCGTTTCCACCCAGCCTTGCCACGCGCCGATTTGTAGGCCTTGGAGCGCTCCTCGTCCTCGACGACCGCGCCCCACGCGTCCACCGGATCCTTCCCCTTCCGACGTTCCTCCTGGAAGAAATTCCACAGCACTCTCCGCACGTACGGATACTTCGGGCGAAGCGGGCTGTATGGATACCACGACGCGGTGGCGCCCCGTTGGCACCCACGGGGCTCGACGTTGGGAATGTCAGCGTCAATTTGTGGGTAGTCTGTCTTCTGCAGTTCCCAGCAGATGAGACCGTCCTTCACGAAGACCTCCCAACTGCACGCCATGGAGCAGTTCACGCCATGGCTCGTTCGCACGCTGTAGTCATGCGACCAGCGGTTGCGGTAGAAGTCTTCCCACGAGCGGGATTCGTCGCTGATGCGAAACCACTTGCTCTTCATGCAGTCTCCACCCGCTGGCGTGCGGCGGTATAGGCGAAGAGGGTGAAGCCGGCCGCTAGCAGTCCCGCTAGGGCCAGCATGGGGAGGTAGAGAGGCGGGCGGGTGGCTATCGGCGTCTCGCCTCCCGACAGGAAGGCGATGACGCCTTGCACCTGCTGATCGGTGAGCTTGGGTGTGACCATGCGTACCTTGTATTGGGCCAGCAGTCCGCTGGCGATGGTATCGCCACTGGCGAACATGCGCTCCGGGTCCTGAATGAAGCGTACGAGCCAGTCGTGCGTGCGACGTTCGGCGACGCCCTTGAGATCAGGCCCGATCTTCACGCCGCCGCCAACGGTGTGACAGGCGGCGCAAATGGTCTCGAAGACGTGCTTTCCCTCGAACGCCGGTGTGCCCGGCTGTTGCCCCTGGAGCGATGCCGGGGCACTCAGACAAGCGAGGCCCACGATCAGAGGACGCACCCGTCGGGGAAGGAAACGCGTGTAACGTGGGAAGCCGTTCACTCCGCACCTCTCTCGATGGCAGATGGCTCACTCCAAGTCATCTCACGAACGGGCGCCGGCGCGCCCGTTTCTGTGATGGCTTCTCGGGTTGCCCGCCCATTCGGGTGGGCGAAACCCGTCCTTGGAGTTAGGAGAGGGTGACGCTACGGCGGGGTACTTACAGCCGACTTACGCCGATTCCGGCATATCCGACGAGGCGTTTCCGTCGGGGATCAGGCGGGGGAGTGCGAGGTGCCCGAGTTGCCGAGTTTTTGGGAGTGGCTCGACGCCCAGTTCGTCGTTCAGAACGCGCACGCACGTCTGATACTGCGCCCACGCTTCCGGACGCCGGCCGAGGTTGATCAGCGTCTGCATGAGCATCTGATGCAGATCCTCGCGCAACGGGTCGGCGAGCAGCCCATTGCGGAGACGGCTCACGGCGCGAGTCGGATTGCCTTCGGCAATCAACAAGTCCGCCACCTTCGCACTGAGGTCGAGCTGGCGATGCCTAAGATCCAACCGCGCCAGATCGCACCATGTGGCGTAAGGATCATCGCTGAAGAGGTCGCCGCGGTACAGATCGAGCGCAGCCTCCAGGTGCTGGATCGCCTCCGCTCGTCGGCCGCGTCGCTCAGCTTCCTGGGCGCTGGCCGCGTGCCGCCGAAATGCGAAGATGTCGATCCAATGCGGCGACTCCATGTTGAAGTAGTACAGGTCGCCCAGGTTGCACACGAAGACCCACTTGCGTTGTTCGCGGTACGGTTCGATGACGGCGCGCAGCGCATGCAACACCCCGTGCAATCGGTTTGCCCCTGTCGGCGCACTGACTCCAGGCCAGATGAGTTCGGAGAGCGCATCGCGACTCAGGGGATTGCCGCCTTGCATGATGAGAAGCTTGAGCAGCGTAAGCGCCTTTCGGCGGCCAAACGATTCAGGTGCGACGGGGAGGCCGTTCAACCGCAGATCGAATCCGCCCAAGCATTCCACCTCCAGCATGGGCGCAGTCGAGTCCTGCCGGGCACTCATTGCCGGATTCTCCGGACGAGGCGGCACGAGTCGTGTGGTGGCCTCGGATGCCATGACCAGCAGCGGCACCAAGTCGCGGCCCAGCATCGCTGACGGAGCCTCTCCGCGATCGAGGACCACTGTGCCATGCAGTCGGCCACGGGAACGCAGTGGCAGGCATAGCGGAGACTCAACCGATCGCGGTAGACACATACAGCGGATCGGCCAATCGTTTCGGGCACTCGCGAGGGCGACCGCGTGGCCAGCCGCGAGCGGATTGCAGCGACGCTTGCCGTTCACCGCTTCGGCGCAGATGCAACCGTCCCGTGAGGTGGTGAAGATTCTGGTCTCACTCCCATCCACGTCGTAGAGCACCATGGTCCCCGAGCGAGCGCGGGCCCGTCTTGCAAGAACGTCGAGGCACACGAGTGCGAGCGATTCCAATTCCGGGTTGACGGAATTGACGGCCTGCTCCACGAGTTCGCGCGAGGCGAGCAGCGATGCCCGCACAGTTGTCGCGAGGAGTTTGGCGGCCTTCGACAGCAGTTCGGCAGAGCGTTCGATCGGCGCGCCTGACTCATGCCACGCGCAGTCGATGCACCCGAGGCACCCATCGGGACCGTGCAACGGAATGCTCACGAAGCTGCAGACGCCGCGTTCAGTGGCTCGGTGGCGCAGGAATCGCCGATCGCGCTTGAGTTGACGCGTCAGAAGCGGTTCGCCGGTTGCTGCCACGCGACCTGGGTAACCCGCGCCAGTCTCGAAGCGAACGATGTCTTCCAGCGTCTCGCGATCGGGCCCACAGCAGGCCGCCAGAATCAGGTCGCCACCACCGGGTTCCCTTAGGAATATCTCGCAGTCGGCCGCTCCGACGGCTGTGCGTAGCGTTTCTACGGCGGCATCGAGGCTCTGCTGCAGATCGTCCGAGACGAGCGACGCGGCGAGTTGCCCGAGGACTAGAGTATCCTCGAATGGTGCATCAACCGTGATGATGTTGCACTCACGTGCTGCAGCCATAATGGAGTGGGACGCTGGGTTCGAGCTTCGACGTCCTAGCCGACTGATGAGGGAATGCTACTCTTCGGTCGCCTACGCCGGAATGTCGCCGTGTCCCGAAGCAACGGGTTTCGCTCGATTCTCAACGAGATCGGGGTGGACCTTGAAGCGAGATTGAAGCGTCAGGCACTCCTCTATAGATGGTCGCCCGAGCGCCGGCGTCCCGGTCCGGCCAGGAGCCAATGACCATTGATGCGATGGCCTGTGGTGCATGGCGCCGAACGACCAAATCGCAACCGGCAGGAGGACTCGAACGCGTGCGCGAACTGGCGTACGGCGTTAACAGGCCGACTACCCTCCCTCCGAGCGGCAGCGCGACGGGAATTGGCTTTGCCGGAAGCGCGCTACCGGGGCTCGTTAGGCGAAGCGGCTTTTTACCGCACCGTCGCTCGGGCGAGGAAGGGTCGGGAAGACGTACGGTTCGCCGGACAACAGCGTCGTGATGCGCTGGTCGTACGTGTGATGCGCGCGAACCCACGCCTCGCCGGCGGCGCGGACTCGCCGCCGCTCCTCCTCATGCGCGAGATAGTAGCGCGCATTCGTTAGGCACGACGCTTCGTCGTCGTACCATGCGCAATGTTCGCCATCGGCAAGAAAGCGATCGATCCCCTCGGTGCGCCGCCCCATGTAGAATGCGCCGGCGAGGATCGTCATCCACATGCGATCGGAGGCGTACGTCGTGGCGCCCGCGGCGCGCGCCGGGTTGACGCCGAGGACGATGCGCGCGCTGGAGCACACGTCGGCGAATTCCGTCCCCTCGATGGGCCTCCCGTTCCATTGCAGCTGGCGGCTCCATTCTTCCCACCCCGGACCGAACACCCGCACGGGAATGGTGCGATTGAGCGCGAGCAGGAACTCCGCGCGCGCCGGATCGTATCCGGTGCCGATGAAGGCGAGGTCACAGGCCAGGTCGGCGCGCGGCGGACGCGGCTGGATGTCCCGAGACCCGGCGGCGGGGAGAAATCGCGCGCGCAAGCCGTGCGCTTGCCACTCGCGCTCGAAACCGGTCACGTAGAACGTGCGGGACAAACGACCGACTGCAGTGATGTGCCCGATATCCCGGCGCGCCGTGTCGCGGTGCCATTGTGGATCGTGGTACCACATCGCATTGTCGCGACCGTCGATGATGCGGGCCACGGTCTCAAGCTCGAGCGCGAGGCACTTCGAGAGAAAGACAAAATCTGGCGAGTAACGCCGAGCCGCACGGAGGGCGAGCCACTGGGTCAGACGGCGCCCGACTGTGCGAGCGCACTTGCGATCGTCGAAGAGCAAGGTCTCATGTCCCGCACGACGGAGAGCGCGCTCGACCGCGGCCTCCATGCGCCACGGGTTCCGATGACCGATGATGAGAATGCGCACGAGCCGTCGTGAGAGAAGGTGTCGATCTTCCAGACACCTGTCAGATGCCTTTCCCCATTAGGTACTACCGCCGGGAATCGGACGCCAGTCTCAGGTGGGTAGGTTGACCGGCATACGTGCATTTGCATGCCAACGAAGGGGGAGCGGGGCGCGTAGGCGAGGCGTGCTGCATGAGAAAATGCGCAGCCATGGACCCTGAGTTATTAGAAGCCATCTCATAAATGGGTGCGGCTTATGGCCGGCGCTGCGCGCCGGCGCGCCGCCGACCATTTATGAGATGGCCTGTGGTCTCGAACTCCGTACGACGGGAGGATTCTGGTGTCGTTTAGCAGACGCGATTTCGTGAAGACGTCATCCACGGTGGCGGCGGCGATCGGGCTGTCGCACCTCACGGCGGACCGAGCGGCCGCGGCGTCGCTGGGTGTGTGGGACGGCGTTCCGATTCAAGATCCCGCATTCAAGGCGCTGGCCATGCGTGCATTGGAGGCGGCGAAGGGGAGTGGGGCGTCGTACGCTGACGTGCGCATCAGTAGGAATCGCACGCAGAATGTCTTTACACGCGAAAGGCGAGTGCAGGGAATCATCGACAACGAGACGTTCGGATTTGGCGTCCGGGTGCTGGTGAATGGGGCGTGGGGGTTTGCGGCGAGCAGCACGTTGACGCCCGACGAGATCGTGCGTGTCGCGCGGCAGGCTGCGACGCAGGCGAAGGCGAGTCGCGCGACGCAACTCCGCGAAATTGTCCTGGCGCCCGGCGGTGCGGCCGAACCGAACGGGGTGTGGAAGTCGCCGATCAAGCAGGATCCGTTCGATGTGGCGATCGAGCAGAAGGTCGCGTTGCTGCTGGCGGCCAATGATGCCGCGCTCAAGGTGAAGGGGGCGCGGTTCTGCACGTCGAGCATGTTCTTCCTGCGCGAGGAGAAGACGTACGCGAACACCGACGGGACGTACACGGTGCAGACCATCTATCGCGCACAGCCATCGATGACGGTGACGGCGGTGTCGAGTGACTTCACCGATTTTCAGTCACGGCAGTCCACGGACGTTCAGCCGAAGGGACTCGGCTACGAGCATGTGACGGATGCGCAGCTCGTCGAGAACGCGACGAAATGGGCGGAGCAGGCGGTCGAGAAGTTGTCGGCGAAGCCGGTGGAGGTGGGGCGCTACGATCTCGTGCTGCATCCGACGCATTTGTGGCTGACGGTGCACGAGGCGTGTGCGCATCCGACGGAGCTCGATCGCGCGTTAGGCTACGAGGCGAACTATGCCGGGACGAGTTTTGCGGCGCCGCCGGACAAGACGTTAGGCAAGCTGAAATTCGGGTCACCGCTGATGAACATTCGAGGCGACCGCTCGCAGGTTGGCTCGTTGTCGGCGTGTGGATGGGATGATGAGGGACAGAAGCCGGACGATTTCCTCATCATCGAGAAGGGGATTCTCGTGAACTACCACGCGATCACGCGGATGCAGGCGCCGTTCCTCGACTGGTGGTGGAAACAGAAGGGAAAACCGATGAAGTCCCAAGGGTGTTCCTATGCGCAGTCGTGGGCGGACGTGCAGTTCGAGCGCATGCCTAACGTGTCGCTTCTGCCGGGCGAGAAGGAGCAGAGTTTTGAGGACATTATCGCGGCGACCGATCGCGGCATCGCGATCGTCGGCGATGGCTCGTTCTCGATCGATCAGCAGCGCTACAACGCGCAGTTTGGCGGTCAGTTGTTCTACGAGATCAAGGGAGGAAAGGTCACCGGCATGCTGAAGGATGTTGCGTATCAGATTCGCACGCCGGAGTTCTGGTCGGCGATGGACATGCTTGGGGGAAAGAAGAGCTACGAATTGTGCGGCGCGTTTGGTGACGCGAAGGGGCAACCTTCGCAGGCAAACGCGGTCTCCCATGGCTGCGTCCCGACGCGCCATCGTCAGATCAATGTGATCAATACGGGGAGGACGGCATGAGCGCGCCGCGCACGTTGTATGTCGAAGGGGCGCCGATCATCACTCGTGATGAGGCGCAAGCGCTGACGAAGCGTGTGCTCGGTTTCGCCACGGCGGACGAGACTCGTGTCACGGTGCGGAGTGGTGCGCGGGCGAACTCGCGCTTTGCGGTGAACCAGATGTCGACGGCGGGAGACAACAGCGACACGACGGTCACCGTCTTGAGCTCGTTTGGCAAACGGAGCGCAACATCTACGACCAATCGGCTCGATGATGAGGGGTTGCAACGCGTCGTGAAGAACGCTGAGGCGCTGGCGCGTTTGTCGCCCGAAGATCCGGAGGCGATGCCGGAGCTGGGGCCGCAATCGTATCCGGACGCCATTGGGTGGAGCGATGCGACGGCGCAGCTTGATCCTGTCGCTCGGGCGGCGGCGATTCGGAAGATCACCGAACCAGCGCGCGCGGCGGGGCTCGTCTCGACCGGTTACATCGAGTCGCGGGGTACGGCGACGGCGATTGCGACGAGCAAGGGATTGTTCGCGTATGGCCGAACGACCGAAGCGGTGCTGACGACGACGGTGCGAACGGCCGATGGGCAGGGGTCTGGGTGGGGAGGGACCGCGCACTGGGATTGGAACAAGATTGACGCCGCCTCGTTAGGCGCGACGGCGATCCAGAAGGCGAAGCAGTCGGTGGGTGCGGTCGCCATCGAACCGGGGCGATATACCGTGGTGCTCGAGCCAACCGCTGTCGGCAACCTGGTGCAGCTCATTCAGGGCTCGCTCAACGCGCGCAGCGCTGACGAAGGGCGTTCGTTCTTCACGGTGAAGGGCGGTGGAAACAAGGTCGGGATGAAGGTCGTGGATGAACGCGTGACGCTCGTGTCCGATCCGATGGATCCTGAGATCGGGACCAATCCTTTTGCAGGTGACGGGCTTCCGCTCAAGCGCACGGTTTGGATTGAAAACGGTGTCGTGAAGAATCTTTCCTACGATCGGTATTGGGCGCAGAAGCAGGGGAAGGAGCCTAACGCGGGCGGGGGCGGGGGTGGATTTGGCGGGGGTGGCGGCTTCGGTGGTGGCGCAGGACTTCGGATGGATGGCGGCGAGGGCTCAATCGCGGATCTGGTCGCGGGCACGGAGCGCGGCATTCTGGTCACGCGCTTCTGGTACATTCGTCCGGTCGATCCGCGGACGGTGTTGTACACCGGACTCACGCGCGACGGGACGTTCCTGATCGAGAAGGGGAAAATCACCAAGGCCGTCAAGAATTTCCGTTTCAACGAGTCGCCGATCTTCATGCTGAACAACCTGGAGGCGATGTCGAAGGCGGTGCGGGTGAGCGCGTCGGAGAGTGGGAATACGGGGCAGGCAATCGTCGTCCCCGCGATTCGCACGCGCGAGTTTTCTTTCACGTCGCTTTCCGACGCCATCTAAGCGCGCTTCGCCAGGTCGTGCGATGGATCACTCGTCAGGCGCCGGAGCATGGGTGCCTGACGAGTGTTGTTTCGGGCGCCTAACGCGGACATACGTGTCATGCGTCACAGTTGGCACGAACCGCATCGGCCCGGGATCGGAGCCGCCCCGAGTGTTCGGCATCGCGCGCACGCCCCTTGCACGCATCCTCCGCGTTCATTCTTGCTGATCATACGGAGGACCCAAACGATGCGCAGCTATTCGGGTGCCGGCCTTTCCGGCATGTTCCTGGCGTTCCTGGCGACGACTGCAGCGTGCTCACGCCGAGATAACGCGGCCACCGACACACTGGCGGTCGGAGGAGCCTCGACTGGGGCCTCGGCGGCAGCAGCCACGGCCACGCCTAACGCCGACGTCGCTGGCATGACCGACGGCAACATCGCGGCGACGATCAAGGTCTTGAACGACGGCCAAATTGAACTGGGAGAGCTCGCAACCAAGAAGGCGTCATCCGCTCAGATCAAGACGTTTGCGCGTGACATGATCCGAGACCACACCGCGATGCAGAAGTCGTTGGACTCGCTTGCGGCGGCCAAGAACCTCGCGCCACAAACGGCGCCGATGTCGGAGTCGATCAAGAGTGATGCGCAAGCGATGCACGATCGTCTTGATAAGCTGAGCGGGGCCACCTTCGATTCCGCGTATATCAACGGGCAGGTCACCGATCACCAAAAGGCGCTTGACGCCTTGAACAACATGTCATCGGCGGCGACCGACGCGGACGTGAAGTCAGCGATCCGGGGGGCGATTCCGATGGTGCAGGGCCACCTTGATCGTGCACGATCACTAACGACGGCGGGGAGATCGACGTCGACGGATAGTGCGAAGAAGAAACCATAACGGGGTTGCGCAAACGCTCGACCCTGCTCATACTGGTCAGACCATGATGACGCTTTCGTCCGTGCGCTATTTTAGCTTTTACTTCGGCTTCTGGGTTTCCAGGGGGCGAGGATCGCGCGCGTAACGAAACGGCAACAGACCAGCGCTGATTCCTGAAGCCCCCGAAATCTCGGGGGCTTTTCTTTTTTAGTCCCACTTCTGTGAGCACGTGATGAGCGACACCCCCCTAGTCGCACGAGCCAACGCGCCAAAGCAGACGATTGTGCGCATTGGCGGTACGCACGCCGGAGCGCACTCTCTCGAGATCGGCGGAGGAGACTTCGTCGTTGCGGCTGGACCTTGCTCCGTGGAAGGCGAAGCGATGATTCGCGAGACGGCGTTTGGCATTCAGCGCGCAGGGGCGCGGATGCTGCGCGGCGGAGCGTTCAAGCCGCGGACATCGCCGTATTCCTTTCAGGGGCTTGGTGAAGAGGGGTTGGAGCTGTTGTCCGAAACCCGCCGCCTAACGGGACTTCCGATCGTCACAGAGGTGCTCGACGTTAGGCAGGTGGAGTTGGTCGCACGGCACGCGGACGTGCTGCAAATCGGGGCACGCAACATGTACAACACCCCATTGCTCGCCGCCGTTGGTGAGGCGGGACTGCCTGTGCTGCTCAAGCGCTCCTTCTCGGCGACACTCAAGGAATTGATGGGTGCGGCCGAGTACATCGCCGTGCGTGGCAATACGCAGATCATCTTCTGCGAACGAGGGATTCGCACGTTCGAAACATCCACGCGGAATACGCTCGATATCGGCGCCATTCCGGTCTTGCATCGTGAAACGCACCTTCCGGTAATCGTTGACCCGAGTCATGCGGCGGGGCGCGCGGAGTTTGTGGCCCCGCTGGCAATGGCAGCGCAGGCAGCAGGGGCCGACGGCTTGATCGTCGAGGTGCATCCGTCGCCATCCACCGCGCTCAGTGATGGCGATCAGAGTTTGTCACTGGACGCCTTTGCCTTGATGATGCGATCGGTGACGGCGTTGGATCGCATCATGCAAGCAGAAGAGGCCGGCGCAGGTGCAATTCCCCTGGAGCGGGCGCACCTGCATGCGCCGCGACGTTCATGGCCACGCACCTGGGGTGCACTCGCCGTGAGTGAGGGATGACGCTACTCGCCGCTCTGTCGACCGGGCACCAGGTGCCTAACGAAGCGCAGTTGGACGATCCGAGGGTGGTGGCGTTTCAGGGAGAGCGGGGAGCGTATGGAGATCTCGCGATCGAGGCGATGTGGGGTCAACGCGCGCATGGCGCGATACTGCGGGAGCGGTGCTGGACGTTCGACGACGTAGTTGCGGCAGTAGTGCGGGGATGTGCGGACGCCGGAGTGCTTCCGGTGCATAACGTGATCGTCGGTGCGGTCCCTGGAATCCAAGAGTTGTTGGATCGATCGGACGTACGACACGTGGCGGAAGTGACGGTGCCGATTCGTCACGCGCTGTTAGGAGTGCCGGGGGCAACGAGAGATACGATTCAGGTGGTGATGAGCCATCCGGTGGCGCTCGCGCAATGCAACGCGTTTCTGGCCGGGTACCCACACATCGTTAGGCGGGCGCGCTACGATACCGCGGGCGCGGCGCGGGAAGTGGCGGCGCACGGCGTCGTGGGCGAGGGAGCCATCGCGGACGTGGGGTGCGCGAAGCGATACGGGTTGGAGGTCCTCGCGCGCGGCATTGGCGACCGATCGGACAACGCGACCCGATTTGCGGTCATCGTTCGCACAGGGGGGCGCTAGGCGATGGCCGTGCGCGCGATTCGCGGGGCAACGACGTGCGAAGTGGATGGAGCGCCGGAAATATGCGCCGCCACGGGGGAGCTGCTGGCGCGTCTGCTCGAGCTCAACAACCTGCAACTCTCACAAGTGATTTCGTTGTGGCTGACGGTGACGCCGGATCTCCGGAGTGAGTTTCCCGCTCGTGGCGCGCGCGACGCGGGGTGGGGGAGCGTGCCGA
Source organism: Gemmatimonadaceae bacterium (assembly GCA_044224185.1). Lineage (GTDB taxonomy): Bacteria > Gemmatimonadota > Gemmatimonadetes > Gemmatimonadales > Gemmatimonadaceae > SCN-70-22. The sequence goes on along the minus strand of JBGAKW010000025.1, from coordinate 41,866 downwards.
TGCTGTGCGCCGTGGAGATCGATGTACCGGGTGCGGTATCGCGATGCATTCGCGCCATGGCTCACGTGGAGGTTGACGCGGAGCATCGCTTGACGCCGGCCTATTTGCGTGGCGCGAAAGAACTGCGCCCGGATCAGATTCGTTAGGCGACCGCGAAGGCAGCGATCACCGCATCCGCTACCTGAGTCGTGGAGTGCGTTCCACCGAGATCCCGGGTCGCGGCTCCGCCGTTCAGCGCGCGTGTCACCGCACGTTCGATGGTGCGAGCTTCCGTCGTCTGGCCAAAGGACCACTCGAGCATCATAGCGACGAATAAGATCATCCCAATCGGGTTCTCGGTAACGATGACGTCGGATCGCGAGGGGTGCGCACCTAGTGCATGGCGCATGCATCGACGAGCACGTGCTCGAGTCGGAGGTTAGGGAACTCCTCGCGAATGACGCGCGTCGTTACCTGTCGCCAGAGTCGCGACGTTTCCAGGACGTTTGCCTTGTCGACGAGTGCTTGCCGAGCACGAGACGACAACCTTCGAGGCCGACGGCTCGCGTGCAGCTGATGGCTCGGGCGTAGGCGAGAGCGTCATTGCGTGCGTTGCGTGTGATCGGGAACGAGGAGCATGATGACACTCGCCTCGCGCGCCGCTTCGGCGGGTGTGCAGACGCGTAGTCCTGCCTCGGCCGCCTTGGCGCGCGAAGCGGAGGTCATCGGAAGTCCCACGCGAACGTCGAGCCCCGACTCCTTCAAGTTGAGCGCGTGGGCGTGACCCTGGCTTCCGTTCCCGATGATGGCGATGGGGCGACCGGCGAGTCTCGTTAGGTCTGCGTCGCGATCGTAGTAGAGTTGTGTCATGCTGCTTCCTCATCGGCGAATCCGTCGGCCTGCCAATTGGTCGGCTCGGCGAGCGACTCGGTCGTTCGCGTGCGATGCGTGGCGGTGTGCCGTCCGGGGCGGAGCGTGCGCGCGTTGGCGCCCACGCACATGGCAATGCGTCCGCTGCGTGTGAGTTCGTCGATTCCGAACGGCGATGCGCGTTGGAGGAAGGTGGAGATCCGTTCGGGTGTCGTCATGACCGCGAGCACCATGGAGGTGGGGGCGGCGTCGATGATGCGCGCTTCGTACTCGCGCGCGAGCGAGAGCAGCTCTCCCAGTCTGGCTCCGGGGGCGCCGAGCCTAACGAGGCACATTTCCTGGGCCACGGCGCGATCGTGGGTGACGTCGTGCACACCGACGATGTCGACGAGTCGTTCGAGCTGGCGACACACCTGGTCGACGTCGTCCTTGTTGACGACGACGGTCATGCGGGAGAGTCCGGGAATTTCGGTGGTCGCAACAGTGAGAGAATCGATATTGAAGCCGCGCCGGCGAAAGAGAGAGATGGCGCGATTGAGGACGCCGGGGCGGTCGTGCATGAGTGCGATGACGGTGTGTTGCACGGAGATTTACCTGTGGAAGGGGAGGGGGAGAGGTCGCGGGACATGATCTGGCTCGGGCGTAGAAACGAATAAGGCCCCGTCCGATGTCGGAGGGGGCCTCGCGGTGCTTGCGGTCGCCGTTTTCGGCGAAGTGAGCGCGATGTTACATCGTCGCTGCTGGCACGCGATCCAACCCCCTAACGCGAAGTACTACCGCGAGAATAATCGCGGTAATAAGCGTAAGGCTGATAAGTCGGAGCGATGCCAGGAGGATCATTGAATCGTTAGGGCGGTGCGACGGTCGTGCGGCTGCGTGAACGGTGCTGCGGGTCGGGGAACATAGGGCGCCAGGCTGGTTCTGGCAAGACTCGCCGCATGTGCCAAACGTCACGGTGCAGCCACCTGCGTTCAACTGAACGCGGGCAAAGTCGTGCTGCTGCAAGATCTTTGGCTCACTCGTCAGGCAGCGAGTCCGACGCGAACGAGGCGTTGATGTTCAAGTGCTTCGGCGCGTTTGGACTCGTCGAATTTTCGTTCGCTGCGCGAAATCACGAGCGTCGCGACGCCGTTGCCGATGAGGTTCACGATGGCGCGGGCCTCCGACATGAAGCGGTCGACGCCTAACAAGAGTGCCAATCCCTCGAGTGGGACGACGCGCATGGCAGCCAGCGTCGATGCCAGGACGATGAAGCCACTTCCGGTGACTCCTGCCGCGCCCTTGGACGTAAGCATCAGCACGGCCAGGACACCGAGCTGCTGACCTAACGACAGATCGACGCGGAAGACCTGGGCGATGAAGATCAGCGCCATCGAGAGGTAGATCGACGTTCCGTCCAGGTTGAACGAATAGCCGGTCGGAATGACGAGTCGAACGACGGTCTTGTCGCAACCGAAACGCTCGAGCTTCTCCAGCATTTGGGGGAGCGCGGCTTCCGACGACGATGTGCCCAGGACCAGGAGAATTTCCTCGCGGATGTACTTGAGGAACTCCCAGAGCGAGAAGCCATTGAGGCGACAAATGATGTTGAGCACGACGAAGACAAAAACTGCCATCGTCGCGTAGACATCGAGCATCAGGCGGCCTAACGGGAGCAGCGTCTTGAGTCCGAAGGAGCCGACGGTAAATGCCATGGCGCCGAATGCCCCGACAGGCGCAACGTGCATAATGATGGCGACGATCTTGAAGAAGACCTGGGCCAGGCGTTCGCAGCCATCGGAGATGTTGCGCCCAATCTCGCCCGACAATGTGAGGGCGACGCCGAAGAGTATTGCGAAGAAGACGACCTGCAGAATCTCCCCTTTCGCAAATGCGTCGATCACGCTGCTCGGCACGATGTGCATGATGTAGTCGACGAACGTCAACTGCTCGCCGGCTTGCGCGTATTTCGAGATGTCGCCTTTTGCCATGCTCGACGCATCCAGTCCAGCGCCCGGCTTCGTGATGTTCACGATCAATAGGCCGATGGCGAGTGCGAAGGTCGTGACGACTTCGAAGTAGAGGATCGCCTTCCCGCCGACGCGTCCGACGTGTTTCAGATCGCCAATGGTCGCGATGCCGGCGACGATCGTCAGGAAGATGATGGGTGCAATGACCATCTTCACCAAGTTCACGAAGATGTCGCCTAACGGCTTCATCGCCTTGCCGAAGTCGGGCCAGAGGATGCCGACCACGACGCCGATAGCGACGGCAGTGAGAACGCGGAAGGTGAGGTTTTGCCAGAGACGGCGCATCGCGGAGCGTGAAATCTGGAGAGCGGGAATCGGTGTTTCGACGGGCGGGAGGATGGGGGAGCGGCGCGTTGCGCGCTAGGGGACGAACACTCCGAATGAGCGGGGTGCGGGAGGAACGTGACATTTGGCCGGGTAAAGCCGTCCTAATGAGAAGGATTTCGCTGACTAAGTACTGTCACCGCCGCGCCATGAGTCCGATTCCCCCTTCGAACGCACAGGTTAATCGAAAGTTCGACGCAGATGCGCGTGGCGTGATCGCGGCGCAGTTCGCGACCGCAGAGCGCCCGATGAACGGCGTCCGCATCGCGATGATCGGGCTGTTAGGCGTGGCGGCAGCGCTGTACTACCCGCACATCACGCCCGAGTTGAACGTGGTGAATGCGGCGGTGATCTTCCCGCTGTTGCTGTGGGCGATCGTACAGCACTTCGCATGGCACAAGTCGGAACGCGGTGGCCGCAATCTGTCGTTAGCCAATACGGTGATCGACACCACGGCGATCAGCGCGCTCTTGTTAGGCTATTCCCTGTTTGGCGATGCGAATACTTCGGTGCGTTCACCGATGTTTGCGCTCTACTTCGTGGTGCTGGCGGCGCGTCCCTTTACCGGGTCGGCGCGGCGGGCGGCGTTTGCAGCTGCCTTGGCGACGGTGGAGTACTCGGCGCTCCTCGTATATCTCGGCGTCAGCGGCCGGCTCCATTTTGTCGCGGCCACGGGAACGGTCGGACCGGCGTTAGGCGGCGGCACATCGCTCCTCGACGAGTCGAGCAAGGTGTTGATGCTGTTGATGGCTGGCGTGGTCGCGACGTACTCGGCGCACTGGATCGACCGGACGCTCAAGAAGGCGGTGACCGCCAGACGCAACGCCGACGCGCGCTTCCGCGCCGTCTTCACGCAATCCGGCGTGGGCGTCGCGCTCCTTGATCGCGACGCGGCAATCCTCGAAGCAAACGATGCGTTGGCGACATTGTTAGGCACGAGCGTTTCGGAGTTGCTCGGCCTGAACATCCATGACTTCTCACCGACCGACGACGCGGAAACGACGCAGGGATACATTCGCGAGTTGCTGCTGGGCGAACGGAACACCGCCTCGCTCGAAGTGCGATACGTTAGGCAGGGTGGCGATATCGCGTGGGGGAGCCTGACGCTCACCCGCGCTGATGGCGCGAGCGACGTGCGCTTGATTGCCGTGGTACAGGACGTGACGCAGCGGAAATCGCTGGAGAAGGAGCTCCTTCGTCAGGCGTTCTACGACCAACTCACCGGGTTGGCGAATCGATCACTCTTCCGCGATCGTGTGCAGCATGCGGTGGCGCGGAGCACGCGCGAGAAGGATCAGCTCGCAGTGCTCTTCCTCGACCTCGACAACTTCAAGAGCGTGAACGACACGCTGGGGCACGCTGCGGGTGACGCGCTGCTCGAAGTTGTTGGGACGCGATTGTTGAATGCGACGCGCGGCTGCGACACGGTGGCGCGGTTAGGCGGCGACGAATTCGCCGTGCTCCTTGAAGGCGTACGCTGGGACGAAGACTGTTCGATCGTGGCCGAGCGCATTGTGCAGGCGCTGTCAGCACCTGTTCCATTGCCGACGGGGCATCACGTGCGCGTCGGCGCGAGCATCGGCATTGCGCGAGCAGCGGGCGAGGACGGCGTCGAAGAGTTGCTTCGCAATGCCGACGTGGCGATGTACGCGGCGAAGGGAGGAACTCCTGGAGGTTACGTCTTCTTCGATCGCGCCATGCACGTCGCACTCGTCGATCGTGTTCGCTTGGAGAGTGATCTTCGCAGCGCGATCGAAAATGAGCAGCTCTGGCTTGCGTACCAGCCGATCGTCCAACTGGAGACGAAAGAAGTACTCGGCATGGAGGCGTTGGTCCGCTGGAATCATCCCGTCAAGGGAAATATTCCGCCGACGGAGTTCATTCCGCTCGCGGAAGAGACAGGACTCATTCACTCGTTAGGGCGATTCGTACTGCGCGAAGCGTGCATGAAGACTGCGCGGTGGAATGCACGTCGCCGGGACGGTCGCCGGCTCTCGGTTACCGTTAACCTTTCGATTCGACAACTCGAATCGCCGTCGCTCGTCGAGCACGTGGCGCAAGCGTTGCGCGAATCGGAGTTGGAGCCGCAGCTCCTCGTCCTGGAGATCACCGAAAACGCCATCATGCAACGCGCGGACGAAACGTTGGCGCGCTTGCGCGACCTCAAGGTCCTTGGCGTTAGGCTGGCGATCGACGACTTCGGTACGGGCTACTCGTCGCTTGCGTACCTCCAGCAGTTCCCCGTCGACATCCTCAAGATCGATCGATCGTTTACCGAGGGGCTCATGCGTGGCACTACGGATGCCGCGTTCGCACGAACGATTATCGCGTTAGGCGACTTGCTCACGCTCCGGACGATTGCGGAGGGGGTGGAACACTCCGAGCAACATGACAGGCTCAAGGACTTGGGGTGTGACTACGGCCAGGGGTATTTGTTCAGCAAGCCGCTGACGTTTGAAGACATCGAGGAGTTGCTCGCGCGCGGAGTTCTGGAGGTTCCAGGCGAAGATCCGATCGTCCTGATGGCTCACCGATCGACGGCGCACGCGGCGACGTAAGGGATCTGCGCCTTCCGCTTCGAATCTGAGCGGTTAGAATCTGCACGGTCGCTGTCGACTATTTGTTGACGACGGTCTGGATTTACCCTCAGCCCTTTCTGCGCATGGACAAGCTTCAAGCGTCGCCCCAGCAACGAATCTCGAGGCGCGCCGTTCGCGTGCTCGTTGTTGTCTCGCTGTTGCTGGTGATTGTACCAGGGATCGCGATCGCGCACGACATGTTCCTCAAACCGGCGTCCTTCAGCGCTTCGCCTAACGCCGACGTCCTTCTGCGGATCATCAACGGGACGTTTACCAAGAGCGAAAACGCCATCACGCGCGATCGCGTCGCCGACATCACTGTCGTGTCGCCGAAAGGAAAACAGTCGCTCGCCACCGACGCGTGGACGGAACGGGGGGATACCAGCACCCTAACGATTCGTACGGGCGAGAGCGGAACCTACGTCATTGGTGCGTCGACCAAAGCGAAGATTCTTGGGCTGCCGGCGAAGGATTTCAACACTTACCTGGAGTCGGACGGCATACCCGACGTGCTGGCAGCGCGAAAGAAAAACGGAGAGATGAACGTCCCGTCGAAGGAGCGCTATCACAAACACATCAAGACGCTCCTCCAGGTGGGCACGGTGCGTTCGAAGGTCGACGCCGTGCTCGGCCACCCCGCCGAACTCGTTCCGCTCGACAATCCGTATGATGGCGTGAAGACCGTCCGCTTTCGGACGCTTGTCGATGGAAAAGCGTCGGCGAACGAATACGTCGTGTACGGCGGGCGACGGGGATCAGCGCGCATCGCGCCAAAGTCGCTTCGGTCAGACGCTTCGGGCGTGGTCACGATTCCGATTTCCGCGGGGGCGACGTGGTACGTGAAGTTCATCCACATGCAGCCCGTTACCGGCGATACGGCGGCGACCTACGAGTCGAAGTGGGCGTCGATCACATTCGAAACGCGTTAGGCCTATCGGAAGGCTTCCCGAGTTAGGGAAAAAAATCGTCCGGTGCGCGACCAGGCGCACCGGACGATTTCTGCGTTAGGCGCCTAATGCTTTGAGCTGACGACGATTGCTCCTGACGGTACGCCGGTGCCGTAAAGCTGCGTGGCGTCGGGGCCGCTCAAGAAGCGAATGTCCTTGATTTGTGCACGGGAAATGTTGCGGAGACTCTCGACTCCGCCGTACCGCGCCTGGTCGAAATACACAACGATTCCACCACCTTCGCCCATGGAATTCCCGCTGGTTCCGCGTGCGCGCAGCATCGAGGGACGGAGTCGCTGAATGATGTCGTAGGCATTTTCCTCGGTCACCGAAGCAACCTCGGACTCCGTGATATAGTTCGCACCTCCGCGCTTCACCTTCTCGGGTGGCTTCGCTTTGGCTGTCGTATCCTGTGTAGTCGTGGCTTGTGCGCTCACAGCATTCGGCGCGGCCAGGCTTCCACCAATCGCGAGCGCCGCGATCGCCGCGGCCGTCGTCCACTTCTGAAGCAGCATCTCTCCCTCCGAAGGTCTGTGTCGGGTACGGCACCACCGACGGCGAGCCGTACGCGCGTTGAAAAAGTGCGCACGATCACGCTCTCATCCGGCGACGCGATCCGCAAGTGCGCGGCTCTCGCTTCGCTAACGAGGCGAAGCGCTTACGACTCCGCTTTTGAGTCTAAAGCGCCGAGACTGGTAGGTGACCAGTCAAGTGCGCATGCGTCCTATCTCTGTGACGTCAGCTATCGCCGCGTCGGATCCTCCCTTTTCCGTGCCCTCAGCGTCTGCGGACCGCGCACTGCTGAGCGGAACGTTGGCCGCGTCCATGGAGCGCACCGCGCGGTTCGCGGCCAAGGTGGTGAACGCTCCCGCGGCAACCCTGACTCTTCTGGGCAGCGATCGCCGATCGTTCCGCGCCGGCGACGGAATGCGAGAGTGGATGTCGCACGACTCCGGCGTTCTGGTGCGCGCGGGGCTCATTTCGCGCGCGATGGAGTCGGGTGGAGTGTTGGCCATTCCCGACACGCAGAGTTCGTCGGTCGACGCCACGATGCGCGACGCGGCGCGCGATCTCCAACTTCCGAGCCTCGCGATTGCCATCCTCTCCCGCAACGATGGGACGGTGTTGGGTGCGCTCACCGTGGTCGGGACGCAGCCGCGTCAATGGACGGACGAAGAACTCCAATCACTGCGCGAGTTGGCGGAATCGGCCGCGACGGAGTTGCAGCTGCGGCACGCGTTGGCCGAGCGCGAGATGCGCGAGCGCAAGTTCCGTCACGACTCGCTGCATGATTCGCTGACCGGGCTGCCCAACCGCGCGTTGTTCATGAAGCGTCTCACCGACGCGACTTTGCGCGCGCGGCGAGACGCGGACGGACTTTTCGCGGTGCTCTTTCTCGACCTCGATGACTTCAAGCTGGTGAACGACAGCATGGGGCATCAGGTCGGGGATGAAGTGCTCACGACCGTTGCGCGCCGCCTGGAGGAGTGCGTGCGAGGGGGTGACATCGTCGCCCGGTTAGGCGGCGACGAGTTTGCCGTGTTGCTGGAACGCGTGACGGACGCGCGCGATACCGCACTGGTTGCCTCACGGATTCAGGAATCGATTCGCGAGCCGATGACGATCGGTGGTCACGAGTGGGTGACGTCGGCAAGCATGGGTGTCGTGTTGTCGCATTCGCCTAACGATCGTCCCGAGTATCTCCTGCGCAGCGCCGACATGGCGATGTACCGCGCCAAGAATCAGGGGCGCGCGCACTTTGAGATCTTCGACCGCACGATGCACGCTGAGGCGCTCGCGAGGTTGCAGCTGGAGACCGATCTTCGCCGCGCCGTCGAGGAGAACGAGTTCGTCCTGTACTACCAGCCGATTGTTTCGCTTGCCGACGGAACGATTCACGGAGTCGAGGCGCTCGCGCGCTGGCGTCGTGACGACCGCGGCCTGGTGGCGCCTAACGACTTCATCCCGGTGGCGGAGGATACGGGGCTCATCGTTCCGCTGGGGCGATGGGCGCTACGCGAGGCGTGCCGGCAGATGCGGCGCTGGGAGGAATCGATTCCTGAATCGCGCGATTTGTGCCTCTCGGTCAATCTCTCGGTGCGCGAATTCGCCCAGCCCGATCTCGTGCGAGCGGTGGCCGAGATTCTCGACGAGACGTCGCTCGCCCCTAACCGCTTGCAACTGGAAATCACCGAGAGCGCAATCATCGGACAGCAGCATCCGGCGCTGGCGACCATCGCGGAACTCCGCTTGTTAGGCGTGGCCATTCACCTTGACGACTTCGGCACGGGGTATTCGTCGCTGTCATATCTGCATCGCCTGCCACTCGACGCGGTAAAGATCGACCGTGCCTTCACGAGCGCAATTTCGGTGGAGGAGCGTCCGCGGCACGTGGTGCAAGCGATCCTCTCGCTCGTCGAGGCAATTGGACTCGATGTCATCGCCGAGGGGGTGTCGACGCCCGAACAGTTGGAGATGCTGCGCCAGATGAAATGTGGGTTTGGGCAAGGCTACCTGTTCTCGAGTCCATGCGACGCTGAGAAGATGCAGGCGCTACTGGCGGCGAAGCCGCGCTGGTAGCCGATGCGCAGTAACGCGGCCCGGCGGCCCGGCGAACAATTCGCCGGGCCGCTGTGCGCTGCGCCGGTAAGCCTAACGAGCGTGCGGACGGGCGCCTAACGAATCTGGCAGCTGGCGGTTGTTGTATGCGCGCCACTCCCTTGCCCTCAATTCGGGCAACGGTAGGTTAGGCAGAGTGCGCGCTGTGGGGGCGCGCGACGGTCCACGCGCACGCCGAGGGGGGAGCGATGGCTCGAAGCGAGAATACCGGGGCGGGGTTGCGCGCCCTGCAGGAAGCGATGGCCAGCGGCGACATGGCGCTCATCGCGGCGACGCTCTCCGAACTCGACGCCGACTCGCGTAACGCGCTCGAAGCACGCCTGGGGACCGAGCCGCTCAAAGACACGTTCCGGCATGCTCGCCGCATGGCGCGAGGCGCCTCGCGCGGGACGGTCGTCGTCCTCAACGGCATCATGGGGGCGCAGCTCGACATCGTCTCTGGCAGCACGGCATCTCGCATTTGGACCAACCTCTTCCGTTTGATGCGCGGTGATTTCCAGCGACTCAAACTGGCAAAAGACGGCGGGCCGTTCGACCCGGCAGTCGAAGTACGCGTGGCTGGAATGTTCCCCGACTATCTCCCGCTCCTCATGCAGCTCAAGGAGCGATGGACCGTGGTGCCATTCGCGTACGATTGGCGTCAGGACATTGCGCGGAGCGCAGCGGCGCTCGATTCGCTGATTCGCGAACGCGATCTTCCGCGTCCGGTTCATCTGGTCGCGCATTCGATGGGTGGACTCGTGGCTCGCACGTTTCTCCGGCGTTTTCGCGAGACGTGGGCGTCGCTTTCAAAAGGAAGGGGAGACGGAGAAGTCGGGCGACTCGTTATGCTCGGCACGCCGAATCAGGGTTCGTTCGCCATACCGCTCGTCTTCACCGGCGCCGAACGGATGGTGCGGCTCCTTGGCTTCGCCGATCTCGTGCATGGGATGCGGAAGACATTGGACGTTGTCGGGACGTTTCCGGGGTGCTATCAGATGCTTCCGTCACCGCTAACGGGCGCCGCCGACGATCGCGGCAAACTGTACGCGCAATCGGCGTGGAGCGGGGGACACGTGAACCCCGACTATCTCAAACTCGCCGATGCATTTCAGCGCAGCATGGCGGAGGTGCTCGACGCTGACCGATTGGTGTACGTCGCCGGGTATGGCGAGACGACGCCGTACCGCATTCGCGTCGGAGGACCCCAACAATTCGAATACCAAACGACGGAGAGCGGCGACGGTCGTGTTCCGCACGAACTGGGACTCCTTCCTGGGGTCACCACGTACTTCGTGCGCGAGTCGCACGGTGCGTTGCCGAAGAATGAGTCCGTCCGTGATTCGCTCGAGGAGTTGTTCGATACGGGGAAGACGGGCGGACTGCTCACGAGCGTTCCGCGTGAGCGATCGATGTCTCGCGACCGAAAGCACGACGAGTGGAAGACCGCAGACGAGATCGAGCCACCGAGTGACGAGGAGCAGGTCGCGGCGCGATATCGTGTGGAAGTGGTGGCCAAGCCTAACGAGGACGACGACGTCGATCATGCGCAAGCGACGGTCGATGAAGCGCGGGTCATGCGTGGTTGGACGGGTGCACCGGAAGAGCGAAACGTTGAAGTCGTGCGCATACGCCGCGGCGGCGCTGGCCTAGGCACGGGGCACAAGAGCATTGCACGAAAGGCGCGCGGAGCAGTGGCTGGCGCGGGGCCCGGAGCGACGGCCAATCGCCCGCTCCTCTCGGTACAAGTGGTGTGGGGCGACATCACACTCGATGAAGCCGGTGACGTGTATGTCGCGGGACATTACGAGAGCGTCTTGCCGCAAGCTGCCGAGTACGCGCTGGACACCATTGTATCCGCGAAGCTCGAACCGCAGCGCAAGAACGAGAGCGCGGTTGATTTTGCATCCCGGCGCCTGCAGGCGATGGAGGGGCGGCTGGTGCATGGACTCACCAAACGGGGCGCCATTCGTGGCTCGTTAGGCGACGTCTACTTCTTCCCGTGGGCGGATTGGGCGCTCGCGGCCGAGTCGCGGCAGGCGTGGAACAAGTCAAAGCGCCGTCTCGTCGCGATCGCGGGAATGGGATACTCCGGTACCTTCTCGGCAAACGAACTGCGGCGACTCGCGCGTCACCTGGTGTTCGCGCTGCAGCGTCTTCCGGGGGCCTCGACTCTGTCGAGTGTTCTCATCGGCGCTGGCAATGGAAATCTCCGTGTGCGCGCAGCCGTTGATGCGTATGTGCGCGGCATGCTCGACGGACTTGGCGAGCGTGACATCGTGGGCGAACCCGTAACGCTGCGAATTGTCGAAGCGCGATTGGGAAAGGCGGTGCAGATCGAGCGCGAGTTGCGCCGTCTCGAAACGGAGTCGCGCGCCAGCGGAACCGTGGCGCCGTTTCAGGTCTTACCCCGCGCCGTGGCGCCGCGCACGATGGATTTTGATGAGAAAGACGCGTATGCGCTCGCGCTTGCCGGAGCAGCGTGGCGCTACTCCTCCTCGAAATCGGCTGACGCGAGCGACCTCGCGCCGCTCAACGAGGCGATCCAAGAAGTCCTGACGGCGGCGCACGCAACGGAAAAGGACGCCGATGCCGTACGCGCGGCGCTCAAGCGTCTGTGGGGCGAGGTACTGGAGCAGCGACGAATTGCAGCTGGCGGATTGGCAGGTGCGACACCTGCCGATGAGGCGAACCCGGTCAATCGCGCGCTCGAGGCGCTGGGAACACTCGAAATCGGCTTTGATGCCGATCCGTCGCGCCTGGACGACGCCACAACTCGCATCGGCGTCGTGCGGGAGCGCGTGGGTGGAGAGTTTGATCCCACGCGAAACACGACGGCTCCCGTGAACAGTGCACCGCCTAACGCGGCGGCCATGCGCGTCATGACGTCGGTCTCGGCGCTCACGAAGACGGCGGTCATTCCAAAACGTCCGAGCAATGTCGACTGGGGGTTGATCTCCGAAGCCATCCAGCGGCTGACCGATCCATCGCCCGAGACCGTCACGCGCTACGGCGCTGATCTCGCGACATACCTGTTGCCACGGGATTTTCGGGATCTTCTCTCGCGTCGTGAGCCGATCGTCTTCGAGGTGGATCGCACGACGGCGACCGTTCCGTGGGAGATGCTGAGCAACCCTAACGATAGCGAGCAGGAGTCAAGACCGCTGGCTCTCGCGCGGCACGTCGCGCGTCAGCTTCGTACCGAGTATTCGCCGCCGCCGTCACTTGCGCCGGTACGAGGGCGACAGCTTCGCATCCTTGTGGTCGGCGATCCGGGGAGCCCGGCGGAGGGTAACTCGCTTCCCGGTGCGCGCAACGAGGCGCTCAGCGTCGTGCGAATTCTGGAGGAGCTGCGAGATCGTGGTGCGAAGATCGACGTAACGGCGATGATCGGCGCGCCGAGTGTGAAGGATGATTCGCGACTCGCGCGTTTTCCGCGTGCGTCGCGTTTCGACGTGTTGTCGGAGCTGCGCCGAGGGACGTATGACGTGCTCCACTATTGTGGCCATGGCGATTTCGACCCGCAGGAGCCGACGCGTGCTGGCTGGGTCTTTGAGGGGGGATTGTTGACGTCGTATGAGTTGGAAGTGCTGGACGTGGTACCGCCCCTCGTGGTGGCGAACGCGTGTCTGAGCGGACTCCTTTCGCAGCGAACATCGTTAGGCGCTTCGACCATTGACGGCGGGCGCGATCAGAACCTTGTGCCCTCGCTCGCCGACGAATTTTTCCGGCGGGGAGTGCACACCTACATCGGTACCGCATGGTACGTGAACGATGTGGGGGCAACGGAGTTTGCGCGCGCGTTTTATCAGGCGCTTCTCGATCCCGCGACCGTTCGTGCGACCGGGAGCGAGAACTCCGAGTGCGTGGACGGGACAGTTGGTGGGGCGATGCATTATGCACGTCGGACGCTACAGCATCACGAGTTGGAGTTCGATGCATTGTGGGCCGCGTATCATCACTATGGCGATCCGACGCAGCGCATCAGTCTCGACTTGGTGGCGACGGGTGAGGGGAGTTCTGGCGCGGCGGCCGAGGGGACCTCGCCGTCAGCCGCAACGAAAGGCGCCGCGCGCCGTGGCACCCGCACATCGCGCGGGAAGGGGCGTGGCAAGCGCGCCACGCGCACGGTGAAGTCGCGCCCGAAGAAGCGCTGACCGCGGCGATACGCGAGCCCTCAGGAGGCATCAGATGAAGATCTGGCGCCCCTTGTTCGCTTGCTTTCCTTCCAGCTGCGGTGCCTGATCAAAGGCGTTTTCATCGAGCTTCTGACAAATCGTCGCGTGCAGCTCGTCCCACGTGAGCTTGTACTTGCGCTCCTTGATGGTCTCGAGCGCGTAGTACGACATGGCGCCGTGGAATGTGTCGCCGAACATGTCATCGTACGACGACTGGCGTGCGTTGCACCCGGCGAGAAGAAGCTCGACCATGTCCTCCTCTGACGAAACGAGCTTGCGCCGGCGCTGGATGGCACGAGTGGCGGGGTTAGGCACGCCTACTTTGCCACGTGTTTCGGGCGACAGGTAGCGAGAGCGACGGTACTTCGCCGCGCGCGAATTGCGTCCGGGAATGGCCCGCGTCACACTCCCTGAGTGGCATGAATCGGAGATCATGTGAAAGCGAACACCACTCGCCAATCCACCAATCAGCGCACGCAGCTCATCGTCGAGAATGAGATTCGAGTCGACGTCGTACGGGCAGAGCGCTTCGTCGAATCCATCGGGTTCGTCGTTCCCCGTATCGAGCGCGTTCGTGCCGTGCGAGGCGTTCGTGAAGACGAGGACATCGCCCTTCTTTCCAGACGCAAGAAGCTTTTTGAGTTTCGAGAGGACGCCCTTTTTTGTCGCCGCCTTGTCGGTCAGGAGCGTGATGTCACTGGCGGCGAAATCGTAGTGGTCGCGTAAGAGCGCGAACCATCCCTGCGCGTCGTTGATGCACCCGCGCAGGTCGTCTTCTTCGGTATACGGATAGTCGTTGATGCCGACGCAAAGTGCGCGCTTGGCCATTGCCGTGCTCCACGAGAAAAGTGCGGTATGAGCGGAGAGAGCCGTTAGGGTTTCTCCCCGGTGCGTGTCACGTTAGGCAGTGACGCACTGGAGGGTCGCTCAGCGACTGATGGCGGCGTGCCTTTGTCAGCACCCATCGCCACCGACGCGGAAGTTCCATTGACGCCTTGGGCACCCGCGTTAGGCGCTGCCGGTGCAGGCGCTGGCGGTGCTTTCGCTGGAGGAGGCGACCCCGAAGAAGTTTGCGCTTCATTAGGCGCGGGCGCTCCCTGTTTGCGATCCTGCTTCTCGATGTCGGTGACGATGCCCGGAATGAATCGCTCACTGATGCCAGCGATGAACGCAAGCGACATGAGGGTCCAGATATTTCCCGACGCGAGTGGGAAGGCGAGATTGCCCTTGACGAGAAAGACGAGATATCCGCCGAAAATGACGCCGAGTACGATGCGCATGAATCCTTCGGCGGCGACGCGCGAGGTGGAGTGTGACCGCTTGAAGTCGAGTGTCGTGGCGCGCTGAATCACCGATGCCCAAGCGCCAACAGCCCCCATCCCCCCTGCCTCGAGGATTTGCCTTGCCGCGTCGAGCAGAGGGAATTGGTCGGAGAAAGCCGCGAGCAGGGCAAGCATCGCCGCGAGAAGCGACGCGCTCGTTAGGTACGCGGCGCGTCCATACTTGAGCGCGGCCTCGTCGAGGAGGAGCTGGGCGTTGGCGAAGTGTGCATCGACATTTGCGGTGTCGCTCTCGCACATCGCGCCAAACAGCGCCCGCGCCAGCGCGCCATCGTACGTGCTACGGTCGGCGTGAGGCACAAGGAGGCGCATCTGGTCGAAGAGCGCGTCATAACGCGCATTGGCCGCCAGCTGCACCGCGGTGAGCGTGAGGCCGGTTGTGTCGTAGTACGTGATACCGTCGGCGCCGCGATAGACGATGACGTCGGCGGTGGCGCCATAGATGAACGCCACCTTCGGCCCCTGCTTCGCCTCATGCCCGACTTTGTACTCGAGGAATCCCTGCGCGACCGTGGTTGTGTTCTCGTCCCGCGCCCCACTGCTCACAACATCACCCCTTTCCGCCGAATGCCTGCGGTGCACCGCCTCCCATACCGCGAACACGCCTGAAGCCGCGCGTCTTTCGCTGGTCCCGACCCTTCGAGGTCGTCCGTCTCGATGTGCCCCCCCTGCGTTTCTTCGCTGGCTTCGAGCGTGCGACGCTTTTCTTCGCAGCGTTAGGCGATTTCTTCGCGACGCCTCGCGAGCCGTTGTTGCTCCCTCGGCCACGCGCCACCGCACGGGGAGTGCGCTCGCCAGCGGGAAGGAGCCACGTGCCGAGTTGCGCAGCCACGCGCGGATCGCGGAAGTACGTGGTGTGAATCGTCGCTCCGTTCCTGCCTAACGGGAAAATCTCACCGGGAAAGTCACCCGTTCCCACCGTCGTCATCGACTTCGTGTTCACGACGAGATCATTCGATTCGCCCATCAGGCGATCGACGAGTCCGTTGATCAGTTTCTCGCGGAACGAGACCGGGAGGAGCGCCGCAGACCCATCCTGCTCGGCGCGCCCCGGTTCGAAGTCGTTGGTGACGGCGAGATACTGCGCAGCCACGGTCGTTGGCTTATCGCCGGCGTTCAGCGCTTTCACCACCTCGCCGTCGGGCTCCATCGACGCGATGCCAGGGACACCACCGCCGTCGACGATGAACGACGCGAGGTACTTCACCAGTAACCCGATCGACTTGATCGCGACGGTGAGGATCATTGCCACCGCCTTTGCTTGCGGGAAGAATGCCAACCCGCGCGTTGCGGCTGCGGCAAGATTCGTGTAGACGTCGACAAGCTTTGCCCAGTTCTCAGGTTCCGCCAACAGCGTTCCCCCGTTGGTGCACCCGACGAAGATTGCGCGGTTGAACGTTGCCTTGAAGTTGCTCTCCGGCATGACGCGCTCGAGAATCGAGCGTAGAACGAGCCCACCGCGACTGAAGCCGATGGTATCAATAACTGGCGGATGATTCCACGCAATCTTGCTCAGCCGTCCAACGATCTCGCGCGCGTTGTCGATCGGAAGTTCGCTGAGCGTGCGATGGTCGAATCCGAGTATGAGGTCGTAATGCAGCATCGCCGCGTCGAGAAAGGCGAGCCCCTCGGGCGTGTGGCGCAATCCGCTGAACGAACCGAGTGTTGAACTAAAGGTCCCGTGCACCAGGAGGAGGACGCGTGCGGGGCGATCGTCGGGCGACGGAAGGTTCGCGGCGCCGTCCACGAAGTCCCACGATTCAGGCTCGTTGCTTGACACGCGCACCAGTTGCTCCTTCACGTCTTTCTCGAGCTTCTTGATGACCATGTCGCTGACGACCTGGCGCGCGAACTTGAGCACGAAGGCGACGACTTTGCCGAGGAAGCCGCGTGCCTGACGAGTGGTCGCGCCGCGGGTGCGGCGCTTGGACGCCGGCGCTGCCGCCGAGCGCACCGCGAGTCTGAAGGTCACAGTGCGAATGCGCTTTGCGCCTCCGGGCGAGCGCTCACGCGCCATGCGCGCGCCGATGCTCGTGCCATCGGGGAGCTCCCAGTGGTATTCGTCATCCTGCACGATCAGCACGACGGCGTCCTCGTTAGGCGCGAGATCGATGCTCACTTCGACGTCCTGTGCAGCACCAGCACCAGCACCAGCACCAGCGCCTCGCGCCTTGCGCGTGGGAGCATCAGCACGTCCGGCTGCGGGGACGATGTCCAGACGTTTCACGATCTGCACATCGGCGGCCCCTAACCCGGCAATGACGGCGTCGAGCTCCGACATCGGGGGTGGTGCAGCGGCCGCGCCGCGTGATTGCCCGCGCGTCTTTCGCGCTGTGGTAACCGGGGCTTCGCTGATCCGGAGCGAGGACGGATGCACCACCGTCACGCCGTCGCCAACCGATTTCACCGCCATCTGTCCCTCCCTGAGTGGCGCGCGCCGCACTACTGCCTAACGAGCGACGGTGCGCGAACTCCGCGTCGGCGCATCCGCGCGCGCGCGTGCGCCACTAGCCTATCCTTCGCGAGGGATGGCTGCTAGCATGTCGCGCGTACGCAACGCATCGCCCCGCACTGCTCACGCACAACGAGATTTTCACATGCACGATTGCGAGTCCTTCGACGTCCCCCGCAGCGACGAGACACCCACGGATCGTCGCGAGTTCGTGCGGCGCGGTATCGTTTTCGGTATAGGGTCGGCCGTCTTTCCGACGTTGGCGCGCTTGCAGAAGGAAGAGTTCGCTTCGCCTTCGCGCGATGTCGAACTGATGCAGAATAGCGCCGCGCGTTTGGCAGCTGGCGGCATCGACGCTTGTCGATCCTGTCGAGCTTCCTTCGTTAGGCAAGGTTGGGGCGTTGGAGTTCGAGGTGCTGCTGTACGAATCGAAGGCGGACATCAATGCGTACCTTGCGTCGTTAGGCCCCAACGCACCGCACAAGACGCTCGCCGACCTCATTCGCTTCAACGATGCGAACCGCGCGACGTCGATGCCGTATTTCGGGCAGGAGACCTTTCTCCAGACCGAGAAGAAGGGTCCGCTGACATCGCCGGAGTACAAGAGGGCGCTGGCGGCGTGCCGGCGCCTAACGAGGACAGAAGGAATCGACCTGCTGATGAAGAAGCACTAACTGGACGCGCTGATCGCGCCGACGGGAGGCCCCGCCTGGGTGACCGACCTCGTGAACGGCGATCACGTGGCGGGAGGGAGCTCGACGCTGGCCGCCATCTCCGGATATCCCAGCATTACCGTCCCAGCCGGCGCGATCTACGGACTCCCGGTGGGGCTGTCGTTTATCGGGGGGGCGTGGAGTGAAGGGAAGCTGATTCGCCTAGCATATGGATTTGAGCAGGAGACACGCGCGCGTTTTGCCCCCAGATTTCTGCCGACGGCCGAGCTCGCGACCAGGAAGTGATTGCGGTGCGGCGAAGTCGATCGTCGAGAAGAAGGCGGGCCAACCCAGCGCAGCATCACGTCCCACTCGAACTCCCACTAACGAACGATGGCATCCAGCGACATCTCCCTAGGCGGAATTGCCTTTCGCGTACTCGCCGCCGCGGTTCTCGTCTTTTGCACGTACAACCCAGAAGGAATGTCGTTCTACCACTGGGCGCTCGCTCCCGTCGCGCACGGGTCGGCATCATTCACCCCGCTCAAGTTTCTCGCTGGCGTCGTCCTTCTCGCCGGGTGGGTGGTCTTCCTGCAGGCCACTCGTCGCTCACTCGGTGCGCTCGGTGCGCTCCTGGTCGCGGCCATCACCGGCGGCGTTATCTGGCTCCTGATCGACCAGCGACTCGTCTCCGCGTCGAGCGGAAAGGGAATCGCGCACGTCGTGCTGATCGCGCTCGCGCTGATTCTCGGCATCGGAATGTCGTGGTCTCACTTCTCGCGGCGACTGAGCGGACAGAGCGATACGGACATCGTGAACTGACGGAGACACGCCGCGGAATGGCTGCACCGATTTCGTCCTGCGGCGCCGTGGCGAGGACTCGCGAGCAAGGCATGCCGCGTCGCTCGGCCTACCGAATGCTCTATCCCAAGATCCGCGTCAGTGCGATGCGCAGTTCGTTCGCGTCGACGGCAAACTCCCAGTTGGGATAGACCGCGCGGGTGGGGCGTTCAGCGCCAAGCACAAAGGTCGTTCCGATGCCTAACGCGTGCGCCAGTGCGGCATGCCTTGGCCGCGCGAAGGAGCGCGGCGCCAGGATCACTGCCTCGGCGCCCCGCGGGGCAAAGAGAAGATTGGCCAACGATGGCTGCTCCGCCGCAACGACACAGGCGGCATCGGTGAGCAGGTCTCGCCACCCGGCGAGCGACAGCGCATCGCCGTCGACGCACTCGAAGCCCAACGACTGGCACACGCGCTCGAGTTCCGGCTCGTTCAGGAGATAGCGTGTCCCACTGCGAGTCGCTGATCGAATGAAAATGCGGCGCGTGGGCGGGGCACTCGTGACGATTTGGGGAATCGTGAGCTTGTCGCGCAGCCACTCCACCACCCGCGCATCGACGCAGCCGCCGTGCGTCCGGTGCCTAACGAGAATAAGTTCATCGAACGAGACGATTTCGTCGTCGGCGACCGTCGTTAGGCGATCATCGCCGATACCGAGCCAGGCGAGGAGTTCGCGATGGAGCGGGAGAAGCGTCGCCGGGACCACGAACCGAACATCGGGCTCGAGGAGAAGGTCGGGCATGGCGGAGAGTCGGCCAATGGCCTCGAGCATCCAGCGGGAGGAGTCGTCGTGCGCACTGGTCGCGAGCAGCACGGCGCGCCCTGAATGTTCACGCTCCGCGCGTGGTGCGTGCAGCAGGAGACGTTCGTCGTTCGCCCAGAGGATTCGGTTGCGATCGCCATCGGCGAATGTAGCGGTGAGTTGTGTGCCGAGGACGATGGGGAGGGCGTGTTCACGCACGCCGTGCACCCATGCACGATTGTCATCGCCGAGCACAATCCATTCGCCACCGACCACGCGTCCGCCTCGGAGAGTGCGCAGTTCTGGTGGCGAGACGCGAACGGCGATCGTGCGTTCTCGCACCGTACGATTGAGCTCGACGCGAATGGGGATGCGCGTCGTGATGCGATTCGGATCGGTCGGTGCCGCGCTTGGCGCGAGCGATGGGTCGATAAGGGCGGTGATGAATCGGCCACTGCCTAACGATGGCGCCAGCTCCGTGACGTGTGGCGATTGGAGGAGCGCGAGCGCCAGAGCCTCGGCATGATCGGCGAATGCGGAGAACGCATGCGTCGCGATTGCCGCGCCGCGAAGCGTCGGGGGGAGGAGCGGCACGCTGCGCTCCGCAACGCGACGCGCCAACGACGCGTTGCCGGCGACGAGTTCACACTCGGCGAGGGTCAATTGCGACTCTCCGTCGCGCCCGTTGCGGAGCGTCGCGCTTCTGGCCAGCGATCGGGCGCGGCGAAGGTACTCGGGGGCCATCACCATCGGCGTGGGATCGAGGACGCCCTCGGCGCTGAGGATGATGCGGGATGGAGCGGCGGCGTCGCGCAGAAGGTGGGCGTGCCGCCTGTGCAGCGTGAGCATCGTCTCGGCGGCGACTCGCAGGGTTGCGGCGCTGGGAGGCGTTAGGCGCGCGAGCATTGCTGCGCAAAAGGTGAAGGCGTCGACGTCGCGCCCGCTGCGGAGAATTAGCGACAGGAGTGCGTGGTAGGGCGCCGGCGATTCGGGCGCAATGGTCATCGCCTCGCGGAGGACCATCTCGCCCTCTTCCGAGCGCCCGTTCTCGACGAGCCCTGACGCGTAGTGCATGAGCGATTCCAGCGCGGTCGACTGCGCGGGGAGCTGGGCGAGCGGAAAGCGGGGTGCGGCTGTCATCATTCGAGGAGAACAGGTGGTCCGGCGACAGCAGAGAACACGTACACAAAGGCAATCGCCGGACCGCGCGCCGGCGCTTCCGCCACGGCATCGCAAGACGTCGTAACTCGTGTTGACGGCGACGGTTACGAAATTGGCCGTCGCCATCCTGTGTTTAGGGAGCAGAGGCAAGAGCTTCCGCCGATGGCAAGGTGTGAGCGTGACGCTCGGCACATTCCGCCGACTCCTGGGGAGCGGGTCGCGGGGAGTGACGAAGACGGAACGATCAAGTCTTTAATCCACACTCTCTCCATGCACACGTCTCCCCGTCACAACACGCTTCCGGTGCCGATGTCAGCGCTTGCATCGACGCCAGAGGAGCACCCAGCGATTCACGATACGCTCGCGCCAAGGATTTGCGCGGCGGTCGCGGTGTTGCTTTCGATGGTTGGATTGATCGGATGGGGGCTCGGGGTTTCGCACCTGCGGGGCGTGAGGCTCGAGTCGTCAGGGGTGATGAATCCGCTCGCGGCGCTGTCGCTCATGGCACTGGCGGCGTCGCTGTGGATGCAGTCGTTGGCGGCGCGCCATCGCCAACGCTTCGCGTCGCGCGGACTCGCGGCGATCGTGCTGGCCGTCGCCGTGTTGCACCTGGCGGGTGCTGTCCTTGGGGTGATCGCTGGCGTCGACGCGTTCATGCCTAACGACGCAGCCACGATCAATGACCACCGTTTTCATCTGATTCCGTTGGCACCGGCGGCGAACTTCATGCTGCTGTCGCTCGCCCTGTTGAACATCGTTCGTCGTAGCGCGGCGCGGGTCGCGATGGCGCAGGTGCTGGCGAGCATTGCGCTGGGGCTGTCGCAGATTGCTTTGTTGGGCCAGGTGTACCGAAATGGATGGTTCGAGACCATCGGCGTCTTCAATCGCATGACGCTCCCAACGAGCGTTGCGGTGGCGGCGATTGCGATCGGCGTGCTCGTAATGCGCCGTCGCGCAGGGATCATCGCCGTGGTGATGGCGGATGGCCCTGGTGCGACGATGGCGCGTGGCCTTCTCCCCGCCGCTGTCCTCGTGCCAGCCGTGTTGTGCGTGATTTCGATCTGGGGAATGCGCCAGGATCCGGATCCTGCGTCGACAAGCCACTCGGAGCTCATCTTCACGCTCTTTGCGCTGGCGATGATCGTGATCTTTGTGAGTCTGGTCGCGTGGAACGCGACGCAGGTACACGCGAGTCATGTCGAGCGGGCGCGTGCCGACGCGGCGCTCCGCGACAGCGAAGTGCGCTTTCGATTGTTAGCCGAGAATGGGAGCGACGTGGTGTCGTTGCATGACCTGAGCGGACGGGTGATTTATTCGTCGCCGTCGTGCGAGCGCGTCTTCGGATTCTCGCCGGAAGAGATCTCGCGAATGGGGCCGTTTGCGATGGTGCACCCGGATGATGCCGATCGTCTCCGTCGTCACTTCGATGATCTCATTCGCGGCGCTCCGGTGACGGCAATCTCGTGCCGCATGTTGCACAAGACGGGAAAACATCTCTGGATCGAGATGATGTGGCGCGCGGTGATCAATCGCGAAGGGAAAGTCGTTAGGCTGCAGGCATCGTCGCGCGATATCACCGAGCGCAAGGACTACGAGCGTCAACTCGAAGAGGCACGACGCAAGCTGCAGATGAACCAGGAGAGCCTGATCGAGGCCAACACGCGGCTCGCGGCACTGGCAACACTCGATGGTTTGACTGGGCTCAAGAACCGCCGCGCCTTCGAGGAGCGCCTGGTCGATGAGCTCTCGCGCGCAAAACGCAACGCGCGCCCCGTGACGCTGCTCCTGCTCGACATCGATCACTTCAAGGCGTTTAACGACACCTTCGGGCATCCGCGCGGCGACGATGTGCTGCGCATGGTGGCGCGCCAATTGTCACGCTCCATTCGCGACACGGATTTCGCGGCGCGGTACGGCGGAGAGGAATTCGCCATCATCCTTCCGGATACGGACCGAGAGGGCGCGGAGCAGATGGGTGAGCGGCTGCGTCAAGCGATCGAAGGGGCGTCGTGGCGCGAGCGCGATATCACGGTGAGTGTCGGCGCAGCCGTGGCCTCGCAGTCGGGTTGCGCGGTGGAGTCGTTGGTGGATCAGGCCGACCGCGCGCTCTACCGCTCGAAGCAGTTTGGGCGGAACCGGGTGACATTGGCCGCGTAACCGCGGGAGAACCACTCGTTAGGCGCCGCTAGCTCCAATCTCCGCGCTCCACGCCACGTACATACGCGCGGTGCAGCGTCCATAACACGCCGCCAACCCAGAGGAGCCATCCCGTCCACCAATAGATCCAGGACATCGCCTCGTCCGTCGAGTGAAGCGCGAATCCGATCCACACCATCCCAACGAGCACCCAGAAGACAAGCAGCGCCAATGTGGCGAGGTACTCGCGACGCGTGTTGGCGCGAGCCGCCCGCTCTTCGGCTGCGCGGCGCTCGATGAGGACTTGCTGAAGCTCGGTGGGAAGTGGCATGCGCCTTAAAAACCCAAGACGAAGACGTCGGTTCCGCGCAGGGCGCGCGATGGCGAGAGACGTCCTTAAGACGAGCCATGGCATGCTGGTGTCAGCGAGAAGGGGCATGGCCAATGGCAAAGCGAGAGAGGAGCGAATAACGTCCACTCATGGCTGAGCCCACCATCCTCCCAGAAGGCCCAAGCCCAGAGATCGCGCCACGCACCACGACGACGCGAGCGCTGGTCCTTTTCCTCGCATTCGCGAGCG
The DNA here is from genome assembly GCA_044224185.1 of Gemmatimonadaceae bacterium. Taxonomy (GTDB): domain Bacteria; phylum Gemmatimonadota; class Gemmatimonadetes; order Gemmatimonadales; family Gemmatimonadaceae; genus SCN-70-22. The sequence goes on along the minus strand of JBGAKW010000025.1, from coordinate 18,478 downwards.
TTGTTCTGCTCATCGAACGGTGGGCAACTCTTTCGCCGCGCTTTTTGTTGCTCCCGGGTAAGCTGGGTGAAGTTGTCGTCCTCTTCGATCTCGCCGTTGGCGCGCCGCTGCTCTACTGGTTTCTGGTTGTCCGTGGCGCAAAGGTCAGCGGCGTCACGGTCATCCCCGTCATCTCACTCGGCCTAGTCTCGGCCGGCGCGCTCCTTCCCGAAGGACATCGTGAATTCGCTCGCTACGGACGCTTAGCGCTCGCGCCGGCGGAGTTGGCTTTTGGATGGTGGGCGGTGCAGCGAGCGCGCCTCGCGATGAAGCGCGCTCAATCAGGTGATGGCCAAGGTGGCAACGCCGACTTCTTCGATCATTTGCGAAGCGCGCTTCGATCTGCGCTTCGGGTTCCGCTGATGGCTGATGCAGTCGCGTTCGAACTGGCGCTTCTGTACTACGCACTCTTTTCATGGCGGGCGAAGCCGCACATTCCAGCCGGCGCGCGCGCGTTCACCGCGCATAAGAAAAGCGGCGTCACCGCGCTGTTAATGGTCGCCGCGTTCATGACGGTCGTTGAGACATCCATCGTCCACCTCGTGGTCCAGCGATGGAGCACGACTGCCGCGTGGATCGTGACGGCGTTGAGTATCTACGGGGTGCTGTGGATCATCGGCTTCATGCAGGCCATTCGGCTTCGGCCGATTCTCCTGACGCCGACCTCATTGTTGGTGAGGCTGGGTATGCTTTCGTCGGTGGAAGTGCCGTACGAGTCGATCGCGAGCATCACGCCGGCGAAATACCCGTTTCCCGATCGTCGCGCTCCGGGGTATCTCCGCGCGATGCTCGCAGGAGATTTGCAGTTCTTGATCGAGTTGCGTGTCCCCCGCCGCGCCACTGGAGCCTACGGACGCACGCGAGAGATTTCGCTCATTGGGCTCTGCGTCGATGAGCCGAGTGAATTTCGCGGAGAGTTGGAGAGTCGTTTGAGCAGGGTCCCCCCCCCCCCGCCGCCCCCCTTCCCGCACCCGACGCCGATTTGGAAGTAAGCGAGAGAGTCTCAGCGTTGAGACTGCGTGCGACGTTTGCCATTGAAGCGTTCGCCCGGTCGCACGATCACCGGTAGATTCCTGATTCCGCACGTGGCGCAAGCGCCGCGTCTCCCGAAGAACCATCGAGGAGCACCCCGCATGCTGCACGCCCGCTTTGTGAAGTTGTTCGTTGCGTCGCTTGCTACTTCCGCTCTTTTGAGTGTTAGCGCGCTCGCGCAGGGCGCGACGAAAAGCGCGCCGGCGCCACTCAACGCGCTCCCCAACCCGTATCGCACCGTCGAAGGGTGGGCCAAGATGCCGGTCGGACGCGTCTGGGGTTCAACGAGCGCCGTAGAGATCGACCGCGACGGCAAGAGCATCTGGGTGGCCGAACGCTGCGGCGCGAACAGCTGCAACGGCTCGGCGCTTCCCGCGGTGCTCAAGTTCGACGAGAACGGGAATCTCGTGAAGTCGTTCGGTGCCGGGATGTTCATCTTTCCGCATGGGATCTTCGTCGATCGCGAGGGAAATGTCTGGGTCACCGACGGGCAGGACAACCTTCCGCGCCGTCCGCGCGGGGCCGCTGCCGACGCGCCACTTCCGCCGATGCCTGCGAAGGTCATCGGGCACCAGGTCCACAAATTCTCACCCGACGGAAAGCTCCTGCTGACGTTAGGCAAGGCGGGGGGCGGCCAGGGAAAAGACTTCTTCTTCCAGCCTAACGACGTTCTCGTTGCGCCTGACGGATCGATCTTCGTCGCCGAGGGACACGGCGGCGACAACGCCCGCATTTTGAAGTTTGCCAAGGACGGTTCGTTCCTGAAGGAGTGGGGGAAGAAGGGAACCGGGCCGGGCGAGTTCGATCAACCGCACGCGCTGGCCATGGACTCGCGCGGACGCCTCTTTGTTGGCGACCGCAGCAACAATCGCATCCAGATCTTTGACCAGGAGGGAAAGCTCCTGGATACGTGGATGCAGTTTTCGCGGCCAAGTGGGATCTACATCGACAAGAACGACAACATCTACGTAGCCGACTCGGAGTCAGGGTCGGTCGAGCCAGCGCACAAGGACTGGAAGCGCGGCATTCGCGTTGGGAGCGCGAAAGACGGGTCGGTGAAATACTTCATCCCGGATCCGACGGTGAATCCGCCCAGCACGAGCTCCGCTGAAGGAGTAGCAGTCGATGCGAAGGGAGTGATTTATGGCGCCGAGGTCGGACAGAAGGCGCTCAAGCGTTACGTCAAGAATTAGGAGGGGGAGCCACGCGATGCCAATCACGTTCAAGGTCAACGGAAAATCCACCACGGTGGATGTCCCGCAGGAGATGCCGCTCTTGTGGGTGTTACGCGATGTGCTCGATCTCAAAGGGGCGAAATACGGATGCGGCGTGGGGCAGTGTGGCGCGTGCACGGTGCATGTGAACGGTGCGCCGACGCGTTCGTGCTCGACGCCTGTTTCGCGAGTTGCCGGCCGCGACGTCGTGACGATCGAGGGATTGTCTAACGATGGAACGCATCCGGTGCAGCGTGCGTGGGAGGAGATCGACGTGCCGCAGTGCGGTTACTGTCAGGCGGGGCAGATCATGACCGCGGTCGCGCTCCTGCAGAAGACGCCGAATCCGACGGATGCCGAAATCGAAGCGGGCATGAACGGCAATCTCTGTCGATGCGCGACGTACCTTCGCATCAAGAAGGCGGTGCGCAAGGCGTCGCAGTTGGCGACATCCGCCCCTGTACCATCGTCATCACGCCCCGGGCAGCCGGGCGACGCTAACCGCTAACGGGGGAGGAGGACCTAACGATGGACACCAAGACGAGCGTCAATCGTCGCCAGTTTCTCCGCGTCAGCGGCATCGCCGGCGGCGGACTTCTGCTGGGGACGTACCTCGAAGGATTTGGCAACGTCGCGCAAGCGGCGCCGGTCACGCCGGGTGCACCAGGGGCGTCCCCCACCGCCGCCGATTTCGCGCCGAACGCGTGGATTCGTATTGCACCTGACGGCACGATCACGATCATCGCGCAGAACCCGGAAATCGGGCAGGGCGTGAAGACGATGCTCCCGATGATCATCGCCGACGAGCTGGATGCCGACTGGTCGAAGGTGAAGATCGAACAGGCGGGGCTCGACACGACGAAGTACCAGGCGCAGTTCGCCGGCGGAAGCACGGCGACGCCAAACCATTGGATGCCGATGCGCCGTGTGGGCGCGGCGGGGCGCGCGATGCTCATTGCGGCTGCGGCGCAGACGTGGGGCGTTCCCAAATCTGAGTGCACCACGGCGGCAAGCGTCGTCACGCACAAGCGTTCAGGGCGAACGCTGAGCTACGGCGACCTGGCGACGAAGGCGTCGAGCCTAACGGCGCCAGCGCTCGACAGCGTGCCACTCAAAGATCCAAAGGATTTCACGATCATTGGGACATCGCACGCCGGCGTCGACAATCACGCGATCGTCACGGGGAAGCCGCTCTACGGCATCGACGTCACGGTGCCGGGAATGCTCTACGCCACGTTCGAGAAGTGCCCGGTCTTTGGCGGTAAGGTGACGAGCGCAAACCTCGACGAGATCAAGAAGCTTCCGGGGATCAAACACGCCTTCGTCGTCGAAGGGACGGACAACCTCGCCGGCTTGTTAGGCGGCGTGGCAATCGTCGCCGACAACTGGTGGATCGCGCGCAATGCGCGAAAGAGCCTGAAGGTCGTGTGGAACGAAGGGCCGACCGCCTCGCAGAGCAGCGCGGGCTTCGGGGCGAAAGCTGCTGAGCTCTCGAAAGGCACGCCGCAGCGCACATTGCGCAAGGACGGCGATCCCGATGCGGCGCTGAAGAGCGCGGCGAAAGTGGTGAAAGGCGACTACTTCTATCCGTTCATCTCACACGCACAGCTCGAGCCCGAAAACACGACGGCGCACGTGAAAGATGGAAGGGTCGAGCTCTGGTCGCCATCGCAGACGCCGGCCGGTGGGCGCTCGCTCGTGGCCAAGACGTTAGGTGTGAAGGAAGAAGACGTCACCATCCACCTAACGAGAATGGGCGGTGGTTTCGGTCGCCGCTTGAACAACGACTACATGGTCGAGGCGGCGTGGATCGCGAAAGAGGTCGGCGTCCCTGTGAAACTCCTCTGGACGCGCGAAGACGACATCCAACACGACTTCTATCGCTCGGCCGGCTGGCACTATTTCACCGGCGGCGTCGACGCGAGCGGGAAGATTGTCGCGTGGAAGAATCACTTCATTTCGTTTGGTGAGGGGGAGCGATTCGCGTCGAGCGCTGGAATCGGCGCCGGCGAATTCCCGGGACGATTCATCGCCAACTACGCGTTGGAATCGTCGGTGATGCCGAGTGGTGTCCCAACCGGGGCGTTGCGCGCGCCTGGGAGCAACGGAATTGCGTTCGCGGTGCAGTCGTTCATTGACGAACTGGCGGAAGCGGCGGGGAAGGATCCGCTGCAATTCCGTCTCGACCTGCTGGCCAACACACCGATTGCAGCACCCGCTCCGCAAATGCCAGCCGGGCAGCAACCCCCGCCACAATTCGACGCCGATCGGATGCGCGGAGTGTTGCAGCTGGTGGCCGAGAAGTCCGGTTGGTCAAAGCGCACGTCGCTCCCGAAGGGAACGGGGATGGGGTGCGCATTCCACTTCTCGCACCGTGGTCACTTCGCAGAAGTGGTGCAAGCGACGGTCGCGAAGGACGGCACCTTGAAGGTCGACAAAGTCTGGGTTGCGGGTGACATCGGAAGTGTCGTGATCAACCCCGGCAACGCCGAGAATCAGACGCAGGGTGCAGTGCTCGATGGAATCGCCGAAGCGTTAGGCCAGGAGATCACGATCGAGAACGGACGCACGGTGCAGAGCAACTTCAACGACTTCAAGCTCCTGCGCATGCGTCAGGCGCCGCCGGTTGAGGTGCATTTCCTCAAGACGTCGTTTGCGCCGTCAGGGCTCGGTGAGCCGGCACTCCCGCCCGTCGTGCCAGCGTTGTGCTCGGCGATCGCTCAGGCGACGGGGAAGCGGGTGCGGTCGTTGCCGCTGTCGAAGCACGATTTGAGGTGGGCTTAGTTGTCGCGTTTGGGGCTTGATAAGAGCTTTTAACCGCGGAGGGCGCGGAGGTCGCAGAGGAATACCTCCGCGTTCTCCGCGCCCTCCGTGGTTCAATCTTTTCTTAGCTGACGGAAGCACACAGAGGAATACCTCCGCGCCCTCCGCGCCCTCCGTGGTTCAATCTTTTCTAAGCCAGCGGAAGCGCCCCCGCAAAGGACACGCGCCCCCAAGCATGCCTAACGCTTCGCCTCCGGCAAAGTCAACGCGACGAGCTCCGTGTTCGCCCCCGCCCCAATCGCAAAGACGATATACTGCTTCCCCTTGTGCATGAACGTCATCGGAACAGCCGTCGTCTTTCCCGGGATCTTGACCGCGCCGACTTCCTTTCCGGTCGCCTTGTCGACCGCGTAAAGCTGTGGCGGAACGTTAGGCCCGCCGCCCGAACGCCCGGTGCCGTAAATCAACAGTGACTTCGTCGTGATCACCTGCGCCTGACCGCGACCAGGAAGCGGCTTGATATCGACGCCCTGAAAGAGCGGTGAGGTGGACGACTGCGGAATCATTCCGCCGTTGGAGGTCCACCACTTCTTGTCGCCCGAGTTCATGTCGTACGCCGTGATGCCACCGAGCTCGCGCGGCTTGAGAATCGAGACGCCACCGATGACCGTGACACCGCTGCGCGACTCGAAGTCGCCGCCACGTCCGCGTGGGTTGGGTTTGTAGTCGGGGGGCGGCGCCATCGCTCCGATCAGCCCACAGTTGTCACGCGGCGACGAATAGCGGAATTCGGAGCACGGATCTTTCTGCAGCGAAATGGTGCTCAGGCCACTGAGCGACGCGACGTAAAGCATCCCCGTTTCGGGATCCATCGCCGCACCGCCGTCGATGTTCACGCCGCCGCTCGCTCCCGGTGCGTACCACGAACAGGTGAAGCCTAACTTTCCCTTGCCGTCGCCCGACGAGCCAGGAATGAAGTACGGCCCCATGCGGCAGCGTTTCGCGAGGGCGAGCGCCGAGTCCTTGATGGCTGGTGTGTAGTCGATCAAATCGCTGGCCTGCAATCCTTGTTGCGAGTACGGCGCCGGGCGGGATGGAATGGGCTGCGTGGGCGATGTCTCTTCTCCGATAACATCACTCTGCAGCACCGGCGTCTCGACAATGGGCCAGATCGGCTCACCGGTCTTGCGATCGAGCGTATACACGAAGCCCTGCTTCGTCGTCTGCGCGATGGCCTGGCGACGAACACCGTTCACCGTGATGTCAATCAGGTTGGGCGCCATCGGGGTGTCGTAGTCCCAGATGTCGTGGTGCACGAACTGGAAGTGCCACTTGCGCGCGCCGGTATTGGCGTCGAGCGCGACGAGCGAGGTACCAAACAGATTGTTGCCGGGGCGATGACCGCCGTATTCGTCCATGAGCGGCATTCCGGTCGGGACGTAGACGATGCCTAACGCTGGATCGGCCGACCACGTGGCCCACGGGTCGACCTTGCCGACGCCAGGAGTATTGATCTTCGAACCATTCTTCCACGTGTCAGCGCCAAATTCGCCTGGCTGTGGAATGAGATTGAACTTCCAAACCTGGCGCCCCGTGCGAATGTCGAAGCCGCGCACGAACCCAGGAATGTTGTGCAGCTTGATGGGGTAGTAGCCGTGAATCGACGAGTTGCCGACGACGATCATGTCGCCGACGATCACCGGTGGCGACGAGTTGGCGATCTGGCCGTACACGGGATCGATACCCACGGTGCCGTCAGCACCGATCTTCTTGACCGCGTCCCACTTCTCGCCGGGCTTCGCTTTGCGCAGCGGCGCAGCGTCGGAGATGATGAGCGGACCGGAATCATCGACGGCGAGGGGAACGATTGGCATCCCCAATCCCTCTTGCAGATCGACGACGCCGTTCTTTCCGAAGTTCGGGTCTGGGATGCCCGTCTTGGCATCGAGGGATGCCATGTGATAACCAGGGGTGACGACGATGACTCGTTCTTTCACGCCATCGGTCCAGTAGGCCAGGCCACGCCCAGCGAACTGTCGCGGCGCCTTTTGCCAGCGAATGCCTTCGTCGAGGCGCCAGATCCAGAGCGTCTCGCCTGTAGCGGGATCGATCGACGCTGCCACTCGGCGCGTCGTCGCGACGGTGAACATGCGTCCATTCGCGTAGAGTGGCGTTGTCCGATAGTACTCGTCGCTCCCGAGATTCGCGGCGCTCCAACGCCACGCGATCTCGAGTGAATTGAAGTTCGTCGCGTTGATCTGGTCGAGCGATGAGTAGCGCGAGCTCCACGCGTCTCCGCCCCAATAGCGCCACTCCCCGGGCTTATTGCCTCGCACCAAGCCCGATTCGCGGGAGGACGTAGCGGCTGGCTTGGACGCCGCCTGGGTACCCTGCGCCGCCACGTTAGGCACGCTCAGGACCGCGAGCGTCATGGCCACTCCCGCTTTGGCGAGGTATGTCATCGTCTTCGATTGTCGGGCCATCAGGCGTTGCACCATCGTCGTTTGTCCTCTGAGTTCACGAGTGTCCCAGTTGTTCGGCGTACGGCACTTCAGGTACGTCTTGCGGGCAAGCATTGCAGCTGCCGGCACGGTCGACGGCATGGCGTCGCGCTGTCACTGTTCACCAACAATGCCAAACCCCAAAATAGAATCCCCAGCCGCACAGAACTTCTCTCCGCAGCAAGGGGGGTGTCCAGTCCTAGCAGCCGTCGGCATTCCCCGGCGAATGCGACTACTCGGCGCTCGCTATGTTTTCGCGCTGTGCCCCGCGCGATCCAAACAACGCAGACAGCAGCCACAGTGCTGCCCCGGCAATGAGGGCGAGAATTGCGACGCGCATCGCCGATGCGACAAACGCCCAATCCAGCTCGGGCCAGACAAACTGGTATGCGCTGAGCGTCGATGCCCGCTCCGTGCACCAGTGCCAGGCCGTGTGCGCCACGAAGGCGGAGAGGACGATGACTCCCCTTCGCTCGTTCACGAGCCGATGGAAGACGAATGCCAGTGTCGGCACAGCCACTGCGAGCACCGCGATTTGCCCGAGTTCCACGCCGATGTTGAACGCTACGAGCGACGTTGCGAGGTGGCGGCCGGCGAACTGCAAGGTCTCGCGAAGCGCGAACGAAAAGCCAAAGCCGTGGATGAGGCCAAAGCCAAAGGCGATCACCCAGCGGCGTTGCAGCTGGGGTGCGACGATGTTCTCGATTGCCATGTAGACGATCGACGCGGCAATCAGCACTTCGATGAGCGGAGGGAACCAGAGCGCCGACGGCGCGAAGCCTAACGCGGCGGCGATCAAGGTGATCGAGTGCGCGACGGTGAATGCCGTCACCACCGCGATCAGGGGGCGCAGCCGCCGAATCGGAATCACCAGACAAAGGATGAAAAGCAGATGATCGATACCGCCGAGGATGTGGAAGAAGCCCTCGCGGACAAATCGCAGCGCCGCCTGGTGCCAACGTGGGTCGAGCGGGACGACGCCGGGATCGCCGCGGTAGGTGAACACGCGTTCGCCCGAATGTGGCGGGAGAAAATGCAGTACGGTCGTCGTGCGCACGCCGAGGTGCGCGAGCGCGGGGCGAATCGAAAAGCGTGCTCCGTCAGATGCAATGCGATACTCGAGCGAGAGATCGAGAATGGCCTGCTGCCAGGGGAGCTCGGTCTCGTTCGTGAGCGGTGCGGCGTGCAAGTGCGACCACGCATCGTTCCACTCGTCGAACGAACGATCGGACGGTAACGATACTCGGACCGATTCAATACGTGGCGCAGCGAGCGCGGCACCATCTTCGTAAAGCGTTAGGTAGCCGGCCACCCACAGTCGGACGGCTTCGCTCAGGAGTGGCGTCGCGCGCGAAAGGTCCAGATAAGATCCCTTCAAGAGCGGCCATTCGACGTCTCGCATGGACGCGAGCGGGACGCGCGCGATAACCCGGAGTGCGTTTCCTTCGGGCTTCACGAATGCGAGGATCTCAACGCGCGCCGGGATTTCATGCGCCAAGAATTGCGCTGGCGTCAGCGCAACGGAGAACAACGCAACGAGGACGATCGCCATGGAGCGCATCGCGCGACCGGATCGCGACGCGCACGGCGGCAAGAATAATCGCGACGATCGAGACAACGGCGGTGAGGAGCGCTCTGGACGAAAAGTGCGTGCACGCATTAGTTACTCGCGCGCCACGATCGAGCATGCGCGGAGAAGACTCCTCGCTTGGCGCCCAAGTAGCAAGGGGGATCGCGGTAGCGCGATCGAACGAACTCACGGAGAGGGCGATGACCAACAAGCGCAGGATTGCGTACGCGGGAGCGATGCTTGGAGTAGCGGCGATACTGGGCGTCGGACAGGCAGCGCTTCAGGGAGCGACGCAAGGAGCGGCCGTGCAGGCGCCGTCGTTCGAGGTCGATCCGTTCTGGCCAAAGCCACTGCCTAACCATTGGATTTTGGGGTCGACGATCGGCGTCGGCGTCGATGCGCGCGATCACGTCTTCATCATTCATCGCGGCGACTCGACGTTGAATCAACGGACGGAGGCTGGCGCGAACGCAAAGCCACCAGTTGGTGAATGCTGCCTCTCCGCTCCACCGATTCTCGAGTTCGATCCCGAAGGAAATCTCGTGAAGGCGTGGGGAGGGCCGGGTGACGGCTATGTCTGGCCGGAATCGAATCACGGCATCTCGATCGATGCCAAGGACAACGTCTGGATCGGCGGCAATGGGCGAAGCGATTCGCACATTCTGAAGTTCACGCACGACGGAAAGTTCCTGATGCAGATCGGAACGCCTAAACAAGCGCGAAACAGCAACTCGCTCACCTCGTTTGGCGGCGTGGCGAAGATCTCATTCGACAATGCGGCGAACGAGGCGTACGTGTCGGACGGCTACGGCAACAAGCGCGTGGCCGTGCTGGATATGAACACCGGCGCGGTGAAGCGCATCTGGGGCGCGTACGGCAACAAACCCGACGACGCGAACCTGGGCCCGTACAATCCCGATGCCGAACCGGCCAAGCAGTTCAGAAATCCGGTGCACTGCGCCGAGCCGTCGAACGATGGATTGGTCTATGTGTGCGATCGCCCTAACGACCGAATTCAGGTGTTCAAGAAGGACGGATCATTCGTGAAGGAGATGCGAATTGCGCCGCGCACGTTAGGCGACGGCTCGGTGTGGGACATCGCGTTCTCCAAGGACAAGGCGCAGAAGTACATCTTCCTCGCCGACGGCAAGAACGAAAAGGTCTACATCATCGACCGGCAGTCGCTGGCGATCATTACATCGTTTGGAGACGGCGGGCGGCAGCCCGGACAGTGGTTCGCGGTCCACAGCATCGCCACGGACAGCAAGGGGAACATCTACACGACGGAGACTTACGAAGGGAAGCGAGTGCAGAAGTTCAACTACAAGGGGTTGGCGACGGTGACGGCGAAGAACCGCGGTGTGCCGTGGCCGAGCAAGCGGTAATTCGCCGGTTCGCCTAACGAAGGTTTGCTTGCTGTAAGCGCGCCGCTCTTCCGATGAGCGGCGCGTTCTAATTTCACGTTAGGCCGCGGCTTTGGCGCTGCTGCTGCAGGCGGACAGAAAGCGAAGGAGCGCACTTTCCTCGGCGCGGAGTCCTTCGGCGGGCGCGTCCGGCACCGACGATTTGAGCCACAGCGCGCGAAGCTCTTCGCTGCCGTAGGCTTCGAGCACCGTGGGATGGATGTAGCTCTTGCGACAGACGGTGGGCGTGTTGCCTAACTCACCGGCCACCGCTTCGACCACGCGCAAGACTGCCGATTTGAGTGCGGCCTGGGTTTCGGGACGCTCGGTGGATGCGAGCTGGCGAATGGCGAGGAGCGTTCCCGTCCACGTGCGGAAGTCCTTCGCGGTAAAGTCGTCGCCGGCAATCGCCTTGAGATAGTCATTGACGTCGGACGAGTCGATCGGATGTGGCTCGCCGTCATCGCCCAGGTACTGAAACAGCTCCTGTCCCGGGAGGTCACGCACACGCCTAACGAGCGCGGCCAGGCGCCGGTCGCTGATGCGCACATCGTGCGTCTTGCCACTCTTGCCCTTGAAACGAAAACGAAGCGTGGTTCCTTCGATCTTGACGTGCTGGTTGCGCAGTGTCGTTAGGCCGAAGGAGCCGTTGGTGCGGGCATATTCCTCATTGCCAACACGCATGCGTGTGGTCTCGAGCAGGTGGACGACCATCGCCAGCAGTTTCTCGCGCGGTAGCCCAGCACGGGCGAGGTCCTCCTGCACGCGCGCACGAATGCGCGGCAACGCCTTTCCAAATTCGCGCATGCGCCCGTATTTCGTTTCGTCGCGCACCTCCCGCCAACGCGCATGATAGCGGTACTGCTTTCGTCCTTTAGCATCTCGCCCCGTGGCCTGCATGTGCCCGTTAGGCGATGGGGAGATCCACACGTCAGTCCATGCCGGGGGGATGGCGAGCGCTCGGATGCGGGCGAGTGTGTCGTCGTCGCGAATCGCCTCACCGTCCGGCCCTTCATACGTAAAGCCGCCGCCGCTCCCCTTGCGCGAGATGCCCGGCTTTCTGTCGTTGACATATCGCAGCGAAACGAAGCGAGCCGCCTCGACAGGATCGGTCGGTGGGGCTTCCTTTTGTCGCTTGGAGCGTTTGGGAGAGCGAGTCGTCGCCATCTCGAGCCGGAGTCGCGTCGACTACCCGGTACGCAGGAAGCATTCCCTGTCGAGCCATGTGAGTTGGCGTGGAGCGTTGGTTGAACGTGGTGTACGAAGAACGATGAGATGCGCACGAGTGCGCGTGGGCGTTACCACGATGGTTTTGGCGCTCACGCTTCCGCTTGTCTCGATGGGGGCGCAGCAATCCGGAGCGACTGATTCCGCTTCGCAAAGAGGGGTGGAGGCGGGCGCGTGTTACGGCTTTTCATTCGGGAAGTGGACCCCTCCACTCGATTGGCAGCGGGCGGGACACGCGCCCGTCGCCGATTCACTCACGAAGATCCATCCCGCGGCGGGGCGGGACTGGGCAGCGCCGACGCCGGAGCCGGGGGCGACGCTCCTGATTCTGTATCCCTCCTGGTGGTTGGCCGGCGTCTCGATCGAATTCAGTGGGCGGGCACCGGCCGCCGGCGACACCGTGTCCGCAAAGGCGACGGCGTTGGTGGCTGACGGGAGAGTGACGCCGCCGACCGCGCCGGCGCGGGTCTGGCGCGTCGCGTGTCGCACCTAACGATGCGCGTCTCACCCCGTTCTGGCCCAAGCGCGAGGTCCGAGTAGATGCGTAGCCGCGCTCGTTAGCGCAGATTGTCGGCGCGGACCGCAGCGCAGAGCGCGCGACCTGGTCCGAGACCGCCGACACTCGCCGTCCATCGCCATGACAAAATCTCGTCTCAGCAGCGCCGCGAACGTCGCGTTTGCGACCCTCGCGCTGTGTGCCTCGAGCGCGACTGCACACGCGCAAACGCAGCGCGCGATCTCTCCACGCGACGTCTATCGCCTGCGCGACGTCGGGTCCCCGCGTATCTCACCCGACGGCGCCTGGATCGCCTATACCGTCACAACGGTCGACTCGGCGAAAGACAAGAGCGATACCGATGTCTGGATGGTGAGTTGGGATGGGACGCGCACGCTCCGCATGACGAGTTCACCCGAGGGCGAGAGGAATCCGCGCTGGAGTAGTGACAACCGCTTTCTGTCGTTTGTCTCCGGGCGCTTCGAATCGAAAGGCGGGCAGATCTGGCTCCTCGACCGAGCGGGGGGCGAGGCGGTGCGCCTCACCGACCTGAAGGGGGGAGTCGCGGCGTACGAGTGGTCACCTGATGCCAAGAGCATCGTGGTGGTCTCGCACGATCCCGACCCCGAAGAGTCGAAGCCTGACTCGCTCAAGAACAAGAATCCAAAGCCGATCGTCATCGACCGCTACGCGTTCAAGCGCGACTACACCGGCTACCTGGACCGGCAGCGCGATCATCTTTGGATTGTCGATGTCGCGACAAAGAAGGCGACGCAGCTGACCAATGGCGATTTTGACGATTCCGATCCGCGCTGGTCGCCCGATGGCAGACGGATTGCGTTCGTCAGTCGACGCGAAGGGAAGGATCCCGATCGTGAGAACAACTCCGACATCTACGTCGTAGATGCAACGCCGAATTCTTCGCCGCGTCGCCTAACGACTTGGGGAGGTCCGGACGACTCGCCGTCGTGGAGTCCGGACGGGTCGATGATCGCGTACATGCAAGGGAGTGAGCCGCAACTCTCGGCGTACTCGCAGGATCAGATTGCCGTCATCCCCGCCGTTGGGGGTGCGCCACGACTCCTCGCGCCCGCACTCGATCGCGATGTGAACGACCTTACGTGGAGCGCCGACGGAAAATCCCTCTACTTCCTGATTGGGGATGACCGTGCACAGCACCTGGCCACCATCGGCGTGAACGGTGGGAGTATCACACGACTCATCGAGGGACGTCGTGTTGTGGCGGCGTACGACATGGCGCCTAACGGTCGAATCGTGACGCGCGCGGGGACCGCGACTCGGGCCCCAGAGCTGCAAGCGGTTGAAGGGAGCAACCTGCGCGCGTTGACGCACGTGAACGACTCGCTCTTTGCCTCGCTCCGACTCGGCACAACTGAGGACATCTCGTTCAAGAACAAAGACGGACAGACCGTGAACGCGCTGTTGGTGAAGCCAGCCAACTTCGAAGCGGGAAAGAAGTACCCCCTTCTTCTGCGCATTCACGGTGGGCCAAACGGGCAGGATCAGCACAGCTTTGCGATGGAGCGCGAGTTGTTTGCGGCGAACGGCTACCTCGTGTTGGCGGTGAATTACCGCGGAAGCTCGGGACGCGGCCAGGCGTGGAAGAAGGCGATCTTCGCCGACTGGGGAAACAAGGAAGTGCAGGACCTCCTTGCCGGCGTGGATCACGTCATCTCGTTAGGCATTGCAGATCCCGATCGATTGGGGATCGGTGGATGGAGTTACGGCGGTATCCTCACCGACTACACGATCGCCACGACGCCGCGCTTCAAGGCGGCGACAAGTGGTGCGGGGAGTGCGCTGCAGACGACGATGTACGGCACCGACCAGTACATCTATCAGTACGAGAACGAACTCGGCGCGCCGTGGAAGAATCCGAAGGTGTGGGAGAAGGTATCGTACCCATTCTATCACGCCGACAGGATTACGACGCCGACGCTCTTCATGGGCGGAGCCAAGGACAACAACGTCCCCGTGACGGGTGGTGAGCAGATGTACCAGGCGCTCAAGTCGTTAGGCGTGGAGACCCAGCTCGTCGTCTATCCCGACCAGTTCCACGGCATTTCGCGACCCTCGTTCGTGATCGATCGGTACCAGCGGTATCTGGCGTGGTACGATCGGTTCCTGCGACCGACGGTGCCGTGAGAAAAAGTCGTTAGGCGGGGAAGATTTGTAAGGAGCGCGGGGTGCGCGTGTTGATGCCCCCGCGCTCCGCGCATTCGGACCATGTCGTTAGGCGCGGGCGAGCCACCCAGCAAAGAGTTGGCAGAAGATCGCGCCGACGACTGCCATGGAGAGTCCCCAGATCAGGAGCTGCTGAAAAAGGACGCGCGCCTCGGTCTGGTCGTGCACCGTTGCAACACACAGGGCGCCTAACGTGGACAGTGGCGAGACGTCGACGAGGGCAGAGCCCACATTGATCGACAGCGCGAGCGCGAGCGCATCGCCGCCGCCAAGTTTCGTGACTAACGCCCCGACCGTGGGGAGAAAGGCGGGAAGCACCACGCCAGACGTCGAGCTGTAGGTGGAGATCAGCCCCGTTACGAACGCCAACACACCGTTGGCGCTTGCGGGGGAGGCGAGGCGCGCCAGCATCGTCGTGAAGACATCCATTCCTCCCGTCTTCTCGAGGAGCGCAATGAGCACGGTGACGCCACTCACCATCATGATCACTCCCCACGGCACTTTCCGGATTGCGACGCCTTCGTCACAAACTTTCAAAAGCAGCAAGAGTGTCGCCGCGGCGAACGCACTCAGTCCGATCTGGAACCTGAACGCGACGACCGCCACGATCCACGCCAGGATCACGCCGGTCGTGATCGTGTGAATTCCCGTAAACGGCTCGGGGGCGGCGGCCGAGATGTCGCCACCGTCGGCTTGAGACGCGCGACTCGTTAGGCGCGATCCCCCAAAGAGGAAGTAGGCACCGGCAGCGACAACGGCGTGCGCGACGAGGTTGGCGATCCACACCTTCCACTCGTGTCCCCCCACACCTCCCTTGGCCATCGCTGTGTTCGCGATGATCCCCACCGCCGAGAAGGGGGAGAGATTCCCCGCGTTCGCCCCGTTCGCGACCATGAGGGCTGTAAGAAAAGCGGGGACACCCGCACGTACACCGATGACCATCGCCAGCGGAATGATCAGCGCAACGCTTGAAATTGCGCCCGGTCCGATGCTCGAGATGAGAAACGCAATGAGGAAAAAGAGAATGGGGAGGAGTCGCGCGTTCCCCTTCGCCACGCGTACCGCACGGTTGGCGAGTCGCTCCAATGTTCCGTTCACGTCGGCGATTGCAAACAACAAGGTGACGCCGACGAGCGTGAGAAAGAGCGAAGCGGGAAAACCCGCCATCACGGCGTCGGGCTTCATCGCCGCCACATACACCCCGATCAGCCACGCGAATGCAATCGACAGGAGCCCAACGTTGAGGCGCGATGTCATCGACAGAATGATCGCGATGACGAGCGCGACGAGTGAGACGAGCGCAGCGTTCACGTGGCCTTCCAGGGGGGGAGAAGGTGCTTCTGCACTTTGCCTAACGCGGTCCGTGGCAGGGCGTCAACGCGCACAAACGCGCGCGGCACCTTGAACGACGCGAGGAGTCGGCGGCACGTCGCCTCGAGGGCAACGTCGTCGAGCGGGGCATCGCTGACGATGTACGCCACCGGAAGCTCGCCGCGCCGCGCATCGGGCACACCGACAACGGCCGCTTCACGCACACCGCTGATCTCGAGCAGGACTTCTTCGATTTCGCGCGGGTAGATGTTGAAGCCGCCTGCGATGATGAGATCACTGCGCCGCCCGCATAAGGTGTAATAGCCGTCGCCGGAGCGCTGGGCGAGATCGCCGGTTCGAAACCATCCATCGACAAACGATTCCGCATCAGCGTCGGGGCGGCGCCAGTAGCCACGAATGACGTTAGGTCCGCGCACGTGCAACTCACCGATTTCGTCGTCGGCCACCGCGGCACCGTCAGCACCAACGATGCGGACCGAGATGCCGGGGAAGGGAAATCCCACCGATCCAGCGCGCCGCTCACCCTCGTAGGGATTCCCGATGTTCATGAGCGTTTCGCTCATGCCGTAGCGTTCGAGGATCGTGTGGCCGAACTTGGCGCGGAACTGCTCCAGCGTTGCAGCTGGCAGGGGAGCCGAGCCACAGACGAAGAGGCGCATGGCGCTTCCGATGCGTGCCGCGACGTCGTCGGCGACTTCGAGCAGGCGAACGTAGACGGTCGGCACGCCGAAAAAGAGCGTCGGCTTGAACGTGTCGAAGACCGCCGCTGCACGCGCGATGTCGAAGCGCTCCTCGAGGCGCATGCGGCAACCGGCAATGAGCCAGGAAATCACGCCGTTCCCCAATCCGTGCACATGAAAGAGCGGAAGCACGGCGAGGTAGCGATCCTCACTCGTTATGCGCCAGCAGGAGACGAGCGAAGTGCCGTTGGCGAGGAAGTTGTTGTGCGAAAGGACGGCGCCCTTCGAGCGTCCCGTCGTGCCGGACGTGTAGACGATGGCCGCCGGCGTGTCGCCATCGAGCGGGCGCCTAACGCGGGCGACCGGCATCGTTGCCGCTTCACCGGCGAGCTGGTCTACGTTCCACACGTGACTGCCTGGCGGAAAGAGCGCCGCGGTCTCTCCATCGCCAGCTGCAACGATCCCGTTAGGCTCGGCGTCGGCGACGATGTGGGCGATTTCCCGTTGGCGATAGAGAATGTTGATCGGAACGACGATGACGCCGAGCTTGACGCAGGCGAGGAACAGGTCGATGAACTCGAGACGATTCGGGAGGTAGAGCGCGAGCCGGTCGCCCGGCCGTACGCCACGCGACTCGAGCAGCCGCGCTAGGCGATTGCTCCGCGCGTCCATGTCGCCAAATGTGAGCGTCTCGACGCTTCCGTCGGCGCGTTCGATATCAAGCGCGGGCGCAGCGCTGCGCCCAACGAGCGAGAGGTCGAAGAGATCGGAGAGCTGCATGGGGGGCAATTGTAGCCCCCCCGCACGCACTCGCTAGAGAACGGGCGCGATCAGATTGTGTTCGCCGCGCTCGTAGACAACGCTCGCGCGCCCGACAATGAGCGGATCGAGTGGGCCAATGGCCTCGATGTTCTTCTTGGCGTATGGAAGCTTGTGCAGACAATATCGCAAAGCGCTGAGCCGCGCTCTCTTCTTGCAATCCGACTTGATCACCGTCCACGGCGCGTCGGCCGTGTCGGTGTAGAAAAACATCGCTTCTTTTCCCTTGGTGTAGTCACTCCACTTGTCTATGGAGGCCATGTCCACCGGTGAGAGCTTCCATTGCTTGAGCGGATGCGACTTTCGCTCGCGGAATCTCCGCTTCTGTTCTTCGCGGCTCACCGAGAACCAGAACTTGATGAGGTGCACGCCGCTGCGCACGAGATTGCGTTCGAACTCCGGGCACTGCCGCATGAACTCGATGTACTCGTCGTTCGTACAGAAGCCCATGACGCGCTCGACGCCGGCGCGATTGTACCACGAGCGATCGAACATCACGATCTCGCCGGCCGTCGGGAGGTGTTGCACGTAACGCTGGAAGTACCACTGCCCGCGTTCGACATCGCTCGGCTTCTCGAGCGCGACGATGCGTGCGCCGCGAGGATTCATGTGTTCCATGAATCGCTTGATCGTTCCTCCCTTGCCCGCGGCGTCACGTCCTTCGAAGAGGATGATGACCTTCTGCCCCGTACTCTTGACCCACTGCTGCAACTTCAAGAGTTCCACCTGCAGCGCGTACTTCTGCCGCTCATAGTTCTTGCGCGACATCAGGTTCTTGTAGGGATAGCCGCCGGTGCGCCAATCGTCGGCGAGCTCCGAATCAGAGCGCGAGGAGCGCGAGGTGTCGGTATCGCGCCCATAGGAAAGAATCGCATCACGCAACGCGTTGATGTCGTCGGGCGATGCGCCTTTCATGATCGCGTCCAGGCCGTCGATCAATTCGGCGATGTTCGTGTTGTTCTGTTTGATGATGTCGGTCACCGCTGTGGCCTTCGAGGTGCGCGCCGCCTGGACAGCCTGGTCGACGACGTCTGCGGCGATGCGTATGCGCGTGAGCACGGGAGCTATGTCGCCCGCCTTCACTCGGCGCGCGCCGTCGCGCTTGCGCCGTGACGGAGTGGGCGTGGGGGCGGAATCGTTCTTCTTTCCGTTGTTTGTGCTCATGGCGTTCTCGGGCGATTCATCGGAGGCGGGGGG
>JBGAKW010000024.1:0-66315 GCA_044224185.1 Gemmatimonadaceae bacterium | reverse complement strand
GGGGTCAGAGCCCGGGGTCAGAGCCCGGGGTCAGAGCCCGGGGTCAGAGCCCGGGGTCAGAGCCCGGGGTCAGAGCCCGGGGTCAGAGCCCCAGCTCTGAGCCCACGCTTCCGCCCGCAGGAGCGAGAAGGGCCCCGTAGGGAGCGTCGGAACGGTTTCCGCTAGCTCCCGGAGGGGCCCTTCTCGCGACCCCACACACCAGCCCTCTACAAGACTGAGCCCACGCTTACAAATTCTCGCGACCCCACGCACCAGCCCTCGACAAGAAAAAGCCTAAGACCGAATCCCCGGCAGACGCATCGGACCATCCAGCCACCCGCGCACCGCGTGCGGCTGATACGGGCGCTCGAGCTCCATCATCTCTTCGTCGCTCAACGCGAGCGAAACGGCGGCGACTGCGGCTTCAAGATGCTCCATCTTCGTCGCACCGACGATCGGCGCCGCAACTGCGGGGCGCGACAAGAGCCACGCGAGCGCCACCTGCGCCGGTTGCACACCACGCGCCGTCGCCACGCGCACAGTTGCATCGACCACATCCCAATCGGACGCGTGATCGTACAGCTGGTCGGCGAGCACGCCATCACCGTCGTCGCGCGGCGACGTGGAGTGCTCGCCGCGCTTGCGATGACCGCCTAACAAGCCGCGCGCCAGCGGCGACCATGGAATCACGCCGAGTTTCTGGTCGACGCAGAGCGGAATCATCTCTCGCTCTTCTTCGCGGTACACGAGGTTGTAGTGGTTCTGCATCGAGACGAAACGCGCCCACCCGTTTCGCTCGGCGATCGACAGCGCCTTCATCAGCTGCCACGCGTACATCGAGCTCGCGCCTACGTACAACACCTTCCCATCGCGCACGAGTTGATCGAGCGCGGCGAGTGTTTCCTCGACAGGAGTGTCGGGATCACCGCGATGGATCTGGTATAGGTCGATGCGCTCGACGCCCAACCGTTTGAGCGATGCCTCGCACGACTGGATGATGTGCTTGCGCGAGAGGCCAACGCGATTCGGCCCATCGCCCATTTTCAACCGCACTTTCGTTGCGATGACGACTTCGTCGAGGTTGGCGAACTCGCGCAGTGCCCTGCCCGTGATCTCCTCACTCACGCCTAACGAGTAGACGTCGGCGGTATCGAAGAAGTTGACCCCCAATTCCAACGCTCGCCTGAAGAACGGCATCGCATCGCGTTCCTCGATCACCCACGGGCGCCACTTCTTGCTTCCGTAGGACATGCAGCCGAGTGCGATGCGCGAGACGGTGAGGCCGGTGTTGCCGAGGCGCGTGTAGAGCATCGGGGCTTTCTTCAGGAATTGGGGGGATGACGGAAGCGGCGTACGTTAGGTTCGCACCGCGCAGCATGCTCCGTCAATCGCCGACCGCTGGGGCGTTACCACGATGGGTTCGGCGCGTGGTCGCACGGTGTGGACGCGGAAGCTGAGAAGGACCGGCGACCGCGCGAATGCGGACGGAGGGTGCGGCGTGCCTAACGTGAACGTCGTGTGCACACTGACAAGCCCGTGCGTCCGTGCGTCCGTGCGTCCGTGCGTCCGTGCGCCGGACGGAGTGCGAGGCGTGGCACGCCGCATTTCAACACCACCGCCTAACGGCAAAACCACCGCAGCGCACGCCACGCCCAAAGCTACGCGTCGAAACGGCCACGTGAGCACGCTCGCGCAGCGAGCATCATCTAGCGCCGCTCCTTCAACATCGATTGCTCGTTAGGCGCCTGGCGACGAGAAGCAGCGGTGCTTCGCCTAACGACGGGCTGCCGACAGGCTACGCCCCCGGCCGCTTGTGCTGCGACTGCACCTCGAGCTCGTGCTGCACGGCGTCGAGCGTGTGGCCACGATGTTCGCGCTTGAGCAACGTGTAGCGCACGAGTTGCACAACACCCGCCAGCAGCAGCGCGAACGCCACCACCAGCGACAAACGCCACA
The DNA here is from genome assembly GCA_044224185.1 of Gemmatimonadaceae bacterium. Lineage (GTDB taxonomy): Bacteria > Gemmatimonadota > Gemmatimonadetes > Gemmatimonadales > Gemmatimonadaceae > SCN-70-22. The sequence continues at coordinate 64,380 of JBGAKW010000024.1, read as the reverse complement.
AAAAGGCACGCACGACCAACTCTGGCCAATCGGCAAACGTCGCCAGCGACGACCCCATCGGCTCGCGATGCAGGGCGATGAGCCCGAGCGATGCGATCGACTCAGCCGCTGCCTCGATGGCCGCGAAGGCCGGGGCACGCCAGAGCCAGCGCTGCAGCGTGTAGTTGCCCAGGTGCAACGTCGTCATCGTGAACAGGAGGACGAGCCCCAGCGCGATGAGCGAACCAACCACGAGCAGGCTCTCGTTAGGCCCGCGCGTCAACGTCACCGATCGCAGAGCGCGGAGCCCTACGCCAGTCACGACGGCCATCGGGACAATGGCTCGCGAGAAGCGCTGCATCGCGCGCGGCTCTTCGAGCTTGAACGTCCCCGTGGAGTGCGGAAAGTAGGGCGCCATCGCTTTCAAGTTACGGTTGCGCGTGGTTGCCGAACAGCGGAATCGATCACCTCCAGACTGTGCGTCACGAACCCGACAACTGTCGAGCGAGCCATGCAACGCTCTCGGGCGCGTGCCTACGCCAGTAGATCCAATCGTGCTTTCCGGGCCATTCGGCGTACTGCGGCGTTACGCCAAGTGCCTTCACCTCGCTCACAAAGGCGCGTGATTCATCGATGAGGCCATCCTCGGTGCCGCAATCGACAAAGAGCGCTGGAAACATCGTCGGATGCTCATCATGCACACGGCGCGCAAGTATCGCGGGATCGCGCGAACGCCACGCGGCGATGTCGTTGCCGAATGCCGGTGCGATCAACGGCCAGTACGTTGTTCCCCACCCCGCGCGCAGCGAGTCGATCTCCGTTGCATAACGAGTGGTGCCATCAAAGGGGTGCGCGCCGGCGTACATCGGCGACAAGACCCCGGAGTGCGATGCCGCTGCGGAATAGAGTTCGGGATATCGAAGGGCGAGCGAGATGGCGCCGTATCCTCCCATGCTGAGTCCAGCGATTCCGCGATGCGCGCGATCGGCGTATGTGCGGAACTTCGAGTCGACGTAGGCGACGAGATCGTGGGCGATATAGTCGTCGTAGTGCGACCAGGGGACGCAGTAGGTACTCGCCGACGGATCACCCGCACGCGGCTTGAACTCGCGGCGACAGACGGAGATGTCGAGGAGGCGATTCCACGTCGTGTACCAGCCGTCGTCGCCGTCGGGCATGACGACGATCATCTGGGGAAGGCCGGCGGCGGTGAGAGAGTCGAGTGTCTCCTTCAACCCACCCTCTCGCGTCCAGTCTCCCTCGCTCCCCCAGAGTCCATGGAGATAGTACGCCACCGGATATCGCCGCGACGCTTCGGTCGCGTAGGATGGCGGGAGCCAGACGATGGCGTGCTTCCTCGTGCCTAACGCCTGCGACCAGAAGGTGACGGTGTCGAGCGTCCCGCCAGGTGCAAACTCGCGTGTCGCCACACGGGCACTCCGGTGCGCGCGCCCTGTTCCGCTCGGCGCGCGCGCTGAGAGGGACGAGCGATTGGGCGTTCCTTCCGCGCGCGCCACCGCGAGGGGCGCGAGCACCCCCGCCATCGCGCCGAACGCCAGCACGAGGGAACGAGCGACGCCGGCCTTCGTCACTTCGTTGCCGGAACGCTCGCCACAGCCATGCACTCGATCTCCACACGCGCGCCTAACGCGAGCCCATTGGCGCCAAACGCCGAGCGCGCCGGTTTGTTGCGGGGGAAGTAGGTCGCGTAGACCTCGTTCATCTGGTCCCACTCGCGCATGTCGGCCATGAAGACCGTGCACTTCACGACGCGATCCATGGACGAGCCGGACTTCTCGAGCACGTCCTTGATGTTATCCATCGTTTGCTTCGTCTCGGTCTTGATCCCGCCGGGCACCACGCCGCCCTGCGCGTTGGCCGATGTCCCCACCTGTCCCGCAAGGAAGAGGAGGTTCCCAACCTGCACCGCTGGCGAAAAGGGCCGCGTCGGCGGTCCGTACGGGAGATGCCAGGTGATCCCGTTCTCCGTGACGGTCGTCCCCACTGGCGACGGCTCGGGGGAGGGCTTCACGAGGGAACACGCGGTGGTCGACACAAGAGCGGCGAGGAGGAGTAGGCGCATAACGAGTGCTCGGGGCGAAAGAGAAGCCTAGGTGGGGCGACGATGCTGCGGCGAAGAACTAAAGGCAAGCGCGAGCAGCATGGCTCGCACGGGCGCGAGCAGCAGAGCTCGCGCGGGCGCGAGAGCATGGCTCGCGCCTAACGCTAGGTCAAGGACTCGTGCAGCAACCCGTGAAAATGGTGTACGCCGTTCTCCTTCGTCGGCGAATACCGTCCGCGATCGTACACACGCGATCGCAGATTCTTCTGCACGGCCTCGCAGATGGCGACGTCCTCGTCCTGAATCTCATCGCTGAAGGCAATCAACTTCGTCCACTCCGCGTCGTGCTCTGCCGGCGGATCGACCGCGTACCAGTCAAAACGCACGAGCGTCGTTCGGTAGTCGATGGGAAGGACGACGTTCGTCTGCATCTGCCCCTGGTAGATGTTGAGCATCCAGTTGGGGTAGACCCAGTAATAGTGCGCCTCGTCATCCCCTTCTTTCGGGATGTATTTGCGATCGGTCTGATGCGGACTAAGCGGACGCAGCGGAGCGAACTGGCGCGAGTAATACCGGTGCGTCTCGACGACGTAGTGGTCGGTGTCGAGTTCCTTGTTGAGCCCCGGGTGCACCATCGCCACGTGGTACCCCTCCAGATAGTTGTCGACGTAGACCTTCCAGTTGCAGTCGATGCGCCACTCTTTCGACATCACATAGCGCATGCGCTCGGCCTGGAATCGCTGTACTTCGTTAGGTATTCCTTCGACGAAGTGTTCGAACGGCTGGGCCTTGAGATCGAGATTCGCGAAGACGAGCGGCCCCCAACTCGCGACCTGTACCGGGTGCAATCGGTACTCGTCGGGTTTGAAGCCTGCGCTCGCTTCCATGTCCGGGGCGCGTAGGAGTTCGCCGCTCAGGTTGTACGTCCAGCCGTGATACTTGCACTGCATCGTCTTCCGCTTGCCGCAACCGTACGCGACCGGACCCGCGCGGTGCAGGCAGACGTTGTGATAGCCGCGCAGCGTCTCGCCGTCGCGTACGACGACGATCGACTCGTTGGCGATTTCGGCGGTGAAGTACATCCCCGACTCGGCCACCTGCTCCGCGCGCCCGACGAGCTGCCACGTCTTCCCGAAGACCTGTCCGATCTCGAGCTCGAGATACACCGGATCGTTGTACAACCTCGACGGAATGGTCGAGGCGCGGTGGATGTCGCGATCAAACGGGAAGTGGGTCATGTGGGGACGTTGGGCCTAACGAATCCAGTGTCCGATGCGGCCCCACCGAATGTCGGTGAGGAAGGCGAGCGGGCGATCGCTCTCGGCATTCCAGGAGTAATACACGAAGAGCGGGCGCCCACGAATGTTGTCGCGCGGAACGAAGCTCCAATAGCGCGAGTCCTTCGAGTTGTAGCGGTTGTCGCCCATCATGAAGTAGTGGCGCGGCGGAACGACGAGCGGCCCCCAATTGTCGTGGGTCGGCTGCGCCGGCGCCGGACCAAAGCGCGAAGCGGTGAGCTGCACCTGCTTCTGCCAATCGAAGAGCGGGTTTACTTCGTTAGGGTCGCCCGGCTCCGACTGCGCGCCGTAGCCCTGGCGCTGCTCCATGCCGTTCACGAAGAGCTTCGCGTCGCGCATGTAGAGCGTGTCGCCGGGAAGACCCACAACGCGTTTTACGAGCGTGGGGTTCGGATCCCACGGTTGATCGACCTGCGTCGGCGAGACGAAGACGACGATGTCGTAGCGGGCGGGCTCGGCGTAGCCCGGAAGATTGATGTCGGTGAACGGGATGTGCGGCCCGTAGCGCAGCTTGTTCACGAAGAGCCAATCGCCCACGAGCATCGAGGGAATCATGCTCCCCGAGGGAATGCGATACGCTTCGACGAAGAAGGTGCGAAAGAAGAAGAAAATGAGGAGGACGCTGATGATCCCCTTCACGTTCTCCCAGAGCGCTTCGCGCGACATGCCTGACGAGCGATTCTTGCGTGCGTCGGCGACTGCGGTGCTGCGCTTAGCGGCGGGCTTGGCGGCCTTCTTGGACACGGCGTAGAGAGGAGAGGCGAGGATGAGTCGGTTACGGCGAACGCAATCTAACTACGTCTCGCGGGGGGCCGAGTTCCAGAGGGTGCTGCGTGTAAGATGAGAAGCGCGCCGGGAAGGAGGCGCGCTTCGGCAGGCCATAGATACGAAAAGCGCGCCCTGATGGACGCGCTTTTCGCTTTGCAGGTGCAAGCGTCTTACTTGAGGTGCTTGCTGACGAGCTTCGTCATATCGAACATCGACACCTGACCTTTGCCACCGAAGACGGCCTTGAGCTTGTCGTCGGCGTTGATCATGCGGCGGTTCTTTGCATCCTGAAGGTTGTTCTTCTTGATGTAGACCCAGAGCTTCTTCGCAACTTCGCTGCGCGGCATCGGGTTCGCACCAATGACTGCGGCCAACTGAGGGGTCGGCGTCATCGGCTTCATGAATGCCGGATTGGGTGCGCGCTTCTTCGCTGCCGGCTTCTTTGCAGCGGCCTTCTTCGCCGGTGCCTTCTTTGCAGCGGCCTTCTTTGCTGGCGCCTTCTTCGCAGGCGCTTTCTTAGCAGCGGCCTTCTTCTTTGCGGCCATCGTTCGACTCCTGATTGATGGAAAGCGTGAGTTCCCCCGGTGGAAACCACGAATTCTTCGCGCCAAAAACTATAACCACTCCCTAGCAACGCAATAGCAAATGCGCTGTTTCTCCTAGGAGAAATCGCATTTTCTCCTATGAAAACACGATGCGCACGACACGCGTGCATCTGTTTTCCCCTATGAAACACGAAAATTCTCGCGCGCGTGATCGTCGCTTGCGCCTCTTTTCTCCTATGAAAAACGACTGCGCGATCAACGCATCTTCACCTTGAGCCAATCAACAATCGCGGCGAGCACGTCACTGCGCACCACGTGAGACTTGAGCTCTCCGTACTTCGCGGGATTGCCGTCGGGATCGATGATGAAGAGATGATTCGCATCGGGGTACACGTGCTCAGTCACATCACGATTTCCCCCTGCGCGCAATGCAGCCGCGAGCGCATCGGCTTGTTCTGCGGTCACCTGCCGATCGTTTTTCCCCTGCACGATCAGCGTCGGCACTTTCACTTTGCGCGCCGTAGCGAGCGGATCGTAGTCGAGGAAGAACTTCATCCACGGTGACGCGACACCCAGGGAATCGATGGTGTGAGTGATCGTCTTCAGCGCTGAGTCCTTCTGCGTCGGCGACAACGACTCCGCGTTTTGAATTCCGTTGCGGAACTGGTAGTTCAGAATCGTACGCCCTGTTTGCGCAGGACCAGCCATCAACACGATGCCGCGCAACGACGGGTCGGTTGCCGCGACCATCGGCGCGATCAAGCCCCCTTCGCTATGCCCGAGCAAGCCAAGTCGTTTGGGATCGATCTCCTTGCGAGTGCGCAGATAGGCGAGGCCAGCGCGAATGTCATCGGCGAAATCAGCGCTCGTCGCCGTTCCATGATTCCCAGTCGACGCGCCCCAGCCACGATCGTCCATGCGCAGCACGGCGATCCCGTTGTAACCCAGCGTATCGGCGATCTGACGGAAGGGGCGATACCCTTTGACGATCGCAATGTACTCGTCGCGATCTTCCGGTCCGCTCCCGGTAATCGTGACGATCGCCGGCACAGGACCTTTGGCATTCTTCGGGATCGTCAGCGTTCCCGCGAGCACGTGCCCCGCCGGAGTCGTGACCTTTACGTCTTCGGCTGTGTAGGGTGCACCTGACGGGGCCGAGTAGTCTGGTTTCTCCACCGCGAGGGCGGCATTCCCCGCGCCTCGCACGCGAACGATGCGAAGCTTCTGCGTGGGGATCACACCGCCGAGGATCTCGCCGTCCTTGTTCACGGCAAATCGTATCTCGACGCCGAGTGTGACGGAGACGGAGTCGGCCCCAATGCGCGTGACCGTCGAGGTGATGGTCTGCCCCCCCTGTACACTCCACACAGGAACGGAAACCACATTCCCTCCGTCCTTTTGCGCCTGGCGAATGATCAGTTCAACAGTCGCCATCGACGGATTGAGAAATGCAATCGCGTGTGGCTTCGTCGCGAATCGCTGCGTCGCCTTCTGCGCACCACCGATGTCAGCGATGACGCTGTCGGCGCCGATGCGCGCGTCGAGTGTTTGCATGGGTGCGGCAGATGGATCAGCGCTCGCCTGCGAAGCGCTCATGCGGAAGCGCGAGATCGTTCCGTCGGGTGCAAGGTCGGCGTTGATGCGCACGCGCGCCCCCGCCTGCTTGATGAGCATCTCCGACTCAAGCGTCGTCGCGCTGCGACTGAAACGCTCGACGGAAAAAGTGTCGCTCCCCGCCAGGAGGACGAGGAGATCGCTGCGCTTTGCATCCTGCGCGGCGATACTCGTTATGCAGGGGGATACGGTGCTGATTGCTACAAGTGCAGCCGCGAGCGCGCGACTGCGCGCCGCCGCCACCAGCGTACGTTGAAACATGTCTGCCTTCGGTTGAGGACGTTTCTAAGTCACTCAGAGTCCGAGGGCGCGCGCAAGGGGATGACCCCAGTGAGACGAAGGGGAGTTACTTCACGAGTGACTCGAGAAGCTCCAGCATTCGCACGTCGTATGGATCGGGCGTAGGATCGTCGTCAGCGATGTCCGCGTTCTGCTGGGGCGTTTCGAGAATGATGGGAACATTCTTGGTTCGTTTGTCGGCCAGGAGCCAACGGAACGGGTCGACGCCGATTTTCCCTTCGCCAATGAGGGCGTGACGATCCTTGTTGCTCCCGAAGTCGTGGACCGAGTCGTTGAAGTGAAAGAACGAAGGCGCCTCGCCGATGGTATCGGTGAACTCGTCGAGCACGTCCTTCGCCGCGGACTTCGAGGCGATGAAGTCGTGGCCACTGGCAAAGAGATGGCAGGTGTCGAGCCCGTAGCCGGCGCGATCGCGGAGCTTCTTCGGAATGCGCTTGAGCATCCCGGCAATCTCCTCCGCCGATCGTCCCATGGTGCGTCCGGCGCCGGCGGTGTTCTCGATAAAGACCTTCGCCTCGCCGTCGACCGTTTCCAGGGCGTGCGTGATGGCGTCGCCCACTCGCTCGATGGCGCCGGCCGGATCGCTCGATCCAGCGGAACCCGGGTGAAAACAGAAACCGAGGATGCCTAACGAGCTGGTGCGCTCCAGTTCCTTGGCCAAGCCGGCCCGCGCGCGCTCGTATTTCTCCGGTTCCGGCGAGGCCGTGTTGAGGACGTACGCCGCATGCACGATGCAGTGCTTCTTCTTGATTCCCCCCTCTTCCATGGCGTCGGTGAAGCGTTGCGCGCGTTCCGGCTTGACGCCGACTTTTTCGTTGTAGAACTTCGGCACCGCACTAAAGATCTGCAGCGCTTTCATCCCGGCGGCCGCGGCGCGACGCGCTGCCATGGGAATGCCGCCGTTGTCGATGGTGTGGGCACCGAAGTAATACATGGTTTGATGTCGTATCCAGAGGGAAAGTGCGGGTCGGACGTTGCGGGCGCTGGCGCATCCTACCGCGCGCGACAGCGCGGCGGAATTCCCCAAACGTAAGAAGCCCCGGGCTCTCGCCCGGGGCTTCTCGTTGAGCAGGTTTCCGCGGAGCTATTTCACGCGAAGAATGCCGAGGCCGATGTTGGACGGCGTCGTGAGTCCGCCGAGTGTGCGAAGTCCCAGCACCTGCGGATCAGTCTGCGCACCGCTGATCTCCCATGCGGCGAAGCCACCGCCGGGAAGTCCGGCAACGTTGCTCGTAGCCGGGAGGAAATTTCCGAACGCCGGCGTGCGAACGTTCAGCGGCCACACGCGTGGGAAGGCCGGCGTGCGATTCCCCGCGTTGTCGACCGTCACGAGTCGCGCGCTCATCTCGGCGAAGATGTCGCGTGTGTTCCAGCTCGGAAGCTTGGCGCGTGCGTCGTTGATCGTTCCCCCCGGATAGTTGTCGGCGAGAGATGCAAGCGAGAAGTAACCGAACATCTCGGCCCACGTATGTCCGGTTCGCAGCAGGATGTTGTTGATGCCGCGATCGTCCTGCTGCTGCACAAGCGAGCGGAGGAAGGTGCGCTCGTCGTTGCCGCCGTACGTGTCGGTGACGTAGCGAGCGAAGGACCATGAGTAGCCATAGATCACCAGGTCCGGACTCACCGTGCTCTGGGTGAGGATCGTCTTGTTCTCGTTGGCACTATACGCGCGATAAAGGAAGCCGAAATGGTGCATGATCCCTTCGAAGGGATCGGGGCACGAGGCGCTGACCTGCGCGTAATCGCAACGGGGGCCGTTGGCCCAATTGATGTCGGCGCGCCAGTCGTGGCCACCGTACATATCGCGACTCCAAAGCTCCGCAGCTTGTTGCGCCGTCGCTTCTTCGAGCCACGTCTCTTCCGTGTACGACGCATCGCGTGCAATACGCTCGGCGTACATCACGACGTGTTTCATCTCGTGCACCATCGTCGAGCGCACAAGTGCGCGCCACGATTCGATGGACCATTGTCCGCTCCCCGTCCCGTTCGGGTTCGGGACGAAGGCGTAGAAGTATTCGCCTTCGTTTGACGTAGGACAGGCGTTGTTGGGATCGGAATCCGTCTGCGGAAAGAAGTCGCAGAGCGTCACGAAACCCAGGAGACTTCCGCCGCTGATGCTGTAGTTGTTGACCTTCTGTGAGAAGAGGGCGTAGACGCGCCCGTTGTTGTCGTAGAGCGAATCGACGGCGAGCGGATCGCCGAAGTACGACAGGTACTTGAACATCTTGGTGTCGAATTCGGTGCCGATGCGCTGGTACTCGTTGTCGAGCGTGCCGGCGAGCGGATTGAGCGAGTCTTCGAGGATGATGAGTTTCGGCCCCACGTAGACGACGCGAACGCGTACCGAATCGAACGTGTCGTAGTGGCCGAACGTCTTCATCATGCGCTTCCACATCTTGTCGCCCACGTTAGGCGGCGGGACGGGAGCGAGCGCGGCGCGCAGCGCCGGATTCACGCGTGCCGCGGCACGCTGCCGAGCGCGCATCGCCTGCATGGTGCGATGCGGATTTCCCTTGCGTTGCAGCAGGGCGCGATTGGCGTCGAGCGCGGCGAGATGCCCCTGGACGAAGCGATCGGTGTTCGGCATCTCGCGCGAGGCGAGCGGGCCTAACGAGGGCGTGATGGGATTGGACGGCACGGCGCGCAAGTTGACGGCAGCCGACGTCGATGGCGTCGCGGACGCGCCGACGAGCTGGAACGACACCCGCGTCGTGATGAGTGGCGCGGTATTGAAGGCCGTGACGAGGTATGTCCCTCCCGTCACCGGAAACTCGTTGCACGAGATATCGGCGGGGCTGGTGTAGAGCACCGATTCACCGATGCCTAACGCGGCGCGTTGCGTGGCGACGCGAAGAGAGGCTGTTGCGTTGACAGAGTCGCCGTTGACCGACACGATCACAGTCACCGGACCGGTGGCGCTGCACGGAAGCGAGGACGCGGCCGGAACGGTGACGGTGAGCGCCGTGGTACTCGCTGCCGTGACTGGCGCATTCACGCCGCTGATGAAGACCTGATCGTCGCTTGCGTTCGTGGAGAAGTTGGTGCCGGTAATGGTTACCGAAGCGCCTGGCACCCAGGTCGAGGAGCCGCTGGTGGTGGCGATCGTCGGCGCCAACAGACTACGCACACGCAGCAGCACGGAGTCCTTCTTCGCCTCACTCTCGGCGCGGATATACACGCTTCCCGGAGTTAGTGCCGAGACGAGGCCGGAGTTGTTGATTGTGGCGACCGTCGCGTTGGAGGATGACCACGCGAGCGCCCGCCCAGGGAGTGAGCGCCCTCTGGAATCCTGCACCGACGCCGTCAGCTGCAGCAATCCCCCTTCGCGCACACTCGGCGTGCGATTGTCGATGACGACGAAGGCGACGGGAATGGGGATGACCGTGATACCTAACGACGCAGTGGCACCCTCGATGGTGAGGGTGATGGTCGTCGATCCGGGCGCGACGCCGGTGACCACGCCGCTTTGGTCGACCGTCGCGACGCTGGTCGCCGACGAGGACCACGAGGGCGTGCGACCGGTAAGCACGTTGCCTTTCGCGTCTTTCGCCGTGGCGTTGAGTTGGACCGTCTCCCCCACTTCCAGCTGGGAGGTGAGTGCGGAGATAGCGGCGCTGGCCACTTTGGGAGGGCCCGACGAATCGCTCCCGCCGCAGGCGGCAAGCGCCGAGAGTGCCAAGCATGCAACCACCGACAGCGAACGAGAAAAGCGCATCAGTTCCTCGAAGCGTAATGAAGCGTAGAAAAGTGGGGCTTAACACACGGCACTGGGAGAACCGAGAGTCAGCGCTAGCGCGTGTTTTTACTGGGACTATCTTGCGCCGTGGCCGGCAACGAGATGTCACCGCTCGCGAAAGAAACACTCGAAACAGCTGAATCACCTCGACGCACCGGCAAAGTGCGCGCCTGCCTTCCCCCGGCGAGAATTCCGCCTAGCGGAATCGCCGAGCAAAAGACCCAGAACCGTCACCCAGGTTCCAACTGATCATGAGTGATTCGACGCAGCGTCCCGGCGCCAGCGGTTTCAACGGCGTTCGCCGCATTCCCTCTCCCGTCAACGAGCCAATTCGCTCGTACGCGCCCAATTCGCCCGAGAAGGCATCGCTCAAAGCGCGCCTTGCATCGATGGCCAACGAGCGTGTGGAGATTCCCATCATCATCGGGGGCAAGGAGTATCGCTCGGGCGAACTCGGCCACGCCGTGATGCCGCATGATCACAAGCACGTACTGGCGGATTATCACAAGGCGGATTCCAAGCATGTTGCCATGGCCATCGACGCCGCGGTGAAAGCGCAGCGTGAATGGTCGCAATGGGCGTGGGAAGATCGCGTCGCGGTCTTTTTGAAGGCGGCGGAGCTGCTGGCCACCACGTGGCGCGACACCGCCAATGCGGCGACGATGTTGGGACAGTCCAAAACTGTCTATCAATCGGAAATCGACGCGGCGTGTGAGCTCATCGACTTCTGGCGCTTCAACGCGCACTACGCCGCCGACATCTACGCCGAGCAGCCCATTTCGTCCCAGGGCGTCTGGAACATGTCGGACTACCGCGGGCTCGAAGGCTTCGTCTACGCCATCTCGCCGTTCAACTTTACGGCGATCGGGGGGAATCTCTCTGGTTCGCCGGCGCTGATGGGGTGCGGCGTCGTCTGGAAGCCGGCGGCGACGGCAATGTTGTCGTCGTATTACGTGATGCGGGTGCTGCAGGAAGCCGGCCTCCCGCCGGGCGTCATCAATTTCCTTCCCGGCGATCCGGTGATGATCAGTGAGCAGGCGCTGACGCATCGTGAGCTCGCCGGCGTGCACTTCACCGGGAGCACCGGCGTCTTCAACGCGATGTGGAAGACGATCGGCTCGAACATGTCGAGCTATCGTTCGTATCCGCGCATCGTCGGCGAGACAGGCGGAAAGGACTTCATCGTCGCGCATCCGTCGGCCGATCCTGCGTCGGTCGCCGTGGCGATGGTCCGCGGCGCGTACGAATACCAGGGGCAGAAGTGCTCGGCGGCGAGCCGCGCGTATGTGGCGAAGTCGATCTGGCCCGAAGTGCGCGACCGCGCGATTGCATTGATCGGCGAGTTGCAGATGGGCGACCCGCGCGACTTCCGCAACTTCATGAGCGCGGTCATCGACAAGCGCGCCTTCGAGAAGATCTCCGGTTACATCGCCGACGCCAAGCAGAATGCGAAGGTGTTGGCTGGCGGTACGGCTCGTGGTGAGCAGGGGTACTACATCGAGCCGACGCTCGTTGAGGCGCCGGCTGCAGACTATCGTTTGTTGACCGAGGAGATCTTTGGTCCGGTGCTCACGGTGCACGCGTACGAAGATTCGACGTGGCAGGAGACGCTGGAGACGGTGGACGCGACGTCGCCGTATGCGCTCACGGGCGCTGTGTTCTCGCGCGATCGCCAGGGTGTGCGCGAGGCGTTGGTCTCGCTGCGCAACGCCGCTGGAAACTTCTACATCAACGACAAGCCGACGGGCGCAGTGGTTGGGCAGCAACCGTTTGGTGGCTCGCGTGCGTCGGGGACGAACGACAAGGCCGGTTCGAAGCTGAACCTCCTGCGCTGGGTGAGCCCGCGTTCGATCAAGGAGACGTTCGTTCCGCCGACGGATTACAAGTATCCGTTCATGGGGGCGGAGTAAGAGGTCTCGTTAGGCAGCGGTTGGCCACGGGTTGAAAGGTGTCACAGCGCGGAGGGCGCCGGTCGCGCTCTCCGCGCTTTCTTTTTTGCCGCGCAACGAAAGTGAACGTCTGCCTGGCACCGGCGACTGCTTTGCCTAACGAGAGCGCTCACTTCTCACACTGAGTTACGCATGCGCCAGTACCGGTACATCACCGCCGACATCTTTACGGGGAAGCGTTTTGGCGGCAATCAGCTCGCCGTCCTCCCCGACGCGCGCGGGCTTTCGACCGACGAGATGTGGGCGATCACGCGCGAGTTCAACTACTCCGAGTCGACCTTCGTCCTTCCGCCTAACGATCCGGCGAACACGCGCCACGTGCGCATTTTCACGCCGGGGGGCGAGGTGCCGTTTGCCGGTCATCCGACGGTGGGGACGGCGCACGTGCTGGCGGCCATCGGCGACGTCGCGCTCAGCGGCGACGAGACGCGTGTGGTGCTCGAGGAAGGCGTCGGTCCCGTGCCGGTCGTGATTCGGGCGAAGGACGGCGTCCCCGTCTTTGCGCAGCTTTCCGTGGCGAAACTCCCGGAGGTGCTGTCGCCGGTGCCGCCGCGCGAGGTGCTCGCCTCGATGTTGTCGTTAGGTAGCGACGATCTCCTCGACGGCGAGTGGGCGCCGCAGTCGGTGACGTGCGGGCTCCCCTTTGTCTACGTCCCGCTCCGTTCGCGTGATGCCGTGGGGCGTGCCAAGCTGCGCCTCGATCAGTGGGAAACGTCGCTCCAAGGGCGCGACGCGGAGATGATCATGCTCTTCGCGATGGAAGGCGAAGAGCCTGGCCACGACGTGCGTGCGCGCATGTTTGGTCCGAGCGTCGGCGTTCTGGAAGATCCGGCCACTGGCTCGGCCTGCGCCGCGTTAGGCGGCTACCTCGGCGCTCGCGACGCGCGGCGAGAGGGAACGCTGCGCTGGGTCGTCGAGCAGGGGTACGAGATGGGGCGGCCGAGCGTGTTGCACGTGGAGTGCGACAAGGCGGGCGGAACGATCGCGGCCGTTCGAGTCGGCGGGGAGAGCGTCCTGGTTTGCGAGGGGACGATCTCGCTCTAGCGGCGTCGCTGGCTGCCTAACGAGCGACGGGGCGCGCGACTCAGAGTCGCGCGCCCCGTCCTGCTTTTCCTGGCTGAACAACCTCGTTAGGCAACTACGTCAGTGCGACCAGACCCGCGAACAACGCGCCGCATAACGCGTCGCCTCGTCGGCGATCAGAGTTGCGAGGTACACGCCGGGCAACGCGTCGCGTCGGCGGCGATGGTCGTGCGGCAGAATGGGCAGGCTTTGGTTGGCGGCGCTGGAGGCGGCGCCGGTTCGGGCTTGATGAAGATCTTTCCGATCTGCCACGCAACGAAGGAGATGATCGCGAAGTTGATGAAGACGCCGACAAAGTCTCCAATGCCAAACTTGATCGAGCCTACATCGAGCGTGTACTTGCGCCAATCGCCGTCGGGAAGCACGGCGCCGATGATCGGCATGAGGAAATCATCGGTCATCGCCTTGACGAGCGCACCTGCCGCTCCGCCGACAATGACCGCCAGCGCGAGGCCAACTACGTTCGCCTTCAGGAGAAACTTCTTGAAGTCTTCCCACATGAATTGTGTTCTCCATCACCAGGTAGACCAACTTTAAGCCACGACTCGCCGGTGAATGTGTGAACGACGCTTTGAGCACGCAAGCAAAATGTCTCGCCTCCGAGACGCGAGCATTTTACACGGGATTTTGCAAGCCGTCCGAGCCAACCCGCGCAATGAAGCGTTAGGCTGTCCAGATTTCAGTCTGTGTGCCAGAATCGGCGCGCAGAAATGCGGATTCCGCGCTGCGCCGCGCGCTCTCCGCGTTCATAATCGAAATCTTTACTCGCCAGATGCAATCGTTAGGCGATCGCGGCGCGTGCGCGCGCAGTCGCCAACATTAGAACTTGGCCTCGACGTACAGGTCCAGGCGCATTTTCTTGCGCGGATATATCCCGCGCGACAAGTCGAGGCGAATCAGACCGTCCATCACCGACGCACCGACGCCGGCGCCGCTCAACGGCCGGCCGGGATGCGCAAAGTTCTCGCGTGCGCCGGCCCAGCCCACATCGCCGAACACCACCGGGCGCACCGCGCCTAACGCGCGACCCAACTCGGCGCGCCCCAGCCAATACGCGTCGCCAACGGCGCTCCCTAACAACTGGCCACGCACCGTCTGGGCGCCGCCAAGGAAAAAGGCGCGCTGCACCGGCGCATTGTCGCTGATCCCACCGCTCACCGTGAGCGCGCCCGCGACTAAATCTCCAAAGCCGCGCGTCACCGTCAGGTCGCCAGCCACCCTCCCATAAGCCCGACGGTCGAGCGAATCGGCGCCCGGCATCACCCATCCCCCTTCCCCGCGGAAATCCCCGAAGAGGCGCCAACCAAGCGGATCGTCACCGCGTGAGAATTGCTGCCGCAGGGCAGCACCCAAAAGCGTCGCCTTCTCTGCCGAAATATTCGGCGCGAAGCGACTCCCGCCGCCAAACGCCTTCGACAGATTGAACTCGGCGTCCGCGTCTGCGATTCCCTGACGCTCGATGAAAAGTCGCGTTGAGAGACCACCGCCGCGCGCGAGCTTCCGTGTGAGCTCGGCGCCGGTCGCACGGTAGTAATACCCCTCGTCGCGTCCGTATAGGAGCGCGCCGAGCGAAGCTCCGAACGAAAGCGGGCTCCCCCAGTCGTCGTTGGCGACGGCGAGACGGTGATAGCCCGACGCGCGCCAGATAGTGCGGCCGTTCGATCGCGAGACTCCCAACTCTCCATTCGGATGTGTGTCGCCAAAACCAAAGCGCGCCGCCGCATCCCACGCATATCCCTTCCCCAGGTTCTGCGTCGCCGTCGCGCCTAACGACAAACCCTCCACGCGATTGTAGCGCGTCTGGTCCAAGCCGTACGCAAGACGAATCGGTTGCGGCGCCCATACGGGCTGCAGCGAGAAGTCGAGTTCCTTGAGCAACTGCTCACGCTCGGCGCTCCCAAAAACCTCTTCGCCGGCGTCGTAGATGGAGGGAGGGAGGTCAGCGGATTTGGAGAGCACCGCCGTGTCGCAGGGAATGCGAATGGCCGTGCGCAAGTTGGCGTCCTGACGATTCTCGATACGCGTCCAATACCCCGTCGATGCGCACTCCTCCTTTCGATGCTTTGTCTGTCGCTCCTGCCGTACAGAGTCGGCAGCCATCAGGCGCTTCGTCCGCTCCTTGCGCACCGAATCGGGAAGGGCGCGCCACGGCGTGGAGTCGGGGCCGAAGAGTGAGTCGCGCAACTGCCGACGCGTCAACATTTGCGGCACTGTAGGCACCGAGTCGGTTCCATTCACGCTCGCGTACTTGAAGCTCTCCTCGATCTTGAACGGGATGCGCATGAATGACGCGCGCGCCCACCCTTCCGCGTATTGCGCGCGCGGAAGCCAGAAGCGGCTCCCGTAGAGTCCGTACTCGATCGTCACCGCTTCGAGGTTCGCCTGCATCGGTGACATCATCCCTTTCACCCACCCCGGAACGTCGTCATCCGGATCGGGCTTGCCACCTCGCGCTTTGGCTTCTGCTGCGTCTCGTTTGGTCTCTTCGTCGACCAATCCCCAAATGTCGATGGGGACGGCGAGGCGATACACCGCCCTAACGAGTTGACCGGTCGACATGTCGAACCAGAACGAACCGACCGAGAGCTTCCACTCCGGGCGCCGCGGCTCCACTCGCAGTTCGCGCAGCCTGATCGCTTTGCCATCGGAGAGCGTGATTGTGAGCGAGTCACCCGTCGCGTAGCGGTAATACGCCTCGGAACCGATCGCGATGGGGTGCACCAGCTCGCGCTCATCCACCTCGGCCTTGCTCTGCGCGCCGGAGCCGACCCATAGCGCTTCACGCCCCGGATAGTACGGAACGGGGGACGATTCACTACTGATGTCGGCAAAGTCGGGGTCTTTGGCCGCCTCCGCCTTCTCTCGCTTCGACATCATCGGAATGGCCGTTCGCGCGCCATTCATGTCGATGTAGACGCCGTTGGCGCGCGACCACCTAACGCGGGAAGCATTCTCGTGGCGAAAGAGGAGGCGATCGCGCCCCGTCGCGCGAAAGCCCAACCCCACGGAGAAGCGTTGGTAGGCCTTGGCGTCATACGCGAGGAGCGAGGAGTCCTGACGCATGCGTGCCGCGCGAGCGTTGAGCAGGAGCGTGCGCGCCTCGGGATCGAGAAAGGCACTCCGTTCGAGCTCGGGAGTGACGGGGATGCGCACGGGGGCGCGACGCTCCCGATCCAGCTCCTTCTCCTGAATCACCAGGCGCAGCGAGTCTCGCTCGGCCTTGATTCGCGTACTGTCTGAGCGCGCCTTGTCGCTCTTTCCGACTTTGATTTGAACTTGCTGCAGCGCGAGCGCGAGGGTCAGAACAGCGAGCATACGAGCGGGCTCCGGAGTATGTCGAGCGGTGCCGACTTGTACGTCGATGCAGGGGGGAAGGTTTCTTTCTTAACGGACCCGCGGCGACCCTGGCGCCGCCTCGCGAAGCGCCTGCCGTTCACGAAAATGCTGCATGCGATGCGAGTGCCCGCGAAGAACCATCATGCGTCGCTCGAAGTTGTAGTCGAGCTGGCGCATCGCGCCCTCGCGCAGCGACGCGAGGGCGACGATGACGGCGCAACACGGTAAGAGCACTGGAATCACCGGGCTCCACGGAAGCGGGCGTTGCGCGCGGTCACGATCGAACGATGCGGAGAGCGCTGGAAAGCGTCGTTGTGCCCAGACCGTGACACCGATGGTCAGGAATCCCAACACGGCGAGGATCATCGGGAACGAGACGACGTCACGAAAGACAGAGTCGGTGAGCCACCCGATGTAGGCGACGAATGCAGCGAGCGCGACCGCGAGAATGAGGCGTCGGCTCAGCTGCAACGCGACCCACGCCAGGCCTAACGAGATGACAGGGAGTGCGTGACGCCACGCCCCTGCCCCGTTCCACAGGTCGCCGTACGCGATGAAGAATGCGGTGAGCCCGGCGAGCCAGAAGGCATTGGCGAAGTCGCCTATTTCGCGACGCGATGCTCCGGGTGTGCGATGTTGCCATCGGTCGACCGATTCCGCGATGAGCAGGATGGTGAGGGCGCACGCCATCGCGATCCAGCGTTCCTCGGGAAGTCGGAGCGACCACATGCTGAAGCCGCGCCCGACGTGATACTGCAGTGCCCAGAGTGCGATAGCGGCTGGGTAGGTAACCGCGACGACGCGACGTGCGCGCAGGACGATGAGCGCCACGAGGATGGTGGCGAGCTCGATGAGAATCCAATGCCACTCGATGAACCGGACGTCGGCGCGATAGGTGGCGAGTTCGCGGAGGTCGGGCCACATCCCCGTCAGTTGCAAAACACTCCAGGCGCCGAGTGGCGTGAGGCAGACGCCGAGCATCGTAGTGAGGTTGGCGGCGTCGTCGAGCTCGCGTTCGCGCAGCTTCCAGGTGATGGCGACGAGCGCCATGGCGTAGATCGCCGTGAACGTCAGCACTCCCTCGGCGCCCAGCTTGTTCCACCGATCGACGAGAAACCACCCCGACGCGAACACCACGAGCAGCGCGCCGATCGCGTACGCGACGGTGATGGAGGTGAGACCCCGGAGGGGGCCAACGCTCAGCTTGCGTTCCTCTCGCGGCAACTGCTCTTCGCCCATCGCGCGCAAACGCGCCGCTTGTTCAGCGGAGACGACGCCTTCGCGTTCGGCGCGTTGGAGAAGAGCGGCAAGATCGTTGTTGTTCAAGCGCGGTTCACCGTTCCTTGAGCGAATACTCAGCCAGCTTTCGCCGCAGCTGCAACACGCGCACGTCGGGGTCTATCACCACTTTGTCCGGCTCGAAAGGCGAACGAATAGTCACCGTTCGGCGCGCACCGGCGGCCAACAGAACACTCTCCTTCGCCTGCTTGTACGCCGGAGACTGCACATGCGATCCATCGTCGGGAAAACGCTCGCCGTGCGTCACCGCGATGTCGACGGGCATTGTGGCAGTGCCCGCGTTGTAGATAGTCGCCGTTGTCTCCCACTCCCCGTTAGGCGATGCGCGTTTGGTCCTGGCGGAATCGACGCGGTATTCGCCAACGACGACCGAGTCGAACCACTGCCTAACGAATTGGTCGTACGCCACCGTGTCTGGCGCGTAGCGGCGCATGTGGGCGGTGTAGTCCTCGAGCGCGGCGTGATCTTCGTTGGTGCGGTAGAACGCAATGAAGTCGCGCATGCCGGTGAGCGCGCGCTCTCGCCCCATCAAGTCCGACAACATCCAGAAAACCCATCCGCCCTTGTCGTACGTGACGGTGCCGTCTCCCTCTTTCGAGCCGTCGATGCGATACAACTTCCGCTCGGCGTCCGACCGACGGTCATTGCCGTATCGCGACTCAATGCGCTTGCGGAATTCCAGGGCGTCGCGCGCCCCCTTCACCTTCTCGATCAGCAACGTCGTCGAGAAGTGCGCGAGCCCTTCGCTCAACAGGTTCGTTCCCGGGCCAGACGCGGGGGTCAACATGTTTCCCCACCACTGGTGCGCACTTTCGTGCGCGACGACGAGAAAGGCGAGGTTGGTCTTCGGTTCACTCTTGGTGAGGAAGCCGATGTCTTCGGAGAAAGAGATGTTCGTCGCGAAGCCCTGGGCGTATGTGGCGAGTGCGGGAAACTCGGTGATCTTGAGCGTGCGCCAGGGATACGTGCCGAACCACTCGCCATACCAACGACGAGCTGCATCCAGCCCGCCGATCATCTCGTCGATGTTGTATTTGTGCGCCGGGAAGTAGTAGAGCGCCGTTCCCGTGCCTCGGCGTTCCGTGAGGCGACCGGCAACGACGTTGAACGCCATCACCGGTTGATCGCTCTGCCACGTGACGGTACGCCGACCGTCTTTCACGACATCAGATTCTCGTTCTCCCACGCCGTTGGCGACGAAATCCGCCGGAACGGTAATGCGCGTGCGGACAGTCATCGGGAGCGCACTCCCGAATGCCGGTGGCGTGACGCCAGTGTACCAATCGTCGGGATACTGCCTTGGCTCGGCGCGATTGTCCTTGTCCACGCCTAACGACTCGACGTATCCCACGAGGGGGAACCACTGCGGCCCAAACGACGTCATGACGGCACCCGACGGAATGACGAACTCCATCCCGCCGGTGCCGCGCTTCGACGGAGCGCTCGCGTCGCCCTTGTAGGAGAAGGCCACTCGTATCGAGTCACCCTTGCCTAACGACTTCTTCAGCTTGAAGATGTAGAGCAACGACGACGTGTCGGGCTTGGCCGAGTCGCCGTCGATCGTCCAATGAATGTCGGTCCAGCGCCCGACCGTCATTGCCAGCGTCTTGTACGTCGTGTCGCGGGTGTTGCGGATGATGTAGCTCCCCTTCGTCGAAAAACTTCGCGCCTCGGGGTGGATGTCGACGTCGACGTCGACTGCCGACAGCCAGGGGAAGCGCGCGTCCTTCCATGTGGAAATGTTCTTCTTCCAGTAATCCTTCCCCAGCTTCTCGACGCGCGCCCCTTGCGGCCCTTCCTGCATCTGGCGCCACAAATACGACGACGCGAACAGCGGAACTACCAACACCGGCGCTGCGCCGCCTAACGACAAGAGGAGCGAGCGCATGGTTGGGAAGCGAAGGAGATGGATCGGATCGCGGCGGCGGCGCGGATACCAGCGCACCGCGATGGCCCAAAAGAGTACAGCCATCGACAACCACAGCACGCGATTCCAAATCAGCGCGCGGCGATCCATCTCCAACGTCCCCATGTCCGACCACTTGATGCCGGAGAGGAGAATCCAGTTGGTGACCCAGTTGAGCCGGTTCGTGTAGAAGGCCCAGATCGTCGCGCCGAATCCGACGAGGGCGATGGCGTACGTGCTGTAGCGATTGCCCGCAATGCTCCACGCCATGAACACGAACGATGCGAAGGCCAGGAACGTCGGGAGGTACAACAGCCCCCAAATCAGCAGGAACGGATACAGCGAGAACGAGACTTTCCCCTGCACCAGGACGATCACCGCTGCGGCCAATACGGCAGCGACCGCGATGATGAACCAAATGATCGACAGCGCCCCGAGTTTACCCGCCAGGAGCGCCCCCGTCTTCAATGGATAGGCATCCTGAATCTGGTCGAGTCGGGCGGCGCGCTCCCGCTCCATACTTTCAACACCATAGAAGATCAGGAGGAGCGCAATCCAGAGTCCCGACGTCTGCATCATCGACGTCGCGAGTTGCCCCGGCGTGAGCAATAGTGGCGTGTCGAAAGCGCCGAGCGTTGCGAAGGCGGCGCCGATGAGCTGTGCGATGATGAGGGGGACGAAGAGATAGAGTCCAGCACGCGACCCCAACTCGCGCCCTTCCGCGCGCATCGCGGCGATGGCGCTCGAGAGAAAACCCGACCGTCCCGTGCGCATGCCTAACGTGGAGAGCGGCGCGGCCAGTTCGAGGACTGGCTCGGGCGCACCTTGCCGCGCTCCCGCCGCGAGTGCTGCCGCCACTTGCTCCGGTGCAACAACGTGCGCTGCCCGCGACCGACGAGCATGTGCGCGCACGCCTAACGCCGCGCTGCCAATTCCAACAGCCGACCAGAAGAGGCGATTGATGATGATCAGCGCGTCGAGAACGACGGGTTGGGTGTTGTAGTACTCGGCGCCGCGATCGATGACGAGATACGTCTCACGCAGCCATCGAAGTCCTGACGGGTCGAGGAACATCAGGACCCGATTCATGCTCTGTGAAAGCCAGGTCGGCGACCAACTCCACAGAAACACACCGGACAGAATGATCAGTGAGATCGGGACGAGAAACGCGAGCACCGCTTTCCGAGTCCCTGCACCAATGCCAAAGGTCACGCCGCCGTAAAAGAGGAGCGTCGGCAGTGCGAACATCAGCGCCGGACGCAGATAGTTCCCCAAGGCAAAGGGCCCTCGCGTCTCCAGCATGTCGGCGTTAGGCACGACAGCCAGAAAGAGCACGAGGAACAATGTGTTTAGCGCCAACACTGACACAAACGCGGCAATGACCCCGCTGAACTTCCCCCACCCATATTCGCTCGGCCGGAGCGGCGTCGATCCGAGGAGCTCCAGCACTCGTGATTCGTCGTCCCGAATGATCGACAAACCGGCCGCAGCGGCGAGAAAGAACGTGTATATGGAGGTGGTGAAGACCGCGGTCACCTGTGTCAGCGCAAACTCCGACGTCAGGAAGGCTCGTTTTCCACCGACCGTCGCGTCGCCAGATGCAAGGACGATCCCCACTACCCCTTCTGCCAATCCCCACGACATCAGAAAGAGTATGACCAGGAGTGTCCACGTCATCGGGCGTCGCAGCGTGAGCGAGAACTCGTCACGCGCAACGATGGCGAGTCGGCGACTGCTCATGCGGCCGATACCTCTGGCATGTCGTCGCGCATCAGAAGGAAGTACGCATCTTCCAGAGTCGCCGGCACCGGCTCAAAGCCCGGAAGGGGAGTCGCGTTAGGCTCGAAGACGCGCACGCGGTTCCGCCCTTCAACCAGCACGGCGTGCGTGATGCGGCGCGTGCGACGCAGCTCGTCCAACTGTTCTGGAGCGACATCGCCCTCGAATACCCGCCCGTCGAGGCCTGCTCGCGCTTCACGCGGCGAGGTGAGCGCCACCAGCTTTCCGCCGCGGATCACTGCGAATCGCTTGCACAGCACCGCGACATCTTCAACGATGTGCGTCGAGAGAATCACCGTTCGATCTGCCGACAACTCGGCGAGAATGCGATAGAACCGCAGGCGCTCTTCCGGATCGAGCCCCGCCGTCGGTTCGTCGACGATGATCAAGCGTGGATTGCCGGCGATGGCCTGCGCGATCCCGAGTCGCTGGCGCATACCGCCGGAATAGTCTTTCACCTTCCGCTTCGCGGCGTGCGCGAGATTCACCCGCTCGAGGAGCTCACTCGCCAGCACGGAGAGGCCGCGCGGTGCGTCGACCCCTTTCAGCTTCAGCAGGTACTCGAGCATCCCAAGGCCCGTTAGGTGCGGAAGGAAGCCGAAGTCCTGTGGGAGATAGCCGAGTGACTCGCGGAGCGGCGCGGGATCAGCGAGGACGTCGGCACCGTCCAGGCGCACGCTTCCTGATGTGGGCTCCAGCACCGACGCGAGAATACGCATGAATGTCGTCTTGCCCGCGCCGTTAGGCCCGAGGAGGCCAAACATCCCGGTGGGAATGTCGAGCGAGACTCCCTGCAGGGCGGCGACAGGGCCTGGATAGACCTTCACGAGATTGCGGATCTCGAGCATGGTGATGGGACGAGTGGTGGGAGGCGTCACAAGCGCGAGCGTGCGCGCTCAAGGTGTCGCACGGCACGCGAAGGCGCGAGAGAGTGCGGCAACCGGTGAGCGCACTTTCACTCGCCACGTCTTCGCACACCCTCGGCGGTGCGTTAGAATCCGCGCATGACAGCTTCCACATTGCCCAGTGCTGGAGGGAGCGGCACCCTTGCACTCGACGTTCGTGGACTCCGCAAGCGGTATGCGGATGTCGTCGCCGTCGACGGTCTCGACCTGCAGGTCCGCGCCGGTGAGTGCTTCGGACTTTTAGGGCCTAACGGCGCAGGCAAGACGACGACCATCGAGATCTGCGAAGGCCTCAACGACGCCGATGGCGGCGAGGTCGTCGTGCTCGGATGCACGTGGGGACGCGACGAACGTGAATTGCGCCAGCGACTCGGCATTCAATTGCAGGAGACGCAGTTCTCCGAGAAGCTCACGGTCGAGGAGACCATTCGCCTCTTTCGTTCGTTCTACAACCGCGGACGCGACGTCGAGGAAGTCATCTCACTCGTGCAGCTCGAGGAGAAACGCCACTCTCGCGTGAGCGGGCTTTCGGGGGGACAGAAGCAGCGACTCTCGGTTGCCTGCGCGCTTGCCGGCGATCCGGACCTTGTCTTTCTGGACGAGCCGACGACTGGCCTCGATCCGCAGTCGCGTCGCCAGCTCTGGGAGCTGATCGAGCGTCTTCGCGCTGCCGGCCGCACGATCATGCTCACCACGCACTACATGGACGAAGCAGAACGTCTGTGTGACAACATCGCGATTGTCGACCACGGCAAGGTGATTGCCCTCGGCACTCCCCGCGAGTTGATTCGATCGTTAGGCGCGGAACAGGTGGTGGAGTGTGCCGTGGGTGAGGGGCAACTCCTCTCGGTCGAGGCGCTGAACGCGCTTCCGGGTGTCATCCGCGCCCGTCTCGATGGCGCGTTGTACACGCTGCAGGTCACCGCGGCGCACGAGACCATTCCGGCGCTTCTGGCCCTCATCGCGAGCGAAGGGTTGGCGCTCACGGAATTGAGCACGCATTCACCGACGCTCGAAGACGTGTTTGTTTCGCTCACCGGACGCCACCTGCGGGAGGGCTGATGTCAACGCTGCAGACACCTAACGAGGAATCGTCAGCCACATCTGGGTCGCGAGCGCCGTCGCCCGCATCGGCTCGTAGCGGCACTCGCGACTCGGCGCTCGTGCAACTCACCCTCGCGCGCGTGCGCGAGTTCATCCGCGAGCCCGAAGCGGTCTTCTGGACGCTCATTTTCCCAATCTTGATGGCGTCGGGGCTCGGCATTGCGTTTCGGTCACGCCCGGCCGAAGTGTCGAAGGTCGCCGTTCTCGCCACCGCGCCTAACGCGGAGGCCGTTCGGGGTGGGCTCGCCAGCGATTCCTCACTGGCGGTCGAGCTTCTCGACGACACCGCGGCCGTCACGGCGCTCCGCATCGGACGCATCGCCTTGCTGGTGGTGCCCGGTGAAAACGGCATGGCCGAATACCGCTACGACGATGCGCGCAGCGAGGCGCGCACCGCCCGACTCGTTGTCGATCGCGCCTTGCAGCGCTACGCCGGACGCCGCGACGCCGTCGCGGTGAAGGAAACGCTCATCAGCGAGCGCGGCTCGCGATACATCGACTTCGTCGTCCCCGGCCTCCTCGCCATGAACCTCATGGGTGGCGGCATTTGGGGGTTAGGCTTCGGCATTGTCGACGCGCGCCGCAAGAAGCTCCTCAAGCGCCTCATCTCCACCCCGATGTCGCGCGCGGAGTACCTGCTGTCGTTTCTCATGATGCGACTGGCGATGATGGTCCTGGAAGTCGGCGTCCTTCTCGGCTTCGCCATCCTCGTCTTCAAGGTTCCTATGCGTGGACCGCTCATTGTCTTTGCAAGCGTCGCGTTCCTGGGCACCATGATGTTTGGCGCCATCGGGCTGCTCATTGCCTCGCGCGCGCGTACGCTCGAGGGGGCGTCGGGACTCATGAACTTCGTCATGCTCCCGATGTGGGTCACGTCTGGCGTTTTTTTCGCGTCGACCAATTTCCCCGCCGCCGTGCAACCGGTGATCCAGGCGCTCCCGCTGACAGCGGTGGTCAACGCCATGCGCGACAACATGCTCCAGGGCGGCGGGTGGCAGGCAGTCTCCAGCGAGCTCGCCATCATCGGCGTCTGGCTGGTGGCCGGCTTCGCGATTGCGCTGCGAATCTTTAGGTGGCGATGAGCGCACCGTCCCGCAGCAAGCTCCTCGCCGCTTTTCTCGCCGTCTACGTCGTCTGGGGTTCGACCTACCTCTTCATCAAATACACGGTGGAATCCATTCCGCCGTTGGGGATGGCCGGCGCGCGCTTTCTCCTCGCGGGATTGATTCTCTATGCCTTTGGGCGACTTCGTGGCGCCGAAGCGCCGCGCGCGCCGCATTGGCGCGCCTCCGCATTCGTCGGCGTCCTGCTGATGTTCTCCAATGCCGGAGTCGCCTGGTCAGAGACGCGCATTCCGTCTGGCGTGGCGTCGCTCCTCGTCGCGATGACGCCATGCTGGATGGTGCTGTTCGATTGGGCATCCACGCGTGAAAGGGCGCCACACCCCGGTGTCATCGCTGGCCTCGTGTTAGGAGTGTGCGGCGTTGCCATACTCATCGGACCCGGGAGCTTGTTAGGCGGCACGCGCATCGACGGCGCCGGCGCCGGAGTCGTCCTTGCCGGCACCGTGGCATGGGCATTCGGATCGCTCTACGCGCGCAAGGCGCCCCGCCCTGCGTCGCCCCATCTCCTCAGCGGGATGCAGATGATCTGCGGCGGCGCGGCGCTCTCGGTCGTCGCCGCGCTTACGCACCAATGGGACGGATTCTCGCTCGCGACGCTCCCAGCCAAGGCCGCGTGGTCATTTCTCTGGCTTCTGACCTTCGGCTCCCTCATCGCCTTTTCGGCGTACATGTACTTGTTGACCGTGTCGACGCCGGCGCGCGTCTCGACGTACGCCTATGTCAATCCAGTCGTAGCCGTCTTTCTCGGATGGGCATTCGCCGGTGAAACACTCACGTCGCGCACCGTCATCGCTGCGGCCGTGATCGTTGGCGCCGTCGTACTCATCGTCACCTTCGGTGCGAACCCGGCTACCAAACGCGCGCATCTGCACGCCGACGAAGTTCCCGCGGGTACCACCGACTCTGCCTAACGACGTGCGTTAGACCTCCGGCTCTTGCGTGGCAATCGCCCGCTTCTGCCGCTTCCACAACCACCACCACGCCAGCAGGCAGAGCGCGACCAGAACCACGGCGATCACGCCCTCGAACTTCTTCACCTCACCCATCAGCAGCACAGCGCCTTCGCCGAGCGCCCACCCTAAGCTCGCAAAGACAACCGCCCAGACAATTGCCGCTGCTGCCGTTCCGGTGAGAAAAATCCATACGGGGACTCGCGCTGCGCCGCACGCCATTGGTAGCGCGAGGCGCGCGCCGAAAGCAAATCGAGAGATCATCGTGCTGCGCCACGGGCTCCAGCGCATGGCCCGCAACAGCTTCTTCACGATTGGCGGGGAGTTGCGGAGTTTTAGGCGAACCCACGCCGCCCGCCATCGCCCCAACGCGTAGAGCGCCACGGACTCGGTAAATACGGACGACGCGAGCACAAGCACGACGATAGACAAATGCAGGTGCCCTTGATCAGCGGCGAAGCCACCGAGCACGGCGGCAACTTCCTGCGTGAAGATCGTCGAGACCGCCAACGTGAGATACGCCACGCCTGGCGATAGCTCGAGGAGCCCCGCGATATCGATCGATGCGATCATTGGCGCCAACGTCACGCCTTCACACTCCCACTACCTCGACGCCACTCGTTCACGCGCGGTGCCCCTTTCCTCTGAAAATTTTCGCGACTGGGATTCTAGTCGACTCGCCGACAAGCGTCATCGGGGAGAAGTCGCGAGCAACGTCGGCGCTTCGCCTCCAGATCCGATGAAAAGTCGAAGGCCCCGACCCAGCTCCGGTCGAGGCCCTCGAGTGAAAGGACTTCTTCAATTCCCGAGTGGCAACGGTGTTACGTCCACTCGAGAGCATCAGATTCAGTCGCCCGAGGCGGGCGCCAAGCCCTCGGGAATGCGATGCTCCGCCGTCTTCTGCGCCACGTTGAAGCCCATACGACGCGAGAACCAACTGCGCATCTCGTCGAGAATCTCGTAGAAGGTCGGAATTGCCACGAGGGTCAGCAGCGTCGACGTGACCACACCACCGATCACCGCCACGCCGAGCGGGGCGCGGAACGCAGCGCCTTCGCCACGGCCGATGGCAACCGGAATCATGCCAGCGATGAGGGCGAACGTCGTCATCAGAATCGGACGCAGACGAATCGCGC
Organism: Gemmatimonadaceae bacterium; assembly: GCA_044224185.1. Lineage (GTDB taxonomy): Bacteria > Gemmatimonadota > Gemmatimonadetes > Gemmatimonadales > Gemmatimonadaceae > SCN-70-22. The sequence continues at coordinate 37,507 of JBGAKW010000024.1, read as the reverse complement.
CCGCTTCGATCAGCGCCTCACGCAACGGCATTCCGCGCTTCTCGCGCGCCCACTTCGCAAAGTCGATGAGAAGAATGGCGTTCTTCGCCACGATTCCCATCAGCAGGATCACGCCAATGAGCGACATCAGATTGATCGTGTTGTTCGTCAATGCGAGGCTCAACATGACGCCGATGAGCGACAGCGGAAGCGAGAACATGATCGCCATCGGATCGAGGAACGACCCGAACTGAATCACCAGAATCAGGTACATCAGACCGATCGCCGTGCCCAGCGCCAGGAAGATCTGGCCGAACAACTCACTCTGCTGCTGCGCTTCGGCGCCTAACGTGACTCGAATCGATTTGTCGAGTCCGAGATTGGTGATGGCTTTCTGTGCATCCGCGGTCACTTCACCCATCGAACGCCCCGAGACGTTGAACTCGACGTTGACCACGCGTTCGCGCCCGAGGTGATTGATGACCGCCGGTCCGACGCTTTCGCTGATCTTGGCCACTTGCCCCAGCGGAAGTGTGCTCGGCGCGCCGCCGTTCTGTCCGGGAATGATGAGCGGAAGCTGGCGCAGATCTTGTGAACGCCTGCGCGCTTCCGGCGCCAGACGCACATAGACATCGCGTGTTTCACCGCTCGGGTCGACCCAATCACCCGCGTCGATGCCAGCGAACGCCGGGCGGAGCGACTGCGCCACCTGTCCCACCGTGATGCCTAACGAACCAGCCAGCCCGCGCTGAAGCTCGACGTTCAGCTCAGGCTTCTGTCCCTTCGACGAAAGACCGACGTCCACCGCGTTAGGCACCGCCGACACCGCGGCCAGCGAACGCTGGGCGGCATCGGCGAGTTTGTTGGCATCGCTGCCGCGCAACTCGATCTGCACCTGCTTGCGTCCACCGCCCCAGTCCGTGGCATACACGGAGATGGTCGCTCCAGCAACCTGTGAAAGTTCACGGCGCAATGTCGCCGAGAACTGCTCGACGTCGACCTTGCGCTGCTCTATCGGGATCATCTTCACGTACGTCGTCGCCGCATCGACCGAAGACCCGCCGGTCGCGTCGCCAATCGTGGTGAAGGTGTACGCCATCAAGTCCGGATGCTTGGCCACAATTCGCACCGCCTCTTCAGACTTGAGGCGCGTGTAATCGAGGTTGGACCCCGGGGGCGTTTCGACTTTGATGTTGAGCTCTGCGTTGTCGGCAGTCGGGAAGAAGCCAACGCCGACGAGCGTACGCCCGCCGACCTTGATGGCCGGCATCGCGAGCGCAAAGAAGAAGGTCGCCACGGCAATGCCAACCACGCTCCAACGATGATCGAGCGCCCACGCAATCACGTGGCGATAACGCTCGGCCTGTCGATTGAACCAGTGGTTGAACTTGTCGAGCCATTTGGTGATGAAGCTCTTCTGGTCCTCTTGGAGATGCGGATCGGGCCAGTAGGCCGAGAGCATCGGGTCGAGCGAGAACGACACGAAGAGCGACACGAGAACGGAGCAAGCGATCGTTAGGGCGAACGGCTGGAACCACTGCCCACCAACGCCGGGCATGAACGCGATGGGGACGAAGACCGCGAGAATGGAGAAGGTCGTCGCGGCCACGGCGAGTCCGATTTCATCGGTCCCCTCGCGCGCCGCCGTATAGTGATCTTTCCCCATCTCCACGTGCCTAACGATGTTCTCTCGAACGACGATCGCGTCGTCGATCAGAATACCGATGGCGAGCGAAAGACCGAGCAACGACATCGTCTCGAGCTTGAACCCCAGGACCCACACGGCGATGAACGACGCCAACACCGACACCGGAAGGGCCAACCCGGTGATGACCGTCGAGCGCCACGAGTTCAGGAAGAGGAAGACGACCAGCACCGTCAGGAACGCCCCTTCCAGAAGCGCCGACTGCACGTTGCTCACCGACGCCTCGACACGACGCCCCGAGTTCTTCACGACGTCGATTGTTGTACCAGCTGGGAGACGCTTCTGAATCTCCTTCACGCGATCGAGAACTTTGGTCGCCACGTCAGTCGTCGAGTATCCCTTCGATTTCTTGACGTTGAGGCCGACCGCTTCCTTGATGCTGAAGTTCTTCTTGGCGTCGGTGTCGTACGTTCCGAAAAGCGTGAGTGTGCGTTGCTCTTCGGTCTCATCCACGATGTCGGCAACCTGACCGAGGCGAATCACCTGTCCGTTGCGTTCGGCGACAACGATCTGCGAGAACTCGGCTGGTTCTTCGAGACGCCCTTTGAGGCGAATGGAGCGCTCGGTGAGTGTTCCTTCGACGCGACCAACGGGTGCGGCGAGGTTTTGCAGCTGCAACGCCTGCACGACTTGCGATACGCTGATCCCTGACGCCTGGAGCGCCGCGGGACGTAGCTGCACCGTCAACTCGCGTACCTGCTTGCCGGGCACCGTCACTTCCGCGACACCGGCAATCGAGCGCAACTCGCGCGTGATACCCGGATCGGCGATACGCGTGAGTTCAGCTGGTGTCAGGTTCGTGGAATTCAACGCCAGCGACACGATTGGGAGATCGGTGTCGTTGAATTTCTTGATGATCGGTTCTTCCAGTTCCTGCGGGAGATCCTGGCGAATTCCGGAGATCGCGTCGCGAATGTCTTGCGTCGCCTCGGCGAGTGGCTTGCTAAAGAGGAATTCGACGGTGACGAAGCCGAATCCATCTTCGGCGCGCCCCGTCACCTGCTTCACGCCGGCGATTGATGAAATGGCCTCTTCGATCGGATCGATGATTTCTCGTTCGACGCCGTCGGGCGACGCGCCGGGATACACCAAGCCAACGGTGACGATCGGAGGAGCAACATCTGGAAACTCGTCGGTCTGCAGCTTCGTCAGCGCCACGAGACCAAAGAGGACAAGCGCCACCATCGAGACGATGGTGACGATCGGCCGCTTGATGGCAAAATCGGAGATAAACATGCGTCCCTGTGCCTAACGCTTGGTGAGCGATCGATCGTTCGGCGCGCCAACGCGCACCTGGGTGCCGGGCGTGATTCCCTGCGCCGCGCCGACGAGAAGCGTATCGCCAGCTGCAACACCGGCCACGATTTCGTACGACTCGGTTGATTCATCCTTGATCCCCAACTGCACTTCCACTTTCTCCGCACGCCCGCCCTTGAGGCGCAAGACGAAGGGACGCACACCACGCACGTCCACCGCGCTCGCACCCACCACTGGCGCCGTGTGCGACTCCGCCTTCACGCGCCCCTCGGCGAACAGCCCGCCAACGAGGTTGCTCTTCGCATTCGGGATCGAGACGACCACCTTCACCTGGCCGGTCGCTGCGTCAGCCGCCGGGTTGATGCGGGTGATCTTCCCCTCGAACGAACGATCCGGATAGCCGCTCACCGTGAAGGCGGTCGGCGCACCGATCTTGATCTGCGAGAGCTGCGACGCCGGCACCGACCCTTCGAGCCGCATGCTCGACGGATCGATAATCGTGAACATCGCACCACCCGGCTGCACGACGTCGCCCGCATTCACTGAACGGACCGAGATAATGCCGCTGAACGGCGCGCGCACGGTCGCGTCGTCGAGCTGCTTTTGCGCATTTGTCAGTCGAGCCTGGGCATCGGCGAGCTGCGACTGGGCGGCGACGTTCGCGCGTCGCGCTGCCTCGATGTCACGCTCGGCGATGGCGCCAGCAGCGACCAGCTTTTCACTGCGTTCCAGTTCGCGCTTCGCGACGTCGGCACTCGCCTGCGCCGTCGTTAGGCCGGAACGCGCGCCGAGGAATGCGTCGCGAAGCGTCCGGTCGTCGATGCGCGCGAGAACGGCACCGGCGCCAACGCGGCTCCCCTCGTCAGCATGCGTCGAGAGAATCGGCCCGGGAATCTGCGCGCGAACCGTTGCCTCACGCTCTGCCACGAGCGTTCCGGAAATCGCTGGTCCGCTCGCGATCATCTGCGATTTCACGACGGTGATGTTTTCAGGACCCACCGTCGACACCGTCGGCTCGGCGGGAGCGTTCGACTTGGCGTCGGCTTCCTTGTCGCCACACGCCGCCAGGAGCAACGCGGTGGAAAGAGTGGCAGCGGTGAGCGCGCGCCGAGCATTGATCTTCATCATACCTAACATTGAAAGGGATACTCCCTTATTGAGGAACTTGTGATGTCGACGCCTGCTGCGTCGCCGTGCGAACCGCGCCACCCGCTTGTGTTCCGCCCTGCGCCCCGCCAACTCCGCCTGCACCCGCAGCTCCGGCGCCCGCGCCGGCTGCGCTTCCCGCATTGAGCTGCGAGCCAAAGGCGGCGGCGCTCCCAAGCGGAAGATCCTTCAACAACGCCAGGCGCATTCGCGCGACTTGGAGATTGCGCGACGCCGTCGCGCGGTTGGCGCGCGCCTGCTCCAGCAGGAGCCTCGACTCCGACAACTCCAGTTGCGTCGAGATTCCCTCGCGATATCGCACTTCGGCGATTGTGTATGCCCGCGACGCCTGCTGCGCTGTTCCCGAACTCGCCCGCAACGACGCTTCTGCCTGTTGCAGCTGCGCGATCGTTTGACGTGCATCGAGCGCGGCGAGTTCGCGGGTCTGGTCGAGCCGCGCACGTGACTCCTCGGCACCGGCGCGTGCGACCAACTGCTCGCCACGAATCCGGCCACCATTGAAGATCGGGAACGAGGCGCCTAACGAGACGGTCCAGTTGTTGAGCCAGTTCCCCCACGACGGAATCGATCCTGATCCGAACGCCACGCGACTGTACGCACTCGACAGCGATATCGTCGGTAGCCACTCGGACTTGGCGATCGACTCCTGCGCCTGCTGTGCACGCAGCGCCTCCTCGAGTTGCCGCACCGGCGCGCGCGACGACACACTCGTGTCCGCGCTGGCCGGAAGGCCGGGAACCGCATTCGCGACGGTCCGCGCCTCACCATCCATGCTCCCGTCGTCGATGTCCGTCGTTAGGCGGACGCTGTCGGCGTACGGCAGATTGAGCAGCTGCTTGAGCTTCATGACGGCCAGATCACGATCGGTGCGACGCTGCAGAAGCTGCGGGAGCTGGTTGTCGCGCGTCACCTGCGCACGCAGCAACTCGAACTCCGACTGATTCCCAACCTGTCGCGCCAGCTGCGTTTGCTTGAGCGTTCCCTCGGTCTGCACCAACGACGATTCGGCGATTGCGACAAGGCGCGAGGCAAGCACCGCATCGAAATACGCCTGCGTGACGTCCAGAATCACCTGCGCTTTCTGCGCCGAGAGCTCGATGTCCGCCGAGCGACGCCCCGCGTTGGCCGCGCGCGACTGCGCCTGCACGCGCCCGCCCGACCAGAGCGTGAGCGAACCGTTGGCCGCCAGTTGATACTGGTTGCGCGAGCCGAAACCGACCTTGGAAAAATCGATTCCCCCCGATGCATTCGACGTACACGAGGCGTACGCCTCGAGGCCAGCGAGTCGAGCAGCGTCGCTGGACCCGGATGATGCTAAATAACGATTGCAGGGCTGGAAAAACGTCGTGGTATCGCGTGGCGGTACCGGCGGGACGTTAGGGCCCGGCTGGGGCGCCGACGAATTGGCAAGCGCAGAAAACTGCGTGGCCAGCGTGCGCGTGTAACCCGCCGTGCCGCTGATCTGTGGATAGTACTGCGCACGCGCTTGCAGCTGCTGCCCCTGCGCGCGCGTGACCCCTGCCTGCGCGATGCGAACTGCCTCGCTCTGCGTCTGCGCGATGCGCAGCGCATCCTGCAACGACAGTTCGCGTCCCTGTTGCGCGACCGGCTGCTGTGCTCGCGCTTCTGACGAAGCGACGGCCAGCGCAGCGATCGCGGCTACCGTGAGTGTGGTGCGGAACGACTTCATATGCATAGTGGAGCTGAAGGCGATCAATTGTTGGCTCCCGTTGCTGCTTCAGCATCGGGTGCCGGCGATCTGTCGGTCGAGCGTGCCGCTACGCCGAGCGCTCGGAGGAAGACTCGGACGTAACGGTCGACCGCGTCGTCCTCCGGGCTCGGGTAGACAGCTGGTGCTACGTCGCGCCCCATGGCATCCGAAAAGAGAGCGCTGAACAACATCGCGCACGCCGTCATCACATCTTCGCGATTCTGCTCCGATGTCGGCGGCGCGATTTTCATCGCGTAGTTCAGGAGCATCGAGAAGTGAACCGTCTTGTGATCGCAGATGAACGGCTGCATCTCGGGATGTTCCTCGAGATCGGCCATCGTCTTGCGGATCACCGAACGCCAGGTGCGCATGGCGGTGTAATGTCCGCGACACCAGTCGGTCAGTTCGCGCTGCGGATCCTTAGGGGTTGCCGGGAGCGCCACCTCGCCCATGGGATCCATGCACTGGATCGCCTCGGAGATGAGGTGCGCTTTCGAGCCGAAAAGGCGAAAGAGCGTGACTTCATTGACTCCCGCCTCCTCGGCGATGCGCCTGGTCGTCGCCCCTCGGAACCCCCCTTCGGCGTAGACCCGCGCGGCTGCTTCAAGAAGTTTTTGTCTATTCATGCAAGTGAGACCTAATCGGGTAATCCCCGACATGGTAGTAAGCACTTGCATCTAACGTGTAGTAAAGAAACTGGGTTTCAGAATAGATAAGACTTTTTTCACAACTTGCTTCGACTGCCGCATCGATCGGCTAAATCAGCCAGTCTCCCTCAGCCGCGCGCCATTGCGTAAAATCAACGCCGAAAAAGACTTATCGTTGTCACTGGCGCGTAAATGACCTATCGTGGTTTGGCCGAGGCGCTTCGTTTGTGAGTGGATTTGCGCTTTGCTCCAGCCTTGTTGGGAGTCCCGGTCACCTTTGCAGCCGATTTCGTTGTCGTCGCCGCGCGTCCGACCGGCTTCGTCCCGGTGGGCGCGGGTGCACCGCGCAACGCCAGCGGAATCACCAGCTTCTCGGCCGTATGGGTCGCCGAAAACGACGCGACTTTGGTGTCGACAAGTCCCACGCGCTTGGCGGCCGCGAAGACCTCAACGTCCTTGAGCGTCGCCTCCTTTCCTTTTCTGTGAACGACCCACAGGGCGCCGGCTGGCGTTAGGCAGGCGCGCAGCGCGGCCAGGCGATCCAGCGCTCCCGCCGACTCGGCCGAGTAGAACAGGACGTCGATGCTGCCTAACGATTCGCGCACGATCGTTGCGCCGCGATCGTTGATCTCGCGCGTGAGGTCCGCGTCATCGACGCCGACGATCGCGACTCGCATTCCGCTCTTCACGCCGAGCTTGTCGAGACGTGTCGGAGGATTGAGGATCTTCGCGACCCACTTGGCAGCCGTTTTCGCCGGGAGCAGGAGCTGCAACGCTCCGGCCGCATGCACAAGGTGAAGCGTGTCACCATCGGCGCGCGCCTCGCGCACGGTGGCGAACATCACTTTTTCGCGCACCGCATCGCCGCGAAAGAGCAGGTAGTCGCTTTCGAGATGCGCGCGTCCCTTGGCTCTCGACTTTCCGCGTACGAGTGTGCTCTCGGCTTCCTGGCCCATAGACGCTCCGACGTGTAGCTGCGGTGTGGTAGGCGCCCGCTGTTAGGCAGCTGAGCGGCGAGACAATCTCGCTGTGGACGAAAGCAGTTGCAAAGCGAGTGGGGCGAGTTGGAGAAGTTTTCAATCCGTTGCCAAAATGCCACTTACAACGGTTAGCCCGTTCGGAATGCCGTCTGAACACGCTTCCCCCCTCCCCCTCCTCCCTCCCTCGCTTCCACCCCTGTGGCACCCCTGGTGGCCCGGAAGTGATGACGCGGGCGATTAGCTTCACGCCCACCCTATTCGCATCCACACCAAGCAGCGTGCTCACCTCTCCAGCGGTCATTCGTGCGTCCGTTCGCGCACTGCGCGTCGTTCCGGTCGGGGCGATGCGAGCGGTGGCGCGCGTCGTCGGACGTGTGGCGTACTGGGGAGCGCGGACACGCCGCCTAACGATTCTCGACAACATCGCCCACATCGCGCCGCGCGAGACTCCATCGGTGCAACGACGTCTTGCCAAACGCACCTTCATGAACCTGATGGAGGGCGCGGTCGAACTTTTTCGCATTCCGACGGCGTCGCATGAGGAGCTCATGGCCCTCATCGAATTGAAAGGGCGTGAGAATCTTGAGGCCGCACTCGCGCTCGGCCGCGGCGTAGTTGCCGTGACGCCGCACCTCGGTCCGTACGAGTTGGGCGGAGCGTACCTTGCAGCTGACGGCTTTCCGGTTCACGCGATGGTCGAGGACATCGATCCCGATGTCAACGCGGCACTCGCGCTCTATCGCGAAGCAACAGGGATGAAGCTCATCTCGCGTTCACGTGGACTGCGCGCGGCACTCCGCGTGCTCAAGGACAAGGAGATTCTGCTCCTGGTGGCAGATCGCGTCGTCGGCGAAGGGAGTGACGGGATCGAAGTTGACTTCGCAAGCGGGGTCCGAGCGATCCCTACAGGTCCCGCGTCGTTCGCCCTGGCGAGCGGAGCGCCAATCATTGTCGGACACATCGCGCGAAAGAGTGGAGATGGCGCACGTTATCTTATTCAACTCGAGCAGCCCATCCTTCCGGAGCCGAGTAGCGACCTCGCCAGTGATCGACGCCGCCTAACGGCGCAAATCGCCGAGCGTTTTTCTCAACTCGTACAAGCGCACCCCGACGAATGGTTCGTATTTCAGCCCGAGTGGAAACGACGTGACGTCTGAGTCCGACGTCCAGGCGACCGAACGCCTCGAGCGTCCCATTCCACACGTCCCCGACTCCGCCGAGCGACATACGATTGCGACGGTGCTCGCGCGCCCTCGCTTTTCGTTTTTGGTCGTCGGCCAGACTGTCTCGCAATTGGGTGACAAGCTCCACCACATGGCGCTCATTGCCCTCGTTGGCGCTGGCGCGACAGGTGCAACGGGAGGGCTGGAGCTCGCGAAGCTTTCGGTCGTGTTCACGGCACCGGTGGTCCTCTTCGGACCGCTGGCCGGCGCGCTCGTCGACGGTTGGAACAAGCGAGCGACGATGATCATCACCGATGCGATGCGAGCGCTTCTGGTTGGAATTATCCCATGGCTCTTCGCGGCGACGGGAAAGCTGTGGCTCGTATACGTCATCGCGTTTTTCGTCTTTTTGCTCGGAATCTTCTTTAACTCCGCCAAGATGGCGTTGATTCCGGAACTTGTCCCACGCTCTCAGCTCTTACCGGCCAACGCTGCGCTGACTTTTATCGGGCGCTTCGCGACGGTCGGCGGAATCGTGGGAGGCGGGGTCATCATCGGAATGACCATGTGGCGATCGCTGGGGTGGAGCGACTACGCGGCAGGATTCTATCTCGACAGCGCGTCGTACATCATCTCGGTGCTGACCCTGCTTGGCATCGTCGTTCTCGGGCGATCGAGGGAAGTTGCTTCACAGGATTTGTCGTCGACCTCGACCGTTGAGGGCGAACAAGCAGCGTCGGCGGCAGTACAACAAGTGCCGGTGAAACGGACGCTCGGGAACCTCGTACGAGATGTCGGAACAACGCTCCGGGTCGTTTCGCGCGAACCGGGGCTTCGCTTTGTCTTTACGTCAGTCGTTCTGCTCGCGCTCTTTGCGAGCACGGTTTACGTAGCGATGACGTACTCGGTGCAAACGGTGATGGGGCGTGGCACGAAGGGAGTGGGGTATCTGGGCGGGACGCTTGCAACGGGAATGATCGTGGGATCGCTGCTGGTGGGGACGATTGGTAGCCGGTGGGAAAAGCGATCGATGATCATGATCTGCACGGGGTTGATCGGTGTGGTGATGGTGTTGGGAGGAATCTTTTTCTCGTTTGCCGCGTTTGCCCCTATTGCGTTTTTCGGCGGAATGCTGCTGGCGCCGGTGATGGTCTCGCAGGATACGTTGTTGCATGAATACGCCCCGGTAGGTGCAAGGGCGCTGATTTTTTCCACGAAGGATCTCATTGTCGGCGCTGTATTCATGCTGTCCGCGCTCGCGGTCGGTGCCGGCATTCTTCTTTTCGGCAAGCTCGGAGTGGAACAGCCGTACCGACTAGCCCTCATCGTCGTTGGCGCTTTGATTTCTGCTGCCGGTGCGGCGGGGGAAGTGTCAGTCCTTCGCCGCGCGCGTCCTGGCAGCGAGCGTTCGAATACCTAGCGGCATCATGCAGGCACAGTCAGTTCCTGTCGCACTCCGATCCCTCATCAATCTCCTGCATGCGGATCGTCCAGGTTTGTCCTTATAGCTGGGACGCAAACGGCGGAGTGCAGATTCACATCCGCCAACTCGCACAACAACTGCGGAGTCGTGGCCACGAGGTGCTGATCCTGGCACCTGGCGACGAAATCGGCGTGCGCGATGATGCGCATATCGTCGGTCGGACCGTGACGCTCTGGTCGAACGGCTCGGTGGCCAAGGTGTGCCTAACGCCGTCGGTGACGCGTGCGGTGCGCGCGGAATTGGCGCGTTTTGCCCCTGACATCATTCACGTACACGAGCCCTTTGCGCCGTTGGTGTCGACGACTGCGGTGTTGCGGGCCAACGCGCCGGTGGTGGGGACGTTCCACTCATACGTCGATGCGCGCGGGACTGAAGGACGCATTTACACTGCCCTTGCACCGCTGCTGCGCTCAGTTTGGCGAAAGGTCGATCGCCGAATCGCGGTCAGTCAGGCGGCACGCCTCTCGGCGTCGTCGCGGCTGGGCGAAGGCTTCATGCAAATCGTGCCTAACGGCGCGGAAGTGGAGCACTTTGGGCGCGCCAAGGCGGCGACCGATGTGCCACCGGGGCGCAAACTTCTATTCGTCGGTCGCCTCGAGCCACGCAAGGGATTCCCGATTGCACTAAAGGCATTCGCCGAGCTGGCACCGCAGTATCCTGACCTGCGTCTCGTCATTGTCGGCGACGGGCCGGAACGCGAGGCCGTGCATCAAGTCGCGCCAGAGCTTCGTGCGCGCGTGCACATGATGGGAAAGGTCACGTACGAAGCGCTTCCCACGTATCACCAGGCGGCCGACATTTTCATCTCGCCAGCAACAGGGAGCGAGTCGTTCGGCATCGTGCTGGTCGAAGCGATGGCTGCGGGACTCCCGGTCGTTGCGAGCGACATCAACGGATACCGCGAGGTTGCGCGGAACGGCAAGGAGGGGCTGCTGGTGAAGCCCTCGGATCCGTCGGCGTTGGCCGCGGGTGTGCGAACATTGCTCGACGATCCCGCATACGCGCAGCGGCTGGGCGACGCCGGATATCGGCGCTCGCGGTCATTTTCGTGGGATCGGATTCTCGACGAGTTGGAACTGGTCTACGAATCGTTACACCCGACGCGCAAGGAGCGGGTCTTGGCGGGCGTCTGACGCGGCGCGGCGGCGAAGGCTCGTTAGGCGGCACCGGTGAACAACCGGTGCCGTCTCTTTTCTTGAGGATGGGTTGCCCGCAACACTCGTTAGGCGTCGAGCGCGTCGCGGAGGTAGCTCTGGAGCCGCACAGTCATCGCATCCCATGTCCACTTCGTGTGCACCCACTCGGCGCCGGCACGCCCCATCGCCTGTGCGCGCGCGGGGTCACCGAGCAGGGCGACGAGCGCGCGGGCAATCGCGTCGGGAGAATCCGGAGCAACGACGAGTCCCGTCACGCCGTCCTTCACCGCTTCGGGCGCACCGCCGGAGGCGCCAGCGATCACCGGACGCCCGACGGCGGCTGCTTGCAGAAACACCGCGCCTAACGCTTCGATATCGAGTCCGCCGAGGCGGCTGCGGCACGGCATGGCGAAGACATCGCCGGCCTTGAAGGCGGCGGGGAGGTCTGCGTATGACACCGCGCCGGTGAACACCACGTCGTCAGCGACCTTGGTCTCGCGCGCCAATGCGCGGAGTCGTGCGTCGTACGGCCCGCTCCCGACGATCAGCAGCTTGACTCCCCGAATCTCACGCCGCACGGCAGGGAGCGCTCGAATCAGCATGTCTTGCCCTTTCCGCTCGACCAATCGCGAAATGCATGCAATGAGTGGTGCCGTGCCTAACGAGTAGCGCTCGCGAATGACGCCATCATCCACGTTCGGATGAAAGTTCTCGACATCGATCCCCGACGGCAGCAGGCGCATGCGCCCTTTCCACCCGAAGGCCGGCTCCAGCCGGTGTCGCGCCCAATCACTCACCGCCGTAAGCATCGATGCCGACGTTCCGATGTGTCGAAGCAGGCCGGGAACGAGTGCTCCGGTGAGCTCCAACCCGTGCGAGAAGCCGCCGTAGGGGATGTCGAGCTTGCGCCGGATGGCGGGGCCCATGTGGCCCAACGGCCAAAGCGCGCCAAACAACACGACGCGCGGACGGCGTGCGCGCAGCTCCGCGTGCAGCGTGCGCCTCACACCCGGCGTCGGAAGCATCATCTCCGTCGGGAGCCGGATGACCTCCTGGGGATAGGTGGCGTCGAACTCGCGCGCCCCGGCGTAGGTCGAGGAGAAGATGGTGACCTCGCCAGGTGCAAAGCGACGAAACAGTTGATCGACGTAGTAGTTGATTCCGCCAATGCGCGGCGGGAAATCGTTCGTGACGACGAAGACGGACAATGGGTCAGTGCGCGAGGTTGTAGTTCACGTACGCGGGATCATCGGTCACTTCTCGCACAACATACTTCGCGAGCCATTCAGGAATGGAGGGAATGGCATCGGCTGATGGCAGCTCGATTTCGGCGAGGACGAGGGCGCGGTCGGTGAATTCGTCGACTTCCCACTGCAGCGCCCCTTCGGGAACGACGTGGCGGCGCTTCGTGAGGCGTTTCCCCTCGGTGCTGGGCCACATCGCCTCGAACAGCGATTGTGCGCACGCTTCCTCCAACTCCGTGCGAACCAGGCCGGCTCCCAGCTTCACCGTCCGGAACCACCGCACCTCCCCGTCAGCCGCAACTCGACGAAGGCGTTCGACGAGGTTCTTTCCGGGGAGATATCCCTGCTCGATCTCCTTGACGACGACAACCTGCATTTCCCGCGGCAAAGCCGACAGCAGGTACTTCCGCTCAATTTCCACCCCGCTTCGCGCCCGTGCATCAAGCGAAGTCACGATGCGCTCGACCCCCTCGAAAAGAGGGAGAGTTGCCGCGCCTCCAAACTCGGTGCGAATGCGCTCGAACGTGGCCTGCGCGCGCGCGCGCACGAGCTCCGCAATGGCGATCAAACCTCCGCGCGGATCTATCGGCGCCGTGCGTTTCTGCTCCGTCGCGGCCGGGGGCGTTAGGCGCGCCGTCTTGGAGAGCTCACGCCCCTCCGCGGCGGCCACCTCCTCAATCGAATCGCGCAGCGACGAGAGCCAGACATGCGCATCGTGAAAGTCGCCTAACGCGTCCTGCATGCGCTTGAGACGATCGATCGTCTCACCCCCTCCATCCACAAATGGAACGATGGGTTCAATCAGGTAGCGTAGGCGCTTCCCCGCGATGCGCGCGCGATGGGCGGCTTCATCATCCGTTGCACTTCGCACGACATCGAGCCGGCGATGCAACGTTGCGGCATGCGCGCGAATGAGCGACGCCATCTCGCCAGCGAACGTCGCTAGCCGAGCGCCGTTATCCACATGGTGCGCGACGTGATAGATCGGGAGATGTTCCTCGAGATACTCGCGCACCCGCTCGAAATCGCGCTCGACTTCAGCGGCGACATCGGCGTCCGCGCTCTCGCGAATGCGCGTGAGGCGCTTGAGGAGCCAACGTGCGCCGGCGCGCTGTCTCGAGGTGAGCGCGTCTTTCGTTTGGGTGATCCACGCGATGAACACTTCTGCATCACGGGCGTGGTTGGTGGCGCGCGCTACACGTCGCAGCCACTTGTGCACCTTCTTCGGTGCGGAGTCGGCGAGCACACTCGATTGCGCGCGCAGCCATGAGCGCAAACGCCGCACGGCAACGCGAAAATCGTGCAACCCCTCGTCGTCGCCCTTGCTGCTTACTCGCTCGCGTTGCGCCGCGGCATCGGCGAGGAGCGCCAGTGCCACGATACGGGCGCCGCGATGCTCGTTGTCGTCGAGAATCTCCTCGGGAAACGAAGCCATGCGTTATCCGCCTAACGATCGGAGCTGCGCCGGCGTGACCAACCAGGTGAGTGTGGCGCGCCCCGCTCCGGGCTTGAGCGAAAACTCGAGCAACGCGCACCCACCCTTTCGCAGCGTGACATGTGACTCCTCCACGCCGCTCAGTAGCCAGGTGATGATCGTCCCCAGGTGGGGCTCGTGCCCGACGATCGCCACTGTCGCGTCGTTAGGCTGCCGAGCCAACCAGGTGCCGAGCGTCTTGACAGGGGCATTCGGTCGCAGCGCCTCGATAGTGTCGATCGCCTCGATGCCGAATCGCTCAGCCACAATGTGTGCCGTCTGCTGAGCACGAGCGAGCGGCGAAGACGCGAGAATGTCGATGGGGGGTGCCACTCGGCGCAGGCCATCGGCGTTGCGCCGCATACGGCGCTTGCCGAACGACGTGAGCGGGCGTTCATCGTCGGATGCCCCCGTCAGCGCGAAGTCTTCCCGCTCCTCCGCGATCGCATGCCGAATCACGAGCAGTTGCATGGCTAATCCCTCAATCGTTGATACGCTGCGCCGCAAACTTGATCATCGCTCCCATCGGCCGTGTGCGGGAGGGCAATGTATCATCCCTCCGTATCGTCGAGAGCGGCACTGCCCGATTCAGTGCGCCGCCGGCTTCCGTGTGAAGATGATGTAGTCGCCGCGTGCCTTTACCGAATCAGGCTTTGCCACGCCTGGATCGGCAACCGGTACAGCGGAGATGACGAGCACGCGCGCGTTAGGCATGCGGCGCAATGCGCGGGCCACTGTCCCTTCGGCAAAATCGCTGTGAAAGGCGCCGTCGTGATGCACGACGACGCTCCCACGCGGCGCCTTCGAGAATGCGTCCGCGATCGATTCTGCCATGGTCTCGTCTTTCAGGCACTGCGCATCGTAGAAGCGCTCGGTCATCGCACCGAGCCCCGCCGTGTCCGTCGCCGATGCCGGTCCGCCAGCCGAGTGCCCTTTCATCTCCTGGGCGAAACGCGTGTAGTAGTTGTCGCGCGGGCATTGCAGCTCGCGAGCAATCCACGGCCGTTGCGCGCTCCCGACGCTGTCGAGTGCGGCGCGTCCCTTGCGGCTGACGGCAGACGCCAGGGTGCGAGGAACATTGGCGGCGATGACACGCCAGCCACGAGCGCGCGCGAGCTGCACGATCGGACGATAGTCGGTGGCGTAACGATCCCACGGCCTCGCCTTCGAGAGGAATTCGAATTCGCTGATGTGCCCCGCGATGTAGTCATCCAGCACCGGCTGCACATCGCGTTCAAACATTTCCATGGAGACGACGACGTTGCGGCCAGCGAGCCCCAACGCGTCGACCAACGCAAACTCGGCGAAGTGCGTCTCGCTGTCGTCATGCTGTTCGCCGAAGAAGACGACGTCAGCGCGTGAGGTCGCGGCAACCAGGGAGTCGAACGGGACAAAGCGCGACGCGCCCGAGTGATAGACGCGCAGCGCAGCCGGAGCGAGGGGTGCCACTGCTCGCGCGGCGCCGCGCGGCGACGCGCACGCGCCACCGATCAGGAGCAGGAGTGCGAAGGAGGGACGATGGATCGTTAGGCGCATGGCACGAGCCCTCAGGCCGTCGTGAGAAAACCAGTCATCACCATTCCGAATGCGACGAGAATCGCAGCATGCAACATGCGACCCGAACGCAGCGCGTCACGCTCGCTGCGCAGGATCGCGAACGCGAGATAGAGAAAATTTCCGGCGGCGACTGGAACAAGAAACTCCCCAAACGCCGACACGTGACTTCCAATGGACAGTGCGGCCATAGCTCCGATGATCGCGAGGACTCCCGTTGCCACGTTCACCAGAATCGCGCGGCGCGGCGACATTCCCCCTTTGATGCAGAGCGCGAAGGTCCCGAGCTCGCGGGGGAGCTCATGCAACGCGATGGCTGCGCCCGTGAAGATACCAAGCGTGGGAGTAGCGATGAACGCCGTGGCGATGAGGACGCCGTCGATCAGGTTGTGCAAGGCGTCACTGGCGATGCTGATGGGCATGAGGTGCGAGGTGTGCCCGTGCACAGGGTGTGGATCGTCGAGCGACTCGTTAGGCTCGATGGCGTGCACGACGCGTTCGAGCGACGCGAGCATCATCACGCCGGCAACCACCAAGAGCGCCGCGCGCCACCCGCCGCCACTCGCGAGTGACTGAGGCAGGAGGTGAAAAAATGCCGCGCCCAGTAGCGCGCCGGCAGCGACGAACACCAGGCGCGGCACCCAGAATGCCACAAGCTGCGGCCGTCGTGCCAACATGATGGTGGTCAACAACGGGATGGCGCTGGCGATCGCTACCGCCAACAACGATCCCGTCCACGGAGTTCCGTAATCAATCGCCGCCGGAATGCCTAACGTCATGCGCACGTCCGGCATCGGCCGTACAGCACCACTTCATGATCGTCTACCTCGAACCCCCGGGGCGCGATCTGGGCGAGGTTTTTCGGACAGCCATGCATCTCGAAGACGCGGCCGCACGAACGACAGTGGAAATGATGGTGATGCCCCAGGGCAGCGCGCTCGTAACGCGGCGTGTCGCCCGGAAGCGAAACGGTGACGACTTCACCCGCCTCGATGAGCGATTTGATCGTCCGATAGACCGTCGCGATCCCGATTCCCGTTAGGCGGTGCTCAGCCAGCTCGTGGATTTCCGCCGCGCTCAGCGGGCGCGGGGCGCCGTTGACGACGTCTTGAATGGCAGCGCGTTGTCGGGTGCGTCTTTCCATGTCGCACGACTGAGCCGGAAGCGGAGTGGACCAGGCTTAATGATAACACGCTATCAATACGCCGGCCGTCGGACGGTTCCCGACCTCCGCCCCCGCTCGCTCTACTTAATTCCCACCATTCCCTTCACGCTGGCCACCAGCTTCGCAGAGTCATAACCGACACCTTTGCGAAATACGGTCACGACATTGCGAATGTCCGCTGGCGACGAGGCGGGATCGCCGCGGAGGACGACGAGATCGGCTTGTTTTCCGGCTTCCACGCTTCCGGTTTCCTTCTCGATCCCGAGAATGGTGGCGCCGTTGAGCGTCATGACACGGATAGCTTCGGCGGGGGTAAAACCGGCTTCAACGAGCAGTTCATAGTTGCGCTGGTCGCCATAGCCAGCGATGACATGCAGGCAGCACGGATCGGAGCCAGCGCCGAGTAGACCACCGGCGCGGAAGAACGCGCGTTCGAAGTCCATTGTCTTGCGCAACACCTCGCGATTGGCGGCATCCTTCGCGTTAGGCGCGTTGTCGTACCATTTCTTCACCGCAGCGGCGGCATCGGGCATCAACGCATCGAGCACGCGTGGGTCCTCCTTCACGCGCGTCGGCGTGGAGGTCTCGTACACCGCCAGCGTCGACGTCAGCGACACCTTGTGTCTTACCATTTCATCGATGGTCTTCTTCACGTCGGGGTTATCTGGGCGCACCTCCGCAAAAATCATCGAGTCGCCGACCGTCGGACATGCATCTGGTTGTTTGTTCTTGTAAAACTCCGTGTTGGCAAACAGCCCGTGTTCCAGGTTGTCGATGCCTAACGCGACCGCTTCGCGGTAGCCGACGGAGCACAGATGCGCGGTGACTTTCACGCCGTGTTTGTGCGCTTCATCGATGGCGGCGCCGAGTTGCGCACGCGAGATCTGCGTATATGCCTTGAACCAGGAGACGCCTTCTTCGGACCAATAGCGCACCGTACGGCGCGCGTCAGCGGTGTCGGTGAGGGCGTGCATCGCGCCGGGGCCGAGCCCCGGTCCCTGCAGGTAGGGCCCGGTGACAAAAAGACGCGGTCCAACAAGTTGCCCACGATCGATGCCGGTTTTGACATTGAGCTCTTGGTATGAATCGGTGCTCCCTGCCGTGCGAATCGTCGTGATCCCCGTTCCGAGAAAGAGCCTAGGATAGGATTGCAGCATCATCTTCATCGAGCCGCCAGCTGCCGACGAGTAGTACATATGATCGTGAAGCCCGACGATACCGGGGATGACCGTCTGGCCGGCGAGGTCGATGACTTGCGCGCCGGCAGGGACGCTCACTTGCCCCGTCTTTCCGACGGCGTTGATGAGCTCTCCCTCGATGATGATGGTCTGTCCCTCGCGCACATCCTTGCCGGTGCCATCGATCAGGCGTGCGTTTGTCAGCGCGACGACAGGCGCGTCAACCGAGACGAACTGCCTAACGAAGTTCGACATCTGTCGCTGTTGCGCCGCAAGTGGCGTGGCCAGCGCAAGCAGGAGGGCAACTGCGATTCGAAGTGAGCGCATGAGACGGCGTTGAAGAGGAAGCGCGGAGACTTACTGGTGACTGACGCGCGACGAAGTTGGCGCGCGTTGGCGCGTTAGGGAACAGGGTGTGGCCAAGCCCTGGGGGCCTTTCTCCCGCGAGTCGAGCGAGGCGTGCCTAACGCTCGACGATGAAACTCCCCATCATCCCCGTGCCGAGGTGCTCGGCGATGTGACAGTGCATCATCCACGTGCCCGGGTTGGTGAGTTCGAGGAGGATGTCCATCGTCTCGCCCGCCGGAAGGACGGCAGTGTCCTTCCATGCAAGGTTGTCGTTGGGGACACCATTGCGGCTGATCACGAGGAAGCGTTGACCGTGGAAATGAATCGGGTGCGCCATCGCGTGCGTCAAGGTCGGATCGCTCACGAGACGGATCCGCGCCACACTCCCTCGCTTGAAGCGCCAGGCGATCGCCATGTTCTCGTTCCCCTTCTCGTCACGCAGCGTCCATGCAACTTCTTTCGCCGTCAGGGGCCAATTCATCATTGGCATCCCGTCGTTCCAGTCCATCGGAATCGCTACGCCGACGAGCATCGCGATCATCGATGGGGCAACGCCCGTTAGGCGGAGACCAAGATTGAGCGTGTGGTCAACCGGACGAGAGAATGCGCGTCGGTAGCCCGCAACCTCGCGACGAACTTCAGCGTGCGCCCGCGTCTCGGCAAACGACGCCGCGTTGTCGACCTCAATGGGAGTGCGAGCGACCGTCACCTCTCCTAAGGTGTCGGTGACCGGCATGACCGTTCCACGCATGTGGTCAAACCATTGGACATTGTTCGTCACCGCGAACGTACCGGCCGAATCGAATCGCGCCTCGATGATGTAACGCTCGGCCGGCGCGATGACGACCGACTGCACCCATTCCTCCCGCTCGAAATCGCTCAGATCCGATCCGACAAGCTTCACCCGAGCGCCGTTGAATCTCAGGTTGAAGGTGCGTGCGTTGGACACGTTGGTGAGATAGAAGCGCACCACTTCGCCACGCTTGAGCGGCAGCGTGTATTTGGGCTCTCCGTTGACGAGGAGAAGGTTGCCGAAGCGTCCCATGAGGGCGTGGGTTGCGGTATCCCTGCCTAACGGGAAGATGCCGCTGTCGCCTAACAGGACGTCGTCGAGCGCCAGCACCTCTTCGCGATTGACCGGGACTCGCTCAGCGGCTCGTCGCGCGACGAGGATGTTACCGTACAGGCCGAGCTCCTGCTGAATGTCTTCGCGGACGTGCGGGTGATACCAATAGATGCCGGCGTCGGGAAAACGAACGTGATAAGTAAACGAGTCGCCCGGCGCGACTGGCTCCTGCGTGATGTGCGGAACCCCGTCGGACCGGTTGTCGAGTCGGATACCGTGCCAATGCACCGTCGACGGGAGGTCGATTGCATTGTGAAAGCGCACAACGATCTCCCCGCCCGGCCTAACGCGAATGAGCGGTCCGGGATATTGTCCGTTGTACCCATACATGACGAATCGCTTTCCGCCGATCGTCCTGCGCACAAAGCCCGCCTCCAAGCGAAGCGTATCGCCAGCGTTCAGCGTCAGGACTTCGCGTGGACGCGCGTCGACGATGGGGCGCTCGCCAACCGATGGGAGAAACGGAGCCGTTGATGGCGGATTGTGGGCCATCGGGAAGGCGCTGAGTCGAGGGTCGGCCGGAGGCATGCTCCACGTCAATCCGGCATCCATCCCGTGTCCTTCGTGTTCGCCATGGGCAGCACCCGCGTTGGTGGCTCCGCTGCTCGACATCATCGGGGCCATCGCGTCGCGATGCGCGAGTAAAAGCGCGTTAGGCGACGTGGCCCGAAGTGCGATGCGTCCGCGACGCTCCTTGCTCATGGAGTCAGGCTCAGCGGCGATGATCACGCGGAACTGCTCGTACGGAAGCTCCCCCAGAAGCGCCGTCCCGTCGTGAACAACCGCCAGTCGCGTTTCGCGCGCCATGGTGAGGTCGTATCCCCACGCCACGTACGCCGCCCGCCTGCCTAACGACGACAACGATGGAAGATGGGAAAGGCGCGCCACGAGCGCGTGTCGAAGTCGTCCCTCCGACGTGACAGCGATACCGAACGGAGAGCGTACGTAACGCAGCTCGAGCATCCCCGTGCTGCCAGAGAAGTTCTCAGTGGGAACGAGTTCACTGCAGAAGGGTGAGGCAAAGGGAGGAATGCCTGTGGGGCAGCGTGATTCTCGCTCCAGCGGCACGCCATTCGCACCCTGAGCGGACGCGTCCGGCGCGCAGACCGCGCACAGGGCAAGAGAAGTTGCGCGAATCGTGAAACGGTGCATCGCCCCACGGCGCGCACGAAGTCGAATGCCAAGCATGGACGCGAATATCCGCCGAGCGTGCGTAAGCGCGCAACGGCAACACGACTACTCGACTTCCTTCAGACGACGTATAGGCTTAGGAAATGGGGAGATACGTGCAGCTTTTGACGGCAGGGCGGCGTGTGGGGAAGTTCACGCGTTTCGTCACGGCGACCATCGTTCTGGCCGTTGCCGCCTGTTCTCGCTCGCAGGAGGTAGATGCACCTCGCCCAACGGCGGTGGACGATCTCATCGATTCACTTCCTCCGATTCCGAAATCCATCGTCAACGCCGAGATAAGGTACGATCTCGGGAGTGCACTTATCGCGATCGAGAAGGCCGTCCCGCGCCAGTTCGGCAACATCGACGATCGACATCAGCTCGGGAATAACAAGCGCGCCGAGTTCTCGTTTGCCGCCTCGCGGTCGCCGTTCGTGATCAACGTGGCGGGGCAACGCGTCACGATCTCGAGCGTCATCGAGTATGAGGGGCGCGGCTGGTATCATCCGCCGATTGGCCCGACGGTCAGCGCCGCGTGCGGAACGGGAGGCGTGGATCGGCCGCGCGCAAAGGTGCGGGTGGAGAGCACCTTGCGGCTGACGGAGACATGGTCCCTTGCCTCCAGCTCCAAGGTGGAACACGCCGTGCCGTTCAGCGACGACGAACGCGACAAGTGCAAGCTGACGGTCTTTCGCATCGACGTCACCGAGAAAGTGATGACTGCGACGCAGGAGCAGCTGCAAAAACAGCTACGCGCGGTCGATCAGGCGTTGGCGAGAGTGAATACGCGCGACCGGTTCGAAAACTGGTGGCGCGACATGTCGAAGCCGATTCGGCTGGCTGACTCCATCTACTTCACGATCAATCCGTCATCCGTCGAGTTGGGGAAGATTGTCGTCGACAGCGGGTTCGCCATCGCGCATCTACGACTCGAGGCATCGCCAAAAATCGAGACCGGCAATCGGCCTAACGACTTCAAGCTCTTCACAGCGCTCCCTCCTCTGCGCTCGCGCGCGCTCGTCGGCGACGGATTGCGCGTATCGCTGGAGGGAGAATTCGGTTATGACGTCGCTACCGGGATGTTGCAGCGCGCCCTGGTGGGAAAGACGATCGAGCAGGGAAACTATCGCGTCAAGATTCGCGACGTATCGCTCGAAGGGATTGGCGGCGGGCGTGTGGCGTTAGGCATCCGTGTCGACGGGACGGTTCACGGTCATCTGTATCTCACCGGAACACCCGCATACAACAACAAGGAAGACCAGCTCTACGTCCCCGACCTCGCCTACGACCTGCAAACGTCAGACATGCTGGTGAGGGGGCTCACGTGGCTTCGCGGAGATTTCATTCGCGACTTTCTGCGTGAGAAAGCGCGGTTCCCGGTTGAAGGAGAGCTCGATCGCCTGCGGCGTCTCGCCGAGCAAGGGATGAACCGACGATTGACCGATGGTGTGGAGTTGGTCGCGACGGTGGAGCGCGCTGAGAATGTCCGCGTGCGCGCGACGCGGCGTGCCCTCGTCGTTCGCGCCGATGCCGCGGGTGAGGCTCGGCTCGACATCAACAAGCCGCTCAAGATCAAGCGGCTCGAGCCGAAGAAAGCGCCGCCCGTAGCCGCGAAAGTTGGGAATGCCGACAGCGTTGGAACGACCAAGCGTCGTTAGGCTTGCCGTCGCCTAACGACTCAAGAGTGCGCTAGAGCCACTCGTCGCGCATCTCGAACGTTGTCGCGTCGAGATGGCTGAGCAGCTCAACCTGCGCGAGAGTTTTCGGACGTTCCCGTTCGCCAACGTTGAGTAGCGTCGACGTCGTCCTGCGCGCGGGTTGAGCGGGAGAACGCTCATTGCTCAGCGATCATCCCAACCCGCGACGGCCACTTCGCCTAACGCTTGTCCGACGACTTTCGTCGTCTCGTCAGGTGCAAGTGATACCTTCACATTGTTGGCGTAAATCGCGAATGCCAGCTTCTTGCCGCTCGCCGTCGTCATGTAGCCAGCCATTCCCTTTCCAGTCACCAGCATCGCACGGTTGAGCGGATCGTAGATGGCGAACGTTCCGGTCTTGGCGTGTACGTGACCGGCTGCGGGTGATTGCGACTGGATGTTGTACAGCGTTCCGTCTTTGCCAAGAATCGGGAGCGCATCGTGAAACGCCTGGTAGTCGTTGCGTTTGGACATCATCTCCAGATACGACACCATGAACGCCGGCGAGAAGTGCGCGTCGCCGCCGGCGCCATCCCCCTGCTGTGCGCCGGAGATATCGAGACCCGCACCGGTGAGGAATTCACGTTCGACGTCAAAGCCATTCTTTGCTGAATCACCCTTGAGCGCGCCTAACAAGAATGGAATCGACGAGGCGTGCATATTCTGGCTCACCTTGAGAATGACCTTGATCATCTCCGTCGCAGGCGCCGACACATGTTCGGCCACCAGATTCTCCGGGCGATAGCTGCGCTTGAGCTGCGTGAAGTCGGCGGCTGGGACGGCGGGCGCAGTGATGATTCCCGTCAGCTGCACCCCCTTGGCGATCAACGCCTCGCGCAAGACCGTCTCCGCAAAGCGCGAAGGGACCGGAACGGGGAGTGCATACATGATGGGCGGCGAGCCTAACGATACTTTGCCCGTCACGGTGACGATGACCGTGCCATCAGCGTTGGTGACCGGGTCGGTCATGTCCGGACCGCCTCCTTTCCCGCTGTCAGCCGTTGTGAGCTTATTGACGATCTTTACGTGCGCGGTGCGTGGCGAGACCGTAAGTCGCGCGGGCATTCCCGCGGCGGCACCGGGAGACACCGTCACATCGAGGACATTGTCGTTGACGGAGATTGGCGAGATCACGATCCCCGTTCCCAACTCGCGCTCCCCTTCTTTGTAGAGCGAGACGTCGACCAAGACACGCCCCGTGATTCGTTTGATTCCCTTCGCGGCCACCTCAGCGGCAATCGCCTGAATCGTCTGCAGCGGATCACCCGGAACCGCTTTTGTATCCGGCGCGCCGCCGTAGGTGTGATCATGATTTTCGAAGGCGAGCGTCCCATCGGGGCGAAGTCGCTGCGACAAGTTAGGGTCTCCACTCGCCACGAGAACGAGGTCACCTTGCAGGGTTCCGTTCGTCACGCTACCGGTGCGATAGACGCGTGTGTGAAAGCGGTGGTTGGCACCGAGCGTTGCGAGAGCGGTGCCCGAGGTCAAGAGCTTGGTCGTGGACCCCGGCGTGAAGAGCTTCTCCCCGTTGAGCGAGTACACCGGACGCTTGCTCTCGAGGTCATAGAACTCGATGCCCCACATGGCATGCTTGAATTCGGGGCGATTGATGATCTTGTCGATGCGCGCGGCAAGCGGGGTAGCGCTTTGTGCAGTTAGGGGGCGCGCAAAGACGACACAGGTAGCGAGCACGAGACGCCGTGCAAAGATGTTTTTCATGGATGCTTCGAAGGGTGGAGGCGGCGGAGAAAGGAGCCTTGTACAGGGCAGACCGGGGGCGAGCGCCGATCGCACGCATCATCGCAAGGCTACGATCGAACACAACTGGCGGCAATGACGTGGCGCTCCAGGATAACGGAAAGCAAAGCGCACGCGCCTCAAACCCTCACCATAGGATCACGCGAGCGATACTATTCGCGCCACTGGCTCCACTTGTCCCCCTCCCGCACGCATGATCCCTCCTATTTACCAGGATCTCGAATCGACGCTCTTCTATTCGATGAGCACGATAGCGCAAACGCTAGCCGGTGCCATCGGCCTACTCGGCGCGATCGTCCTGTTCGCGCTGCAGGCGACGGCGCGAAGCATCGAGCGTGCGGCTCACCGTCTGAGTGAAATCCCGCACTCCTCTCTCAGCACGCTCTACATCCGTCACCTCTACACTCGGCGATCCTATCAGGAGATTGCTGACCGGTATGGCGACATGGTGGGGAGTTCAAATGAGCTCAGCACCGATATACTCGT
Source organism: Gemmatimonadaceae bacterium (assembly GCA_044224185.1). Taxonomy (GTDB): domain Bacteria; phylum Gemmatimonadota; class Gemmatimonadetes; order Gemmatimonadales; family Gemmatimonadaceae; genus SCN-70-22. Next base: position 13,079 of record JBGAKW010000024.1, on the reverse strand, counting down.
CTATCATTCGACGCTAACGTGGGAGCTACAGCACGAGCACTCCATCCGCTCGTATTTCTGGCGGGCGCTGGTGGCGAGTGGGGGAATGATCGTCGTCGCGTTTGTCGGCGTGACCTTAGCCCCGGAGCTCGCGCAAAACCCTCGGCTCGGCCATGCCGTCTTGGTCTTCGCGATCGTTGGCTCGACGATGTGCCTCGTGTTGTACGGTGTGCTATTCCGAATTGTGCTCAACAGCAACGCGGAAAAAGTCATTGAAAAGGTGAAGGGCAAGGAGCGTCGCGGGCGATAACACACTTGCCAGTACGTGATGTGGCGGGATATTAGGGCGTGGTCAGGAAGCATTTCCCCCCACGCGTGCTCCCCTCCCGTGACCGATCCCTCTCAAGTTTCGAGGCGGCGATTTCTTGCTGCCGGCACCGTCTCGTTAGGCATGCTTGCAGTTGCCGACGAAGCAATCGCGCAGCAGGGAGTTGCCTCTGGAAGCGCGCGACGTACGCCGTCCGCCCACGCTCCGCTTCGAACCTTCACGCCCGCTGAAGCGCGCGAATTTGACGCCATCACTTCGAGACTTCTTCCCAGTGAGCCCGGTTCTCCCGGCGCGCGTGAGCTTGGCGTCGTCCCTTTCGCTGACCGTCACCTGAGCGGGAAGGCGCGCATGTTTCTCGCGCCACTGCGCAGTGGACTCGCCGAGCTGTCGCGATTTGTCAGCGAGCAACACCCGGGAACGTCGTCGTTCGCTTCGCTCGATACCGCGGCGCAGGATGCGATTCTCACACAGTGCGAAAAAAGCGACCCATCCAAGGCGACTAACGATGCAGAGCGCGCCCGGCTCTCCTCGCGCGGCGGATTGTTCGCCGTTTCGATGCGCCTGACGACGATGGGAGCGTTCTCCGACCCGATGTACGGCGGCAACCGCGGCAAGCAAGGGTGGAAGCTTCTTGGCTTTGACGATCGTCACTCGTGGGTTCCTCCGTTTGGAGCGCTCGATCGTGGCTGATACACATAATCATCCGCAGCAGGGGCAGCCCGCTGGACGCCTTCCGCTCAACATGAAGCGCTGGCGTCCGGACGATGAAGTCGACTTCGTGATCGTCGGCTCGGGGTCGGCCGGTGGGATCGTGGCGCGCGAGTTGTCGCGCGCGGGGCATTCTGTCGTGGTGCTCGAGCAAGGGCCGTGGCTCGACGCGCGAGACTTTCGTCACGACGAATTGGGAAATGGCATCTTCGAGAAGCTCACGAACGAGCACGTCGGCAATCCCAATACGCTTCGCTCCACGCCTAACGACAAAGCGGTAGAGAGCCCCGCACTTTGGTACGCGCGCGGCGTCGGCGGCGGATCGATGCACTTCAGCGCGAATTTCTGGCGCTTTCCCGAGTCAGAGTTTCGCATGGCGTCGCAGTACGGCGTTCCAAAAGGATCGTCCGTTGTCGATTGGCCCATCACCTACGCCGATCTCGAGCCGTATTACACGAAGGTCGAATGGGACATTGGCGTAAGCGGCGATGATTCGGACTACAAGTTTTGGCCGCATCGCTCCAAGCCCTATCCCATGCCTCCGGTTCCACTGACGGGTGCCGGCGCGGTTCTCGAAATCGGCGCGAAGAAGCTCGGCCTCAACGTCACGCCTGCGCCAGTCGCAATCGCGTCGCGTCCATACAACGGTCGGTCTGGCTGTGTCGCCTGCGGCTTCTGCTTCGGTCACGGTTGTGAGGTGAATGCGAAGTCGAGCACCATGGCAACGGTGATCCCGCAAGCTGTCGCGACAGGGCGCTGCGAAGTACGGCCGCTCAGCCGTGTGCTTCGCGTCGATGTAAACGATCGCGGACGCGTAAGCGGCGTTACGTACGCTGACGGGACTAAACGCGAAGTGAAGCAACGCGCGAAAGCGGTTGTGCTCTGTGCGAATGGCGGTGAGACGCCTCGCCTCCTCCTCCTCTCGACGTCCACGAGATTTCCCGACGGTCTCGCCAACTCGAGTGGCATGGTGGGGAGGAATCTCGTGCTGAACGGCGGAAAGGTCGTGCAGGGCATGCACCCGAAAGAGATCAATGCGTGGAAAGGGGTGGTCGCCTCTCGCACCGTGTGGGATTGGCATGAGCTCGACGCCGACAAGACTGGTCTGTACGGCGGTGGCGCGATCGATGGTCGTCACCACTCGATGGGGCTTCCGATGGATGGCGCGTCGTACCGCTCACCTAACGAGCCGGGTTGGGGAGCCGCCTGGAAGCACGAGCTTCGCGATTGGAACAACCGCGGACTCGTCGCCTACGGACATACGAGTACGATGCCTTTCGAACAGAACCGCATCGATCTCGATCCGACGTTGAAGGATGCATGGGGCGTCCCGGCGGTCCGGATGACGCATAACGACGACCCGCGCGATTTCGAGTTGATGGAGTTCTTCGTCAAGCGCTGCACCGAGATTCTCGAAGCGGCCGGCGTCGAACGCATCTGGGCGGCGCCATACTTCGCCTATCCCGCGCCGCACTTGTTAGGCACCGCGCGCATGGGGAACGATGCGCGCACCTCGGTCGTGAACGCCGACCACCGCTCCCACGACGTTCCCAACCTGTTCATCTGCGACGGTTCGTCGCTCCCAACGGGTGGGCGTGGACAGCCGACGATGACCATCATGGCGCTCGCGTTCCGCGCTGGTGATCGCATTGCCGCATTAGCCAAACGAGGAGAGATCTAGCGCGCTGGCGCATCCGTCAGATGCAACAAGGGGCGCCCCACCCGGAGCGCCCCTTGTCGTTCCACGGAGCGAGGAGTGGCGAATCACTCCTCGCTCGTTAGGTCATGGCACGCTGATGTTGATGGCGCGGAGGCCCGCCTTGAACACGTCGCCCGCACGCGGACGAAGCGCGAGCAATCCGCCGCCATTCCACCCCGATGCTTGCACGGTCACTTCATTGGCTCCCGAGAGTAATCCTGATCCCGTCGGGAAGCCGTTGAGCGATGCGACATCCGGCATCGGCAGATCGAACAAGCTGCTCGTTCCCGCCACCGAGAGATATCCACCCGTCGCAGAAATGCTATAGGTGTTCGCCGAGAGGAGCGCGTCACGGATGTCGATCGAGACCGAGCTCCGATACTCCTGCGGAAGTGCGCCCTGGAAGCGGAAGCGTGGGTACGCCCCAACCGCCAGCACCGTCGCCGTCGGAATATCGAGATTCGGACCTAACGAGAGTGACTGGTTGGCTACCGACGTGGCGAACTGGAACAGGAACCGCGCCGTCGAAAAGCTCTGGAAGTCCGGTGATGCCGACAGGATGACCCCATGGAGGTCTCCGCTCACCAGTTGGTTGGACGGAACGCCGTTCCATGTGCGTAGCACGTTCGTCGACGGCGCGAAGTCCTGCGAGAAGAGCCCGGCCTCGCCGTTGGCAGTGAAGAAGAGCGAGCTCAATCCAAGCTCGTCGCCGAGCGAGTTGGCGACTGTTGCCGTGGCACTCGCCGGTGCAAACGCCTGCGCCGAGTTGAAGTCGAGCGTTGCTGGAAGCGCGCCGCCGTCGGGGATGTTCAAGTTGCGCTGCAGGAGCACCTTGTCGATGGTGCCAGCCAGCGTCTGGCGCGTTCCGACCAGGTCAACGGCCCCGAACGGAACGCCCTTGAACTGCACCGCTGCCGTCTGCCCGCCGTTCACGAAGGCCGACGCGCCGCCTAACGACAAGATCGCGAGCTGTCCGACCGAGACGCCAGTCACCGTTCCGTTGATCGTCTTGGTTGGTTGCGTGTCGTTGCAGTTGTCGGTACCAAGCGTGGTGAGCTCGGTTGCCGTCCCGTAGATGACCTGCGTGGTGTACGTCGTGAGGCTCGAGTTTCGAGCGATCGATCGGCGCGCGCCGCTCTGACTAATTCTCGATTGCTGGCGGCTCAACGCCGTGACGCCCTGCATCTTCCGGATGCGGTTACGCGACGCAACCATCGACGCATCGTTCAAGGCCGACACACTCGCGTCCTGCACCACGTACATCACACCACCGCGGTTCTGCACCAGCGAGAACGAGAAGGAGGTCGTCGTTCCACTCACCGCGCCTAACACACGCTGCCAGTTCCCCGTCCCATCCTGATAGGCGAAGAAGACCGGTGTATCCGTCGCACTGCAGAACTGCCAGATGGAGTTGCCGCCCTGCACTGGTGATGAAACCGTCACGGAGAGCGTCGCCGTTGCATTGGTGACACCCGTGCCGGACGCGGTAATCGTCACAGGGTACGTCCCCGTGGCTTGTCCCTGCGCAACAGCGATGTTCACCGTCGTGGCGCTCGCCGTTGTCGTCGTGGGCGAGAAGGTCACCGTGATGCCGCCCGGTGCACCGCTCGCAGCAAAGGTGACATCACCCGGGAAGTTCGTACGAGCGAGGTTCGCCGTCGCCTGTCCGCTCAGCCCCTGCTGGATGGTGAGGGAGGCTGGCGAGAGTGAGATCCCGATCGAACCCGGCGCCGCGGTTACCGTCAACGCGATCTGCGCCGTCTTGTCGGTGATACCGTTGGCCGTTCCTCGAATCGTTAGGGTGTAGTTCCCCGGTGCGGTGTTGCCGCCGACGTTCACGGTGAATGTTGACGTCGTACCCGCCGTGGTCCCTGGCGCAAACGTTCCGGTCACGCCTGCTGGTGGCGTGTCGAGCGACAACGTCACGTTCCCTGTGAAGTTCGTCCGACCAATCGTGAGCGTCGACGTTCCGCTTGCTCCCTGCTGCACGGTCAACGCGTTAGGCGCTGGAGTGATCGTGAAGCTCGGCGCCGCCACCACGACCGTGAGCTGCGTTGTCTGGTCGGAGACACCCGTCGCCGTTCCTTTGACCGTCAGCGTGTACGACGCTGGCGTTACGCTGGCGCCGACCGTGACCGTCATCGTGGACTGCGTCGCCGTCACCGAAGCGGGATTGAACGATGCCGTGATCCCGTTAGGCGGACTCTCGACCGCGAGCGTCACCGCGCCGACAAAGCCGGTCGCGCGCGTGATGTTCACCGTCGATGTTGCATTCGCACCGGGGGCCACGTTCACCGTTGCCGGCGTTAGGCTGAGCGAATACCCAGCGGCGGCGCTCACCGTCAGCGTGATCGTTGCCGTTTTGTCGGAAATCCCCGTCGCCGTGCCCGTCACGGTCATCGTGTACGTTCCCGGTGCCACCGTCGACGCGACATTGATCGTCAACTGCGAGGCATCGGTCGTCGCCGACGCAGGATTGAATGTCCCGGTCGCGCCGGCCGGTGCGCCCGAGAGCGCGAGATTGACGGCGCCGGCGAAGTTCGTACGCGCTAGCGCCACCGCCACCGTCCCACTCGCTCCCTGCGCCACCGTCAGTGCGTTAGGCGTCAGCGTGAGCGCGTAGTTAGGCGCTGCTGTCACGGTGATCGCGTACTGCGCCGACGCATCGGACACGCCGCTCCCGCTCGCCGTTACCGTCGCTGTGTAGGTATTCGGCGTGACGGTCGACGCCACATTCACGGTGATCGTCGCCGACGTCGTCCCTTCTGTAATCGGCGACGGCGAAATCGACGTCGTGATTCCGGCCGGGAGTCCAGTGATCGCAACGTTCACCGACCCAGTAAATCCTCCGCCGCGAGTGAGGTTGACGGTCACCGTTCCACTGGCGCCCTGCGCCAACGTGAGGGACGAAGGTGATGCGGTAACGGCAATGGTCTTTGTCTGCCCTCCCGTTGGTCCGCCATCTCCACCACCTCCACCGCATGCCAAGGGAGCAACCACGCTCCCTACAAGCACTGCCGCGCGCCGCAGCTGACGGCCAATCGAGCGGTACATGTTACGGTCTCCTCTGAAAAAGATTGCCGATGTTGCGTCCCGCTTGGGAAACAATCGGAAGTGAATCATGCGTTCGCGACTGCACGTGCTGTCGTGACGTTCGTCGGACGCGGAAAGTGCGGAACGGAAAGTTCGGGCCATAGGGTCGAATGACCCCCGTGAGGGGCAAGGCTCATGGAATGTTCGCGTGCTCCGTCGGTAAATGCACCTGTCACGCATTTGCATGTACGAACGCACAAGAGCAAGACGTGCATGAAAGCGATGGATCGATCCCACACTCCGATCGCGCCGCCGAAGCATTTCGCCTGTCGATTCGGAAATAGCTGTCGGGCATGTCCCGGATTCACCGCGGGACTTCCGACGAATGGTGCTATCGCTTCGAGAGCGCGTCGATTGCTGCGAGCTGTCGCCCGCGTGCCTCGAGTCACCCCGTCGACGCGCCGTCGACCGAACTCGCCGATCCGTTGTCTGCCGGATGTGCGCTTGCACGCACCGCCGTCCGCAGAAACGCGTTGCTGTCACCGGCACGCTTCGCCCAGCTCTGGACGCGGATACTCACGAAATAGAGGTCGGCGTTGCTGCCTAACGCGGACGATCCACAGCTCAGGACACCCTCGTATTGCGTCCTCCAACTCGGCGCGGTATGCTTCCCTCGTCTTGACAGGGGAACACCATGGCGGACGACCGCGTTGACCTCCTCCAAGGAACACTGGGGATCATCATCCTCAAATCGCTCCTGGGCGGACCACTCCACGGATACGGCATCGCGCACTGGATCGAAGAGACGACGCGCGACGTCCTGCAGGTCGAAGATGGGTCGCTGTATCCCGCGCTCCGCAGGCTCGAAGACCGCGGATTGGTCGAGGCGGAGTGGGGCGTCTCGGAAAACAACCGGCGCGCCAAGTATTACTCCCTCACGGCGACTGGACGAAAGCAGCTCCGCAGCGAGGCGAGACGTTGGCTCGAGTTCTCCCGCGCCGTGACGCAGGTGCTTCGCGCTGCTCCGTCGCTCGCATAGGGGTTCGGATGCCTAACGTTCGCGAGCCGTTCTGGAGACGTTACGCGCGTTTTGTGCGCCCCAACGTGGCGGCGGACATCCAGGAGGAACTGGACCACCATCTCGGAATGCGTGCCGCGGAGTTCGAGCGGCGCGGGATGAACGCCGATGATGCGCGCCGTGCGGCCTTCGCGCGGTTCGGCAATGTGAGTGAGGTGACTGACTGGCTGCGCACGCACGACCACGCGCGTCAACGAACCAAGAGCCGACGAGAGAGCTTCGCAATGATCGCTCAACAGTTTCGGCTGGCGGCACGCAGCCTGTTGCGGCAGCCGGCATTTAGCATCGCCACCGTGTTGACGCTCGCATTCGGGATCGGCGCGACCACGGCCATCTTCGCCGTTGTGAATCGCGTTCTCCTTGCGCCACTTCCCTACGCACAGCCGGATCGACTAGTCAGTGTACGGCTCACGAGCCCGCTCTTTCCGGTCGCCGGACAATCGCACGCGTCGTTCGAAACGCTGCGGCGGCTCAACAAGACTGCGAGCGATATGGGCCTGCATCAGACGACATCCGTGAACGTCACCGATGGCGTCACTCCCGTGCGCCTGCAGGCCGACAGCGCATCGTTAGGCATTTTCAGCGCGCTCCGCATTGTGCCTCGCCTCGGGCGCCTCTTCAGTCCCGACGACGTACGTCCTGGACACGCCCCCGTCACGCTCATCAGCGAGGGGATGTGGCGCGAACGATTCGACGCCGACGAAGCAGTGATCGGTCGTACCATCCAGATCGACGGGCGCTCGCATCAGATCGTCGGCGTCCTCCCTCGGTCCATCCAGTTTCCGCAAGAAGGTATCGCGCTCTGGTTGCCGCTCGAGCTGAGCGATGCGGATCTTGCGCCGGTCGGACTACGCTACGAAAGCATCGCGCGCCTGCGCGATGGCGTGACGCGCGAGATGGCTGAACGCGACTTCGACGCCGCCATCTTGCGATCCGTCGACTTCTTTCCGGTGGCGGCGCCCGGGATTCCGATGCGTCAGTGGCTCGATCTCGTGAAGCCACGTATCACGGTTCATCCGCTCCGCGACGATATCGTCGGCGATGTGCACACGGTCCTCTGGGTGATCCTGGCGACGATCGTGTTCGTCCTGCTTGCTGCCTGTACGAATATCGCCACACTCTTTCTCGTGCGCGCTGAGGGGCGAACGCGAGAGCTCGCGGTGCGAAGCGCGTTAGGCGCTGGCCGGTTCGATGCGATCGTTCGTTTTGTTGCCGAAGGGACCATCGTCGCGACACTCGGCGCCGCTCTTGGAATCGCGGGGGCGCATGTCGCGTTAGGCGTCCTGCGCCGGTCGACTGACGTCCCGCTTCCGCGTATCGGAGAAGTCGGGATCGACGCGACCGTTGGCTTGGCCGGCCTTATTGTCACGTTTGTGGTCGCGATGTTTACGAGTGCGCTCCCCATCCTCCGTTTCGGCCTCCGCGACTTGAGCACCGAACTTCGCTCGGGCGGACGCAACGCCACGTCCGGACGTGAGCGTCGGCGACTGCAGGGTGGGTTGGTGGCGACGCAAGTGGCGCTCGCATTTGTCCTGCTCTCCGCTGCGGCGCTCATGACGCGTACCTTCGTCTCGCTCCGTCAGGTGCAACCCGGATTCTCCGTTGACAAGGTGCTCGCGTTCCGTCTGGCGCTGCCTAACGCCACGTACCGGAGCGACACGGCCATTACGCAGTTCTACGATCGACTGCAGCGCCAACTTCTGACCATCCCCGGAGTTGACGCCGTCGGCCTTTCCACCTGGCTTCCGCTCGACAAGGAAGGAACTGACCTTGCGACGGTTTTTCGTGAAGACGCGCCCCCCTCGGAGCGTGCAGCGCCAACATTTCCGCAGAGCTACGTATCGCCGTCATATTTTCGGGCGATTGGAATTCCACTGATCGCCGGGAAGACCTTTCGCGACCTCCCCGCCGGAACGCGATCTGACGAGGCAGTCGTCAGCGTCGGTTACGCTGAGCAGAGTTGGGGACCGGGAGGCGCAAATCGTGCGATCGGACGGCGGATCAGGTTTCTTCCCGACGCCGACTGGATCACCATTGTTGGCGTCGTAGGCGACGTTCACCAGGAAGGGCTCGACCGCGCGGCATCGACCGTCATCTATCTCTCCCAGAATTCGAAAGCATACGGCGCCATCTCGACGGTGGCGTCGGCGGTTGCCGTCGTGATGCGAACGCGAGGCGCTCCCGAAGATGCCGTCGCCGCGAGCCGGCGCGAAGTCGCATCCCTGGATGCGGCGCTGCCGATGTACAACATGCGCCTCGTGCGCGAGGTGGTGTCGCGTTCCATGGCGCGCACCTCGATGACGGCGCTCATGCTCCTCGTGTCGGCCATCGTTGCCGTGTCGTTAGGCGCGATTGGCCTGTACGGTATCGTGTCCTACACCGTCGAAATGCGTACGCGCGAAATCGGCGTTCGCCTCGCGTTAGGCGAGCCGCCGCGCCGCGTCATCGGGCGCTTTGCATGCGAGGGAGCGGTGCTGGCGATGTTTGGCGTCGCCATCGGACTTGCCGGCGCAATGTTCCTCACGAGGGTGTTGAGGGGATTGCTCTACGGTGTCGGGCCTAACGATCCGGTGATGTATGCGACGGCGGCTGTGGTGCTGGTGGTGACGGCGCTGCTTGCGAGCTGGATTCCGGCGCGCCGGGCGTCGCGGATGGATCCAGCGGCGGTGTTGGCGGGGGAGTGAGCTTCCGCGCCTCGAAGAATGGCGTGATGCGAAGCGCCCACCGATGTAGAAATGAGAAGGCGCCCGTTGTTGCTCCTCACTCGGCGTTGCCTCAGATTGCCGGATAGCGCCTCCTCTTCATCGTTAGAGGCGAGGCTCTCTTTCGTATGGCGGAACACGTCGCTTGAAGTGGACAGAGCAGAACGCTCGTCAGCTGTGTGGTTTTAGTCTGCGCGTATTCGTCGTTGGCCCAGAGGGTCTGATGACGAGGGCCGCGAAGCGCGCGTACCGCTTCGCGTGCACATTTGCCGTCGTTGCCGCGCTTTTCACGTGCACGGCGGCCGCACACGCACAGGATGGAATCGTCACCGTGCGCGTGCTCACGCAAGAGGACGACACTCCGCTTGCGAACGCGGAGGTGATCGACCTGGCGACGGGCGCCCGTGCGCTGACTCGTGAAGGAGGTATGGCGCGCGCCCGAATTCCCGCGAAGACATCGCTCAGGCTGCGCGTTCGACAGCTCGGCTTTGCGTACGTCGACCTCGACTTGGAACGAGACCAGCTCCGCGCCGACGGGAGCGACACCGTCGTCGTGCGCCTTCGCCGCGTTCCATTCGCGCTCCCCGGAATTGCCACCTCGACAGCGCGGGAGTGTCCCACGCTAACAGAAGACGCGCGCCCCCTCACGTTATGGGCGCTCGAACAGCTTCGAGAAAGCGCCGAACGCTACGAATCGTTTCGGAAGGCATACCCTTTCGACCTGAAACTCGAGCGTCGATCCGTCGTCCAGAGCAGCGACCCGGGGGCGCCGAGGATTCGACGGAATTTAGAGCGTGGCTTCTCGGGTTCGTGGGGAGAGCGCTATGATCCCGGTGACATCGTGCGCGAGGTGCCGCTCGGTTTCTCGGTGCCCATTCTCTTTGTCGCGACGCTCGGCGATCCCGCATTCTGGGACTATCACTGTCCGGTTGCCGCCGATGTTGCGGGTGACGAGGGAGCACGTCGAATTCGCCTTCGGTTTGCTCCGTCTGGTCGCGTGCGATGGTCTGATTGGGAAGGAACCGCGACGATGGATTCTGCGACCAGCCGTCTCGTACGTGTGGACTTCAGCCTCGCAGTTCGTCAGGCAGGCGGGCCACGGCGCCTCGAAGGCTACACCGTCTTTTCGTCACCGAGTCCGTTCGTCGTGGTTCCCGACAGTACCATCGCGTGGTGGTGGCGCTCGGCGCCGAGCGGGAATGAGGCGTGGCCGACAACGCCGGACGTGGTGCAGATGCTTCGGGTGGCGGAGATGCGGTATCGGAAAGAAAAGCCGCCTGCGATGGAGCCGAGTCGTTAGGCAGGAATAACGCCTATGCGTGCGCCTCGTCCAGCGCGCCGAACTGGGTGATTCGCACGTCACCTTCAGGGAAGTGCGCAACAATCTCAAGGTGCCCACGCATCGCTTCGATGTAGCTCCTTAACGTGCTGATGTACGTGTCTGTGCGCTTCTCCAGCTTCGACACATCTGGCTGAGATGCTTCCATTGCCTCAGCGAGAGTCTTTTGCGAGAGATTGCGAGCGCGCCGGAGTTCTGTAAGGGCCGTGTCGCGCATCATCCTCGCGGTGCAGTGTTCCGCAGCAGCGCGACGCTCAGGCGTCATCTTTTCGCGAAGCTCACCGAACTTTCTGGCGCTTCTACTCATCGATCAAACCCTCCTTGCGCAGCTCACCTAGGTAGTTGTCATACAAAGAGTCTGCGATCGGCACCATCTGCTCATAGAATCTGTTATCTCCCGTCTTATCGCCGCCGATCAGAAGAATCGCCGTGCTTCGTGGATCAAACGCGTAGAACACGCGATAAGGGCGACCCATACCTATGGGCGCTGTGCCGCTTGGTACAATCGGTGTCGCCGTATCGATCCGCAGCTCTCGATTGAGGATCCCGCGTTAGAGCTTGGGACCATGCACTCGAGATGGCGAGACGCCCATCGTCGCTTCATCGAAGAGGCCGAGAAACTCATGCATCGCGAAGCGTTCGAAGGCACAAACAAAGGACTGCCTGCCGAGGAGCTCGAACGCGTCGCGTTTCAGCACGACATGTTTCTTCCTCCCATCTCCACCACGCCGCTTTCGGAGCCCTTGTCACCCTAAAGATGAAAGAGTGCAGAGGATTTTGAGTCCTCCGTGAGACGCGTGGCGATTTACGAGTTGCTCTTACTGACGTTGCGCGCGCCACTCGGCGCTACGACCGTTTCCAAGAGTCGAAACAGTCGTTCTTGCTCCTCGATCACGACGCGCTCGAATTCGGACGTGGCGCGTAAATCGGTCTTCATCGCCAGTCGTTGAAAGAACGCGTTTGCAATGTCCTCTCCCTCGATGAAGAAGATCGACGCCGCGTTCACGCGTGTATGCTTCGCAAGTTTCGGGTCTGAGTCTTGACTCGCGGTCTCGCCGATGACCTTGTGCGTCGCTGGGTCGCTCGTGACTGGCGCGTCTTTCTCTAATCGCATGTAGTACCGCGTGACGTCTCGAAGGATGAGATACGAGAATCGTCCATCGACACGCAACCCGGCCCAGCGCAAGAATCCCTTGTACATCAGGACTCGCTCGCCCTCTTTCACATTCGACATTACATGGGCATAGGTGTACCCCTCCGTGTCGAGATCGTAGAGCCAGGGATGCTTCGTGAGATGTGTAACGCCGCGTTGCGAGACGAGCCATCCATACGCCCAACCGAGGCCGACGCCGCCGGCGCATGTCAGCAACACGTACAGGAAAATCGCGAGCGCGTGCGCTCGCATCATCACTTCCGTTTCTGCGATTCCTCCGTTAGGCCCCGGCGATGCGTTGAGCACGATGAGGAAGCCCGCGACGTCGACGCGCGGGATCCACGCGACAAAGGTCGACGCGAGACTCAGCGCGAGGTAGTAAACACCGTGGACAAAGAAAGCGATGAGCAGCGCACCACCGAGTTGGCCGAGCGGGCTTCGCTGCTCAGCATCGCGCGTAAATTTTTCGGGAAGTAGCGCACCGACAAAAAAGAGAAGGCCTGGGAGAAGCAGGATCAGAAGAACCAGACTCCCCCAGGCGATCGACATGTGTGACGGTGAGGCGTTAGGCGGTGGCCATCGCGTCGGGCGCCGAATGGCGAAGCTCGAGGATCCGGCGAATGACTTCGCGCACGGTCGGCGGATGTTCGAGTTCGCGGTTGAGGTCGATCAACGCCCTCTCCACAATCGACGCATCGCCGGCGAGCTGGATCAACTTCTCCAACAGCGCTTCTTGCTCGCGAGTCATGACGTTCACGGAAGCATCTCCCAGTGAGTCGAAGCAACATGTGCCGAGACTGTACCTGCTGTCCATAGGTCTCGTCACACTGTATATGGAGATAGACCCCTGAGCCCCATCCGAGGTTTCCAAACGCAGCGTTATTGGCACTCACTCGTTGGAATCGTCGATCGTTTCCACCCCGCAGGCTTCCCCTGCGCTTCCCCAACGAGAGACGCCTCGTGAGCTAAGCTCCGAGGCGTCTCTGCAAGTGCTCAATTCTGTTGCTGTTGTGCTACTGGGGCGGCTGGATTCGAACCAGCGACCTCCTGATTAACAGTC
>JBGAKW010000023.1:0-70637 GCA_044224185.1 Gemmatimonadaceae bacterium | reverse complement strand
CGCAACAGGCCGGCGAGTTCTTTCCTGTGTAGGAAGGCGTTGTTCGTCAGGCCAATGCCGCGGATGCGCGACGATCGGAACCAACCACCGCCACGCGAAGCCTCGCTGGTGCTTGGTCGGTTCGAGAGGCGCCTAACGCTTGAGCTCAGCTGCGGGCGAGGTACCACAAGATGCGCGCACTCTGTGCGCGCAGTCAAAAGATCGCTCGTCAGCTGCAGCGCATGTTATGCGGCGGGGGGAGCCGACGGTGGAGCGCCATCACCCTGCCGGCCCGCGAGCACGTGTGAAAGACGTCTGACCGTCACCTCATAGGTTACGCCGTGGCGTGCGAGCTCGCGCGTCACGTGGGTGCTCGTATCCTGGAGCAGTGCGAGCAACAGATGCTGTGGACCGAGGAAGGGGTCGCGCTGACGCAGGCTTTCAGCTGCCGCGCGCGTTCGGACGAGTTCCTCGCCGGCGGTCAGGGCGATGGACACTTCGCCAGGTCGCGGCCGCCCCTCGGGGCCGAGCGTGTGTTCCAACGCCTTGCGTAACGCGTGCAGGTCCACGCCGGCGTCCACGAGCGTCGCGACGGCGGCGTTCTCGCCTTCGCGGAGCAATCCGAGCGCGACGTGACTCGGCGTGATGTTGTCGTCCCCGCGCGCTGCCGCGAGACCGCGCGCGATCGCGAGCGATATGCGGGCCTTGGACGAGAGTGGCACAGCTGTGTAGTCAGACATCGTGATAAGACGAGAAAGACCGCATAACGCTATCTCGGCAGCCCGCCGAGCGAATCTCCTAAACTGTCTCGTCCCTTCTCGGCCGCGCAATACGCTACGCCAACGCGCTCGAATCTTCTGGCCCGCACCTCGCTCCTCCCGTTGTATTCCCGACTAGACGCCGCGCACTTTTTCCCGTGCGCTCGATGCAGGGTGTATATGACCGGACGCGTCTCGGCGGCGCAGGCGCATCGGCGTTTACACGAGCGGTGCTGGCGTTCGACATCGGCGACATGAACACGCAGCGGCTCGACGAATGACGACGGCAGCGTCGTTCGGCGGTTCTTGTCCCCCTTTCCGGCACGCACAATCACGATCTCGCGAGTCAGGTCCAAATCTTTAACTCGGAGGCTCACACACTCCGACAAGCGAACGCCGCTCCCATACAACATCCGTACGATCAGTTCTTGCACACCGTGCAGCTGCGCGAGGATGGCCGCGACTTCCGACGGCTCCAACGTGTCCGGCACGCGCGATCCGCGTTTCCCTCGGGCGTAGGGAGGGACACGCGCCAACGGAGTGCCGAGGACGTCGCGATACAAGAAGAGAAGGGCCGACAACGCCTGATTCTGCGTTGCAGCTGCAACTTCACCCGCATGCGCCGGGGATGCAGGAATCGTTCTATGTCCGTCTCGTTGCACTCGCGTGGATGGCGCATCCCACAGAAGCGCACATGCCGAACAACCCACGCGCGATAACTCTTCTCGGTGCGCGGCGTCGCGTTAGGCGCGGCGCACGCACGGTATCATGTGCGGGCACCGCGAGTCCCGCGATCACCGCACGCCACCAACGCTTACCGCCGAGGGGCGTCGCACGACGAGTTTGTCCACATGACGGCGCTCTGTGTGCCGCGTGCTGAGCGCGCCCACCCGACCGCGTCACCGCATGCGTTGACGCCTAACGCCACTGATGCACCCGCGTCGTAGGGCGAGGCAAGCACGCCGACGTCGTCATCGCGTTGGGTCACCGCGAGCCACTCTCGAGAGTCGCTCACGCGAAGGACACCCACCATCCGCGCGAGATCGCTCAGCGCCGTTGCACCCCCTGGGCGCCAGGCGGCAAAGCGAGGAGCGGCGGCATCGTGCCCCCACCAGAAGCCGCGCATTCCGCCGTCCGGACCCCAACTAAGAAATGCAGCATCCCCGGACGCGTTGAGTCCGCCCGGCCAGTACTCGTCGAATTGTCCGGGGGCCAGCTCGGCCATTGGGCGGCAGTACGCCGTTAGTGCCGAACCCTGACTCCGTGCGCTCCAGCGCGCGACTTGATGGTCCGAGCATCCGAGGACGTCGCCCCCGTCACTGACATCGGTCGCCGTCTCCCAGTTGTACACGGGCTGCGGAGGACCAGGAATCTCGAAGGAACCACCGGAGCGCGTCCACCCGAACACATGTCCCCCCGACGTGCCGCCTTGCGTGTAGCTGTATCCGACGGCCAAGCCGCGATTGTTGATGCCAGCCATGAACGTGTCACCTACATCGCGAATGGCGATCACACCCATTCCCTCGACCCAAGCGAATCCGTACGACGCAGTCCCACCGATCTGATCCCGAACATCTCCCACCACCGCTCCGTCGTTGTTGATGTCGACAGCGCGCGTGGATGTCTGACAAGGATCGAGCTTGAGCGCCTGCACGATCTTTTCGTGGAGCATGAGCACCTTGTCGTCGCGCCAAATCGCGGCGCCATATGCGACGCGGCAGGTGACGGTTCCGGGGGCGTGTGGTGACGGACCGACGTATTCGTAGCCGGTGGAACCTGCAATGAACCCTTTGTCATTGACGCGAAAGGCGATGGCGCCAAAGCCGCCGCGCGGCACGGCCAGAACGCGCGGGCGATGTCTCAGAGAGACGGGAAGGGCCACCGACGTAGAAGCCCGCTCCAGTGAAGCGGTGGCTGCGGATTCAGTTGGAGCGAGAGCTGCGCGATCGGCGCATCCGGCGAGTGCGGCGACTCCGCTCGCGCACAGGAATGAGAGATGTCTTCGTAGCATCGAAGCCTCACAGTAGCGATGAGCGATGCCGCGGCAATCAACAGCGCGCAACTCCGCAGCATCTGCAGCGAAGATGAGACGCTGCGAGCGTGCAGCCATCGGGCAGTCGGCGGAAAATTCCTAAACTTTTCCCCTAGGTGATCGATGCCGGCGGAATTGGTAACCGTCACTCATCCAACGAGAATATTCCCTTGAGCCAAAGCGCAAAGCCGGGAAGCAATTCCTCATCCACGAGTTTGTCGTCGCTCCGAAGCACTGACAGAGAACCGTCCGTCGTGTAGACGTACACCGACTTGCGCTGCGGATCCACGACCCGCACCCTATCGCTTCCAGCATCGAGCCAGTCGGCGACATTCTTGAGTCGCGCGCCCCGCACATCCTTCGGAGACCGCACTTCTATCGCGATGGTCGGAGCGAATTCCCAGAAGCCTACGGGAAGGGGCGCGGACCAACGATCACGCGATACATACGCGACGTCGGGAGCGCGAACGGTGTTCGCGAATAACGAGCTGACCGTCGATCAACTCCGTTCGTTTTCCTTGGGACCCAAGCGCGAAGAACTCCTCTGCAGTCATCTCTTCATTCGTACTCATCAGGGTCGTTTGTGTTTGTTGATCTTCAACGGACTTCGCTGCGCCGAGCATGCGCGCGAAGCCCCTCGGACGCATCACCCTAACTACGCCGAGAAGGTACGCTCGGCGCAGGGACGAAGTCCTCTCGGCGCGGGGACTTCCGTGTTGTGCTTCCGTCGTACATTTCTGCGTAACAACCGCAGGCATCCTTCCGCATTCGGGTTCGCAACGCGCCTAATACGCTTCTGGTCGCATACTTCAGCGCGCATCAATTCGAAACCCTTCTGATGGTGGAGCTGAAATGCCGAAGCACAACTTCCGCCATGTACAGGCCATCTCATAAATGGTCGGCGGCGCGCCGGCGCGCAGCGCCGGCCAGAAGCCGGCGCCCATTTATGAGATGGCTTCTAGTCGTCTCGCTACTCCTCGCGTCGGTGTTTCCAACGACGTCATTCGCGTGTTCGTGCCTACAGGGCGTTCCTGTTGGAACGATCCCGAAGCGACCATACGACCAACCGTGGCTGAAACGCGATGCAGTCTTCATGGGGTACGTACTCTCCGCCGATCAGCACTTCGATAGCGTCAGCAACACGATTACGCGCACCGTGCGGCTTGTGACGGAGGTGTCGTGGCATGGAGCGCTTCCCGACACGGTGACATTGTCCCTCGGCGCGGATGCTCCGTGCGCTTTCTACTCGGTCGGCTATCGCTACTTAGTCTTTGCCGGCTGGGACGCTAGACAGAGCGGCCGCCTAACGACCGAGCGTTGTGACGATGCGTGGGGTCTCTCAGGCGGTAACTCGCTGTTCACCCAACGCTTTCGTGCATCCATGGGTTCGCCCAACTGGTTCGCACCGCCCATGGGAAGTCGTAGCATAGATCGTCACACGCGTCCCTTAGGAACCCCGCTTCCGCGATCGAAAGAGGATGGCAGCATCTTATTCTATGTTGCTGGAGATAGCTCCATCGTCCGATTGGAGATCGGGGACCTAGCTAGGCGCCGCATACCGGGCTACACCCGTCCGATCGCTTCTTTTCTACCGGGACTCTATCAAGTGCGTGTGACTTGGAGCGACGGGGCGCAGTTCAGCGGGTATGTCTCCATAGAGTGTGAGTTTCGCGAGGGCGAGTTAGGATGTACATCTGCACGAGATTTCCGCACCCTGAAGAATTCTCCATCGTGGAAGTGACTCCCAATACGCGCATCGCGAAGCCTCCCTTCGCCCGCACACTCCTCGCACTCCTCGTCGCCCTCCTCACGACGACGACCGCCTCCGCCCAAGTCCTCCGCGGCACCGTCGTTGACAAAAGCTCGCGTGCGCCTGTCCCTGGCGTCGTTCTCACGCTCTTCGATGACCAGAAGTCGAAACTCGCCAACGTCCTGAGCGCCGCCGACGGAACGTATGAACTCCGAGCGCCTAACGCGGGACGATTCACGCTCGTGGTGCAGCGCATCGGCGTGCGTCCATCGACCTCGCCACCGTTCTCGCTCGACCTGCAAGAAGCTCGGCGGATGGACCTCGAGGTCGATGCGGTTGTCCCGGCGCTTTCGGTGGTGCGCGTGAGCGGCTCCTCGCAATGCAAGACGATTTCGGAAGGGGGCGAAGATGTCGTTAGGCTGTGGGACGATGCGCGCGGTGCACTCACGGCGACGACGATCACCACCAAACGCGTCGAGCGCGCGCCAGTCACGCGTTTCGAACGCGAAGTGGATGCGGAGACGGGTCGCGTGCTTCGCGATAGGCGCAGCTCGTCGGTGGAACCGATTGGGAAGATCTTTCGCAGCATTCCGGCGGCGACGCTCGCTCGCGATGGATTTCTCGTTCGGCAGAGCGATGGAACCATCGACTATTTCGCCCCTGACGCAGAAGTCCTCATCTCCGACGAGTTTGTCTCCACGCATTGCTTTCGCGCGGTCCGATCAGAGTCGCCGGAGGGCTCACGAGTTGGTCTCGAGTTCTCGCCATCATCCAACAGCCGACTCTTCGATATCGTCGGCGTCCTCTGGCTCGACGGCAAAAGTTCGGAGCTGCGCGAAGTGGTCTATCGCTATCAGGCGCTCCCGCGCGGCATTCCCGGTGACCCGGAAGCCGACAGCTTAGGTGGGCGCGTACGCTTCTCGCGCCTTGCCGACGGTCGGTGGTATGTCAAGGATTGGCACATTCGCATGCCGCTGACGGCTGCGCGCACGTTAGGCATGGCGATGAAGCTCGTGAGCGTGCGCATCACCGGTGGCACCATCGGTGATGCGGTCTCCTCCGAAACCACCATAACGATTGAGGGGACGCGTATCAGCGGCGTTGTCTTCGACAGCATCACGAGTGCTCCCGCGCGCAGCGTTGTTGTCACGCTTGATGGAACGGAAATTCGAGGCGTGACGGACGCAGACGGACGTTTCGCGCTCTCCGGTGTGCCGCCAGGGACGTACTCCATTAGTGCGGCGATACCATCGCTCGATTCCGTTGGCGTGCGTATGGCATCGTCGGTGATCGAGGTTGGACCAGTATCGAAAGGGACGATTCGCCTCGCAACTCCTTCGCTTCGCTCGATCGTGGCGAAGCTCTGCACGCAGTTGCCCGTCTCTGGGAGCGACGTGGTGGTTCGCCTAACGATTGTGCACGCGGGAAGCACCAACGGACTCGCCGGAGCCAACGGTCGCGCGCGCTGGACCACCTACTCGGCGCCAGGCAGCGGCATCGCCGAGACGAAGAAGGAGATGACGTTCACCCTGGACGAAAGGGGACAAGCGACGCTGTGCGGGGTGCCGTCCAACACGCCGGTCTACGTCGAGTCCATGCCTAACGCGCAAGACGTGTGGCGCGATACCATGAGGCTCGCCCCGCTCCCTCTGGTTGCGAAGACCCTTGAGGTGCGCGTGGAAGCAGGAGGTGTTGCGTCGACAGGAATAGTTGCCGCTCAACCCAGGAAGAACTCGCGGGTGCGCCTCATCGAAGCGGAGCCATCGTTAGGCAAGGTCGACAGCGCATCGGCCCCTCGTGCATTCCTCGAGCATCGCACGCGATCGTTAGGAAAGTTTGTCGGCCCTGAGGTGTTGCGGCTACGGGAAGACGCACGAGTCTCCGACATTCTCCGTAATATCGGCGGAGGAGTGCGCGTCATCACCCTGCCTAACGGTGGCGCCACGCTGGCCACTGGCAGCGTTCCAACCGAGTCGCTCGTTGCCATCATCCGCGGTTGGAGCGACGGCAGCGGCGTCTATCAGGTAGCCTGTTATCTCCAGGTTTTCCTAGACGGCATTCGCGTGTGGACCTGGAACGGGCCGCCTCCTGTGGATTTGGACTCGTATTCCGTGAAGTCGCTCTCGGGCATCGAGGTGTACGGATCGCACGCCGAGACGCCGCCGGAATTTGGGGGGATGACGATCTGCGGGACGGTCGCGCTATGGACTAGGAGATAAACCTTCAGTTGTCACGATCGCCCACCCTCAGCGTAGCAACCGTGGGTCGAACTCGAAGGATTCGATCGAATCGATTTTGAGTCGAGCAGCGTCCGGATGTGCCGGATTGATGAGGAGATGGTGTCCGCCAGCTACAACCACACTTGGTACTCGCAGCGCCAAACGGCGGCCAGACTTGATCCATGAATCGCCAATGGCCTGAACGTGCGGTGGTACTGGCGAGACGTTCCAGTCTTTCGGCAGCGACGAGATCTCAAGATCCTCGACAAGAGAATCCTCCAGCGTTCCTGAAATGAGCGAGTAGCCGGGAAACGTACCGCCGCTCGTCATGTGAACGAGAACCTCGAGCACCGCTAACGAAGAATTGCTTGATGCGTACGCGACGCGCACTCCGCGACTGTTCCATCTCGCGCCGTAGAGTCGAGCGCCTTCTCCATCGAACGCGCTCGACGCATAACGAGTCTTCGTCAAGCGCCAGAGTTGCATTCTAGGCGGGAATGCCTTGGGACAACCTTCCGATGAGGCTGTCGACCTCGATGGCGCCTACATCGGTCGAGGCAAACTCAATTGGTGATCGACCGCCTAACGCTGTGACAGGATTGGTCAGCCAGTTTCGAGCCGAATCGGAATTCCCTTCGAATAGCTCGATTGCTCGCGCAACTATCCGCGAGATCCGAACGAGACGATCCGTTTCTTCCGGCTCAAAGCGCCCGCTTTCTTTTCTGCGTGCCAGGGTGCGCTCCGGAATCTCAACGGCGTTAGCTATGACTCGAAATGGTAAGGCAGTATTTCGCTGAAATCGCTCAAACGCCGCGTACGACAATCCGCGATGGATTTGTTCAACGACGTCGAGCGGGTCGTATTTGCGAAAACCGAAGAGCGCGACGTAGTAGTGCCCTTCGCGTCGTCCACCCTGAACGTTCTTCCACAATTCGGCGACATCACTCGACATGCGGTCGGTAGAGCTGGCCATACTCGCTCCTTATCGTGCCATATGGCAAAACATAACATGCCAAATGGCAGCGGGCAACCGTGGCGTTGCGCTACGCTGCTTTTCGGTCAGGAGGGATGAGGTCGATCGATAGAGCGCGACGCATTACCTGATCATCTTCTCAAACCGCGGATTCCCCAAGAGCGGCTTGAACGTCGGATCGATCCTCAAATACGCGGGCGTCACGTCCGACGCCGGCGTCGTCAGCAACGGCTCAAGCAAATCCAACGCCCGCTCATACTCGCCGCTCTGAATCAGGATGCGCGCCACCTGGAAGTGCACGTATGGCTTGAGCGAGGCATCCTGCACGGTCTCACGCAAGGCGAGCGAACGCTCGGCCTCAGTCACGGCTTCCGTCTTGTGACCGCCTAACGCGAGCGCACGCGCCATCAACTCGTGGACCTGCGCCCGCGCGGGGAAGTCGCGCGCCTGCTTCTCGAACGCCGCACGCGCGCTGTCGCCAAACATTCTCGCTCGCGCGGTATCGCCGAGCAGCTTGTAGGTGTGGCCGATCTTTAGTCCCCAATGTCCTCGGTCGCCGCCGAAGTCCTGCACCGTCAGTGTCACAATCTTCGGCCACAACTCGGGTGGGAGTGTCCACATCGTCTCCTGATACAGCGCAAACCGAACCAGGAGCGACGTTGTGTCGACGCCAGCTGCAAGGGCCGAGTGCACCATTGCGTGCACGCTATCGAGTTGCCCTTGGCTCAGGTATTCAAACGCCTTTCCCTGAATGAGCGGGAGAGCCTGCGGCGCGAGGACGAGCGCGCGGTTCCACGCCGCGAGCGCTTCGGGAAAGCGTCGCTCGTAGTGGTAATACATCGCGAGTCGGCGAGCGCCGCTGATCGATCGCGGATCGAGCTCTGTCGCCTGCTTCGCATGCTTCAACGCGTCGTCGAACCTGCCTAACGTGGTCTCTACTGTGGCCAGGTTGGAGAGAAGGTCCGCGTTGTTCGGGTCCGACGCGAGCCCCGCCATGTACTGCTCGCGTGCGCCGGCGTAGTCGGTCTTCACCGCGAGCAGATACACTCCCATCGCGAGGCGCGTCTCGAGCCGATCTGGCGCGAGCTGTACCGCGCGCTCGGTCGCAACGCGAGCCTTCTCGACTCCCTCCTTCGTGGGCCCTTCGCCGTTGATGATCGAGTACGCTCGGGCGACGGCGCTCCACGCCTTCACGAACGTGCTGTCAAGTTGGACAGCTCGCTCGTAGTTCACGAGCGCCTTCTTCAGGATCACCGCGTCGGTAACGCTCATCGAGTTCGTGAGCTGCTCCCCCTTCAGGAACTCGTCGTACGCATCAAGGTTCGACGTCGACGGTTTCGCAATCTGCTCACGCACCGGCGGCGCCAACGCCACATTCAGCGCCTCGGCCACCTTTGCTGCAATGCTCGCTTGGACCTGAAAGACGTCCGACATCACCGTGTCGTACGGCAGACTCCAGCGCGTCTCGCTGCTCGAGACGTCGGTCAGCTCCGGCGTCACCCGCACACGACTCACACCATTCGTCTTCGACCAACGCACCGTTCCGGTGAGAAGGAACTGGACGCCTAACTCGCGCCCAATCTCCCGCGGAGTTTTCGTTGAGCGCCGATACTGCGAGCTGCTGGCGCGCGCCGTCACACGGAGTCCGCGAATTGCCGAAAGGCGACTACGAACCTCATCCGTCATTCCGTCGGCGAAGTAGGCGTCTTCCGCGCTCCCCGCGTTTTCGAATGGAAGAACGGCAACGCGATGCTCGCCAGATGCAAGGCCTCCGCGTTTGGTCATCCAATACGCTCCGGTGACTCCAACGAGGAGGAACAGCGCGGCGGCGGCGATCCACATCCCGCGCCGTGAATGCGCCGGTGCAGTTGTCACCGGAGCAGGGGAGTTGATCGCAATCGTTGCCGGAATCGTCGACGATGTCTCGAGCAGACGCGCAAAATCTCCCGCAGTCGCCGGACGATCGGCTGGCGTCTTCGACATCGCCTGTGCAATCGCACCAGCGAGTTGGCGCGAAACGGCAGGCCGAACGACATCGAGTGGTCGCGCCGTCTCCGTCATTACGCGAACGATCACTGCCTGCACCGTCGGTCCGGAGAACGGCGGCTCTCCAGCAAGCAGCTCGTACAGCACACAGGCCAGCGAGTAGATGTCGGTGCGCGCATCGAAGGACTTCTCGCCCGCCGCCTGCTCGGGACTCATGTAGCTCGGCGTTCCGATCGACATCCCGGTGCCGGTGAGGTTCTCCTCTTCGCCCGCATGGAGCGCGCGCGCGATGCCGAAGTCGGCGAGCATCGCCTGGCCGTCGATCAGCAGAATGTTTTCCGGCTTTATGTCGCGATGAACGACGTCGTGTCGATGAGCGAAGTCGAGCGCTAGTGCCACTTCTCGCGTGATGCGCACCGCGTCGGCGATGGGGAGCTGCCGCTCGCGCGTTAGGCGGTCGCGCAGCGATTCTCCGTCCACGTACGGCATGGTGAACCAGAGGAATCCGTCGGCGACGCCGGAGTCGTATACGCCAAGAATGTGCGGATGCTGGAGTCGGGCGGCGAGCTTGATTTCGCGCTGGAAGCGCTCGCTGCCTAACGAGGCGGCCAACTCCGGATGCAGGACCTTGAGCGCGACAGGGCGGTCGTGCTGCGTGTCGTGCGCGAGATAGACGGTCGCCATGCCGCCGCGGCCGAGCTCACGTTCGATGTTGTACCGCCCTGCGAGGTGCTCACGTAAGCGCTCGAGCTGATGTGGCATTCGTCTCGGTGGGGGGCGAGGCGCGAGGACGTTGCTTCTCCCTGAGGACCGGTGCGTTTGCACGTCCGATTTCGGGACGCGTGACAATAGGTTCCGGTCGCTTGGGGCGCCAGTGTGAGGCTACGGTAGTGCCTTCGACGCGCATCCCTTGTCGGCACAGGTGAGCGCGACATACACCTCGCCGCGAATGAGCCAGCGTCCGTCGCGCTTCACCCACTGCGCACTGTATTTCCCGCTGATCATCGCCGGTCCGTCGGCGCCGCCGAGATGCCCAATCCATGTTCCGGCTTCGTATGCGAGGGGCCACTGCGTGCTCACCTCCACGCTCGTCGGCTCGCGCTGGTAGATGAGTTCCTCGCCACGCGCGACGGTGCCCGAGTCGGGGTTGAACAGCCGCTTGTATGCCTCGCGACCGGTGACGAGGGCGCCGAGTCCGCGTCGGATTTCGACGTCGTCGGTCCAGTGGCTCGCGATGGCCGCGGTATCCAGCGCAGCGATTGCACGGTTCTGCGCGGCGCGCTCGGCGCGGACCGCATCGGCGTCCTCAGTCGCGGGGTGCGTCGAAGGCGACGCGCTGTCGCGTTTCTCTGTGCGGGCGGGGGCGGTGCACGCGGCGCATGCGGCGAGAACAATGACAAGGCGGGTCAACCGGCCAACATCCCATCGACGCAAGGCGGTGCGTTCCATGAAGTACTCCTGGTGTGATGTGACGAGTAGCCTAACGACTGGGAGCGGGATCAAGGAGATCGGATGAGCGCGTGACTTCACACGCGACGGAGCGCCCGCTCGATGACACTCTCCAGGCGCGCCGTCATTCCCTCTTTATCAATTGGAGCACGGCCATCCACCTGCACCGGAATAAAGTGCGACCACCCCGGTCCGCGGCGAACGTCGCGAGGGTGAGGGCGACGAAAAGGGAGGGGTAAATACGTTGCAGTAGTCGGAACGCGTACGCATCTTCGATCATTGCGGACGTCTCCTCACTCGCCTGTTGCGCGCCGAATGCGCTTCTCGAATCTTCGATCAGCAATCGCATTCTGCGCCCGGGTCGCTAGCACATTCATCGGGATTGCGCCCCTTGTGGCGTGTGGGGGCGGTGCCGCCAGTCCTACCGGCCCCGCGGTCGTGCCGACCACCACTCTGTCATCGATCACGCTCAAAATTGCGTCGGCCACCATTCGCGTGGGTGATTCAACGTCTATCATCGCCACTGGCGTCATGTCCAACGGCGAATCGGTCACCATCTCGAAGCCGGTGTGGTCGACGGAAACGATCGGCATTGTCGCCGTAGACGACAACGGAATCGTGCGTGGACTCGCTGCCGGCCAAACGACGATTATGGCGGAGTTAGCGGGCAAGGCGGGGACTGTCGTCGTTACCGTCACGCCGCCGCCAGTGGCGCGCATCGAACTGTCGGACTCGAGCCTAACGCTCGTTCCGACTTCGCACGTCACCCTGCACGCGACGTTGCTCGATCGGATGGGGCGCGCCATTACCTGGCGCCCGTTGGAGTGGAGCACGAGCGATTCGTCACGGGCAACGATAAGCCAAGCGGGAGTCGTCGCGGCGGTGGCACAAGGGAGTGCGACGATTTCGGCGACGAGCGAGGGCATCTCGGCCACGGTTCAGGTCACGGTCACCGCGGCGAACGCGGGGGTGGCGACGATCGTCATCTCGCCAGGTAGCAGCACGCTCAAGTTAGGCGAGACGTTGCAGCTGACGGCTACGGCGTACGATGGCACCGGTGCGGTGGTCAGCGACGCGAACATCAGTTGGACCGCAAGCGTTGTTCGCGGCCAGCCAGTGGTGACCATCTCGCCGCAAGGCATGGTCACCGCGATCCTCGCCGGCGAGGCGAAGGTGGAAGCGAATGTGGGACGCGTCAGCGCCTCAATTGACATCACGGTCCTCGACAACATCGACGAGAAAATTCTTGTGTCGTTCGCCGAGCCGCAGGACAGCGCCACGGTCGGCGACACGCTGACCATCGTTGTCGGCGTGAATTCTCCAAAGAAAGTTCAGAGCGTGACGGCAAAGTTCGACTCCAAGGAATTTCCGTTGGCGCTCACGAGAGTCGGTGCGCTCGGTCTCTCATACGCTTGGGTCCTCACCGTTGATATCACCGATGTTCACTACGGCCAGATCGAGATCCTGGTGAAAGCCACCGACGAGACCGGCGCGTACGGAATCGGACGACGGACGTTCGTGCGCGGCGCGCGCACGGGAGTCGGCGGGTCGGGGACGCCGCCTCGGAACAAGTAGCATCAATCCACATACGCCCACAGCAGCGCCCGCGTCTTCTCGTCGGCCTCCGGCGGATTGGCAAGCAGATACAGATCCCCTCCCACATCCCGTATGAGCAGCCCGCCGTTCGGCAGGATGCGCGGCCAATCGTCGAGATGCGTCTGGAACGTACGCTTCCCTTGTTTAGTCTCCACTGTCCAGTGCCGGATCTCGATTTCCTCCTCGATCTCCCGCACGTGCGCGATCTCGAGAACGAAGCCGGCCTCCACTAGCGACTCTTCGATCGCTGCGCGAGACGCGTTGTCGAGATCGCGCGGATCATTGATCAACGCCACCTCTTCGTCATCCTCGTCACGCAGCGAGAGAAATCGCCGAGGCTTGGACCACGGGAAGCATTGCCTGAGCGTCACGGCCACTTCGCGAGGGCCGACGAGCACCATCAAACGTCCGCCAGCTGCACGGTGCACTTGAAGCCTTGCATGCGGCAGCTCGTCTCCTCGCGCAGCCACCTGGACCTCGACAGGTTCGCCGGCTTCGGTGCTTTGGAGCTCTTCCATATATTCCCCCATTTCGGATCGACTGTTCATTGCAGCTGTAACTGCATTTCGTACAGCTTGCGATAGACGCCATCAGGAATCGCGAGCAGCTCTCGATGCGTCCCAGACTCCGCGATCCTCCCATTCTCCAACACCATCAATCGCGATGCTCGGCGCAGCGTCGACAAGCGGTGCGCGATGGCGAAGACCGTGCGCCCCGCCACCAGGTGATCGAGCGCCTCCTGAATCTCCCGCTCCGTCTCGGTGTCCACACTGCTCGTTGCCTCGTCGAGAATGAGAATTCGCGGATTGCGTAGAATTGCGCGTGCGATCGAGATGCGCTGACGTTCTCCTCCCGAAAGTGTGTGCCCCCGCTCGCCAACCAGGGTGTCGTATCCTTGCGCAAGGCGTAAGACAAAGTCGTGCGCATTTGCCGCCTTCGCCGCCGCCACCACATCGCCTAACGGCGCGTTAGGCACTCCGTAGCGAATGTTCTCCAGCACTGTTCCATGAAAGAGGTACGGCTCCTGGAGCACCATCCCGAGCTGCCCGCGATAGTGTTCGGTGTCGAGTTCGCGGATGTCGACGCCATCGATGCGGACCGCGCCCCCCGACACGTCGTAGAAGCGCGCGATGAGATTGACGACCGTCGACTTTCCACCCCCCGATTCCCCCACCAGGCCGATCAACTCACCGGGTGCGACGTCGAACGAGATCCCGCGCAGAACCTGACGCACGCCGTCGTAGGCGAAGGTCACGTTCTCGAACGTGACGCCCCCCGCAACCGGTGAGAGCTGCACCGGATCGTTAGCCTCACGAATCTCCGGCTCGCTGTCCAGCACCTCGAAGACTCGATGCGCCGAACTCGTCGCGCGATTCATCGTACGCGCGATCTGCCCGATGACCTCAATCGGCGCCACGAACATCGTGGTGTAGAGGAGGAACGACACGAACGTGCCTGACGAGAGCGACGCTCCTGTGCCTAACAAGCGCGGAACGGCGAAGACCCAAACGGTGACCGTCGTCGCGTGCACGAAGAGCATGAGGAGTGGCCAGAAGGTCGTCCACATATGGTGAATGCGATTGAACTCATCGGTCACCGCGTCGTTGCGCCCGTCGAAGCGCGTCACCTCGCGCCCTTCCTGGCTGAACGCCTTCACCACGCGAATGCCGGGAATGGTGTCAGAGAGCACGTCCGACACGGCCGACCACTTTCGCCACGCGCGGATGAAGACGCGGTTTAGGTTCTCTCCGTGCCGGTAGATCGCGTAGCAGAAGACCGGGACAGGAATCGTCATGACGAGTCCCAGGCGCCAATCGAGCGTGAGCAGCACGATCGAAAGCCCCAACAGCATGATCAGGGAGAGCGATACGTCGACGATACCGAAGGCGAGAAAGTCCCAGAGCCGGTCGGTGTCGGAGGTGACGCGCGTGATCAAGCTCCCCGTCTTCTTTCGCGAGTAGAACGAGAGGGAAAGCTTTTGCAGGTGTTCGTACAGCTCCGAACGGAGATCGCGCGCCACCAGCTCGCCTAACACCGACATGAGCCGCAGCCTAACGAGCGCTGCCGCCTGGCGAATGACGTAGAGGGTCGCCATTGCCATCACAGCGATCCAGGCTATCGCTGCGCCAGCATCTCGCGCGAGCGCGCCCTGCTGCACGGGGCGAACCACGCGGTCGATGAGGTACCCCGCGAGGTATGGCGGGACGAGCGACGCGAGTGTGATGACACCGGCCGCACTCAGTCCGAGCGTCAATTGCCGCCGGTACGGACGCAGATAGCTAAGGAGCCGCAGCAGGACCGCCGCTGGTCGCCTCGCCACCAACGCTTGCGCATCGCGTATCGGACGCGAGACCGCGTCGGCATAGACGCGATCGGCGTCGTCCGAGGTAATGGTCCGCCCCTCGAGCGCTTCGTCGAGCACAAACCGGATGTTCTCAAACGCGCCGCGTTGGCGATGCGTGAAGCGGATGGTGAGGAGGGGAGGATCTCCCGGCGTGCCGAGTAGCGAGAAGGTGTTGGCACTGAGACCTTGCGACTCTTCGACGGCCGTGATGTGGCGTCGCTCGATGGAGCGCACGTCCCACACGCCGTCGACGACGCGCGTGGCAACAGCAACGCACCGCGCGCCTAACGCCAGCCATACCTCGCTGAGCTGAAACGTGTGGTCAAGGTCGCCTAACGCGTAGAGCTGCACGGCGTCGCCACTCCACTCGCGTTCGATCTGCGTTCGTAGCTCGGGCGGGAGGCGTGTCGGTTGACCTGTGTATCGGGCAATGAGTTCGTGATTCATATCGATGATCCGGGTGGGGGAGCGCAGAGCGCAACAAAAAAGCCTTTCGGGTCAGCTGCACCCAAAAGGCCGGATCACGACATCGAATCCTGACGACCTAGGGTGCTCGACCTCCGTCGACGCGGTACTCACGCGCGGAAGACGCAAACGGGCACACGTCTCCTGTACGCGCGGCAAACATCGGCGCGAGGAGTCGGGGCTTCGGGTTGCGGAGGCGGAGTTCTGTCATCGTGACGCGGATGCGCCTGCGCGTGAATGCGCGGGCTGTTGCCGAAGATAGGATGGTCGGGTGAAAAGCCGCAAGTGCGGGTGAACTTTGGCCTTTCGCGGCGGCCAGTCGAGCGCTAAGACTCACGCCCTCATCAACCGCGAGTTCGCCGTGAAGCTCTCCCGCGTGCGTCAGACGGTGTTGGCAGGGAGCTTGGTGCTGTTTCCGCTCTTGATCCTGATGTATTGGGTCTTCTACCCGGCGTACGGTATTCTCGATTCGGCGGACGCACTGCGCGCGATTGCGCGAGCCCCTTCGCGCACCGCGATGTCGGACGTTTTCGTATTCACTGGAGCGTTTCTCGCGGCTCCGGCGACACTTGCGATGATGCGCGTCCTCGACACGCGCTCGCCCAAGCTCGCCACCATTGGCGGTGCGCTGCACCTAGTGGGGTGGATCGCGATCATCGGCGTCGTGATGGGCGATGTCGTCGCCGTGCAGATCGCCGCCGGCGGCGCACTGACAAACGAAGTCGTGCAGCTCGATCAGCGCATCATGAGCAGCGCCCCGGTGATCGCGCTCAACGTCATCGCAACTCTTCACGTGATCGGCGGCATCATGCTCGGCGCCGCGCTCTGGAGGACGCGCGTGGTCCCGTTGTGGGCCGGAATCGCCGCGACGTTCGCGCAGCCGATCCACTTCGCGTCGAACATCGCGGGGATCTTCTGGGTCGATGCACTGACGTGGATCGCGCTGGCGGCGGCGTATGGCACAGTTGCGGCCGTAGTGTTGCGAGAGAGCGAGGATGCTGACGTTGTGCGTCCAAGCATTGAGCGCGGAACGGGGGCGGCTATGGGCGCGACTGCATAACTCCGCGCTATACGTCGTTAGGCGCGTTCACACACCTCGGCGACGCGCTGCGATTGCGCTGAGGGATATGCCGTTCGAGTTGTGGGCGAGGAGTTCGGAGGAGCAGACTCGACTTTGCACGCCGCGCGCGCAAGATTACCGCGCCATGGTGCCACGCCGCCGAACGCCCCGTCTTGCATCGCGCATTGCGGTTCTCATAGAAAGCGCGTTAGGCACGAAACTGCGCCGTCCGTTCGCTACATCACGATCCATTCACACTCCCTCACGCTCCCTCACACGCCAATGACATCGCCGACCGCCGCGTTCACCGCGACGAACCTGGGCTGTTCGCTCACGTGCAATAACGTCGAAGAATCCATCCGCTGGTACCGAGATGCACTCGGCTTCACCGTGGCAGTGCAATTCGAGAACGAAGGAAAGGTCGCTGGCGCGATCATCGTCGCCGGTGACATTCGCATCGTGTTGAATCAGGAAGACGGAAAGCTTGGGTGGGACCGTATCAAAGGGCAGGGCTTCTACCTCCAGATCAATGTCGCCACCCCGGCCGATGTCGACGCCGCGGCCGAGCGCATCAAGTCCACCGGGTGGGAACTCCTTAGCGAGCCGGCCGATCGGCCGTGGGGCGCGCGGATGTTTCAGTTCAAGGATCCGAATGGGTACAAGCTGGGAGTGTCGACACCGCTCGGCTGATGGGCGATTTCGTGCAGCTGGCGGGATGCTGCGCGAACAAGACTAAAGCGAAAGTGCCGTATGCGTGCGCCGTGCTCGTGGGAATCTGAGGCGGCGCACGCTATGGCGCGGTGGTGTGCAGATCCGGCTCCTCATTGCACCGATGCACCCGCGCCCCCTTTACCGTGAAAGCACGGCTCCGTGTGGCTCACCCGGGACCTCGCCCAATTCCCGTACATTTCTCCGTCGTTAGGGAACGGGCGCGTCGGCGCGGTGTAGCTCAACCCTCGTCGTCATCGACCGTTCGCTTCCGTAAACCCGGCTCCGCGAGGTGCAACGTGCGATACACCACGAGACGCAATGTGCGGCGACTCCTCGCACTTGTAGTCGCAACGCTGCCGGTGTCGCGCGGAGTCGGCCAGTCTCCTACGTCCGGCGCGCAAATCTCCGGCGTCGTCTTCGACAGCCTTTCGCGAAAACCTGTCGCCGGTGCCGAAGTCCAACTTCAGCGCGTCGACAGCCTCCCGCAAGACAAACAGTCGGAGATACGATCCACCGTTACGACGGCAGCGGGCGCCTTCGAATTTTCTGACGTGGAAAACGGCCACTATCGACTCGGTTTCTTCTCGCTCTCGACCGACTCACTCGGCGTCACGATGCCCACGCGACAAGTCGAAGTCCGCGACGGGAAATCGGTTCGAGCCGACCTCGCGGTTCCATCACACGCTGGGCTCATCGCGCTCGTCTGCGGACGAAATGCAGTGAGCCACGAAAGTGCTTTTCTGATGGGTTTCGTTCGCGACGCCGAGTCGCTTGCTCCGGCGGAGAAATCGGTTGTCGCGCTGCAATGGGACGAGATGGTGATCGGCAAGGGAGGGTTACGCGGCGAGATCAAGGAGATCACCACGCAGACTCGCGGCGACGGATGGTACGCGTTCTGCAACGTCCCCGTCGAAACCATGATGCAGTTGCGCGTCATGCGCAACGCCGACACGAGTGGCGTCATCTCGGCCGACCTTGTGGGCGGCCAGGTGGTGCGCCGCGATCTCTACATCGGTTCCGGGCGACGCGTCACTGTACCCGATAGTGTGTTCGACGAAGGCACGTCGATCATTCAAACGCGACAAGTCTGGCGCGGTGACGCGCAGTTGACGGGGCGCGTCAGGTCTACAAACGGAATGCCGCTCGCAAGCGCCCGAGTCGGCATCGAGGGGAGCGACGCGACTACGACGACGAACGAGCGCGGTGAGTTCACGCTCACAGGCCTGCCGAGCGGGTCGCAGACGTTGAGTGCGCGCGCGTTAGGCTTCTTGCCGCAGCGCACAACCGTGCAACTTGTGCGCGGGCACGCTCTGCACGAGGTCGTAGTAGATCTCACCTCGCTGAAGTTCTTCCTGGATACGATTCGCGTAACGACGACGCGATTGTACACGAGCGACGAGAACGGATTCGAGGGTCGTAAACGCGCGGGGCAGGGGCGTTACATCGATCGAACGCAGATCGACAAGCAACAGCCCGTCCAGGCCAGTGACCTCCTGCGCATGATCCCTCGGGTCGAGGTGATGCAGAGTGCGATGGGCTTTTTCGGAAAGGTGGTTGCATTCCGCAAGCCATTCAGCTTCGAGGGCTATTGTCGCCCCGATCTCTATGTCGACGGTTTTCTCTTTCGATCTGGCGACATGGAGATCGACGAGATCGTGATGCCCGATCAGATCGAAGGGATCGAGGTGTACACCAAGCCAGCGTTAGCGCCGGCGCAGTTCACGAACAACATGTCTGGGTGCGGTTCGATTGTCGTGTGGACGCGGAAGGCGGCGAGGGTGGAGCGGAAGAAGAAGTGAGGGGTGGGCGCCTAACGAGCCTTCACGATCCCCGAACACCTGCTACCTAGCAATCCGCTGCTGCACCATGCCCAACGGCAGTCAGTGCGCCTTCCGCCCACGACGCAAGAACTCTCCCGGTTTCGCACCCGTCATCTTTTCATTCTCGAGCACCATCACGCCGTTCACGATGACGTCCTTTACACCCTCTGAATAATGATGTGGATCGGTGTATTCCGCGCGGTCCTGGATGTGCGCGCTATCGAAGACAACGATATCCGCGCGCTTTCCTCGCGCGAGGACTCCGCGATCGCTCTCGCCGAGCCAATCCGCTGGCATCTGCGTCATGCGGTGCACCGCGTCTTCTAACGTCAGTACGCGTTTGTCTCTCACGTAGCGCGCAAGCACGCGCGGGAAGGAACCATAACTGCGCGGGTGAGGAAATCCGCTCCCAAGCCTAACGAGATCGCCGTCGGTCTCGAACATTGCACGCGGATGACGAACGAAACGATCGATGTCGCTGTCGTCCATTCCGGTGAAGATACCAATAAAGCCGCCCTCCAGCTGCAAGGTGATGAGCGCGTTTACCGCCGCTTCGATTGTTGGGGGCTTGCCACGCGCGGTGAGATAGTCGGCCAACGTGCGTCCCGCGAGTTCGGGGTGCCCCTTCACTTCGCGCAGGCGAATGGACGCTGGACTGCGCCCTGTCTGTTGCGGAAAAAGCGCAATCATCTCACGCACGAGCCGCACGCGCGTCGCTGGATCACGTACTCGTCGTGCGAATGCCTCAGCGCCGTCGGCGAGCACCCATGCCGGAAACATCAAATCGGAGTAAGTGCTGTACGCGTCGTAGGGATACAGATCGAACGCGACCTTGGTGCCAGCGTTTGCTGCGGAGTCGATCATCCCGAGCATCCGCTCACTCCACCCCCACTGCGCGGCACCGGTCACCTTGAGGTGATTGATCTGCACCGGAATGTTCGCGCGTCGTCCGATCTCCAGGGTCTCGCCTAACGACGCGAGAACGCCCGCGCCTTCGTCGCGCATGTGCGTGACGTAGATGCCACCGTACTTGGCCGCGACCCGCGCTAGCGACACGATCTCGTCGCTGCGAGCGTACGTCGCTGGAACGTACTCCAGGCCGGTGGCCAGTCCCAACGCTCCTTGCTGCATCGACGAGTCGACGAGCGCAGACATCCACGCAAGCTCGAACGCAGTCGGCGCGCGATTCGCCAGCTGCATCACACGCTTTCGGATCCACGTGTGTCCCGCGAAGAGTCCGACGTTAGGCGCCATCTTCACACGCTTGGCGTATGCGTCGAGCGGAAAGGGCTCATCCTGACTGTGTTGGGTCGACAGGATGGTTGTGATCCCTTGGCGCACGAAATTCTCGGCCAAGGGATATTCCTCGAGATTGACGAGGTGCGCGTGGTTATCCCAGAAGCCTGGCGCAACGACGAGTCCACGGACGTCGAGCACCCGTTTCGCGCGGCGCGGGTCGATCGACGCGCCGATGGCGGCGATGGTGTCTCCGGCGATCGCAACGTCAGCGCGTGCGCCGGGTGCGCCGGTGCCGTCGATGACCGTTCCTCCCGCGAGCAACACATCGTAATCGCGAGACGGCGCGCAGGCGGCGACGCCGAGTAGGAAGGCCAGAGCGACGCGCGGTATGAGCGTCGTGCGTGGCAGGTGGGGAAGTTTCACGCGTGCGAGTGGTGGGTGATAGTCGCGAGTAACGTCGGGTTACTTCCCCTGCAATTCATGCGCTCGTCGCGCCTCGTCCACGACATATGCATGAATGAGCTGTACCTGAGCGGCGCTCAGATCTTTCGCAAATGACGGTGACGCTTTCGCTACCGCACCCGCGTGAACTTCAAGTGCCTAACACGTCCCGACTCCACAGTGTAGCCGCTGATCTTTCCTCTGGCGTCACGCGCCACATCGATCACGCTTCCCCCTCGCGTGAAACCATCCTTGTACGATGGCTCCAAAACTCCAAGACGCCGATATCCGGCGTACGCGACGAGCCGCCCCTTCTCGACCTTCCAAGTCTGCGTCACCTCAGCCTCGTCACTCCGATAATCACCCGCGTACTCAGCGAGCTTCGCTGCGTCGAGCACGACGGAATCCGCGCGCACGAACGTCACCGTCTCAGACGGCGTGCGGACAAGCATCCGTGCCGGCGTACTCCCGACCCCCGTGCCGCCCTCAAATCGGATCTCGCTCCGCTCGCTCCGGAAACGACCGCCGCCTAACGATACAAACGTTGTGGGCGGATCGCCCGGCGAGACGAGCGAGTCTCCCTTGACCTGCGTCCGCCGAACCTCGCCGCGCTCGACGTTTCGCCAAACGCCGGCGAAGTTGGCGAGTGCCGCCGCCGACGTGGCGACGCGTGGCTCCTTGCCTAACGCCTCTACCCACGCGGCGACGGTGTCGGGTTGCATGCGGTCGCCCAGGTAGATCGCGGCGACTTTCGCCGCCAGTGAGTCCGGCCCGGAATTCGTCAGGTTGCAGAACGTCGCGACGGCGAATTTCTGATCGGGAAATCGAAAGAAGTGGCCACGGAATCCGCCCCAACTCCCTCCGTGCGCGATGACACGCAGGCCACGGAGCGTACCGGCGGTCAACCCGACTGCGTACGCGACTCCAGGCCCTGATGTCGCCGGTTGGCCACTGTTCAACTTCGTCGGCGTTGTCATGGTCTCGATGATCTCGCGGCTACCGACCGTCGCCGCGTCGTAGTTGTTCAACCAGCGACCGAAGTCCTCGACGGTCGTGTGAATACCGCCGGCGCCCTGGATTGCACCGTCGTAGTTATTGCGCACGACGCGGAAACCGTTCTTCTGAGGACCGTAGCTCTCGGCGAGGTTCGGGATAATGGCGTTCCGATCGGCGAGGAAGCGCGTATCGTGCATGCCTAACGGCTTGAACAGCCGTTCATCGGCGAACTGCGCCAGCGTCTTCCCCGTTAGGCGGTAGACCGCCTGCGCAGCGAGGATCCACCCCGTGTTGGTGTAGAGATAACGCTCGCCGGGCGTGTAGTTAGGCTCGGCCGAATGAAAGATCACATTCAGCGCGTCAACTGTGTCGCCTGCGTAGCTGCGCCCCGTCTGCCCCCACATCGTCCACAGATCGCGCAGCCCGCTCGTCTGGCTGAGCGCTCGGCGCCACGTAATGCGATCTGCATATGCCGGCATCTCGGGGAAGATTTTCCGAATCGGATCCTCAAGAGAAAACTTCCCCTCTTTCTCGAGAATCAGCATCGACATCGCCGTGAACTGCTTCGAGATCGAGCCCACGTCGAGTACAGTGCGCGGCGATATCGGGATGCTGTGCTCCATGCTCGCCAACCCGTAACCACGCGCGTACTTGATCGCGCCGTCTTGATAGACGCCGAGCGCGCAACCGGGAGAATCGGTCCGATCGAACGCTCGGAAGACGCTGTCTACACGCGCTGTCTTGTCGTCGCGCGTGCCGTCGATGTATTGCGCGAGGGCGGGCGTCGAGAGCGCGAACGAGAGGAGAGCGACGTGGCGAAATACGATGGAGTGACGCATACGAAGCGGGGCGGTGTGGGTATAGGCAGTGTGACTGCGCTACTCGTAATACGCACAGGCGCGCCGCACCGCTACACCGCTCGTTCAGTCCCCGCATCTTCATCGACGCGATCTGGCACGACATTCCCCGTCCTCCTTGCAACTCACCCCCAGCGCGCGATCTTCTGGGCACCAATATGCCCGAACCGGAGATCTCATGCCTAACGTCTCACGCATCGTCGCCGGCGCGCTGCTCTCAGTCGTTGCGATCGCGCCATGCGCAGCCACGCAGCAACCCGTGCAACTCCGCGGCTTGGATGCCTACATCGAAAAGGCGCGACAGGACTGGGGAGTCGCTGGCCTCGCGGTCGCCGTGGTCAAAGGCGACTCCGTGATCTACGCCAAGGGCTTCGGCGTGCGCGAGGTAGGAAAGCCGGAGCCGATCGATGACCACACGCTCTTCGCCATCGGTTCTAACACCAAATCGTTCACCGTCGTCTCACTCGGCATGCTGCAGGACGAGGGGAAGCTCAAGCTCGACGACAAGATGATGTCGTATCTCCCCGAGTTCGCTGTGTCCGACCCGTACATCACGCGCGAGCTGACTATTCGCGATCTGATAACACATCGCAGCGGTTTCTTCCGCGGAGATGCGGTCTGGATGGGGAGCGGCTTCGGTCGCGACGAGATACTTCGCCGCACACTTCAACAGCCAGCGGCCACGAGCTTCAGGTCGACCTTTGGCTACAACAACATCATGTTCCTTGCCGCGGGACAAATTGTCGGCAAGGTCGCGGGAACGACGTGGGACGACTTCGTTAGGCGCCGCATCTTTGCGCCGTTAGGCATGACCACCACCGTGACGAGCACCAAGGAACTAACGGGGCCTAACGTCGCACGTCCGCACGCGCTGGTGGACGGAAAGCCTGTTCCCATCGAACATCGCAATCTTGACAACGTGGCGCCCGCGGGCTCGATCTACTCGAACGTCGCCGAGATGGGGCAGTACATCCGTTTTCACTTGCGCGACGGCCGTTACAAGGGCAAGCAGCTACTCAGTAAGAAATTCCACGATCAGATGCTGATCGCGCAGTCGATCGCCAGTGCCGGACGCGACACGCTCCTGCCAATGGTCCACTTCGACACATACGGACTTGGGCTCTGGTTACGCGACTACTACGGAAAGCTTCTCGTCTCACACGGCGGTGGCATCGATGGTTTCCTCTCACAGATGGCGTGGCTTCCCGAAGCCGACGTGGGTGTTGTGGTGCTCACCAACACCGACGGACAGAACCTGATGAACGCACTGCCATTCAAGATTCTCGATCGTTTCCTCGATGTACCCGATCGAGACTGGAGCGGACTGTTCCTGACGCAGGCCAAGCAGCAGCGTGCTCGTGCTGACTCCGTACGCGCAACGCTTGTTGCCCAGCGCATGAGCGGAACGAAGCCCTCCCTTTCGCTCGATCGTTATGCAGGCGTGTACGACAACGCGTTCTATGGCGAGCTGCGCATTGCGCAGGAAGGCGGTGGTCTGCATCTCGCGCGCAGCGCGGAGCAGTCAGCGACGCTCTCACACTGGCATCTCGACACCTTCGGCGTCACGTGGAACACTTCGCGCACTCCAGAGATCAGCACGTTTGCAGTCTTCCGCGTTGACCCTAACGGCAAGGTCTCGGCGCTTGAGATGCGCGGTCCGCCTTTCGCCACGCCGTACGCGGAGACGGTGGTCTTCACGAAGAAA
The DNA here is from genome assembly GCA_044224185.1 of Gemmatimonadaceae bacterium. Taxonomy (GTDB): domain Bacteria; phylum Gemmatimonadota; class Gemmatimonadetes; order Gemmatimonadales; family Gemmatimonadaceae; genus SCN-70-22. The sequence goes on along the minus strand of JBGAKW010000023.1, from coordinate 46,257 downwards.
GTTGAGGCGACCGCGGGAGCCGGACGATAGCTTACGATCAGCAATTGCCTTTCACCCGATTCGACCATGGCGATCTACAATCTCAAGATCAACGGCAAGTCGCAGCAGGTGGACGTTGCACCTGATACGCCCATGCTCTGGGTGTTGCGCGACCACGCAAATCTCGTGGGCACCAAGTTCGGTTGCGGCATGGCCCAATGCGGCGCATGCACCATTCACCTTGGCGACACCGCTGTGCGCTCGTGCACCTTGCCTGTCTCCGCGGTGAAAGATCAGGAGATCACAACGATCGAAGGCTTGTCGAAGGACGGCGATCATCCCGTGCAGAAGGCATGGCTCGATCTCGACGTCGCACAGTGCGGCTACTGCCAGGCCGGGCAGATTATGAGTGCGACCGCGCTGCTCAAGAAGAATCCGAAGCCCACGGACGCCGACATCGACGCCGCGATGAAGGGCAACATCTGTCGTTGCGCGACCTACGTGCGCATCAAGGCCGCGATCCACGCTGCGGCAGGAGCGAAGTCATGACGGTCGTCAACACTGGGCTCAGCCGACGCACCTTCCTCAAGTCCACCGCGCTTGCTGGCGGTGGCCTAATGCTCGGATTCAGTTGGTTGGCTGGTTGCTCGCCATCCGACGCGGATCTACTCACGCTCCCGAAGGAATGGTTCGAGCTCAACAACTATCTCAAGATCGGTGAGAACGGCGTCGTCAGCATCACGTCGCCCAACCCCGAGTTTGGGCAGAATGTGATCACGTCGATGCCGATGGTTGTCGCGGATGAACTCGACATCGACTGGAAGGACGTCACCGTCGTTCAGGCGAAGCACGATCCGGCGAAGTTTCCAGACGCGATCTTCGGACAATTCACGGGCGGAAGCCGAGGGGTCGCGTCCAAATGGAAGGCGTTGCGCACCGCTGGAGCGTCAGCGCGGCAGATGCTGCGCGAAGCTGCCGCCCAAGCGTGGGAAGTTCCGGTCGATGAGATCACGACCGAGGCGGGAGTGCTCAAGCACGCGAAGAGTGGCAAGTCAGCGCGCTATGGAGAAATGGCGTCGGCGGCCGCCAAGCTCCCTGTGCCTAAAGAAGTAAAGCTCAAGGAGGTCAAGGACTTCAAGATCATCGGCACGTCGCGCAAGAACCTCGAAGGCAAGAAAATCGTCACCGGGAAACCGCTCTTCGGCATCGATTATCAAGCCGAGGGAATGCTCACCGCGATGATCGCGCACGCGCCGGCGTTTGGGATGCGATTAAAGTCGGCGGACTACGCTGCCGTCAAAGCGATGCCGGGAATCACCGACGTCTTCCCGATCGAGACATACAAGGATGTGGCCGAGCGTACTCCGTTCGACGAGAATGCGTTTCCGGAGTTGGTGGCGGTGGTCGGCCGAAGCACGTGGGAAGTGATGCAGGCTAAAAAGGCGCTGCAGGTGGAGTGGGAACCTGCACCTGCGTCGTCGTACGTCGTTGCCGGATTGGGACCTAAGACTACCACGAACGTCCCCGCCGGGCTCGAGGACTCCTCGGCACACCTAACGAGGATGGAGGAGTTCGCGAAGAAACCAGGGCGCGTCGTACGAAAAGACGGCGACCCTGCAGCCGCCTTCAAGACGGCGGCGAAAGTCATCGAGCGGAGTTACACCGCGCCGCATCTCGCGCACAATTGCATGGAGCCGATGAACTTCTTCGCCCATGTGACGAAAGACAGCGTGAAGGTCGCTGGTCCGCTGCAGGCGCCGGGCCTCATTGAGCGAACCTTATCTGCGCGCCTCGGAGTACCTGCTGATAAGATCGAAATAGAATTGACTCGCATGGGCGGCGGCTTCGGACGTCGTGCCTATCAGCACTACGCGATCGAAGCGGCGCTCATCTCGCAGAAGGTGAACGCGCCCGTGAAGATGTTGTACACGCGCGAGGATGACATGAGCACGGGCATTTATCGCCCGGCGTATCATGCGACCTACAAGGCTGCACTCGACGCGAACAACAATCTCATTGCGATTCATGTGAAGGCCGGCGGTGTCCCCGAAAGTCCGCTCTTCGCCAATCGCTTCCCGGCGGGAGCAGTCGACAACTATCTCGCCGAAGATTGGTCGATTCCCTCGAACATCACGGTCGGCGCGTTCAGGGCACCGCGCTCCAACTTCATCGCCGGCGCTGAACAAGCCTTCCTCGACGAAGTAGCCGAGGCAGCGGGCAAGGATCCCATCGAGTTTCGACTAGAGCTGCTGAAGCGTGCGAAGGCGAAGCCAGTCGGAAAGGACAACGAGTACGATGTAGACCGTTATGCTGGTGTGCTCGAGTTGGTGCGAGACAAGGCAGGGTGGGCGACTCCACCGGCCGGCACGTACCGCGGCGTCGCGGCCTACTTCTGTCACGCGTCGTACGCGGCCCATGTGTTGGACCTAACGATCGAGAACGGAAAGCCTGTCGTGCAGAAGGTTACGTCCGCGATCGACTGCGGAGTCGTGGTGAATGCTGACGCTGCGACCAACATGGTGCAGGGCGCAGTGATCGACGGAATCGGCAACGCGCTCTTTGGCGCGATGACGTTCAAGAACGGGGCGCCGGAAAAGACTAACTACGACAAGTATCGCATGATTCGGATGAACGAGGCGCCTAAAGCCATCGACGTTCATTTCGTCAAGAGCGAAGTGGATCCGACGGGTCTGGGCGAGCCGCCATTCCCGCCGATCTTCGGAGCGCTCGCCAATGCGATGTACAAGGCGACGGGGAAGCGGTTATACAGCCAGCCGTTTGCAGGAGAGACGTCGGTTCTGGGGTAGAGGGTTTATTTGAGGCAATGCGCGTTGGTGGTCCGCTTCGCCAACGGCGACCCCGAGAAGTGAGCCGTTACGAAAGCGGCTCTGAAGTGAGTCCGCCGCTACTCGACTCGATGCGCCATGACTACGGCCGCGCGCCACTCGGCGCGCGCGCCGTCGGTCGGTGCCGTGCGACGCCAGATCGTCACCAGTTCGCCCCGTCCAGGCACCGGTGTTCCGTCGGGTCGCGAGAAACGCGCCGTCCAGACGCCGCGCGTGTACGCGAGATCGCCTGTGGCACTCATGAACGTTTCCGTGGTACGAATAGTGTGCTCGGCGCCCGGGAGCGAGAAGAAACGTGTCCACGCGTTGCGGTTGACCGTTACGCCGATCGCCGCCTCGCGACTCTGTGGCGAGAGCACAACGACGTCCGGACGAAACAACCGAACGCTCTCGTCAGCGTTGTGAGTCGTGGTGGAGGCATCGTACTCCACGATCGTCCGCGCGAGCGCCGCGCGCGGCGATTCAAGCCAGTCGCGCGTCCCGTTAGGCAGCCGGTCAAGAACGTGGCGGAGAGCACGGCGACTGCGAGTAACCATTTCATGGGACGCATGAAACACCTCTGAGTTAGGGTGCTTACGACGTGTGCGGAGTCCTGACGCCCAGAATCGGCTGCTACGGCTTCGCATAAGAGTGTGGAGGCAGGGCGCGCATCTCAAGAGGGGCGCGTCGGCAGCTGCAACGCTTCGCTGTGGGATCGCCTGTCTGATATTGGTACTAGTTCTCGCGCTCCCGAGCGGACACGAAGTTGCACCGATCGTCGCGTCGACGGATGTCTAGGTTGAGCCCAGGATTCTCGCGTTACGCGAAGTCAGGAACTCTACCGCGTCCCGACGATAGGCACTGTAGTCTCCTGCAGTCGTCGGTACGGGTGGCGCGTCGAGGCCAGCGCAACCACCAAAAAAACGGACGGACGAGAAGTTCGGAGTGACCAGGTCCTGTAGGTGGAAGAACTCCACGTAGCCCTCGAACGACTCGAAGAGATCAAAGAATTCTCGGTATCGGCACAGGGTGTCGGTCAATGGGCTTGGTTCACCGCGGTAGTGGTGGCGAATACACTCGACAGTGAAGTCGAACCTGTCTTTGATTCTCGGATGGAAGCCTCGAGCCCCGTTGATGGTCATCTTGCCGTCAACGCGATTCGCGGGAAACAGCATCATGCCGCCCATGGTGTAGCTGAGCGCCATGAAGGCCTCCCATTCTTCAGTGGGAACGAGGCCAATGACGTTGGAGAGGCTTCGTTGCTTTCTAAACGACGGCACGACGGCATCGCTGGACAAATGGAACTCGCCGAGCGCGGAACGGTGACAGAGATAGACGTCTGCCGTGGTGTCGTCCAACTCAAACAGCACGCCGCAGGGCAGTGGCTTGCTCCACAACGCGCGGTGGTATTTGCGAAGGGTCGGACTCAGCGCGTCCGGATCTCCGCCGCGGGGCGTGTCGCTGCGAAAATCGAAGGTGACGTCGATGTCAACGCGTTTGGTCATTGCAAGCATGAGAGACCTGTTCACGGCGCGAGGAGCGTACGCTAAAGATCGACAGCATCACCAGCACTTCCACCTGGCTACTCTTCAACGTTCACCTACCACCCACGCGCGCCCAACGCAAGAGCGCGCCGCAGATCGCTCCCGTCCAAGTTACGCAGGGACGTCTGCGCCGCGGTGGACTTCCATCGCCTCCAGATTCGCCGCACGAAAATCGTCGATGTTCGGTGGATCGGGTTCACCTGGCACCCAGATGCGACGCCCGTCCACGAAAGCCTCGAGATAGCACGCACTCGGATACCACTCGCGCCATTCCGCGCAGAAGCTGTTCGGCGCTTACCTCCTGAACGCCCGACCGCAGCGGCATAGCCTCCGCCACACTTTCAAGGGCGACGCGTCAACGCGATTCCCGCGAACCGCCGCAATCCGTCGCTCATGTGCAACTCGCCGAATGCCGCGAGATTCGCCCTCGTTAGGAACGTGAGTGGCGCGAAGCCAACCACGCGTGCCGTCAGCTGCACACTTCCACGCGACCCCTGCAGCACCGACTGCGCGTGCAGAGACGCCGTCGATACGTGGAGGACAAGGACGGTGAGACCAACGGCAGACCATCGCATCATCGTTCCTTGCAAATGATGGCTGCTTTCGCTACGCGACTCCGAGCAGGCAGGAAACCCCAAATCGAGCGGTTTCTGCGTCGCGGCGTGCCTAACGAGCAATCGTGCGTGACTACCGCACGGTGATGCGATACGTCTCGTGGCACGCGTTACATGATTCATTGATGCGTGCAACACCAGCCAATACTGTATCCTTGAGCGCCGTCGCACTCTGCGCGCGACGCACAGAAGCCGCGAGGCTGTCGAATCCTCCGTGCGTGCGTTCGGCTAACTCCTTCCAAGGCGCCGGAAGTAGCGCCTCGAGCGCCGGGTCGGCTGCGGCCGCGCTCCCCGCCGGGGCGAGCGCCGCAAGCGCGGCAGTTGTGTCCACGCGCGCCGCCGCGGACAGCACACCCCCAATCGCAGTGAGCATCTGCCGCATCTCGTGGAGCACGGCTTGTTGACCTTCCATCGAGAGGACAACCGGCGTTCGCTGGTCCTTGGTGCCATGCTGCACAGCGTCTTTTGAGACTTCAGGAGTTGAGCCACACCCAAGTGACACGAGGAGCCATGGGAGAACGATTGTCGATCTCACGGTTGCCCGACAGAGAATGGAGCTCATGGATTCGAAACCCTGGTGTTCATGAAAGTGCAGGGGACATCACTCGCGTTCGCTCTAACACTAGCTGCTCCACGCTGAGGTACGATACGGTGCCCGCGATCAAACAAACGTCTCCCACGCGCGCTTGGCACGCGTCATCGCCCATTCGAACCTCGGCTCTCCGCGAACCTTATCGAGAAATCGATCATGATTGGCGAGAAACGGATAGTTGATCATCCCTCCGTCTATTGCCCGCTCGAGCCAAAAGAGCGATTCGTTGCGCAAGTCGACCGCAGCATGCGCGACGGCGAGCAGCCAGGGAATCTCCGCGTCCCACATCGCGAGCAGTCGCTGCGGACCGTTAGTGAGGCGCTCGACTTCCGCGCGATCCTTTCGCCAAGCGGCGCGGAGAAGGCCCATCTGCCACGTGCCGACGTCCGAATCTGGCTCGGCGCGCACGCCCTCCGTCAACGCCTCCGCTTCTTCTAACGCACCAGCATACGCGAGCGCCATCACAAGGTTAGCGCGAAAAACTGGCGTCACAGGATCGAGTGCGAACATCTCTCGCGCCGCTTCGACGGCCTCAGAAAAGCGGCCGTCGAAGAGGAGCGCCATCGCACGCACCAAATGGGCCACAGGGCTGAGTGGGTCCAGCGCCTTGAGCCGCGCCACGAGCGGGGGCCACGCGTTCGGTTTCCCGACCAACCAGCCCAGCACGTGCACATACATCTGGAGCGCTGCCACCTCGTTAGGATTTGCTGCGAGCACACGGCGAAAGCTCCTCGCGCTCGCATGAATCTCTCCGCGCGCCATGTGCGTGTGCGCCCGCACCAGATGACCGCCCGGCGACTCGGGTTCGAGTGCGAAGATGTGCGTCGCGCACTCATCCGCCCTTGCGAGGTATAACGCCTCCTTCCCGATGGCGGCGCCGATGTTGACGTACTGAAAATACGCCACGCCGAGTGCCTGATAGATCAGCGCATTGTCGCCGATGAGGTGAAGTGCGCCCTGCAGGTGCGAGACGGCGCGATCGAGGCTTCCCGGAAGAAAGCTCCAGATTTCTGCCTGCGCCCGCAGGTAGCTCTCGTGCGCACGAGCGTCCGCAATGGGCCGCTCGGCGATGTGCGCGACTTCGTGAGGCGTTAGGCGGATCTCGAGCGCCTCGACGATGGATCGCGAGACGCGCTCCTGCATGTCGAAGACATCGTCCAGCACACCGCCAAACTTGTCGGCCCACAGCTGCACATCGTTTGCCGCATCGACGAGGCGCGCGGTAACGCGCAATGCGCTGGCCGCGCGCCTCACGCTTCCTTCGAGGACGTATTGGCAACCGAGTTCGCGAGCGATGGACGCGAAATCGCGCGCGTCCCCCTTGAGGCGCATGGCCGAGCTGCGTGAGATCACGCGCAGTGCGCTGACGCGCGACAGGTCGGTGATGATTTCGTCAGTTAGACCATCACTGAAATATTCGGTGTCTGGCTCGGGACTCAGGTTGGCGAACGGCAGGACCACGATGGATTTGCGCCCGGCCGACTCCATTGTGGCGCTGTGTGTCCCTGTCGCTGCAACGGAACGCAGAATGTCGCGCGCCTGTCCGAGGTCGCTGAGACGTCTGGAGACATCGCCGTCAAGACACCGTTCGAGGACCATTCGAATCTCGCGCGGAACGCCGGCAGGGAGCCGCCCCCAATCCACGGCGCCCGTCATCACCGAGACGAAGAGTTCCTGGAGTGTGCGTCCGGGAAAAGGGGTGCGGCCGCCGAGCATTTCAAACAGAACCGCGCCGAATGCCCACGCATCGGTGCGTGCGTCTACTTGTTCTCCGACGGCTTGCTCCGGTGACATATAGCCCGGTGTTCCGACGACCATTCCGGTGCGCGTAACGCGCGCGCCATCCGTCGAAGAAGAAGTGTTGGCCGATGCATCGTTCGTCGGCGCCGACATCTTCGCGATGCCTAGATCGAGGATCTTCACGCGTTCGTCGACGGTGACGAGCACGTTCGATGGCTTGAGGTCGCGATGGATGATGCCGCGCGCGTGTGCACTCGCCAAACCGTCGGCAATCTGGCTCGCGATGCGCGCTGTCGTGTCGAGAGGGATTGGCCCGCGCGCGACAATCTCTGCGAGCGAAGTGCCGTCCACGAGTTCCATCACGATGGCGTGCGATGCACCGACTTCTTCGATGCCGTGAATGGTGGTGATGTTCGGATGGTTGAGTGATGCGAGGAGCCATGCCTCGCGCTCGAAGCGCGCCACCTGCTCCGCATCGGGCGACGCGTCCTCGCGCAGTAGCTTGATGGCGACGTCGCGGTGAAGGCGGGGGTCGGTTGCGCGATACACCTCGCCCATGCCGCCGGTGCCAATGAGGGCGACAACTTCGTAGGGGCCGATGCGGGTTCCAGCGGCGAACGTCATGAGGTGGAGGAATTACGCGCGAGCTCTCAGGCTGGGCCGGGGTTTTTCCCGAGAGTGGACAGGTGCGTCATGACACATTGCCAATGACCGTCCTGCTTCACGAAGACGTTGGTGCTCAACTCGTGCTCGCGGAAGCGATGTCCATGGTACTGCCCTCCCGAATACCCTCGCGAGAGGAGAACGGCAGTCTCGCCGTAGAGCCGGATGCTGAAGTCGCCAGAGGTCATCTCGTCGTGACTGAGCGTGCCATCGCGGATAAGCGCCAGGAAATCGTCCTTGGTTCCGATACGGCCATCGGGACCAACGATGGTCCAGTCGTCGGCCATGAACTCACCGATGGCGTCGGCATCGTTGCTCACCATCGCGCGGTCCCAGGCGTGCGCCACGGCGCTGAGTTCAGACCGTATGTCTTCCACGGAGCTCTCCCGCTGGGGCTGAGGGTGGCGCAGGTCGGAAAAGTGGCCAGCGGTTAAACATCCTCGCCTGCGCCCCCCTCCGCGTCCTCCAGCAAGTGGCGCAAGTACCGCTCGGGAGCGTTCAAGAAGTCCCGCGTCAACTGAAAGTGCTCGGTCACACGATAATCGACCGGTTCGAGCCGGCCGTCGTCGAACGATATCACCCGCGCGCCAGGAAGACTCATCAGGATCGGGGAGTGCGTCGCCACAATAAACTGGGCAATCCGCTGCGCGGACAGCGCGTGCACGATCCGCAAAAAGGCCAGTTGCCGCTGGGGTGAGAGTGCGGCCTCGGGCTCATCCAAGAGGTACAGTCCATCTTCGAACCTGTGTTCAAACAACGCCAGAAACGCCTCCCCGTGCGAACGCTCATGAAACGAGCGACCACCGTAGCGGCGCCAATTGCTCTCTACCGTTTCAAGATACGACGAGAAGTGATGGAAGGTCTCGGCGCGCAGATAGAACCCATCGACGCTGCGTTGGCGCCAACTCAACGCGAGTGCGCGCCCGAGGGCGTGGCCCTCCGTTTCCTCCGCGAACTGATGGTCTCGGCTCCCTCCGTGCATGCCGAATCCGCATGCCCACGCCAAGCCTTCCATGAGGGAGGACTTTCCCGAGCCGTTCTCTCCGACGAAGAACGTCACCGGCGTCGAGAACTCGAGCGCGAAGTCGTCGCGCAGAATTGGAAGTGTGAAAGGATGAACGCCGGGCTGCACGCGGTCGGAGTGAAGCGTGACGTGAGTCAGAAAGGGACTCCCCATCACACCCTTCGTAACCTTCACGCGGCTTCGCGGAGGCATCTCGAATTGAGCGAGGGTGTTGAGATGATCTGCAACTCTAAAGTTCAACAGCGAGGGGCAGTTCGGATGATGCGCGCACGACTGCGCATCCAATTCCTGCATCACGTCTTGGCTGCAACGGCACGTTAGGTACGGCGCTAACGCCGGCTGGCCGCCGGATGTGATGTTAGCGCCCCCGCAACTGCGAACGGAAGAGCGGAGTCGCAACTTGGCGTCTGCAGGCCACGCGGGAGAGGGGACTGGTGAGGCTCTGTTTCCCTTCGCCCGATTACTCCGCCTCGGCGAGCGACGCGGCTTGGATGACTTCGCTCCGATTCACCCGGCGTTGAGGAGCGCGTGCACACGTTAGTCGCCCACTCGCGCGTCGCTATCGCACAGCCGTTCGGTAGGGTGCTCGGACCACCGCTGGGAGGGCGCATGAGGTGTTCGCGACCGTGGTTGCCCGTTCTCGCGCTTGCGATGCTTTCGCCGAGTGCTTCGGCAATGGCGCAGCGATTCGGGCGCGACGTCACGCCGCATGACCCCGAAGTCACCGACGTTCCCTACAACGGACGCTTCACCTTCGCGCGCCTGAAGTACACGGTCGCACAAGGCGGCTATTACTACGGTGGACTCCCGTCGTGGGCCCATGGCTACGACAAAGCGGAGCGAAATCTCGTCCAGATTCTCAACGAGTTGACCACGGTCGGACCACGACTCGACGGCAGCAAAGTGATCGCGATCGATGACCCGCAACTGTTCAAGTACCCGCTCTCTTATCTGTCCGAAGCGGGGTTCTGGATGATGACAGACAAAGAGGCACTTGCGCTGCGCGCATATCTGCAGAAGGGAGGCTTCATCATCTTCGACGACTTTCGCGATGATTTTCGCGGAGGCGGCGGCTGGGACAACTTCGCGCATCAAATGTGGCGCGTGCTTCCTGGCGCCCGGTTCATCGATCTCGATCCGACGCATCCCATCTTCCATTCGTTCTACGAGATCAAATCGTTCGACATCATTCCGCAGTATTACGATCGCGGTCGTCCCATCTTGCGCGCGATCTTCGTGGACAACGATCCGACGAAACGGATGCTCGCCATCATCAACTTCAACACCGATATCTCCAACTTCTGGGAATTTTCAGCTGACGGCTTCATACCGATCGAACTCTCGAACGAGGCCTACAAACTCGGTGTGAATTACGTCGTGTACGCGATGACGCACTGACTGCAGTCGACTCACTTCGCGATTGGCAAGCGCACCGAGAACTGCGTGAAGCCGGGGCGAGACTCTGCGTCGATTTCTCCGTCATGCTGCTGCACGATGCGCCGCGTGATGTCGAGCCCGAGTCCTGTCCCCTCTCCTGGGTTCTTCGTTGTGAAGAACGGATCGAAAATTCGCTCCATCGTTTCACGTGAGATACCGGAGCCGTTGTCGATAACCCGGACGACGATACTTCCGTGCTCCAAGTCTCCGGTCACCATCACGCGTCCATCCCCGCCGGTTGGGATAGCGTCGAGGGCGTTGTCGATGAGGTTGAGCCACACCTGATTGAGGTCGGCGCCAACCGCGTGTGCGGGAGGAAGGTCACTGGCGATGCGCAGGCAGATCTCCGCGCTCTTTGCTCGCATTTTGGCCGCGAGAATCTGGCAGGTGTCGTCGATGCTTCGTCGTACGTCGATCGGTTCGATCGCATGCGCACGATCCATGAAGGTGAAGCCCTTCATCGCACTCACGAGTTGAGACATACGTGCTGTCGCCGATTCAATTTCAGACGTGAGCGCACGCACTTCGCACGCAGCGGCGACAGAGCGCAAGCATACCTTGAGCGCGTCGGCGCCGACCGTTGCCGCGAGTGCATCGAGCGCATCAAGCGTGAGTGCGGAATCAGCGAGAGGGGCGGCACAGCGTTCGTCCACCCCGCGCGCAGTGAGCCAATCGCAGATCATGTCCTCTCGATCAGCGTTCAACACCACGGCGCGCGAGCTCGCATCGAGCGGAGCATCGCACAAACTGCGAAAGTGATCGACGGCGGCCAGCTGCGCGGCGGAGAGTGACGCGGCTCCGACAGCGGTGGCCGCGCGCTGCGCCTCGTGCACGCGGTCCGCCAGCTGCTTTGCGCTTCGCGCTGCCGCCGCAGCAGGGTTGTTCAACTCGTGCGCCAAGCCCGCCGCGAGTCGCCCGAGCGACACCAGCTTTTCCTCGTGACGTTCGTCGGCCTTGAACTGTCGAGCGCGATCGATCATCACGTGCACCAACGTCGCTGTCACCGTCGGACATTCGCGAATCAGCTCCGGAAGATCCTTCTCTGCAATTTCGAGCACGTCCGTCACTTCCTCGGCTATCACGTCGTTAGGCGGCACGGCCCCTCGTGAAAAGGGAAGGACCCCGCCGACCTCGCCGCCGCGAACGTCGGTGATTTTGTGCGATCCGGGACCGCCCGCGCGGATTACGAGTTGGCCCGAGAACACGATGATGAGCGAGGATGCCCGCTCCCCTTTGCGCGCGATGACTTCTCCGAGTTGCAGCTGGCGGCGTTGGCCATGCGCCACGAGCCACTCGTGTTCGTGGACCGGCGCGGAGCCAAGTGCACGGTGCGCCGCAAACAACGACAGAAGGGACGTGTCTTCCATTTCTTGCCTTGGCTCGGCCGGCGGGAATGAAGGGCACCCTACAAGAGGCGAGGGCGGACGCCCGAGTTGGACTGTCGAAGCCTACGGTGCACCTTTACCGCGCCCAAGGGTACTGCTCGACATGGAACGGTTTCTCCCCCTTTTCGCTCAGCTCGTGCGCGCCATCGGTCTGCCCTCGTTCGTGCTCGCCTTCCTCATAACTCTTCTGTCCGCCCGGCCCGCCGCTGCGCAGATGGGACAGGGGAACGGCTTCCTCTTCCGTGTCCCCACGCTTCGCCTCGAGCTCACCGGTGGCTATGCGCAGCCGCGCGCTCAGAGCGACATCTTCGATTTCGTGACGTCGAAGTTGACGCTGAATCGGGGAGATTTCGGAGCGCCGGGCATCGCTGCGGCGGCTACGGTGCGTGTCGCGCCTCGCGTCGTCATCGGGCTCAGCAGCTCCTTCGCGGGGCGCGGAGCCAACTCCGAGTATCGCCACTTTACCGGCGAGGACGACCTCCCCATCAAGCAAACAACCACGCTGCAAAGAGTGACACTCATGGCTATCGGGCGCGCGTCGCTCATCGCTCCCGGCCACAGTGTAGGACGCTACGCCTGGATTCCCAACCGCATCGTGCCATTCGTCGGCGGCGGGGCAGGCGGGGTTTGGTACAAGCTGCGTCAGATGGGAGAGTTCGTCGACGACAAGACGCTCGATATTTTCCCGGACACGTTTGAATCAAACGGCTGGTCGTTCGGGGCCACCGGTTTTGGTGGCGCGGACGTTTCGCTCACAGCTCGCGTCGGGCTCACGGGGCAAGCGCACTATCTCTGGGCGAGGGCGCCGATGAACGGCGACTTCCATACCTTCAACAAGATCGATCTTTCGGGGTACGATGCCTCGATCGGGTTCTACGTCAGGTTCTGACTGGAGACACTCGCAATGACTCGCTGCTTTCGTCAGATCGTTCGCGCGGTGATGGTCCCCGCCACACTCACCGCTATCGCCACCGCACCGGTCGCCGCGCAGGGAAGTACGTCACCGTGGGAGCCGTGGATCGGGTGCTGGGACCGAGTGCCGCGAGAATCAGATGTGACGCCGATTGCGGGGCGGGTCTGCGTACTGCCGACGCAGCGTCCGAGCGCGGTTGATCTCGTCTCCGTCGTCGGCGACAGCATCATGAGTCGCGAGCATCTCGACGCCACCGCAGAGCCCCAGCGCGTTAGGCAGGGTGACTGCGAGGGGACGGAGAGCGTGCACGCCACCGGGAGTCGCATCTATCGCCGCACCTCCCTCAAGTGCGCGAACGGAGTCGGGCGCCTCGTGAACAGCGTCATGGCGATGTCGTCGCGCGGCGAATGGCTGGACGTGCGCGGCGTGGCCTTCGGGACTAACGTCGGTGTGCGCCCAACGCGATATCGCGAGGCTTCTCCATCGATCAAGCTTCCGCCTGAAGTCGCGGCCGCACTTCGGGGCCGCTCCGACGCGATGTCGCCAGCGCGCATCGCAGCGTCAGGGCGTGTTGACCTGAATGATGTTATCGAGGCATCTCGCTTTCTCGAGGTAGGTGTGCTGCAGACGTGGCTCGCGGAGCGCGGAGAGGGCTTCGATCTCGATGCCCATCAGCTTCTCGCCCTGCAGAAGGCCGGCGTGTCGACGGACGTGATCGACATCATGGTGGCCCTCTCGTATCCGGAGCAGTTCGCGCTCGACCGCACGCGCATCGGTGATGCTCCTCCCAACTTGGCCGACGAGGCTCGCGGTGGCGAAGTGTACGGCGGTGGCTTCTACGACGGTCGTTACGGATACGATCCCTACGGCTATGGCTATGGTGGATATGGTTACGGATGGTATTCCGGCCGCCGGCCGATCGTCGTGGTGCCGCGGTCATCGGACTCTAACGACCGGGAGCATGGCGAGGTCGTGAAGGGGCGCGGTTATGTCGCGCCACACGGAGGGACCGAGCGCACCGCGGAGAAATCGCGCGGCAGCGATGGGTCGTCGTCGGGCGGTAGCAAGACGGACAAGAGCGCGAGCACGCCGCGGAAGGCGAAGCCGAAGCCGTAAGACAACGAACCGGCCAACCTTCGAACGTGACAGGTGAAGAGGCGACCAAGGGCAGGGCCAGGCGCAGGCAATACCAGACCACGCGCGACGTCGTCAACGTAGCCGTCGAGCGACTGCATCATGCCGAAGACGAATCTGGCCATCGCGGTGGATCGCGTCAGTAAGCGCCGTCTGCAGCGATTGCTGGTTTTGCAGCGGTGCGACGATCGCCGGCGTAGAGGCGCATTCCGGTCAGTGCACCAGCAGTGAACCCGATTGCGAGCGCCCCGAGCGCGATTGGGAGACTCGCTTGCTTTGTGGCCATGTCGAAGATCACGCCGATGACTAAGCCCACGTTGCCGAACGAGAGTGTCGGTGTGAACGAAGGTTCAGGCGTAGGCGGAGCTTGATCGGGATCTGCGGCCGCAAGCGTTTCGAGTCGGCGTGCGAAGGTCCGCCCTTTTGCGCCGAGAAATCCGCCAACCGCAAAAAGTACCGCCACGGCAATGAGTCCCGCGGTCACGAACGCCGTCGACCACGATAAGTCCGATGCGCTGACCATGTAACCACCGGACAACAGCAGAATCGCGAGCGAGATCGGAAAGAGTGGAGTTGTCTTCGCCAACAACAAATGCCACCGAAGCATTTCGCCAACAGTGCGAGCGCCGTACGTCCGGCTGAGCGCCACCTTGACGAGTGCCACCGCTCCGGCTGCCAGGCCGAATCCGAGCGTGTGGAAGAAGAGTGCGATGCCGTAGCCAGTCATATGTCGAGGGGAGGGGGGAGGGGGGATGAAGACGGCTGCTGCATGCACAACGATACGTCTCGGGTGCGCGAGCGAAAGGTCAATTTGATTGCGCGCACCGAGCGTGCTATACCGCGCAGGGCAGCCCTGCGCGTTCAAACCCATCATTCTAAGCATCCGCTTCATGCGTTAGGCAGCGCAGCGCGACACCCGGAATCGTCTGCGCTGTTGTTGCACCTGACAAGTCGAAATGGGCACGAAGGTCATGACGAGGATCTATTGGTTTCTCCGACCACCTCGGCCAAGCTCATGAGTCCATGCTCCCAAGCCTGCCGGTTCGCGTTGCACTCCTCCGGTGTCTCGAAGTTTTCCATCCGCAGTTTCAACGCTGTTCCATTGCTTACCCGTGTGAGTTCCACTGACACGCGGGTCTCCTTGAGCGGAAAGCTCTTGAATCGCACGACCCATCGGATCCTTCCCGAATCTCGATTCACCTCGGTGTACGTGATCGTGAAGCTCCAGTCCTGCCCATCGATGATGTAGACGGCATGCGTCCGCCCGCCGACGCGTGCATCCACGTCGATGTCCTGCACACCCCAGATGCGCTTCAGAACCACGGCGCTCGTGAGAGCGTCGAACAGCGCCTCCGGGGATACCGAGAAGCGCTTCGACAGCTCGTAGCTTGTGGCGGAGTCGCTCGAACTCATGCTTGATGCCTCCCGCGGATGCCTAACGCCTGCTATGCACCATCATACGCCTCCTCCAGCGCCGCCACGTCGAGCTTCTCCATCGCCATCATCGCATCCATCACGGCCTTCACCTTCATCGCGTTCTTGTCCGCGATGAGCTCCATAAAACGCCTCGGCACGATCTGCCAGGTGACGCCAAAGGGATCGGTGATCCACCCACACTGCATGTTTGTCGCGCCTGCACTGACGAGTTTGTCCCAGTACTCGTCGACCTCCTGCTGATCCTTGCAGTCAACAAACAGCGAAAAGCCCTGTGAGAATTTGAAGTACGGGCCGCCGTTGTATCCCATGAAACGCTGCCCACCGACGACAAACTCGGCAGAGGTGACAGGACCGTCCTTACCGGTGCGCGCAACATTCTTGACCTCGGAGTCTGGAAACGTCGCGGTGTAGAACGCGATCGCAGCTTCGAGTTGGTCATCGAACATCAGGAACGGCGTCACCTTGTTCATCTGATCGTCTCCTCTCTTCCAGGTTGTTGCGCAAACCGACTGCGCCAGCGGCGCGCGAATGTACGCGATGGGCGGCCGAGCAATCCACCATCCCACGGTGAAGCGCCATTTTCCTATTGCGAGCTGATAACCTTGCCCCTATACTGAACCACATGGTGCAGTTTCAGCAAGCCCGGTTGGATGCCTCGTTCGCCGCGCTCTCCGACCCCACGCGACGCGGCATTCTGGAACGGCTCGGCGATTCGGACGCTTCGATCACGGAGCTCGCCGAGAAATTTCGGATGACCCTGACCGGGATGAAGAAGCACGTTGGCGTTCTGGAAGACGCGGGGCTCGTCACCACGGAGAAGGTCGGGCGGGTGCGAACGTGCAAGCTCGGGCTACGCCGGCTGGAGGAAGAGGCGGCATGGATTGAGAAGTACCGCCAGCTCTGGGACGCACGCTTCGACGAGTTGGACAAGATCGTTGAGGAATTGAAACGGAAGAAACGAGTCGACGGAAAATGAAACGCAAAGGGAGCCCGACCTCATGAAGAACACCACGACCGTGGAACGAGAGTCTGAGCGAGAGATCGTCGTTAGGCGCACCTTCAATGCCCCCGCACATATCGTGTTCGAGGCCTGGAGCAACCCCGAGCTGTTCATGCGGTGGTGGCTGCCGGCGTCTTTTGGAATGTCCTTCGTGTCCTGCGAGGCTGATGTCCGCACGGGCGGCACGTACCGTATGGTGTTCAGCCACCCCGCCTTCGAACAGCCCATGGCGTTCTTCGGCAGCTACATCGACGTGGTTCCCAACTCGCGCATCGTCTGGACGAATGAGGAGAGCGCCGAGAATTGCATTTCCACGGTGACTCTCGAGGAAACGGGCGGCAAGACGCTGTTAGTCCTTCGCGAACTCTATCCTTCCAAGCAAGCGCTCGATGACGCCATCGAAAACGGCAGCACCGGGACGAGCGGCGCACCCGAACAGTTCGACCTGTTGGACGAGGTTCTCGCGACGTTGGTGAGCTGATGAATCGGAGCTTCCCCAAAATGCGGATTGCAGCCCTCCTGGCGATGACCATGGTCGTCACGGACCTGTCAGCGCAACAACGGCCAACGACGGGCTACGCGCCAGTCAACGGACTCAAGATGTACTACGAGATCCACGGTCGCGGCGAGCCGATGGTGCTGCTGCACGGTGGGTTCATGACCATCACCAACAACTGGGACGGTTGGATCGGCGATCTTTCCAGGAGCCGACAAGTCATTGCCGTCGAAATGCAGGGTCACGGACGTACGAGGGACATTGCCCGGGATATCACGGGGGAAAACCTCGCCGACGACGTGTCGGCGCTGCTCAAGTATCTCAAGATCCCCCGAGCGGACATCGTTGGATACAGCATGGGCGGCGGTGTCGCCCTGCAATTTGCAGTTAGGCATCCGGATCAAGCGAGGAAAGTAGTCGTCTTGTCTTTTCCATTTCGCCGCGACGGCATGGTGAAGGAGGCGCAGGACGCCATGCCGAAACTCAACGCAGAGATGTTCAAAGGCACTCCGCTGGAGACCGAGTACAAACGACTCAGTCCAACTCCGAATCAGTTTGCGAAATTTGTCGAGCACATGGTCGCGTCTGATTCCAAGGGAAAGGATTTGACGGCCGCGCAGTTGAAGGCGACCACCGCACCCATGTTGTTTGTCGACGGTGACGCTGACGGTATTCGGCTTGAGCACATCGCCGAGATGTTTCGCCTCAAGGGGGGCGGCGGCCACGGTGACATGGGGCCGCGCTCCGCATCGCGCGTGGCCGTGCTGCCTAACACGACTCACGTGACGCTGATAGAGCGCCGGGCGATCATCGTGCCGATGGTGAACGATTTTCTGGACGCGAAGCCGTAGCAGAAGCGAGAACGACGTGCGTTTGTCGGTGACCGTTCGGAGGAACGATCGACCGTATTTCAACCTCGATGCGCGAGTGATTGCGTAGCGACTCGTTCGCTAGTGAGCCGCGCCAGCCTTCTCGCGCACGCCGACTTGAATCCGTTCCTCGAGTCGCCCCGTCGTTCCACACGCATTCCTTCCGCTCGACGCGCCTCCCATGTCCGCCGCCTCGCCGGTGACGGCGGTCTCAAGGTCCGAGCCGCCCTTTCCATCGGACCGAACAGCCGAAATGACCGTGATGTAGATGCGATAGGTATCGGCGATGTTGCCGTTGAGTGAGTTGCCGCAATCGAAGTACTGCGACAGGTTGGCCTTGCCAAGTGTGCGCGTCTTGAAGAAGCGCGGGGCGGAAATCTGTCCGCTCGCCGGATCCACCGTGGCCGACGGAATCCCCAGTTCATCGTAGACCGACTTGATCACGGCAAGCACCCGCGCGGGCGGCACGTTGATCGTGACTCTCGCGTTAGGCGAAACGCTCGAACGAATGGGACCCTGGTTATCCGTCGCGATAATATGTTCTGTCGGCCTCGAGAGGTCCGTTTCGGGTTTGGTGCCCGACGAAGCACACGCACTAACTGCGAGAAGGAGCAAAGTTGTAAACAGGCGCATAAGCGTTCTCAGTGAAGAGGAGTTGAGGATAACCGCGAGATATGTGAGGCGCTTCGCAGCGCGGCGCTCCAGCTAAACCTTGCGGTAGTGCATCGCCACCGCGCCATTCCGGAACGGCGTCGCCGAGATCAGCGCAAGTTTTCGAGTGGCGGCTAGGCCACCGTGGTATAGCGTCGGACCATGGCCGGCAATCCGCGGGTGCACGAGGAACTTGTACTCGTCGATTAAATCCAGTCGGTCGAGAGCGAGAGCGAGCGTGCCGCTGCCGAGGAGCACGCCGGCCGGCGTAGCATCTTTGAGCTTCTGCACGCCCGAGCGCAGATCGCCCGCGATGTGATGGCTATTGGTCCACGGAAAGTCGCTGCGTGTCGACGACACCACGTACTTGGGCTTTGCTTCCAGCTTGACCGCCCACTCGCGCATCGCCGGCGGGGCATCTTCATCGCCGCGAGCGACGGCTGGCCAGTAGCTCTCCATCATCTCGTAGGTGACGCGGCCCCACAGCATCGCGCCGCCGTCATCCATGAGGCGAGTGAAGAACGCGTGTGTCTCGTCGTCGGCGATTCCTTCCCGGTGGTCGACGCAGCCATCCAGGGTGACGTTGAGGCTGAAGGTCAGGAGTCCCATGCGGGCGAATCTAAGGTGTGAGTGATGGACGTCGAGGGTGCGATGGGGAGGAGATCGTAGGTAGTCCGCTGATTGGCTTTCCGCCTAACGCCGAATCTCCACCCGCCGCTCCGAACTCCCAAACTCTCCACCCGCCAACGATGCCGTCAACTTCACATCGTATTTCCCCTCACTGAGTCGCGACAAGTCAAACGCGAGCGTCCGCGCCGTCACCCGCGCATCGCCAATCGGCTCGGTGAACCGGATGTGCACGGGAGCTATGGGCTCGCCCAAACCAACGCGTGCAGCCATGCGTCTGAGCCAACTCGCATCGCGCGGCGTCACGGTCAGGGTGTACGTCACGGAATCGCTTCTAGGCGCGGCACGCACCAGCTCCCAGAATGCTCCCAGCTTCGTCCGTCGCGGAATTGCCAACCGCCCGAGCGCGCGTGACATGACATCCTCGAGCGTTGCGTCGTTAGGCTGCGGATTCTCGTACAGCAGCACATCCGACACGACGGTCCCTCGCTCATCCAGCGCACGCAGGGGAGGGAGCACGCGGCGAGCTCGCGCGGCCTCCTGCTTCACCGTGTCGCGAAGCTCCATCGACGCGAGCACACGCTCGTTAGGTACGACGACCCGCGCAAACGATCGTCCAGCGCTGACGCGCGCCTCGGCCACTCGTGGCGACACGGATGGACCCGTGCTCAACGACAATGCACCGAATACATCGTTGCCGCGCACCAACGTGTCGCTGCGGACATCGCTCGTCGCCACCACCAGCATCGAGTCGCCGCGCGCGAAGCGCGACATCTGCACGTCGATGCGGCCAAAGCGACGCGTGCGACGCGGTGTATAACGAGAGAGGGCGGCGTCGTTATGCAATTTCCAGCGATCGGCATCCGCGTCCCACGGCGCAGCCACAGCCGAGTCGTCGGGGATGAAATCGAACGATGGGTGTGGTTCGTAGCCGACGACGTTCGTCGCCGTCATGTCGTAAAACGAACCAGGATCGCGCGACCACGATGTCGGCCAGCCATAACGCACCAACAGCTCGTGCGTGTCCTCGCCCCATCCCATCTCGTACGGCGTTCGCGATTCGCGCTCCAGGCGTGACATCACGTGCCGCGCAAAATGCTCCGCCCTGCGATCGTTCCCCGGCACGGACCAGAGAGGTTGGGCGAGCCACCACAAGGTATCGGCGAACGCTCGGCGTGAGTCGCACGCGAGCTTCTTGTATCGCGATGAGGCGCGATCGGGAAGGATCGCGCTGATATCCTCCCAACGGCAACGTTCGTCGTTAGGCATGGCGCCGAGCGCAGCGCTGAATGCAGAGTCGGCACCGAGCCGGTCGCCTAACGCGTGCAAGGCAAAGCCTTCGACAGCGCGACACCACCACAGTTGGGCTTCACACTCACTCGCCGCCTCCACGGCTCGGCGCGCATCACGCGACTCCACGAGGTATCGCACGCGCTGCCCAGCGATCCACCCGTCGCCGGGCACTTCGCGCGCCAGCGAGTCCAGGCGCGCGATGAATCCATCGCGTTCCTTTACAATCGACGCGGGCTCGCTTGGCGGCTCCGACTCGTCGTCGTCGTGCCAGTAACAGAAGCGGCCGAGCCTAACGTCACATCGTCCGCCGGATCCCGCGGGAATGACGGGGAGGAGGCGACGACGTTTGAGCTCGAATGCGGTCTGTGCAGCGCGGGCGGCGCGCACCGCGCGAAGCGAATCGCGATCAACCTGCGCACTCGCACCCACGCGCGCCTGTCGATTCCCACGCGATTCACGAGCGGCTCCCGCCTGCCGAGCGGTGTCCGCCTGACGAGATGCTCCGTCGCGAACGGCGCTCACCCACTGTCGACCAGACAGTGGCGCGCTCGTCTGCGCCGAGATGGTCGCAACCGAGACTGATGCCAGCGCAATCAGAGCACAACCGAGCTGCCGCACACGTGGCATGCGGAACCGCCATATGAGAGTGAACGCCACATCCACGATAGGCCCCAAACGTCCGCGGCGCGAGCGCCACGCATTGCGTACTCTCGCCGCGAGCGCGAGGTTGACCAGAACTCTTCGCTCGAGCCTGACGATCGTGCCCTTCGAATGCTCTCGCAACACCGCATTAGTCTCCCGCCGCGCATCTATACTATGCGCCGCGATTGCATCAATGGTTCTGGCCGCTTGCAGCTCGCGGGGGGCGTCCACGCCTTCGCCCGCGCGGCAGCACTCGGCTGACTCCGCTTCGGTCTATCGCGAACTCTCCGTTCTCGCCGCTGATTCCATGGAAGGGCGCATGACGGCGAGTCGGGGTTCGGCGCGCGCGGCCACATGGATTGCGGCGCAGATGCAGCAGATCGGCCTAACGCCTGCCGGCGACAGCGGCTACTTCCAGCGCGTCCCGATGATGCTCGTCACGCGCAACAATTCGACGCGCCAGCGCCCAGCGTTGGCCCCGAGTTGGGAGGCGCTCGATACAGTTCCCGCCGCACGGCGTACGAGCGGGGTGAATGTTGTTGGCGTCCTCGTGGGCAGCGATCCGACGCTCAAGGACGAAACGATTCTCGTTGATGCGCACTACGATCACATCGGCATCGGCGCACCGGTCAAGGGAGATTCGATCAACAATGGCGCTGACGACGATGCGTCGGGCACCGTCGCCGTCCTCGAAATTGCGCGCGCACTCGCCAGCGGTCCGCGCCCCAAGCGCACCATCGTCTTTGCCGCGACGACGGGCGAAGAAGTCGGCTTGTTAGGCACGCGCTGGTACATCCAGCATCCCGCGCGGCCGCTCGAGCGCACCGTGGCCAACCTCGAAATCGAAATGATCGGCCGCGCCGATTCGCTGGCCGGTGGGCGCGGACGTGCGTGGCTCACGGGCTACGAGCGTTCAACGATGGGAGAGATGCTCGCCGCCAACGGGATCCCCATCGTCGCCGACGCGCGACCAGCCCAGCAGTTCTTCATGCGCAGCGACAATATCGCCTTCGCCTACCTCGGCATTCCGGCACACACGCTCTCGTCGTACAACATGCATACTGACTACCACACGCCGTCGGATGACATGCGGGGTGTGGATGCAGGGCATATGGCGCAGGTGATCAATGCGGCAACGCGCGCGGTGCGACTACTGGGCGATGGCACGAAGCCCGAGTGGAAGCCTAACGGGAGACCTCAGCGCCAGTAGCCTAACGAGTATGCCTCCTCCCCCTTATCCACTGATTCGGCGTCTCCTGCAGGAAGGGAAGGTCGTTCCATTTCTTGGGGCAGGGGTCAACGTGCGGTCGCCGGAAGCGGCGGCCGTCCCGGATGCGGGTCCGCTGCTCCCCACGGGCGCGCAGCTTTCTCGACAGCTGGCGAAAGAGGTTGCATACCCCACCGACGACGATCGCGACCTCACCGATCTAGCCAAGGTCGCGTCGTACTTCGTCGAGATCTCGGCGCGACAGCGCCTGTGCGAGACGCTTCGACAGAGTTTTACCGTCGACGCCAAGCCGTCGCCGATGCATCGCTTTCTGGCGTCGATCGACAAGCCGCTCGTCATCGTCACCACCAACTACGACGACATGATGGAGCGCGCCTTCATTGAGGCGAATCGCCCCTATGACCTCGTCGTGCACCCCACCGATCAGCGCGAGGTTGAAGGATCGGTGCTCTGGTGGGCGCACGGGGCCACGCTGCCAGAGGCTGTCGCGCCTAACAAGCTGTACATCGAACTCGAGAGTCGCACCGTCATCTACAAGATGCACGGTTCCATCTGTCGCACGTCGGCGAAACTCGAGAGTTACGTCGTGACCGAGGAAGACTACGTCGACTTTCTCGCGCGCATGACGGGGTTGCATGCGATCCCTGCGCAACTCCTCCACTATTTTCGCGCCTGTCACTTTCTGTACTTAGGCTACGGTCTGCGCGACTGGAACCTCCGCGTCATGCTGCGGATGCTTCGCATGGGTGGCGCTGGCATCGGCAAGGGAGGGAGCGGTGAGGACGACGACGCCAACGAGCGTCTCGTCTCGTGGGCCGTGCAGTATCGCCCCTCGCCTATCGAGACCGAGCTGTGGGGGACGCGCTCGGTAAAGATATTCGACGTTGCCATCGACGACTTCGTGAAGGGATTGGTCGCCGCTGGTGGACCCTGACGTGACGTCTCCGGTGGCGGCGCCCCCGACTCTCGTGCCTAACGCTGGTGACCCCGCGTTAGGCGCCGACGTCATGGTGCTTTGCCCGTACCCGGGACTCGACGCCTTCACCGAGCAGTATCGCCGCTACTTCGTTGGACGAAAGCGCGACACCGAACTCCTCGTCTCCAACCTGTACGCGTCGCCGCTGACCATTCTCTATGGCGCGAGCGGCGTCGGCAAATCGTCCGTCCTCCTGGCCGGCGTCGTTCCCAAGGTGAAGGATGCGGGCGACGCCATTGTCATCGTCCATCGCACCTGGCAGAGCGAGTCGCTCGTCAAGTCGTTAGGCACGCGCCTCGTCGACGAAGTCGAGGCGCGCACAGGGAAGATCACGCGGGTTGACGGCGCGCAACCCATCGACCGCGTCATCGAGCAGCTCGGCGCATTCTGGGACGGCGCATTCCTCATCATTTTCGATCAGTTTGAGGAGTACTTCCTTTACCCGATCGACTCAACGTCACCCGATTCGTTCGACGCGGCCTTCGCACGCGCTGTGAATCGCCGAGATCTGGATGTGCACTTCATGATCTCGCTGCGCGAGGATGCACTGAGTGGGCTCGATCGCTTCCGTCATCGCATCCCGATTCTCCTCGCAAACCTCTATCGGCTCGAGTTCCTCACGCGCGACGAGATCAAGCGTGCCATTCTGGAGCCGCTGGCAACGCTGCAGTCGCTGTACCCGAACGCCAACGTTCCGAAGCAGGCGGACGATACACTCGCCGATCTCGTCGTCTCCGATCAGGTAGCGTTTGAGCAGGGGGGAGAAGGGGGGAGCGCCGGGCGCACCCCCGATCGCTTCGTGACGCCATTCCTCCAACTCGTTATGCGGCGGTTGTGGGAAGAGGAAGCTCGCAACGGCTCACCTGCACTGCGTACTGCCACCTTCGAAAAGCTCGGACGCGCCACTGGCGTTGTGCGCCTCTTCATTCAAGACACGCTCGGCGCACTCTCGCCGCAGGAGCAGCAGACAGCGGCAAGTGCGCTGCGCTACCTCGTCACGCCGTCAGGAGCAAAGGTGGCGTTAGGCGTCGGCGACCTGGCAGGTTACGTCACGGCGAGTGACGACGAGTTGCGCAGGCTTGCGCTCAAGCTGAGCGGGCACGAACAACGTATTCTACGCGCGATTCAACATCCCAGCGGGCGTCCCGAGCTGGTGCGATTCGAGATCTACCACGATGCCCTCGCGCGCCCCCTTCTCGATTGGCGCGTGGCCTACGAGCGCGATGCTGCCACGCAGGAGGCGATGGAAGCTGCGTTCAAGGAGAATCGGGAGCGCCAGGCGGCGCGTCGCCGGAAGATCGTGGTGCGCGCGCGCAACCTCGGAGTGGGTGTCGCCGTGCTCTTCCTTGCGTTAGGCGGGTGGCGCCTCGTTCAACAATACTTCGATTCGTTTGCTGCCTCCGCGCTCGCCTCGAAGGCCTCGGAAAATATTGATCGGGATCGCGGGCTCGCGTTGATGTTGGCGCTCGAGGCAATCGGTCGCGACTCAACGTCTGACGACGGCGATGTGGTTCTCAGGCGCGCACTCTTTGAAACCGGCGAAGTCGGGAACAAAACGCTCGGCGCGGTTCCCGACGCGCTCATGCTCTCTCCCGATGGCACTTGGTTGATGGCACGGTCGTCCGGCGACACCACCCACGTCGTCAGCACCTCATCACTCACTGACACTCTAAACATCTGGAGCGATTCGGAACGGGTCACCGATGCGCGCTTCTCCCCCGACTCGCGCTTTCTGGCGGTGGTGCAAGACAATTCGATCCTCGTTCTCTGGGACGTGCCCGCCCATAAGGTGGTGGGGCAGCTACTGCATGTCTGCAATCGTGAACCGCGGTCGGTCGTGGTAACATCCGAGGCAGCGCAGCTATTTGTCACATGTGACGATGGTGAAGTCCGCGGCTGGCGCGGATACGCGCCCGCCAGCGAGCCCGTGATTCTTCTCGAGGCCAATGAGGGAGGATACGAGTTACGCACGAGCCCCGATGGTTCGCACATTCTTCTGTTCGCAAGTGGCGAGCAACCGCGCATCGTCGACGTGCAGGCGATGAAGCTCACGGCTCCAATCGGAAAGAACCAAATCGGTCCCGACGAACTTCTCTTTACGTCCCGAGACCGCGTTGTCGGCGTGCACTGGTCCGCGCCGGTACTCGAGCTCTACTCACTCGTCGGGAGCAATCCGTCAGCGCGCTTCCAGCTCAAATGCACACCGACGGCGCTCGACGTCGCGCGAAAGAGTGGGACGCTCGTCTATGGCTGTGACGATGGGGCGATGTCGCAAATGACGCTCGATGTGCTCACATCCTCCGATGTGTTGATGGCGGACATCTTCGGTGAGCATCGCGCGCCTAACGCGACAACACAAGACGCTCCGAGAGAGCGGCGCCTGACGGGCCATGCGGGAGGCGTCACTGCGACCGAGGTGAGCGACGACGGACGGTTGGGATTTTCGATCGGGCCTGACGGCGCCAATGTTTGGGACCTCACCACGCAACGGACGCTTCGCACGATTCGTCCAGCAACTGGTTCCTTTGCAAAGGGAATCTTTCTTCGCGACAACGCGCGACTCGCCACCGTCACCAGCGATGGCGCGTTGCAGCTCTGGTCCCTGGATGCTGCGAGGCGTACGTACGCGTCAACTGCTGCCGGTCATTTGGGTGCGGTGCTCGCTCCCGGGAACGGTCTATTCATCGCCTCAGCCAACGATCGAGAAGGTGTGCGCCTGTGGGCGACCGACACAACACGACGCTCATGGAACACTGGCGTCGCCCTCTCCGGGCGATTGGCGTCGATTCCAGCCTTTTCACCCGATGCTACACGCCTGGCGCTGATGTGGAGCGACGGAGAGGTGACGGAATTCGATGTAGCCACCGCCCAAAAGAGCTGGGAGAGTACTCCGCATGACATCGTGACCTTTGTCGAGCAGGACCGCTTCTCAAAAGGTCCGATCCCCGATCAAGTCAACAACCGCAAAAGCGATTTCCTCGCGGAACGAGCAGATTTGCAGTACAGCGCCGATGGGAAGAAGCTACTTGCCAGCGCCTTCAGCTCGGTTGCGTCACGATCATCGACAAACTACCGAGTGCGTGTACGACTGTACGATGTCGAAACGTCGTCCCCCCCAATTGAGCTGCCGATAGTCCAGAGGGGCGAGCATGTTGCGCTCTCTCCGGATGTACGTACGATCGCCATCGCACGTTCCAACGGTGAAATCATCACGTTCGATGTCACGACTCGTGATTCGACGCTTCTCGTGAGGAGCGGCGGAGGGACTCCGATGATCGCCTATCGCAACGATGGCTCACTCGTGGTTGCGCGAGGCAAAGAACTGATCGTCGCGCCCCCCGCGACCCCCGCGCCCGCGGCATCGGCAAGGGGACGTCCGCGTCTCGCACCCGCACCGCGGCAATTGTCGACGAAGCTGCATTCGATTTCTGCCCTGGCAGTCAGCACCCTCAATTCGCTGATTGCCGTCGCCGATGATTCGGGAGCGGTCGAAATCTGGGACGGTCGATCGACCGAAGCGTCGTGCAGCTTGTCACGCGTGCACTCAGGAAGGATCAATTCCATTGCCTTTGCCCCAACCGGCGTGACAATCGCCACCGGCGGAGCCGATCGCGCTGTTGCCGTCTCGTCAATCGCTGCACCGTTAGGCTGTCGCTTCCTCTACCGCATCCTGCCTAACGAGCAGCAAGTGACCGGCGTCGCATTCAAGCAGACCAAGCCGCCGTTTCTCGTCGCGATGCACGCGGGCGGCATAGAACGACTGTACGATCGCTCCCTCTGGGCGCCGCGCGACTCTCTCATCGCACTGGCCAGGCGACGCATCGGTGGTCGAAGGTTCACTCCGTCCGAACGCGGCACGTATAAGCTCCCTCCGGCACGTTAACCCCCGGCGCGCACCCTGCGAACACGGCGGTGCGAGCACGCATCCGTCGCTGACGCTGCATACATTTCGCATATGCATACCGATACCCTCGCAGTGCACGCGGGACGTAATCCGGATCCGTCCACCGGAGCCATCGCGGAGCCCATTCATCTCACTACGACCTTCCTTCGCGCCGAGGATGGCTCATTCCCGAGTGGATACATCTACTCGCGCGAGCGAACGCCAAACCGCATGGCCATGGAAGTCGCGATGGCTGCGCTCGACGGTGGTGCGGACGCCGCCGCCTTCGCATCGGGCATGGCCGCGACCGGTGCGGCGTTCCAGGCGCTTGCAGCTGGCGACCACGTCGTCTGCCCCAGCGCCGTCTACTACGGCACCAAGAAACTCCTGAGCGATGTCTTCACGCGATGGGGGCTGCAGCACACCATCGTCGACACCGCCAACCTGGACGCGGTGCACGGCGCCATTCGCCCCAACACGAAGTTGGTCTGGGTCGAGACGCCGTCCAATCCGACCCTCGCCGTGAGCGACATCGCGGCCATCGCCGAGATGGCGCGCGCCGCGGGCGCGCGACTCGTCGTAGACAACACATGGGCAACAGCTATCGGCCAGTGCCCGTTCGAACTCGGCGCTGACCTCATCATGTATTCGACGACGAAGTACTACGCCGGACACTGCGACTCGCTCAGCGGCGCCCTCGTGACGCGCGTCGCCGACGACTTCTGGGAGCGCGTTCGCACGATCCAGACGACTATGGGTTCCGGCTGCGCACCGTTTGACGCGTGGCTCGTGCATCGCGGTATCGCGTCGCTCCCGTGCCGCATTCGCGCGCACACGGCGAGCGCCACGGCGATCGCGAACTTCCTCGCCGAGCATCCCGCGGTCGAAAAGGTCCACTATCCTGGGCATCCGTCGCACCCGCAGCACGCGATAGCGGCCAGGCAGATGCGACTCTTCGGTGGAATGCTCTCGGTCGAGCCTCGTGGCGATCAGGCGCGCTCGATGCAGGTCGCGGCGCGCCTCAAGATCTTCACTCGCGCTACGTCGTTAGGCGGCGTGGAGAGTCTCGTCGAGCACCGCAAGTCGATTGAGGGGCCGACATCTCCCACGCCGGACAACCTGCTGCGTCTCAGCGTGGGACTCGAGGACGCGCGCGATCTGATCGACGACCTGCGACAGGCGTTGGACAGCGTCTAACGAAGCATCTGCGTTCGGCGGGAGTCAGCTCGTCCGCCGCAACGCCTTCCCCGCGTGCGCCCCCGTCGCCCTTCCATCCACATAGACAAGCGTTCCATTCACCCACACCCGCTGCACCCCCACCGACACCGCATGCGGATCCTTCGGCGTCGCCTTGTCGCCAATGGTCGCCGGGTCGAACATCACTACGTCGGCGAATGCGCCCTGCCGTAGCACACCGCGATCCTTGATTCCCATGTGCTCGGCCGCCAGCGCCGATGCGCGCCTAACGCCTTCCTCAACCGACATCACCTTCTGGTCGCGGATGTAGTGCCCAAAGACGCGGGGAAAGGTGCCGAAGCCACGCGGATGTTTGCCGACCAGCGAACCGTCCGTGCAGAAATTCGTGTGCGGCCACTTCATGATCGACTCCACGTCTGGCTCGATCATGCTGGTGGCGATGATCCCCTCTACGCCTCCTGTCGTCCCTCCCTTGGCCCGCATGTCCTCGGCGGCGCGAACGAGATCGATCAACGCCGTCACCGAGTCGACACCGCGTATTGCAGCCACCTCGGCGACCGTCTTCCCCTCGTAGTCCTTGTTAGGCGCATAACGAGTGAGGAGAATCCCCGCTGGCGTTGAGGTCTGCGTGAGGGCGAACTCCGCTGCCTTCCGGTTGTCAAAGTCGCGCTTGGGAAAAAGGACCGTGATCGTCGACTGCCAGTACAGATACGGATAGACATCGGCCGAGATGTTCACCCCCGACGCGCGCGCGCGATCGAGCACGCGGATCAGCGAGTCCCCCTGATTCCAGATCCCGCGCATCCCCAACTTCATGTGTGAGATCTGCACGGGCATCTTCGTCTCGCGCCCGATGCGGATGATCTCGTCGATCGCCTGCCAGAAGGCGAAATCTTCGCTTCGAATGTGCGAGATGTACCGTCCGCCCTGTGCGGCCGCCTCCTTCGCCAGCGTCATCACCTCGTCGCTCGACGAGTAGATCCCCGGGTCGTACTCCAGCCCCGATGACAGCCCAATCGCCCCCGCTGCCATCCCCTGCCTAACGAGCGCACGCATCTTCTCGATCTCTTCTGGTGTTGCGACGCGCTTGAAATCCTTCCCCATCACCGAGTCGCGAACCGAGTTATGCCCGACGTACATCGCGACGTTCACCGGCGGGGGACGTTTGTCGATGTCGGCGAAGTACGCCCCCAAGTCGCTCGGCGAGCCGCCGTCCTGGCCGCCGACGATCGTTGTGATACCCTGGCTCACCGCTGCGAGCGCCGTGCTGTCCTCGCGTAAATCATCATCCGCGTGTGAATGCGTGTCGATGAACCCCGGCGCCACCACCATTCCTTTCGCGTCGATCACTTCATCTCCCGGCTCGCTCGCGACACTGTCGCCGATCGCTGCAATCCGGTCACCAACAATCCGCAGCGCGCCACGCCTCCCTGGGGCGCCACTCCCGTCCATGATTGTTGCGTTCACGATTGTTACCGGACGCTCCTCGGTCGCGCCGTTCGACGAGTCGGCGCGCGAGCAGGCACCAAGAAATGCAATCCACGTGAGCCCAAGGAGATGAATTCTGCGCATGTAAGTGTAGTATCGTGGGTCGCTGGCAATCCTTCGCAGCGATATCGTGTCGCGAGCGTCGCGCACGAAACTCACCTCACATCACGCCCCCCGATAGGGGAGTCAATGTCCATCGACGATCGCAAGAGCTCACATCTCTACGGCCTCGCCACACTAGGCGTCTCGCTCATGTTGGGACTTTTCTTCGTTTCCGGCGCCTTGAAAGACATTCGCCGCGGCAATGAGGAAGTCACTGTCACCGGCTCGGCCAAGCGTTCCATTCGTTCCGATTTCGCCGTCTGGAAGCTCACCGTGTCGGTGCAGTCAGCGTCGCTCGTGACCGCGTCGCAGGAGCTTTCGCGCGGGACAGAACGTGTGCGCGCATTCCTCAAAACCGAAGGCATTGCCGACTCACAAGTCACGGTGAAGCCGGTCGAAGCCGTCGGCGTCTCAGAGACGCTGCAAGACGGTCGCGAGACTGGTCGCATCATCGCCACTCGCGCGTCGCAAAGTTTCGAGGTCCGTGCGCGCGACGTCGACGCCATCACGCGCACTTCACAACGAGCCGCGACACTCCTTGCCGAGGGCGTTCCGCTCCAGGCGCCGTCCCCCGAGTACTCGTACACGAAGCTCGGAGAGATTCGTCTCGCGCTTCTCGAAGAAGCCACCAAGGACGCACGCCAACGCGCCGAGGCGATCGCGAAGAGCAGTGGGGCAAGCGTTGGTTCGGTGCGCGACGCGCGCATGGGGGTCTTCCAGATCACGCCGCGATTCTCGACGGAGATCTCGGACTACGGCGTGAACGACGTCACGTCGATCGAGAAGGACGTCACGGCCGTCATTCGCGCGACGTTCCAGTTGCGTTAGGCGGGGCGTCGTTGGCAAGCATTTGTCCACGCGCCGGCTAGTAGAGATTTAAACCACGCAGGACGCGGAGGACGGCTCAATCGCCGAGAAACCTCCGCGTCCTCCGCGTCCTCCGTGGTTCAAGGTTTTTTTGATGGACGTGTCCGCTAACCCAGCCCCGCGCCGCCTAACGACTCAGCACCCTCTCCAGCGCCAGGTCCAGCTCCTCGACCCGGAATGGCTTCTGCACAAAGCCGCCGATCGAGTCGTTCGCGAATTGTTTCGCGATCTCCACTTCGCTGAACCCGGACATGAGGATCACGGGGAACTCGGGGTCGTGCGCGCGCATCGCGCGAATCAGGTCGTCGCCACCCATTTGCGGCATCGCCAAATCCACGAGCGCCATCACGAACGATGCACGTTCGCGAACGAATCGCTGTAGCCCCTCGGCGCCGTCGCTCGCATGCACCACCGAAAATCCGCGGCGCTCCAGAATCTGCGTCGCCACAGCGCGCACCGTCGGATCGTCATCAACAACGAGCACCGTCCCGGTCCCCTGGATCGCGGGCGTCGCCTCAACCACCGTCGGCGCCGCCTCTCGCTCCACCGAAATCGTCGGCAGCAACACCCGGAACGTTGTCCCTTCGCCGGGAATACTCGTCACGCGAATCGTTCCGCGGTGTCCGCGCACGATGCCTAACGTGGCGGCGAGTCCCAACCCGCGCCCTGTGAACTTCGTCGAGAAGAAGGGATCGAAGATCCGCTGCATCGTCTCAGCCGACATCCCGACGCCCGAGTCCTGCACCTCGACGTACGCGTAGTTCCCCTCTTCCAACTGGTAGTCGAGGAACGGCGAGCGAAGATAGTCACCCGATGCCCGCATTACGCCCGTACGTAATGTGATCGTCCCGTTGTCGCCATTTAGGGCATCGGACGCATTCGTGATCAGGTTCATCACGATCTGCCGCAACTGCGTGGCGTCGGCTTCGACCTCGGGCATCGGGCGCGCGAAGGCGAATTGTAGCTGCGCGCGCTTCGAGATCACGGTCTGAAGGAGATGTGCCATCTCCTCGACGATATTCGTGAGATCCACGCGCCGCACGACGAAGCGCCCGCGCCCCGAATACGCCAGCATCTGCTTGGTCAAATCCGCCGCGCGCAACGCCGTCGTCTCGATGTCCTTTACCAACTCGTGCAACGGCGACGCCTCGTCGATGTCCATCAACGCTAACGATGCGTTGCCCAAAATTCCGACGAGCAGATTGTTGAAGTCGTGGGCGATGCCACCGGCCAGCACGCCCAGACTCTCCAACTTCTGCGCATGTTGCATCTGCTGCTCGAGCTGCTTGCGCTCAGTTACCTCCTGGCCGCTGGCGATGACGCCAATCCCGTGATTGTTCACGTCGAGGAGTCGCGTCACCGTCCACAGCACGACGCGCCGATCGCCTCCCTTTGATACGACCACTTCTTCGCGCGCACGCATCTTTTCGCCGGCCAGCGCCCGACGGATCTCGCTGCGCAGCGAGCCACGTCTCGGCGCTTCGACAAACAGGGCGAAGTAATCCTTCCCCAGTACTTCACGGCGCGTGTGGCCGTAGACGCGCTCTGCCTCGCGATTCCACTCGATGATCATCCCGTCAGGCGCAAGCCCGATCAGGACGCTCCCCGTGGCTTCAATGAGTGACCGGTACCGGTGCTCGCTCGCCAGCAGCGCCTTGGATGCCCGCTCACGCTCGGAAACGTCGCGCAAAAAGACATAGCTGAGCCGTTGCCCGCTCGCGTCCTCGAAAAGCGTCGCGGAAATCTCGCTCTCGAAACGCGAGCCATCTCCGCGGCACATCGTGATGATCCCCGAGAACCGCCCAGCGCGCTCGCGAATGGCCCATGCGGCCGAGACGCGCGGATCTGCTGCGTCTGTGTAGTCATCGCGCTCGAGTCCAACGATCTCTTGTCGCTCGCGCGCGAAGAGTTTGCACGCTTCGGCGTTGGCTGCGAGCACCGTCCCTTCCGGAGACGTGAGGAGCACCGCTTCGAGCGAATTGTCGAAGATCGCGCGATAGTGCGTTTCGTCGACGACAGGGCGTACCGCGTCTTCCGCGGTCTCGCCGATGTACGATCGATCGAAGCGCCGGTGAACTTCCATTTGTTCAGTGGACTTGTGATTCGGCGCACAATACTCCGCGCCCGAGCACGCTAATACAGACTCCCACCGCGCTGCTTTGTAACTGTTTGTCCAGCAACGCGAAAGACCCCACCGGGCACTTCATGAATCGGCTGGATCCCTCCACGCTCGGCTTGTAAGCTTTCACGGCCTTAACCAGAGTTCTGCCATGGTCAGATCCCTTGTGCTCGCAGTACCGTTTTTCGTGTCCAGTGTCGCCTACGCCGGTGAGTGCCGCCCCCCCAAAGATTCTTCCGAATCGAAGCTCCTCGCCTTTTTCGCGGCGCCGATCGCGTTTTCGCCAGCCGGACACGTGGAACGTCTCGCTCCCGGCGCCGTTAGGCTCTCCTTCGATGTGACGTACGTCCCAAAACCCTCCGCCGATATCAATCGCTCGTCCTACTGTCAGCGCAAGGGGGAGAGCACAAACTTGTCATCTGTCTTTCCCCGTCCGCGTCTCGCCATCGGACTGCCAGGCGGATTTTTCCTCGAGGGATCGTACCTGCCCCCAGTTACCGTCATGGACGCGACGCCGAACTTGGGCTCCGTCGCACTTGGCTGGGCCAGGCCCCTAACGAGTAGCTCGTTTGTCACGCTTCGCGCCCACGCCACCTTCGGAAAGGTCGATGGGGCCATCACATGTTCTGACGACGCGCTGCAACAAACGACTGCCACCAAGGCGTGTTACGGCGACAAGCCCTCCAAGGACAGCTACAAGCCGAACATGATTGGCGGCGAGGGTATTTATGGGTTCTCGCCGAATCCGAGATTCACGGCGTACGTCGGCGCGGGATACACCGCACTCAAACCGCGATTCCAGGTCGGTTTCACGTCGCTGAACGGTGCTCTCGACGACACGAAAGTCGTCGTCGATCTTTCCCGAGTCTCGGCGTTCGCCGGCGGTAAGTATGACGTCGCGCGCGGCGCCGCCCTCACCGCCGAGGTGTATTCAGTCCCGCAGGACGCGACGACTTTTCGGGTCGGCGGAAGCCTCACCCTTCGTCGCGGCGACGCAGGTCGATAGACTTAAGCTGCGTCGCTCCCCATCGTTAGGCAGCCACTGCCAACCACCCCGCGCGGCTCCCACACGAATTCACCTTCGCACATGCTTCGTCTCGACAGACTGTTCGCGGGAGTACTCGTCGCCCTGACGTTGGCGCAGAGCGTCAGGGCATCGGCGCAGAAGGCCCCAGCGCAAAAGGCGTCAGCGCCTAACGCCGCTCCCGCCGCGCCGGCACCGCCCGACAAGGACTACTATCTCTTTGTCGTCTCCGAGTCGGCCGACCAACTTGCCCTCGTCAAGTACGGTCCGTCGGGGCTCAAGCTCGTGCGCGACCACAAAGTCGGGATGATGCCGACGGAGATCAACGGTCCGCACGGCGTCGCCGTCTCGCCCGACGGCAAGTGGTACTACGTCAGCATCGCCCACGGCACGCCCTACGGCACCTTCTGGAAATTTTCCACCGAGAACGACTCGATCGCGGGGCGCACCACGCTCGGAAATTTCCCCGCGACCGTGCAGACCACCCCCGATGGCGCGCTCGCCTTCATCGCGAACTTCAACGTGCACGGCGACATGGTCCCCTCATCCATCTCCGTCGTTTCTACCGACGAGATGGTCGAGATCGCGCGCATCACGACCTGCACCATGCCTCACGGCTCGCGAGTGAACAAAGCGGGAACGCATCAGTACTCCGCCTGCATGATGGATGACGCGCTCGTCGAGATCGACACGCGCTCCCTCGAAGTCTCCCGCCACTTCATGCTCGGCAAGGGAAAGGAGATGGGGATGACCGGCGCTCCGGGCGCCATGTCGCAGCATGCGCACGGTGGGTCGATGAATCACGACTCGGCGTCGATGGCGATGCCGAGCGTGCAGTGCTCGCCCACATGGGCCCAGCCCTCGGCGAGTGGTGACAAGATCTTTGTCGCCTGCAACAAGTCGTCGGAGATCGTCGAGATCGACTTCAAGACGTGGCAGATGACGCGTCGCTGGGCCGCTGGCGATGGCGTCTACAACCTCGGCGTCTCGCCCGACGGAAAGCTCTTGCTCGCCACCAACAAGCGCGGCAAGTCCATCTCCGTGTTCGATATCGCCGCTGCCAAGGAGATCGCCCGCATCCCGACGTTGAAGGGCGTCGTCCACGGCGTCGTCGTCTCTCCCGATTCTCGTTATGCGTTCGTGACGGAGGAGGGGCGTGGCTCCGAACCAGGAATTTTCGAGGTCTTCGACCTGACAACGATGAAGAGCGTTGCGACGCTTGGACTCGGCCAACAGACCGCGGGACTCGATTTCTTCCGCACCGCGGCACCGAGCGCGTCGCAACCGTAAGCCGTGGTCCACATTTCGCTCATCTGGGTATCACACTGCGGCTCGCGAACCGCTCGCGCCGCGGTGAGAAACGGGGGAAAAGGGGAAGGGCGGAAGAGGGGGAAGGTGAGCGAGCGAGTGTCTTACAAGACGTTGGCGCTTCCCGAGGGTGGAGCGCCCTTTGTGCATTATCGAGGAGCAACATTGTGAGAAAGCTGATCGTGGTGGGCGCAATCGTCCTCGCGGCGTGCAACGATACCTCTGGCCCGAAGCCGGGTCAGCCAAACTCGAAGGGGACGGTGGTACTGCAGGCGGTCTCGTCGAACATGGTCACCGGGACTACACAGCAATTGCAGGCGGCCGTGACCGACTCGTCAGGCAAAACCAACCGCACCGCCACCGTCACGTGGACCGCCGAGCCAAGTAGCGTGGCCACGGTCAGCGCCAGCGGGCTTCTCACGGCGGTCGCTCCGGGGACGGTGAAGGTGACGGCCAAAAGCAACGGCCTCAGCGACGAAGCCGATCTTCAGGTGGTTGCCAACCCGTGCACGACGGCGCTGGCACTGAGTGTGGGAGAAGTACGCACCTTTACCGGTTCCGCGACCGTTGCGTGCGTCTCGATCGCTGCATCGACGTCGCCGGCCGACTATCTCGTCATCGGCGCCAATGTGAAGCCGGCGCAAGACGATCTTCTCCCGTTCAACATGAGCGCCAACAACACCGCGTCGGCCAACGTATCGTCTGCCGCGCGTGTTTCTTCCTACGACCTGCGTGCGCTCACGGCGGAATTGGCCGATGATCACGTCGAGGCGTTGCACCTGAAGCTGCGTGACGCCGAGCGTCGCCTGGTCGCGCCGGTGATGCGTCAAGCGGCACTTCGCGCCGCGAACAACGCCGCGTTAGGCATCGAGCCGAGTCGCAGTGTTGCAGCGGCCGCAATCGCTGGTGTTGGCGATACGGTCACCATCAAGGTTCCGAATCTCAATTCGGGCAAGGACATCTGCCGCGATGCGATTTCAATTCGCGCGGTGGTCCGTACCGTTTCCACACGCGCCATCATCGTCGAGGACATCACGTCGCCGGGTGGTGGATTCACCTCGGCTGACTACAACGCCATTGCGTCAGAGTTCGACAACCTGATCTTCCCGACCGATACCGCGTGGTTTGGCAAGCCGACGGACATCAACAACGACGGCCACATCACGATTCTCTACACGCCCGAAGTCAACAAGCTGGCGCCGCCTAACGCGACCGGTTTCACCGCCGGCTTCTTCTTCGGCAACGATCTCCTGCGCAAGACCGACTTCACCAGCGCCTCGGATTGCAAGAATTCCACGAACGAGCAGGAGATCTTCTACGTGCTCTCTGCCGATCCGACCGGACAGTTCAACAACGTTCGCTCCACCACCACTGTGCGTCAGGGAACTCGCGGCGTCATTGCGCACGAGTTCCAGCACATGATCAACCAAAGCGTTAGGCAGTACAACCCGGCCGTCGAAGCGCTCGAAGTCGCGTGGCTCAACGAGGGTCTTTCGCACTTGGCCGAGGAAGTTGTCGGGCGCGCGGCGCGCAATTTCGGCGACTTCCAGTCACTGTCGTACGCCGACGTCAATCCCGACGCGACCAACGCGAACGACTACAACGCCTTCTTCCGTCAGAACATCCTGCGCTTCCGCAACTGGATGCAGCACCCCGACACCTCCGCGCCGATCAGCGTCCGCAATCGCGACCAACTCGCACCGCGCGGCGCCTCGTGGGCACTCCTTCGCTACACGATCGACCAGTACTCCAACGGCAACGCCCGCGCGTTCACCCGCGCACTCGATTCCGGCCCGCAGACAGATGTTGCGAACCTTTTGGCCCGCGCCAACGTCGCCCAGTTCGACCAGATCATCGCTGGCTGGCTCGTTGCCAACTACGCCGACAACCTGGGCATTGCCAACCTCGCGACGAAGTACAGCTACACCAGCTGGAACATGCGCGACGTCGAGTCGCAAGCGAACAACGGCGCATTCCCACTGGCTGTGACTCCGTTGGGTGCGGCGGCCAACTCTCAGGCGTATTCGAGTTCCGGTTCGTTCTTCCGCGTCTCGCGCAACACGTCACCGACAATACAACTGAAGATGTTGTCTACGGGTGGCGCAACACTGACGAACGAGTACGCGACGATGATTGTCGTGCGGCTCAACTGAGGCGCGGCGGCGTTACAATTATCGTTAGGCGTCGTACCTCCTGGTTCGGCGCCTAACGCGTTTCAGCAGCGGACCAACCGGCCTTTCGAGAACACCGCGAAGTGGAAACGAGTACTTCAGCGATCGCCCAGGCATGACGCGCTGCATGTGCTGGTGAATACGTGACTAACTCCGCTGAGCATCTGTCGGCTCTCGTTCCGCCCGTGCGAGAAAAAACTTCAGAAGCGGCGCAAGGTGCAGCGACTGGAGAATCGCACCGGAATCGACCAGCGCACGCGCTTCGCGCACCTTCACGACTGATACCTGGATATCTTCCGTATCCTCAGGTGCCGGCTCAGCGATCTTCACGACGCCGACCGCCAGGAACGAATGACTCAGGTTGTTGTGCGTCCCGGGATTTGCCGATGCGACGAGCAGCGGTGACCACCTGCCACCACCGTATCCCGTTTCCTCGAGGAGTTCCCGTTGGGCTGTGGTGAGTGGATCGGGGTCCTCGGGATCGACGACACCCGCTGGGAGCTCGTAATGCGTCTCGCCAAGCCCGTGACGATATTGCTGGATCAGCACGATCTGATCGTCGTCGGTGACGGCGACGACGTTCACCCAGGCGGGATACTCGAGAACGTAGTACTCATCGAGGACGGCGCCGTTAGGCACCCGCACGCGGTCTCGGCGCAGTGTGAGCCACTTGCGCTGGTAGAGGTACTCGGTGTCCAGCACCTCCCACTTCGCAGGCGGAAGGGAGGGAGGGTGAGAGCGGTCATCGGTTGGAGACATGGGTCAAATGTAGCGAGCGGCGATGCGGCCTAACGCTGCTCGCGGTTCTGCGAGACACACACTCGCTTACCTGGTTCACGCATCACGCACTCCTCGACCTACACCTCACGCAACGCGCTCATCGCCGTCTCTTTGAACACGTCCCGCCCGGAGAGCAGCCCGATCCCCACCGCCATCGCCATCATGAGGAGCGCGATCACCGTCGCCTCGATGGTCGCTGCGGCAAACGGGCGATTGAACACATAGCGCATGATCCCCCACGCGCCGCCAAACGAAAGCACCAGCCCCGTTAGGCTCCCGAGCACGCCGAGCGCCGTGTACTCCGAGAGCAGAATCTTTCCGATCTGCGACTGCGTCGCGCCTAACGTCTTGAGCAGGACGCCCTCGCGCACACGTTCACGCCGTGTGGCCGCGACGGCCGAGAAGAGGACGGGCACGCCCATCGCCAGTGAGAAGATCGCGAGAAAGCGAATCGCCAACGACGCGCGCCGCGAGATTTCGCCGATCGTGCGCCGCACCAACGTGAGATCGACTGACGCCACGTTGGGATATTTACGCACCACCTGACTCTGAATCACCGCCGAGGCCTTGCTCGTCGGCGAGGCAGCCAAGAGCACGTACGTCTGCGGCGCTTTCTCCAGCGTCTTCTGCTGAAAGACGGCGAAGAAATTGGGCTCGAAGCGCGCCCAGTTCACCTCGCGGGTGCTCGTTAGGCGCGTGTCGATCTTTACCCCCTGCACATCCCACGTGATCACGTCGCCCAGGTTCAGGCGAAGCTCCTCGACGATGGAGCGCTCGAGCGAGACCTCGTCCGCCGGCATTCCCGGCGGCACCGGGCCACCGAACCAGCGCCCGCTCACGAGTCGCTCGGCGGTGAATAGCGTGTCGCGATATGTCGAACGATATTCGCGCCGGAGCGCCCAACGCGCGGGGCGCATTTCACCGTTAGGTCCCCGTTCACCGTCGCGGCCACCGCCACCGCGCCGGCCACCGCCCGCACCTTGTCGGCTTCGTTGCCCCTCTCCCCCCGACGCCAGCGTACTGTCGCCGCGCGTGGTATCGTCCGGCGCGAGCTGCGCCACGCTCTTGCCGTTGATTGCGGCGATGCGCATCGTGACGATCGGAGCGCGCTGCGTCACGGTGATCCCCGACGCCTGCACCATCGAATCTACGCCCGCGCCCTGATCCTGCTGCACATCGAAGAAGATCAGGTTCGCCTTCGACGCCTCGGTGGTGATCTGCAACTGTTTGAGCAGATTCGACTGGACGAGATACAACGTCGTGACGAGAAAGGCGCCGAAGCCTAACGAAAGTACGACCGAACGTGTCTGGTTCGCCGGGCGGTAGAGATTGGCGACACCCTGCCGCACCACGTACGGCCATCCCGCCCGCACAGCACTTCGTGCAATACGCGAGAGAATTGCGGCGCTGAGCGCGAGGAGCACCAACACCGCTGCAATCCCCCCCGAGAAACCAGCGACTTCTCTCGCATTCTGCGCACGAGTTGCTGCAATTCCGACGACCGTCGCGGCAATGAAAAAGTTCACCATCCACGATGCCCAATCGATTCCCGCAGGGCGCTCACTGCTCACGTTGCGGCGAATCGCCTGAAGCGGCGACACGCGACGGAGCGCGACGAGCGGCCGCAACGCAAACGCCAATGCGATCCACACGCCTAACGCGACGCCAGTGACAATCGCGGTTGGTTCCAGCCGTACCGAGACCTCGAGCGGCAGCACGTTGCGCAACGCGCCGGGCAAGAGGAATTGAATCCCAACGCCGATGGCCGCGCCCAACGTGGCCCCGATGAGTCCCATCAGTGCTGCCTGGGTCGCGTAGATAGCCAGCACTTGTCCGCTCGTCGCTCCGACGCAGCGCAGCACCGCGACGATGTCGATTTTCCGCGCGACCCAGGCGTTCACTCCGCTGGCAACGCCCACGCCGCCTAACAACAACGCCACAACCCCGACGAGTCCGAGAAATTTTGCCAGTTGGTTGATCGACTCCGTCAGCGATTGTTCACCTTCGGCGACCGTGTTCGTCCGAACGCGCATCTTCGTGAGGCGCCCCTCCAACGGAGCGATCCACTTGTCCGCATTTGTCCCCGGCGCGAGGCGCACGTACGCGTCGTACTGTGCTCGGCTGCCGAACGTGAGGAGTTTCGTGTCGCCGACGTACTGCTCCGGGATGTACACGCGTGGCCCGATCGCCGACGAGAACCCCGCATCGCCGGGGACGCTCACGAGCGTTGCGACGATCTCGAACTTTGCGTATCCCAGCTGCAACGAATCGCCCACCTTGCCGTCGAGCGCGATGAGGAGCGAGGGATCGACGATGACGTTGCGCCCCTTACGCAGCTGCGACCACGTAGCAGTTGGCTCGGTGATCACCTCACCGTAGAGCGGATACGTCGCGCTCACCGCGCGCACCTGCGCGAGGCGGGTCAGCGTGGTGCGCTGGTCCACCGCCATCGAGGCGAAGGTCGTCTGCTTGGCAACAGTCACCCCCGCAGTGCGCAGCGAATCGAAGAGAGAATCCGCACCGCGTGGCCACCCCTGTCGAGCCGCGAATGCCACGTCGCCACCGACCAACGCCCGCGATTGATCGCGCACCGACCGATTGATGTTCGCCGCGAACGAATCGATCGCCACCAGCGCCGCGACGCCTAACGCGATTGATGACATGTACAACAGCAGGCGCCGTCGCGTCGACCGCGACTCTCGCCAAGCGAGCGATATCAGCGGATACCGGGAGTCGTTAGGCATCGCCGTCACCCCTGCGAGCTTGACGCGGCGATCGCTTCGCCAGCGGCCCGCGTCGTCGGGTCGCCATTGCTCGTTAGGCGATCCTCGATCACGACGCCGTCGGCGAGTCGGATGACGCGCTGCGTGCGCTCAGCGAGCCCGAGATCGTGCGTCACCAGCACCACCGTCGACCCGCTCTCGCGGTTCAATGCCTCGAGCAATGCCACGATCTTCGCACCCGTACTTCCGTCGAGATTCCCCGTCGGTTCGTCGGCGAAGAGAATGCGCGGTTGATTCACGAAGGCCCGAGCAATCGCCACGCGCTGCTGCTCGCCACCGGAGAGCTGCGAAGGGAAGTGATCGAGGCGATCGCCCAGCCCCACGCGCGTCAGGAGATCGCGCGAGCGCGCCGAGGCTCCACTCTCACCCCTCAGCTCGAGAGGAACCTGTACATTCTCAATCGCGGTCAGTGTTGGAATCAGTTGGAACGACTGGAAAACGAACCCAACTTTCTCCCCGCGCAGTCGTGCACGCTGATCCTCCGTCATCGCCGTCAAATCGGCGCCGTCGAGGAGCACCGCGCCGCGCGTCGGGGTATCCAAGCCGGCGAGCAGACCGAGTAGCGTAGTTTTCCCACTTCCCGAAGGGCCGACGATCGAGACCAGCGCTCCTTGCGGGAGTGTGAACGACACGTCGCGCAAAACCGTCAGTCGTTGCGTTCCGCTAGCGAATTCTTTTGTGAGACCTCGAGCTTCGAGCATGCGAATCCTGTTAGGCGTAGTCGCGCTGGCACTGATCGGCGTGGGGTGCGGCGGTAGCGAATCGTCAGGCAAAGATACCCGCGGCGATAGCGCGGCGTCGGTCGCACGTTCAGCCGATGACAAACGCGCCAGCGCGATGTCGGGTGCCGCAGATACCACTGGTCAAGGCGAATCGGCGGCATCCGAGTCGTCCGCGACGGTGCGCGCCGCTACACCGGCCAGCGCCACTCCGACCGCGTCGCGCAAAACGATGCTGATCATCGGCACGTCGCTGACCGCGGGACTCGGACTGGACCCCGATCGCGCCTATCCCGCAGTGTTACAACGGATGGCTGACTCCGCGGGATTTGCCGTACGCGTCGTGAATGCCGGGTTGAGTGGCGAGACGTCAGCGGGCGCGCTCCGTCGGCTGCAATGGGTGCTGCGTGACTCCGCCGATATCGTCATGCTGGAGACCGGTGCGAACGATGGCTTGCGCGGTCTCGACCCCGATTCGACACGCGCCAATCTCGTCGCGATCGTACGCGGAATTCGCGCCGCACACCCTACGGCGAGAATCGTCCTCGTGCAGATGGAGGCGCCTCCAAATCTCGGCGCGGACTATACTCGGCGTTTTCACGCGATGTACGGCGATGTCGCGAAGAGCGAAAACGTAACGCTCACTCCATTTCTGCTCAACAACGTCGCGGGAGTGGCTCGCCTCAATCAGGCCGACGGAATTCACCCCACCGCCGAAGGCGCGAAGATTGTCGCGAGCAATTTGTGGGGGACGCTGAAGCCGCTTCTGTCGGGGACGTCGGGGCGCTGACCGCTTCGCGTTGATCTGTGAAGAGCGTTGGCTGCTTCGCGTTGCTCTGTGAAGAGCGTGAGCCGCTTCGTGTTAATCTGTGAAGTGCATTAACCGCGGAGGGCGCGGAGAACGCGGAGCAACCTGCGGTTGGTGGGAGGAGAAGGCGCTCGGGAAACCGCCACGAGTTTTTGGTTTCTGTTTTTCCGATTTCTCTCGTCGCTCGTGCGTTTCGGGCCCAGCGCTTCGCTCCCACTCGCAAGTTTGACCAAGGCATCTCGATTCTTTCAGACGCGTTGACGTAGCCCCGACGGACGCCCAGTGCTGGGCCCGAGCTCAGAGCCCGCCTTAGACGCGCTGACCCACCCGCGACGCTAAACCTCCTCCGCGCTCCTCCGCGCTCTCCGTGGTTCACTATCGAATCGCCAAGGAAGCGAACCCGTGAGAAGAAAACCCCGCCTTGCAACTCACGCACAGCCCCGCTAAGATTCAAGGCTGCCACAACTTACGCGCGTTTTCCGAGTTGTGGCTGACCGGCGCCACGCGCCAGCGAATCACCTCGATACAACAGCTCACTCCAGGCGGAGCTCGTTCGGTATGGCCGTTCCAGCGACACAAATCCGTAAGGGCATGGTGATTGTCTTCGAAGGCAATCCGTGCCGCGTGATCGACTTTCGCCATCATACGCCGGGCAACCTGCGCGCGATGGTGCAGACCAAGATGCGCAATCTGAAGACAGGGTCGAACTTCGAACATCGCTTCCGTGCTGACGACGCGATCGAGAAGGCGTCGATGGAGACGCACGAGCTCGAATTCCTGTACAAGGGTGGCGACACGTATCACTTCATGAACATCGAGAACTACGATCAAATCGAGCTCGATGAGGAAGCACTCGGCGACAACGCGCCGTGGATGGTTTCGAACATGAAGATCATCGCCGAGTACTACGACGGCCGCCCGATCGGCATCGAGCTTCCGCAGTCGCTGACGTTCGAGATCGTCGAAACATCGCCGGTGATGAAGACCGCGACGAAGACGGCATCGTACAAGCCGGCGAAGTTGGAGAATGGAGTCACGATCAACGTTCCCGAGTTCATCGGAACTGGCGAGCGAGTGCGCGTGAATCCGTCGTCGGGCGAGTACCTCGATCGCGCGAAGGACTAAGCGAAAGCGAGGACGACGATTGCGATCGCTCCCGGTTGTTTCGGGTTGGGTCGCGGTTTAGAATGTTGGTCCTTCACCGCTTGGACGGGGGTGAAGGGAAGGGCAGACTGGTCGACGCGCGTGACGTCGAGATGGGTTCGGCGGTCTCCGGTCGCAGCTGCCACGAATGGTGGCTGTAGCTCAATTGGTTAGAGCACCGGACTGTGGCTCCGGGGGTTGGGGGTTCAAGTCCCCTCAGTCACCCTTTCTTGAGACGGGAGACGGGAGACTGGAGGTGGGTGAATAACCCGTCGCCGGGAAGCCCAGCCGACTGTCCGATTAGGTCAGTAGCTCAATTGGTAGAGCACCGGTCTCCAAAACCGGCGGTTGGGGGTTCAAGTCCCTCCGGCCCTGCGAGTGACGATGCAGGACGAGCAGGTGCACGACACGCAGCACGA
Source organism: Gemmatimonadaceae bacterium (assembly GCA_044224185.1). Lineage (GTDB taxonomy): Bacteria > Gemmatimonadota > Gemmatimonadetes > Gemmatimonadales > Gemmatimonadaceae > SCN-70-22. The sequence goes on along the minus strand of JBGAKW010000023.1, from coordinate 2,377 downwards.
GCAGGACGAGTACGGATCGACGGCCCGCGGGACGCCCCCGCGCGAAGTGAAGGCAGGACCATGACGGACACCGACGCCCTGTCCGACCGCGGGTCGGAGGGGCGCGGTCGCAAGGACCGCGGCCGGGGCAACGTGTTCGAGCGGCTGGCGCTGTTCATCCGCCAGGTCGTGTTCGAGCTGCGCAAGGTCATCTGGCCCACGCGCAACGAGCTCGTGAACTACACGATCGTCGTGCTGGTGTTCGTGCTGGTCATGGCCGGCATCATCGCCGCGCTCGACTACATCTTCGCCCGCGCCGTCCTGTTCGTCTTCGGCTGAACCGACCGATCCGCCAAGCGCAAGGAGACCGACCACCGTGTCCGACCAGGACTTCCCCGTGACTGACCCGTTCGCCGCCGAGGAGGCTGCCGACGCGGTCGATGCGGCCGAGGAGATCGTGGCTGCGCAGGACCTCGTCGAGGCCGAGGAGGTCGCCGAGGCGATCGTGGAGGCCGAGACCGCCGAGGAGATCGCCGAGCTCGAGGTCCTCCAGGAGGCCGAGACCCTCGTCGACGACGCGGCCGACGCCGCCGAGGAGGAGGATCCGGCCGTCGTGTTCCGCGAGCAGATGCGGGTCGCGCCCGGCGACTGGTACGTCATCCACTCGTACGCGGGCTACGAGAACAAGGTCAAGGGCAACATCGAGACCCGCATCGTCACGCTCAACATGGAGGACTACGTCTTCCAGGTCGAGGTGCCGATGGAGGAGGTCACCGAGATCAAGGGCGGCGTGCGCAAGTTCGTCCGCCGGAACAAGTTCCCCGGCTACGTGCTGGTCCGCATGGACCTGACCGACGAGTCGTGGGGGGCGATCCGGCACACCCCCGGCGTCACGGGCTTCGTCGGCCACGGCCACCAGCCCGCGCCGCTGTCCCTCGACGAGGTCGTCAAGATCCTCGCGCCGGCACCGGAGAAGAAGGCCGCGAGCGCCGGCGCCGCGCCGACGACCTCCGGGTCCGCGCCCGCTCAGGCCATCGAGGTCGACTTCGCCGTCGGCGACTCGGTCACCGTCGTGGACGGGCCGTTCGCGACCCTGCACGCGACCGTCTCGGAGATCAACGCCGAAGCGCAGAAGGTCACCGGCCTGGTCGAGATCTTCGGCCGGGAGACCCCGGTCGAGCTGGCGTTCAGCCAGATCGTGAAGAACTAGCACGACCGCACGACCCCCGAGGGCGCCGCTCCCGGGGCAAGACGAAGACGAAGGACCCGACACACCATGGCACCGAAGAAGAAGAAGGTCGTCGGCCTGATCAAGCTCCAGATCCAGGCCGGCGCCGCGAACCCGGCGCCGCCCGTCGGCCCCGCCCTGGGCCAGCACGGCGTCAACATCATGGAGTTCTGCAAGGCGTACAACGCCGCCACCGAGGCTCAGCGCGGGAACGTCATCCCGGTCGAGATCACGGTCTACGAGGACCGTTCGTTCGACTTCACGCTGAAGACCCCGCCGGCCTCGCGCCTGATCCTCAAGGCCGCCGGCCTGGAGAAGGGCTCGAGCACCCCGCCGAAGACCAAGGCCGGCTCGATCACGTCCGCCCAGGTCCGCGAGATCGCCGAGACCAAGATGCCCGACCTCAACGCGAACGACGTCGAGGCCGCGATGAAGATCATCGAGGGCACCGCCCGCCAGATGGGCATCACGGTCACCGCCTGACCGGACGCACGACCGCGCACCCGGACCGTCCGGGTGCGACGTGGGAGAGCCCGCGCGGCTCGACGACCACGACCTGCGAAGGAGCAGACATGAAGCGCAGCAAGGCCTACCGCGCCGCGGTGGAGAAGATCGACCCGTCCGAGCTGTACGCCCCCCTGGAGGCCGTCCGGCTGGTCAAGGACAGCGTCAGCACGAAGTTCGACCCGACCGTCGAGGTCTCGATGCGTCTGGGCGTCGACCCGCGCAAGGCGGACCAGATGGTCCGCGGCACCGTCAACCTTCCGAACGGCACTGGCAAGACCGCCCGGGTCCTGGTCTTCGCCAACGGGGAGAAGGCCGAGGAGGCACGGGCCGCGGGGGCCGACTTCGTCGGCGGTGACGACATGATCGAGAAGGTCAAGGGCGGGTGGACCGACTTCGACGCGGCCGTCGCCACGCCCGACCTCATGGGCAAGGTGGGCACGCTCGGCAAGGTGCTCGGTCCCCGTGGCCTGATGCCGAACCCGAAGACCGGCACGGTGACGATGGACGTCGCCAAGGCCGTCTCCGAGATCAAGGGCGGCAAGATCGAGTTCCGGGTCGACAAGCACTCGAACCTGAACTTCCCGATCGGCAAGGCCTCGTTCACCGAGCAGGCCCTGATCGAGAACTACGGCGCCGCCCTGGACGAGATCCTGCGGCTGAAGC
>JBGAKW010000005.1:0-363212 GCA_044224185.1 Gemmatimonadaceae bacterium | reverse complement strand
GTTCGAAAGCATCCATCCGTTTTATGACGGAAATGGTCGAACGGGGCGCATCATCAACGTGCTCTACTTGGTGAAATGCAAGCTGCTCGACATTCCTGTCCTGTATCTCAGTCGTCACATCGTCCGCACAAAGCTGGATTACTACACGCTCTTGCAAAGAGTGCGCGATGAAGGAGCGTGGGAGGAGTGGATTCTCTACATGCTTGGCGCGATTGAGCGAACCGCCGATTCCACGATCAACACGATCCATGAGATTGGCGCGGCGCTCATGGATTACAAGCACCGCATTCGCAACCGTCATCGCTTCTACAGCCAGGACTTAGTCAACAACCTGTTTCGGCATCCGTACACGAAGATCGATTTCGTCATGCACGATCTCAGTGTTACGAGAATAACCGCCACAAGGTACCTCGACATCCTAACCAAGGACGGATTACTCGCGAAGCGTAAGTTGGGTCGCGCGTACTATTACGTGAACATAGCGCTAGCCGGCATTCTCTCTCGCGCGGACGCGGATCAAGTCAAAGACTAAGCTTCTGACCATCTCCCAGAGACGCCAGAGTTGGTAATCCTTTAGCGCAGCGGCCGTCCGCCACACACAAAAGAACAATGAGGAAGAGCAACGACGACGCACTGCAACCCGTCCGACTCCCGGGCGGCCTTTCGGGCGTCGCAGGCGAGTATTTCGTCGCGGCCGAACTCTCGCGTCGCGGTTACATCGCAACACTCACTCTTCGCAATGCGCGCGGGATCGACATCATCGTCGCCGACCCGGATAGTACGAAGAGTGTGGGCATCCAGGTAAAGACATCACAAAGCCCCGTAGCTGCGTGGCTAGCGAGCAAGAAAGTCGAGGAGGCAAAGCTCGCGAAGAACCTCTTCTTCGTGTTCGTCAACTTGAACGGACTCGATCTTCCCTCATTCTACGTGGTGCCGCGCGCGACAGTCGCGAAGTATCTTCGCGAGAACCATCAAGAATGGTTGAGAGAGCCAAAGCGCGACGGGCAACCGCGGAAGGATACGTCAATGCGGATTTTTCGCGATCCAACGGGCGAATTCCGCGACAGGTGGGACCTACTTGGCATCCGGCCTACGAGAGATGGATAGCTCGACATTCAGCACGTTCTGCTTCGCCTGACACCGTCGTTAGGCGCGGTGGCCAACTTCGCGTTGCACCCGTTCGAGGACGCCGACGCAAGCGAAACTGTTGGCGCTTCTCGAGTGCCTGCTGTAGAACCATCTGTGCTGCGGACATCGATGAATCGACCTGTCGAAGCTGAGCAGGCGAATCCTAGATTCGAACATCGCACAGGACAACTGAATGATCACTGTGCCGCTTGACTACATCGTCGTCGTGAATGGTTGTGGCGCTGATGCTCGCATTCCGTACCAGAAATCCATCACAGTGGTACGGCGCTGTTGGCTCCTTCATCCACCGCAACGTCTGCGGAAGCGGTGCCCGAGGGTTCGCATCTCGCCAAGCAACGCTGAATCCGAGTTCTCTCCAGTCGCGCAACGCGCGTAGCTCAGCCGTCGTGTTGCGCTGAGGTTCGTCCGCCAAGCGCTCGCCGATGGTGCAATTGAAATCACCGCCGATGACTAGCGGTGCGCTTGCTGGTACCGCTTGAGTAATCGTGTCAACGATGCTGCGGCACTCTGCGACGTAATTGCGTTTGCGCTCATTGGGTCGGGAAGTGGGGGAGTGGAGCGAGAAGAGGTACAGCTCACAATTGTCATCGATGTAGCGACCGCCGCTTACCCATCCAGTGGAGCCTTCAACGGAAATGGGTTCGATGCTGCCCCTGCGCGCGAGTACCCAGCTTCCCCATTGCACACCTTGTGTTGGGCACCCATGGCAGCAATTCCACTCAATCGTTGGTTGCCTTGCTTCCTGAAGAAGAAGAAGGTCGGGTGAGACGTCATCGATGACTCGCGCAAGGACTGCCGACGCGCGATTGTTGTGCAAATTCCAGGTGAGAAGTTTCATTTCAGAGCCTCGGCATGGCGTTGTGCGTGCCTAGATCACCCGCACCTGCGCCAACTCCAACAACGATCCCAAGCACCCGACACCAACCAAATGATTGCGAAGCTGCGACACCAGTTCGCGATCAGTCAGCGTACCGTGGGCCGCCGGATTTCGTGCGAGGCGCAACTCTTCGAGGATCGCGGGAAGACTCCCCGTGAACCACTGACCGTTCTGTAGGCGACGAGTAAGCCAGACACGTCGCTCAGAGTCACCTTCGATCGCGCGTTTCAATTCAGCCAACCCCCAAGGACCGTCAGCTGCAAGATCCATAGTCGCGCCATCGATATTCGCGGAACGAATTGTTCTGTCGGCGCTAGCCAACGCCGCTCTGAGAAGTGCGTTGACTTGCACCTCGATTGCCTTCGCGAAGTCAACAATCACAACGGAAAGATCAAACGCGGCGTCGGCGTGATGCTCACGAAACACCTGCTCGGCGGTCGCGATAAATGCACGTGCCGCAGGGTCGAGATTACTCCAGAGATGACTACCGAAGCGGTGTTCCCGCAGCTCGCGCTGCATTTCGCCAGCACCTGTGCGCTCGGCGTCGAATTCCACCCAATGTCGCCCGTCCGTTAGTTGCTGGCGCGTCTTCTCATCAAACCACACTGCACCATCGGGACGTGTCGTCAGCAGTGGAAGGTCAACCATTCCGCCGTACAACGAAACGCGTTGATCGCTGTATCGCACGTTTCGAAGACAGCGCAGTTGTTCGATGACTCCGGGAGTATCATCGAGTACAAGACGTCGGATATCCCATAGCCGGAACCAGCAATCCGCTGGTAGACCCAATTCTCGGTAATAGCTCGGGACGTATTCGACTTCGTGGCGGTCGAGGCGCACATCGTCGCCGCGAACCTCCGCGAGATGTGCTACGTACAACGATCGATAATCAGTGAGGTACAGGTGATGCTCCGCGGCGTCTGGTTGCGACAGCGTCGTGTCAAGCGCGAGGATGTCGCTCAGATGTGGAAGCGGCTCTTGGCGGTACTGCGAACGAAGTTTTCCCCACCAGACGTATACGTCATCCTCATCCCGCTGATCGGATCTGTATTCGCGAGCGTGCTTTAGGAGGAGGGCGACGTGGGCGTCCAGAGCGTCCGCGTCGTACGAGGGATTCCAGACGGCGAGAAGGTGGCGGGCGGTTTGCGATGACGGAGGACTCGGCATTGTTAGGTGACGATGCGCTGTAGACGTCGGACAGTTGCCAGGATCGACACGCCTAACGCCTACGCAGGCAACGAGACGACCCGAACCTGCTCGCTGTGCGCGCGAAACAGCTGCTCCGTGTGAGGATGACAAGTGAAAAACAATACCTGGCGCGTACGCCCGACCTCTGTAAGCACGCGAGCCATGGCCTCAGCGCGCGGCGGATCAAAATTGACTAGCACATCATCCATGATGAGTGGAAGCATGCTGCGATCTTTGGAAAATTCCTGCGCGAGCGCGATACGGAGACACAAGTAGAGCTGCTCTTGCGCCCCTTGGCTCAAGTCGCTCTCGCGCCAACGTTCTCCGTGAGGTGTGAGCAGGTCGAACCCTGAGCCGTCTTCTCGCTGAAGAATACGCTCGTACCGACCGCAGGTGACAGATCGAAACAGTGGTGTTGCTTGTGCGATGACCGCGGGCTGCCGATCGCGCTCGTATGTCTCACGCGTTCGGCGAATGAGAGCGCTAGCGATCGAGAGCGCGAGCCACTCTTGCGTAATGCTTTCGATTCGCGTCACTAACGCGGAGCGCTTCAGTTCGAGCGTTGCGATGTCGGAGGTTCGAGAAATCTCGTCGCGTCGCTTCGACGCTTCAGCGCGTTGTTCGATACGCGTGTTCCGTTCACGCATTTCGTGCGAGCACTGGACAGGGCTTCGACCGGCATGCTTTGTAGATGCAATCACTAACAGCGGATAGACTACAAGTGCGCATAGTTGCATGGAATGTGGCCCACGCCGCGCGTCCGAGAGAAATCGACGCCCACACCAAACCGCGCGCAATCAAGCCTGGCTTCCAAGCAGCGCTCGAAAGCTTCGACGCCGATGTCGTAATCCTTACGGAGTACGTAGCGCATGTGGTCAATGACTCGGTACAGAGAGTTCTGCGAGACATTGACTACAAGCATTTCGAGATTCCCACACGGATCTCCACGAAAAATCAGGTTTTAATTGCGGCGCGAACTCCGCTCATGCGCGGCGAACTCACAGGCCCCAAGTCAGGCGAAGACGATAGCCGTACAAACTTTTCTCATGTTCGATGCGCGAACTTGGACATCGTTGGACTTCGCGCGCCCAGTTATCGGCCTGCAGCAAAGCGTGAGTACTGGGCGGAACTGGCTGCACAAATACGTGAGAGCGCGAGTCGCCCGATTGTCTTCATAGGCGACCTCAATGCGGATCCTGAGGATCCCGAAAACACTCCTGGCGCTGTAGCGATGCGCGCTCTTCTAGGCGAGGGGTGGCAGATCCCTCGCCCACGTGGCGAGTACAGCTACCGCACCAAGACTCGAATTGACCACATAATCGCGTCGCCTTCAATCAGAGTGACGCGCGCCGAGTACGTCGTCACGCATGGCGATCACCTTCTTTGCGGACCAAAAGGAGCGGTGTCGGATCATGCTCCGCTCGTCGTTGAAGTTCAGCTGTAAGATTCGAATGGATGAGAGCTACTCGCTCACCATTGATAGCAGAATCCGGCGGCGGACTTTGAGCAATCACGGCGGGTTAGCGGCTCGTTAGGCGTTGGCACGGTACCTCATGTAGTGGGGGCGGTCGGGCAGTTGACGAACTGCGCGATTGGACTCGCGCGACCATCGTTACCGTTTCATCGAGGAAGCTGCCCATCCTCTTCGCTTAATCTTCGTCCACACTGCGTGCCGAAGCGCGTAAATTACGCCTATGGATGCTGCCCCCCTGCTCTCGCTCGTTGGTCGACTCCTCGCCCGCCATCGACTCGAGGCGGTAGTCATTGGCAATGCGGCAGCAGCGCTTCAGGGCTCGCCGGTGACCACGATGGACATCGACTTCATGTTTCGGAAGACGCCCACGAACCTGCGAAAGCTCAAGGCGATCGCGGATGAACTCGAGGCGACGGTACTCCGGCCGTACTACCCCGCCTCGCAGATGTTCCGAGTCGTGCGCGACCGTGATGGCCTACAGCTCGACTTCATGGCGAAAGTGGACGGAATTCGATCGTTCGAGGCACTGCGCTCGCGCGCGACACCCGTCAACTTCGAGGGATATACCTTGTTAGTGGCATCGCTCCGTGACGTGATCCCTTGTAAAGACGCGCCGGACGCGAACAAGACCTCGCCGTGCTTTCCATTGTCCGTCGCACGCTCGATGAAGCGGAAAATCGTTAGGCGGAAGGTGTCAAAGAGAAAGGCACTCTCTCCACTGCGCCGCGAGAGCGATCGCGCGCTTGTCGAGCAGATCCGGCGCTTGCTGGCGCTTCCGCCGCATCAGCGTACGCAGTTCCTTCGCGTTCGACTTCCGAACGGTGGCTCGGCGCTGTAGCGATTTAGGGTTCCGCCCGAGCGCGCGCGCGAGCAAGACCGCACCAATACATCAAAATGCCCGCATTTCTATACATGTCGCGCGGACATATATAGAAAACCGCCATTTTCTATACATATCCACTGTCCAGCTGACGATCGCAGCAGGGCCTGACTGTACCACGCACAACACCCGGATGACGCTCACCTCGTCCACCCGCCCCAAACTCCGGCGTGCACTATTGCCATCCCACGCCGACGCCGAGCAGACTATGGGCATGCCCGCTACGCACCCTGAGCGCTACTCGGCGGCCGATGTGCTCGCCATGCCCGAACAACCCGGCAAGACCATCGAGGTCATCGACGGGGAGTTGTTCGTTAGCCCCGCACCGACATGGGGACATCAGCGCGTAGCGGGGTCGCTTTACAAGGCGTTGTCGATCTTCGCGGATGCACAGCCGATCGGGATCGTGCAGTACTCGCCGGCCGATATCATCCCAGCCCCCGACACACTCGTGCAGCCGGACGTCTTCGTTGTTCCCTTCATCGATGGCCGCAGTCCCACCGCATGGAGTGACGTCAAGACGCTACTGCTCGCGATCGAGGTGCTCTCGCCTTCGACCGAGCGGCGCGACCGCGTGGTGAAGCGGCATCTTTACGCACGCATGGGGTGCGAATACTGGATCGTCAACACCAACGCTCGCCTCGTCGAACGCTGGCTGCCTAACGAAACGCGGCCGGAGATATGCGAGGAGCGACTCACGTGGATACCGGCGGGTGCGACTGCTCCGTTTGAGATCGACCTGGTGGCGATGTTCGCGGAGGCGATCGAGGGGAAGCGGTAGCGGCTTGAAGCTTCGAGAGAATCCACTCGGGCGACTGCGCGCATACACGAGCGCGTGTTGGGTCGCGCTGCGCCCCGTCTTTCTCGTCGCGCTCGTCGCAATGAGACTGGTCGCGCAGGAGGTGCCCGCAACATCAGTCGCGGCGGCTATCCAGCGTCTCGCGCCTAACGACAGGGTGCTCGCCGGGCTCTACGAGAGGTCCGAATTTCGACCGCTGTGGACGACTGAAGAGGGGCGCCTCACCCAGCAGGGCGAAGCAGTGCTCACCGAAATGGCCGCCGCTGATACGCGTGGCCTCAGTCCAGCCGACTACGACGCTGCGCTGCTGCGCGAACGTGCGAGCGCACTCGCCAGTGAAGTATCGCTGTCGTCGTTTAGCGAAGGGCGCGCCCGCTTCGATGTCGCGATGTCGCGCGCAGTCATCCGCTTCATGCAGCACTTGCAGCGTGGTCGCGTAAATCCGCGCGCGCTCGGCTTCGCGTTGCCGGCGGATGACGTGCCGCGCGATTTCGCTGCGCTCACGCTCGCGCTTGCCCAGAGCACAGATGTCGACGCGTCGCTCTTGGGCGTGGAACCCCGCTTCTCGCGCTACAAACTCCTCAAGAGAGTACTCGCGAATTACCGACGGCTCGTCGCCGATACTACTCTGCGCGCGCCGCGAGCCACGGCGACTGCGGTCAAGCCGGGAAGCGTCTATTCGGGGACAGCGGCGCTCAGGCGCTTCCTCGTCGCGGTCGGCGACCTTGCGCCAGACTCCTTGCGGTCGATGGCGGAGAATGCACGGACGCCCACGACAGAGCCCTCGGTCTACGCCGGTCCGGTGGTCGATGCGGTGCGCGCGTTCCAGCGGCGGCACGGTCTCTTGCCGGACGGCGTTCTAGGCGCCGGAACGTTCGCCGCGCTCCGCGTGCCGCTCGCAGAGCGCGTGACGCAGATCGAGCTTTCGTTGGAGCGATGGCGTTGGCTTCCGTCCGACACCGCGCGGCGGCGCGTGGTGGTGAACATTCCCGCCTTCCACCTGCTCCTCTTCGACCAAGACTCGGTTGTCGGGAGACCGGTACTCACGATGGATGTGATCGTCGGGTCAGCATATCGTCGGCGAAAGACACCGATATTCGTCGGCACAATGCGTGATGTCGTCTTCGCCCCTTACTGGGACGTGCCTAACGCGATTGCGCGACATGAGACGATTCCGGCAATTCGGCGCGACCGCGACTATGCCACGCGCGAGGGGTTCGAAATCGTGCGCGGCGACGGCGAAGACGCCAGGACGTATCCAATCACCGAAGCCAACCTGCAGCGCGTTGCGTCGGGCGTGTTGCGACTGCGTCAGCGTCCGGGCGCAGCGAACGCGCTGGGCCCCATCAAGTTCATATTCCCTAACGAGTACAACGTTTACCTGCACGGTACACCGGCGCAGGCGCTCTTCGCCGAACCGCGCCGCGATTTCAGTCATGGCTGCATTCGCGTGAGCGATCCAGCGGCGCTCGCCGAGTTTGTGCTCGACGGGCAAGACGGGTGGGACCGAGCGCGAATCGACTCCACGATGCGCGATGGGCAGACTCTCAGCGCGAAGCTCGCACACGAGCTACCGGTCGCGATCCTTTACACGACGGTTGTTCCAGACGACTCGGGCGAAGTGTTTTTCTATCCCGACATCTACGGTCACGACGCTCGGCTGGAGAGGGCGCTGGCAACGGCGTCGGCGCGCTTGCGAGCGGGTGGTCCAACGCCTAGGCGCTGACCTTGACCTCGCCTAACGATTTCGACTGCCGCGACCTCCGACCTGCCTCTCCAAACGGTCGTTGATCCTGAAGCACTCATTAACGTCTCGCTTGCCCTCATTTCTGAGGAAGACGCCTCGAAGATCTAGACGCCCTGCTCATGCTTCAACGAAATCCCCTCCCGACTCGCCTTCGTATACACCGCCCGCGACGACCGTCCAAGGCGAAGCGCGATAACCCGCGTCGGTAGCCGCAACGGCGCGAGACTCCGCAACATCTCGAGCTCATCCGCGCGCCACAGATGTCGCGGGATCTTCGCCTTCTTCGGCGGCTCCGGTGCGCGCTCGCCACGTACATCTGGAGGAACGCGAGTCAGCACAATCGTGACGGCCGGCATCGGCTGCTCTCCGCTGCGTGGGGTTAGGGAAATGCCAAGACGTCACTCCCTACCTCTATAGAGCCCCCGCGATTCGCCCCCGCGTCACACCAAACTCGAAGAAACTTGTCTCTTCCTCGCAAAAAGGTGCCGCTAGCGGAGGCACTCGTGGCTGCCCAGTAATCCTTTTTCCGGATGAGACAACTTTTTGAAGGCAAAACGCTCACTCGTTGTGTTATTCAAGTAGGGGCCCTCACGGAAGAATCTGCGGAGTTGCGGCTGGCGACACGCGTTTGCGGGTGCGAGAAATTTCTCGGCGGATGAGACAACTTTTTTCGGCAGGAATTCCGTTTCGCGTCGTTTATTACATAGGGACCAGACTCCCGAAAATTTCTTCTGAGCGCCGCACGCTAAACGGCGGCCGAAGTGCAATAAGCGATCGTACAGATCGCGAAGTCCTCCGAAATTTTGGGGAAGGCATCGGTTCGAACTAAGACCGGACCACTCCAGTCGCGTCGCGGACCGCTTCGTTTTGTAAACTCTTCCGCGCGTTCGCACAGGTTCGGTCGACAAACTGTCAAATGCGTGAGCGGATCGCGCATCGACTCTGGGCAGATGGCGAGGTTCGAGTCCGTCACGTAACACGCTGTGTGTGCGCGGGTTAGCGAGTCGCGGCCGCGCGTTAGGCGACGATGGCGTAGCGCTCCTTGGCGGCGTTGATCCTCACTCCTTCGAGAACGATTCAAGAGCGCCCAACGTCGACTCGAACGTTCGGAGCGCCGAATTCGTCGCTTCTGTATCGATAGCGACATCACACCGATTCACTCTGTCCAGCGTTCTGATGCATGCGGAACGCGCGACCGACAAGGAGTCGCGCGCGGTCTCGCGAGACAGTTGACCGCTCGGAGAATGCGTCACGTGAGATTAGAACCGTCGATGATTCGGAGGAGTCGAACGCGCGACTGGGCGAACCGTTCGCCACTTCGCCGGTCTCTCGCGAGCGCGGTACGGCAGACGAATGCCAGTGCGGCAATCCTATAGATGTATCCGTCGGGTTGAGCGCGAACATCGACGTTCTTTGAAGCCAGACGTTAGGCGCGTGACGCGACTCGTCTAAAGGCTAAGTGCGCTGCACGACGCACGTTACGCGATCCGCGCTGACGTGCGCCCACTCGCTCGAATCGGTCGCGCACTCCACGAAACCGATCGCTCTCTGCACCAGATCAATCGGCGATCAACAGCAATCGCTCGCGGCGTGGCGCATTCCTTCACTTGAATCGCTGACTCCTCGCGAACGCCGCGCCGATCCGTGCGTCGAGTGCGCTGAATTGTCGAATACGACGCCTTTCCGAGCGTCGATTGTGTTGCTCGCATCTCGCACTACTTCGTTTCGATAATTCACTGCTCCACTCGCGAAATCGATCGCTCCGAATGCGAAATGCATCGCTCCATTCGGAAAACGCGTTGCTGCAGTCGCGTCGTTCATTTCATCGCTCCCGTTGGCGGCTTCACCGACCCCTCATCTCGCTTCGGACTACGCTTGGGCCAGTGCGCGATGGCGATCGGGCGCTCGGGTAGTGCCTCCGTGGGCGGCGCGGATACCAGAAGTCGCGCGACGGCTCCGTCGTGGTAGGGCGACGTAGCCGTCATAAGTCGAATCGTCGGACACATCCACCATTCCCTTCTCCTCATCCACACATGTCCTCCATTCCATCATCGCCGCTGAGTGGCGTCGCGCCACTCGCTCGTCCGCCTCCGCTCAATCGCAGAGAGCCCTCGCTCGACCACAACCGTCATGCAGTCAACCAATCCGCGCGCCGTGCACTCCGCACTGCGCGCTCTTTTTCATCATTTCGATCCAGGTGAATTCCAATGCGAGTAACCACGCAGTACACGGTCGGCCTTCTGCGCCGAATCATCGAATTCCTGCAGAGCAAAGAACCCGAGATGGCGATCGGGGAGCTTAAGCAAAACATCGCGCGCCTCTCGGCGCTCACCGACGAACTATCGAAGCTTGCCATCGAGGGCGAGGCGCGAAAGCGACAAAGCCGGGCGGGGACGGGGACGCTGCATCGCAGTCTTCGCGCGGCGAAGTTCGAGTACATGCGGCCAGTCGCGCGAATGGGGCGCATTCTCTTTCCCGATGACGCCACGGCGCGTCGGGCGCTGGCGGTGCCGAAAAAGCTCTTTCGTCCTGAACATGTGATCTCGGCGTTGCATGCGATGGCGAAAGCCTCTGAGCCACTCAAGGACGAATTCACGGCGAATGGATTCGCCGAGGATTTCATTGAGCGCATGCACGGAGCAGCGGACGCGATCAGGACGGCGGTGGATGCGAGGTCGCGCGAGTATGGGCGTCGCGCGGCGGCTGCGAACGGCTCGGTGCGATTGGCGCAGCGTGGGCGAGCGATGGTGCGACTCATCGACGCGATGGTGGGGCCGCGGCTCAAAGAGAATTCGGAGTTGTTCGCCGAGTGGAAGTCGTTGTTGCGGCAGGGGAAAGTGCGTGTCGCTACGGAGGACACGACGGGCGATGCCGAAACGCCTAACGAGCCGGCGAGGCTCGCGGCTTGACCTATTAACATTCAACCTAACGACGGAGAGATACAGTCATGGCACAGAACAATCGAGCCGTTTCGCTGCGCACCGTATCGTGGTGGGCGGTGACGGCGGATGGCGCGCAGCGCGCATCGAGTGTGCATCGAAGCCAGCTTCAAGCGATTCGTGCGGCGCGGGAGGAGTTGCTCAGCGCGGGTGGTGGGGAGCTCACGGTTCTCGATGTGAATGGGAAGGTGGAGATCCAGAAGGTGGTGTCGACGAAGGATGTTGGTCTTGCTGATGTGATGAAGAAGAGTGCGTGAACTGCTTCGTTGCGCTCCCGTCGCTGTGATGGTGCGGCGGCGGGGGCGGGCGAAGGGTGGAACCTGCAGGGGGGTTGTTTCGCTACCTACTGCACTCGATGGGTAACGCGCCTAGCACGTACTGTTCCCAAACTGAGGCGTGCGCCCTTGCAATTCGAGCGAAAGGCCGAGCAGACTATGGGCATGCCCGCGACGCATTCCGAGCGATATACGGCGGCCGACGTGCTGGCCATGCCCGAACAACCCGGTAAAACCATCGAGGTCATCGACGGGGAGTTGTTCGTGAGCCAGGCGCCGTCGTTTGAGCAACAGGACATCGTCGGAGCGTTTATCGAGTGCCTTCGACAATATGCTCGGTCGCAGGGAATTGGCGTGGCAATTCAGTCGCCAGCGGACATCATCCCTGCGCCTGACACACTGGTGCAGCCGGATGTTTTCGTCGCGCCATTCATCGATGGCCGACGTCCGAAGTCGTGGCGTGAGATCACGACGCTGCGGTTGGCGGTCGAAGTGCTATCACCGTGGTCGCAGCGGCGCGACCGGGTAGTCAAGCGGCATCTCTACGCGCGCATGGGGTGCGAGTATTGGATTGTCGATCCGGTAGCGCGTCTCGTGGGACGCTGGATGCCTAACGAGCGGCGTCCGGAGATCTGCGAAGCGCGTCTCACGTGGAGGCCGGACGGGGCACATGCGGCGCTGGAAATCGATCTCGAAAGGATGTTTGTTGAGACGATGGGGGGAGAGGGGTAACCCACGATCCATCGCTCGTACTCTGCGAGAAGCGTCCGGCTGACGACTTGCCGGGAGCAATGCATTTGCATTATTGTCCGATGTCATCGGAACCGGAGTGCTCATGACGACGCTGACACGGTCGCAAAAGACGCGCTCGAAGACGCCGGCGAAGCACGCCAGCGAGGACGCTACGGCGTCAGCAGCCGCGCGCGGACAGGTTTCTTCTAGCGGCAGGCTGCACAAGAAGATGCGTGTCAAAAAGGTGGCGCGCTTCAAGCAGAGTAAGGGCGCCCGAGGTGGCGCTCGTGGCCAAGTGGCCGAACGCCCGTCGAGCGGTATCATCACGAGTCGAATCACCGCCCGCAATCAAACAACGCTCCCGAGCGGCGTTCGCGACGTCCTTGCCCTCAAGCCCGGCCAGCGTTTGGGATATGTCATCGACGAGAGCGGCGTGCGGCTGGTCAATACGGAGGCGCAGCACGAAGACCCGATCGTGCAACAGTTTTTGCGCCTACTCGCGCAGAGCATAGGCGCCGGCGAGCTCGTTCCGTTTTCTGAGGAGCTGCTGGCGCGTGCCCGTGCCCTAACCGTCGGCGTGCCGATTGATCACGATGCGCCGCTAGACGGCGCCATCGATCTATAAGTGAAATGGCGAGGGCACGTTCGGCGGGAAAAGGCGGGCGAAACAAACAACGGAATGCGCCTGCCGAAGACGAGTCGGACCTATACTCGCCCACGGTCGGCGGATGGACGCTGCTAGCCCACCCCCTGCTGCTTGCGCAGCTCGAGAAATTGGTGGCTGAAGCGGAAGCGGATCGCTCGCAGAATCCTGATCGGCACTCGTCTGCCAATGTCAAACTGCTTGCACATCTGCTCGACCTGATCTTCGTGAAAGTCCCGCAGAATCCGGGCGACAGGCAGTACCGTCAAGGAACGACGCTCGGCAAGCACATGACGCACTGGTTTCGCGCCAAGACCGGGAACGGCCGCTATCGTCTCTTTTACCGATACGACTCCGCATCACAAGTCATCGCGTACGCGTGGGTGAATGACGAGCAATCGCTTCGGACATATGGAAAGTCGACGGACGCGTATGCTGTCTTTCGCGGGATGGTGGAGAGCGGCAATCCGCCTAACGACTGGGATGCACTGCGTGAGGCGGCGTCCGACAAAAAGGCGCGACAGCGCTTTCGACAGATAGCGAAACCGCGTGCACCGCGCTAAATGCTGGGCTGTAGTGCTCCTTCGATCATCGTCAGTACACCACGCGCACCGGGGTGTTGGCGCTCGTCGTCGTTCCGTTGCCTAACGCGCCTAACGTGTTGTTGCCCCAGCACGAGTTCGCACCGCCCACAGCCCAAAAGCAGCTGTGGTCGTGTCCGGCTGCAACTCCGAACGCATTCGTTCCATTCGCAACAGCGACGGGACTCAGCCTGTCACTTGTTGTACCGTCACCGAGTTGGCCGCTGGCGTTGCTCCCCCAGCAGAAGATCGATTGCGTGGCGGACATCGCGCAGGTGTGCTGGAATCCAGGCCTAACGACTCCGAACTGCAAGCCACCAGTGCGGCCACCCTACGCCTACTATTATAAGATGAGACGTCGGCGCGGCCCCTCTCACTTCTAATGTGGTGGCTGAATCGCTAGTGCCAGGTGAATCCCACACCAATCTGTCCGAAGTTCGCGTCGCCGTTATCGAATGATCCCCCAATTCCATTCCAGAAGGGCGACAGGCTTACGTTTTGCCCGAGCCTGATGTCGTAACCCAAACCGAGAAGTGCAGCCACGCCTGTCTGCGAATCGGAGAAACCACCAACGGCTGCAGAGAGAGAGGCGATTCCCAAGCCCCCGGTCAGATAGAAGCCACCGGTCGCCGACGGGTAGAAATGAACCGCAGCAGTGAGGCTGCTCATCGTAAGAGTGACCCCATCCTCTTTCTTCGTCCAACCGTTCGAGGATGCGCCGAGCAACCACTTTTGCGAAAGCGTGCCACCGAGGGCCAATTGCCCGGAAAGCCCCGTGCTGCGCTCCGTACAATCTTGGCACCCCAAGCTTCCAACGCCCAATCCGACGTTGAGCCAAAATCCCTGCCGAGTTTGCGGATGTGCTGCCTGCGCGTCGGAGGAGCGCGCGCTGAGGGCTAGAAGTGTGAGCGTGCAAGCGAACGTCCAAGTACGAGACCACACTTTCATCGAATGCTCCAGTTGAAGTACGCGTGTGTTCGGGACGCTCAACAGTATCGGCTCGCGCGCGCATTTACATACTAGGGCAACCCCTAGTGAAATAAGACAAACTCTCAAAAGTTATTAGCAGCTTACTTCGCATCCACACGTTCGTGGGCACCATCGCTCGTGTGATCTCGAAGAGCCACTGTCAGACCCCCTCCCGACATTCCCCAACGCTCCCGCGGAAGCACCGAACATCGCGGGGCGTCTCACCAGTCAAAGAGAGGGGATTGATGCGTGGTCGAATCGTAACATTGGCAATGCTAGCCCTAACTGCGGGCTGCGGCGGCGGAAGTGATGCGGCAGGGCCACCGGCGGTGGCGACAATAACGTTGGATCAGACCGCCCTCTCGCTCGCGCCAGGTTCCTCGGCGTCACTCAACGCTACGGTCCGCGACGCGCAGGGGAATGCGCTCACTGGACGCACGGTCACCTGGGTCTCAAGCGCTCCAACCATTGCTTCGGTGTCTCCCTCCGGAGTCGTGACAGCCGTGGCGCCCGGAGGGCCGGTGATCATCACGGCGACGTGCGAAGGACATTCGGCAAGTGGGAGCATCACCGTGATTGCGCCAGTCACCTCCGTCACGATCACTGGCGCGACGCGGGTCAAAGTCGGAGATAACTACACATACACAGCAACTGCGCGAATCGCCGATGGCAGCGTGGTCAACCGCCCGATCACGTGGAGCGTTGGGGATCCATCAACTGCGACCATGTCGCCGAGTGGTGTGCTGCTGCCGCTCACTGCATCGGCGATCACGCTGCGCGCGACCATCGATAACGTTGCGTGGGTCGTAACGATCAATGGGTACGATTGGATTCCGTTCGGGAGCGGGCTGACACGTGGGCTTGGACTCAGCGCGGACGTGCGAATCACGAACAAGTTTGGCACGGAGCAGTATCCGGACATGATTATGGGATGTTCATCGGGGACGTTCGTTGTCGGCATCAATATGAGTTCCTTCGTCACGAACAACGGCGCGGTCGCGTTCTCGTTCGATGGCGGGCAAGTGGTGACGCAGACGTGGCTCGAGACGAGTGACTTCCACACGTTGGCATATCCGGGCGCGACGAATCAGGCACGTACGAGCTTCGCTTCTGCCATTGCGGCATCGCGCATCTTTGCGTTCGCGTTCACCGAGTTTCAAAGCACCGCGAAGGCCACGGCCTTTCGCGTGACGGGACTCTCCGCACTCCTTCAGCCGCTCATCTCGGCGTGTCAGCTCACGAGCCCAATCGTTGCGGCCAACCGTCTCGCGCCTAACGACGTAGACGTGCAGTCGGCGTTCGAGGCGTTGGTGAAAGCGTCGCGGCGTTCGCCGGCGATGGCTGGCGACGCGATGGATGCGCAGAGCGCGCTCCGAGCCCGCGCGGGAGCGGGGACAACGAAAGGGCCGACGGCCATCCATCTGAGAAAAGACGATGCGACGTCGCAAGCTGCGCATCGAGAGATAGCGAAATCGCGCGCCAGCCGCTAAATGCGAAACGTCACAAGTGTTCCCTCGTTGAACCGGAGTCGTATCGTGGCTGTTGAAGGATCGGTTGCACAACATGCATCACGTCTGCTCCTCTCGCTGGAGCGCCTAACGAGCGAACATCCCACTGCTCGCAAGCGTCTCATCGGCCCCGACTTGAACTTCGGGCGCGAGCTCCTCGTGGCACTCGCGCAGCGCACGGGGGGGTGGATCGGGTGGGAAGCGGAAAATCTTCGCGGCGTCGCGCGCGAACTGGCATTCGTGCCACTGGCCGAGCAGGGAGTGCGCGTCGCTGGTGACCTGGAACTGGGGTTGCTGGTGAATCGCGCGCTCACGCGGCTGGTCGACGCCGGCCGCGTGAGCGGTTCCTTCAAGGATCTCTCGCGCAGCCTCGGCTTCCGCCGCTCGTTGCGCGACGCGGTGCTCGAGTTGCGCACGGCGGCGGTTACACCGGCTGCGCTTCGCGCGAAGGTTGCACCAGGAACGCCGGCTTTCCACTTGGCTTCGGTGCTGGAGGAGTACGAAACGTTGCTGCGCGACGGACGTCTCGCCGATCCAGCAGCACTCTTTCGCGCGGCGCTCGACGCATTCGATCAGGAGGCGCCGTTCGTACTGGACGGTGAACTGTTCATCATACCGACGCTGGCGCTGCGTGGACTTCCGGGAGAACTCCTCGAACGCCTCCTCTCCCATGGCGCGCGAGTCCTCGACGCCGATGTGCCCGCGGGCATCGATGCACCGGAGAGTTTGGTGCTTGCTCGTCAGCAATCGATCGAGGCGTCGGCCTCGCCGCTCGCGTGGGCGTCGGCGCCGGACTTGCCCGACGCCAAGCTCGCGCTCGACTTGTTAGGCAGAGCACAGATCGACTTCTTCGCATCGGCGACGCCGACGAACGAAATCCGGCAGATCTGCCGCACGGTCGTCGCCGAGGGACTGCGATGGGATGAGGTGGAGATCGTCGCGACGGATCCGGACACGTACGGCATCGCGCTCGACGCGCTATGTCAACGCACCGGTGTGAACGCGACGATGCTGGGTGGTGTGCCGCTCGCGCGCACGCGCGTCGGTCGCGCGCTCGATCGCTGGTTCACGTGGCTCAGCGATGGTCTGCCAGCGGATGTGTTGCGACAGGCATTGGAGGCAGGGGAGCTCAACGTCGAAGGATTCGACTTGGCATCGACAGCGCTCGCGCGTGAGCTGCGCGCGCTCCAGATCGGCTGGGGGCGCGCGCGTTATGTCGATGCGCTGGCGCGGATCACGAGCGGCGACCGACTGAAGGACATCAAGCGCTACGAAGACGAAGACGACGAGACCTTCGACGCTCGGCGCAAATCACGCGAGAAGGCGGCGAACGCTGTCGGAGCCCTTCTGCAGAAGTTGTTGGCGGTTGTTCCGCCGGTTCCGGAACGTGGCAGCAGCGAGAGCATACGCACCTCCTGCGCGAGACTCGCGAAGGCAACGATGTCGTTCCTCGATCTCGTTCCGCTGCATGGGCAGGCGGAAGCACAGACGGCGGCGAGGTTGCGAGGGTCGCTCGCGGTGCTGGCGGAGCTGCACGACGAAGAAGTCGGCTTCTTGAGTGCGATGGCGGCGCTGCGTGAGGCGATCATCGACACGCGTGCGTGGCCGCTACAGACAAACGATCGGAAGCCATGGAGTGCATCTGGTGGGATGGTGCACCTGACGGATGTGGCGCACGGTGGGACGACAGGGCGGAGCCGAGTCTTTGTCGTTGGGCTCGATGCGGGACGAACGGGCGGGGCGGGGCGACAGGATCCACTACTTCCAGACGACGTGCGGCACGCGGTTGCGCCGGGCGCACTGGCGACCGTGGCCGAGCGGCGGCAGACCGGAGCGTTCGCGTTAGGCAGCATGCTGGCGTCGTTGCGTGGGCGCGTGACGCTGTCATACTCCACAAGCAGCGAACTCGATGGACGCGACGAAGGGCCGTCGCCGCTCCTGCTGCAAGCGCTACGTGTCGTGAAGAATGACGGCGCGCTGACGTACGAGGATTTGCGCAAAGCGCTGCTGCCGCCCGCCTCGCCGGTGCCGTTTGGTGCGGCGCTCAGCGGTGGGTGTCTCGATTCGCGTGACGTGTGGATGCAGGCGATGGTGCACGATGCACTCCTGCTCGACGCGTCGGTGCCGTTAGGCAGCGGCTTTCCCGACTTGGCGCGCGGGCTCGCGGCGTATGAAACCTCGGGCGCTGCGACGCTGACGGCGTTCCACGGATATCTCCCGGAAGCCGGTGCAGTGCTCGACTTGATGGCATCGACGAAAAAGTCGATCTCAGCCTCGGCGCTGGAGACAATCGCGAAGTGCCCGCTGTCGTGGTTCTACAGTTACGGGTTGCGGCTGCGCGCGCCATCGGATCCCGAGTTTGACGTCACGCGATGGCTCGATGAAGCGCAACGCGGAAGCCTCCTGCACGAGATCTATGAGGCGTTTGCGAAGGAGTTCGTCACCAAGCAACACGAACTCGCGAGCGACAACGCGCGTCTGCGCATGCGGGAGATCGCAGCGACAGTCATCGCCGAGTGGCGCCGGGACGTTCCGCCGCCAGGCGAAGCGGTGTTCGACCGTGAGAAAGCCGAACTTGAACGGTCGGCGCTCGCCTTCGTCGAGTTGGAGCGCGCACGCCGCGCAGCGGGCGACAAAGGAAAGTGGTCGTCCTTCGAGTTCTCGTTTGGCGTCGAGACGCCACCGGCTTCCTACGTGTTTGCGGCTGGCCAAGTGCTCGCCATTCGCGGGTTTGTCGATCGTATCGACACACTGCCTAACGCGCAGCTCCGAGTCATTGACTACAAGACGGGGAGCCCGAGTCGTTTCGGGCGTCAGCCGAAGAACGGTACGTTCAACGGTGGACGATTGCTCCAACCGGCGCTCTACGCCGAAGCGATCAAAGAGAAAGAGGGGAAGGTCGTCTCGCACTTCGAATACTTGTTTCCTACGCCGCGCGGTCAGAACGACGTCATCACGTATTCAGCGCAGGAACTCGAAGCGGCGCGTCCGATCATCGCGTCACTCGTCGCCGACGTAAAAGCCGGAAGATTTCTCCCAACGATGGATAGCAGCGATTGCAAGTACTGCGAGCATCAGCCGATTTGTCGCGCGGAGGAGGGTGCGTACAACAAGGTGATATCGCCGCGCGCGGAGTGGGCGTCCGCCTACGCCGACGAAATCGCCGAGTATGCGTCGATGCTCCAGCGTCGCGCTCGCGTCGTACCGGGAGGGGGGAGCGCACAATGAAACAGACAAATAATGACCAACCTGCGCGCGACGCGATTCGCACGGACTTGAGCGCCAACATGCTCGTCGAAGCGGGCGCGGGGTCGGGAAAGACGACGTCGCTCGTTGCGCGCATGCTCGAACATGTGCGCACCGGAACATCGGTCGAGCGCCTAACGGCAGTGACGTTCACCCGGAAAGCGGCGAACGAACTTCGTGAACGTTTTCAGATCGCGCTCGAGGAGGCGATTCAGAAGAGTGTTCAAGCGAGCGGCGGAGAGAGCGAAGAAACGACACGCTATCGCGCCGCACTTCGCACCATGGATCGCGCCTACCTCGGCACAATTCATGGATTCTGCGCGCGCCTCCTGCGAGAACGTCCGCTGGAGATCGGAATCGATCCGACGTTCCAGGAGACGTCGGGCGATGATTGGGATGCGCTCGAAGAAGGATTCTGGCGTAAATGGGTGGAGCGCGCCAAGCAGCAGGATGATATCGAGCTGCGTGCGCTGTACGACGTGGGAATCGATCCGCGCGATTTGCATCACGCATTCTCGATGGTCGTGCGTTATCCCGACGTCGATTTCCCGCTGACGGACGTGAAGGCGCCGGATGTGAGCATGTGCCGTGCGGAGCTGACGCACATGCTGGATTTGGGCGTTGCGCAGCTTCCTGCCGATGAGCCTGAAGGTGGCTGGGACGATCTGATGAAGCTCGTTAGGCGCTTGCGTTTCTCGCGCGACGTCGAAGGGTGGGGCAATCTCGTCACGTTCTGCACCGTGCTCGAGAGCATCACCAAATCGCAATGCGAACCGGTGCTGAAGCGATGGAGCAGCACGAAGGAAGGGAAAGCCCAAGCCAAACAACTCGAGGAGGGATTCCTTGCCTTTCTCGCATCGGCGGCCGACGTCCTTCGGCAGTGGCGCGAGCACCGGTACCCGATCGTCATGCGATTCCTGCAGCGCGCCGCCAAGGCGTTTGTCGAGCAGCGCTACGCGTTAGGCGCCCTCGGCTTCGAGGACTTGCTGTTGCTCACGGCCAGGCTGTTGCGCGAGCATCCCGCGGTACGCCTGGAGTTCGGCACGCGCTACGCGCACCTCTTGGTCGACGAGTTTCAGGACACGGATCCGGTGCAGGCGGAGGTGTGTTTGCTCCTCGCGTCGCATCCGAACGATGGTACGGATTGGCGAAAGGTGAAGCCGAGGGCTGGGTCGCTGTTCGTCGTTGGTGATCCCAAGCAGAGTATCTATCGATTCCGGCGTGCCGACATTCAGGTGTACGAGCAGGTGAAGGAGATCATGTCGGCGCATGGGAAGGTGCTCGCGCTCACGGCAAACTTCCGATCGAACGACGCGTTGCGTGACGTCGTGAATGAGTATTTCACAACGGTCTTTCCCGAAAAATCGACAACGCATCAAGCGGCGTATTCGCCGATGCAGACGATGAAGACGAGGTCGAAGGGAGACGGCGTCACTCGTTATGTGGTTCGCTATGACGGGCGTGGGAAGGACAGGATGCTCGAGGCCGACGCCAGCCTCGTCGCCTCATGGATCGCCGACCGCGTCGCGCGCAAAGAGCGTGCGCCGGGCGATTTCCTGATCCTCACGCCCACGAAGGAGTCGATCGATCGTTATGCACGATCGCTCGCGGAGCACAACACCCCGGTCTCGACGACGGGGGCCGCGCTCCCGCAGGAGCACGAACTCGGCGAACTTCTCGTGGTGCTGCGAGCGATCGCCGATCCGGAGAACTCCGTTGCGGTCGCCGCGGTTCTTGAAGGGCTCTTCTTCGGCTTGAGCCCTGCGGATCTGTGGCGCGCCTCTCAGGCGAAGCTACGTTTCGCCATCACGCATCCGCCGAGTGATAAGGACGATGTCGTTGGGCGTGCGCTGATGCGTCTGCATGAGTGGTGGCGCACCTCGCAGCGGCACGCGGCTGACATTCTGCTCGAGCGCATCATCGACGAGACTGGACTTCTCGTGCATGCCGCGAGCCAGCCACTCGGTGATGCGAGGGCAGGGGCGCTGATGCATCTCGTCGAGTCGCTCCGCCTAACGTCAGTGTCGGGAGCGAACGGCATTACCGATGCGATGGAGCGCCTAACGACTCTGCTCGATGCTGAGGCGCCGGATGCGCCGCTGCGTCCTGGACGAACGGACGCCGTACGCGTGATGAATCTCCACAAAGCGAAGGGGCTTGAGGCACCGGTGGTGATCCTCGCCGCGCCGCAGGATGCCAAGGAATTCGAGCCGGAGATTCACGTCACGCGGGGCGAGAGCGATATCGCGACCGGCGCGATGCGATTCACGTCAAAGGATGGCAACACGACGCGAGTGCTGGCGCATCCCCCCAAGTGGAGTGAGATCGCCGAAGCGGAGTTGGAATTCGGTCGGGCGGAGGAGGAGCGGCTACGCTACGTCGCGGTGACGCGCGCGAAGGATGAGTTGGTGGTGTCGCAGGGAGAGTGTCAGCAGGCGAAGGGCGTCAAGCTCGACAACTCGAAGTGGCGTCCGCTTGCGCCCGTGATCGACAAACTCCCCGAGTTGCAGCTGGCAGAACGTGAAGTCGAGCCGCGAGAAGAGGTCCAACTCACCGCAGCAGAACTTGCGAGTGCGGTCTCCACTGCAGAATCGCAAGTAAACGCTGCGGCAATGCCGAGCATTCGCGTCACGACCGTCACCGAACGCGTGAAGGAGTCGCCGGGACTCGACGATGGTGTGCGCGAAGGTGGGAAAGGCGCGGCGTGGGGACGCGCCGTGCATCGGACGATCGAAGCGTTGGGACGCGGTCGTCGTGGCGCGGCGCTCAAGAGTTTTGCGCTCGCCGTGGCGCGCGATGAGCGACTCGATGCAGCCTTGGGCGACGAGTTGGTGGCAACGATCGAGAAGCTCGAGCGGTCGGGGAAGCTCGCGTCGATGATGGACAAAGGGGAGCTGATGATGGAACTCACCGTGATGCGGCGAGTGGACGTCAACGGTGTCGCCGAAGTAACGGAGGGCGTGATTGACGCTGCGGTGAAGCTGCCTAACGGGTGGTCAGTGGTGGATTGGAAGACGGACGATGTGTCGAAGTCGGCGTGGGACAATAGGAAGACGAAGTACGAAGCCCAGGTCGCGAGTTACGCTGCGATGTTGGCGGCATTGAGCGGGGCACCAGCGACCGGAGCGCTGGAGCGAATCGTGTCCGCATAGAACGCCGGCGCTGTCAGACCCTCCCGGTACTGTTCTCTCGTCATCGAACGCTCACGACGGGAGAACAGACAATGTCGGTCTTGATCGAAGCGATCACACTCGTAGTTCCCAAGCAGGTGCTCGCCGTCAGCTACAATGGCGGTGTCGAGGCTTATGTCGAGGCGTTGAGTGCGCTGGAGCGCCCGCCGCGTTTCATTTGCGACGGCGACGCGCATCTGCTCAACGCGAGTTTCTTCGACCTCGCGCACATGAGGCCGGCGATCGCTCTCCTCTCAGAAGAGGGGATCGTCACGATCGAGAATGACGAGTTTCACGAGCTGGCGTTCGTCGACCAGCGCTTTGGTCCGACAATGCCGTGTAAGTGGCTCGAGTGGGAGCGCCACGAAGAGGGGTATACGTCGGCCTGGCTTAGTGGGACCGAAGTAGGAGAGCTGGCGTCACCTAACGAGTGGACGCCCGAGCAGTCCCAGCAACTGACGCGTAGCGATACGCGTGATGAGCCAGGGCGTTGTTTGCGACTCGCCGTCGACAACGGCATCGAGACGTGGCTCGACTTCACCACCGGTAAGGTGAGTGTTGGCTTGGCGCAGCGCGATGATTCAGAATCGGAGGAGCTTCCCGATCCATTTACTCCAACGCTTATCGAAGTCGTCGAAGACGCGCTCAACCAGCACAAAGTGGGGCATGTGCGTGTGCGGAAGGACGCGCTGAAGGCTCGCATCGAGAATCCGAAAGGATTCTTCGAGCTGCGCGTGCTCGCCAGTGAGACGACGTCGCTCGTCGCGATTCTGTGCCCGCTACCGATCCGAGTGCCGCAGCGCCGGCGCATGGCGGTGATTGAGACATTGAGTCGCGCCAATTGGTCGATTGCCCTCGGGAACTTCGAGCTCGATCACGATACGGGCGATGTACGCTTTCGCATCGGGTTGGACGTCGAGGGCGGAAAGTTCGCGCCCACGATGTTCAATAACATGGTAATGTCAATCCAGTTCGCGATCGCCACGTATCATGATTCGATCATGGACGTGGCGTTCGGGAAGGCGCGTCCGCGGGATGCGATTGCGGCGGCGGAGGGAAGAGAGGGGGAGGGAGCGAACGAGACAACGAGTACAGAGGGTGCGTGAGCGATTCCATCTTTCGCGTGGTAGTGCGGCAGATCAGAATCCCGCATGACTTTTTCTCAGCATCATCTCGACGACGACGAAGATGGCGTGGAGAGTGCGCCATCGCTCGCCACCCCCAACGTCAAGCTTCAGCGGTGGCTCGATCTTCTGGCGACGCTGCTCTCTCGGCACTATCCGATACCATTTGACGATCTGGCGAAGTCAGTCCCTGCGTATCTCCAGAAGATTCAGGAGTACGAATCCGAGCCTGATCCCAAACAAAGGAAAACACTTGAGGAATCGCTCAAACGAACGTTCGAGCGCGACAAAGATGAACTGCGCGCGTTCGGCATTCCGCTTGAATCACATGCAGACACCGAAGGGAATGCGAATGGCGCGTACGAGATACGGAAGCAGGACTTCTATCTCCCGTACCTGTGTCTCGCGGTGCCGGATGGCGCTGATATTCATCCGGCTCGTGTCGACAAGTTCGGCTATCGTGCGCTTTCGAAGCTCACCTTCGAATCCGATGAGCTGCAAGCCGTTGTTGACGCCGCGGCAAGTGTTCGCGCGTTAGGCGATCCTCTCCTCACCGCCGACGCCGACAATGCACTGCGGAAGTTGGCGGTCGATCTCCCGCTCGATAGCACGATCGTTTCATCCGACGAGCCACGCGTCTTCCTTCCGAATGCACAGCCGGCCATCGCGACGTTTGAAGCGTTGAGCGATGCGCTCGTGCGTCGCAAGGAAGTGACGTTCGTGTATCGGACGATGAGCACCGACCACACGGAGGAACGCCGCGTCGAACCGTATGGACTCTTCTTCCTGAGCGGCCACTGGTATCTCGTCGCTCGCGATATTGCTCGGGCGGAGCTCCGAAACTTTCGTTTGAATCGAATCTCGGAAGCGAAGGTGAACACTAAACGTGCGCAGAGTGCGGACTTCGAAGTACCGACGAGTTTCCGGCTCCGCGATCATGCAAAACTGCGCCAGGCGTGGGAGATAGGCGAAGGCGAGTCGGAGCCGGCGGTCGTGGAATTCGTCGGGACTTCTGGACCGACCGTCGCAGCAATGAGCTTGGGGCGACCGCATGACGAACATGAGAATCGACGCGCATTCGATGTACGGCGTCCGGATGCATTCGTGCGTTGGCTTCTCTCGTTCGCTGATGAAGTCATCCCCATTTCACCACGAGAGATCGTCGACGCGTATGCGCGGGAGGTTGTAGAGATTTCGGCTCACTACTCGAAACCGAGCGAAGTGGCGGAGACCCTGAATTCGCCACCGCAGCCTGCCGCTCCTGCCGACACGTCTCGAGCTGTCTCCTGGCAACCGAAGGGCGCAGCGGCTCAGCTGCGACGGATCTTGAGCATCGTCCCGGAGATCGCTGACGGTGAGGAGCATGGACTGCGAGAGATCGCCGAGCGTGTCGGATGTACCGTCGACGTGCTTCGTCGCGATTTGTTTTCGATTGTCGCGCGTTACGATGCGCCGGGCGGGTTTGTCGAGGGAGTGCAGCTCTTTGTCGAGTCCGATCGTGTGTCGGCCTTCTCGAATCACCTTTTGCGGCCGATGCGCCTAACGGCGAAGGAGCTCTGCGCCCTCGAACTGGGACTCGCGGTGATGCGCGTGCAGCGTACGCCCGACGAATATGCTGTGCTCGATCGAACGCGAGAGCGATTGCGCGACGTCATTACACAACTCCCGCCAGAGCCGATCCACGATGCGAGTTATAGCGCCTCGTTAGGCGAGCACGGTGACACGTCGTGCCTGAGCGCCATTCGCACGGCGTTGCGGGAGCGCCGAAAGCTCGCGTTACGATATCGACGATCGGGGAGCACCACCGCCAGCGAGCGGGTGATCTCTCCGTATGCACTGGTTGCGTCAAGCGGCATGCTGTACATCGTTGCGTACTCCGAGCCCGAGGCGAGTCTCCGCGTCTTTCGCATGGATCGAGTGGAGCAGGCGGAGGTCACGGACGCGAAGTTCGAGCCACCATCGGATTTCTCGCTCGATGATGTGTTGCGCGACGGACGTGTGTTCCAGGGTGAGCATCCGTCAACGATACGCGTGCGCTATTCGGCGCGCATCGCGCGTTGGATCGCCGAGCGTGAGGGGCGTGCAACGTTGGGGGACGGGACACTTGTGATTGAGTATCCGCTCGCGGACGCCGAGTGGGGCGTTAGGCACGTGCTGCAGTATGGGCGTGATGCGGAGGTGCTGGCGCCGGCGGAGATGCGTGAGGTGATGCGGGAGCGATTGGGGAGGATGGCGGGACACGGTGGAGTGCAGGCCGTGTCCCGCGCCTCGGCTGACTAAGCCTGCGTTACATCCAGCGTCGCTTCGCCTCAGCAATCAGTTCAAAGACTCGGCCGTCGTCATTCTCGCCGGTTCGACCCAGGAGGTTTTGCACCCAGCGTTTAGGTAGCGCTTGCGCTCCATGCAGAGCGCCTACCGCCGCTCCAACGATGGAGGCGATCGTGTCGTTGTCCCAGGTGTCGTTCACGGCGCGGACCATCGCTTCCTCTGGATCAGACGCGTGACGCTCGAGGATGTAGAGCACTGAGGGCAGAGTCTCCATCAGGTAGGCACCGGAGTACCAACGAGCGCAGGCGACAGCGACGGGAAGATCGTTCTCGAGAGCAGTGTGCACCTGTTCGTACACGAATCGGGACATCGGCCCGTCGTAATCGATATGTGGAGAGCGCGATGCATAACGAGTATCACCCTCGATCTGGCGCATGACCTCGCAGACTGATTCGACCCAGTAGCCGGCTCGCGGTGTCTCGCGCATCCCGAGCGCACCCCAAAGTGCGTGCACGAATCCAACGCATGCACCGATCGATGCCGGGTCGTTGTGTGTCAGCATTGCTGCAATCGCGACGTCGCTCCAGAGGTCGGGCGAAGGGCGACGCACATGGGGAATGAGGACAGGTGCAATGCGCATCAACGCACCGTTTCCTGCGGAGCGTTGAGCAGACTCCTCCCACGGACGTCCTTCGTCCTTGTATGAGCGGAGAAATGCGCGCACCGTTTGGCCGATCCCAACGATGCGATTGCTCGCGAAGCGTCGTGCGAGACGAACAGGGTCCAGAGCGCCGTCTTCGAGAAGATGCTCGAGGGTCCAGAACGACAGCTGCGAGTCGTCTGATGGCAGGCCAACGCGACGCCCGCCGGCGTACGAATTCGGGAGATAGTCGCGAATGATCCCGTGCCGCTGCTGACGATGATCGGGGCGGCTTGATTCGGAGGTGTTGCCTAACGCATCGCCGATGGCGAGGCCGAGCAGCATTCCCTCGACGCGATCGTCGATATTGTCGGTCGGGAGCGCGGGCGGAGTGTGGTTGGCCCATACTCCGAGCTGGAGGTCGGTTCTGCCAGAGTGGACGAGGCGTCGGAGGAGTATTCTGTTGAGCGAGACCTGTGGCGCGGCATCGCTCTCTCTGCTATCGCCCCAGAATGCGGTGAGGTGCACGATATGGTCGTCGACTTCAAGCGCCGCTCCCCGCACGGAGTTCGCGCTCAGTCGGAGATCGGTGCCGAGCCCGATTGCGGGATGGCGACTCTCGTTGGCCGAGAGGAGTGCGGCGATGGCCTGGTGCGCTGTTTGCGTCTCAATCAAACGATTTGTTGCATCTCCGCTCTCGATGGCATCGAGCGCCCAACTCCGGACGAGCTTAGGAAGGAACTTGCGACACGTGTCGGCGGTGTCGAACAGCTCGAGCCCGCGCACGACGCCATCGATGGCGAAGAGGGCGCCGAGCTGTCCTTCTGCTGGAGTGATCGCTTCGACGTAGTCCTCGACGCGTCGACGATGCTGACTAAATGCATCCTGCATCGCGTGTGTGCTCGATCTCGTGCCGATTCGCTCTGACTTATCGGCAATATCCCGCCAGACCGCCGATTGGTTCGTCGCTCGACGCCCTCCACGTCTGAGTGAAGCCGTGACGTCATCGAGCTTGCGCGCCCTGGCGGACGCAAACATCGCATCACTCGACTCCTGAAAGTCGACGCTGCGACTCGACCAGCGCCCCGCTTCGACGCATGACACCGGGATCGTGATCGTTGCATCGGCAGGGACAAGAATTGTCAGATTGACGATTCGATTCTGCTTCGCGCCGATCAACTCCTCGCCATCGAGGAGGAGGACCGGATCCTTTCCATCGTTCACGACGCGGAGTTCGGGAACACTTCCGCCTTCGCTGACTTCGGTGATGGCAGTGGTTTTGTTGGCGCGTCCTTCGGGAAAGGTGATGTAGCTGACGGCGGGGCGGTCGGCGCCAAGAAGGGGAAAGACAGTGAGGTTGAGCGCCGATATGGGCGCCCCAATGGTGAGTGAGGAGACTGTGTCACGTAGCGCGCCCACGAAGTCCTCCGGGTGATCTGCGGACTGTTTGGTTTTCGCGATGGTTGCGCCTGTTGGCATGGGTTGCAAACCTTCGTGTTGTGAACGCTATCGGGACCCTCTGACAGTCATATCAATGCGCGTGTGCGTGCGCGTTTGGAGGGCCTTTGGCCCGTTGTCAGACCCTGGAGCTACAATTGAGGTGCAGGGCAGCTCAGCCGTAGCGCGGTTGGACGTCTGCGTTGGTTCCTTCGCATTGCTTTCCAGAATCCCCGCCACATGAGTTCATCGCCTTCCTCCAAGCTTCCCATCCCTGATTCCTACTTGGTACCCGGAACGCGACTCTACGCTGGCGAGTATCCGGGCGACAAGTACGGCGACGTTGCAGCTACTCGTCTCGCCAAGTTTCTGAGCGCTGGCATCGACACTTTTATCGATCTCACGGAGTCGAGCGAGAATCTTGAGCCATACTCTGAGCCGCTCGCTAATGTCGCTGGCAACAAAGATGTAGTGCGACATAACTTTCCGATTCGAGACGTCAGCATCACCGACGAAACGGGGATGCTGCGGATCCTCGACGCCATCGACGCAGAGCTGGCGCGTGGGCGCAGTGTGTATGTGCACTGCTGGGGAGGTATTGGACGTACCGGGTCCGTGGTTGGATGTTGGCTCGTTCGGCAGGGGGCGACGCCAAGCGATGCACTCGCGAACGTCGATCGACTCTTCCGGTCGATGTCTCCGGCAAAGGTGGCACGGCATCCATCCGGCTCGCCAGAGACGAAGCAGCAGCGCGACTTCGTTCTCGGATGGGACGAGGTCGAGCAGAGACGCAGTGAGAATTCGCTGTCACTCCGCAGTCGCGCCCGCGGTTGTCTGTTGGGCGGAGCCATTGGAGACGCGTTAGGCGCGCCGGTGGAATTCTTGTCGTGGGATCGTATTCGAGCGCGCTTCGGGGAGCGCGGGATCGAAGACTACGCTCCCGCCTATGGTCGGCTCGGCGCAATAACGGACGACACACAGATGACGCTGTGGACGGCGGAAGGGGTGATTCGCGGAGTGGCGCGAGCAGCCGAGCGAGGAGTCGGTAGTCCGATGAGCATCATTCCCCGTTCGTATTTGCGTTGGCTTTACACGCAGGACGAGGAGCTGCCGAGAGGAACAGAGTTTCCCGAATTGATCATTGGCGGCACCGCGGACGACGGGAGTGCGATTTCTGCGGGCTGGCTGTTTGGAGTGAAAGAGCTGCACAGTCAGCGCGTACCCGGGCTTACGTGCCTCTCTTCACTTCGAAAGCCGAGCGCTGCACTCTGGGAGCGCGCGCCTAACGAGAGCAAGGGATGCGGCGGTGTGATGCGCGTCGCTCCTCTCGCTTTGATTCCTGGAGCCTCGATCGAAGCGTGTTTCGTCGAGGCGTGTCGCGCCGCAGCTGTTACGCACGGTCATTCGACGGGCATTCTCTCGTCAGGTGCAATGGTCTGTATCCTCTTCTCCCTGCGCGACGGAGCCCGTCTCGAAGACGCCGTCCACTCGGCCATCGAACACGTGAGCCGGGAGCCTGAGAGCGGTGAGACGATTGAAGCACTGAATGCCGCGCTTGCACTCTGGCGCTCGGAGACCGAGCCGACGCCCGAACGCATCGAGTCGTTAGGCGGCGGTTGGACCGGTGAGACGGCACTCTCCATTGGTGTGTACGCGGCGCTCGTTGCAGGTCGCGACTTCGATCGCGGAATCAAGCTCGCAGTGAATCACTCGGGCGACAGTGACAGCACGGGCAGCATCTGCGGTCAATTGATCGGCATTCAGATTGGAGTCGAGAAGATTTCGGCGTCGTGGCTTGAGCCGCTCGAGCTTCGAGAGGTCATTGAGACGGTTGCGGATGATTTGGTGCGAGGGCCTGGTGAGAGTGGCGAGTGGAGGGAGCGGTATCCGGCGTGGTAGGTGGAGTTGGGAGTCTGGCTTCGGGGTCCTGATCTGATACCGTGCGCAACGTTTGGATGACGGTCGGCGCGCCTCGCCGCACCAAACTTCGGCGTGCGCTATTGCCATTCGACGTCGACGCCGAGCAGACTATGGGCATGCCCGCTACGCATTCACAGCGTTACACCGCGGCCGACGTGCTCGCCATGCCGGAACAACCCGGAAAGACCATCGAGGTCATTGACGGGGAGTTGTTCGTGACGCCGTCGCCCAATTGGGGACACCAAGGCGTCACGCAGATACTTTCGGCGGCGCTGTTCAACTACACCCGGTCGCAG
The DNA here is from genome assembly GCA_044224185.1 of Gemmatimonadaceae bacterium. GTDB lineage: Bacteria > Gemmatimonadota > Gemmatimonadetes > Gemmatimonadales > Gemmatimonadaceae > SCN-70-22. The sequence continues at coordinate 333,350 of JBGAKW010000005.1, read as the reverse complement.
CGCGTGGGCATCACGCGTTCGTCTCCCGCCGACATCATCCCGGAGCCCGACACGCTTGTTCAACCGGATGTCTTTGTGGTCCCGCTCATTGATGGACGCGGCCCGACCTCGTGGAGCGAAATCAAGACGTTGATGTTGGCAATCGAAGTACTGTCACCGTCGACGGAGCGCCGCGACCGCGTAGCGAAGCGGCACCTATATGCGCGCATGGGGTGCGAGTACTGGATTGTGAATCCGAACGCTCGCGTTGTCGAACGATGGTTGCCTAACGAGGCTCGTCCTGAGATCTGCGAGACGCGGCTCACGTGGAAGCCAGTGGGGGCGGCGGCGACGTTTGAGATCGACCTTGAGGCGATGTTTGCAGAGGCGATCGAGGGGACGTTAGGGGAGGCGTAGATCTGCTGCGGGCGCGACAGTGGGATGACGCTTTTGTGGGGAGAGGCGTGCATCATGCGAAGTGCAACTTCCCTCTTGCGACCCTAACTGCGCCGAGCGTACGCTAAGGCCATGCCTGTTCCGCAGCTTCCTGCGTTCCCGGACTTCTCGCGCCGCGACTGGACGGCGGACGAGATGCGTGCGCTTCCCGACGATGGGAGTCGATACGAGGTTATCGACGGGGAGTTGCTGCTGATGGCGCCGCCGGCGTGGGTGCATCAGCGGGCAGTCTTCGCTCTAGGGCGTATCATCGCACCGTACGCGGAGTCGATCTCTCAGGAATGCATGGCGTCTCCTGCCGAGGTGCGGTTCTCAAAGCGCCGTTCCGTTCAGCCCGACGTATTCGTGGTGCCTCTCGTGAACGACCGCCCGGCGTCGAGCTTCAATGACGTGAAACGCCTAACGCTTGTCGTCGAAGTAATCTCCCCCTCGTCGGCGCGTATCGATCGCTATAAGAAGCGACAGCTCTATCAGTCCGAGGGCGTTCCGGAGTACTGGATCGTCGACGCGGACGGATGCTTTGTGGAGCGGTGGCGTCCGGGAGATGAAGAGCCGGAAATTCTGATTGAATCGGTCACGTGGTCGCCGCAGGACGATGTGGCGCCGCTGGCCATTGATCTTCGAGCGTTCTTCCGTCGCGTGCATGAGGGATCGAAGGCGTAACGATGCTTCCGCCTAGAGACGCGCCTGGATATACAGCCGCTGACGTTGTGGAGATGCCCGAGCAGTGGGGAAACCTGATTGAGGTGATCGACGGCGAACTACTCGTGATGCCGTACTCCTCATTGGTGCACCAAGGGCTGCTCGGGGAGTTTCTGGTCATGCTGCACAACTACACTCGCGAATATTCGTTTGGAGAGTCCTCGTTCTCGCCGTCGGAAATCATTCTCGCTCCCGACACGCTCGTGCAGCCCGATGTCTTCGTCGCGCCGCGCATCGAGGGGAAGCGCATCAAAGAGTGGAGCGACATCAAGACATTGATGCTGGCCGTCGAAGTGATGGCGCCCGCATCAATCTGGCGTGATCGCGTGATGAAGCGGTATCTCTACCAGCGGATCGGATGCGAGTACTGGATCGTCGATCCCGACGCGCGTCTTGTGGAGCGCTGGTTGCCTAACGATGAACGACCGGATATCTGCGAAGAGCGCCTAACGTGGCATCCGGAGGGAGCGTCGGTGGCACTGGAGATCGACCTCGTAAAGTTGTTTGCGCGGGTGCTGGATCCGAGGGTGCGCGCTTAGCGATTGCTGCTTCGGTCGGGGGCGATGATGGGGATGACTTGGCGTCGGTTGCGTCGGTACGAAACGCGGGGGGCTTTCGAGAGTTAGGACCGCGCGAGGAGTGGACGGTGTCCGACACTCGTTGCGTCACTTGCCGAAGCCACGCAAGCCCTTTGGATTGGTCGAAAGGTTACTCGGTCCATCGAGTGCGTCGACCAAGTCATCTACCGCAGCAGTAACGGATCTCCTACACCTTGTGGAATAGATCTCGAGCGCCTGGCAAACGAGCGCACAGCGACTGGCGTTGCGACGACGCGCCAATTCGTTCAACGCGTCGTCTAAGTTCTTCGGGATCCGAACAGAAACCGTTCGCATTCGACACGACATGGTTTTTCCTCCGCTAATAAACGTAGTACGCTTGTCGCCGCCAAAAACGTTTCAGGCGCGTGAGAATTCATCTGGTCAGCATTGGGGTCAGGTTCGGAACCTGCCCCCAAATAGGTACCAATTCATTTCACCCAAACGGCTGATCAATCGCCTTACTCTGTTTACTAAACCAATGCGCCCCATCCTCGGCGATATGCACATCGTCCTCTAGCCGAATCCCGAACTCCCCAGGAATCGCAATCATCGGCTCATCGCTGAAACACATCCCTACTGCAATCGGTGTTCTGTTGCCGCGCACGAAGTTGGTCCACTCGTGGCCGTCGAGACCGATGCCGTGGCCCGTGCGATGCGGAAGCCCTGGGAGTTTGTAGCCCGGGCCAAAACCGGCCTTCTCGACAACTCGGCGCGCGGCGGCGTCGACGCTCTCACACGTCGCACCGATCTTCATCGCGTTGAATGCGGCGGTTTGGGCTTCGAGCTCAATGTTCCAGACCTGGGTTTGGCGCGCCGTTGGTTTTCCGAAGACCACAGTGCGCGTGATGTCGGAGACGTACCCTTCGCATGTGGCGCCATCGTCGATCATAACGACGTCGCCTTCCTTGAGCTTCTGCGGAGTGGCGCTCCCGTGTGGGAGGGCGGTCCACTTGCCGAATTGCGCGCTGGCATAGCCGGGGAATCCCAAACGGCGGAATGCAGCGGCGAGGTTCCGCTCGAGTTCATTCTGCGGCATCCCTTCGTACATCGTCGCGAGTGACGCTTTGTACGCGGCGATGGTGACGTCGTTGGCGCGCTGCATCAGCGCGATCTCGGCCTTCGACTTGATCATCCGGCACCCCGCGGTCACCGGCGTCGCTTCGACGATCTCCATCCCCGGTGCGTCGCGCCGGAGTCCTTCGGCGATGAACATGCGGACGCGCTCCTCGACGCCGATGCGGTGGTGCCTAACGCCGCGGTCCTTGACGATGGATGCAATCAACGCGTAGGGGGATTCGTCTTCCTGCCAGACGCGGACTTCGTCGCCGAAGACCGGCTTGTACAACTCGCGGACGCGGTCTTCCTCAAACGCGGGAGAGATGTAGGCGATCTTGCCGTTCGCAGGGATGACGACGCCGAATGGGCGCTCGCTCTGCCCCCAGCGCATCCCCGTGTAATAGAAGCAAGACGTTCCCCCTTCCATAAAGATCGCGTCCATCTTCTGCTCGGCCATCAACCGCTGTGCTTTCGCGATGCGTTGCTTGCGTTCGTCGTCGCTGATGGGGACGACGCCGGCGGTCATCGGCTGGAGTGCGCGGATGGTGGCAGGCAATTCGCTGTTAGGCTGTTGGTCGGCGTCTGCGTCTGCGCCCGTTGCTGCGAAGACCTCGGCGGAGCGAGAGGTGGCGAGGGCGCCGGCAGTGAGGGCGGAGGCTTGAAGGAAGCGGCGGCGGTTGAGGGGCACGGGGGGACTCGTTGGAGGATGCGGACGAATTAGTCGTGTTCGGGAGATTTAGCGTCGGCATGGGAGTTTCGCTGACGCAGCGTGCTTCCGAAACTCGAGGTCTGGCATTTTGCTCTGACCTTCGACTCTGCATCCCAGCAGCATCCCAGCTCTGACCCCGGGCTCTGACCCCACGGGCGGCCTCCAGGGCGGAAGACACAAAAGCATTAACCGCGGAGGACGCGGAGGGCGCGGAGGAGTTCCCCGCGCCCTCCGCGTCCTCCGCGGTTCAAGCTCTTCGGTCGCGCATTCAGCTCCGTCCCCCAGCTCCGTCCCCAATCACGCGCTCGCAGCGATGATGCGGGCGCATCGCCTTGGTAAGGCTCGCGAACCTTCGCGTTCCCAAACTTCAGCGTGCGCTATTGCGATCTCACGCCGAGGCCGAGCAAACTATGGGCATGCCTGCTACGCACTCACCGCGTTATACGGCGGCCGACGTGCTTGCCATGCCGGAACAGCCGGGCAAGACGATCGAGGTTATCGACGGGGAGTTGTTCGTGACTCCGGCGCCGACCACGCATCATCAGCTCGTCGCTGGCATTCTCTACACGATCCTGGCCAACTATTCACTCGTTGAGCCCGTAGGCATCGTCTTTTATTCGCCGGCGGACATTGTTCCGGCTCCGGACACGCTGGTACAGCCGGACGTATTCGTCTCGCCGTTCATCGACGGCGGTGTTCCGAGGTCGTGGAGCGAAATCACCACGCTCGTGTTGGCAATCGAGGTGCTCTCGCCGTCGACGCAGCGTCGCGATCGCGTGGCGAAGAGACACTTGTACGCGCGCATGGGGTGCGAGTACTGGATCGTCGATCCCTTTGCGCGTTTGGTGGAGCGCTGGCTACCTAACGAGAACCGTCCCGACATCTTCGAGACGCGGCTCACGTGGAAACCGGACGTGGCACAGGAGGCGCTGGACATCGACCTGGTGGCGTTATTCGCCAGGGCGATCGACGGGAAGCGTTAGCCGCGCGCAATCTTACGCGCCGACGTGGCGTTGGTGCGCTCTGCGCCGACGACACCTGAGGCGACGGCGATCAACGCTTCACTCGTTGCGGATCATTTGACCTCCGCTACTCCTCCACTCGGTAACGCCTTGAGATAGGCGTACACGGCGGCGATTTCCGCGTCACTCAGCAGGTGCAACTCGCCACGCACTGCTTCACCCATCAGCGTCAAGGTCGTTGTCGACGCGCGTGGCGTCGCGGTTCTCAGCAGCGTCGTAAACTCCTCGGCGCTATACCCAGCGGCGCCAGCGAGCGAAGGCGACTTGGTCTGCGCATCTCCCGTTAGGCGGGCGCCGTGGCAGTTGGCGCAGATCACTCGCGCCAGATACTCGCCTTGGCGCGTCGTCAGATAGGCGGGATCGTCTCCTACTGGAGCTACGGTCGTATCGCGGAGTTCGACGACATTCGGAAACTGCCCCATCGAGATTCCGACGCGGCCGACGGCTCGGAATGCATTGTCGGGAAGTGCAGGTGTGGCGGCGCGTGGCTGACGGCGGAGGTAGGCGAGGGCAGCAGCAACGTCGTCCCCGCTCAAATGATAGAAGCCGGGCGGCGGCATCACGTACGTCGCCGATCCGTCCTTTCGCACGCCGTACCTGAGATATCCAGCAAACTCGGCGTCGCTGTACGACGCGAGCTTTTCCGCCGCGTTAGGCGCGACGATGCGCGCAACATTGGGAATGTCAAAGAATAGCTTTCCCTGCAGCGAGTCGCCGTGGCATCCGTAGCAGCTCAAGCGGGCGATGTGCTCGCCGCGCGCCAGTGACGCCGAGTCGGTTTTTGTGGCGACTTGTCGTGTACGGAAGTGGTAGCGTGTGTTCAGTTTGCGGCTGCTCACCGCAAACACTGCGGTGGAGGCGACGGCGACGAGTACGACGACGCCTCCAACGATCCGAAACATCCACTTCTTGAGTGTGGCCATGGGGGCTCCGTTCGGGCGAACGATCGCGGGCCAGCGGGATGGGGAGAGGGGGGGAGGGGGAGGGGGGGAGGGGGAAAGACGGTAACGCCAACGGGTCTTGAGCGCTAGATGTAGCTGACGGATTTGGTCCGCGACGCCCTAGCGCGTGCGGCGTCTGATCGACAGCATCCGGTACCTCGCCGCGTGTTGCCTTCGACGCTGGGAAGCCGATGATTCGGTGCTTTCGGATGACTCGTTAGGCAGCGCGGGTGCGGACCCCATCGTTTCGCTCAGGTACGAGATGTCGAACGCCTCTCCTCAAACCATCGCTGTCATCGCTTGCGGCGTCATCGGCCGGTCGTGGGCCCGAGTCTTCACGCGCGCTGGCCATGACGTTCAAGTGTGGGATCCGTCGCCTAACGCGGTAAGTGCCGCGCTTGCGTGGCACGACGCCGAAGTCGCACGCGACGAGCGTGGCGGTGGGAGCGCCCGTGCGTGCAACTCGTTAGGCGATGCGCTCGAGGGTGCCACGTGGGTGCAGGAAAGTGGGCCTGAGAGACTCGCCGAGAAGCGAGCGATCTTCGCCGAACTCGATCATGTGGCCGCGCCTAACGCGGTGCTTGCGTCGAGTACGTCGACGATGGATATGACGGAGATCGCGCGCGACCTGGCGGGGGCGCATCGATGCATCGTCGCGCATCCGGTGAATCCTCCGCACGTCATTCCGGCGGTCGAAGTGTTAGGCGGTGAGGGGACGAGCGCCGAAGTGGTTGAGCGCGCGGTGGAGTTTCTGCGGAGCGTCGGCCAAGTACCCGTGCGGATGAATCGCTACGTCCCGGGCTTCCTTCTCAATAGGATGCAGGCGGCGCTGGTGCGGGAGGCGATTTCACTCGTGGATCGCGGCTTCGCCGACGTCGACGCGGTGGATGCAGTGATTCGCGACGGATTGGGGCTGCGGTGGGCGCTTATGGGGGCATTCGGTGTGGCGAATACGAATGCTGACGGCGGGGTGCGCGAGTACTTCTCACGATACGGGGGGTCGTTCACATCGCTCATGAACGACTTAGGTGACACTCCCACGTTCGACGACGCGCTCATCGAAAGACTGGGTGAGGGAACGGATGCGATGTACCGCGATGTTACGCGCGATGAGCTTCGGAGCTGGCGCGACAGGATGGTGGAGCGGATCACGGCGCTCAAACGCGATGAGGGGATTCCATGACTCGCGTCGCCATCATCGGCGCGGGAACGATGGGGCGGCGACTGGCGTTTGACTTCGCGCGCGGCGGGTGCGATGTAGTCTTGCACGACTCGTTAGGCAGTGTCGCGGCGAACGCGATGGAGTGGCTGCGCGCGACGATGCGCGCTTGGGAAGCTGATGGTAGAGTCGAAGCGGGGACAACGGATCGCGCGCTTGCTCGAGTGAGCGTATCAGAGACCCTAGGCACCGCAGTCGCAGACGCAGACTTCATTCTGGAGAATGTTCCGGAGAAGCTGGCGCTCAAGCGTGAGCTGTTCACCTCAATTGCATTGCAGCGGACGGAAAGCGCAATCATCGTGTCCAACACGTCATCGCTTCCCGGGTCGCTCATGGCCGATAGTTCACAGCGCGCCGACCGTTTCATCAATGCCAACTTCTCGCACTTGGGGCACGTGAAGGTCGAGGTCATGCCGAATCCCAGCACGTCGCAGGAGACACGCGAACGTGTGGTGGCGCTGCTGCGCGAAATGGGCTTCGTCCCGATCGTCCTGGCGCGAGAACAGTTTGGTTATGCCGGGAATCGGGTGTGGCGGGCGGTGAAGAAAGAAGTCTTGCGCCAACTGGCGGACGGTGTTGTCTCCGCGGCCGACGTCGATCGTTCATGGATGCTCGACTTCGATACCCCGATCGGCCCGTGCGGGATTATGGATGCCATCGGGCTCGACGTCGTGTGCGACATCGAGAAGAGTTATGCCGATGCGAGCGGCGATCCAAACGACTTGCCGCCCGCGTTCCTGACGGAGATGGTCGCTCACGGAACGCTCGGCGTGAAAAGTGGGCGAGGATTCTATGAATACCCCAATCCGGCGTTTCAGCGCGCAGACTTTCTTGACGGCAAGGGGAGCTGAGAGGTTATTCAGCGGCGACGATTGGCCGCGAGCTCCGCGCGCTGCCTCCGCGATCACTTCCTCACACTCTCCGCCATGCCTAACGCGCACTACTGGCGCTACGCCGACACGTATGAATACCTCGAGCGCGTCGGCAAGATGCCGCCCGTCATCATCTGTTGCGCCTGCAACGGAGGGGTGCAGGGAAAGGAGTCTAACGCTGCGTTGCCGGAGACCGCGGAGGAAATCGCCGAGTCGGTTGGTGGGGCGTATGATGCAGGGGCGTCGATGGTGCATGTGCATGCGCGCGACCCACAGCACCTAACGAGGCCAGCGACGACAACCGAAGTCTGGCTCGATGTCAACACGCATATTCGTGCGCGCTGTGCGGAGATCATCATCAACAACACGACCGGTGGCGGACCGGGGATGACGATGGAGGAGCGGCTGCAATGTCTCGCTGCTCGACCAGAGGTTGCGTCGCTCAACCTCACGCCCGACATGAGCAAGTTCAAGCTGAAGGCACGCCCAGACACGCTCAGCGATCCGCACCCGGAAATCGTGTATGACGATTGTATTCCCTTCTCGTACAAACTCGTCTCGCAGTTTGCCGCACGCATGAAGGAGTTTGGGGTGAAGCCGGAGATGGAGACGTATCACTCGGGCGGGTCGTGGGTGATGCGCGATCTCATCGCTCAGGGAATTGTGAGCGCGCCGTACTGGATCCAGACGGTGATGGGATACCAGACGTCGAGCTGGGCGACGCCGGAGAACGTGATCAACTTGGTGAAGGAGTTTCCCGAAGATTCGATCTGGCTCACCTCCGGCGTCGGCCCACACCAACTCCCGATGACCACTATGGCCATCATACTGGGCGGACACGTACGCGTAGGGCTGGAGGATAACGTCTACTACAAGCGCGGCGAACTAGCCAGCGGCAATGCGCAGTTAGTCGAGCGCGTGGTGAGGTTGACGCACGAGTTGGGGCGCGAGGTTGCGACGCCGGCGCAGGCGAGAGCGATGCTTGGGTTGTCCGCGACGCCGTCGAGCTACTGATGGCGAGCGCATCGAAGTCCGGCGAGGGTGCCGCGCTCAGGCGCGACGCAGGCGCGTTCCAGTTCTTCGCCTTTGCATTTGGCGCTGTGGTCGGCGTCGGCTGGGCCGTAGTACTGGGCGACTGGCTCCGTCAGGCTGGCCCGTTAGGCGCGATACTCGGCCTTGCAGCTGGCGGACTATTCATCATCTGCATCGGGTTGTGCTATGGCGAGATGGCGCCGCTGATTCCGTCGTCGGGCGGTGAGATGGCGTACGCGTACGAGATCTTTGGGGAACGACTCGGCTTCATCACAGGGTGGATGCTCTCGTTCATCTACATCACAGTGGCGGCGTTCGAGGCAATCTCGATCGGGTGGATTCTCTCGGCGCTGATCCCCGGGATCGAAGGGCCGGTGCTGTATACCTCGTTAGGCACCGAGGTGCACGCGGGGACGCTGGCGATCGGTCTCGTGACGATGCTGGCACTCACGGAGCTCAACGTGCGCGGGATCAAGGCGTCGGGGCGAGCGCAGGACACTCTCGTGGTCGTGCTCCTTGTGATGGCGACGGTGTTTGTGCTCGCCGGCGTGATGCGCGGCGACGTCGCGAACCTCGTGCCGTACTTCCAGCGGAGCGAGGGCGGATCGATCTGGCCCGGCGTGCTCGCGCTGTTCATGACCGCGTCGTTCTGGTTCGGCGGCTTCAACGTCGTGCCGACGATGATGGAGGAGAAGTCGACGACGACAAGCTACTCTAAGGTCGGCAAGATGATCGTCCTGTCGATTGTCATCGGCATCGTCTTCAAGACAATGGTGGTATTGTCTGCATCGATGACGATGCCGTGGCAGAAGCTGACGACGATGAACATTCCCGCCGCGTCAGCGTTCGAGGTCGCGTTAGGCTCGCCGATGCTGGCGAAGATCGTGTTGGTCGCTGCGCTCTTCGGATTGCTGACGACTTGGAACGCGATGTTTATCTGCGCATCGCGAGTAATCTACGCGCTGGGGCGATCGCACTTTTTGTATCCGGGCTTCGGCACCGTGCATCCGCGCTTCGGCTCTCCCGTCACCGCCATTCGCTTCACCGGAGGTCTCGCCGCTGTCGTCACGCTGCTCGGGCGCAACGCGATTCTCCCGATCGTCAATTCGTCGTCGACGTGCCTAACGTTTGGCTACTTGGTGACGTGCATCGGCGTGGTGATGCTGCGCAAATCGCGTGCGAACGCCGAGCGACCGTTTGTGGTGCCAGGTGGGATGGTGGTGATTGTGTTGGCGATTGCTGGGGCGCTTTTCTCGTTTGGACTTTCGCTGTACCAGCCGTGGGTGGATGCGAAGGGGAAGTTGCCGCTGGAATGGGTGATGCTGACGTCGTGGGTGGTGGCTGGGGCGGTGGCGTGGATGTTGGCGGGGCGGGTGCGGGAGGGGTTTGACAAAGCGGAGAGGCGGAGGATTGTGTTGGGGGAGGGGTGAGAACGGAGGAGGGGCGAACTGGGTTCTGCGCTGGTAGTGCTTTATAAAAGAGTGATGGAAGGGTCAGCCGAAAGCGTGAGCCTGATGCGGCTCGCGGGAAAACGGTGACGCTATTTAGAAAGGGGAGGCGCATTGTGCGGCATGCCCCCTTGCCTCCCTAACTGCGCCGAGCGTACGCTATGGCTATGCCGCAACCAACGCTCCCGGATTTTTCGCGCAACGATTGGACAATCGACGATATCCGCGCGCTTCCGGAGGACGGGAATCGTTACGAGGTCATCGACGGGGAGTTGTTGATGACGCCGTCGCCGACGTGGTTGCATCAGCGCGCGGTTCGGAGACTTTCGCGCCTTCTCGAGACGTATGCGGAGAGCATCAACCTCGAGTGCATGAGTGCCCCGGCGGAGGTCGCGTTCAGTCGTCGCCGAGTCGTCGAGCCGGACGTATTCGTGGTACCGCTGGTGGAGGGCAAGCTGGCTTCACGCTTCGAAGAAGTAGGGCGCCTAACGCTTGTGGTGGAGGTTATTTCCCCTTCCTCAGCACGCTCCGATCGCTACAAGAAGAGGCATCTCTATCAGTCTGAGGGCGTTCCGGAGTATTGGATCGTTGATGCAGACGCGCGTTACGTCGAGCGATGGCGTCCAAGTGACGAGGAGCCCGAGGTCCTCATCGAAACGCTAGAGTGGAAGCCGCTTGAGAACGAGCCGCCGCTCGTCATTGACTTAGCGGCGCTCTTCCGCAAGGTGTACGGCGAGGGAGAGAGGGGCGATACTGCGTAGAGTCATCGCCGCCTCTCTCAGGCGTTAGGCGAAGCGCCCTGACTACGTCACCGCCGGCAATCGCGTGAGATGCTTCTCCAGCGTGATGGGATAATCACGCACTCTTACTCCGGTCGCATTGTAGACCGCATTCGCAACCGCCGCACCGACGCCGCATAGTCCCAACTCAGCGACACCCTTTGCCTTCATCGGTGAAGACTTGTCGTCCACCTCGTCCAGAAGAATCACCTCCTGGTGCGGGATGTCGGCGTGCACAGGCACCTCGTACCCTGCGAGGTCGTGATTCACGAAGAAGCCGTAACGCTTATCAACGGCTAGCTCCTCCATCAATGCCGCGCCGACGCCCATCGTCATGGCGCCAATAACCTGGCTGCGCGCGGTCTTTGGGTTGATGATGCGCCCAGCTGCGCAGACGGCGAGCATGCGCCTAACGCGCGGCACTCCAGTAAAACGATCCACCGCCGCTTCGACAAAATGGCCGGCGAAGGTCGACTGCTGGTAGCGCTGAGCGAGGTCACCGTACTCGATGAGATCCTCGGCGACTAGCTCACCGGCACCCGCAGCGTCGGCGAGAGCGGCGATCTTGTCGCCTGCGCGCACGCGGCTGTCAGCAAACGTTGCGGCTGACGGGTCTATCCCCAGCTTCGCAGCGACCATCTCGCGCAATTTCATGCAGGCAGCGTAAACGCCGGCGGTCGAGTTGTTCGCACCCCACTGGCCGCCGGAACCGGACGACACGGGGAAGTCGGAATCGCCGAGCCTAACGACGACATGATCGAGGGGTACGCCCATGGTCTCGGCGGCGGTCTGCGCGATGATGGTGTAGCTCCCCGTCCCGATGTCGGTCATGTCGGTTTCGACCGTCACCAATCCCTTGGCGTCGAGCCTAACGCGGGCACCGGATTTGGTCACCAGATTGTTCCGAAAACCGACCGCCATCCCCATCCCGAGCAACCAACGTCCATCGCGCACCGACGCGGGGCGGGGATTGCGCTTGCTCCAACCAAACCGCTCGGCGCCGGTGCGCAGACACTCTGTGAGTTGGCGCATGGAGTACGGACGGTTGGGTTTTTCGGGGTCGACCTGCGTGTCGTTCACGATGCGGAACTCCACTGGGTCCATCCCGAGCTTCTCCGCCATTTCATCCATCGCGATTTCGAGCGCCATCAACCCCGGCGCCTCGCCGGGGGCCCGCATCGCATTTCCCTCGGGGAGATCGAGCTCCGCGAGGCGCATCGAGATGAGACGATTGGCGCCCGCATACAACAGGCGCGTCTGCGAGGTCGCCGTCTCGGGTTTGCCATCAGGGAGATTTCCGCTCGCGCTCTCGTGGGCGATTGCAGTGAGCTTTCCGTCTTTAGTCGCTCCGAAGCGAATGCGCTGGATAGTCGCGGGACGATGCGTGGTGTTGTTGGCGACGAGTGGACGCGTCAGTGCTACTTTCACCGGGCGGCGCGCCGCTTTCGCGCCTAACGCGGCGAGGACGGTGTCAGCTCTCAGAAAGAGTTTCCCGCCAAAGCCGCCACCAACAAATGGAGAGTCGAGCCGAACATTGTCCGGAGCGAGACTCAGCGTGCGCGCGAGGTCGCTCTTCGTCCACGCGATCATCTGGTTGGAAGTCCACACAGTGAGCTTGTCACCATCCCACGCGGCGATGCTCGAGTGTGGCTCCATCATCGCGTGACTCTCGTCAGGCGTCGTGTACGTCTCGTCGAGCTTCACTGGTGCGTCGGCAAAGGCCGTTTCGAAGTTGCCGACTCTGTCGACTTTTGGAGCTGCGCTCGCCTCGCCACTACCTCCGCCTACCAGCGGCGCAGTCTTGGCCTGCGCTGCGAGGTCGAAGCGACCGGGCTGCCGAGTGTAGTCGACGCGAATGAGAGAAGCGGCAGCACGCGCCTGTTCAAACGTTTCGGCGACGACGACGGCGATGGCTTGGTGATAGTGATAGACGTCTGCGCCACCGAACAACAACGCGATGTTCAGCCGCCCCTTCGGAAGTTTCGGTGTGTCTAGCGTTGTGACGATGGCAAGGACGCCCGGTGCAGCCTTGGCCGCCGCGGTGTCCATTCGGCGAATGCGTCCCTTCGCGATTCCGCTTCCAAGGGCGAATCCGTACGCCTGGTTAGGCACGACGTCGTGTCGCTCGTATGCGTAGGGCGCGGTGCCGGTCGTTTTGCGCGGACCGTCGATGCGGTCGGTGGGGCGCCCCACGACCTTGAGCTGGTCGATCGGGTTTTGCCCCGCTGGTTTATCAAATTTCATCGTCACCCTCTCGCTTCAGAAATGACGCCGGCCAGAGTGCGCTCGACGAGCGGCAGCTTGAAGGCGTTGTCGCGCGTGGGGCGCGCGCCAGCGAGCAGTCGCTGCATGACTGCTTTAGCGCCGCGCGGCATCTCTGACTCGGCGGCTTCGACGCGCCACGGTTTGTGTGCGACACCACCGACGGCAACGCGTCCGCTACCATCGCGTTGGATGACAGCGGCGATGGAGATGAGGGCGAAGGCGTACGATGAGCGGTCGCGCACCTTGTGATAGACGTGCGTACCACCGATGGGTTTGGGCAACGTCACGGCGGTGATCAACTCGCCCGGCTGCAACGCTGTCTCAATCTGTGGTGTCTTGCCCGGGAGACGATGAAAGTCGACGATCGGCAGAACGCGCGACGATCCGTTCGGCCTAACGGTTTCGACCTTTGCATCGAGTACACGCATGGCGACCGCCATGTCGCTTGGATGCGTGGCAATACATGCGTCGCTCGATCCGATGACGGCGAGTGTTCGACTATATCCGCCTAACGCTGAGCATCCCGATCCCGGCGAGCGCTTGTTGCACGGCATCGCGGTGTCGTAGAAGTACGGGCAACGCGTGCGTTGGAGGAGGTTCCCGGCAGTCGTCGCTTTGTTGCGAAGTTGGCCGGATGCGCCGGCGACGATCGCCCGAGAGAGGACGCCGTACTCGCGGCGCACGCGCTCGTTGGCTGCGAGCGCCGTATTTGTCACCAAGGCACCGATGCGCAAACCGCCATCGGCGGTGTTGTCAATGCTGTCAAGCTTTAGGTCCTGCACATCGACGAGGTGCGCCGGCGTCTCGATCTGAAGCTTCATGAGATCGAGAAGATTGGTTCCTCCGGCAATGAACTTTGCACCTGGCGTGCGTGCGACGATGGCCGCGGCTTCGGCGGGCGATTTCGCGCGCTCGTACCTGAACGGTCTCATGCGCGACTCCCTGCCACTTCGGCCATGGCTTCGGCGATGTTGGAGTAGGCGCCGCAGCGACAGATGTTGCCGCTCATGCGTTCGCGCATCTCCATGTTGGTGGCTTCAGGATGGGCCGTGAGGTCAGCAGTAACGTTGCTCGGCACTCCGGCTTTGATCTCCTCAAGCACCGCAACCGCGGAGCAGATCTGCCCGGGCGTGCAGTACCCGCATTGAAAGCCATCGTATTTGACGAAGGCTGCTTGCATCGGGTGCATTCGGTCGGGAGTGCCGAGTCCTTCGATTGTGGTGACGGTGTCACCTTGGTGCATGACGGCAAGCGTTAGGCAAGAGTTGATACGAGTGCCGTTGACGTGCACGGTACACGCGCCGCACTGCCCGTGGTCGCATCCCTTTCTTGTCCCCGTGAGCTTCAGCCGCTCGCGGAGCAAGTCGAGCAGTGTGACGCGTGTGTCGACATCGAGCGTTTTCGAGGCACCGTTCACCGTGAGCGTGACGCGCGCCGTGTGTTCGGCGAGCGCGTCAGCTGAGGCGGGCGCCGCGTTAGGCGGAGGCGCGAGTTCGGCGAGTGCCGCTTCTGGCTCCAGAGCCTGGAGCGCGGCGAGCGTTAGGCCTCCACCGACGACTTGTGCGACAAAAGTGCGCCGCGAGGGACCAGTGCTGCTCTCGGCCGACTCATCTTGCGATGTCGCGCTATGGCTATGTGGCGTTGGGGGCGCGAAGTAGTCAAAGCCTTCGTCGTGCATGACGTCCCTCCTGCGTGCGGAATGCCGTTATCGGTCGAGCCCTTTCTGGTGAAGCCACTCAGAGAGGAGGTCGGCCACTGCGACGTTGTTCAGGTCGGAGAATGGGAAGTGCGTGTTGCCGCGCACGCCGACTTCGGGCAGATGCACGACCGTTACATCACCACCGTGCCGATTGACGACCTCTCGCCAGCGCCGTGCCATCACGAGACGTGCGCGCCAACCATCCTGGCCAGGATTCGCGACTGGTGTATCGGGGATGTTGTCGCCGTAATAGATGACGATGGGGATTTTGGTCAGCGCCATGAACTCGGCGAGCGGTATGCCTAACGAGGTTAGCACTCCCCCCGCCATCGGTTCAGGCGGTGGCACTTCACCATCGGGAAACAAGAAGCCGCTTCCCGGCTCGTACGACACGATGGCGCGCACATTCGAAGTGCGCGTTGCGACGCGCCATCCCATTCCACCGCTGTGCGAGTGCGTGACGAGAACGCCAGTTCCGATCTTTTGAAAGAGCGCCGTCACCGCATCGACGTTGACGTTGAGGTCGAGCGGTCCCGTGTCAGGAGTGAGCTGGCGGAAATACTGATTTAGGGTGGCGGAGTCGTGTGCGAACTGCACGCCCGGGAAGTAGTTGGGCCAGATCCCAACCCTAAAGGTTCCAAACCAGTCCTGCTCGTCTGCTGTTGGGGAAATCGTTGCGGGGAGCGTGCTTCGCCCGGCATTGCCACGTCGCGGTTGGTCAATGACGTACACCGGAAAGCGGCGACGGAGGAAGATCGTTTGGTATCCTTCGCGCCCGTCGGATGTTGTCTCCCAGGTCTTGGAGAATTGGCCGATCCCATGCCAGAGCACGAGTGGGAGTCGACGTGCATTCTCCGGCACCTGATAGAAGACATACGCGTGGTCGCCGTGGAAGGTCTGCCCGGCGGGACTTCGGTTGATGGCGTCGTACGTTCCGGGATTCGTTGTGACCGTGCCACCGACGGCGAAGCTTCCCTGCTGTTGGATCACCAATGCCTCTGGTCCGCGACGCGATGGCGCAGTCGCGCACGCCGCAACGTGAATCGACGCGACAACGCTGGCCAACTGAATGAAGCGCTTGGTGCCTAACGCGGAAGGCTTGAGCTTTGTGCTCATCGTCCCTGATAGACCTCATTGGCGACATTGAGCGCAGACACCGCGCTCGGCCATCCGGCGTAGAATGCGAGATGCGTGATGAGCGCTGCCACTTCGTCTTTCGTCACGCCGTTGTTGCGCGCACGCGTGAGGTGTGAACGGAGTTGGTCAGGGCGATTCATGGCGATGAGCGCGCTAACTGTCACGAGGCTGCGGTCGCGTTGCGAGAGCGCCGAGTCTGGCCAGACCTCGCCGTAGAGGACGCGATTAGTGATGTCCGCAAGTATCGGTGCGAACTCATTCATCACACGCGGTGTGACCGATGGTCGACCGGTATCGGCGGCGGCGCTCGCTGGGGCCGAGGCTTTCGTCTCGACGCGTTCGCGCGTTGGACCGCGATACTGCGAGTCCGCGACCGACTCCATCCAGTTTGCACTTCGCCCGTCGACGACTTCGGTAATCGCCAGGTGTGTCATTGCCGCGTTAGGCGACGCACCATGCCAATGTTTGACGTTAGGCGGAATGCGCACCACGTCGCCCGGACGTATCTCGTCAATAGGAGCGCCCCATTGCTGCACAAGTCCGACGCCGGCCGTGACGATCAGTGTCTGGCCCGCGGGGTGCGCGTGCCATGCTGTGCGCGCACCAGCCTCGAATGTGACATCCGATCCGGACGCGCGACCCGGTGCAAGCGGCTGAAAAAGCGGAACAACGCGCACTGAACCCGTGAAGTTGCGCGTGGTGCCAACCGACTGCGCTGCTTCATTCGACGATGCAGCGGCACGCGTGATTGTTATCGACTGCTGCGCCTCAGCGCGCGGTGAGTTGAGTAGGAAGAGAGAGACGATCGTAGCGATGATTGACTTCATAACCGGTAACGCCTCACGTGGTTGATTCTTGCACGGTAACATCCCGCGGTGTTCATGCCTAACGCGGTCTCGCCCCCTTAGCGGCGCGTTCGGTGATGTCCAAGCGTGCCTTCAATGGATCAAGCGTTCCGATCGCCGAGCCGTCGCGGCGGATGTCCAGGATCTCGTTCTTGGCTGGATCGTGGCGAGGCCAGTTCGGAAGTCCGGCTCCATTCGGGTCACCGGTCTTCGCAAAGTTGGTCCAGTACGAGTTGACCATTCGCGAGACCGCCTGATCTTCCGGCGTTGGCGAAGGCGCTCTCGGGTTGGCACCTAACGTACCAAAGACGAACGAGATCTCGGCGCCATGTGGCACACCAACTTTCCACGCCTCGCGCAACGCGGCGGGGAGGTACCCAAAGCGATAGACGTACGCAGGTGCTCCCTTGGCGACGAAGGCGCTCGCGACCATGCGCGCCGGCTCGGCTTGGACACGGTCAGTGCCAGCCATCGTCAGCAGGGCTTGAAGATCATTGGTTCCGTTGGGGTCATAGAGCGCGGCAGCTTGCGATTTGTCGTCCCTAAACTGGGAAAACAGCGCGTCTTTCGAGTCTGCGGTGATGAAGCCGACGAAATCGGCGCTGTTGGATCCGATGATCAACGGGACGCGCATCTGGCTCCCCCGCTCATATGCACGCTGCGCCGTCTCGACGATAAGACGTCCGTCGAGAATCGGACCCGAGTAAGTGGGCGGGCCACCCGGGCCGGCGCTCTCCTGTCCGCGATCAACGATCTCCGCAGCGGTGAGCGCTCGAAGCTTGGTGAGTGCCGCCGCGTCGGTCCCATCGATGTTGTATCGCTTGGCGAAGTTGACGCCGATTGATTCTGCCGAGATTGGATAGTGTGGATCGACGCCGTTTGCGTTGATCGGCCGCCCAGTAAGAACGCCGTCACGTCCGCCACCTGATTCACTGATGGCTTTCTGGAAGAGTCCGCGCGAGAGCGGCGAAGTCAGAAGGGTGTGCACTGAGACGCCGCCCGCCGACTCACCGAAAATGGTGACGTTCTTCGGATCGCCGCCGAACGCAGCGATGTTTCGCTGCACCCACTTGAGCGCCGCGATCTGATCCATGTAGGCGTAACTCCCCTTCAACTCATCCGGGTGCTCGCGGCTCAAGGCGGGGAAGGCGAAGTGGCCGAGTCGGCCGAGCCGATAGTTGAAGGTGACGAGCATGACGCCCTGCTTTACGAATGCATCACCCGAGTAGTCGGGTTGAGCGCCACTGCCGAAGACGAAGCCACCGCCGTGAATCCACATCATCACGGGCAGTTTCGCCCCCGTCGTTGCACCTGCCGGCCGCCACACGTTAACGAAGAGGCAGTCCTCCGCGGAGGTCGCCGACATCGGCGGTGCGTTAGGTCCAAACGCGGATTGCGGGCAGTCTGCGCCGAACTTGCTCGCGTCACGCTCACCTTTCCATGCGAGCGCAGGGCGCGTGGGACGCCAGCGATAGGCGCCAACCGGTGGTGCGGCGTAGGGAATGCCCTTGAAGCTGGAGACCGCGCCGTCGGTTGAGCCGCGAACAATTCCGGAGGTGGTTCGCACGACCGGCTGGGCGGCGCGATCGCCTTTTTCATCGCTGGGGTTTTGCGCTCGCACGATCGCAGCGAGCGACAGCAAACTCGCTGGTGCAAGGATTAACTGACGACCGCGTCGACGTGCATTTCGCATTTCGTGTTTCACGGAGAGAGTTGATGCGTTGAAGCCGCGCGTGAGACCGTTAGCGAGTCGCTACCGCCGATAGCTGACTCGAAGGAGGCGATTGCCGGTGTCGTCGCTGACGAGAA
The DNA here is from genome assembly GCA_044224185.1 of Gemmatimonadaceae bacterium. Taxonomy (GTDB): domain Bacteria; phylum Gemmatimonadota; class Gemmatimonadetes; order Gemmatimonadales; family Gemmatimonadaceae; genus SCN-70-22. Next base: position 314,781 of record JBGAKW010000005.1, on the reverse strand, counting down.
GCGATCCATCCGGCAATTGCAGCACATCAGCTGGACGCCCCGCCGCCGCTTGTTGAGCCGCCGCACCGCGTGGCGCATTCGCTCGGTTGGGGAGGAAGCCGCCGTCCATGAACGTCTCGTAGCTAGTGACGCTGCGCCCGTTGGTGTGCGCCACCATGACCCGGTAACCGCTCGGTTCCGTCCGATTCCACGAGCCATGCTCGGCGATGAATACCGCGTTTAGGTACTTCGCGGGAAACATGGTTCCTGTGTAGAACGTCATGCCGATCGCTGCTACGTGAGCGCCGAGCTTCTGTACAGGCGGCTCGGTCGTAGAGCAGGCACGCTGCGCACCAAACTGCGGGTCCGCGACGTCCCCTTGGTGGCAGAAGGGGAAGCCGAAGTGCAGGCCGGGCTTCCATGCGACGTTCAACTCATCGTTAGGCACGTCGTCTCCGAGTGCGTCTCGTCCGTTGTCGGTGAACCACAACTCTTTCGAGCCGGGATGCCAGTCGAAACCGACGCTGTTGCGCACACCCTCGGCAAAGACCTCAAGGTTTGACCCGTCGGCGTTCATCCGAACGATCGACGACACCATGGTCGGTGACGTGCAAACGTTGCACGGCGCGCCAACCGACATGTAGAGCATGTCATCGGGCCCGAAGGCGATGAACTTCCACGTATGACCAGCACTTGGGTTCGGGAGGTTCCCGCGTACGACAACTGGCGCAGGCGGCGCGTCGAGGTGCTGCTCGATATCGTCGTATCGAAGAATCGAGCTCGCTGTAGCCACATACAACGCGCCGTTGCGTATGGCGACACCGTTAGGCTGATCGAGACCTCGGGCGATCACCACCACTCGATCTGCCTTATGATCTCCGTCGCGATCGACGACGGCGTGTACGAGCCCCGACGTTCGCGACCCAACGAACACTGTGCCTTGCGGTCCGAGCGCCATCTCGCGCGCGTTGGGGACATTTTCGGCAAAGACGTCAACGTGAAAACCGGCGGGAACGATCCACTCGGTTGTAGAGGGAATAGTCGGCGTGGTGGCAGTGGAGTCGGTCGCGTGGGAGCCGCACGCGACGGAGAGTAGTGCCGCAATAATCGGAAGGTTTGCGCTGGTCATGGGCTGAGTTGGATTCAACCGTTTGTCAGTTTGAGCACTGCTTCTGGGAGACGCTCCCCCTGCACCGGAATCGCCGCGACAGCGCGTCCGATCTCCTCCAAGTCGTTAGGCGATAGCGACACGTTCACCGCGCCAAGGTTCTCCTCGAGGCGATGGAGCTTCGTCGTTCCTGGGATCGGGACGATCCACTCGCGCTGCGCGAGGAGCCATGCGAGTGCGATCTGCGCAGCTGTCGCACCCCTTTCGGTAGCTACACGCTTCAGCAAATCGACAACTGCCATGTTTGCTGCGCGTGCGTCATCCGAAAAACGAGGGGAAATATTCCGGAAGTCCGATGCGTCGAATTTCGTGTTCGTGTCGATCTTGCCCGTCAGAAAGCCAGCGCCTAACGGCGTGAAGGCAACGAAGCCAATCCCCAGTTCATCGCACGTCGACAAGACACCATTCCGTTCCGGATCGCGCGTCCAGAGCGAGTACTCACTCTGAACCGCTGTTACTGGCTGCACGGCGTGTGCACGTCGGATCGTGGGTGCGCTGGCCTCGGAAAGGCCGAAGTGACGCACTTTCCCCTCTTTGATCAGCTCTTGAACCGCTCCGGCGACATCCTCGATTGGGACGTTGCGATCGACGCGGTGCTGGTACAGAAGATCGATCGTGTCGATCCGCAGGCGCTGCAGCGCGGCGTTAGTGACTTGACGGATGTGTTCCGGTCGCGAGTCGAGACCGTAACGACTCCCGTCGGGGTTGATTCCGAAACCGAACTTGGTGGCGATCACGACTTGATCGCGTACTGGAGCAAGCGCCTCGCCCAGCAACACCTCGTTAGTGAACGGACCGTACGCTTCGGCGGTGTCGAAGAGTGTCACGCCACGATCGACGGCGGCGCGCAGAAGAGCGATGGCGGCAGAGCGCTCCATCGCTGGGCCGTAAGCGGAGCTGAGTCCCATCGAGCCGTAGCCAATTGCCGAGACGCTAAGGCCGCTTCGACCAAGCATCCTTTTCGGTATTTGCATCTGAATCTCCAGAATTCGTGAGCCGAGTCGTGATGTAGCTGGACTCCTCACGTCTCAACCTAGATGACTTGGATTGCGCGTCTACGCTGAGTGCGACGAACGACTCGTGGGCGTTCCGAACGACTCGCAGCGGGCATGGGCGAGAGACGGGTGTCGCGCAGAGAATCGAACTCGACACCTCGTCGGTGGCACCTAACGATGCGCGCCCGGAAACGCCGGAGTCAGCGAATACCGCCGAGCCTCAGTTCGAGCGCCTCACGGCGCGATCGGCCGACCCGAAAGCGGACTCCGCCCTTCATAATCACGTGATACTCGCTCCCCTCGGAGCGTATCAGTGTCTCGATGAGATCGAGGCGCACGATCGCCGAACGGTGGATGCGAATAAATCGCTCGGGGTCGAGCTGCTCCTCGAGGTGCTGCATGGATTCGCGGATCAGATGCCGTTTCCCGTCCGCGAAGAGTTCGACGTAGGGACCACTCGCAGTCACATACTCAATGCGCTCGACAGGCACAACGTGCACGCGTCCCTTCATCTGCACCGCAACGCGCTCAAGGTACCGCGGCTGAGGTGAAGCCTCAGCCGACGCGGCGTTAGGCGCACCGCCCTGGAGCAATGTGAGAAGTCGTTCGTGCAGCTTCGTGAGGGTTCCTGCGTGCACTAGAGTCCGCGCGCGCCGGAGCGCCTCGCGGAAGCGCTCATCACGGAAGGGCTTTACGAGATAGTCAACGGCGGCGGCGTCGAAGGCATTCAAGGCATACTGATCGTACGCCGTTACGAACACCGTCGCCGGCATTGCAGCTGGACCAATCGTCTGGACGACTTCCAGCCCTGTCATGCGCGGCATCTGCACGTCGAGAAAGACGATATCCGGGTGCAACGCTCGAATCGTCTCGACGGCCTCTGTGCCATCGGCGGCTGTCCCAACGACCGTGACATCCGGTTCGTCGTCGAGAAGGTCGAGCACGCGCTGTCGCCCGAGTGGTTCGTCATCCACGACGAGCACACGTAGCGAACGTCCGGCGCCTTCTCCCAACCCCGTCACGATTGCGTGAGGTCTGCGGCGGCTCGGATATCCGCACGCGTGTGAAACGGGATTGTGATGCGCGCGATCATTCCACCCTGTGGCGCAGCGTTGAGTTCAAGTGTTTGCTCGTCACCGTACAGCTCCAGCAGTCGATCACGCGTGAGTTGAAGCCCCATCCCTGTCGATGCGGGAGGAGCGGCCGCGATGTCAGTCGGACCGGTGTCGCGAACAGTGAGGACGAGGTCGTAGTCGTCTCGCCACGCTCTTACCTCGATGACGCCATGTCCACCTGCGCGGTCGATGCCATGTTTCATCGCGTTCTCGACGAGCGGCTGCAGAATCAAGTTAGGCACGAGGGCGTTCAAGAGCTCTCCTTCCGCGTTCACGATCGTTTCGAGTTGCCCCTGATAACGAATCTCGAGAATCTCGAGATAGAGGCGCACGAGCTTGAGCTCCTCGCCCAGCGTAATCTCTTGTTCCTTCGATTCATTGAGTGCATGTCGCAGGAGTTCACTCAGTAGCGCAATCATGTCGCGAACACCGCCAGGATCCTTCGCGACAAGGGCGGACACGGCGTTGAGCGTATTAAACAGGAAATGCGGGTTGAGGCGCGTTCGAAGCATCGCGAGTCGCGCTTCCGCGAGCTGTGCATTCAACTCCGCACTTTGCGCTTGCAGCTGCGCGCGCTCCGCCTCGAGCTGGCTCGTGCGCGCGTGGAAGCGCATCGCTTCGTGCTCGCGCGCTCGATAGCGGCGCGATACACCGAGTGCGACTCCGGCGCCGTAGATGACGGCAAAGAGAAGCAATTCCTCAAACAGCCAGCGACTCATCGCGTCGAGCTTGTGGCGAAGGGGGACATCCGCGGCCGCGTTAGGCTTGGGGATGAGGATCATGTGCGCCGTCGAGGACGCGGCAGAGGCAACCACCGCCAGCAGCAATCCGAGGGCGCCCGCTACGAGGTATCGACGAATTCGATGACCGGGAGCTGGAGTTGGCCGCGCGGCGAGTCGGAGAATGAACGGGGTCAACGGTACCCACGGGTACGCGTTGATTAGCGCGACCGCAACGAAGCGCCAGGCAGGCAAGCCACCGTCTGCGCCGAGGATCCACATGGATCCTTGAAGGAGACCGAAAAGGGTCCAGAGGGCGACAACGAGCAGCATGCCCCTCCGACCGAGTTCCACGGGCGCAGTGGAGTTCGTGTCGAGCGGCGCGTGACCATTCGCCCGACCGTCGAATTGTGTGCTGTCAGTCAGACCTGGGCTTTCCATGCCGATTCCACGTGATCTCATGTGCGACGCCTCGCCGCTTGTGCGAGGTATCGCCAATGGAGGTTATCGCCGCCGCGGTGATGCTTCAATCACCAAGTGTACGAACGGCTCGTGGAAGTGCTCAGCGACTCGCCGGTGGCTCGAACTGCATGCACGCAGGCTCCGAACGCAAGCGCGGAGCGTGCCGAATGCCGAACTCACGCCCAGCGACGTAGCGTTAGGCAGCAAACACAAGTGCATCTCGATGGTTAGGCGCCCCCTGGCGCACCTGTCAACTCGTAGCAACCCTAGTCTCAGCGACAGCACTCGCTCCCACGCGCACAATCCATTGCAATCACTCACGTTAGGCGATCGCCACATAATGCCTAACGCCACGTGCGTGGCGCGCAATCCACACGTTTGACTCTCGTCGCCTTCTCTTGAAGCTTGGTAGTACGACAGCATGGCGCGCACACGAGTGCGCAGCCTCAAGGGTTGATGAAGATGTGTGGACTGGGGGGAGGTCGCTGGACATGTTCAACATTCGTTTCCCACACGCGATGACGACGGCGCGCGCCGTATCCATCGCGATGATCATTTCGATCGCGCAGACGGGGTGCTCGCACAACGACGCCGCACCCACGCTACCAGAACCCGTCGCGGCATCACTCGCGCTGAGCGCGAGCTCGCTCAGTCTCCCGGTGCAATCGAGCGTGCGCATCGACGCGATCATCAAGGATGCGTCAGGTGCAACGATTCCCGCAAAGGGCATCACCTGGGCGTCTGACAACAGCGCGGTTGCATCCGCCGTCGACGGCGGCTCGAACGTCAGCATCACGGGGCTCTCCTCGGGCGTCGCCAGAATCTCAGCGACGATCAACAGCCTCTCGGCGAGTGCGCTCGTCGCGGTGACGAGTTCGGGAGAAGGAACCGTCGGCCCCGGTGGAGGAACCGTCACGACGTCAGGCGGTGAAATCAAAGTTGACGTGCCTAACGGCGGCACAGGCGGCAAGAACGCCGACATGTGCATCGTGCCGAACAACGGACCGACGACGAGTCCGATCGAAGTGCCGGGCACGGGCTTCGAGGTGCGGACGACGACGTCTGTGTCCAAGGCGATCATCACTGTGCGCTACTCGCCCAACGCGATTCCTGCAGGCGTCGACGAGTCGTCGCTCGCGCTGTTCGCGCAACTCGACACCACGTGGACATCGCTCGACTCAACCAAGATCGATCCAGTCGGACGAACGATTCAGGGACAGACAACGCTTCCGTTCACCAACGCGACGTCGACATGCAAGTCGCAACCGGCATCGACAGTTCGGATAGGTGGATTGGTCATCAAGTTCACCGTTCAGAGCGCGAGCACGTTGCCGCTGCGTGTCGGTGAGTCGAGAGCAGTCACCGCGCTTCTCTCGCACGCAGCATCTTCGACACCGAACCTCACCTGGAAGTCGGCAGACGACCGCGTCCTCAAAGTTACGCCGTCGAGTGCATCGACGACCGGTGGCGCCGCGGCGTTGTTAGGCATGTCGGCAGGCGTCACCGACATCACGAGCTCCGTACAGGCGCGAATCGGCGGACTTGTCGTTGCCATCAAGTCCGCGCCGCTCTCAACGAGTGTGCTCGACAACCCACGCCTCACCGTTTCAACCGTCGGCGGCGGGAGCGGGACGATCACGTCATCCCCAAGTGGAATCAGCTGCCCGGTCGCGAACGGCGTCGTGCAGCCCGGCGCGTGTTCGGTGCGCTTTCCGTTCGGGATCCAAGTGAGTCTCAACGCGGTGCCGGTGACGGGAACGCGCTTTGACGGATGGTCGGGCGACTGCTCCGACCCCACCACGTGCGTGGTCACGATGAATGCGGATCGCGCGGCCGGGGCGGCGCTGGTCCTTCCAGTGCAGATCGCGAGCTCCATCTCGCTTCAAAGCGCGGTGCAGGGCGCAAACTATTCGCAGCAGCTCAAGGTCACTGGCGGCGTGGGGAACTACGCGTGGTCGTTGATTGGCGGCACGCTCCCACCTGGGATGTTGCTTCGCGCGACCGGCCTGCTCGAAGGGATGCCGACGCAGAGCGGGAACTACCAGTTCCGAGTGCGTGCGGTGAGCGGGACGCTCGCGGATTCAGCGTCGTTACAACTCGCCGTCGCCGCGCCGGCGCTCCCCCCAGTCGTCATCTCGGCGCCCTCAACGCTGCCTAACGGGACGCAGGGCGCTTCCTACAACTATCAACTCACCGCCACCGGCGGGAGTGGAACGTACGCATGGTCAGTGTTGAGTGGATCGCTACCACCCGGCGTCTCGCTCTCGACGAGTGGTTTGCTCAGCGGCTCACCGACGTCGTTCGGCACGTTCAACGCAACTCTGCAGGCAACGAGTGGGAATCAATCGGTCAGCAAGACTCTGCAGTTCGTGATCGCCCCGCCGGCAGTGGCGGTGCTCATGCCACTTCCGCTGCCTAACGGGACGCAGGGTCTCTCGTATTCGTATCAGTTCCAGGCAAGCGGCGGGACAGGTATCTACAGCTGGGCGTTGACGTCGGGAGCGTGGCCCGCTGGGATCACGATGTCGTCGACGGGAGCTGTGAGTGGGACACCAACTGCGATCGGGACATTCACGGTGACGGTGCGCGTCACGAGTGGTTCGCAGACAGCGACGCAAGCGCTGCAGCTGGTCGTGGCGGCGCCGACGCTGTCGATCGCGACCGGAGCAACGTTGCCTGGCGGGATGACGGGATCGGGGTACAGCCAGCATCTGACGGCGATCGGCGGCGTGGGCGGCTATGCGTGGACGCTATTGAGTGGTTCGCTGCCACCCGGTCTGTTGCTTTCGCCTAACGGCGTACTCTCTGGAACGCCGTCGCTCGACGGAAGCTTCTCATTTACCGCGCAAGTGACGAGCGGCAGTCAGACGGCGACAAAGGGTCTCAGCCTAACGATCTCTCCAGTCCCGCTGGTGATTACCACGGGATCGCAATTGCCGAGTGGTACGCAGAATGGTGCGTATGGCTTTACGCTGACGGCGAGTGGGGGACGGGGAGCCTATGTCTGGGCGATCACAGGAGGCACACCGCCTAACGGGATTTCGCTCATGTCGAACGGCGTGCTGACTGGAACGCCGACTGCTGCCGGGAACTATTCCTTCACGGTGCAGGTCGCGTCCGGAACGCAGGTGGCGACGGCGTCGTTGCAGCTGACCGTGGCGGGATTCGTCGTCGCTCCGAGTTCCCTCTCCTATGTGAACGCGTGTCCGGCGGTGATCCAGCCAGCTTCACTTGGAGGCGGAACGACGATCGAGGTGCGCGCGCTTGGACAGAAGAGCGGAATTGGCGTCGCCGGAGCGAACGTCAGCCTCACGTCGAACGACACGACGGCGAAGTGGGGAGCACAGCGCATGACGACCGACTCGCAGGGGTACGCGTCGACGTCGTTCGCGACAAACGCATCGCCATTCTCGAGCATTCGTATCACCGCCGGGATCAGCAATAGTGCGGGAAAGATCGCGGTAGGCGACTCGATCGTGGTCGTTGGGAAAGGGGGACGGACCAAAGGGTTTGTGGAGGTCTCGGGGAACGGCCAGACGATTCAAGCCGGGACTTCCGGCAGACCGTTTGTTGTCAATGTGCTGAGCGTAGGCGCTGGCTTCCCGGTTGGGTGGGAGCTGCAGATCGGAAAGAGCCTAACGCGATGCGTCGCTGGTTACACGGACGCGAATGGCAACAGCGCCTTCTTGATCCCCGCGTCATACACGACGACATCCGGCGCTAGTGGAACGCTCGTCGCGGACACGCCGGGCGAAGGGCGCATCATCTACCAGTTCGTGATCAAGTAACTGCAGTCGGCCGTTCGTCCATGGCTTTGTGTGTTCGTCTTTCACGCTACATCGCTGTCACTCACAGGATATTCAAATGTTGACATACAAACGCACTCTCCTGCTCGCCGCAGCTCTCATCTCGCCTAACGTGTTATGCGGACAGACTCGGCAACCGTTTTCCATCCAGGGCTCGCCCGTCTACGTCGCGGTGAGCGGCGACACGTACCACGGGATGAAAGGAGGGCCGGGTGGCGAAGTGCAGGTCCGCCTAACGCCTAACGCGTGGTCATTCGGGCTCGGCGTTCAGTCGACGTCGCACGACGTGGCCGACGCGATCCTCTACGGAAACGCGACTCTGCGCGGCGTCTTCTTCGAGCCACGCTACGTCTTCTCAGCCGCGAGCACTCGGCTCTTCCCCTACGCCTCGGGGCGCGCCGTCTTCATGCGCCAGTCGACGAGCGCACTTGGCATCGAATCTCACGCCTACGGCACGCAGATGAATCTGGGTGGCGGAGTGCTCGTCCGCGTGGCGAGCAACGTGAACCTCGACCTGGGTTCGACGTTCGGGTGGATCAATCTCGGGAAGCCGACGATCGACAGAAATCCAGACAATGTGGAACTCGTCGATTCGTTCAAGACGTCGGGGAAGAATGTGCTATTGAGAGTGGGCCTGGCCGTGGGGTTGGGGCGTTAGCTCGCACGACCACGGATGCAGGAATGAGTTAGGGAATGATGCAACAGCTGAATGCGTGATTTGCGACCCATCGGCAGACGGGTTTCGCGGCCAAGCAAGTCGAGCCAAACGATATGTCCAGTGAATTCGACGTATGCACATGTGGGGCGAAGTTCCTCCCGGGTGATGCCTTCTGCGGCGTCTGCGGAAAGGGACGCCCGGTCGCGCCCAAGCCAGTGCGCGGTGCAGTCGCAGATCCCATTCGCAACCAACTCGCCGCCAGCACCAAGGGGCGCTACGAGATTCTCGCGCAGCTCGGACGCGGTGGATTTGGCGCGGTGTATCTCGCCAACGATTCCGTGCTCGGCCGTCGCGTGGCGATCAAGGTGCTTTCGTCGCACCTGGATGTCGACAGTACGGTCGATCGTTTCTATCGTGAGGCGCGAACGCAGGCGGGACTCGCCCACCCCAACGTAGTAGCGGTCTTCGGGGTGGACGACACATCCGAGCTCCCGCATTTCACAATGCAGTACATCCCAGGGCGGTCGCTACAGCAATTGCTGCTCGATCTCCTGAGCGAGAAGAAGACGCTATCGTTAGGCGCCGTCCAGGCGCTGGTGTACCAGATTGGTGAGGCGCTCAACTTCGCGCACTCGCGCGGCGTCATCCATCGCGACGTGAAAGCCGGAAACATTCTCCTCGACGAGAATGGGAACGCGGTGGTGACGGACTTCGGGATCGCGAAGGTCGTCGATGATGTGACGGGGACGTGGACGGAGCTTGGCGTCGGGACGCCGGCATACATGAGCCCTGAGCAGATCAAACGCAGTCCGATCACGCCAGCGTCGGATCAGTACTCGTTAGGTGTCCTCGTGCATGAGTTGCTAACCGGACTGCCACCGTTTGCGGGAAGCAGCTACGAGTTGCATCACGCGCATCTGAATACGGCGGCGCCGAGTGTGAGGGAGAAGCGGTCGGAGTGCCCGAGGAGGGTGGCGGAGGCTGTGAGGCGGATGTTGGCGAAGCGTCCAGAGCAACGCTTTCCGCACCTGAGGGACGCGCTGGTGGCGTTAGGCGCTCGGCCGATCGGTCTGGGTGATGATGCGATACGTCGCGAGCTCATTGCAGCTGCCGATGTGGCTGGAACCGACGAACGATTGCGCGCCAAGGCCAATCGCAAGGTCGAGGTGTCGCTCAGCTCGAACGGTGTGCCGGCGGTTGGTGCGGAACAGCTTGTATCGACGCTGACGCTCGATCGACACGCGGTCGATTTCGCCGTGGGGGACGAGTGTGAGTTAAGGGTCGTGGCGCGCACGTTCGACGGTTCGGTCGTCGAGAGCTTGCCGGTGGAGTGGAGCTCGAGCAATCCGCGTGTGTTGAGTGTGACGTCGACGTCGGGTGTAAGTGTGCGCGCGCGTGGCGTCGGAGTCGGGAGTGGGACGATCAGCGCGACGGTGAGTGGTGCGTCGGCGGCGTGCGCGGTGACGGTGCGGATGCCCGCGGGTGAGCATGAGATTGCGACTGTCGTTCCGAGTGAGGTGCACGTGATTGAGGCGCGGGCGGCTCAGCAGACGGAGTTGGAAGTTGGGGAGATCGCGAATGAGCCGAAGGGAGTCGTCGACGAGAAGCGGGATCGTGTGACGACGACGGCTCGGTGGCGCGTGAGGGGTGAGGACGGGTACGCGGGTGCCGGCGCGCCTAACGAGTCGTTTGTGACGTGGCTGCGATTGGACGGAGTGCGGCGGCGAGTGCTCTGGACAGCGGGGGGATCGGTGGTGGCGCTGGTGTTGATTGCGTTAGCTGTGCCGTCTCTGATCACAAGAGGTGCGCGAGACAATCGAGTGCGCGCAATCGTCGATGTGTCGAGGGTCGGCTCTCGCGCGAAGATCATCGCTCCTGGAAGCGGCAGCGGAGACGAAGACATTCTTGGCCTACCTAACCAGGCAAGGCGCACCACAAGCACTCAGCTCGCGACGGCGAGGTCGGTGGACCAAGTGAAGTCGGCGCGCGACTCGATTTCAAGCGCAATGGTGAATAGCGAGTCGCGCGATCCATCGAGAAGTATCGCCAACTCTCGCGATGCATCTGGTTCTCGCGTACGAACTGCCGCGGCATCGTCGAATGCCCCCATGTCGCAAACCACGTATTCGCGCAGCGGCGAACCGAAGCCATCTCTGGAAGATTCGATCTTGCCGATCGATCTCCCGCGGCGTGCGCTTCTGGCGGTGCGCGATTCGTCGACGGCACGAGCCATGGAATCAGCGAAATCTCCATCAGCTGCGCTTCTGAGTGGAGAGGCGGAGCGAGTTTGTGAAGTCCTATCTTCGGGCGACGCCGTTCAACTTGGGCGATTTGTGGGTGCAGCAGATGCCAAGAGTGGCAGCCTAACGAGCGAGTTTCTTCGTTGGTGGCAAGAGTATGCGCCCAGCGCGAAGCTGAAAGAGGGATCGCTGGTGCTCACGGATGGCGCGTCGGAAGCGTCGTTCCACGTGGAGTTTGCGTGGAAGAACAGCGGTGGACGTAGGATGACGCGAGTCGCGGTGTTTGTGGCGAATGTAGTTCGGAGTGGTGACGGATATGTCCTGCAGTTTGTGAGGCCGGCCGTGAGGTTTTGGTAAAAGACGACGATGTTGCGCGGAGGGAGTGCGACTTCATCACGGTGATGGCAAACGGATGATGGTGAGCCCCACTTGCCAGGGCGTGTTGCGAATGACCTTCGGACCACCGAATGGTTTGCTCGCGCTGACGAGATATTGCTTTCCGAAGAGAAAGCCAACCGAAGCGGTGGCGTAGTTGAGAGCGTGCTTGTTCGGAAGTCCGAGAGTGCTCACGAAGTTCCGTGATCCGCGCGCATTCGCCCATCGAATCTGAGTAACAACACCCACGCCATCCTCGAAGTCGAGCAGTTTTGCGTGTAGCTCAAGACCCGCGTCGAGGTTTATGGTCGCCGAGTCAGCACTCGTCGCGCCGAGTATTGGCGCGGTCATGCCGAATCGCGGGACTGCCAAGAGCATTACGTCGGTGGCTCCATTGAGCCAATCTTTGTAGAGGACAGGGTAAGCAAAGCTGATGTTGAACAAGCCGCCGCCAGTCAAGAGACGTTGTACTGCGGACGCTGAACCATCCCCACTCGTTTCCGTCGCGGTTGTGCTGGTCTCGGGCTTGTTCTCCTTCTTCTCTGCGGCGAGTACCGCGTTAACAGACACACGAAATACTTGAAGAAGTGGCGATGCGAGCTCGGTGAAAGTTGTACCAGCCTTGCTTGACCCAGAGATGCTTCCAACGTTTAGAGGCGAGAAGCCTCGCTGGCGCCAAAAGGCTGCTGCTTGCTCTCTCGTGGTGATCGGGCGAATTGTACGCGAATTGATCTTTCTGAGGATGACGACTGCTGTCGCAACGCGGGCAAGTGTATCAAGGGCTGACGCTCGCAGTGGGCGATTGAGCTCTGATTCTTCAGTCCGCACGGCACTCAAGAGTTTCGACGGAGCACGCTCGCGCAGTTCCTGGACGGCGCATTGTACCCGTACTGCCTTCGTAGCGACAGCTGGGTCGATGCCCTTTAGCTGCCACTGCTGCTTGAGCCTGGATTCAACCTCAGCCGAAATCTTCGATCGTTTCTCATCATCGAGGTACATGCACGCCAGCGTGTCGTCGGCGATTCGCTGAATGGCGCGGAACAGGAGCATAGGCACCGGGTCGTCAGGCATCGCCTTGTCCGCGGCTAGGAGAGACAGCGAATCGTTCGCGGTCTTCACGCGACCCAACAGCTCCAGCAGACGTTGCGTGACGGATGCGATGGACAGCACGTCGAGTCGAGAGAACATCTTGTGTGTTCTCCGGCGCACCGCGGCGACCTCCCCGGGTGTTTTTCCCTTCAGATTTTCGGCGAGTGTATCATCGCTATAAGCCGCGCGGACCTCTCGAAGAAGTCGGTAGAGCATCGCCTCCTCTGGACCCGGGCCGAAGGCCCGCACGGTGGGTAGTGTGATGCCTTGCGCGTCGACACGTCGTGAAGTGAACGCTGACAGAGACACTTCCGCAAGAAGAGTCAGGAGCAAACCTACTGTCCGCCAACAAACTGAGCGCTGCAGCGTGCGCGTACGAGGGCGAAGGGCGATCAGATGCATAGGTTCACCGTCGCGACAAGAAGTAGGTCTCCTTCGAACAATCGGTCGACCGTGAGTGGTGCCCTTCACAACGCCGCCCCTGCACCCACCACCCACGGTCTTCCCGATCTTCAGGGAATTAGAGGGACGTGGGGCGCGGTTTTCTCACGGTGGGCGAAAATTTGTGGGCGCCGAGCCGCAACGAACCGACGCAAAGAAAAACAATGATGATGGCTGTACCCTTCGCTTGAGATCCAAAACGTGGATGGCATGCGGAATGTTCGGGCGGCGTCAGGCTTTAGAGGCTTAGTCAAACAGCGTAAAACGAAGAGGGATGCGAGCGCGCTTTGGCCCGCATCCCTCTTCGACTTGGTGCTTACGCAAGTCTCAAGGCAACCACACGCCAGGAAAGCACGTTGAGACTTTAACCGTCAGTATTGATGTGCCTTTCAATGAATCGTCAGCTCCTTTTAGCTCGGGAGCAGGAAGCGTGCGAGCATTTGGCCACGTGCTGCCAGCTACTGGCGCCAACATCGAGTACAGCCAGCGAAAGTCATTGTCCACGAGCGGCTCATGAGGATCAAGCTTTCGAATGCCATCCAGCTTCTTCCAAGTGGGATTCGGCAGGTCGAAATTGAAGATGGCTACCTTGTCGTCCTCCGTGACGGTCTGGGTGCCTTGGTCCGTCAAGATGTCTAACGAAGCTTCGGCGAAGTCCGCTTGCAATTCCAACGCTGTGTAATCAGTCCCCGCGAGTATGAACTCTTGAGTCGTTGCAAAACCGATGGACAACTGCTTTGCGCCCACGATTTCCACAGTCGTGCCGATCATCTTGCTGGAAAAGTCGATCACGGCGTCGTTTCCCACGAGCCCGTTCAGCGGCGCAAACTTCCTTTCGAGGCCTTTGAGTTCTGGATGAGATGTCCCTGAACCGATCTTGATCTTTGATGTTGCCGTGATCGGAACGATTTTACGCTTCGTCAGATCGTCCGCGGGCCCGAACATGAGAGCGCGATAGTGACGCGTTGCTCTCGACTGATCCGGGTGACGCCACTTCTTCTCATCTTGTGGTGGAGACACCCAACCTTTAGGTGAATCTGCCTCCGGAAGCAGAATGCTTGCGAGTCGTGTCGTACCGCCGACTTGCTCACACACATAGAGCATGACTCCGCGAAAGTGAATCGATACCCCCATCTCCCCCTCCTCTGTAGACGCCTAACGAGTGTTTCTGCCCAACCAGCCCCCCGAGCCCACCTGCACGCCAAACCCCGCACCTACCCACCCGCCACGCATGCCTAACGACGCCACCTGCGCCCTCCGCAGCGCCTCCGCAGCCGACTCCCCCGCCGCTACCTCTCGGTGAAAGCGCGCCATCAATCCCGCGGCTCCTTCGTCGTCGACCTCCCAGAATCCCGAAACAACTTCACCAACCCCGGCATCGAGAAAGGCGAGCGCGAGTCCATTCGGTGACTCGGACGCGCTAACGTCTCCCGATTCGCCGCACGAGGACAACACAACGAGCCGCAATGCGCCAAGCGATAGGTGCTCGATGTCATCGGCATACAGCACTCCGTCACTGAACGAAACGCTGCTGCTCTCACGAGTTAGTACGAGATGCGAGGTTGATGGGCGATCGGCGATCACACGGGCGTGACCGGCGAAGTGCAGCATGTTGTGCGACCCGAGCGCGCGTTCCACCCCTTCCTTCGACGCGTCGCGCCCCATCAGGAGCGTCGAGTGGCGATACGTGCTTGCCACGCTACGTGCCTCGTCACCACTCCATCGAAGTGGTGCCAAGCCTGGAAAATCACTCGCACGCCACGCGGGATCGCCAACTATTAGAGGGACATACTCACGGGAATTCTCCCTCCTGACTCGTCCCTCACGCGAGCCAGCGGCGACGATGTACCGTATAGCCACGCGTTCGACGAGAAATCGATCGTCACGCCCAACAAGCATCGCGAACGGAAGCCTGTTCAAGGCACCGTCAGGCGCAATATCCAGTAGACGAACGCCCTCCAACGACTCAGCGTGTGGCTCAATGAGAAGAGCAAATAGTCGTTTCCCAACTTCTCTCACGGTGGCTTCATCACCGCTCGATCGAAGAAGATTGGTGAATCGCACGACCAGATCACGCAACTCATTCGCGCCCGTCTCCCGCACGGCGGCGTGCGTCGAGCTCCCCACGCGCAGCCACGAGATGATCTTCGTCGGGACAATCACGTAACGAAGCTCGCCTTCTCCCTCAGCAAGCGAAACACGATCGGCAGCTCGAGTCGAAGCGCGGAACGTGGCATCCTGCGCCAACTTCAACGTCGCGCGAAGCGCCGTCGACGTATCACCGCGTGCGAGCGACAACTCCACCAGTGTGCGTTGAGCGTCGCGAAGGGTAGCCTGAAACGCTCGCCCTTCGTCACCACGCGCATCCCTAACGAGTGATTCCGTGATCGTTGTCGCTCGCTCCAAGTCCCGCGAGGCGACGGTCGAATCGCCCATCGACAAAGCGATGCGCGACCGTTGGAGGAGAAGCGGCGCGTCATCAACGGGGAGCGAGGCGAAGTGCAAACGCGCGGCGTCGATGAATCGAATCGCATCTCGCGGCGCCGAGTGTGCGAGAACGAGCGCCTCGGTGCGATTCAACTCGGCGTCTACGCGAGAGCGCATGCTCGAATCCTCAACCAGCTTGGCTGCGCCACGCGCTGCGACGAGCGTCGCTTTGGCCTCTGGCGCAGTGCCTGACTCGAATTCGGCATTCGCGAGGCGCCCCAGCGATTCAGCCAGATCCTTCGCGCGCGCCGTGCGTTCGGCTGCAAGCGTCGCCTCCCTAACGAGGAGCTTCGCCGCGAACGGGAGCTGGTCATCAACGAGTTGTTGGCCGAGGGAGAGGAGGTCTTCATATCGCACCTCACCGGACACGGCGACACTAGTGGTGAAGCCGTCGTACACGACGCTCGCCGCTTCCAGCGAGCGCCCCATCTCGCCGTACATCTCGCCTAACGCCGTACCAACGTGCGCGGCGTTGGACAGCTCCCCAATCGCAGCGAATGCACTCCGCGCACGCGTGAATGATCGGATCGATCGTTCAACGTCCCCTCGCCGCCCCTCAGCGATGCCACGCGCCCAGAACGCCATGGACGCGAGCGCCACGTCGTGGCGCCGCTCCGACCTCATGGCGACGCCCGTTAGGCGTTCCGCCGCACGCGACGACTGCCGGAGATTCATCTCGATGGCACCGCGACGAAGTTCCGTCCAATCAGCGAGCGCGTCCTGCCTGCTAGACACGAAACGATCCTTGGCGCGACGCAGCAACGCATCGCTTGATGCATAACGAGTAAGGCGATACTCGCGATTGCCGTCGCGAAGCGAGATAAGACCCTCCGCTACTCCGCGATCGAGAAATTCGGGCGACGTAGCGCGAACGATGTGCGCAACAGATGAATCACCGCCCCGTGATACCAACTGCGACGCGAGTGACGATCCCGTCGCGCGAAGTGTCGCGACGCGAGCGCTGTCGCCGTTCAAGTACGCCGACGCCAGGTTGCCAATGAGTGTGTCCAGGACGAACTCGCGTGCGGCTTGTGGATCCACGATCGACGCCGGCATTCGTCTTTCCGCCCGCGAGCTCGTTAGGCGTTGTCTCCAGAACTCCACATCGCCAGCCCATTCTGGATCCGACGTACGTAACGTCATCCACGCCACGTTCGCCTGACGCGTCGCGCATAGAAACGTCAGGAGAAGCGCGCGGTTGTATCGTATGAACTTGAGCGTGCTATCCGACTCGTACGCGCGCTCCACCCGGTCAGCGGCACGAAGGAGATCGCGCGCATCATTGGTGCGCGCTGCGCGCATGAGGAGGGCGGACGCGAGATGAGTCGTAGCCCGGACGTCCCCGTTGGTGCGAGTTCGAACCTCTTCGAGACGTCGAATCGCGAGCTCGAGGTGGCGCGCGTCCGCATCTCCCGAGGCCATGTCAAGGAGCGCTGCCGCCCAGATGGCATCGGTGGTGGCGGAGTCGCGGAGGGCGTGTGCGATGGCCGGCGCGAGAGTGGCCAGAGTTGCTGAGCGCGCCTTCGTCGTGGTGTCACGGCACGTGGCGAGCGAGAGCGCCGCGTTAGGCGCCGCCACACGAGCGGAGTCACCGATCGCAACACATGGCGAATAGCGCTGAGAGGCCGTCAGCCGCAACGCAAATGGTCGGCCGCGTTCGAGCACGACAAGCACGTCCGCGGTGTGGGGATAGCGGTCGTCGAATGGTGTGGTCCTCGAGCAACCTGCGAACAGTGTCACGACGACCAGCAACGCGGCGCGCCGGAGCACCGGTGACCTGCCGCGCCTAACGAGGAATGGCGGCGAGGGCGCTGTCGACCTGTGCGCGCACGTCGTCGGTCGCCATCGAAGCTGCTCCCTGTCGTGCGTTTGCCAACAGTCTCGTCAGGGAGCGCAGCGTCGGTCCCCACTGCTCGGCGTTGGGCGCTTTCGACAGTGCGCCGACGCCTCGTTGCAGCACACGTAGGCTCTTGTCTGACGTAAGGATCTGCGCGCTACTCGTGGACCGAGAGAGCATGCGCGCCGTACCGAGCCAGACACCAACGTCAAAGGCGTCGGCATCGTCCACGAGCGAGCGGAGTTGCGAGCCGATATTTCGCCGATCGTTAGGTGTGCGAAGCTGCTGCGCGCTGATCCGATTGGCGAGCGGTCCCGCGCCATCAACGTTCGAGAGCAAGGTGGCGAGGATCGATGCATTCCGTGCAAAGGCGACCGAGTCGCTCATCGCCGCCGCGCCATCAAGGAATGCGTAGCGAACACCCAGGCGCGCCGAGAGACCATCTGTGAACGACTGCACCGTGATGCCACGCGTGACCGACCAAGGTGGTTGATCCCACCCAGTACCGAGATTCTGATCGAGCGCTCCGGGGCCCGCGTTAGGCATGGCGGCAACCATGTCGGCGATGCCCACCGCGTCACCTGCCGTACCCGCGCCGCGACTCACCAACAGAATACCCACAACACTCGCCGCGGCGAGTAGCGGCACCGAATACTTTGCGATTCGCCGCCACCTCGGCGCGTGGCGCGGTATGGGTATCACGTTAGGCGGAGGAATGTCGCGCGCCTTTGCGGGAACTGTCTCCTGAAAGGGCTTATCCTCGCGCAACGCCTCCGCAATGCTCGCCGCCTCCAGAAAACGCGCGTACGCCTCGGGTGAATTCGCCAGCACCCGAAGCACCTCGTTTCGCTCTTCCATCGTCAGCCCACCGTCGAGAAACGCGGCGAGCGTCTCGTCGTCGATTTGCTCATTGCTCATCGTATTTCCCCTCTACGTAGATAGAGGGACCTGACGCCCTGAAATTCCACGAAGACGTGCGCGTCCATCAGTCCGTTCCTCCCAGAATCTCGCTCGCGCGGGCTGCATCGATCCCGCTTTGCATCAGCGTCTCGCGTAGGCGTGCTTTGATGGCCTCGATCCTTCTATAGAGTGGGCGCTGTTCCACACAAAGTGCGCGCGCGATCTCGGCCACGGTGCGGCCGTCCCAGAAACGCATGCGGGTGATGACTTTGTCTTCGTTGGAGAGTTGTTCGACGGCAGACTCCACCGCAGCAACGAGTAGTTCCCGCTCCTCTGCCCTAGGCGCCGCATGCACCGAGTCATCGATGAGTGCCGTAGGCTCCACGTCGTCGAGTGAGACTTCGCGATCACCGACACGCGCTGGGATCTGCTGATACAGCCGCGCCAACTCCATATCAGTAAGAGTGACGCCGCGGCTACGCATGACTCCGATGGCTTCACGAAAAGCGTATCCATCGCGCCAGACCAACTTCTCCAATAGGACTGCAAGAGGTCCGAGACGTTCGGCTGCCGCCGATGCACGCCACTTTCCCCAGATATGGTTGCGGTAGTCGTGATAGAGATTGGCGAGTACGGTAGCGAGGTAGGTGCTGATCGACGAACGCTCGCGAAACTTGCCGAGGATGGCATAGTCGCGATCCATGAGGCGAACCCTCGCCCAGGACCCAAACTCCTCAGCCTCGTTAGGCGATAGCGCGTTGCGTCTGGCGATGAGCCAGACGGCGCGCTCAATCGCCGGAAGTTGTTCGGCGAAAAGCCGCTGCAACCTCTCGTTAGGAGAAGTGGAAGCAGTCACTCGGCGATCAACGTCGCGTTAGGCGAGAGTGCAGCGAGGGCGGTCGCTGCGTCTCGCGCGCTGCTCAAGTGCGGGACGGTCAGATGCTATCGGTGCGAAGGGCGTGCAGGATAATGGAACCTGCAGGCGAGCTGCACTAGTAGGCGCGGAGTCGTAGCCGGGTCCCCGGCCGGCGCCGTCCCATTGGCCTCACGGCGCGCGACACCGCATCGCCCCTGTGTTGTCGCACGATAATCCGACGCATAGACGGGGAAGCCACCGCGCAAGCATCTCCCCGAGCCCTCCGCAACTCGGGTGTGAACTCGTTGGCCAACGCGTGGTTCATGGCAAACAAGAGTGCCAGCGCAATTCCATTGGAATGCCGATGCTCCACGCCGCAGCTCGCATGGCGCTTGCCTAACGCTGGGATACCGGCGAGAAGTTGGTGGGGGGCGTCGAGAGCCGCAACGCCGCGGCCGTAAGCGTTTGCGGGGACAAAGTGAAGCACATCGGCAACCTGAGTGACGGAGGCGACGCGCTGTAGGATCCGTCGTTTGGACCGCGCGCAGCCGACACGGTGCGTCAGGTGTCGATGTTCGGTGGAGCGGCTTGCCGTTAGGCGGCGTTGGTCACTCGCGCCAGGTTACGAGTTCGCTGGTTGAAGCGCGTGGCTTTTCGTTAGGCACTTCTGCCGGCTCGCCTATGTTCATGACGGCGACGATGCGCTGCCCCTCCGGAACGCCGGCTGCGACGCGCGCTGCCGGATCGGCCATTACCGCGCCGGTCTTGAGGTGGGTGCCGAGACCCAACTCGACGGCTGCGAGTGCGATGTTTTGTATCGCCATCATTGCGGCCGAGTAATCTTCTTCGCGCATTACCGGATCGTTGCTTTCGACTACTGCCACAACGAGCATCAGCGGCAACGCCCTATGCTCGGCGGCCACTTTTTCGCGCACCTCGAGCGCTTTCACAGGGTCGTCGAGCTTCTTCGCCTTGCGATTCCCTAACGCGAGACCGTAGCCGTAACGCGCCTCAGGCCCGAGGACATAGAAGCGCCAGGGCTGTGTGAGGTGATGGTTTGGCGCGAGCACGGCTGCGCTCAAGAGAGTCTCGATTTCCGCACGCGTGACCTCGCGATCGGTGAATCGGCGGATGGAGCGGCGGGCGCGGATGGCGTCTAGGGTGTTCATAATTGGGAAGTTACACGCTGTTTATGCACCCGTCGGAACGGGGAGGCGACCATCCGGGTTCGTTCGGCTACTTTGTGGGCTCTGACCCCGGGCTCTGACCCCGGGCTCTGACCCCGGGCTCTGACCCCGGGCTCTGACCCCGGGCTCTGACCCCGGGCTCTGACCCCGGGCTCTGACCCCGGCCGTAACGCCATCCCCCCCGCATTCGCATGGCCGCTACTGCAGAATTTGCTCGAAGCCCCAAACGCGGGCGCAAAGAAGCGCACTACGAACACCACGCCACGCCCGAAGAGCGCGCGAAAGCGGCGAACGACTTCGTTAGGCGATATCGCTGGTTCATCCTCCTCGGCCTCATCACCGCGGCCATCATGGAGGTGCTCGACACGACGATCATCAACGTCGCGCTCCCGCAGATGGCGGGGAATCTCAACGCGACGCAAGAAGAGATCGGGTGGGTCTCGACCGGCTACATCCTCGCCAACGTCATCATCCTTCCGATGACGGCGTTTTTCGCGGCGCGGTTTGGGCGACAGCGGTATCTCACGTTCTCCATCGTGCTGTTTATCGGGGCGTCGTTCTTTTGCGGGACGTCGTCGTCGTTGTTTGAACTGGTCTTCTGGCGCGTGCTGCAAGGGGCGGGTGGTGCGGCGCTCCTTTCCACTGCGCAGGCGACCTTGCGCCAGATCTTCCCGCTCGAAGAGCAAGGGATGGTGCAGGCCGTCTTCTTGTTAGGCGTCATCGTCGCCCCAACCCTGGGGCCCACGTTAGGCGGTTGGATCACCGACAACTACACGTGGAACTGGTGCTTCTTCATCAATGTGCCGATCGGGATCGTGTCGGCGTTGTTGGTGAACTCGTTCTTGCGCGATCCGCCAGACCAGCAAGCACACACGGCAGATATCGACTGGTTAGGCATCACGCTTCTCACCGTTGGCGTAGGATCGCTGCAGTACGTGCTCGAGGAAGGGAACGCGAAGGACTGGTTTGCGGACGATCGGATCTTGAACCTCGCGATCATTGCGGGCGTGTCGCTGATCGGGATGTTCATCTGGGAGCTGCACCCGAAAAACACGCACCCCGTCGTGAACTTCCGCGTCCTCAAGAACAAGACGCTGGCGGCGTCGCTCTTTCTTTTCATCGCGTTAGGCTTTGGGCTGTACGGCGGTGTCTTTCTCTTTCCGCTATTTGCGCAGGGGATTCTCCGTTTCACGCCGACAGAGACGGGGCTTGTCATGCTCCCCGGCGGCTTGGCGACTGCCTGCAGCGCGCTGTTCTGCGGCTTCTTACTGAACGGAAAGCATCCCAAGGCTGATCCGCGCGTCCTGATCATGATTGGCGTCTTGCTGTTCGCGATCTCGATGTGGGACATGGGACATCTCACATCTGTCGCCGGTGCCGACGACGTGCGCACGGCGATGCTCGTACGCGGATTTGGGCTCGGCTTTTTGTTCGCACCGATCAACAACGCGGCCTATGCCTCGATCAAACCACAAGAAGCGCAGCAGGCCTCCGGCTTGATCAATCTCTCTCGGCAGTTAGGTGGGGCGTTCGGTATCGCGGTGCTGCTCAATCAGCTGTCGAAGATGACGCAGGCACACCGCAGCGACCTAGTGGCGAACGTCGTTCAAGGCAATCCGCTTACCGACGAGCGTGTCGCTCAGCTCACACGTGGTTTCATATCGCGAGGTTACGACGTCTTTCACGCCCAACAAGCCGCGTTAGGCGCACTCAGCGGGCAGCTGCAAACCCAGTCGGCAATGCTCGGCTTCAACGATGCCTGGATCTTCATTCTTATCGTCTTTCTAGGGGTGTCACCCTCCATTCTCATGCTCGGGCGCCCGAAGCGTCGCGGAGGACCGGCAGTCGAGGTGGACGCGCACTAAACGATTGCTCGGCGTAGTTAGGGTGATGGTCGACGGTCCTCGGCATTCTAGTTTGCTGGCATGGACCCTTGCGACGAGCGCCGAGCATGGAATACCCTAGTAGAATGCCAACTGAGTGGACTGCGGAGATGGTGCGGGCGCTGCCGGACGACGGCAAGCGCCACGAATTGCTCGACGGAGAGCTGGTGATGAGGCCGGCGCCGAGGAGGGCGCACCAGGCGGTCGCGCAGGCGCTCTTCAAACGCTTGGATAGCTACGTCGAAGCGCACCGCTTGGGAGACACCTACGTCACGGTCGCGGACATCGAATTCTCCCCGCGCCGCCTCGTGCAGCCCGACCTATTCGTCGTCCCGCTCGCCGCCGACGGAACGCACATCGATGAGTGGGAAAAGATGAAAGAACTTCTCCTGGTCGTCGAAGTTCTTTCCCCCTCTACGGCGCGCTACGATCGAGTAAAGAAACGCACGATCTATCTCGAAGAAGGTGTACCGGAGTATTGGATCGTCGACGTCGACGCGCGTTGCATCGAACGGTGGCGCACCGGCGACAGCGGGCCAACGATCTTGGATGAAGACATCGCGTGGCAACCGAGCGCGAACGTCCCAGCGTGCGAGATCAATCTGGTGGAGCTGTTCGAGCAGGCGCTGACTTAGTGCTGTAACACCAGGCTTGGCGCCGGCAGTGACGGCAAGATCGACAAGGCAAGTGCGGCAAGTGCGGCAAGTGCGGCAAGTGCGGCAAGTGCGGCAAGTGCGGCAAGTGCGGCAAGTGCGGCAAGTGCTCCAGCGTCGACGCGCCCGCTTCTCGTCAGCGGAGGCGGGCTGCAAACGCGGGGACGCGACTCCCAAACGAGTGGCAACGCCTCCGCGCCCGCTGTCTTCCGCGAATCCACTGGCTGCGCCGAACGCGGGCGCTTGCGACCTCCGGGCGCGGGCACCAAGCTCTTTCCATGCCGACCGAACTCCAAGTCCTCGTTCCGGGACTCCCGGAACCGTTCCTCTTCACCGACTCCGCGCGTCTCGGACGCTCGGCGGGGAACGACATCATCATCGACCACAACGTCGTCAGCTCGCATCACCTCGAGATGCGTCCGAAAGGAGATGGCTGGGAACTCGTGGACATGGGGAGCCGCAACGGAACGTTCATCGATGGACGTCGCATCTCGATCGAACCGCTCGGCGCGTCCACGTATGTGCGGCTTGGCAACTCCGGTCCGATTCTGCACCTGACGATTCCCGCGCTCGTACGTTCGCAAACCACCAACGTGGTGCCGCAGTCGGCGCACATCGACCGCATCTTTGCGACCGTTGCGCCGGACAACATGTCGCCGCAGACGCAAATGCTGCGCATGGCGGTGCAGGAGCGTCGCGAGCAAGAGTCGATGACGTGGCGACAGCGTATGCAGCGCTACCGCATCGCGTTAGGCGTCCTTGTGGTCGTCGCGTTAGGCGCCGCCGGATTTGGTTACGTCCAGTCGCAGCGTGCGGCGGTAGCGCGACAGACAGCCGCTGCCGTCTTCACGACAATCAAGGAAATCGATCTCGATATTCGGAAGCTCGAGGCGACCACCGGGCCTAACGCTGCAATTCAGGAAAAACGCGCGCGCCTGGAGAAGCAGTACGACGACTTGGTGAAGACGTTAGGCATCTACGACAGCAAGACGTCGCCCGAGGAGAAACTCATCTACCGCACCATCCACCACCTCGGCGAGTCGGAGGCCAACGTCCCGCCGGGTTTTCTGAGCGACGTGAAGGCGTACATCGAAAAATGGAAGCAGGGCGATCTCAAGTCCGGATTCAAGCGCGCCTCGGAACAGGGACTCGGCGTGATCATTCCGCCACTCCTCATCAAGCATCATCTCCCTCACGAGTTCTTCTATCTCCCGATGCAGGAGAGCACGTTCAATCCGAAGGCGATCGGGCCGGTGACCTACGCCGGAATACCTAAAGGAATGTGGCAGTTCACGCCCGGCACCGGTGCGTCGTACGGATTGCATATCGGCCCACTGCGCGGCGAGCGCGTCTTCGATCCCGCTGACGATCGACACAATCCCGTGAAGGCCAGCGAAGCCGCCGCGCGCTATCTGGAAGATCTCTACACTACAGATGCGCAGCTGTCGGGACTCCTCGTCATGGCGTCGTACAACATGGGCGAAGGGCGAATGCGGAAAATCATCCGTTCCCTCCCCGAGTCGCCGTCGCAGCGCAACCTCTGGAACATTCTCGCGACGCGAAAAAAAGAGATCCCCGCCGAATCGTACGACTACATGTTCCGCGTGTTTTCGGCGGCCGTGATCGGGGCGAATCCTCGTTTATTTGGATTTGACTTCGATCCGCTGGTGAAGCTCGGCGACGATTCGACGGCGGCGAAGTAGTCGAGTGGAGGGTCGCTTCGCGCGCTACGGTATGGGCATGGCGCTCCTCGTCCAACGTACTGCTCTTCGCTGTTAGTCTCCCTTGAAATCGCACGAATGACGAGACTCGCCCACGCTTGTCTCGCAGCGCTCCTCCTTCTCACCGCGTGCGACCAGAAGTCGACTTCGGCGCGTGTCTCTTCGCAACGTGCCGCGCCTTCGCCTGCGCCGTGGCAGCTCGAAGCCGTACACCCTAAAGATCCAGCGCATCTTCGCATCCTCGTCTTTTACGACATGGAAGGGTTGTTCGGGCAAACCAATCCCGAGTCATTCATCTTCGGCACGTCGCTCTACCCTAAAGGACAACAGCAGCTCGCGGCAGATATCAATGCGGTGATCGCTGGCCTCTATCAGGGTGGTGCAACAGAAGTCGTCGTCCTCGACGGTCACGGGAGCGGAAACCCGAATCCCGATGTGCGACGTGACCTGCTCGACTCGCGAGCAACGCAGATGTCGCGCACTCGTGACTTCGATGGCTATTTCGCGCCACCGACGGTGGAAAAGTTCGACGGCGTTGCCGTCGTAGGCATGCACGCGAAAACGGGGTCGCACGGCTTCGCGTCTCATACGTACACGTTCGGCATCGGGATCGCGATCAACGGGCAATTCATTACCGAGACCGAACTCGTCGCGCTCTCGTGGGGGCGCAATGGGACACCGGTGATCTTTGCATCTGGCGACGATCATCTCGCCACCGACATCGCTACGACAATGTCGTGGCTGCGATACGTCACGGCGAAGAAAGCCATCACCGCTGACAGCGCCGTTGCCGAACCGACCGACGCAGCACACGCGAAGCTGACGAATGAAGCGAAAGTCGCTGTTGAGCCACTGCGCGCTGGGACGATGAAAGCGATGAAGGCGCCAGCACCACTGCGCATCGGAGTTCGCGCGGTCCCACCTGCCGATCTCTCGGGATAACGTGGCTCGACTTCGAGTCAGGGCGCTGATCGGCGCGCAGAAGCGCTGCACCAGTCTCTGCGCGCAAGCATTTCGGTTTTCAGTAGGCGCTTCAGCAGTGCGCGCCGCATTCGGCAGATGGTCTTGCGTGACGGCGGCGTGCCCCTATTGTCGATTCTTCGCGCCTCACGGAATCAATGCGACTGCTCCATGCGCCTGATACCTCTTCTCCGCGTAATACCTCCACTTGTCGCGAGCGCCGTCCTTAGCCAATTCGCGAGCGCTCAAAGCAACACGCCAGACTTCCCGCGTTCGCAGGTGCTCGGCACCATTCGCGATCTGAGGCGCATCGCGACGCCCGAAGGAATCGACACGCTGTTTCCCGTTCGTGTCGGTGACAACGATCAGTGGATCTCCATTCGCGGGCTCAATCGCGCGAACCCCGTTTTGCTCTTCATCCATGGCGGCCCTGGCACTGTCATGATGCCGACGGCGTGGGCCTTCCAGAAACCGTGGGAAGATTTCTTCACCGTCGTGCAGTGGGATCAGCGCGGGGCAGGGAAGAGCTACGCAGGAATCGACACGGCGCGCGCAGCGAAGGTGTGGAACGTCGATGACATAACCAACGACGCCATCGCCATCATCGACACCGTGCGCCACATGCTCGGCAAACAGAAAGTGGTGGCGCTCGGATTGAGTTGGGGATCAGCCGTCGGCGTAACGCTGGCCGCAAAACGCCCAGATCTCCTTCACGCGTACGTCGGAACGGGCCAAGTCGTGACGTTCGAAGGGGAGAAGTACTTGTACGAACGCACGACGGAGTTAGCTCGACTGCACCATTCAGACAGCGCCATCCGCGAGCTGCAATCCATCGCGCCGTTTCCCAATGCCGACGGCAGCGCACCGTTTCCGGCGATGCAGCTCGTGCGAAAGTGGGCGAGCCGATTCAACGGTGGATGGTATGGTCAGCCCTCGCTCGACATCCTTTATAAGAGCTACGCGCTGTCGCCTGACTACACATCGGAAGATCAGAGCAATGGTCCAGCCGCGGCGCAGTTCTCGGGGCAACACATCTTCCCGTCACTCAAGTCGCTCGACCTGCGCAAGCACACGAGCTTTAGGGTGCCGATGATCTTCATGCAGGGGCGCTACGATCTCTACACGCCGTTCGTGCCAGCGCGCGACTACGTCGCGTCGATCAAAGCACCAATCAAGAAGTTCATTCCGTTCGAGCGTGGCGCGCACTTCCTGATGTTCGAGCAGCCAGGGGAGTTTCTGCTGACGCTTGTGCGCGAGGTGCTGCCGTTGACGAAGGAGGGGGCGCGGTTTGGGATTGCGGTGGATGCGCCGAGGTGATTTCGACGTGGGACTGACCCTTGCCGAAGCGAGGTGTGTTTAAAGTGAGGGACGCAACCTTGCCGCACCGGTAATTCATGCGAACGTATGGCGTCCTGCATTGGGAGAAGGGTGGCGTGCGTGGCGCTTAGGCGAATGTGTTGCGGCTGGTGCTGGAGAAGCGGATGGACGTGAGCGCACGGCACTTTTGGTCGTGACGATTCTCCGCAAACGGGCGTATGGCGGTGACGACGATCGCAGACGCCCTCGCCCACCGCTACCGCAGGGAGCGCTCGTTAGGCGCTGGCGGCATGGCGACCGTGTACTTGGCGGAGGACGTTCGGCATCGGCGCATAGTCGCCATCAAGGTGCTGCACCCGGAACTCGGCGTCGTGTTGCGCGATGAGCGCTTCCTCAAGGAGATCGAGCTAACGAAGGACTCCCGCGCACACGAACGTACTGCTCAATCGAATCAGGCACGACTCGGCGTTCAAAGCGGCGCTGCGGCCGCCCGGATGATGCAGAGGTAGCGTCGCCTCAGCGCTTCCACGACCTCACGATTCCCCATCGTGTACGTTTTCGCGTATGCGTACAGATCGAAGCCGAATGACGGTGCGCATGGTGCCGTTGCGAAGCCAGGCGGCGAGCGATGGGCGCGTCGGTGGCACGATGGCGGAACGCATCGCACTGGTCGGCATCCTGAGTCGCGGAATGTGGGCGCTCACAAAACGTCCGGTGCCCGTGTACCCCTGCTCGCGTTTGAAGACCTCATCAAGAACAAGCGTGCGACAGGGCGGGACAAAGACATAGCTGATGTGAAGGGACTTGAAGGGGCGCACTTGATGTGACGCTCGCGTGACGCATGGGGCGCATCGTTAGGGCATGTCACGTGCACGCCGCGCGCGGAGATCTCGTCGCATGGTTGCAAAGCAAGAGCTCATGACCGCCGAGCAGTTGTTGGTGTACCGGGATCCCGCCGATCGCCGGACGGAGTTGGTGCGTGGGCGCCTGATGGTGTCGGAGCCGCTTGGATGGGAACATGGGGAGATCACGCTGGAAGCAGGGACGGCGCTCGTGTGGACCATCGACGCAGAACGTCGTGAGGCGCGCGTGTATCGCGCGGATGGAACGCAATCCGTCGTTGGTCAGAGTCGTGCGCTCGATGGGGAGGGGATGCTTCCGGGGTTCGCGCTGTCGATGGAGCAGGTGCTTGGGCGATGATGTCCTGCAGGCGCGCTCGTTTAGACCGTCTGAATGAGGCCGACCTTCCGCAAGCAGTATGGCTTGCGGGCTGGACAAGCCGTAGCGAGATGCCGTCCGCGGCTACAGCTTACGGCGCCTTTCCGCTGTCGGCTGCATGCCCCCCATGCCTCTCGCACAATCGCTCGCTGGCCCCAGTACTCTCACGCGTAAACTCGACGCTCGCGGGTTGGCCGCAGTGTCTCTCGCCGCTACGCTGACGCTCCAGAACATCGCGACGCCGCTCGAGTTGGGGACTGATCCGCTGGCCTACTTCGCGGCGCTCGATTGAACTCCGTGGAGCTGCTGACCCAGCTGCAGGCGCACTTCGGCGACACTTACCGCCTCGAGCGCGAGCTCGGCGGCGGCGGGATGGCGCGCGTCTTCGTTGCCACGGAAGTCGCGCTGCAACGCCGCGTGGTCATCAAGATCCTCGGCCGCGAGATGGCCGAGGGGCTAAGCGTCGAGCGCTTCACGCGCGAAATCGCACTGGCGGCGCGGCTGCAGGATCCGCACATCGTCCCGCTCTACTCAGCCGGCACCACGGCGGAAGGACTGCCGTGGTTCACCATGCCGTTCATCGCCGGCGAATCGTTGCGCGCGCGGCTGCAAGCTGGCCCGGTCGCGATCGACGAGGCGCTGCGCATCCTGCGCGACGTGGCCGAGGCCCTGGAGTACGCGCATGCACGCGGTGTGGTGCATCGCGACATCAAGCCAGAGAACGTGCTCCTGTCGGGGCGTAACGCGGTTGTCGCTGATTTTGGGATCGCCAAGGCAATCACAGCGGCGCGAACGCTTTCGCCAGAGCACTCGTCAGGCACCCTAACGACTGTCGGCATGTCGTTAGGCACTCCCGCGTACATGGCGCCGGAGCAGGCCGCGGGCGATCCGGCCACCGACCACCGTGCGGACCTCTACGCGTGGGGGCTGATGGCCTACGAGCTGCTGGCGGTCGCGCACCCGTTTGCGCACCGGTCTGGGGTGCAGCAGCTCATCGCCGCGCAGCTTGCAGAAGCGCCGAAACCGCTCGACGCGGTAAGGCCCGAGCTGCCGCCGGCGCTCGTCGCTCTCGTTATGCAGTGTTTGGCCAAGCTCCCCGATGAGCGCCCCGCTGACGCGACCTCGATACTCGCGCGACTCGCGGTGGACGGGGGCGACAATGTCGGTTCTTCGCGCTCTTCGATCGTCCCCGCACCTGCACCCGCACCCGCACCCCGCGCGCGGCGCTCACGCACTCTTGCGCTTGTCACCCTCGTTGCGCTGCTCGCCGTCGTTGGCGCTTTTGTCGTCTGGCGAGGGCGCGCGTCGCCTGCTCGCGCGGACGCAACCCCCTCCATTGCCGTGCTCCCCTTTGAGAACCAGGGAGATACGGCGACGGCGTATGTGACCGAAGGCATCACCGACGAGATCCGCGGGAAGCTGATGGGTGTGCGCGACCTCGTGGTCATCGCGCGCGCCAGCTCCAACCAGTACCGCGCGACGAAGAAATCTCCGAAGGAAATTGCGAAAGAGTTGGGTGTGCGCTGGTTGCTCACCGGCACCGTCCGCGTTCTGGGAAGTGGGGGTGAGCGGCGCGTGCTGGTGCGCCCGGAGCTGGTCGAGGTGACTGCAGACGGACGGTCGCAAGGACGCTGGGGGCAGCCGTTCGACGTACAAGGCGCAGACATCGTCGGGCTTCAAGGTGAGATCGGCGAAAAGGTGGTGAGCGCGATGGAGGTGGCGATCGGCGGCGACGACCGTCGGCAGCTCGTCGAGGTCCCCACGCGCGATCCGCAGGCATACGACCTCTTTCTGCGCGCGCGTGCCGCGACGGACTTTGGAGCTGATCGGTCCGCTCCGGCGCTCACCGCCGCGCAGGCGCTCCTGGAGGAGGCGGTCTCGCGCGACAGCACATACGCGCGCGCGTGGGGCGAACTCACACTCGCACGTGCGGACCTCTACGACAGGTGGACACCGTCTCCCGCGCTAGCAGACGCGACTCGGCAGGCGGCCGAGCGGGCCAAGGCGCTCGACCCGACAGGGGTGTGGGGCGAAAAGGCGCAAAGCTTCTACCTACGCAGTATTCTGCACGATGGGCGTGCGGCGGCGGCTGCACAGGAGCGAGCATACCGTGCCGCACCGGGTGAGGCGGCGACGACAAACAACCTGGCCATAGCGCGCACGACGCAGGGGCGGTTGGACGAGGCGCTTGAGCTGTACACGCGCGCCTCGCGCCTTGACCCACGAAACGTGACTCCCCTGCGGAATCTTGGAGGAATCCTGCGCCGGATGGGACGGCTGGCGGAGGCGCGTGCGCTGACCGCGCGCGTGCAGGCCATCGCCCCAACTTCGCCGGGGACGCTGCGAGACCGCGTGGATGATGAGCTGTACGCCGGGGATAGCGTGAGCGCGCGCCGGATCCTTAATGAAGGACTGCATGCCGGAGCGCCGGAGCGACTCCTCCCTGAAATAGTGAGCAGCCCCAGTCTCGGGCCGCTACTGGACCCGGGCGTGGTGCAGGCCCAGCTCTCCCGCGGACCAGTCTCCGTTGGAGGTGACCGGGCCAACTGGGCAATTGTGCAGTCGAGCTACGCTTGGCTGCGTGGAGACTCGGTCGCGGTGCGCGCTTGGGGCGACACCGCGCGGCGACTCTTCGAGCGTCACGTGCGCGATCTGCCTAACGACGACGGCATGCGCCTGTTCTACGGATATGCCTTGGCGCAGTCGGGTCGCAGGGAGGACGCACTTCGCGAGGCGCGCAACTCGCTTGAGATGGTCTTGAAGCAGGGCTTCGATCGTCGCAGCCCGGAGTATTCGACGCGGCTGTACGAGGCATCGCTCGTCGCAGTGCAGGCTGGTGCATACTCGGCGGCCCTCGATTGGCTGGAGGAGCAGCATTCGCTGCCGTTGCACTTTTCCCCTGGCCGGCTCGCAACGCACCAGTTCTTCGCGCCGCTGCGGGCTGACCCGCGCTTCCAGCGGCTGATGGCGGTTGGGGCTCGATGAGCGTTCCGCCTGGTGGACTCGTCGCCGCACTCGCCGAACGCTACCGCATCGAGCGGGAGCTGGGTTCGGGTGGGATGGCGACCGTTTACCTGGCGGAAGACGTTAGGCACCGGCGCAAAGTTGGGGTGAAGGTGCTGCATCCGGAGCTTAGTGCGGTGTTAGGCGTTGAGCGCTTTCTGAAGGAGATTGAGCTCACCGCGAACCTGCAGCATCCGCACATCCTCCCGCTGTTCGACTCCGGGGAAGCCGCAGGGCAGCTGTTCTACGTGATGCCGTTCGTGGAGGGCGAGACGCTGCGCAGCTGTCTTGAACGCACGCGCCAACTTCCCATACCGGAGGCACTGCGCATCGCGCGCGAAGTGGCCGATGCGCTCGCGTACGCGCATTCGCGCGGCGTGATCCATCGCGACATCAAGCCGGAGAACATCCTGCTGCAGGGTGGGCATGCGCTGGTCGCTGACTTCGGCATCGCCCTCGCCGTGCAGCAAGCCGGCGGCTCGCGCATGACGCAGACCGGGCTGTCGTTAGGCACGCCGCAGTACATGTCCCCCGAGCAGGCGATGGGGGAGAAAGCGATCGACGCGCGCACCGATGTGTACGCGTTAGGCGCGGTGCTGTACGAGACGCTCACCGGCGACCCGCCCTTCACCGGGAGCACAGTCCAGGCGATCGTGGCCAAGGTCATGACGGAGCGACCCGCCTCGATCCGCACCACGCGCGACACGGTGCCGCCCAACGTCGAAGCGGCTGTGATGACGGCGCTGGCGAAGTTGCCGGCCGATCGGTTCGAGGGAGCACGAGAGTTTCTCGCCGCGCTCGACGACTCGCGATTTGCTCCGACGATCAGCATCGAATCGCCCTCGGCTCGAGCGGTTGCGACGCGCACATCACGTCTCCCGCTCGCGATTTCTGCGGCGATAGCGCTCGTGAGTTTGGGCGTTGCTGCGTGGGCGCTTACCCGCGGCGAGCGCAGCGCGCCGCAGGCGATGGTGCAAGCCATCATCGAAACGCCTAACGGGAACCCGGATCTCGGCCGCTTCGGCGTCTCGCCTAACGGTGACCGCTTCGCCTTCTGCACGGACGAAGGCATCGCACTCCGCGACTCGGCGCAACGCGAGTATCGCATGCTGCCATCGACCGAACGGTGTGAGTCGCCGGTGTTCGGTCCGGACGGAAGATGGATCGCGTATCAGGCGGACGGAAAAGTCTCCAAAGTCCCAGTGGCAGGTGGCACGCCGGTCCGCATTCCCATTCCCGACTCCATTTCTGCGAGCCGAGTGACGTGGGGCGCGGACGGGACGCTCGCGTTCGAATCGGGCGATCGGATCGGTGTGATTGGCGCCGACGGCGTGACGCGTATGCTCCGCAATGCGGTCGGAGGCGCGCCGCGCCTGACGCTCGACGGTAAGGGACTTTTCTACGTCGACACGCGAAGTGGATCGCGGCTCAAGTACTACAATCTCGCGAGCGACAGCGTGACGGAGGTCGTGACCGACGCGAGCGAGGGACAGCTCCTCCCATCGGGAAAGATCGTCTACTGCTCGTCGTTAGGCGGCCTGTACGTCATGTCCTTTGACGCGCGGACGCACAAGGCCACGGGATCGCCGACGCCTGTGGCGCTCGACGTCCAGCCTAACGGGACGTGGGCGCCATTCGTGATTACGTCGAACGGGACACTCGTGTATCGCGCCGGGAAGGATCCCGAAATGCGCGTTGTCATCCGCGCGCCATCGGGAAAGACCGACACGCTTCCCCTCGCGCCACGCACCTTGGGGTACGTGCGCTTTTCGCCCGACGGGAAACTCCTCGCACTCACGGTGGGCTCGGCGCGCGGCACCAACCGACATACGGCGTTCTATGACTTTGCGCGCAACACGCTCACGCGATTCACGATGGATGGCGGCGGCCACTCCCCCGTGTGGTCGCCCGATGGAACGCAGCTCGCCTACACGCGCGAAGGGCCGGGGACGGACGCCGAAGACATCGCGATTCAACCGGTGGACGGAAGCAAGCAACCGCGCCTGATGCAGGCGATGCCTAACGACCAGCACTCGACGAGCTGGCCGAACGACTCGACGCTGGTGTTCACGAGCAACGGCGCGCCTCGTTCGCTTGGAGGAACGTTAGGCGGCGGGACGACGTTCGTGATCGATCCACGCACCGGAAAGGCTCCGCGCGCGTACTTGACCGCGCCTTATGGTGAGTCGGAGGCGGTCGTGTCGCCCGACGGACAATGGATTGCCTACACATCCAGAGAGTCTGGGCGAAATGAGATCCAGGTGCGGCGCTTTACGATGCCGCAGCCCACGGGGAAGTGGCTGGTGTCGAGCACTGGGGGACAACGGGCGCGATGGGCGCCGGACGGTCGTACGATCTACTTCGTGAACGACGAGGGGACGGCGATTGAGGCGGTGGATGTGAAGTCAGGCCCCGAGTTTTCCGTCGGACCAGCGCGGCTCGTGATGAAAGTGGAAGTTGTGGGGCAGGCGTGGGACATCGACCGGGCCACGGGACGAATCGCCGTGGCGGAGCCCGTGGTGTCGGCGGGGGTGCGCATCGTGATTCAGCAGGGGTGGCTCGCGGACATGGAGCAGAGGCTTGCGCGTGACCGCGGGCGTTAGGCCCCTGGGCTCTGACCCCGGGCTCTGACCCCGGGCTCTGACCCCGAGCTCTGACCCCGGGCTCTGACCCCCAGCTCTGACCCCGATCTCGGCGGCGCGTTGATCACTTCCCGACTCGCGCCCTCCCTTTAGCTTGGCCCACGCTCCCGCCCGCCGCACTGCACCCCCGAGGGCCCCTCGCGCTTCCGCCGCTCCCATCTCACGCTCGCCCTCGCGGCGTGTCTCGCCCTCCCGTTAGGCGCGCAGGAAACAGCCAGTCGCTCCGACACGCTGGCCGCTGTCCGCCTAACAACGCAGCATGGCGAAGGGCTAAAGCTGGACGGTCTCCTCACCGAGGCTGCATGGCGCACTGCCCCCACCATTGGGGTGCTGCGACAAAAAGAACCGACCGAAGGCGCCCCGGCCACCGAACAAACCGAAGTCCGCGTCCTCTACGACGAGTCGACACTCTACATCGGCGTCCTCGCGCGCGATTCCAATCCAGATAAAATCGTCGCCCGCCTCTTGGCGCGCGACAAAGTCATGGAGCCGGAGTTCGACGGTAAACCACGCTTCGGCGGCGACGACGGCATCGCGATTCTCATCGATCCGTTTCACGACCACCGCAACGCTTTCGTCTTCGCCACGAATCCTAACGGTGCCGAGTTCGATGGGGTGATCGCTGACGAGGGGCGGACGTTCAACATCGACTGGCGCGGAGTCTGGCAGGTGGCGGCCAAGCGCACTCCCGAAGGATGGTCGGCGGAGTTCGCGATTCCGTTTCGGACGCTTAGGTACCCAGCGAATCCGGCGACATGGGGCTTCAACGTCTACCGGATGATTCGCCGCAAGAACGAAGAAGTGCTCTGGCAATCGTGGTCGCGTGACAACGCCGGTTTTGCCCGTGTCAGCCGAGCCGGTCACCTCGAGGGGTTGACCGGACTCCCGAAGCCCGGCCTCAACGCCGACGTGAAACCCTACTTGTTAGGCGGCGCCGACGTGACGCGAGACGAAACGCGGATCGGTGCCCCAGCAGAACAGAAGGGAGTCGGAAGCGTCGGGCTGGATCTCAAGAGCGAAGTGCGCCCCGGGCTCGTGCTCGACCTCACGCTCAACACCGACTTCGCACAGGTCGAAGCCGATGACCAGCAGGTCAACCTAACGAGATTTTCTCTCTTCTATCCGGAGAAACGCGACTTCTTCCTCGAGAACGCCGGCATTTTCGAGTTTGGGCAGCGCGCTTCGTTCGAGCCGCCACCGTTCCAGCTCTTCTTCTCGCGCAGCATCGGGATCAACCCCGACAGCGGTGCGATCCCGATGATCGGCGGCGCCCGCCTGAGCGGACGTGTGGGGGGACAGACGGTAGGCTTTCTCTCTGCTGCGACGGCGTCTCGCTACGGCGATCCGCGCACATTGTTCAACGTCGCGCGCGTCAAGCGCGACATCGGTGGGGCGAATTACATCGGTGCAATGATTGTCGACCGCCGAAGCGACAGCACGTGGAACACCGCGGGCGGCGCCGACTTTTCGTGGTGGCCAAGTGGCGCGCTCAACATGCAGGGGTTCATCGCTGGAACGGCTAAGGAAGGTGGCGGCGGCAACGATCTCGCCTACCGACTCGGCGCCGACTATCAGACCAACAGCCTCGGCGTCACCTCGTCGCATCTCTTCGTTGGGCCGAACACCGACGTCGAAGCGGGCTTCGTTCCCCGCGTGAACATTCGTCGCACGCAAAGCAACTGGCGCTTCACGCAACGTCCGTCGTTTTTCAACCTGCGACGCATCAACTACAACTTCTGGCTCGATCACGTCGCCGACGTCAATTGGAAACGTCTCGACGAGACAGTGACGTTAGGCATCCGGCCGATCTGGAACACCGATGATGGCATCGGCGTCTTCCAGACGTTTGGTCGCTATCGAGTCACCGAGGCCTTCGATCTCGCCGACAAGGTGCACGTCCCGGTGGGGGACTATCCGTACTCGAACTGGAGCATCTTTGGTAGCACCGGCCGATCGCGTCCGATCATGCTCGACTTGAATGCCGACTTGCAGCAGATGTACGGCGGCACCGTCGATCGAGTTGGCGCGAGCGTGACCGCCGCGGCCGGGATCCACCTCGCGCTCAAGGCGGGCTACACGTTTAGTCATGCCGATCTTCCGAATGGCGGGTTTGACGCGCATCTCATCTCCGTTCGCACCGCGTGGACCTTCACCACGCGTGTCGCGCTGAATGCGCTGCTGCAGTACAACTCACTTGATAAGCAGGTGTCCGCGAATCTCCGGTTGAACGTGATTCATCGTCCGGGGAGCGACATTTTTCTGGTGCTGAACGAGGAGCGGGGGTCGGACATCTCCGCGTGGGATCCGCGGAATCGCGCGGTGAGACTCAAGGTCACGTATTTGGCGCGGATCTGAATCGTTAGGCTGGCGGCGCACCAGTCGCCGAGGTGCGCGGTGGTTCATACTCGGCATCGACCCACCCACCTTCGCGCCCACTCCTGAGCGCCGCATGAATAAAGTGCACCCCTCTCGCGCCATCCTGCACCGTCGGAAAATCGAGGTCGCGCGCATCCGGCTCCGCCCCCGTTAGGCGCGAGTGCATCACGCGAATTGCATTCGAGTAGATATTCGCGAACGCCTCGTGCAACCCCTCCGGATGCCCCGACGGTAGGCGCACGTCACGCTGCGCTGCCGGCGAATTGTACGCATGCCCCGGCTTGTAGATCTGCGTCGCGCCGTCGGCGTGCCGCACGATCAACTCGTTAGGCTCCTCCTGCAACCACTCGATCGACCCTTTCTCGCCATACACACGGAGTGCGAGCCGATTCTCCTCCCCCGCACAGATCTGCGAACACGAGAGAATTCCCTTCGCACCGCCCTTGTATTGCACCAGCATGCTGGCGTCGTCATCGATCTTGCGCCCGGGAACAAAGCTCGAGACGTCGGCCAGGAGCCGAGACATCTCGAGCCCAGTCACGTGCCTAACGAGATGCTCGGCGTGCGTCCCGATATCGCCGATTGCACCGGCACCGGCGCGCGCGGGATTGGTGCGCCACTCCGCTTGCTTCTGCCCCGTCCCCTCCAGCAGGACGTTGAGCCACCCCTGCGTGTACTCGACCATCACCTTACGCACCGCGCCAAGTGCTCCTGACGCCACAAGGGCGCGCGCTTGCTTCACCATCGGGTACGCCGCATACGCGTGCGTCACCGCAAAGACGACGTTGTGCTTCGCCACCAGTCGACAGAGCTCCTCGGCGTCTTCAAGCGTAATCGTCAGCGGCTTGTCGCACACGACATGTATGCCACGCTCGATGAACGCCTTGGCGACGGCGAAGTGTGTGTCGTTAGGCGTGACGATCGAGACAAAGTGGATCCGCTCACTTTCCGGGAGTTGCGATTCGCGTCGCGCCATCTCGTCGAAGCTCGCGTAGATGCGCTCAGGCGCGAGCCCGTACGCGGCGCCTTGCGCACGAGACTTTTCGGGGTTGGATGAAAAGGCACCCGCCGCGAGCGTCGCTAAGCCATCGAGCGTCGCCGCGCGGTGGTGCACGGCGCCAATGAATGCGCCGGGACCACCTCCGACCATTCCAAAGCGGAGCTTTTGACTCGGAGCGCGGTTCGGGTCGGATACGGCAGTCGTCGTGGGCACGAGAGAGATCGCGGAAGAGTTGTGCGTATGATGGCTACAACTCGGCGCGCGGGCCAGCGGCGTACCCAATCAGCGCAGTTCTCGAGTTGCACTCCATAAACGCGACTCTTCCCCTTGCTTACCGAGAGGAATCGGAGTATCGTCATATCGGTAACCGAGAGGACGCTCCGTGAGCAAGCCAAATGATCTGGTGCAGGGGACGCTGGACCTGCTGATCCTGAAAATGATCGCGCTGGAACCGATGAACGGATGGAGTATCGGCCAGAGGCTCAAACAGTTGTCGTCCGATGTCCTGCAGGTGAGCGATGGATCACTCTATCCCGCACTCCACAAGCTTGAACAGGAAGGGTGGGTGACATCCGAGTGGCGCCTCTCGGAGAACAACCGCCGCGCGAAGTTCTATTCGCTCACACGAGCGGGAAAGAAGCAGCTCCAACTGGAGACGAACAACTGGGACCGACTGGCGCAGGCGATTACCGCGCTCGTCCGACTACGGGAGGCATGAGGTGCCTAACGACCGCTGGATATCTCGCTCGCCCGAGCGTGCGCTGCGCCAATTGCTCCTCCGTCTGCGCTCCGTCTTTCGAAAGTCGCAGGTGGAGGCAGAACTCGACGAAGAGCTGTCGTACCATCTCGAGCGTCAGATAGAACTGAACGTCGCGAACGGGATGTCACACGACGACGCGCGCGATGCCGCTCGCCGCCGCTTTGGCAACGTTCAGCTTCAAAAGGAGCAAGTGCGCGACACGCGCCAGACCCGATGGCTCGAGGAGTCGTGGGGCGACGTGCTCTTCGCCCTTCGAAGCCTTCGTCGCGCCAAAGGGTTTGCCGCTGCCGTCATCGTCACGCTCGCGTTAGGCATCGGAGCGAACACCGCGATGTACACGCTCCTCAGGGGGACACTCCTCCGCCCACTCCCGCATCGCGACAGCGACCGCCTCGTTTATCTCCGTCACGCCACACTCGGAGCCGGTGAGCCCAACGTGCTCTTCTCGGTTCCCGAAGTCGCCGAGCTCCGCGAATCGTCAAAAACACTCATCGCGACCGCCGAGTACTCGTCGGCACTCCCCTTCACGCTCGTGGTGGACAAGAGTGCGCCCATACGCGTGAAGACAGGCGTGGTCAGTGGCAATTTCTTCGACGTCCTCGGTCTCTCGCCCACACTCGGGCGCCTAACGACAAGCGCTGACGACGGAGCGGCCGCAGCGTCGGTAGCCGTACTCTCGTACCGCTATTGGGTCGAGCATTTCGGAGGCGACAGTACGGTCATCGGGCGCACGATTCGCCTCAATGATCGCCCCTCGACCATTATCGGCGTCGTACAGGAGGCACCATCGTATCCTCGTCCAACCGAGATCTTCGTCAACACCGCCACAAGCCCGCATCATCTGAGTGCGTCAATGGCAACCGATCGGGCGCATCGCATGACCGAGCTCTTCGCCCGACTCGCGCCTCACGTCACAATCGACCAGGCGCGACGCGAAGTCGAGCAGATCACGCAGCGCATGTTCGTTGCATATCCCGAGGCATACACGACCACCGCCCGGCACGTGGTGAGCATTGCATCTCTCAAGGAAGCGCTCAATGAACGGGCGGAGTTGACGTTCTGGCTTCTCATGGGCGCCGCGGGCTTCGTTCTTCTTATCGCATGCGCGAACGTGTCCAACCTCACGCTCATTCGCGGCGTCCGTCGCGAGCGGGAGCTGGTCGTTAGGCAGGCGCTTGGTGCGGCCACTTCACGATTGCGCCGCCTCCTGCTCGCCGAAAACCTGACGTTAGCGCTCGGCGGAGGCATTCTCGGAGTACTCGTGGCGTTCGCCGGTGTGAAGCTCCTGATCGCGTTTGCATCCCAGCTCTCGCCGCGCGCCCAGGAGATACGAGTCGACGGCACCGTCCTCGCCTTCGGCTTTCTCACAAGCGCGATCGCTGCCATTGCACTCTCGTTTGTCCCAAGACTCCGTGCCGGGCGCTCACTTCCCACGTCGCTGACACCATCGGGACATCGCTCGACGTTGGAAGCGGGACGTAAACGCCTTCAGAACTCCTTGGTCGTCGCACAGATTGCCGTCTCGCTCGTACTGTTGAGTGGCGCGGGACTCCTGGTGCGAACGATCGGGAATCTGCAGCGTGTAGAGAGCGGCGTACGCGCCGAGAATGTGCTGACGGTCGAACTTCCGTTGGATGGCGATCTGCTGCGTGAGGTGATGAAGCAGCCGCAGAACCTCGCGCGCTACGAGGAGATGCGCGATCGTATCTCGTCGCTCCCAGGCGTCCGTGTTGCAGCTGTCGGATCGGATGTTCCACTCGAACCGACAGCGCTCGACTTCGACATCAAGGCCGAAGGAGTCGAAGCGCCGCCTAACGAGACCGTGCCGCATGGGGGCATTCGTACGGCCGATCCGCGATTCTTTGAAGCGGCGGGGATCCCGCTCGTGAGCGGCAGAGTCTTCGCGACAACGGATCGGCGCGATTCTCCCCTCGTCGTAGTCATCAATCGCGCGCTCGCGCACCAGCTCTTTGGAGATCTGGATCCCGTCGGGCGCCGAGTCGCCCTAACGGGACCAACACTCCGATTCACGCCATTCTCTGGCGATTGGCGAACCGTAGTTGGCGTTGTCGGTGATACCCACGATCGCGGGCTGGACGATGCGCCGAGTCCGACGCTCTATGCGCCCTTCGCTCAGGAACTCGTGCTCGGTGCTTCTTTATTGGTTCGCACTGACGCAGAACCGACAGCGTTGCAGCTGACGGTGGAGCGCGCCGTGCGACAGGTCTATCCGCGCCAACTCATCGAGAAGGTACGGACGCTCGAAGCGATTCGCGATAAGTCCATCGCGCCACGCCGGCTCAACGCCGTGTTCATCGCGTCGTTCGCCAGCCTCGCCCTCCTGATTGCCATGGTCGGAATCGCCGGCGTTCTCGCCTTCAGCGTCTCCGCGCGTACTGCGGAGATTGGAATCCGAATGAGCCTCGGCGCGGGCAAAGCGCGCATTCGGCAAATGGTGCTGCGAGAAGGAGGAGTCCTGGTGGCAACTGGACTCGCCGTGGGTCTTCTCGGGTCGCTCTTTGCAGGCCGACTTCTGCGGGGTTTGCTGTTCGGAGTCACGTCATACGACATCGCGACGCTTGGCGCCGTTGCACTTCTGCTTTCTATAGTTGGACTGCTTGCCTGCTGGCTCCCCGCAGCGCGCGCGGCGAAGGTCGACCCTTTGGAAGCGCTGCGCGCCGACTAAGTCGTCAAAACCCAAGGTGAGTGCAACATCTGCCCGTGCTTTCCGAAAGCTGAGACGTACAGGACGTGAAGCGCCCTGATATTGCCGCGGAGAAGAAGAAGCTGGCGTAAATCAAAGCAATGCCGCCACGTGCTCGGCCGTCGCCTTGGCCGACCTGGGGTTCTGCCCGGTCACCAGCCGGCCATCGACAACGACATACGACACGAACGGGAGCCAGGCCTTTTCGTAGTGCGCGCCACGCTGTTTCATCTCCTCTTCGGCGTTGTAGGGCATCTTCGTAGCCACGCCTGCCAACACTTCTTCCCGCCACGAAAACCCCGTGACGCGCCGCCCGGCTACCAGCAGTGAGCCGTCTTCCAACCGGGTGTTCAGCAGCCCGCAGTAGCCGTGGCAGACAGCCGAGACGATGCCACCGCGTTCTATAGATGGTGCGGGTGATGCGC
This sequence comes from Gemmatimonadaceae bacterium, assembly GCA_044224185.1. Classification (GTDB taxonomy): domain Bacteria; phylum Gemmatimonadota; class Gemmatimonadetes; order Gemmatimonadales; family Gemmatimonadaceae; genus SCN-70-22. The sequence goes on along the minus strand of JBGAKW010000005.1, from coordinate 273,805 downwards.
TGCAAGCCCTCGCTGCCGGGGAAGTCCCACATGACCGCGTGCCCGCCGGTAAAGTAGATCGCGTCAAACGCTTCCGGATCGATCTCGTCTGGCTTCGCAGTGGAGGCCAGCAGTGCCATGCGCGCGGGGTCGGCGCGCCACTCCTTCACGGATGCATCAGCGAGCGGCCACTTCAGTGCGCGAGGCTCCAGCGGCGAGAGGCCGCCCAGAGGACTCACGATACGCTGCTCGTACCCTTTGGCGGCAAAGATCTGCCACGCATGAGTCAGTTCCGAGAGCCACAAGCCAGTTGGCTGCGTCGGATCCTGGTAGTGCGCGACATTGCTGACAACGCTAAGTATTCGCTTGGCCATGCGCTGCCTCCTCGAAGCGTGTGGCGCGAACGTAGCCTGAATGTCGAGCGAACGGAGTGCAGACCATATTGGGAGCGAACGGCCAGATCGCCGTAGAACTCGCGCGGGAGCTACAGCGCAAATTCACGAACGACCTGCGGCTCGTGAGCCGCAACCCGCGCAAGGTTAACGACACCGACAGTCTGGTGTCCGCCAACCTGCTTGATGCGAAGCAGACCCTGGATGCGGTCAAGGGGAGCAGCATCGTCTACTTCACGGCGGGCCTGCCGCCGGACACGACACTATGGGAAGCGCAGTTTCCCACGATGCTGAAAAATGCTCTGGATGCCTGCCGTGCGGCGGGCGCGAGCTTCGCCTATTTCGACAACACCTACATGTATCCGCAGGATGCGCGGCTGCTGACCGAGGACGCGCCCTTTGCCCCTGTGGGCCGCAAGGGAAAGGTACGCGCTACGATGGCTTCGATGGTGCTCGAAGAAATGGCGCGTGGCGAAATCCCCGTGCTCATTGGCCGAGCCCCCGAGTTCTATGGGCCTGGGAAGACGCAGAGCTTCACCAATGCGCTGGTTATCGAAAAACTCCAAGCCGGCAAGAAGCCGCGCGTCCCCGTTCGCGACGATACGCTGCGCACGCTGATCTGGACGCCCGACGCAAGCCAGGCACTGGCGGCCCTCGGCAACTCGCCCGATGCTTTCGGCCAGACCTGGCACTTGCCGTGTTGCGACGACCGGCTGACATACAAGGGATTCGTCACGATAGCTTGCGAGGTCTTCGGGCGAGAGCCCGCCTACTCGGTCATCGGCAAATGGGCGCTGACTGCGGCTGGGCTGTTCTCCAGGGAGGTGCGCGAGATCCAGGAGCTGCTCCCCCGCTACGAGCAGGACAACCTTTTCGATTCCACGAAGTTCAAGCGCCGGTTTCCCGAGTTTGGCGTGACGACGTATCGGGAGGGGCTGGAACAGATCCGGCGGGAGTGGTCGGCCAAATAGGTTCTATGAAAGGGGCATCTCACGCTGTCGCCCCCGCGCTATGCCGGCACATCCCTTCGCGAACTGGTCAACTCGAAGCGAGAGCTACCTCTTGCTCAGCTCTCGCTCGATCCGTTCCGCCATCCCCTTCGCGTCGGCATCATCATCGTTGGTGAGAATGATGATCGTTAGGTGGCGATCGGGGATACGCACGAACGCCCCACGCTTCCCACCGACACGCGAAAAGGCGCGATATCGCGCAGCGCCGGCTACTTGGTCGCTCGCCCAACCGCGCGTTGGGTCGATCGGCACACGCACGTTAGGTCCGGAATCGTCTCCGGGCTCTGGACCTGAATTGCGCGCGTACGTGGGCGCGTACTCCAACCCTAACGAGACGCGATACAGCTCGTCGACGCTCGAGCTCACGTTTCCCTCGGCGTCAGCACTGGTCCTGTGCAACCCAACGGGGGTTGCGACGCGTCGTGTGAGGCAACGTTGCAGCGAGGTCATCGGGGGTGGCGCGGGGCGTGTGGCACTCGCTGTCGTCGGATCGTTAGGCCCCGCGGTGGGACGAGGGCGTTCGGGCGCTTCCGGAACCTGATCGCAGATGGCGGTGAAGATTCCTGACATCTCGCCGAGCGCAAATTGCGGCACCGTTGTTGTTGGCATGTAGCGCTTCTGCGCTGCGATTCCATACGAACGATCGACCAGCACCTTGCCATCCTGCGCCACGAGCACCGTTGCGCCACCCGCCGCCGGGTCATTGTACTTGCGGAATGCGCCATCCAGAAAAGCCGTCGTTAGGCGTGAATCACTCGCCGCGCGATGTACGACTCGGCGCGCACCAAGGTCGTAGCGATCGCCGGGATAGAGCGTGAGAAATGGCTTCCCGTCGTCATTCGCGTCTTTCCCGGCGTACACAAAGGCCTTATTGCGTCCAATGATTGTCGCGGTGTCGCCGCGGACCACCCACGCCGTTCCCTCATCCTCGGAAATGCCTAACAAGTTCGGGTACTTCGTGACAATTGAGTCCGCGAGATCTGGGAGGCGTTCACGCGCCACCACGTGTTGGTCAATCCCGACATTCTTGAGATAGGCGAAGCCTTTCTCGTAGCCTGGAAAGTCCATGATGAAGTTGTTGTTAGATGGCGCTCCCCTAACGAGAAAATCGCCGAGTATCGAGGCGCCAGCCGAGGAACCACCGACGACACCGCCGCGCTCGAGCACTTCGCGAAACGCCTCCTCGGTCTTCGTCCCTGCATACGCGTCGACGAGACGAAACTGTCGTCCACCCTCGAACCAAATACCGCCTGCGGTCTTGATGACTGCGACAAACGAGTCGCTGTTGGCAACTAGGCGATCCTTGGTAAACAGCGTGTAGACATTCTTCGCCCCCGCGGTCTTCCAACCACGCGTACTCGGCCCGTCTTGAGGATAGGCGTCGCCACCACCCGCGTTAGGCACGGTGATGATCAGCGCCTCCGGACCACCCGCGGCGTCGATGAAAGCTTTGTAGATCTCCGGCCCCATGCTCCCTCCACCGACCACCACGACCGTACCGCGCGCGGGGCCAACGCGTGGAGTGGATTGCGCGAGTGCCATGGCCGGACTGAGACTCGCGGCGGCGGCGGCGGCGGCGGCGGCGGCGGCGGCGAAGCGGAAGCAGGACAACATCAGAGCGAATTAGGGGGAACGAGACCAGCGTGCGGCTCGAATAGACGCCGGGATTAGTAGCCGTACAACTCGCGTTGCATGTCAGCGCGATCCTGCGCAGCCATCGTCTCCTCGAGCCCCTTGGTGATCTGCTCTGTCCCCTGTTGCAGCTCGATTTGCTGCCTCATCACGTCCAACATGGATGGCCCCGAGAAGATGTCGGAGATCGCACTCCCCGCGGCGTGAAGCCCTGAGTAAGCGGCGGTCCCAATCCCCGCGCCCGCGGCGGTGATGCCGCCCGCGACGTCGCCGAAAACATCGCCGACACCACCCGCCCAGGAATCGTGGAAATAGTCTCGAACGCTGATGCCAGCATCGGCGGCGGCGTCGGTACTATCACGCCCCTCGCCGAAAATGTTGTTCTTCTTCGCGTAGTCGTTCGCGAGCCCAAGGCCAGCGGTCCCCAGTCCGTAGCCAGCGAGACCGGAGCCCAACACCGCGCCGGCGGGACCTAACGCGGCGAGCCCCTCACCGCCACCGCCTAACAACGCGGCCCCGGCATCCATTCCGGCGACCGATGACAGCTCGAAGCCGCCTAACGTGGCAAGTCCCGACATTCCCCCTTGCACCGTCTTCGTCGTATCGAGGGCTCCCTTGCCGTAGTTGCCATCGCGGAAATCGCCATACGCGTCCATCCCGCTGGAGGCGGCGCCGAACAGACTCCCGACACCGCCGAACGCTTTGCCGAGCATGTCACTGCCACCGATGTTCTTCATCATCCACCCGGTGAGCCCCATATCCGACCCAACCATCCCCGTAGCGCCAGAGACGACGCCTAACGTGTCACCCTTCTTCGCGGCGTCCACGGCCTTCGTTCCACTCCCGAACATTCCCAGGATGTTGGAGATGGGGCCGAGCGCCTCGAAAGGCATCTTGGGGGCGCCCGCTTCTTTCAACACGTCGGCAGCGCCCGTGTCCTCGGGCACCTTCATCAGCTCGCCGATCGTTCCGAAGATCGACTCTTCTTCCTTGCCTTCCTTTGCTTCGCGGGCGACGGCGGCAGGTGCAGTACTCGCCCCGCCTAACGCGGGCGCTTGTCCGCCTAACGACACAGCCGTCGCAGCATCGGCCGCCTCATGCTCCGCGGCATCCGACCGCCGAGAGCTCAGCTTGGACGGCCGCGGCGACGAGGCGCGCTGCACGACGTGCGCGAGCTCGTGCGCGAGGAGCTGCTCCCCCGCCTCCGTCTCCGGTGCGAAGCTCCCCTCACCGAAAAAGATGTCATTCCCGACGTTGAAGGCCACCGCTCCCGCTGCATCGGCGAGATCGTTGGCCGAACGATCGGCGTGAACCCGCACTTGGGAGAAATCGAATTGGAACGACGGCTCCATTCGCGCGCGCACGGCCGAGTCGAGCGGTGCAGCTGACGGCGTGGACGACGAGGTGGCGGACGAGCGCGTCAACTCATTCGCCGTGTAGCGATCGTGCGAAGGACGCCGAATACGCTCGAGTGATTTGCTCGCCATGGTACTGCTCCAGCTACGAATGGGACCGGCCGGTGGGCGAAAGGCACGGGACTACCAATGTGGTGTCTCCAATCATCGCGAACAAGCACGGCGAAATCTGTGGTGGGGGCCCCACAGGTCTCCCACTCGGAGCCGGTCCAATCCGCTTTCCGGCGGCAGTCGTAGATACGCCGTCAGCGCGATTCGACTCCTCTCCGACCGGATACCCTCTGATGAACTCGCCCCCCCTCCGGTATTCCCACGCAATCGTCATCGGCGGCAGCATGGCCGGCCTCATGGCCACGCGCGTTCTCTCCGAGCACTTCGAGCGCGTCACCCTCATCGAACGCGACGCACTCCCGGATGAAAACGCGACACGCAAAGGGGTGCCGCAGGGTCGGCATGTACACGGCCTCCTCGCCTTTGGCCTCACCAACATGCGGCACTACTTCCCCGATCTGCGCGAAGCACTTGCGGCTGACGGCGCGGTCATCAGCGACATGGCCGATCGTTTCCGCTGGCATCAGTTCGGGACCTACAAGCTTCAATACCACAGCGGCTTTGAAGGGGTCTTCATGTCGCGCCCCCTGCTGGAGATGCATATCCGGCGTCGTGTGCTCGCCCTGCCTAACGTCACCACGCTGGCGTCGACCGATGTCGAGTCAGTCGTCTTCGACTCCGCCAAAGAGCGAGTGACCGGAGTTACGCTGCGCGAAAAACTACCGGGTGCGGTGTCGCAAACACTGACCGCCGCCCTGATCGTCGACGCGACAGGACGTGGTTCGCGCACCCCCGCCTGGCTCGAGCAAGCAGGGTACTCGCGCCCACCCGAGAGCAGCGTACATACAAACATTGGCTACGCCACGCGCATTTTTCGCCGGAACCCCAGCGACCTCACTACGGCGGACGCCGTCATGATCTCGGCGTCGCCGCCACTCACGCGACGCATGGGCGTGCTCTTTCCCATCGAAGGCGACCGCTGGATCTGTTCGTTAGGCGGTTGGCACGGCGACCACGCCCCAACGGACGAAGAAGGATTCATGGCGTACGCCAAAGCACTCGGCGCGAGCGACATCTACAACATCGTCAGCCGCTGCGAACCACTCACGGACATCGAGAGTTATCGATTCCCAGCATCTCTGCGCCGGCACTACGAACGCCTCACACGTTTTCCTGAAGGGTATCTCGTACTCGGCGACGCCATCTCATCGTTCAATCCGACGTACGGCCAGGGCATGACCTCGGCAACGCTGCAGGCTCGTGCGCTGGACGGAATTCTCCAAACGTTAGGCGGGAGTTCGCTGAATGGAGTGTGGCGCACCTTCTTCAAAGCCGCGGCGAAAGTCGTCTCCATTCCGTGGGACGTCGTGGCTGGCGAAGACTTTCGCTTCCACGAAACCACCGGAGCGCGTCCACCGATGGTGAACCTGATCAATCGCTACGTATCGCAAGTGCAGAAGGCGTCAGGCGAAGATCCCGTGGTCTACAAGGCATTCTTGCACGTCATGAATCTGGAGAAGGCGCCGCCGAGTGTGTTTGCGCCGAGGGTGGTGTGGCACGTGGTGAAGTGTGGGGTGACGCGGTGGTGGAGGGGGCGGCGCGCGCACGATGTGGGAACTTCGCGCTCGATGGTGGGGACAGGTGTGCGAGCCTAACGAAGGAAATCTCAGAGCCTAACGCGAAAGGGGCGCCAGAGGACGAGGCGCCCCTTTCTCGTTTGCGATGTTGTTCACACCCCTCGCCAGAGATTGGGGTCAGTCACGATGGAGAGGAATCGCTGCACTGCCATCGCACGTGAGCCACCGCCGATTCTCACGCTGTGTGCGGCCGACTCTCCTCCATGAAAGATCTTCCGCACCACCCGTCCGAGGCGTGACGACGAATGGGCTTCGGCTGACCATTCGGTGATTCGCGCCGACATGCGCGACTGGAGTTGCGTCAGCGCCTCCTTGGCTTGCGGCGAGAGTTCCCGTGGTCGCTTATTGACGTGCAGCAACTGCATGAGTGCCATCGATGCTGCCTCTCGGGGATCGACGTTCAGCTTCACAGCGGTCGAGACGATCCACCTGGCCAATTCCGAGTAGCCTGCGCGGTCGAGCAGCTCAACGGAGGTCCACGGGAAGACGCACTCGGGATCGGCGTTGATCAACCCAACGAGCTTCGAGAACTCTGGCTCGCCAAATGAAAAGTGCGGGACGGGTTCGAACTCGTACAACGTTGCCTCGTCGTCAGGCGCCTCGGCTGAGGACGGAGCGGCCGAGACCGGTGACGCTAATGACGGCGGACTCGAAGCTCTTTTCGCGCGGCTGCGCGCGATCGGTGGCGAAGCTTTATCCCCAAGAACTCCTCCGGCGTCCAAGGACGCTGCGAACGTGGCGTGACTGAACGACACCATCCCTCCTATCCCATGCACCTGCACCTGAGGGACCTTCCGCAACTCCGGCAGCTGCAACCTTTTCTCCCCCTCCGCTCGCTCCGCCACCACCAGCCAGTTCGTAAAGCGACTCGTTAGGCGATAGCGCAACGCCGTCGCACGCGCCGTGGTCTCATCCAACGTCTCAAGCCGCATCGCGGCCGCGACTCGTGCGATGGTTGACATCTGCTCCGTCGCAGGTTTCGCTCGACTCCCAGATAGCGGGATCGCGTGCTTCGAGATCACCCCCTCATCGGTCTCCAACTCAAGCGTCACCTCGCCCGCAACCTCCCCACGATCGAAGCGAGCGCTCGCGATAATCGTGTCTCCCTCGAAGACCGACGAAAGTTCGGACGGAAAGACATCGCGTGCCCCCTCCGGCCACCGTATCACCGCGTGCTTCGAGCGCGGCGCGCGAATACGCTCGAAGTGGCGCACCACGCGGTCGGACATCAACTCGTTAGGCGACACGAGCTCGCACGCGCCGCCCGTGCGCGAAGCCAACTCGCGCACGAACGCTTCGGCCACCGCGACGCCCACCCCAACGGTGAAGAAGCGATGCCGGCTTCGGCGCGCCCTCCCGACGACACGTTCCCAATTCGACACCTGTCCGTCGGTCACGAGAAACACATCAGCGTTCGCTGCACCGCGGAGGGTGTCGACAGATGACTCGAGCGCAGACTCGATCTCCGTTCCGCCCATGTTCGCATCAAGCGACTGCACAAAGGCGCGCGCGCGAACAATCGTCCCCTCCGTGCACTGCTCGAGTCGGTCAGCAAAGCGCACCACGTGCGAACCAAAGGCGACAATGCTCACCCGATCGCTCGGCCCCAACTGCCGCAGGATCTCGTCGATCGCACGTTTGGCCTGCTGTATCGACATTCCTTCCATCGACCCCGAACAATCGATCACCAGCCCTAACGAGAGCGCGCGTGGCTGCACCAATCCAGAAAAGACGGGCTGGAACGACGCGATTGCCGCAACCCCCTCGCCATCCTCTCCACTCATTGCGAACGAACGCACACCCCTCGGCGCTGTGACTTCCAGGACGAAGTCACGATCCATCACCGCGCGCTCCGATCGCAGGGAGATCAATGTCCGCGACTCGTCCGACGCGAGCGTGACGTTGTGCGACGGCGATGCGAAGCGGGCATCGCGCAACGCACCTCGCACTTCCACCTGCAGCGAGAAGGCGTTCTCCACCGTCATCGATGACTCAGTTACTTGATGTGGCTGGAACTCCGATCGGCCATACCGTTCCGCGATGACAGTCGGTATGAACACGCGCAATCGATCACCCGACCATCGATAGAGCAAGACGTATGTAACCGTCACCGTCGCGGTCTCGTTAGGCAGCAAGTTTCCCACGTTCATCGCGTACAGTCCCGGCTCCAGCATTTCCATCATCACCGCAGCGTTCCCCTCAGCGATGGCGTCCTCGTAACGCTGCTCCGCCTCACGCCGCTTCGTCACCACGCCGTGCAGGACTCGCTCACCCAACTTCACCTCGAGGTTGAGCAGTTGCGCATCGAGCGGAAGCGGGAAGGTGTACACCGCCTCGATGTTGACATCCTCAAGATTCCGGTAGGTCTGCCTAACGGTGACTTCGGAGAGTAGATCATGCAGCGTCGCGTTCACCGACATGTCGGTGAGCGCCACACGTTCGTTCTTGGTGCCGGACAAGGCAGAGCACATGGGACTCATCGATTCTCCTTGCTGGATTGAACGCTGTCATACGCGCGGGTGACTGCGCGAAAGAATTCGCGAACCTGTTCGGGCGTCAGCTGTGCACGCCCCGGTTCGAGCACGACCTCTATACCGTCAGCTACAACGAGATGGCTCCAGACCTCGACCGTCCCTGCACGTCGGGGGGCAGGGGGAAGCGCATCGACGTGCGGATTGCGCATGATCTCGCCGATGCGCTCCAGCGAGAGCCCGGCGAGTTGCCACTTTCGCACCTGCAGGAGCTGTTCGACGTGCCGCTCAGTGTAGTACGCCCCCTTTCCCAAACCCTCGGGGCGGTCAACGAGTCCGGTTTGGATGTAGTAGCGCACCGTGCGCCGAGGGAGCTCGGCGAGCGCGGCGATTTCTTCGAGCGAGTAGGTGTGGTCTCCATTCATGACAGTAGTATGTGACAGTAGAACTGTCATTGTCAACTGGCGTGTAAAGTTTCTCCCGCTGGCGCTTCGTCTCTGGCGCGCCGAGCTTGGACTCCATCCCCATTGCAGTGAGAGAGACTCATGCGTCGTCGCCTACTCCGCGCCGTCCTGATGGTCCCGCTCTCCATGGCTGGCGCGGGCGCCTTGATTGCTCAGACGCCGCCTCCCAAACGACCGGCTGCAGCGCGTCCGGCGCCGGCTCGCGCGGTGCCAGGACAAGGAACAGAGCTCGTCATTGTGGTCACCGACCGCGGACTTGAGGTCCCGGCGCAGGTCGACGAAGGACTGGTAAATGTGCGGCTCTTTAACCGCTCATCGGGGGCGCAGCACATCTCCGTGCTCAAGGTCGACCGTCTCGATCGGCTCCCGGCCATCGTCGATTATCTCAAGTCGGGCGATTGGAATGTGCCGTGGATCAATCGCATGGGAGGGCCGGAGTCGGTACCGCCCGGAGGAGTCTCGTCGGTCTCGATGATTCTCGAGCCCGGGCGCTACGTTCTTGCGCAGCTCCCCATTGCTCCAACACGTGCAGGCCCACTGGTGCTCGGCGACGTCGAAGAGCTTGCGGTCCTGCGACAGCAGGCCGGTCAAGGCGTGGTTGCCACGCTCCCTCCGGCAGCTGCAACAATCACACTCTACGAATGGAACTTCAACATCACCGGTCCGCTCAATGCTGGACGGCGCACGATTCGTGTAGAGAACACCGGGCAATTCGAGCACCAGGTATGGATCGTTAGGCTGGCGCCGGGCAAGGGACTCGAGCAGGCGGTGAAATGGGCGGAGCATCCGTCAGGGCCGCCGCCCTTCGAGGGGGTTGGCGGAACTACAAATGTTGCGCACGGCAACGCGGTGAATGTGACGGTGGATTTGCTTGAGGGGGATTACGCGCTGTTGTGCGTGACGTACAACCCGTTGTCGAAGAGGCTGCATTCGCAGCACGGTATGGTGAAGGCGTTTCACGTCGGGACGTAGCGCAAGAAGCTTCGGGGAGGCAGTTTTTTGGCAGGCCCCTCGCATTTCCTCCCCCCCGGCAAGGGTTCGTTCCGTCAACCTGCCGCCCCGAGGCAATAATGCATCCGAGTCTTCGCTCACCGGCGTTGGCCATCCTGCTGCTCGCCGTGTCGCTACCACTCTCGGCGCAAGCGCCATCGCTTGTTCCGATCAAGGAGTACAACGTCCCGTGGGGCCGCGAAGGGCGACCGCGCGATCCGTCGGTTGCACCTGACGGTGCGGTCTTTTTCGTCGGCCAGGCGGGGCGCGCACCAACTGGGAACTACATCGCGCGCCTCGATCCCAGGACGGGCGCCTTCAAGAAGTTCGAGCTCGATCCGGGAACGAATCCGCACACATGCATCGTCGACGCGCGTGGACGTGTCTGGTATTCGGGGAATCGCAACGGGACGATTGGAATGCTCGACCCAACCACCGGGGCCCTCAAGCGATTTCCGATCCCTGATTCAACCGTGCGTGATCCACACACGATGGTCTTTGATGCTGACGGCAACATCTGGTTCACGGCGCAGCAGTCGAACGCCGTCGGACATCTGGATGTCAACACGGGCAAGTTCCGCATCATCAGGCCGCCGCTCTCGGACGGAAAGAAGAGCACCAACCCGTACGGTATCGTCCTCGATTCCAAGGGGCACCCCTGGTTCAACCTCTTCAACACCAACACGATCGGCACGATCGATCCCGCGACCTTCCAGTTGACGACATACACGCTCGCCGACGAGCGCACGCGCGACCGCCGCATCGGCATCACATCGGACGACATGGTTTGGTACGTCGACTACACTCGCGGCTACCTCGGCCGACTCAACCCCAAAACGAAGAAAGTAGACGAGTGGTTGCTCCCGGGCGGCAAGAACTCGATGCCGTACGGAATGACGGTTGATGATCGCGATCGCATCTGGGTCGCGGAGACCGGGACGCAGCCTAATCGCCTTGTGGGATTCGACCCCAAGAGCGCGACGTTCTTCAGCAATACGGAGATCCCCGGTGAACTGAACACCGTTAGGCACATGATCTTCGACAAGAAGTCGAAGCTCCTGTGGTACGGATCAGATGCGGGAAGGATCGGTCAGGCTGCGGTCAGCGGGAGCAAGACCGTGATGTAATGGATGTGCTGGCATGACTAATAATGGACGCCGCCGAGTAATCGGCGGCGTTATTCATCGTAGAGTGACTTGGCTGCCATCGTTCGCGCAGCATATGTCCAAGTTGGAGTGGCGCAACTTGAGAGAAAGGAAGCATGACTTCGGCACGGTGCTCAACCGAATGGTCGAAGAGCAGAGCGCAGCGCCTAACGAATGGCGTATCTCAAGACAGACGGAGTTCCGGCGGTGTACACCAGCGCAGAAAAGCGCAAACCACCCGCTCAGTCCCGCGCTCCCAACCACCCGCGCAGTTGCTGCGCGACGCGCATTGCGGCTGGCGGGTCGAAGTTGGTGAGCACGATGATGTCATATCCGCCAGCGACATCGCCCTCGATGGCGGAGTTGATTCCCGGCGCGCCGCCGGCAGCTCCAATGCCGGCCGGTGGTCCGCCGGGAAGTCCACCGCGGCGCAACGCCGCCATCAGCTTCTTGAGGTCCTCGAGATTGGAGTAGCCCCCGCCCGCGGCGCTTCCGCGCCCGGGAAGTGTCGCCCGGTTGGGCTGCAGTGTCCCACTCTGCCGCGAGTAGCCAATCGCGGTTGCTTCGGGGAGTTTGTCCTTCTCGAAATGCCCGCTGTGCGTCATCCCGAGAGGCGCGTAGACGTGCTGCTCGATGTAGTCGTAATAGTCGACGCCGGAGACACGCTCTACCACCCCGCCCAACACGACGTAACCAAAGTTCGAATACTCCTCGCGCGAACCAGGAGGATAGGCGAGTGGCGCCGAGGCCAACGCCGCGATGAGCTGTCGGTTATGTCTCACGTCACTCGGCGATTTCGTGCCCGGCACCTCGAAAATGTTGCCCATGATGCCCGAACGATGATTCAGGAGTTGGCGGATCGTGACTTGTCGCGCGACTTCCTGATTCGGGTACTGAGGCCACGCCTTGGCCAGAGTGGAGTCGAGTGACAAACGTCCGGCTGCAGCCAGTTGTCGTATCGCTGTCGCTGTGAAGAGTTTGTTGATGGAGCCGAGGTTGAAGCGCGTTTCGAGTGTGTTCGGCGTGCGAGTGTCGCGGTTCGCATAGCCGTAGGCTTTCTCGAACACCGGGACCCCGTTCCTGGTGATGGAGACGACGCCCGAGAACGCGTCCGCAGCGGTGAGCGAATCGAGGTACACTTGCGTGTGCTGTACCAATGATTCCTCGTTAGGCAGTTTCTCCGCCGGCGTCGGCGACGAACGCTGGGGCGGCGGTGGCGAAGCGCCGTCTCGAAGAGGCTGTAGTCCAAACGCCGCGGCAATGCCGGATGGCGAGAGTTCGAGCGCAAACTGCACGCGATCGCCTGAATTCTTTTCACGCAGCACGAGTTCGATCGCGTCATTGGAAGAATTCACGACGCGGTCGATGGCAAAGCCGCCGGTGCGGAGTGCGATCGCCATCTGTCGCCCCGAGCGGACGAGCAGGTCACCCTCCGGGTCGTATTTCCGAAGCCAAGCGAGAAGCCGCGTGGAGTCGGCAGCGTTCACGGCATCGAGCCACGCACGGGCGACATCACTGGTGCGCCCCGGAGGGAGAGAAGGCGTTTGCGCGATCGCGTCACGCTGGGGCGCAACGAGGAGTGCAGCGGCAAGCGAGATCGCTAGTGGCGTGCGTCGCATTCCTGGAGCTCCCGTGTTTGTGCTCGCCCACGAAACGGCATTTTGGGGCGAGCCGGCGGCGTAACGCGGTCGGTGGGTAATTAAAGGGCGAACGTGTCGAGTTGGACACGCACAACTACGGCCGTGGTTTACGGCCGTCAGGCAGTTTGCGCGCGATCGCTGCTCTCGCCCGCTCTCGCCCGCTCTCGCCGCTAGTAGCCGAGCCTAACGCCTAACTGCAATTGGTAGGGATCGCCCGCTTTCGGGAGCACACCGGCCGTTTCGTTCACGGAGTACTTGTATGCCCGAGCGACGGGGTCAAACCCGACCACTCGCAGCAGCGGTACGCGGTTCACGACCGGGTTCTGCGACGAGATTCCGACCGGGAGGAGATACTGCGCCCCCCAATGCTTATTCAGGAGATTTCCGAGGTTGAAGATGTCGAGCATCAACTCGGCCTTCCCCGCACCTCCTAACGCGAAACGTCTCGCGAAGCGGGCGTCGAAGCGATTGGTCCACGGTGTGTAGATCGCATTGCGTCCAGCGATCTGACCGACGTGTGACTTGATATACTCGGCCGCGAGGTTCTTGGAGTTCGCCATCACGCGACGCATGGAGGCGGCGACGTCGGCGGGCGTCGACGGATCGTCGGGATCAAACAGGAATGCGCGATCATTGCCATTGGCTTCGTCGCCATTGATGTCGCCGTCGACGACGAGCGAAAACGGTCGCCCACTGCTGCCGACGTAACGAGCGGAAATCGTTAGGCCGAGTGGGGCGCGGATGTCGACCGTGCCGACGACGCGATGGCGCGCGTCGAAATCGGAGGGTGCCCACGCCTGCGACAGGTTGCGAGGATCGTCGACGATCGGCGTGAACGTCGTCGCGGTTCGCGCGAGGCAGCATCCGTATGTCGAATTGTCGCGGGCCTTGGACCACGCGTAGCCGAGTGTTCCGCGTAGCCATTCGCGAACGCGATACGCGGCCTCGCCGGTGACGGCCTGTTCCTCGGCGCGCGCGTCTGACTGCAGTGAAACCACCCGTGCGAAGGCTGGATTCTGCGACGCGTTGCGGACGTCGGTGACACCGGAGGCGGTGGGAATGGTGGACGCAGGAACGTAGACGCCGCGACCGTGCTCGTTAGGGAGCGTGAAGGCCGGTGCCGAACGGAGATTGAGATCGACGTAGTGATAACCATCGCGCGTCCGCGAGGCGTGCAGCCCGATAGTCATCGTTAGGCTCTCGGCGACGCGGTGCGACCAGGCGGCGGCGACTTTCGTCGTGCGTGGCGCGCGGTAGTTGCCGGCGACGTTGACGTATGGTTGCGGAAAGGCGCTGCCGGCGGGGAGTCCGGGGACGCTGGATGGGTCGTTGCGATAGGCGTTGAAGTCCGGCGCGGGGACACTTGTCCCTCGCAGGTCGACGTCGGCGAGCGACGTGCCCGTGTACAGCAGCTGATTGTGCTCCGCGTAGTATGGGGCCTGCGCGGTGAAGAGCCCCGCGCCGAATCGCACGACGTCACGCGCCCTGGCATCGAGTCGCCAGAGCAACTGGCCACGCGGTTGGAATTGTTTCCAATCGTTAGGTGCTCGGTGCGTGTTGACGCCAAACGCGGCGTCGACCGTGGTGTTGGCTGGGGGCGCGCTCAGGAAATCGGTGCCGTCCCATCGGAGTCCGGCGGTCGCCGTTAGGCGGTCGTTCACCTGCCATTCGACTTGAGAGTAGAAACCAAGTTCAAGGACGTGCTGTTTCGTCTCCGGCGAGGTGCCGCTCAAGGGAACCGTCCGAGAAAAGCGATTCGGCGTCTTGGCCTCGAGGGCAGCGATCGACGGAAAGACGAAGAGTCCCGTCTGCGACTCGGCAATCAGCGTACGTGTGCCGGTGAGTGTGTTGTCCGTTCCCACCGTGAATTGCAGTGGACCGCGTTCGACAGAGAAGCGGTCGAGGAGCTGCAGCTGCCACTCGCGGGAGTCATCGGGGGCGAGACGATTACCGCCGAACTGTATCGTGGAGTTTCCCGTCGTCCCGTTAGGCAGCACCGAGCGCACTTGTACGAATCCGCGCGGAACGCCTGGCGACACCGGATCGAGAGAGCGACGGGAGTTTCCAGCGACAAACTGCAATTCGTTATGTCCCGTGGCACCAACGCTCGACGCGAGCGACGCGAGGAGCTGACCTTCGCGTGAACGGAAGCCCGAACGCGCCTCGCGCAATGAGATGGCCTGATCGACGCCGCCGCTCAACGGCGAGTTCCAATCACTCCCCGTCGCGCGAATCGTTAGGCGTTGGCTGGGATTGAGCTGCCAGTCCATGCGTGCAAACAGGTTTTGCGCGGCCGGACGACGTCCAAGCTGCCCGAGCTGCGTCACGCCCGACGACGTTCCATAGAGGCGCGTGAGAATCTCCTGCACGCGAGCGAGAGAGTCGCGATTGATGCCGGCGGCGTTCTGCGCCTGTGCGGTAGACACATCACCGGTTACAAGCGGCTCGTCAGAATCCTGGCGTTCGTAGACGAAGAAGTAGTGCGCCTTGTCGCGTACGATGGGCCCGCCTAACGAGAGCGCCGTCTGAATGAATTGCGCCTGGCGGGTGCTGCGCGGGCGCCCCTGGAAGTCCTCGGCAGCCGAAAGGCGCTCGTTGCGAAAGGCCGTGAAGAGCCGGACTTCACTCGCGTTGGTGCCGAAGCGCGTGGCGGCCGCAATCTGTCCGCCGCCTTGCCGCCCCTGACCAACATCGAAGACATCGGTGTTGACCTCGAACTCGCGCACCGCTTCGAGTGAGATGGCGTATGGCCCACCATTCGCCTCGCCGGCGCGCAGCATGTTTCGCGCTTGTGCGCCGTCAATGCGAATATCGGTGGACGTCCACTTTTGTCCGCCGAGTGCGTTTTGGTTCCCGGCGAGCGGGGAGAGTGAAGCGAGCGCGGAGAAGTTGCGATCGACGACCGGAAGCGCGTCGATCTGGCCACGCGCGACGCGGGTGCTCCCGCCAACGCGAGATTCACGCCCTTCCTGCGCGTCGGCGCGAACGGCAACTTCCGCGAGGCGCGTCTCGACGCGGAGCAGAGTGAAGTCCACCGTCGGGCGCGCACCGATGGTTAGCACAATGCCTCCACGCTCGGCGACCTTGAAGCCGACGGCGCGCGTGCGAAGCGTGTAGGGGCCGCCTAACGGGAGACCGAGCAATGAGTAGCGCCCGCTCTCGTTTGTCGCGGCGCGTACGACGTATCCTGTTTCTCCATGTTTGGCCTCAACGACGACACGCGACACCGGATTCCCAGCGCTGTCGCGTACCGTGCCGGCGATGCCTGCGTTGGCGAGCTGGGCACCAAGATTGGCGCTGCTCACCAGCCCTAGCGCACACCACACCACCATCCAGGCGGCGAGAACTCGGAGCCGCGCGCTCAACATGACACGCCTAACGATTCGCATTCATTTCGCAGAAGGGGAACGGCTCGGGCCGGGGAAAGTCTCACTGCTGGAAGCCATTGAAACGACGGGGACGATCACCGCGGCGGCCAAGTCGTTAGGGATGTCGTACCGGCGCGCCTGGCTCCTGATCGAAGAGACGAATGCGCTCTTTCGAAAAGCGGCTGTCGAGACGGCGCATGGTGGGACGAAAGGGGGAGGGGCTCAGCTAACACCCTTCGGTCGTGAGATCGTCACACGGTTTCGTCGAATCGAAGATGCGCTTCGTACAGAAGCGAAGCGCGACCTCCTCTTTTTCGAGCGCGAGCGGCGAGTGTGACACGTGGGGCGGTCCGCGTCTCTCCAGAGATGGGGGCGATATATACGAACGAATATATCGCTGCGCCAGATAAGGATTCATCGCGGCTTCCGAAGGCGTGTCGAGACCGTCGCGTCGGTGCTGACGCGCGAAACGCGAAGTGCGCGCCCCGTTGGGAGCGCGCACATGACGAACGTTAGGGGAGCGCCGAGTGGTTAGTGCTTTGCGCTGATTGTGTTCTTGAATCGCCCCGCGTACTCGCCGTATCCCTCTGCTTCCAGCTTGTCGACAGGGATGAAGCGAAGTGACGCGGAATTCATGCAGTAGCGAAGACCGGTAGGGCGCGGTCCGTCGTCAAAGACGTGTCCGAGATGTGAGTTCGCATTCTTGCTGCGCACCTCGGTGCGCTGGTACCCCAACTCAAAGTCGCTCTTGGTCTCGATGTTCTTTGATTCGAGCGGCTGCGTGAACGACGGCCATCCGGTGCCCGAATCGTACTTGTCGAGCGAACTGAAGAGCGGTTCACCCGAGACGATATCGACGTAGATGCCAGCGGCGTGATTGTCCCAATACGCGTTTCGAAATGGGTATTCCGTCGCCGCGTGCTGCGTCACTTCGTATTGCTCTCGCGTTAGGCGCGTGCGCAACTCGGCGTCGCTCGGCTTGGTGAACGCTCGAGAAGCGCGCGGGGCCGAAGACTTCGTCGGCTGTCCGGCGCTCCCTTGCGCGGCGAGCGGAGTCGGCGCGAGCAGCGCAGCTGCAACTGTCGTGACGACTACGGCGATGACTCCAACGGAATTGCGCAGCATACGGTTGACTCCTGCGAATCGCGAACCAAGGTGACCCCACGTCAGATAGCGGGCACTCTGTCGGATGGTTCCATCCATGCGCGATGGCGGCTGCGCCTGGCGGCTACGCCTGGCGGCTGCGTCTGGCCGCGAGCTAAAAGCCGTCGGTCGCCGACCAGCGAACCGTCGTCTTGAACCGGATGTGCTTCTTATCGCCCGCGCTCCCGGGGACATCGGTGAGAAGCGCGGCAATCAGCGTGACTCGATTAAAGGCGCGCATCTCGGCGTTGATGCCGGGTAGGATGCCGCCGGCGCCTGTGTCGTACGCCAGCTCCGCAGCGATCGCCGAGGTCGCGCTCTGCATGCGATATGCAACGCCGGTGCGGAAGCGGTTCGCGCGCGCGGTATCGCGTACGAACTCAGCGATGCCTAACAGCGACTGCCCCACTCCCATGTAACGCGTAGCCGCGAGCCAGGCGTGGCCGCTGCGCTGCGTGAGTGAGTCGCCGCTTGGGACACCACCGCCGAGTGTGCCGCCCCAGGCGGCGCCTAACGATGCGCTCCACCCCGGGATGCGCATCACTTCTTCGCGCGCCTGCGCGTACGCCCCTGACACCTCGACGGCGCTGGTGCTCGGTGCGACGCTTGTGTCACAGATGTTTGTCCCGGGGCGCTTCGGACAGTCGATGCTGGTCGGGACGAGGAGCGTGCTGATCTTCTGCTGTAGGGCCGAATTGGCGATCAAGTCGTGATCGTCGTGCAGCGTGGCCCGCGCCCCGACCGCGAACGCCGTGGAGCTCGAATCGTTAGGCGCCTGCATCGTGGCGAGAGAGACTAGCAGGTTCGCGACGAAGCGCTTGAGCGGATTCTGCCGGTATTCGTCGACGTTGCGGAAGCGGCCGATGTACGCGTAGGGCGCGAGATCGATGGCGATTCCCGTCGCGACTTTTCCGCTGCGTACCAAGTCGTTGGCCAGCGCGATTGCCGCCGGCTTCGCGGCGCCTGCGCGCAGGACGTTTGTCGGCGTTGCGCCGAGCAGTGCGAACGCGGGCGACTCGGGGACGTCGTAGTCGAGGTAGAACTTGGACGCCGCTTGCGGCGCGCCAGATTGCGGCTGGCGAGCAATGGCCCTGGGTGGATCAATCTGCGCCCAGAGACTGCGGCTACCTGAGGCAACCGTTAGGCACGCGACAATCACCCGCGCGATGAAGCGCCGCTGCATGAGCGCTACTCCGGAAGAAAGGCAAAGCCACTCACGACTGTCGTTGGTGTGAGCTTGTCGGGCGCGGATTGGCACGGTGGGACGTTCTTGAGCGGGAAGTGCATAGGCGGGACGATGGGGCGTTGCACACCGTCCTGCTCCACCGTCACGTCCACGGCGCCATTCACGAACTGCTGCGACAGCGCGCAGAGATTGATCTGGAAGTTGAGGCCGTCGCCCTCCAGGTGTTTGGCATCGGTCTTCATTACATGATCGTCGACGCCGGAGGAACCGATGGTCATCTGCCACTGCTCTTCGGGGACGGGCGGCACCGGTCCGACAACGGGAACGACCTGGAAGAGTGCGCCCGCGGCGAGGAGTCCTTGTGTCGTGAGGATGACCCGCAGCGGTTCACCGTCGCGCCTAACGCGACAGATGGGCACACCGAGTGTCGAAATATCGACTGCCGATGCAACTGCGCGCGCCTTTCGCGTCTGCCGCTTCGCCTTGCCTCCCACGCTCCACCTGTCTGTTGGGTCGCGGTGCAAACGTAGAGAGCCTAGGCGCCGATTGCCAGAGTGGCTACGCTCGCCTGAACACTTCTGTCGTTAGGTACTTGAGCCCCGAATCAACGAGAAGCGTCGCGATACGCGCATCCCTGCCTAATCGTTTCCCGAGCTCAATCGCCGCGACGACGTTCGCCCCTGACGACGTCCCGGTGAACAACCCTTCTTCACTCGCTAGGCGCCTCGCCATCTGCTGCGCATCACTGGTGTGAACGGGGATGATCTCGTCGGTGATGGCGGCGTTCCACATGGGGGGAGCGTAGCCAATTCCAATCCCTTCGATCTTGTGCGCGCCCGGCGCTCCACCAGAAAGCACGGCAGACTCGGCTGGTTCAACCGCGATGATCTTCACGTCGGGATTGTGCTCCCGCAGCACCTTGGCCACGCCTTGCAGTGACGCAGACGTTCCCACCGCATGCACGAACGCGTCGACGCTTCCGTCGCTCTGGCTCCAGATCTCCTCTCCCATCGCGTAGTAGCCTGGAATGCTGTCGGTATTGCTGAGCTGGTTGGTCCAGTACGTGTTAGGCTCGGCGGCCATCGCCCGCGCCGTCTCGATCATCTCGAGAATCAGGGCGCGCGTAATTACACCGCCTTCGCTATGCACCAGCGTCAGCTCACCGCCTAACGCCGCCATTTGCGTGAGTTTGTCTTCGCTGAACGCATTCGACGTGACAATGCGCATGCGATACCCCTTCGCCGCACAAACCAGCGCCAGCGACGCTCCTGTGCTCCCGCCGGTGTACTCAACCACGGTGTAACCGGGACGGAGTCGTCCATCCGCTTCGGCGGCGTTGATCAACGCCTGTGCCTTGCGGTCCTTCATGCTCCCGGTGGGGTTTTCGCCTTCCAGCTTCACGAAGATGCGGGCGCACTCGGGAGGGACGACGCGATTGAGCTCGACGAACGACGTGTTGCCGATGGCGCCGAGTACGTTGTGGCTGGCGGGCATGAGAACGGAGGTGTGAGGTGGCGTAGGACTGCGCGCCCCTCAACCTCCGAAGCGCGCGCGCAATGAATCCAGCAAGGCTGGAATAAATCCCCCGAAGGCTCCGTTGCTCATCACGAGAACGACGTCGCCGGCTTGTGCCTCCTTCGCGACGAGCGTCGTCATCTCCCCCACGTCCTCGATCGCCGACGCCCGAATACCGCGCGATTCGATGTCGCGAACGACTTGGCTCACGTCGAGGCGTTCGTTCTCGGGCACCTTGTCGTGCGGCTCGGGGAGACGCAGCGTGACCACATCGGCGTGATCGAAGGCGGCGGCGTATTCGGCCTGATGGATGTTGCGGCGGCTGGTATTTGAACGTGGCTCGAAGACGGCCCAGAGTCTTCGCGTTGGATAGCGCTGACGAATGCCGAGTATCGTTTCGCGAACAGCGGTGGGGTGATGGGCAAAGTCGTCGATGACGAGAACGCCGCCGATTTCGCCGCGAGGCTCCTGCCGGCGCTTCACTCCCTTGAACGACGCGAGTCCAGCAGCGATCTCGTTAGGCGCGAGACCTAACGAGCGGGCTGCGGCGTAGACTCCCACCGCGTTCTCGATGTTGTGGTAACCTGACATCGGTAACAGGATCTCGCCCACTTCGCCGCCTGGGCCAGCAATGTGAAAGCGCGCGCCCTCCTCCGTGAACTGCGGGCTCGACGCGCAGTAGTCGGCCTCGCGCTCCGCGGCGTAGGTGACGACTGGCGCGGCCGAATGTGCGCGCGCGATTTCGACCGCGCGCGGATAGGCGGCACTGACGCCGAGCCAACCGTTAGGCGGAAGCGTTGCGCAGAATCGCTCGTACGCCGACTCGTAGTGCGGCATGTCGCGATATATGTCCGCGTGGTCGAACTCGATACTCGTCAGCAGCGCCGTGCGGGCGCGATAGTGAAGGAATTTCGGTCCTTTGTCCCAGTACGCGGTGTCATATTCGTCTCCTTCGACGACGACGTGCGGGCCATTCCCCAATCGGTAGTTCGCACCGGCATTGAGCGCCACGCCGCCGACGAGAAAGGTCGGGTCGAGTCCGGCGTGCACAAGCACATGCGACATCAGCGCCGATGTCGTCGTCTTGCCATGCGTGCCGGCGATGACGATGCTGTGTTTGCCCGCGAGGATGAGCGCGCCTAACGCGGCGGGGAACGACATCTGCGGAATCCCGCGCTCGCGGACGGCGGTCGCTTCCTCGTTCACCCGCCGAATGACGTTCCCGATGATGACCAGATCGGGGCGTGCCTTGTCGATGTTCGCGGCGGCGTACGGCGTGAAGACTTCGATCTCCCATGCGCGCAGCATGTCACTCATCGGGGGATAGACGTTCTCGTCGCTCCCGGTAACGATGTAGCCCGCTGTCTTGAGCATTCCGGCGAACGCACCCATTCCTGTTCCCGCAACACCAACGAGGTGAATGCGGCGAATGCTTTGCGGATTGATATCGGTCAGAACGTTGCCGTTCTCGTTAGGCATATTCTTGCGCTGCTGTTTGAATCATCCCCAGAAGACATAGGCGACGAAGATGGCCGCCACGACGCCGGCGAAGTCGGCGAGCAGTCCCATCGCCACGGCGTGCCGCGTCTTCTTCACGCCGACGGAGCCAAAGTAGAGCGCGAGGATGTAGAACGTCGTATCAGTCGCGCCTTGGAAGGTCGATGCGAGTCGCCCAACGAACGAATCGGCTCCGTATGTCTTCATCGCGTCGACCATCATTCCGCGAGCGCCGGAACCGCTGAGTGGTTTCATGAGCGCCGTCGGAAAGGCAGGAATCATCCGCGTATCGAGACCGAGCCACGTGAAGAGCTGCCCGAGTCCATTCACGAGGAGATCGAGCGTTCCCGACGCGCGAAAAACGCCGATGGCGACGAGGATGGCGACGAGATACGGAATGATGCGAATGGCGACCTGGAATCCTTCCTTCCCTCCTTCGATGAATGCCTCGTACGCATTCACCCGCCTAACGAGCGCCATGATGAGAAACGTCGAGATGACGCCGTACAGGATGACATTCGCGACCACATTGGAAATGGCCTGCACGCGATCCTGCGGAATGCCGGTGAAATACCACGTGACGCCGGCAATGAGTCCCGTTACCGCGACGAGGTAGCCGAGGATGACCGGATCGAGGAGGTTGATGCGCTGCACGAGCGAGACGCTGATGAGTGCCACCAGCGTCGCGAAGTACGTCGTGATCAGGATCGGGATGAAGACGTCGGATGGGTTTACCGCGCCTAACTGTGCGCGGTAGACCATGATGCTGATGGGGATGATCGTGAGCCCCGACGTATTGAGGACGAGGAACATGATCTGCGCATTGGTCGCTGTTTCCTTGTCCGGATTCAGCTCCTGCAGCTCGTTCATCGCCTTGAGGCCCAACGGTGTCGCCGCGTTGTCGAGCCCCAACATGTTGGCGGCGAAGTTCATGATGATCGACCCGATCGCTGGGTGATCGGGAGGAACTTCGGGAAAGAGGCGGCGGAAAAACGGGCGCACCACGGTGGCCATGGCGCCGATGGCTCCCCCTCGCTCACCGACCTTCATGAGACCAAGCCAGAGCGTCAGCACACCCGTTAGGCCTAACGAGATCTCGAACCCGGTCTTCGCTGAGTCGAACGTCGCCGCCACCATCGTGGTAAAGACCGTAGTATCCCCAAAAACAACGAGCTTCACCGCCGCGACGATCAGCGCGATCAGGAAGAAGGCAATCCAGATGTAGTTGAGAGTCACGGGAGTGTTCCGGTGAGCAGCTCGACGAGGATGGGGACGTGGTCGCGCATCAGCACCTCGGTGGCGGCGAGGGGAAACTCATAGGTGACGACGGGAACGTCGTGTTCCAATCCCCACGAGCCAAACGAGCCCGGCGTCGGGTAACCGACATCGCGCACCAGTGGCATTCCCGAGCGTTCGGCGAGACGCCTGCCTAACGAGCTGGCGTTTGCATCGTCGACGCAGGCGAGCGGCGCGTGGAGTGCGACGACCGCATCGGGTCTGAGGTCAGCGATGAGTGACAGTAGCGCCTGCACTTCGGGCTCGGAACCGGCGAATTGGCCGGTGCCGAGGAGGACATCGCTGGCGTCTTCGATGGTGGAACGGCAGGTGACGGGAGCCGCCTGCCAGTTGCTCGTTGGGAAGTTGCGATTGAGATCGACCCCGCGCGCGTTGCCGCGCGTCCCTCTCGTTAGGCCGTCGGGGTTCGCCGTCAGCACCACGGCCGCCTGCTCCAGCGGCTCCGCGAGTTGGCGAAGCGCGCGCGAAAGGGCATAGGTCGTCTCCGGCTCCTCGCCGTGGATAGCGGCAAAGACTAACACTTCACAGCGACCGTGCGGACGCCAGACCTCGAGCGGCAAGCCTAACACGGAGGTGCCGTAACGCTCCGGCGTCCACGGAATCGTCCCCCAGTCGGGGCGAGCGCGCAGCTTCACGCGCTGGTGACGGAAAACGGCGGGGTGCTGACGTTCACCACAAATCGCTCGTAGATCTCATCGAGTTCGGCAAGCACAATCTCCTTGAGCAGCATGTCTCCGTCGGCGACGGTCGCGCTTAACACGTCGCGTGTGAGATACCGGGCAAACTCCAATGCCAGTGGCGCGTAGCTCAGGTGCCATCGCTCTGGTGCGACGCCGCCGCGATCGGCGTCGTAAGGTCGATAGAAGCCGAACGAAGTGCCAGCCGCAATATTGTCGTCGAGCCACGCATGCAACGCGGCGTGCATTCCGCCCGGATCCACTTCGGCAGGAATGAGTTGGACTTGATAGTCGAGCGGCGTGTTCGCGGCGTCGTAGACATCCATATCGCTTCCCCAATGATGGCGCGAGGCCCCGGGGAGCGCGGACCAGCGCAGAATCGCAAAGACGAGTGCGCGTGGTGTCAGTGTGTCGATGTCGATCGGGTCGCCGTTGGAGTCGAGCACCGCCAGATCTCCCGCGATCTTGCGATTCCAGATGGAGAGCTGTCGTTCGTAGTTGCGGTGGCCACTGGCGAGTGTCACGTCGAAGCCAGCGAGTCGCGCCGCTGCGCGCAGTTCGAGAAAGGGTGAGACCGCGTCGCGATGCACGCGAGCGCCCAACAGTTTTGCTTCGTCTGCCGTGCACAGATGCGTGTCGGATTTTCCGGTGACAACAGCGCGCATGGCTACTTCTTCATTCTCGCGATTAGCTGTTCCACGAAGCTACGCGCTTGCTCGTGAATGCGTGGCGGGTCGGAGTTGATGTCGATGACGCGATTGCCGAATGGAGTGCGACGCGCGACTTGGTTGACGCGATGGATCAGGAGCCACGGAGTGGTGTCGTGGCGCGTTGCCAGTTCGCGCAACAGTGTCTTGGGATTCTCGTACCGCCTAACGTTGCTCGGTTCGCGGCTAATGAGGCGCAGCACTTCCAGTTCGACCGGTCCGAAGTCGTCGGGAACAGCATTGTTGAACGTGGTTGGAGCGCTGCCCGGAGGGAGCGGTGGCTGTTCGAAGAACGCGATCATGCGCTGCGCCGCATCGCTGATTTGCGAAGTAGGCGGCGTGGAGGCAGCCGGCGACGTCGAGGCAGCCGGCGGCGTCGGCGTTTCTGTTACTTCGGTTGGATGACCGCCAGCTGCAGCCACCGGCGGAGCCTCCTGGGGCGGGGGCTCGGGTGGCGGAGCGGGGGGGCGTTCGGTTTGGGGTGGGGGTGCGGTCTGCGCGGGGTGCGTGGGACCCGACGCGGTTAGCAGCCCGGATAGCGCACCTGGGAGCGAAACTGGTACGATGCTTGTCCCTGCTGTTGGCGTCGGGGCTCTGACCCCGGGGTCTGACCCCGGGCTCTGACCCCGGGCTCTGACCCCGGGCTCTGACCCCGGGCTCTGACCCCCAGCACTGACCCCGGGCTCTGACCCCGGGCTCTGAGCCGGGGGGGCGAAGCGTGCTCGCAATGCCTCCGCCAACTCGCGACGCAGGGGGGCGGTGCGCGTCTCGATGGGGTAGCCTCTCGCGTCACGCAGCAACTCGTCGACGAAGCGAAGCGCGTTGCGATAGGTCGTCGCGACGGGGGCGGCGTGGGGGAGCGACGTGATCAGGCCTAGAACTGCGGACTTTCGACCGTAATCGTAGATCGCGCCAGAAAACGCGGCCCGTCCGACTTCGGTTCGGCCATGCCGAGCGATGGCGATGTCGCGTGGTGTGCGTCCGGTGGTGGTGCTGACGACGGCATCGGTGACCGCGAGCGCATCACGGAATGCGCGATCGATCCACCCGGCGCCGACGGGACCGGCGTTATGCAGTTGGTAGAACTTTCCTTCCCAGAGAAACGGATCGCCGACCAGGAGGGCGACGGCCGCGTTAGGCAGCGCGGTGTAGTCTCCCTTGTTCCAGTAGCGATCGACAACGAGCATCGTTTCATCGTCGCGCAGGCGTGCACCGGCAAACAGGGCGCGTTCGATCAGCGCGACTGCGGCGTCCTGATCGACTTCGGTCGTGAGAAGGTCGGCGGCCCATGAGACGAGATAGTCGTCGATTTGCGGAAAGTGTTCGCGATATGCGAGCCACAGACGCTCGAGCTGCCCAGCGGCATCGGTCGCGTTAGGCGCGCCGATAATGTGCAGGAGTTCGTACGCGTGTGTGTAGATGTAGCCGACGTCGGAGCGAATCGCGGCGCCATGACGGAGGGCGTTGCGCCAGCGGAAGTAGTAGGCGAGCTGCATCGCGTCCATCGCGGCATAGCCTGCCGGTTCGGCTTTGAACGGCACCCACGCGGCTGACGTGCTCCCCTCGAACTCGACGTATTCGTGCGCGGTGGCGGCAAAGTGTTCACCGCGGAGCGCCGGAACCAACGGGGCGTACACCGGCGTGCTGGCACTGACATCGACGAGCGTCGGCGGTGTGGGTTCGTCGACCACCGCCGGCGGCGCCGGCGCCGGCGCCGAGAAGGCGGGCGACGGCGGCGCGATCGCGGGGGGCGCGCTTCGTTCCTGCGTCGACGCAGTTTCGGTCGTCGAGGAGACGTTCGAGAAGTCCTTTGGCGAGTCGTCCGGGCGACGGAAGTCGCCAGCGGCAGTCGTCGAATCGTTAGGCGCGCTGGCTATCAGCTCGTTAGGCGTCGCGGCGGGCGCGTCGTCGGCGGGGCGGAGAGAAAGGGCGTCCGGAGCGCCGGTCGGTGCTGGCACCTCGAAGTCCTCGTCGCGCACCAGCTTGAGTGGTGACGCGGCGGCGGGATTGCTGGACGACGAATAGGTACCGGAGCGCGACCCTTCCATACGGTCGCGGAGCATACGCGGCTTGCGCGGGCGCTCGGTTGTCTCGTTGGCGGAGGGGAGCGGAGCTTCGAGCGCGACTTCGATCGACCGAAAAACCTCGTGCGCTCCCGCGAGCGCGGCTTCGCTGAGTGGGGCCGAGAGGTCGGCCGCCGCGGAGTCGTCGGGAGATTTCGGCTCCTGCTTGCTGGTGGAGTCGATGGTGTCGGCAGCATTGGATGCCGATGCGAGCTGCGCAGATGCGAGCTGCGCAGATGAGAGCTGCGCAGATGAGAGCTCGGGAGTCGCGTGCGCCGCCGCGACGGCGATTTCGTCCATCGCCCCGGCGACGACACTCTCCGTGGCGTCGAGCAATGTCTCGTCAACGGCGCCGGGCGTCGTACCGGTGATGTTGTTCGCGAGCTCGCCGCCGACAGTTGCGCGCGAAACAGCCGCATCCGAGACCGTCGCATCCGAGACCGTCGCATCCGAGACCGTCGCATCCGACGGCGCGGGGGCGCGGACCACTGTTGTATCTGACGTTCTACGAGCCGCGAGGCGCAACGCTTCACTGACGGCCGAGCCTAACGAGGGGCGGGCAGTCGCGCCTGATGAGGGGCGGGCGGTGGCGCTTGGTGCCGCGCGGACGGTCGCACTCTCCGCTGCGCCACCGGCACCTGAGCCTAACGTGCCGCCAACCGTCGCGCCTGACGCGCCACCGGCACCTGAGCCTAACGCGCCGCCAGCACTCACGCCTAACGAGCCACCGCCAGTCGCGCCCGGCACGTTCGCCACCCTTGCACCTAACGCGGCACTCACAGCAGCGCTGATCGTCGTCGCGCGCGCGACCTCTCTCCGCGCGCGCTCGTCGGCAATGTGTCGCTCAACCTTTGCCTCAACCACATGCCGCGCCCGCGCTGCGGACGCTGCCGCCAACGTGTCGTTAGGCGCTGCCTCCGCGCCCTTCGACGCCGGCGTCGTCGCCACGGGCTGGGTAACATGCGGCTCGGCGCCGACAGGCCTGGCTGCTGCTGGCTCGGCTACCGTCGAATCCGCGACAGCAGCTTCGGACGCAACGCTCTCCGCGGCTGCGTGCTCGTCTGCACGCTTCGGGATCCGAACCTCCGCCCCCGCCGTCGTCGAAACAATCGTCGGCGCGTTCCCCGACGTGAGCAGCAACACATACGGCGCATCGATCTGCTGCACCGGCGCGGGAGCGGCGAGTCGCTTCGAGACGCCAAGTCGCCCTAACGCGTAAAAGCCGGAAGGATTGGGGTCGGTACGCGCGGGAGAGTATTGTCCGGCAAATACTCTCCCGACGTCACCGCCTAACACCTTCATCGCGTCGACTGCACTCCCCTGACTCGCGATCGCTGAACGCAGGCGCTGTTCGTTGATCGTTGCGCGCAGCCAGACCCACTGTTGCGGTTCGACTCCTCCGGGGGGTTGAATCATCAAGCGAACCTGCACGCGATGCCGCGACGGCCCGGCGAACAACGCCCACATCAACGACAACATGGCCGCAGCGTTCACCTCCGCCAGCTCTTTATCGATCGCGCTCGCGCTCCGCTCGCCGGCGAAGCTTCGCTGGGTGTGGCCGCTTTCGGGGAGGAGATCGACAAGCTCCTCGCGTGTTACCGCGTCGCCCTCAATCAGCCAATCGCTCTCGCCGCTTTCGTCAGATTGCGAAGTGAGCTCGAGTCTCAACGGCTTGAGTACGCTGGGGCGAAGCGCCATCCAGCGATCGAAGAGCGACCCGATGGCTTCCTCATCGGCCTCATCCGCTCGTACGAGGAGCCGCTCTCCAAGAATCTTGACCTCGCGCTCGCGCCGAGCGAGGTCGTCTTCCAACTGGTGGCGAAGATCGTCGGCGTTGTTGCGGGCGCGTAGCAGCGAGACCAACCAATAGGTCGCCGCTCCGATCGTGAGGAAGTATCCGCGCGGGATAGCGATGGCCGGAGCACCGACGACGAGCGGCCACCAGGAGACGCGACGCGCCTTCCTGATTCGCTCATCGATGGCGCGCGCTTCCGCCCAGACGTCGAATCCGGGCGCGACTCGCGCGGCGAATCCGGCTTTCATGATGCGGGAGGCGAGGTATCGCCAGCCGATATCGAAAGACACTGGTAGAGCGCTTCCCGATCTAGTCACTCAACGGGGTGCAGGGGACGCGACGAAACGTCGCCAATCGCAGGGCGAAAAGGCGAACGCAACTTCGCGCGAGAATACGCTGAACTCCACCCGACGACCGTTAACGGCACAGTGCGCCACATCACGTTCAACACATTCTCGCAGAGTCGCGACGTAGCGTACAACACTTGGGCTATTTCGTGCGGTTTAGAGTTGCCCGAAAACTAAAGACGGTGATCGACCGCACACCCCTCACGAAACGCGAGGGAACGAGGTATTCGATTGTCGACTAATAGTCAGCGACTTTCGCTTACTCGCTGACAGAGGCCAATCGGATGAAACCGACTCTACCTGCCATTCTCTTCGCTGCAGCGGCGGCGTTGGCCTTCGCGGTGTCGCCAGGTTCGGATCGGCACGCCGATGCACGCCATTTTCCCGCGCCTAGTGTGGGGAGCGCGCTCGTGCCCGCGGGTGCAGATCAGACGGCGTACTTCGCTGGCGGATGCTTTTGGGGAATCGAAGCCGTTTTCGAGCATGTCAAAGGCGTAAAAGCGGTGACGTCTGGCTATGCTGGAGGCACCGTCGCGCATCCGAGTTACGAAGACGTGAGCTCAGGTGAGACGGGACACGCTGAGTCCGTTCGCGTGGTCTTCGATCCGTCGCAGGTAAGCTACGGCCAGCTTCTGCAGATCTTTTTCTCGGTGGCGCACGACCCTACTGAGAAGAATCGTCAAGGTCCGGACGTTGGGACGCAGTACCGTTCGATTGCCTTCTATACAAATGAGGAGCAACATCACGCGATCCTTGCCTACGTTGCGCAACTCACCAAGGCGTCAACGTTTCCGCGCCCGATCGTGACGGAGATTGCACCACTCGGGTCTTTCAATGATGCCGAATCGTATCATCAAAACTATTTGGAATCGCACCGAACGCAGCCGTACATCATGATCAACGATTTGCCCAAACTTGGCAGCCTTAAGCGCGCATTCCCATCGTTGTATCGCGACGGCGTATCCGGGTCATAGTCGTCGCCGTATCACGTGGAACGAAAGCTGCTTGTGCCGTAACGTCACAGCGCTTCTCAATCAGCTGCAATCGTCTGACGAAATCCCATCACGCCGCTGTCGCTTGTTCTCCCATCGCACCGCTGCGTCAGGCTGGGCCGACACGCCATCGGATGACACATAGCTACTACATGTGGAGTTCCTGATGTGCCCCCCGTTTGAACAAGGAACCGCGAAGACGCGTCACGAACCAGTCCACGACGCGGCGCTCTATCGTCTGCTCGTCGATAGTGTACGTGATTGCGCGATTTTCACGCTCGATCCGGACGGCTTCATTCTTACGTGGAATGCAGGAGCGGAGCGCTGCAAAGGCTACACATCGGAGGAGGCGATCGGCCGCCACTACTCGATGTTCTATCCTCCCGAGCGACTGACGGAGCGTTCACCGCAGCTCCAGCTGGAAATTGCCGCACGCGATGGGCGATTTGAGGACGAGGGGTGGCGCGTGCGAAAGGACGGCTCGCGATTCTGGGCGAACGTATTGATCACCCCTCTCCGCAACGAAGCTGGCGAGGTGATTGCGTTCGCGAAGGTCACTCGCGATCTCACGGAGCGCCAAAACGCTCACCAGCGTGCCATCGAAGACGCGCGTCGTCTCGAGGCTGAGGAGATTGGACGGCGGCACGCGGAGGAACGCGCGAACGAATTCCGTGCGCTCGCCAGCGAGCTTCACCGGCAAGCGGCAGAATTGGAGCGTCGCGGTCAGGAGGCCGAGGAGGCGAATCGCGCCAAGGGCGAATTCCTCGCGGCGATGTCTCACGAATTGCGAACGCCGCTGAACGCGATCGCCGGGTACGCGGAGCTCATTGCAACGGGGTGCTCGGGTCCCGTGACCTCGCTCCAGAAGCAGCAGCTTGAGCGCATTCAATGGAGCCAACAGCATCTCCTGGGCATCATCAACAACATTCTTAACTTCACGCGCGTCGAGGCGGGGCAGCTTACCTACGCGCTCTCTGACGTTTCGGCCAACGACATCGCGTCGGAGTGCGCGGCGTTGATTTCGCCGCAGGGGGCAGCGAAGGGCATTACGATTGGCGTCGAGTTCACCGAGTCGCTGCGCGTTGTCGCCGATCGCGCGAAGTTGCAACAGATCCTGCTCAACCTCTTGTCCAACGCCATCAAGTTCACGCCTAACGACGGTCGGGTGACCATCGTGGCGCGTGACGAGAGGACCACAATCGCCATTGAGGTGAGCGACACGGGGATCGGAATTCCGTCCGACAAGTGCGAGGCGATTTTCGAGCCGTTTGTTCAGCTGGATCGTTCGCTCATCAACCTGGTGGATGGTACGGGACTTGGCCTGGCCATCAGTCGCGAACTCGCGCGCGCGATGGGCGGGAATCTCACTGTGAAGAGCGAATTGGACGTCGGGAGCACGTTCACGCTGCAGCTTCCGAAGGCGAGTACCTAGGCGCCCCAGTCGGCGATCGGCTTGGCGTGGATGGTGATCTGGTGAGTCGCATCCGCGGCTACATCCACGTAGCATATCTGCTCCGATTCGCTCGTATCGACTCGCTGGCCTGACCCGGAAGCGCGCGACCGCACCGGACAGGCTGGCTCCCCTCTGAGTCCGCCTAACGAGATGCCTAAGAAGGAGTACGTAGCCGCCGCCTTCATCGCCGCAGCCCTGATCGCGGTTGGAGTTGGCATTCGCGAAACAGGAAAGCCGCTGGATACCAGCGCGACGACCGACGCGCGCCCCGATTCCAGCCGGCGTCGCGCGATTACCGCCAATTCGCTCTCCCTCGAAATGGCGGAACAGCTGGTTCACTTGCCCACGTCGATTGACGAGCGGGCGCTGGCCCAGGAGGCGTTGCGGCTGGGCGACGAAGACATGGATCTCGCCTTCGCCAGCGCCGTACGCCGCCTAACGAATCGCGCCAGGGCGAACACTCCCGAGGCCGTGGATGCCGACGCGCGACTGCGGCAGTCGTTGCAGGCGTTGGCGAAAGACCAGGGCGATGTCGATTCACTCACCGCGAAGCTCAAATCTGCGCCGGCGGGTGACGCACCAGCACTCACCGATCGGCTCAACCTCGCGAGAGCGCAGGCGGCGCTCGATCAGGACGCGGTGGACGACGCGCGCCAGGATCTCCGGCGGGCCGGGGGCGATCCGCAGGGCGAAATGCAGCAGCTCATCGAAGAGCACGAGGCAACGTCGAAAGGGGCGGACTCGTTGCACGTGACGGTGGCCGAGCTCCCCGAGTCTCACGGACTCGTCAGGCTGGCGAAGTCGTGGCAAACGTATGACGAAAAGCTCGGTCTCGTTAGGCGCGCGGGACAGGTCTCGGACTCCTTGGCCGAACGTTACGAGACTTTACACGATTCGGTCGACGCGCGCGGAGCGCGAAACGCGCAGCTTCTGACGGACAGCCTCGCACTCGCCAAGTCGTTGCACGACTCGACGAAGCTCCTCCTCTCGCAAACACAACAGCGCGCCTATCGAGAGAAGTCACGGATGGGGCTCGACCAGCGCGTCGACGTGCAGCACGCGCTCGTGCAGAACTACAGGAATTGGGAAGGGGTCATCGCCCAGGAGAAGCGCGAGGTCCTGAACGATGCGCTGCAGCACATCGCGGTGATTCTCGTGATGCTCCTCGTCGCGACGTTGCTCGCGGCGTGGGTCGAGCGCTCGTTAGGTGGCCTGCATGAAGATCGCCGAAAGCGCCAGACGCGTTACATGGTGTCGAAAGTCTCGCTGCAGGTGACGACCGTTCTCCTCATCTTGCTCGTCGTCTTCGGCCCCCCCGACAATCTCGGGACGTTCCTCGGCCTCGCCGGCGCCGGCCTCACCGTCGCACTCAAGGACTTTCTCGTCGCCGTCGTAGGCTGGTTTGTGTTGATGGGGCGAAATGGAATTCGCATCGGCGATCTCGTGGAGATCAACGGCGTGACGGGGGAAGTGGTGGAGCTTGGCCTGTTCTATACGGTGCTGCTGGAAACCGGGACGTGGACAGAGTCGGGGCACCCGACGGGGCGGCGCGTCACGTTCACCAATGGGTTCGCGGTAGAAGGGCACTACTTCAACTTCTCGACGTCGGGGCGATGGTTGCTGGACGAGGTGCACATCACCGTCCCGACGGGACAGGATCCAAATGTGATCGCCGAGGCGTTGCGTCGCGAAGTAGAGTCGGCGATCGCGGAGCGGGTCAGCGATTCGTCCGCTGGATGGAGCGAGGTGCAACGCATTCCGCGCTTTGTGCCGACGGCGGGCAAGGCGAGTGTGAATCTCAAGCCCACGGCGGGCGGCGTGGACGTCACGGTGCGTTATCTGACGCGGGTGAGCGATCGAGAGGAACTGCGCGGCCGTCTCTACCGAATCGCGATCGATCTCCTCGGAGGGCGCGCCGACGGGTCGCGCCCCGGAGCGGTTGCCGCGCACGCCTAACGCGGGCGTCCGCTGCAAACGCGCCTGCGCCCGTGCCACGCGCACGCTTTTCTCGTATACTTTAGGCCGTCACGCACGGCATCGTTCGTACTCCGTCCCCCGTTTCGAGCGCCATCATGCAGTGGTCCATTATCGGCCTGAATTTTCTCTACGCCGCGTTAGGCGTCGTGATGATGTTCGTTGCCTATCGCGTGATCGATTTTCTCACGCCGCGCGTCGACTTCGAGGAGGAGCTCAAGCGAGGGAACGTCGCCGTGGGCGTATTCATCGCCGCGATCTTCGTCTCCGTCGCAATCATTATCGGTGGCGCGCTCAACTGACGCGATGCGACCTGGTTGCCGGCGTGGACGTATAAAGCCCCTAGCGGTAGGCGCCCTGCTGTTCTACTTGCTGCACTCGGCGCCTGCGTTGGCGCAAGGACGGCACCCCGAGGATCGGTTCGACGACGCGTTTCGCAAATACAGCAAGCGCAATTTTGGGCCGGCCTTTGACTGGCGGATTTTCAAGGCGCAGGGAATGGCAGAGAGCAATCTCGATCCAGCGGCAGCGAGCCGCGTCGGTGCGCGCGGCGTCATGCAACTCATGCCTGCGACCTTCAAAGAAGTGGTTTCGAAAAACGATGACTTTCAGGCGATTGACGATCCGGAGATGAACATCGCGGCTGGAATCGCGTATGACCGTCGCCTCTGGTTGCGATGGGAGGGTGATTCGATCGTCGACGATTGTCGCGAATTCGTCTTCGCCAGCTACAACGCCGGGCGCGGGACGATGCTGAACGCGCAGACCCACGCGCGGGGCGAAGGGCTCGATCCAAAGAAGTGGCCCAGCATCGTCAAGGTGGCGCCGAGGGTGAAGCGATGGCGCCAAGGCGAAACGCTCGAGTACCTGCGAAAGATCCGCATGTACCTCGAGCGTCTGGATGACCGCGGGCGATGGATGACGGTTTCGCCCGCCGACACCACCAGGAAGAAATAACGCGCCTGCTCTAGATAGTTAGAGCAGGCGCGCTGGTTTGAGCCCTCGCTACTTGGTGCGCTTGAACGTCATGCCGCCGACGGAGAGCGCGTCCACGCGTCCACCCGTTCGGCTGAACGTCGCCTCGAGGCCGGTATCCAATGCAATCACCTTGTCGTTGGCCATGGGCAACACCTCAACCTTCGGGATGTACTGCGATTCCTCGACGAAGAGCTTGTTGCCCACGCGTGTGACGTGGACGAGGGCTTTCATCGGAGTCGTCATCGCGTAGTCGCCAACGAATGCATTGAGGGCGACCGAGTCCAAGGCGACCGTTTCGACTTCGCGCGGCGCGTAGCCGGGCCACTTGTACTCCGCGGCGATGGCGTAGAGCAGTTCCTGCGCAACGGCGGAGCCTTCGTCGGAATTCGTCATCACCGCAGCCCCCTGCCCTAACTCAGGAAAGTACATGACCTGGCAGCGGTACCCTTCGTTGGCGCCACCATGCTCGAAGTACATCTCGCGCCCGGTGCCATGGACCATCGGGCCGATTCCTGCTGGCTCTTTTTGAACCGTGAGCATGTCGGTCGCGGTTTTCTGCGTGAGCACTTCGGTCGACTTGCCGGCGCGCGCAGCGGTGATTTCCATCGCCCACTTGAGCAGGTCGGTCGGCGTCGTCCAAAGGCCAGCGGGCGCCATCTCGGGATACACGTGCCAACGCCCTTCCACCATCTTGCCATCGCCACGATACCCAGCAGCCGCTTGCGCCCGTTTGTCGTTAGGCAGCGGTTGCATGTATCCGCTGTTGGTCATCCCGATGGGGTCGAGGACCAGGCGTTTCATGAGCGCGCCGAATGGCTCACCCGTGACATCGGTCATCACCAACTGTTCGATCGTCGTCCCGCCGCCCGAGTAGCGCCAGATGCTTCCGGGCGTCGTATCAACACGCACCGCCGCGGTGTTCGCCGGCTTCTTGCCATCAAGTACCTGCGGAACTGTCGGAATCGAATCAGTGACGGCGTAGCCGGGGAACCCGTGCACCGTTAGGCCGGCGCTGTGCGACGCGATGCGCCGAAGCGTCACCTTCTCCTTCGCGGTGAACTTGTTATCCGGGAGTTTCCAACTCTTGAGGTAATCGTTGACCGGCGTGTCGAGGGCGAGCTTCCCTTCATCGACGAGGCGGAGCATCCCCGTTGCCGCCACCGGCTTACTGATCGAGGCGGCCTGGAAGATTGTCGACGTCGTGACGGAGTCGCTGGTCCCGCTCTCTTTGAGACCATACCCGTGTGCCCAGACAATCCGACCACTGTCGACGACGGCCACTGAGAGTCCCGGGACTTTGTACTTCTGCATGCGCTCCGCGAGAGAGTACTTGACTGGTGCGGCGCCCTTGAGCGCGAGGCCTGGGCGGAGCGACGACGTAACGCGCGCAATGACGGCCGAATCGTTAGGCGCGGCTGCCGGAGGCGCTGCGGGAGAGCAGGCAACGACGGCGATGAGGAGTGCGGGGGTCAGAAGTCGCATCAGCGTTGGGTCGAGAGGTCCGGACACAAGTGGGGCATCGAAGCCGTGTCGCCCGATGCCCCCTCCCGTCGCTTGCAATACTGTGTCTCGTGCACGCGAGTTTCCACTCGCCGCGCCTCGCCCATGATTAGCGCTTCGGGTACATGCGCTTGATCATGCCGCGGTCCTTCGGGGAGAGACCATTGTTTTCGTTGGTCGGTCCTTTACCGTCGGTGAAGAGTGCCGCGTCGAACGCGTAGAGCATGATCGACTTGGGATCGAAGACCGTCGTAGACATTCCCCGTGGCGAGTACTTCTCGAGGACGTTGGATTTGATCTGGTCGGGTGACCAGTAGTTAGGCGGACCGGCGAAATACTGATTGACTGCCTGGACGTTCCATTTGCGGTTGAACTTCGGTGACTGGTGCTCGTGAATACACCCCAGCGCGTGCCCGAACTCGTGCAGTACAACCCGCCGATACTCGGCCATCGCCGTGTCGTCGCGTAGCCAGCCGTAGTTCATCGTTGGCTGGTGGGCGGGGAAGTAGGCGCGGTTGAGGGCGTCGCGACCGACCGCCGACCAGGAGCCATCGTCGGCGAAGAACGAGATGCGAACGTTGGCCGTCCCCGACTTCACGAAGCGAAACGTCATGTTGGCGACGCGTTCCCATTCGTGGGCAATGGCTTCGACCTTCTTTTGCCATGCCGGGCGCCCGTCGAGGAAGCGACACGTGACGATGGCGCCGGCGCCCCACTTCTTGGAGTTCTGCACCGCCATGCGTGCGACGCGGTGTCGCTCGTTAGGCGAGGGGCGGCGCCCCTCGGTCATGGCTTCGCGCATGGCGCGCCTAACGTGTGCCTCGGGGTCGAGCTCGTCAGGAATGATGCGCTCGAAGCAGATGTGGACCGGCGGTGCGGGATTCTCCATGATCGCCGCTGCTTTGGTGGTGCGTCTCGCAGATGCTTTCTTTCGTTTGGTGGGCATCGCTCTCTCTCCTGTCAATCAGGACCATCGACACGCCCGCTCGCTCTACTTCCACGTATCGATAATACGCTCGGCGATCCTCCCTTCGGTCGCCTCGAGCTCGAAGAAGTCGCCCGTGTTCTGATTCGTGAACACACTCACGATCGCCGGCCCGCCCTTGTAGAAGATGATCCCGACGTCGTTGCCGGCGTATGGCGGCCAGTCGCCCGTCTTGTGGGCGATCTGAGCGCGGAACTGAATGCGCTGCGGGAGTCGCGACGAGTAGAACTGCTCTTTCAGGATGTCGACCATCGCCTCGCTGCTCGCCTTGGATGCGTACTTCGCGCCTAGAATACCTTCGAGCATCGTCGCCATTTCGCGCGCCGTGGTGCGTCCGAGCCAGCGTGACGAGTCCCCCTCAAGTGCGAATGATCGCTTGGCGGCTTGCGCGTCGTTCGGAAACCCTTTGTCGAAGACTTCGCGGTCGCTCATCGATTTGTTCTTTGGGTCAGCGTCGATCCAGACTTCTCGGAAGAGCGCGCCGGTTGTGCTTTGGAGGCGCGTCTGCTTGAACCCCAACTCCGCCAGCATCGCGTTCACTCGGTCGCGCCCCACCGTGCGAATCATGATGTCGGTCGCGGTGTTATCGCTGGTGATGATCATCTGCTCAATGATGTCGCGATACGTAGGACTGAGCCCGGGCGCGAACGTCTGCAGCAACCCGCTCCCTCGACGCATGTCCTCAGGCTTGATCGTGTAGCGCTCCGCGAGCTTGAGCTTCCCGGCGTCTGCATCGCGGAAGGCCAGGATCATGACCGGGATCTTGATGACGCTGAGCGTGTTCATCGGCTGATCGGACCGCACCGCAATCGTCCTCCCACTCGGCAAGTGCTTGGCGTAAATCGAGCTCTTGGCGTGAAGCGCGTTGAGCTGTGAGGTGGCGTACGCTTCCAGCGACTGCGCGTGCAGCGAAAGCGGGATCGCGAACGCAATCGCGAGAGTTGGGGTCAGGTTCGGTACCCGGATGGGAAGCAAGGCACGAATCGCCGTAGCCAAAGCACGCGGAAACATTCGTCGTTCGAGGTCGAAGGTTGGGGATGAGAACGCGCTGGCCGCCTAACGCCTAACGCGTTTACGAGCGCAAGAAGTCGAGCATCAGCGCGTTCAACTCTTCAGCGTGCGTCGCCGCGAATCCGTGCGGCGCGCCCTTGATCACTTCGAGGCGGCTTCCCTTCACCGATTCGTGCGCAAGCTTTCCGGAGATCTCGAGGGGAACAATGCGGTCGCTGTCGCCATGCACCACCAGAATCGGGATGTCGATCTTCTTCAGGTCCTCGCGGAAGTCGGTCGTGCCAAAGGCGGTGATGCAATCCTGCGTCCCCTTGGGGGACGCTGCCCACGCGATCCATTTACTGAAGGGAATCAGGTCCGGGTTCGGTCCCTTGCCGCCGTCGTAGTTGTAGAAGTTGGGGAAGAATTGATCGAGGAAGGCGACGCGATCCTTCT
Source organism: Gemmatimonadaceae bacterium (assembly GCA_044224185.1). GTDB lineage: Bacteria > Gemmatimonadota > Gemmatimonadetes > Gemmatimonadales > Gemmatimonadaceae > SCN-70-22. Next base: position 236,057 of record JBGAKW010000005.1, on the reverse strand, counting down.
TCACGCCGGCCAGCATCCCGTCGAAGACCGATTTATCGACGCCGGTCGGATTGTCTGCGGTCTTGAGCAAGAAGGGTGGGACGGCGCCCAACAGCATGGCTTTGCGCACGCGCGACGTGCCGTATGTGCCGATGTAGCGCGCGACTTCGCCACCGCCCATGGAGAAGCCGGCAATCGTAGCATCGTTCAGGTTGAGCTCAGTGATGATGTCGTTCAGGTCTGATGCAAAAGTGTTGTAGTCGTAGCCGGTGACTGGACGGCTGCTCTCCCCGAAGCCACGCCGGTCGTACGCGACCACGCGAAAGCCAGCGTCGGTGAGCGCGTTGATTTGCGACTCCCACATGCGGAGACTCAGCGGCCAGCCATGAATGAGGACGACGGGCTTACCGCTCCCGATGTCGACGTAATGAATGTTCGTGCTCGGATTGGAAGAAGTTTTCAGGAAAGGCATGTTGAATCCTCGCAGAGATCGTCGCTGTTGGAATCGTCGGTGACAAACGTCTCGCGCGGGAGCGACGGTTGCAACGTGCGTCGTTCCCCGAAGCAAGCTCCGGCGGTCGTCGTGACGCGCTCCCTCTGACTGAGTAGGTTCCTCCGAGACACACCGTGCTCGCACCGTGCGCCGCACAGGGACGGCGGGCTCAAGCTCAACGTGAAACAATCCATGAGATACTTGCACATGTCCCAATCCACGCTGCGACCGCGCAACGCGCCAATCGCCGGGAGGGAAGGGTGACGGCCGCGCTCACTGCGTCGCGCGTGCGGGACGTGGAGGAGCTCGTGAGTGCGCTTGCGGGCGTTGTCGGTGATCGCCTAACGAGAGTGGCGTCGGAGCTCGAACAACATGGGCGCGGAGAAACGCACTTTCCACCGGCTCCGCCCGATGTCGTCGTGTATCCGGAAACGACTGAGGAAGTGAGTGCCATCGTCTCGTTATGCAGCGAGCGCGACGTCCCGATCATCCCCTATGGCGCGGGAAGCTCGCTCGAGGGACATGTCAGTGCAGTTCAAGGCGGCGTGTCGCTCGACCTAACGAGAATGAACCGGATCCTTCGCGTCAGTGTGGAGGACCTGGACGTCACGGTGCAGGCGGGAGTGACTCGCAAACAACTGGTGCAGGCGCTCGCCGGGAGCGGTGCCACCTTTTTCGTTGACCCTGGGGCCGATGCGACCATCGGTGGCATGGTGGCCACGGGTGCGTCGGGAACGACATCGGTGCGCTATGGCACGATGCGCGAGAATACGATGGCACTCACCGTGGTCCTCGCCGACGGCTCGATCATTCATACCGGGAGCCGAGCGCGAAAGTCGTCTGCCGGCTACGATCTCACGCGTCTTTTCCTGGGCTCCGAGGGAACGTTGGGGGTCATCACCGAGGTCACGCTGCGCCTCCACCCCGTGCCGGATGCCATCGCCGCGGCGACATGTTCATTCGCGACGGTGGATGACGCAGTCGATGCCGTCGTGGCGCTGCTGCAGAGCGGTGTTCCCCTCGCCCGTATCGAACTGGTCGACGCGATGACGATCGGTGCACTCAACCGCTACCTCTTGCTCGGGCTCCCCGAGCAGCCGATGCTCTTTCTCGAACTGCACGCCTTCAGCAAGGACGCGTTAGGCGAGCAGTTGGACGCGGTGCGCGACGTGGTCGGTGAATTCAACGGATCGGTGCACGCGATGGCGACGACAGAAGACGAGCGCGCGCGCCTTTGGGATGCCCGACACCGCGTGTACTATGCCGGCATCGCGCTGCGTCCGGGTGCCCGCTCGTGGACGACTGACGTCTGCGTTCCCGTCTCGCACCTGGCACGCTGCATTCGGGAGACGCGCGAAGACATCGCGCAGACCGGAATTGTTGCACCACTCGTCGGGCACGTTGGGGATGGCAACTTTCACGTCCTCTTGCTCATCGACCCGAACAACGACGAGGAGCGTGAACGCGCGCGCGGCATCTCGACGCGGTTGACCGAGCGCGCCCTGTCGTTAGGCGGCACCTGCACGGGCGAGCATGGAGTGGGCATCGGGAAAATGGGATCGCTGGAAATGGAGCACGGCGACTCCCTCCCCGTCATGCGCGCCATCAAGCGCGCGCTCGATCCCCGGAACGTGCTCAATCCTGGCAAGATCTTCTCCCACTGATTCTGGCCCGCGTGATGGCGCGTACCCCCTACACGATTCTTCCCACTCCCGGCGCAGTTGGCGAACACATGGCGTCGCGCATTCTCGCACGCATCGCGAACGCGGCTGACGCGAACCAAGGCTTCCTGCTCGGCTGCCCTACGGGGCGCACGCCCAAACCGATCTTCGAGGCGATGGCTCGGCAGCTGCAAGCGAAGCCGCAATCGCTGGCGCACGTCGTGTTGGTGATGATGGATGAGTACCTGGTCGAGCGTGCGGGAGGGTTGGTGTACGCCAGCGCCAACGAGCCGTGGTCCTGTCACCATTTCGCGCGAAATGAAATCGCCGGCCGGCTCAACGAGGTGCTCCAGCCTAACGAGTTCATCGACCCGACTAACATCTGGTTTCCCGCGCCTAACGATCCCGCGGAGTACGACGCGCGCATCGCGGCGGCGGGCGGCATCAACTTCTTCCTCCTCGCATCGGGAGGGAGCGACGGGCACGTGGCGTTCAATCCGCCCGGCGCCGCGCGGGAGAGCCGCACGCGCATCATCCCCCTCTCCGAAGAGACGCGCCGCGACAACCTCCAGACCTTCCCCACCTTCGGCACCCTCGAGCGAGTCCCGCATCACGGCGTAAGTGTCGGCGTGGCCACAATCTGTGAGTCGGCCGAGTGCGCCATGGTGGTGTTAGGCGCGGGAAAGCAGCTCACTTATTCCAGAATACGAGCCGCAGATCGTTATCTCCCCGAATGGCCAGCAACCCTGATTCACGAATGCCGAAAGGGAGAAGTCGTCGCCGACGAGAGTGCAGCCGCGTTAAGCGACGGGTAGGCCGTAGACACGAACCAAACGAGACGAGATTTGTAGATAGTCGTCTCCCTTCGTCTATATAGATGTCGCCTGCAGTCGCGCTATCTCCCGCCGCGCTGACTATCCGACGCCAAATCCTCCGAGTGCTCGGATCACTGTGATGGACCGATCGCAACGAAATGACACGCGCAAACGGACGCCTACGAAGCTTTGTGGCGCGCTGTTGGCCGTCGTCGCATTGGCCCTCACTTTACCCGCTCGCGCGCAAACCCCAGCGACCGCCAGCGATTCGCCAACACCGTATTTCTGGCGCACCATCGACACCGACCACGGCCTCCCCGAAACCCAGGTGCTCGCGGTCACGCAGGCCGCAGATGGATTCTTCTGGCTGGGGACTCGTCGCGGCCTGGTGCGATACGACGGGCTGAATTTCAAACCGTATCCTCCGGAGTCTCGCCCTGAACTGGGCTCGGGCGTCATCAACTCGCTCGCCAGCGATAAGGAGCGGCGGTTGTGGATCTCGACGGAACGCGGACTCACCGTCCTCGAAGAGGGAAAGTTCAGGCAAATCCCGCCGTCGATCGTTCCGGACACGATGACGTGGGAAGTGCTGCAGGACCGGCGCGGTCGCATCTGGGTCGCGGGCGCCTACGGCGTGCTGGTTGGTGACGGAAAGAATTTTCGCCGAGTGCCGGGAGCGAGCAGCTATGCGTACGCGCTATTCGAAGACAAGACAGGGCGCATCTGGATGGCCGGGCGATCTTTTCTCGCATCGATCGGCGTGGGCGAGAGTACCGCCACGTCATCGCCGATAGCGGACGGAGAGCGATTCTTCGCCATCGTAAGTGACGGTGCGGATGGCATCTGGGTCGGGACGCGAAATGGCGCGTGGCATCTCGACACGCGCGATTTCGGGGCGGTGCGTGGATTGGAGCGCATTGGCGCTGCGGCGCCGGATGTGGGGAACGAGGTGTGGACGCTTGCCCGTACCGCCGACGGCATCCTCTGGTTAGGCACCGAGATGCAGGGAGTGCTCCAGTGGGACGGTGCGCGCCTAACGAAATTTGCCGGGGCGAATCCGCTATCGGGTGAGCAGGTCTGGTCTCTGTTTGCTGATGCGCGCGGACGCATGTGGGCTGGCACATCGGCGGGAATGACGCGCTTTGAGCGATCTCCCTTCACCACCTATGCGAACGGACTTCAGCCGACGTCGGTGTGGGGAGTGCGCGCTGACGCCAACGGGACGCTGTGGGCGTCGACGTCGGACGGCGTGATCGCGCGCTTCGCAGACGATCAATGGACGCCAGTCGTTAGGCGCGCAGGCCGAAATCTGTCATCGTCGCTGGCGCTCACCGCGAGTGGGACGATGCTTGCGGTGCATACCGAGAAGCAATTGTTACGACTCGATGCCAGCGGTGCGCATTCCGAGAAATCGATCAAGTTGCCGCCGTCGCGTGTGAACGGATTTTATCCGGACCGCGACGGGTCAATCTGGTTTCTGACCGACAGCGGCGTGTTTCACTCACACGGTGCGGAGACCGATTACGCCCAAGCCTCGTTAGGTCTCGCGGCGACTGACCGACCCAACACGATCTTGCGCGATCGGCACGACCGACTGGTCATCGGCGCGCCGGGCCTGACGGTCATGAAGAACGGCGCGGTCACCCACTATGGGCGGCAGGACGGACTCTCCGATCTGCAGGTAAGCGCGATTCTGGATGATGATCATGACAACATCTGGATCGGGACCGCCGACTCGGGACTCTACGTCCTTCGCCACGAGCGCATTGCGCATTTAGGGGACGTCGATCCGCGGCTCAAGCGCGAGATCGGTGGCCTGGTGATCGACCGGTTGGGCAACCTCTGGCTCACGTCGCGATTCGGCCTGACGCGCGTCGCGCGCACACAGTTGGAGCAAGTCGCGGATGGGCGCTCACGCGTGGCCAACGTTAGGCATTTCGATCGGTCCGATGGGCTGCCGACGACGGAGTTCAATAGCGACTTCGTGAGCACGATCATCCGCGATGACGCCGGCTATCTCTGGCTCCCGAGTTTCGCCGGTGTAGTCCGTGTCGATCCGGCGCAGGTCTCGGCCGATACCTTGCCGCCGCAGATTCATCTCGATCGCCTTGTCGTCGACGGAAACGAGGTCCCGTTAGGCGCAACATTGGCCCTCGAGCGTCACCCGGCGCGCGTCGAACTCACTTTTGCGGCGACCAATGCCCTGGTGCCGTCGCGCGTGCGTGTCGAGTATCGCCTGATCGGCGTCGACGATGCGTGGCGCGATGCCGAGGGAAAGCGCACCGCGGCCTTCGGTCCATTGCGCGGAGGGCACTACCGGTTCGAAGTGCGCGCGGCGTCGGAAGACGGATCGTGGAACCCGACTGTCGCTTCGCTCGAGATGACGGTGGACAAGACGGTCCCTGAACAGGTCTGGTTCTATCCGGTCTTGTTAGGCGTGGCGGCACTGGCGATTTCTCTCGTCGTGCGTTGGCGCCAACATCGATTGGTACAGCGCGGCAAGGAGCTCGAGGCACAGGTCGACGCGCGGACGCGTGATCTCGAGGAATCACATGCGACGTTGGAAGCGCGCGTTCGAGATCGCACCGTAGCGTTGGAACGCGAACTGGAGGAGCGCCGCCGCCTCGAACAGCGCCTGCTGACTTCTCAAAAGATGGAAAGCATCGGCCGGCTGGCGGGCGGAGTGGCGCATGAGATCAACAACAGCATGACCGCGGTCTTGGGTTTTGCGGAGCTGGCGCAGGTGCACGCCAAAGGGCAGGGAGCGCTCGAGGACGACTTGCGCGACCTGGTGCGTGCCGGGCGCCGCGTCGCCGAAATCACCCGCCAACTCCTTGCCTTCGCCCGCCGTCAGCAGTCACAGCCCGTACCGTTGCAGCTGGAAGAGCTGGTGATTGCCCTGGAGCGCACCCTGCAGCACGTTTCCAGTCCGCACGTCCGCCTAACGATCGACACTGACGCGGGACTTCCTCCCGTCCTCGCCGACGCGGCGCAGGTGGAGCAGTTGCTCCTCAACCTCGTGAAGAATGCGCGTGACGCCATGCCAACCGGTGGAACGACGTCGGTGAGGCTGCAACAGATATCGTTGGCTGAGCAGCGCGCGGTGGGTGATGCGGAGCTCGCTGCCGGCGAGTACGTCACGCTCGCCGTGAGCGATACAGGCGTGGGCATCGACGAGGAAGTGCGACGCCGCCTCTTCGAACCCTTCTTCACCACCAAGGAGCTGAACAAGGGGACGGGACTCGGTCTCGCCGTCTGCCACGGGATCGTTGCCACCCACCATGGAGCGATCGAAGTCTCCAGCCGCGTGGGGTTTGGCACCACCTTCACCGTGTGGCTCCCCGTCTATCACGGTCGCGTCGAACGTGCGCCTGCTACGGATGTGTTGTCAACGGGAAGAGAAACGATCTTGCTCGCCGAAGACGAACCGACCGTGCGCGCCTTAACGATGCGAATGCTGGAACTTCAGGGATATCGCGTATTGGCCGCCGAGGATGGGCTCAAGGCGTTCGCGCTGGCCGAGAGCGTGGACTTCGACTTCGACCTGATTCTCTCCGATGTGAAGATGCCCGGGATGACGGGGCCGGAGCTCGTCGAGGCGCTCCGCGCGCGTCGTCCCGAGTTGCCGGTGGTCTTCATCAGCGGCTACACCGGCCCCGACGCCGCACAGGAGGATACGCTCTCGCACCTCGGCGCTTTCCTCACGAAGCCATTTACGCGTGAGGCGCTGACGCGTGCCGTTCGCGAGGCGCTCGACGGACGGGCGGCGGTTGGAACGGCGAACGCCTAACGTATCTCTGCATCGGAGAATTCAGGGTCACACTGCTGGGTACGGTTTAGTGCTCCCGGGCAATCGCCGAGGCGGTGCGCAACCCCACCGCAGCGAAGGTGAGTGTGCCGTTGCAGCACGATGCGGTTGGTTGCGCTGGTGCGCCGGCAATCCAGAGGTTGTCGTGGTCGTGCGCGCGCCCCCAAGCGTTCACGACGCTGGTGGCGGGATCGTTGCCCATGCGGCACCCGCCAGCCGGGTGCTCCTGCCCTAAATCGTCCCTGCTGTTCGCGAGCGCGAGAATTTCCCCGCCGCCCGCCTTGGCCATGCCCCGGAAGAGTTCGCGAATCTCTTCCTCCTGCCATTCGCGCAATGCCGCGCTGTCGGGCGCATCTCGAAACGTCACGTTAGGCATGGGGTCGCCGAAACGATTCTTGTGCGCGTCGTCGAGTACGAGCTTGCTCTCGCGATCGGGGAGGACGTCGTAATAGGCGCGAACGCGAGCAGTGGCTCCTTTCGCGCGTCCCTTCCAATCGGCGAGCAGGGCATCACCAAAGAGCGGGGCGCCGTTGTCATCTCGGAGCCGCGGTTCACGACCGACACTCGACTCCCAGATTCGCAAGTCATGGCGCAGATACTTCGCCGACTTGTTAGGCGCGGGACGCATGAACTGCTTGGATACGAGCGAGTGCTGCACGTTGATTCCAGGATACAGCTCCAACGGCAGGGAAATCTGACCTCCGACGTTGCGATGTCCTGCCAGATATCGTCCGACAAGCCCGCTGCGGTTGGCAAGTCCGTTTGGGTGCGCCGAGTCCTGCGAGAGAAGGAGAAGATGCGGCGACCAGACGTAGCCCGCGGCGAGGACGAAGGTCTTGGCGTTGAACCTCACCTCTTCGCCGCCGGCGTCTGTGCGATTCCCCGTCGCGCTGACGATGTGCCCTGACTTGGGGTCGGCAACCAATCGCCTAACGAGCGTCTCGGGAAGCAAGTCGATCTTCCTGGCCTGCACGAGCGCATTCCAGGTGAAGTCAGGGGAATATTTGGCGCCGCTGGGGCAGACTGGATAACAGGTATCGCAGCGTTGGCAGCGCGCTCTCCCATCGCGCTCAATCGAATTCTTCGCTGAGGGCATGCTCCAGGTGACGATCCCTGCTTTCGTCGCCCACAGTTGCAGCTGCGCGAGATTGTAGTTCACCGGCAGCGCCGGCATGGGATACGGCTTACCGCGTGGGTCGAGCGCCGGTGGTCCTTGCTCTCCGGCCACTCCCATTCGCTCCTCGGCCTCCTGATAGAACGGGTCCAGCTCTTGGTACGTGAACGGCCAGTCGTCGCCGACTCCAAACATCGATTTCAGCTGAAAGTCTTCGGGCGAATAGCGGGGGGTCACGCCACCCCAATGCATCGCCAGCCCGCCCACATGCATACTCGGCGAAAATCCCCACGTGGTGCCAAACGCGTTCTGGTCGTCGAGATGGTCCGACTTCCAAGGACTCTCACCGTACGCGAGGTAGCGTTCGCGTGCTTTTGCACGTTGGTCGAACGGCGTACTTGGCTTCCCGGCTTCGACAACAGTGATCTTGCGCGACGTGCTCTCGGCCAGCTTCGCCGCCATCAGCGCCGCAGTGATTCCGCTGCCAATAATCAGAATGTCGGTGTCGATCGTTTTCACACCTTCACCCCATCGATTGCGCGCGGCTTGCCTAACGTGCCGTCGAGCGCACGGCACGAATTGGGAGAGATATCAGCGCCGAAGGCCGCGTTCCACGCGCGCGGCGACGCGCTCCAGTGAGCGACGAGCGCCACGGCCACATGTGTCGCGGACAAAGGAGCAGGCAGGCGCCCGCCGGGGACCCGGGCGAGTGCCATCGTTAGGATTTCCTTGCGCCCAGTCTCGTCGAGTTCGTGGAAGCGTTTGCGGGAGGTCTTTTTCGCCAGCAGGTCGAGCGCTTCGAGCTGCGCGCGCCACGCGGGGGCTGGGTCTGGTGGGAGATAGCGCACGTCGGCGTAGCCGTAGCCGTGCATTTCTTCCGCGACCGGCTCGTATCCGTCGATCCACGCGACGAACGCGTCAACAGCTTCACGGCGGCCGTCGCCTAACGAAGCTGGGAGCATCGTCTCGCCGACGGCGTCGAGCGTGGAGCGATCGAATCCGGTGGCGCGCTTTGGTGCGCTCGCTTGCGGCGACGCGCTGGCGCCGGTGGTGGCATTGTCCGCTGGTTTGCAGCCGACGGCGGCCCCCGCGGCAGCGCCGACGGCCGCGACGCTCGCGACCTTCAAGAAGGCTCGGCGGCTTGGCGTCTCATTCCGAGACGCGCGATCGACCACTGCGCTTTCTTCCCGGGCATTGCGCGGTGGCGAGGGGGACGCTGGGGCAGGCGACTCGTCGATCACACGTGTAGAGGTCGAGGGCTCGACAGCTTTGGAGTAGTGAAGAGGAAGAAGTTCACCCGCGGCGGCGATGGCGTCGAGTGCGGCCGCCGCTGCCGGCGAGAGTCGAACTCAGCCGGAATTCGCCGTAGCTTCAGGACATGAGCACTTCCCCTCGTCCCACGCACCGGCGCGCGACGACCTCGCGCGAGCGCTACGCCGAGTTCGTGCAGGATTATCACGCGCGCCAACTCGACGAAAAGACCGAGAGCGAAGGGAAGGGACCTTCGGAGGCGAAGAACAGCTCGAAGGATGGAAGACGAGTCCGCCGGCGCGCCTTCTTCCGTGAGTATTTGCAGTGGCTCATTCCGCACCGTGGCGCGGTCGCGGTGTTGGTCGCGCTGTCGCTGGTGGTGGCGGGGCTGCAGATGGCCGAGCCGCTGTTCATGCGGTACATCGTCGACCACGTCCTGTTGAACAAGGCGCTCGACACTGCGCAGCGCCTAACGAATTTGCAGCTCGCGGGCGCACTGTTCCTCACATTGGTGGTGTTGTCCAACGTGATCGGCGCGCTCAAGGACTACCGCCAGCGCTTGCTGAACACGCGCGTGATGCTGGCGCTACGCCGTGCACTGTTCGATCGATTGCTTCACCTCCCGCTCCCGCGTTTATGGGAGATGAAGACCGGCGGGATTCTCTCGCGCATCACCGGCGACGTCGATACCACGACGGGGTTGTTGCAGCTGGCGATTGTCTCCCCAGGGATCGCCTTTCTCCGGCTGCTCGTGGCGGTCGCGATTCTCATGGCGCTCAACTGGCGTCTGGCTCTGACGGCGGTGGCGATCATCCCCGGCGTCGTGCTGATGTCGTTCACCTTTGCGCGCCGCATTCGCCCCATCTACCGTGCCGTCCGAAAAGACGTCGAGCTGATCGACGGGCGAGTGGGCGAGACGTTTTCCGGCATTCGCGTGGTGCGCGCCTTCCGGCGCGAGGGGCACGAGTCGCTCGACTTCATGCGCGGACGACACACGGTCCTTCGGAAGGAGCTTTTCGCGCAGCGGCGCGAGCTGGTGCTCTGGACCTCGTGGGGATTGTTGTTAGGCGTCGTGAACGTCGTGATCGTCTGGTACGGTGGCTACCTGAACACGATTGGCCGCGCGTCGATCGGCGACATCATGGCCTTCCAGTGGTACACGTTCCAACTCCTCAACCCAGTTTGGCAGATCGTGAACTCCTTCAGCGAGCTTCAGCGCTCGTTGGCGGCAATGGAACGCGTCTTCGAACTCCTGGAGCTGGAGAACGACAAGCCCGATCGCCCCGACGCGACTGAGGCGCCTAACGAGGTTCACCAGATTCGCTTCGAGCACGTCGACTTCGAATACCATGAAGGGAAGCCCGTCGTTCAGGACTTCGACGTGTCGGTGCCGGGTGGTTCGGTGGTCGCGCTGGTCGGGCGGAGCGGCGCGGGCAAAACCACCATCACCGATCTCGTGGCCCGCTTCCATGACCCGACACGCGGCCGCGTCCTCCTCAACGGCTCCGACATCCGCGACTTCACCCTGCGCAGCTATCGTGATCTCCTCGCCATCGTGCAGCAGGACACCTTCCTCTTCGATGGGTCGGTTCGTGACAACATTGCGTATGGCCGGATCAGCGCCACCGACGAGGAGGTGGAAGATGCCGCCAAGCGTGCCAATGCCCACGAATTCATCGTTAGGCTGAAGGATGGCTACGAGACGTACATAGGTGAGCGCGGAGTGAAACTCTCCGGTGGGCAGTGCCAACGGCTCGCCATCGCGCGGGCCGTGCTCGCGCAGCCGCAGATCCTGATCCTCGATGAAGCGACGAGTAATCTCGACACCGAGAGTGAGCAGCTCATCCAGCGATCCATGTCGGCGCTCCTGGCCGGGCGTACCACCTTCGTCATCGCACACCGTTTGAGCACCATTCGCCGCGCCGACCTGATTCTATTGATGGACGATGGGCGTGTCGTCGAGCGTGGCACGCACGAAGCTCTCATGGATACGCGAGGGCTCTACCACGACATGGTTCTCCGCCAGATGGCGTCGGCCGGCGAAGACGTCGACGCGATCTTGCAAGGCTAGGCGGGCGCGTGTAGACCGTGCAGCTTAGGGGCATGGAGCTTCTGACCGCCTCGCCATGCCACGCCGTTGTCGTCGTGGCCCACGGACTCAACCAGCGAGCAGCTGCAATGCGCGAGCTGGGCGAGGCGCTACGCGCGCGCGGCGCGACCGTCGTGCTGCTGCGCTTCCATGGACATCGTCTCGATGTGGAAGACGATCCGGATACTGCGGAGTCTTGGCGCACGCTCACATTCCACGATTGGGTCGACGACTGGACGCGTGCAACCGAACTCGCCCACGCACTCGCCAATGAGCAACGAGTTCCACTCACCTTCCTCGGCTTCTCGTTAGGCGCGCTGGTGCATACGTTCGCGCTGGCGCACGACTCGAGCCAACAATGCGCATACCAGCGCCAGGTGTTGCTCGCACCAGCCATTCGCGTCCACAGCCGCGCCCGCGCCGTGCGCGTCTTCCGCACTTTTGGCCGGCGCTTTCTCGTACCGTCCGTAACGCCAGCAACCATCCGCTCGCACAACGGAACCAGCGTCGCAGCATTTGAAGCGCTCTTTCACCTTGAGTCGGCCGTCGCCAATCTGCCTAACGCCGGTGCGTTGCGCATTCCGACGCTCGCCCTGCTGGACAAACAGGACGAGCTAGCGAGTGAGTCGCGACTCCGCGACTGGATTACGCATCACCGGTTGACCGATACGTGGCGCGTCGAGCCAGTACCGCGCATTCCAGACCCGCGGTCGAGCAAGTACTGGCACTACGTAACCGATCGCGCGGCGTTAGGCGCCCCGGGGTTTGACGCGCTCGTTGATCGCGTCGCGATGCACCTGCTCGGCGATCGCTCCTGAGTCGCCGGCCGGCTACGGCAGCACTGTCCGATCCCACCACCGCGATAAATTCTGCGGCGCTGTACGGGGATGCGTGGTGTAGTGCGACGTATCGTTGAACAACATCAAGCGCGCACGCACTGCATCCTTGAAATCCAACACATTGAGGCACGCCGGCGCCTGATCGAGCCGGTCGCGATACCCGCGCACGTCGAATCCCAGCAGGGAACTGAGCACAATGCGAATCGTCGCTTTGTGCGAGACGACGAGAACTCGCTGCCCCTCGTGCGTCGTCACGAGCTCGCGGATCACCGGTAGCGCGCGCGCCAGTACCGATACCCCAGACTCCCCACCAGTCGGCGCAAACGTAAACGGATCCTCCTCCCAGGCCGCGTACTCCTCGGGAAAACGCTCCTCCACCTCGCGCCGTGAGAGCCCTTCCCAGTGTCCATGCGAAATCTCGCGAAGTCCGTCGCGCACGGCTGGCGTCATGCCTAACGGCGCACCGGCGATACGCGCGGACTCGATGGCACGCGAATAGTTCGACGCATAGATCGCGTCGATCTTCTCGTCCACCAATCGCGTCCCGAGTCGCGCGCATTGCACACGCCCGTCGTCTGAGAGATCGACGCCGTCTGCTCCGGAGAATCGATCTTCGGTGGAAAGCGGCGTCGCGCCGTGGCGCGCAAGATAGAGCCGAGTCATTACGAGTGCGGGTGGAAGGAATATTGCGGACTGCCTAACGATGGGTGTCGGTCATGCGCTCAACGCACGTCGTTGCAGCTGGATGAGGCGGACGACGCTCGTGGCCGAGTGTGCATGCATGCACCTTCACGATGCGCCGTGCACCGCGCGCGCGAAACTCAATATGCAGTAATGCCCTACCGTCTCCCACGTTGAGCGCTGCGGCCCGCTTCGCGCGAGACGCGACACAACGCGCACTCAGTGGATGGGAGCGCTCGCTGTGCTCGAGAGCGCCTCGCGACCGCGCCTCCACGTCGCTATCTTCCACGAACAAGACCGGGGTGCCAGCGCCGCGAGTGTGCGCCGGCTGAGAGAGTCCCGCAGAACCTGATCCGGTTCGTACCGGCGTAGGGAGTCCACAAATGTTCCTGCCTTCCCTCGGGCGCCTAACGAGCGCTCGGCGACCCTTGGTCGCCACCCTCCGAATTGCTGCCTTGTCGTGTATCGCCCCGTCGTTGCTCACGGTGCGCGCCGACGCACAGGTTGCCAAGACCGACACCACCACGCGCCCCGACTCGGCGAGGCGCATCGAAAGTGTGCTCGTCCGCGCCATTCGAGGCGGAGACGCCGCCCCCATTTCACAAAAGACCGTCGATCGCGCGACGATCGCGCGCCGCCAATTTGGGCAAGACGTTCCATTACTCCTGCAGGGGGCGACCCCGTCGCTGATCGCACACACCGAGACCGGAACGAATTGGGGATACTCCTATCTCCGGCTGCGCGGCATGGACCAAACGCGTATCAACATCACCATCGATGGCGTGCCGCTCAACGATCCCGAAGATGAAGTCTTGTACTTCGCCAACTTCGCCGACCTGATGTCCAACGTGCAGTCGGTGCAGGTGCAACGTGGGGTCGGAACGTCGACCGCCGGAACGGCGTCGTACGCCGGATCGATCAACTTCGAGACGATGCCGGTGGCGCAGCGGAATGCCGGCGGTGATCTCCAGCTGCAAGCCGGATCGTTCGGTGCGCAACGCGTGAGTGCTTCGTTTCACTCTGGCTTGCTCGACTCGCGCTTCGCCGTGTACGGACGCGCCGGTGCGCTGCGCACAAACGGCTATCGGCGGCAGAGTGGGGTCGAAGGGCGTTCTGCATTCGTTGGCGCTGGATGGTTCGGCGATCGCGACATAGTGAAGTTGTCGGCGCTCGCGGGTCTGTTGTCCGACACGCTGTCGTACGTTGGCGCGACGTTGGAGGAGTTGGCGCAGGACCGTCGCTTCAATCCGCTCAACCCCGATGAGCACGACAAGTTCAACCAGCAGATGATCGCGTTGGCGTATACCCATCTGTTCGACGCCAGAACTTCTGTCAACACGACGCTCTATCGGAATTCGGCCGGTGGCAACTACGACTACTTCTATCTCCCCGATCGTTACCGCTACAACCTCCAGCATTGGTGGTACGGCCTAACGAGTGCAGTCAACGCGGAGCGCGGCGACTGGCAGTTGAACGCAGGTGTCAACGCCAACACCTACGAGCGCGCGCATCGTGCCTATCTGCGGCCCAGTACCCAGCTGTACGACAACGCCGGGCACAAGGACGATGCGAGTGCATTCGCCAAGATTTCGCTCGATGCTGGGCGCATACGATGGTTTGCCGATCTGCAGGGGCGCTGGGCGCACTTTCGCTATATCCCCGACGCCAACGCTGGAATCGGCGAGCGCTCCAAGACGTGGGCCTTTTTCAATCCGAAGCTGGGCGCGACGTATCGCGTGGGGAATGGTGTTTCCGCATACGCGTCGTATGGCCTAACAAGTCGCGAGCCTGCGCGCAGCGATCTCTTCGCCGGTGAGGACGACCTGAACTCGACGAACGTGGGCGACTACGGCGACTTCTCGCGCGTGAAGCCGGAGTCCGTGCGCGACGCAGAAGTCGGCATTACCTGGACTCGCCGCGACTTCGACCTCTCGGCGAACGTGTACAGCATGGATTTCCGGAATGACATTTTGCGCGTCGGCGCGCCAACCGCGTCCGGGTCGATTCTTCGTCGAAATGTGGGGAGCAGCTACCGTCGCGGTCTCGAGCTCGACGCGACGTATCGTGGTCTCAAGCGCCTGGTGGTAGGCGGCAACGCGACCATCTCGACGAATCGAATCGCGTCTTTCACAGACTCATCGCGCGGGACGCCCGTGGTGCGCAAGAACGTCGAACCGCTTCTGACGCCGCGATTTCTCTCCGCTCAACGTGCCGAGTTACTCGTGACGCCTAACGTGACGGTGGCGTTGGAGGGGAGGTATCAGTCGCGCGCATTTCTCGACAACACGAGCAGCGCCGATCGCGTGCTCCCCGCGTACTATCTCCTTGATGGCTCCGTGCGCGCGACATTTGGGCGTTACGCTCTGATGGTACGCGGCGGCAATCTGGGTGACACGCAGAAGTTCGGGAGTGGTTCGGTGTCGGGTGAGGGCGAGGTGCGCTACTTCGTGCTTCCGGCGCGCGCGGTGTTTGTGACCGCGGAAGTGGGGTGGTAGGTGGCAGTTAGGGCGTTACCGCGCGCCGAATACTTGCATTCGCAAGTAAGCTGCTCGTTAGGCGGGGCATTCTGAAAAGCGCCCCATCCAAGAGGGTGGGGCGAGCGCAAGGCAGGCGGCGCCGGCGGTGATTTGCCGTCGACGTCCTGTCCTCGATTTTGCGCTCCTTATTGCATCCAAAATCCGTTAGTCACAGAATTGCGAGCCGGCCTGATGGATGAAATCTCGCGCCGCGCGCACGATTACTCGTACTCTCGGAGGCCGTATGATCAAAATGCCGTCGGCCCGGTTGGTGCTGGGCTTCTGCGCACTCGCTGCGCTGACGACCATCCCTCCCATAAATCGCGCGGAAGCGCAGGGAGGAACGATCAGCGGGACCGTTCTCGACGCCAAGAGCGGGCAACCGCTCCCTGATGCGCAGATCAGCATCGTCGGGAGCACCACGGTTGGGGCCCGCAGCGGGACTCGCGGAGAATTTCGCCTAACGAATCTCGACGGCGCGACCGTCAAGCTGCGCGCCACGCGCATCGGCTATCAGGCAGTGTCGCACGACGCACGCGTGGGCGACAACGATGTCCGCATCGAGATGACCGAGCTCGCCGTCAAGCTCGACGTCGTCGTGGTGACCGGAACGGCCGGCGAAGCACAGAAGCGCTCGTTAGGCAATTCGGTCGGTCGCGTCGAAGTCGCCTCGAACCTCAAGGTCACCGGTCCGCCGGCAAAAATGCAGGATATGCTGTCGGTCAACGTCCCGGGCGTGCGCATCATGCGCGCATCGGGCGCGGTCGGAACCGGTGGAACGACGCGTATTCGTGGCGCGGGTTCACTCTCCCTCTCCAATGAACCGCTGATCTACATCGACGGCGTCCGCTCGAACAACCAGGCCGCCGTGGCCTCGTTCGCGTTCCAAGGACAGGAGAAGCCGAGCCGTCTCAATGACCTCAATCCCGAAGAGATCGAGAGCATCGAAGTTCTGAAGGGTCCGTCAGCTGCAACCATCTACGGCACCGAGGCATCTAACGGCGTCATCCAGATCATTACCAAGCGCGGACGCGCCGGTCGCCCCACCTGGGAGACGCACCTCGATGGGGGACAGAACTGGCTCTCTGATCCGGAAGGACGTTATGCGTCCAACTTCTATATTCGCCGCGGCGGAGACTACCGAAACGCAGCGGACATCAAGGAGTTCAATGTCCAGGCCTTCCGCAAATCCCGCGGATATCCCGACATCTTCAGCACCGGCTCTCCATATGCCGGCGGCGGTTCCGTCTCCGGTGGAACAGAAGCGATCAAGTACTTCTTCTCCGGTGACTACGCCCGCGATGAAGGCGCCGTCACCTACAACTGGCAGAACAAACTCGCGGCGCGCTCCAACCTCAGTTTCACGTCGCCCAGCGCAAAGTTCCGTGCTGACCTGAGCCTCGGCATCGTACGCGCCAAAACACGAAGTGCATCTGGCGCGCAGCCGATTACCACGTCCATCCTCTGGGCCTGCAACTTCCCGTGGTGCGAACCCACTGGCCCTGACACGTCAACCACCGGATGGAACGGCAAGGGACAAGGCTTCCAGTTCTATCGCCCCGATGATTACAACGGTGTCGAAGGCATCGACTACGTCGATCGCACGAGCCTCAGCATCACGCTCAACCACAATCCCTTCCCGTGGTTGAGGCACCGGCTCACGGTCGGCCCCGACATGACCAACAACAAATCCTCGCAACTCGTCTATCGCGACCCCACCGGCTACAACCCGTTCTTTGCCGCGAGCCTCGGACAAAAGCAGACCTCAGCACTCCGAAGCACCTTCTTCACCAGCGACTACAGCGCGAGCGCCGACTGGGCCATCTCGAAGAACCTGCTCGCGACGACGGCGGCCGGCGTGCAGTACTACTACAAACAGTTTGACCAGAACATCTCACAAGGATACGAGTTCCCCGTTCCCGGTCCCGGCGACGTGGGGAGTGGCGCGCGTTTGGCAGCGTCCGAATCGTTCCAGGAGAACAAGACGTTCGGCCTTTACGGCCAGGAACAGTTAGGGTGGAAGAATCGCCTCTTCCTCACAGCTGCAATGCGCGGCGATGGCAACTCGGCGTTCGGCAAGAACTTCAAAGCGGCGTACTACCCGAAGTTCAGCGCCTCGTGGGTCGTCTCCGAGGAACCGTGGCTCGCCAACTCATCGCTCTTCTCGCAACTCAAACTACGCGGTGCATGGGGACGAGCCGGGCTGCAGCCCGATATCTTCTCCGCCATCCAGACGTATCAGGCGGCCGTCGGGTCGGGCGGACTCGGAGGCGTAACGCCGCGCAACTTCGGCAACCCCGACCTGAAGCCGGAAATCGGTGAAGAAACCGAGTTCGGTTTCGACGCGGGAATGTTCAACCAGCGTCTCGGCTTCGAATTCACCGTGTATCGCAAGGATACGAAGGACGCGATCATCTCCGCCCCACTTCGCCCCTCGCGTGGATTCCCCGGTGTGCAGTTCCTCAATATCGGAGCAACGCGCAATCAGGGGATCGAGCTCGGCTTTGACATGTCGCCCATCCAGACCGCGCAGTGGGGGCTCGACCTCCGCGCCACGCTCGCGACAAACGACTCGAAGATCCTCGACTTGGGCGGCGTTCCTCCGACCTTCGTTGGATCAAGCTACATCCAGCAGTTCAACGTCAAGGGATTCTCGCCTAACGCATTCTTCTACAAGCGCGTCAAAAGCGCGGAAGTCGTTCCCGATCTTTCACTCGCTCCGACGTTCATTCTTCCGAAAGCGATCAACGCCAAGTGCGAAGGGGGAACAGATCTGGGTGAAGGGAACGGCACGCTCGTGGACTGCGCCACCGCGCCGCGTCTCTACGCCGGACGTCCGACTCCGTCGTACAACGGGTCATTCCAGGCAACGCTGCGCTTTGGACAGCGACTGCGCTTGTTCACACTCGTCGATTACCTCGGCGGGTTGACGGCGGTCGTGGGCGACATCGGTGCACAGCACACTTTCTTCAGGAATTCCTACTCGTCGGTCTCAGGAAACAGTGCCGTGCTCCAAGCGTGGCGTAACGATGCCAACGGCCCTGGCGCCACGGGACTCTTCGACGCCGGCTTCGCGCGTTTGCGTACGGTCTCGCTGACGTACGATCTCCATCCGAGCATCGCCAAACTGGCGCGTGCAACACGCGGATCGTTCACGCTCGCCGCCGAGAACATGGCGTTCCTCTGGCGCGCGCAGAAAGACTCGTACGGAGGACCGTGGGTCGATCCAGAACTCCTGCCGAACCGTTCCGGCGATGTGAATGGCAACTATGGCTACACGCAGGAATCGTGGCCGCAACTTGCCCGCGTTCGGGGCACCCTTCGCTTCACGTTCTGATTCCCGCCCCCCAACACGAGCCACTGGAGACATCGATGAGACAGTCAATGGATCGCATGGCGCGCGGGGTGACCCTACTCGCGGCTGCCGCTACCCTAAGCGCCTGCAACAACATTCTGGAAGTTCAATTCCCTGGGCAAATTCCCACCGAGCAGATCGCCGACCCAGCGCTGGCGTCGGTTCTCGTTCGATCAGCGATCGGCGACTTCGAGTGCGCCTACAGCAATTACGCCGGCGGCTCCTCCGTCCACTCCGACGAGTATGAGACGGCGAACTCCAACGTCCCGCTGGCAAACTGGGGAGAGCGCACCATCTCGGCCGACGAGACCGACTACTCCATCGGAACGTGTGAGGGAAATTTCGGCATGAACCTCACACTGCACACAGCTCGGCTTCAGGCAGAAGACGCCGTAAAGAAGCTGAGTGCGTGGACCGATGCACAGGTGACCGGTCGTACGTCATTGCTGGCGCAAGCCAAGACGTACGCTGCGTATTCGTACCTTCTGATGGGCGAAGGATTCTGCGAAGTCGCCTTTGACGGTGGTCCCCGTCAGCCGCCATCTGCTGCACTCACCGCGGCGGAGACTCGATTTGCTGACGCCATCACGCTGGCGAATACGTCGGGCAACACCGACATGCTCAACCTTGCGCGAGTCGGCATGGCACGAGCCAAGATGGACCTAAAGAAGTGGAGCGAAGCAGCAACGTTCGCCGCAGCCGTTGCCGCTGGCTACAACAAGAATGCGGATCGTGGCGCAGAAACGTCGCGACGTTGGAACAAACTCTTTCGTTTGGCTGAACAAACCGGTGCCTACACCGTCGCAACGGCCTATCGCACGATGAATGATCCGCGTGTGCTCGTTGCCGACGCCGGGCGTGGTGCGTTCAACGCCGAAGTCCGACTCTGGGTGACCAAGAAGTACACGGCCCTAACGAGTCCGATCCGTCTCGCCAGCAAGATCGAAGCAGACTTGATTCAGGCCGAGGCGCTCATTCAGCAGGGGCAGACGGCGCAGGGAATGGCGATTCTCAATGCACGTCGTGCTGCGGTGAGTTTGGCGCCGCTCACCGCCACCAACCAGACCGACGCGCTGGCGGCACTGATTTCCGAGCGTCGCATGGAGCTCAGCTTCGAAGGAGGACATCGGCTGAACGATCTCCTCCGCTACAAGATCACCTGGAAGACTGGTGCGAATCCCTTCACGAACCGTCCGTACGGGAGCACCACGTGCTGGCCGCACCCGACGCGCGAGACGAACGGCGTGTAGCGGTTTTCACGCACGGATCTCAGAGTGAATGAAAGCGGCGGCGGAGCGATCCGACCGCCGCTTTTGTTTGGAGCATTGTTTAAGGTGGCGCACGCGACGCGCCTCCTGGATGCCGCCCTCACCACCGGAGTTTGAAGCCGATAGCTTATTGGCAACTAACCCCGCTCACGGCGAGATGGCATGCCTTCCCCCCAAACACGCATCACCCGTCGATCCGCGCTTCGTACTCTCGCCGTGTCGACACTTGCGAACGCCTTACTCGTTAACCGCGCGTGGGCCGCACCGGCGCATCCCGAACCGCGCCCTGGAATCACCGCGGAGAAGGTGCTGACCAAGGAGCAGCTGAGCGACTCGCCCGACGCCGTCGCGGTCTTCGACATGGTTCGCGAGATTCCGCAGATTGTCGATGGCATCCGTTGCAACTGCGGCTGCGCCGATCGGAAGGATTTCTACTCACTCCTCTCGTGCTACGAGGGCGCTGACGCCATGGCCAAGCACTGCGCAGTTTGTCAGGGGCAGGGGCGATTGGTCTATCGTCTTCACAAGAGCGGGAAAACGCTCGACGAAATTCGAAAAGGGATCGACGCGCGGTTCGGGTGAGCGGTACTCCGTGGGTTAGACCGCGCGTCACTCCTCTCTCCCCTCACAACGCGCGCCGCTCGATCTCTCCAACACTGAAGCTCCGACGCCATGAAAACTTGCGCGCGTGTACCGGCCCTTGTCGTATCGTTAAGCTTCCTGTCGAGCGCGCCGGTGCATGCGCAGGTTCGGGCCAGCGAGCGATCGACCGTTTCGCAGACGTCCGACGGAACGGTGGTCACGATCAACTACTCGCGGCCTCACACGCGCGCTCGCGCCGAGCTATTCGGAAAGGTCGTAGAGTGGGGAGAGGTGTGGACACCGGGCGCGAACTGGGCGACGACGCTCGAAGCCAGTCGCGATGTCTCGATAAGCGGACACATGGTACCGAAGGGGAAGTACTCGGTATGGTTCGTGGTAAAGCCTAACGAGTGGACGCTCGTCCTCGATCCTCGTACGGAGCGATATCACACCGAGCATCCGGATTCAACGGCGCAGCAGATTCGCTGGGCGGTGCAGCCGGTGACGGCAGACTACACGGAACTGCTGACGTGGTCATTTCCGGAGGTTCGCCCGGATGGAATGACGCTGCGTTTCGCGTGGGGCACGAAAGCGCTCGCGCTCGATGTCGGCGTCACGCCTTCGCACCCACTCCCAATCGCGCGCAACCTCGCCGAACCATTCCTTGGCACCTACAAATGGAAGTGGACAGACGAGGATACATCGAAGACGATGACCATGACGCTGACGCACGACGGCACCGTCATTCGCCAACGCTATGACCCGTTTCCCGATTGGTATCCGCGCCTGCAGGACCAGGTCATGGTGCGTATCAATGACGATTGGCTCATGCCTGTCATCGTGCGCGATGGGAAGATTTGGGAGATGACCTCCGACATGGTGTACGAGTTCACCGTGAAGGATGGCGTCGCGGTGTCGTTCGAAGTCCGCGACGATAAGGACCACCTGATGGCTGTCGGCGAGCGCGTCAAGCGTTAGGCGCCGCCGACGAAAATTGACCTAACGACTGCGCAACATCCGCTTCACATCGTCGTCCAACTTTCCTGTCATCTCCCAGCGCAACAGCGTCATCGGGATGAGTCCCGCGGCGTCGAATGCATCCATGAACTCGCGCATCTTGAATGCGTCGCCGCGCGCGTGGTGCACCTCCGACAACAGCCGGTCGTCGAGCACCTTCCCGATCACGTAACTCGTTCCATACGCCGGCTGCTGCAAGTAGAGGAACTGCTCGTGCCGTACCGTGTTCCCGCTCAGTCGCAACCAGTTACGCGGCGTATTCTTCGACGCCATGGTTGCCGCTTCCTCCAGCGTCGCCTGGTTCGCGTGCATGCGCAGGTCGCCTAACGCGCGCGCCCCTCGCTGCGCCAGTAGAATGTGAATCAGCTCGTCGCTACGAGGGTGCTTGTCGAACATCCCCGCGCCGAGCATCGTCTCTTCCCACCCGGTCGCGTGCCCTTCCGTGCGCGTGACGAAAATGTTGTAGAGAAGGGGACCGCGGCGAATCGGATCGGGGTGCGGGTCGTTCACCATCCTTCCGATATCGAACCAGTGATAGCCGTGTGTGCGCATAACCATCGGATCGCGGTAATCGACTTCGGTGAAGAACTCGCGTGCCCCCGGTGAAAAGCGCCCGACACGCGCCTTGAGCGCCGGCGCCATCCACTCTTTGATCGTTAGGTATTGATGGTCGCGTAGCCACGCGATGTACTCGTCCACCGCTGGCTCGAATCGCCGCGTGTGCTCCTCAGCACTCGCCACCGGCGCGAGTGGGGGAAGTGCGGCGTTCCGCACTTCGTCGAGCGCGAGATATGCACGCGACCGCGCGAGCTCGCGCTCCATGATCTGCACTTCTTCCGCCCACGTGTACGGGACGAGCTGCACGTTCTTGAGATACCAGTCGTAGTTCGCGATACCGATACCCGACGGTCCTGTCTTCGCCTTCGCCTTCTGCTCTACCCACGTCGCGAACGAGGCTGTCGCTTCGCGCGCCTTCTCTGCGTCAGCGCGCACGGAGCCCGGAGCGCCATTGAGTTCTGAGACGAGCGCGCTGATTATGCCCTCCTGTTCCCGCATCGCGCCCGCGCCCATCACCCACAGATCCTTTCCGTTGCCAACCAGGTTGCGCCGCGCCTGCGCGAGCAATGGTGCGACCGTGCGCAGCGCTCTGCCTAACGAATCGGCCGCCTGCGCGCTCAACGGGAATTTGTACTGCCAGAGCTCGATCGATCCGTCGACCTGGTGTCCTTCGCGCGCGGGCTGATCGCTCTGCTCGTCGAAGACGGAGAGATAAAACGCCGGATTGTTCGCCCACGGCCTGAGGACACGATGGTCAAAGTCGAGACCATTCATCTCCGCGCGCACGAGATGCCAATCCACTTGCTGTGGCACGCTCCATCCGGTGGTATCCATCGCCGTTAGGCGACGCCGCATCGCGGGGAGCGCGGCCGCTTGCCGTGCCATTGCCGTCGTTGAGTAGTCAGGAACGCCGTCGATGAGGCGCGCGCGCTGAAAAGCGCGCCACTCGATGAAGAGCTTCACCAGTGGCTCAGGGGGCGCGGCGTCGTTGCGCTGCGCATGCGCCGGCAGTGGTGCGAGCAACGCGAGGAACAACGCGGTCGCGAGTGCGAGCGAGAGACGACGCGAGACGAACATAGGATTGTGGAGCGCGAGAGTGGTAAGAGCTGAAATAGAAAAACGATCGTTAGGCAGAGACGCCTGCAACACCAAAGTCGTCCAGCAACCGCGATGTACCGTAATTCGCCACGCTGGAGCGCCGCGATCGCTGCGTTGGTGAAGACTCACAACGTCAGCCGTCATACGTTAGGCCTGCGTTCTCCATGTCGCGTCGCACGCTCGAATGCGTGCGCCATCTGCAGCACGCCCCAGTCGTCGCGATGTTTGCCGACAATCTGCAAGCCGACCGGCAAGCCGCGAGCGCTGAAGCCAGCCGGAACCGAGATGGCCGGCGTCGCCATGAACGTGATGTACCACGCCGATCGCATCCAATCGATGTATGTCGGCATCTGCACGCCCGCCACCGAGGTCGGATATTCGGTGCTCAGGTCGAACGGTTCGACTTGTGTGACCGGACAGATGAAGAAGTCGTACTTGGTGAAAAACTGGCCGACTTCTCGGTACATGCGTTGTTGCCTAACGAGCGCTCGCGCAACGTCGGCGCTCTTTTGCCGCTCGGCTTCGGCAATCTCCCACTTCACCGTCTCCTTGAACATCGTCGGATTATCACGCGCCAGCTTGGAGTAACTCGCGTGATACGAGAGGTGCCGAAGAATGGGGAACGCTTCATCGACACCGTCGAACATCGGCTCGGCCTCTTCTACAACGCATCCAAGATCGATGAACGCTTGCCGCTGCGCGTTCACGACGCGCACGATCTCGGATTCGAACGGAATGCCTCCCATCGATTTGAACCACGCGACGCGCACGCCCTTGAATGAGCGATCGAGTGGGGCGCGGAACATCGCCGGATCGTCGGTGAGTGCGAGTGGGTCTGGCGCGTAGTTGCCACTGATCGTGCTGAGAAACAGCGCCACATCCGCGACCGAGCGCGCCATCGGCCCGCCAGTCGAAAGCGGTGACCACGAATTGTCATCGTCGGTCACCCGACCCGGCGACGGACGAAACCCAACGACGTTATTCCACGCTGCCGGGTTGCGCAGCGAGCCGCCGGTATCGCTCCCATCCGCAATCGGCACGAGCCCGCAGTTGAGTGCGCACGCCGCTCCGCCGCTCGAGCCGCCAACAGTGCGTGTCAAGTCGAACGCATTGTGCGTGGCGCCGAATACCGGATTGAAGGTGTTTGACCCAGCGCCAAACTCCGGAGTGTTTGTCTTGCCTAACGTGATGGCCCCCGCAGCGCGGATGCGCTTGACGATGAGCGCGTCAGCCGTTGGGACGTTGTCCTTGTACAGCGGTGACCCAAACGTCGTGCGAATCCCCGCCGTTGGCACGAGATCCTTGTGCGCGACCGGGAGCCCATGCAACGCGCCTAACGGCTCACCGCGCGCCTGCTTTTCGTCGGCCTCGCGTGCCCAGGCCAGCGCCTTCTCAGGGACGAGGGTCACGATGGCGTTGACCTTCGGATTCACGCGGGCGATGCGAGCCAGATGCGCCTCCATGACCTCGCGCGCTGAGACGTCTTTGCGTCGGATGCGACCAGTGAGGTCGATGGCCGAGAGGGCACAGAGCTCGTCGCCCGGAGACGTGCTTGCGACGGAGGTCGGTGCGTTTGGATCGTTAGGCATCGCGGGGGAGGACGCTGGCGTCAGATGAGAGTGTGCGCTACGGTCCGTGAGACTCGCCGCAATCGCCGCGACACCCATTCGCTTTCCGAACTCTCGGCGGGAAAGCGTTTCATCGTGAGGGGCGTTGCTTGTCATGATCGCAGTCGCTCGCGCTCGGCGGGTGAGGGGGAGTACGGTGCTGACGGTCGCGCTAAGCTCGCCCTAGCTCGTGGAGCTGTCCAGCGCGGACCTCCCCACCTTCGGTCTCAGCGCCGTGCGACAATCACCGTATGTTGCACTCCAGAAGAAGAGTGTGCGCGACTCTTTCGCGACGTTGGCGTAAGGCCGTTCCGCCGCAACGCCTTCATGAAGCGAGCGTCGTCGCCAGCCGACCAATACGCCAACACGCCATCGGGCTTGAGGGCCCGCGCGGTAGCTTCGATGCCGTTGTCCGAATACAGCGCTGCATTGGCCGCCGTTGTGAGCGCCTCAGCGCCATTGTCCACGTCGAGCATGATGGCGTCGAACGACTCCGGATTCTCGCGGAGGACGTTGAGCACGTCATCGTGACGCAGTGTCACACGTGGGTCAGCGAGGGCATCGCCAGCGAGCTTCCACTCGGGATTTCGATTCCAGTCGATCACCGCCTGCAAGAGCTCCGCGACGGTGACCTCTGCGTCAGGCGCAAGAAACGCCAGCGTTGCGCGCAACGTGAAGCCGAAGCCAAGTCCTCCAATGAGTACCCGAACACCCGAACGTCCGACAAATGGCGCGCAAGCCGATTCAGCCAGCTGCACTTCCGAGTTGGAGCGCCGAGTGGACATGAGCTCGACATTGTCGGCCCGGAGGAAGTACGAGCCGTCGTGGCGCAGGAGGGCGAGACGCGTACCGTCGGGAGCTGTCGCTTCAGCGAGACGTTCAGTCGGTTTCATGCAGCTGACGAGAGGATGAATGCCAGGCATCACTCTCGGAGTGCCTGGCATGTCGAGAATCTAACGAACGGGACGTTCGCCTAACGCAGTGGGCGACGCCTCACTCAGAGGTTGCGCCGCTTCATCTCGTCTACCGCGAAATGCACCGCACGCGCCGTGAGCGCCATGTACGTGAGCGATGGGTTCTGACATGAGCTCGACGTCATGCACGCACCATCGGTGAGAAAGAGATTGGGGGCGTCCCACGCTTGGTTGTGTCCGTTGAGCACCGACGTTTTGCGGTCGCGCCCCATACGCGCGCTCCCCATCTCATGATTGGTGTTTCCCGGCGTGCTCGGTCCGCGTGTGGAGGGGCGGATGTTTCTGGCCCCTGACGCCTCGAGTAGCTCCATCGCCGTGATATTCATGTCGCGGTGGATCGCCAATTCGTTTTCGCTCCACTGACATTCGATATGCAGCGACGGGATTCCCCACTTGTCCTTGAGCGTCGGATGAACTGTGGCGCGGTTCGCGGCCCGCGGAAGCATCTCACCGAATCCGCCGAAGTTCATGCTCCACGGCGAGAGCGTCGTTAGGCGCTCCTTGAACGATGCTCCGATTCCTTGCTCCTGCCAGCGTCCCTCCCACGACGAGCGGTTGGCTCCTCCCTGAAAGCCGTAACCACGTACGAAGTCTTTGTGTCGCGACTTCACATTGCGGAAGCGCGGGACGTAGATGCCATTGGGGCGATTGCCAACGACGCGTTTGTCTTCCCACTCGTCGAATTCACCCGACGCGCCGCCCCACTTGATGTGGTCCATGATGTTGCGTCCCACTTGGTCGCTGGAGTTTGCGAGACCCGTGGGAAATTCATTGCTCGTGGAGTTGAGGAGGATTCGCGCACTTTCGATGGCTGACGCGCAGAGGAAGACGATGCGCGAGGTGAACGACAATTCTGCTCCGCTCTGTGCATCGATGACGTGCACCTTCGAGATGCGCCGAGTCTTGGGGTCGAACTCGAGCGATCGGACGACACTAAATGGGCGCAGCGTCAACTTGCCGGTGGCTTGCGCTGCCGGAAGTGTGGAGTTGAGTGAGGAGAAATACGATCGGGTTATACAGCCGCGATGGCACGGCCCGCAGTAGTGGCACGGTTGGCGTCCGGGCTTCGGCGCTGTCAGCACGGCGCATCGCCCGATGGTCATCATGCGTTCGCCGGTGAACTTTTTCGCGACGCGATCTCGCACCGCCGCCTCAGCCACGGTGAATGCCATCGGTGGGAGAAAAACGCCATCGGGGAGGTGCGCCAATCCCTCCGCGCGCCCCGTAACGCCGATGAAGCGCTCAACGTGATCGTACCAGGGCGCGATGTCGTGGTAGCGAATCGGCCAGTCGACAGCGATCCCCTCTTTGGCGTTGGCCTCGAAATCTAGATCACTCAGTCGATAGACCTGACGCCCCCAAATGATCGACTTGCCGCCTACCTGACGAGCGCGCAGCCAGTCGAACGGCTTGTCGTTAGGCGTTGTGTACGGATTGTCAACGTCGTCCGTCCAGAACTGGTGCGAGAGTTCGTCGAACGAGACGGAGTGGCTTTGGACCTTCTGCCGATCCGCCACGTAGCGTCGATCGCCTAAACCGCGAAAGCGCTGCTGAAATGGCGCTTTGTGCTCCTGGTAGTCCTTGGCCGGATCAATTGGCCGTCCCGCTTCGAGCACCAGCGTTCGCAGTCCAAGCTCCGTCAGCTCCTTGGCCGCCCAACCGCCGCTGATTCCTGATCCGACGACGATGGCGTCGTAATCGCGCCTCTCTTGTGAGTTGATCATCCCGTTCACGGTACCGGCGCGGCGCCGTCGTACTTCATGGCGCGCGGATACGCATGGAGCACCGTTCGCATGGCGACTTCTGAGGTGCAGTAGCCAAAGACAGTCAAATACTTGAGTGTCGCGAACCAATGTTGACTGGCGTCTCGTTCATTCGTTCGTCGCAAGGACACCACCTCCTCGTCGATCGCGCTTAGAACTTTCTCGCGCTCGGCGGTCGATGCGTCGGCGAATGACTTGTGTACACGCGCCGTGCTCGCCGCATCAAGCGTCGCGATACCACTCATGAATCGCGCCGCTTCGTCTGGTGTGTACCAGTCGCGGAGCATCATGGCGATGAAGTCTGGGACGCCGGCGTCGATTGCACCCGCTGTTTCCGTACGCGGAATGATCGTGTCAGCGGCCAGCGCGACCAGGTCGTTCGCACTGGAAACATCGTTAGGCGTCGCACGAATGCGTGCGTGCGTCGCTTCGCCAACGGCGACCAGTTCGCGCGCCGACATACGCGAGAGCGCTCCCCAACTTCCGGTTGCTACCATCCACTGCAACAACGCTCGTCGTTCCATGGCTACCCTCTGTTCACAGCGTATAGCCTAACGACGTAAGATATGCCTTCGACCGATCGGCACACGCGCGGGGTGTGAGCGATCGATCGGTGACCGCGTCGAGCTCCACAATTCCCCATCCGACAAACTTCACCTGGTCGATCGCCTTGAGAACGCCCGCCACGTCTACTTCTCCGCGTCCAAGTTCAACGAAGCGATAGCCTGACGTGCCGGGTGTATTCGGCTGGCGCTCAAGATCCTTCAGGTGCAATGTCGCGATGCGGTCGGCGTAACGCATGACAGCCTCCACCGGATTGCCCCCCGCCGCCTGATAGTGCGCGATGTCGAGCAAGAAGCGCACGTATCGTGGCTCGCTCGCGGCGAGTACCTGGGCAACTTCGTCCGGCGCCTGGCCAAGTGCGCCCATGTGGTTGTGATACACGAGTGTGACACCGAGTTTCGCGACTTCTCGTCCCAGCTCAGAGAGAAGTTCGCCCATTCGGCGAAAATCGTCCGGTGTCGGCGTTCTGTTAGCGGGGCGTTCGTCGATAACCTGCAAGAACATTCCGCCCGCGTCACGGACAAACTGCGCATTGCGTAAGTGTTGCGCACGCTCGGCTCCTTTTCTGGAGGGATCGAGGCTCAGATTCCCGCTGGAGAGCGTGACGAACGACAGGCCGCGTTTCTCGAGAAGTGCGCGCAGGTCGCGGGGTTTATCACCCCATTGTTTGACAGCGGCCGTGCGAAGCTGGATGCCGCGGAAGCCTAACGACGAAATGTCGTCGATGGCCTGGGCGTCCTCGCCCTTCCACGTAATGGCGGCATATCCGAGCTTCAGTGCGGATGACGACGCCCCATTCATGAGCAGCCGCGAGAGCGAGGGCAGATCAAGCGCTCGTGCGAACGCCGGCATCGCAAACGCCCCTGCAATCCAATCACGCCGTCGCATTGATTCGTCCACACAGACGTTGGAGTGGCCTCACATCTCTCGCTCAAGATGCCCGACCAATTCTGTCGTCCGCCTTGAACAGAGTCCAGCGCGATGTCCGCCAACTATTCGCGAAACTCTTCGCGAAGCTATTCGCGAAACTCTTCGCTGCTGATGAGCCACCCGATTTCCGTGCGCTCCCACTCGGCGACGTAGGTGCCGCGCATGCGTTCTGTTCCGCTGCGTGTCTTCCAGTGCCCGTTCCAACGCCCTCGTTCGGTCGCGCGGTTACCATCCGCGGCGACCGTGATGTCGTCTGGCTCGCGCACGTAGCCCCCGAATCTGGGATCGGCGAACTGCTCGGCGAAGGCGCGTCGAGAAGCTTCCTGTCCGGCAAGCATCGGTCCGCCGGCAACCTGCACACGGACGTTAGGCATCATGAACGTCACGACCAGCTCTGCGTCTCGTGCCGCAATCGCGCGATTCGAACGATCGCGCTGGGCGCGGATGTCGGCGCTACTCCTTTCCATGGTGCTCCGCAAAGAGTCGCCGTGATTCTGACGCGCGAGTCCGAAGGACGCTAGAGCCGTCTTCTACGGTCAGGAGTTACGTGGCGAACTACGATTGCGAGTCGCGCCTCAATCGCCACATTGCATCGCACGCGTCTCGCCCGAATCCGACTCCTCTCCATCATGCTCGCACCTCGCCTCGTCCGCCGCAGCATCGTCGCCTTCGTCGCGCTGTCCACCCTCGCGAGCCGACGTTCTTCGACCACCTTGACTCAACGAAGAGCCTAACGAGTTCGGGCGACCCCTTTCACGACCACGCCCATCGCATGAAGCCCGACATCATCGTGAACGGTGTCGTGCGTCAACTCGGCTGGCAGGTGGCGCAGGATCCGAAAGCGCCGTGGCACATCAAGCTTGCGGAGACGACGCTGGCGATGCTGGTCGACACCATACGGTCGCGACTTGGCGCGCATGCGGTTCGCGTCGTTGGTGATCCATCCATGCGCCTAACGAATGTCGTCCTGATTCCCGGAGCCGCGGGTTTCCCGCTGCATCGCATGGCGATGCGCGACGGATGGGGTCAGGTCTTGGTCGTCGGTGAAGCTCGCGAATGGGAGACTGTCGAGTACTTCGACGACGCCATCGCCGCCGGTCAGAAGAAAGCGCTGATTCTGATCGGGCATATTCCTTCGGAGCAGCCGGGAATGGAGGATGCGACGAGGTGGCTGGAGGGGTTAATAAGGGAGGTCCCGGTGAAGTTCGTGGGGGCGAAGGATCCGTTTTGGGGGACTCGTTGATGGGAGGTGGGGCGTGGAAATGAGAGCATACGCGCTCGCAATCGTTAGGTGCGCGCGCATCGTGGCCGTGTCTCTGTTGGGCACAGTTGCGTTCGCGTGCCAGGACACGAGCGCACCAGATAGTCGACTCACTTCCATTGCCGCGGGACGCGATTACGAACACGTCGCGCCGCTGCAGGACACCGCGTATTTCGATTATCGCGCGCCGGAGAATTCCTCCTTCCTCCTCATCGTGACCGCGCTCACCAACGAAGTGCATGTCGTTGTACGCGATGCGATGGGGGAGCGAGTTCTCGGTCCGGGTATCGTCACCACAACGAATGTCCCTGGTGGCGTCGCGGTTTACCCAAGGGTGTACAATGTCAGTCCGCAGAAGTATCGAATTGCGATCACCGGCGACGGACGATTCAGAATTCGCGTCGAGCAACGGGTGCCCGCGTTTGTTGGGACATTGATCAACATCGGGGATACGATTGATCGAACCTTCGAGGGCGAGCGCGACATCGACGTCTACTCCGCAAGAGTGAAAGCGGGTGAGTTGCTCGTCACGTACATCCAAGCGCTCGACGCTACTGGAAGTGGACGAATCATCGTCTCAATGAATGGTAGCTCACCCTTCGGAGATGCTGCGACGTCGTCGAAGCCTGGCGATACTGAACTCGAGAAGCAGGCGACGGAGCCGTGGGAAGTGCACGACGATTCGACGTACACCTTCACGGTCCAGGGAGATTACGTCGGGCGCTACCGATTGAAGACGAGGCGAATCGACCGACGCCCCGAGGCGGCAAGCGCAGAACTCCTTTCGAGTAGTGTCCTCGCAAGCGAGCGTCTCGATTACGTCGGGGACCGCGATGAGTTCGTTCTCCACGCCCCACCCGGGACGATCTACAACTTCATGTTTCGCCTAACGAATGGAGATCCCCGCGCCAGCGCAGAGCTGGAGGTATCGCTGACAGGGGTGTTCGACCTCAGGAACGTTCTGAGTAGCAGCGGAACTGAAACGTCGCTGACGCATCACGCCACGGGGCGCCTAACGATTGGTCCGAGCGGAACAGCCAACCTGGTGTTGCGACCCGTCGGCACGGCCACAGGCTCGTACGAGCTCCTGGCTTCCCGAATTGACCCAAACCCCGAGCATGGCACCACTTCAATCGCCGTCGGCGACAGCATCACGACCGAGTCGATTGATTCGTTAGGCGACATCGACGACTTCAGCTTCGATTCGCCAGTTGCCGACACGTTGAGTCTCTTCATCGCCGGCGACTCTACCTCTCGATGGTCTACGAGTGCTTTCCTTGGCCTCCGAATCATCGTACTCGACCAAGGCGGCAACCCGGTCGCTGGCACCTCAGGTCAACTCACCGGCTTCGCAACCGGACCGTTTGCCCTTGAGCCGGGGCACTACACGGTGCGCATTAACTCACCCCTCGATGCATCTGACGGATACGTCGGCTCGTATCAACTCTGGCTCAGGCGAGTCCGCAACGCCCCCGAAGGCATCTCAAGCACGTTGGTGTTCAACAAGGTTGTGACCGAGAGCATCGATCCTCCAGGGGACACGGACAACTACACGCTTGATGCCGTCGCTGGGGAAGACTTCAGGCTTGTTCTGCGAGCGCTGGCGCCCAAAGACGCAATCGAACTGGACGCAGGGATCCAACGCGAGCGTGACGGCAAGTTCTTCAACGGTGCGATTGCAGGTTCCACGGATGGCCTCACACCAGCAGGCAATCCCTCGCATCGCATCGAGGTCACACAGAATGAGCGCTTCCGCATTGCTGTCTACTCACCGAACGGTTCGGCACGCGCTGCAGAGCGGGGACGCTATCAACTCGTTGCCGAACCGCTGGAGAAAGCTCCAGAGCATGTCCCGCCGACAGTGACCGTCGGAACGTCTATCGTGAACGAGCCGATCGACTACGCCGACGATGTCGACGAATTCATTCTCGTTGGTGCGCCAGGTACAGAGTTCTCAATCTTTGCGCCGAACGCGGTCGGACACTCCGCGAGCATGTATCAACTCATGGACGAAGCGACCCGGCGCGTCATATCGTACGGTTACGGTGGACTTTATCCGACGTCGTTAGGCAGATGGCAACTTCCACCGTCGGGTAGACTCTTGCTTCGCGCTTCCGGCCCACAAGAGGGCGGGTTCGATCCGGCTCTGAACGGCTCCTATCGCGTTGACTTACGCCTCATCAACCGCGCCCCGGAAAATTCAGCCGCACTCATCACTGTTGGCGATACCATTCGCACGGAGGCAATCGATCCACCGGGAGACATCGACGAGTTTCGCTTCGCAGGCGTCGCGGGAGAACGGCTAGTGGTGCTGTTCGACACCCCACGCGGTGCCTCCACTCCCGGCTTCATCGCAGAAGTACTCGACCCCACAGGCAGGGTGATCGCCTCCGCAACCTCGCGCGATCCATCGCTGGTTTTCGGCGACACTCGCAGCAAAGAGTTTGTCATCCCGATCGGTGGCACTTACACGATTCGCGTCTACGATCTCGACGATCGCTCCACCGATCCCTTCCCGTTCTGGCTTGCGGTTGTGAGACCCTAGCCAGCAGATCACCCCATCGTTAGGCACCCCCTCCCCCTCCCCCACCCCCCCACCCCACTCTGGCGCCCTCCCGCCATAGGCGTATTTTCGACTCCCAGACTCGAGTGGAATCAGGGAGGGGGCGTGCCGTCAGACGGGGACGGGGCTTCGGCGAGCGTGTCGCCGGAGGCCCCGAATGTGCCGAGGACCGAGCCACAGCAGCATGGCCGTCACTCACTCGATGCGCTCCTCCCAAGCGCCTACGAGGAGCTACGCGCGATCGCCCGTCGCCAGCTCCTTGTTCGGAAGCCCGGAGGGACGCTCTCTACGACGGGACTCGTACACGAGGCGTACCTCAAGCTGGCTGATCGTGAGCGTGTGGGGTGGCGCGATCGCGGGCACTTCTTTGCGCTTGCCTCGGTCGTCATGCGGCACGTCCTCGTCGACCGCGCCAAGGCTCGGCGGGCGCAGAAGCGTGAGGGCGAGCTCGAACGCGTCACACTCGACGGTGAGCGAATCCCCGCCGATGACCAGGCCGAGGCGCTACTTCTCCTGAACGACGCGCTCGAGCGCCTTGCGGCGGTGGAGCCGCGCTTGGCGCAGGTCGTAGACTGTCGCTTTTTTGGTGGGCTCACGGACGAGGAGACAGCTGAATCGTTAGGCGTGACGGTGCGCACGGTGCAGCGCGACTGGGCGAAGGCACGAATGCTCTTGCGCAATGCGCTGTCGGCGTGAGAAGGTGCAACGGAGTAGGCGGGCAAACGCCGGGCGATGGATGTCGTTCAGCGTGAGGACGATGCAATCGCGCGCAGCGAGAGCGTGAGATGAGTGACGAGCCGCGAGACGTGCATGCTCGTCCCATCGTCCCCCACGACTGGACGGAGCTGCAACCGCTCCTGGACCAGATCCTTGAGACTCCGCCTGACGGTCGCGCGGAGTTGCTCGGTCGGCTGAGCGGCGACGACCGTGTTCTGCGCGCACGCTTGGCGCAGTTAGTGTCCGAATGCGATGGCGGAATGTCGCTCTTGGATGACGTCGCCGCCGAGCGCTTCAGCGCGCTCGCCGACGAGGGGGATGAATTGCACCTCCCCGAGGTCCTGAGTGATCGCTATCGAATTGACTGCGAAATCGGCCGCGGCGGGATGGCTCGTGTCTATCTCGCAAACGACACGAAGCATGCGCGGCAGGTCGCCATCAAGGTCATTCGTCCTGAGCTCTCCGCCTCGTTAGGCCACGAGCGTTTTCTGCGCGAGATCGATATCGCGGCACGACTCAGACATCCGAACATCGTTCCCTTGTATGATTCGGGCGAATTCAACGGCGTCCTGTATTTCGTCATGCCGTTTGAGGATGGGCGGTCCTTGCGCGACCGACTGCGTAGCGAGGGTGCGCTACCGATCTCCGATGCGCTCAGCATTCTGCGCGACGTCGCGCGTGCACTCGCACACGCCCACGACCGTCAGGTCGTGCACCGAGACGTGAAGCCCGACAACGTGATGCTGTCGGGTGGAGCAGCAGTCGTCACCGACTTTGGCATCGCGAAGGCGGTGAGTGTTGCCTTGACGAATGAAGACGGCGGCGCTCTGACCCTAACGGGGGCGGGGATCGGCACGCCGGCGTATATGGCGCCGGAGCAGGCGACGGGCGATCCAAACATGGATCATCGTGCCGACATCTACTCGTTTGGATGTCTTGCGTTCGAGTTGCTCACCGGGCAACCTCCATTTCCCGAACCGACGCCGCATCAGATCGTAGCGGCGCACATGACAAAAGTGCCGCGCCGCGTGACGGAACTGCGCGCGGATGTGCCGGTGGTGATCGGGGATCTCGTCGCGCACTGTCTCGAGAAACTCCCTAACGATCGGCCGCAGGAAGTGCGTGAGCTGCTGTCCATACTGGATGGAAATACAGACGGCGTGCTTCTGCGGAGTTCGCCGCCTGTTTCTACAGCGGAGCACACTGCGAGCGCGCGACCACGACAGAGCAGGAGCGCGGTGCGGTGGGCGGTCTGGGTCCCGGCGGCAATCGTATTGGCGGTCTTGCTCTATCGCCTGTTGCCACCGAAGGAATCCACACTCGCCCCGATCACGTTGTCGATTCTTCCCTTCGGTAACACCGCCGCTGACACGTCCATCGAATTCGTCGCTCAGTCATTAGCAGACGAAGTGGCCGCGTCGCTGATGCACATTCCGGGCATTCTGATCAAGAGTCGCGCGGGCGCGCGGATGTACGGGGGTCGCCTCGGGGTCGATGTCATGGAAGCCGGAGCGCGACTGAAAGCGGACTACGTGGTGACCGGCGTCGTTAGGCAGGAGAAAGGTCAATGGATCCTCTCGGCCGAACTCGCGCGGTCCGCCGACGGCACGAGCATCTGGCAGCAAAGCTTTGACATCAGTCCCGAGCAACAGCTCGGTGTTGTCGAGCTAATCTCGCGCGCCCTGCTTGCCTCGCTTAGGTCGCAGTTCCCCGCTACGATGGGTAACGCGACCGCAAGTGCATCGACAGGGATGACGACAAACAGCGAGGCATATCGTCTCTACTTGCGCGGTCAGGAAGCGCTGAACCGTCGCCGGCTGGGTGTGCGAGCGAGTGTTGATCTGTTTCGCGCGGCCATCCGGGAAGACTCAAACTTTGCTCGCGCGTACTCGGGGCTGAGCATGGCTCTCGTCCTCAGTTCTTACTACCCGGGAGGGCCCTCCGCGCCTTCGGTGCATGACGACGTTGTGCGCGCAGCGCGTCGGGCACTGGAACTCGCGCCGAATCTCTCTCAGCCGCACGTCGCACTGGGACTCGCACACCAACACGCGTTTCAGTGGGATTCTGCAGGTGCGGACTACCGATTCGCCATCGAACGAGACGCGCGCGATGTCGAGGCGCTCGTACAATACGGGCGACACCTTCTCTTCCGAGGGAGGCATGAAGAGGGACTTCGTCAATTGCTTGCGGCGCGTGACGTAGATCCGGCGTCTGCCGTTGTGCTGAGCTGGTTAGCCTACGCGTACTACATGAATGGTCTCCAGGATAGCGCACTCGCCGAGGGACGTCGCGCGTTCGACAACGACACGCTGAATCTTACTACGCTCAACAACGGGACTCTGGTTCTGCTGCGTTCTAAACGCATGCTTGAGGCAGGAGAATTCGTTCGTCGTAGTCCGAGGAAATCGTCGTTGATTTATGGTTACCTGGTTGGAGCAAGCGGCGACACGCTGGCAGCCCGTAACTTTGTGGACTCCCTACAAGCGCTTTCCCCCCGTCCATGGTTCGTGGAGACGAAAATCGCGTTCACTTATCTGGCGCTCGGAGATACGGCGCGCGCGCTGAGTGCCTTCGAGCGTGCGACGTCCGAAGGAGAATATTGGCCGTCGCTCTACGCGTTCGATGATCCATTGTTCGACTCAGTGCGGAGGAGTCCGCGGTATGACGCGCTTGTTCGGCGAGTAGGTTTGGGAGAGGATCTCGACGCGGTCAAGGCTCGCCGGTGATGACGCATGACTAACAACCCAGAGCGCAATCCTCAACCGGAGCTTGTCCCTCCAGATTGGACGACGCTTGAGCCGCTCCTCGATCGGCTCCTTGACGCACCGCCAGCTGCACGTCCGTCGCTTCTTGATCAACTGAGCGAAGGAGACGACGACCGGCGGTCTGCACTGGCGCGCATGCTCTCCGCCTGCGAGCGCGATCTCCCGCTCCTCGATGCGCCGGCGGCTGAGCGCTTCGACGCCCTAGCCGCTGAGGCAGAGCCGAATGAACCGCTCCTCCCCGAGGTACTGGGTGACAGATATCAAATCGTTCGCGAAATCGGTCGCGGCGGCATGGCGCGTGTCTACCTCGCGCACGACATCAAGCACTCGCGCGACGTCGCCATCAAGGTCATTCGTCCTGAGCTCTCCGCCTCGTTAGGCCACGAGCGTTTTCTGCGCGAGATCGATATCGCGGCACGACTCCGACATCCGAATATCGTCCCGCTGTACGATTCGGGTGAAGTCGACGGTGTCCTCTATTTCGTGATGCCGTTCGAAAACGGCCCGTCGTTGCGCGATCGACTGCGTAAGGATGGAGCGTTTCCCATCGGTGATGCGCTCAACATCCTCCGCGACGTCGCGCGTGCGCTCGCGTACGCCCATGAAAACGGCTTCGTCCACCGCGACGTCAAGCCGGATAACGTCATGCTTTCCAGCGGTGCCGCTGTCGTCACGGATTTCGGTATCGCGAAAGCCGTGAGCGCCGCCCTAACGAGTGGTGGCGGCGATGGCGTGCTCACGCTCACAGGTGCTGGCATCGGCACGCCGGCGTACATGGCGCCGGAGCAGGCGATGGGTGACCCTGCAACGAACCATCGCGCCGACATCTACTCGTTCGGCTGCGTCGCCTACGAGCTCTTTGCGGGCCACCCGCCTTTTGTTGAGCCGTCAGCGCACCTGTTGGTTGCCGCGCACATGACGCGGACGCCCACGCCGCTTGCTGAGGTTCGCGCGGATGTTCCGGAGAACATTGCGGCGATCGTTGCGTCATGCCTGCAGAAGTCCCCCGACGATCGCATGCAGAACGTCAGCGAAATTCTGGCGATGCTCGATGGTACAGCGCAGCCGCCAGCTGCAACACGCGTTACTTCGAGTGCTCCTTCGAGCAATGCGGTGACAACCGGAATGTCC
Organism: Gemmatimonadaceae bacterium; assembly: GCA_044224185.1. GTDB lineage: Bacteria > Gemmatimonadota > Gemmatimonadetes > Gemmatimonadales > Gemmatimonadaceae > SCN-70-22. The sequence continues at coordinate 198,658 of JBGAKW010000005.1, read as the reverse complement.
GCCGCACGAGGCAACGTCGGGCGTCGAACTGGAGCCATCATCGCCATTCTCCTGCTGCTCCTCGCCGGAGTCGGATACTTTATCTCTCGCCCGGGACCGCCGCCGCCGGCCCAACCGATCACGCTCTCCGTCCTCCCATTCGGCAACACCGCCGCCGACACCTCGATGGAGTTCGTCGTCCAGTCACTCGGCGACGAGGTTGCCGCCTCACTGATTCATATCCCGGGGCTCGTCGTCAAGAGCCGCGCTGGAGCACGTAGGTATGCCGGGCAGTTAAGTCCCGACGTCACGGAGGCAGGCGCGCGCCTTCGGGCTGACTATATAGTGACCGGCGTCGTTAGGCAGGAGAATCAGCAATGGCTTCTCGCCGTTGAGCTCTCGCGCGCGGCGGACGGTGCAAGCCTCTGGACCAAGAACGTTCATCTCAAGCCGGATGAACAAGCTGGCGCCGTCGATCTAATCGCGCGTTCACTCCTTTCGGAGCTGCGAAGCGAATTCCCCGGCACCATCGGCAGCGCGACCGCCGCTGCCACTTCAGGGGCGACGACCAACAGCGAAGCCTATCGACTCTACCTCCGTGGCCAAACCGGGCTCAATCGTCGCGGACTCAGCGTGAAAGAGAGCGCTGACATGTTCCGCCAGGCGATTCGTGAAGACTCCATGTTCGCACGCGCCTGGTCAGGTCTCAGCATGGCCCTCGCGCTCTTCCCGTACTTCCAGAACGTCCCACCAGGTGAGATCAACAGCGAGTTGGTTCGATCGGCAAAGCGGGCGCTCGCACTCTCTCCCGATCTTGCGCAGCCGCACATCGCGTTAGGCTTTGCGTACGTCTATCGGGCTCAGTGGGATAGCGCCGAGGCAGAGTTCCGGTTGGCCGTCGATCAAGATCCGCGCAACGTCGAAGCGCACGTGCAGTATGGCATGCTTTTTCGGAACCGCGGCCAACACAAAGAAGCGTTGCAGCAGCTACGCCTCGCTCGGACGGAAGATCCGGCGTCGGCATTGGTGCTGAGCCAGATTGCCTACGAGTTCTATCTCAATGGACAGCAGGACAGCGCTCTCGCAGAAAGCCGTCGTGCACTCGAGAACGACTCGCTCAATTTCACAAGCTTGGCGCTGGGTGCCGAGATCCTACTGTACAACGGACGCGCCGCGCAGGCAGCCCCGCTCGTTAGGCGACTTCTGCCGCGCATCCCGCATCGTCCGTATCTCCTAGCCAAAGCCGGCGATCAAGACGAGGTAAGGAGGGAAATCGCGGCGCTGACGCCAGAGTCATCACGTGAATTTCAGGCGTCGAAGTGGTTAGCCTTTGCGTACCTCGGGTTGGGCGACACAACCAAGGCGTTCGACGCGTTCGAACAAGCAGCGGCGAAGAACGAATTCAGACCGATGTACCCGAGCTTCGACTCGCCCCTTTTCGCTCCACTGCTGCGCTACCCGCGCTTCGCCGACTTAGTGCGACGCCAGGGATTCCGTGAACAAGTCGACGCGTTTAACGCTCGGCGATAAGAGCTTGTCACCCGCGTTATGCGGCGGCAAAGCTCTCACGGCCTCCTCACCCCAATCGCCCGCAGCCCAGTCTCCAACAACTCCGCACTCACCGGCCCCGACACCACGTGCGCAACTACGCCCGCCGTGTCGATGAAAACAGTGGTCGGAAGCCCGATGAGTCGATACGCCCGTCGCGAACGCCCACGTGCGTCGAGAACGATCGGAAATGGCGTCGCAAAATCAGTGATGAACTTCTGCACGTCTGCCGTACTCACTTCCTGGTCGCGCTGATTCACGCCGACCACTTCCAGACCCGACGAATGCTGCTGCCGATAGAGTTCGCCTAACGCGGGAAACTCCTCCTTACACGGCGGACACCACGTCCCCCAAAACGTCAGCACAACGGGATGCCCCCGAAGCGCTGAGAGCTTGAAGTTCGCGCCTTGCAGCGTGCTGAGCTCGACCTCGGGGGCGCGTGTTCCCGCATGTAGCTGCGCACCGGCTTCGCCAGCAACGAAAATCAACCCAATCGCGAGACAGCGAGCGAATGCACGAACGCGTTTTCGCATGATCACGCCTCGTGACTAAATACGGCGAGAATAGCTGACAAACACGAGGTACCGCGCAAAGCCACCGGAATTCGCCGTCGGGGATGCGCCCGGCAGCTGCTCCGTCAGGCTCTTCGTGCGCTTTAACCACACGCGATACGGAACACTCAACGTGATGTTGTCCTTCCCGTGCGAGTACGACAATCCTGGATCAGCGAAGAGAATCCGCGATGTACGCTTGATGGTCCCCTCGTCGCCGCCGCCAATCAAGTCGTGCACCGGAATCCCGTCCAGCCGCGCGCCGAGGCTCAGCGAAAGGCCCTGATTCGGGAGAACATCAACGACTCCCCCCGCACGAGCCGAGTAGACGTCAGGAACCGACCAATACAATCCTGAGTTAGGTGCCGGTGCCGGAGCGCCCTTGACGTCGGTGCGATCACGCATGCTCAGCATGTATGACCCAACTCCATACAGGGAGAAACGCTCCGTGAGCTTCCGAAACGCCTGCGCCTGCGTGAGGATTGCCCACCCGCCGTCACCGGGTTGAATCGTCTGGTCGGCTGGGAAATCGACGGGGCCCGTGCCGAGGTAGAACTTGCTGGGCTTTGTGTGACTTCCAGTTGGAGCTTTGACGCCAAGACCTAACGATATATTGCCGCTCTCGTGTGACTTTGGTTGAAGAAGCCACGCCTCTCCCATCACGCTCAGATCGCCAATTCCGCTGGCCGTTTGATCATGAAATTGACCGTCTGCCCAGCGTCGATAGAAGCGAGCGCTCTGCAGCGGGAGGCTCACTCGCGCCCGGAAGCGATCGTTGAACGCATACGCGACGTCAGCGATCAACGTGTTGATCTTGAAGTCCGGAGCGACGCCACCCGGCGCAGAAGCATCTGCCCGCTGCGTCCCCGTGTACCACTCGTTGGAGTGCAAACGGCGATACGCCAGCGTTAGGCGCCACTCGTGCCCCGGCTGATACGCTTCACCTTCGCCACCGAGGTTGATGGGCGTGGTGAAGCGAATCGGCTCACACCCCTGCGCCGACAACGAGGAAGCCCCCAGCACCAATCCACTACATCCGCAAAACGCCAAGGCTGCGCGTCGAATCGTCACGACAAACATTCGCTCGGTCTCCCTTGTAAACATGAAACAGCACGTCGATACGATGACAGACTCTGCACCACAGGCTTTCTAATTGGCTTTCAGATACGCTGCCCCATTCTCTTGCGCCACGATCGCTGCCAGAATCCCCGAGGGCTGCAGAATCACGCCAGGCAACAATGCTCCGACGACTTTGCTCTGCGCGTCCGCTGCTGAGAGTTTGTCGCGCGAGCGGACCGCCTCCACCCACGCCTGTATCGCGACGTTGCACGCCAACACCGTTACTCCTCGCTCCATCTGTTTAGGGAGCGTCCCACTCGCAAGCGACGCCGGAAGGCCATCCTTCTCATCCATCAACACCGGATTGCGCGCCGTCACCTTGTCCGACAGCGGGAGCGTAGCGCCTAACGTGCGCCCGACGGAATAGTTGTCCCAGAACGCCTGCGTGAATGCCAGGGCCACAGCGTGTGAGCGCAACACGATCACCGGCGCCACGTTCGACGCCTCCACCCCCAGAATCCCCACGCACTGCGCCGCCCACGTCGCAGCCCGAAAGACCCCGAGCCCTCCCTCGAGCTCCGTCACATCGAAGACCGCGGCGCGCTTTCCGGTAAGCCGTTTCGTCCAGGAAAAGTCCCATTCGTCGCCCGGGTTCACATGCGGAGTCAGGTTCGGTAACAGGTTCGCTCCCAGCCCGACCATCGAAACCGCTGCAACCCTCCAGCTAGACTCCCTCAAAAACCGCCTGCGATCTGTCATCAAACAACCTCCGCCCAATGTCGATCGAGCGCTCCCATAGGTCGTTACAACGCGTCCCTCTTCAGACTCTCACGAAATTTCGGAGCCAACTACGACACTCGATCCGAAAAAACCTCGAAAATTCTCGAGGAACTTCAGCCCTGTCGTAAAATCGCCGTGTTCGTCGTGAACCCATCCACGGAGACCGAAGACGGTCTCACCAACTTTCGTGGGAGGGATCATGAGGTCAGGACTCACTGCAGCCACACTCGCTCTACTCGCACTCGCCGCCTGTACCGACGCGCCGACGTCGGCCCGCCAGCCTCGCACCGACGTACAACGCAGCGCCGAAGAATCGAACGGGCGGTTCGGGTCAGACGGCAGCTCCACCATCCAATGGAATCGAAAGACGATCGCACTCGCTCGAGCTCGAGGCTTTGGCGCTGTGGGACGGTCGACCGCCTACGTCTCCATCGCGCAGTACCGCGCCGTGCGCGCCGCCATCGAAGCACGCGGCCCGGAACGCCCCTCACTGGCCGGTGCTGCCGCCGGCGCCTCAGTCGTGGTACTCTCGGCGCTCTATCCGCTTGATGTCGCCAGCATCGACGCCGACCTCGCGGCGCAGCGCGCCGCCGCTCCGCCGCGCAACAGTCCATCGGGCGACTTTGCAGCTGGCGAGGCGATCGGTCGTTCCGTTGCAGCTGGCGTCCTCGCCCTGGCAGCGACCGACAACTTCAACGTAACGCTCCCCCCAGCGGCGCCCGTCGGCCCGGGCTACTGGTTCTCAAGCGGCGCCCCGATCGTCCGCGGCAACTATCGCGCGCGCCCCTTCTTCCTCAAGTCGCAGAACGAAATTCTTCCACCGCCACCACCGGCCTTCGGATCGCCCGAGTATCTCGCGGCCCGCGCCGAAGTCCGCACCATCGCCGACACGCGCACCCCTGAACAGACGGCGATCACTCTCAAGTGGGTGCCGTTTTCATCGCCGATCTTCCAGGACATCGCGGTGCAATTCTTCCAGAAGTACCACAAAGGAGAGCTCGAGGCCTCGCGCATTCTCGCGTACGCCACGGCTGCAGCGTTCGATGCGAACATCGGCTGTTTCGACGCCAAGTACACGTACTTCTTCATTCGTCCGTCGCAGGCCGATCCCGGTATCACCTTGGCCACACCACTGCCTAACCATCCGTCGTATCCGTCGGCTCACTCCTGCGAGTCGGGCGCGTATAGCGAAGTCCTGAGCGATGCCTTCCCCAGTGAGCGGGCCTCGTTAGGCGAGATCGAACACGAGGCGTCCATGTCGCGCGTCTACGGCGGCATCCACTATCGTTTTGATGGTGACGCTGGTTTAGCCCTCGGCCACGAAGCGGGGCGCTTGGCGCTGCAGCGGCGCGGACTCGAATAACTCCGCCGAAACACGCGCCACCTAACGAATGCGCCGGTGCTCCTCAACGAGGGGCACCGGCGCAATTGCCTAACGAGACCAGTCACGCCTTCTTCGCCGCCCTCCACGCCGCGATCACCGCCGCTTCCTTCTCCGCCGGAATCCCCGCAATTCCGCCGTCGGCCGTCGTCTTCTGCGCTTCAGGCGTCCGCGTCTTATGCCAGTCGATCGTGTCCTTTGCCGTCACCGCCAGCGGACGAAACGTGAGGCCTGCTGCCCGTGCCTTCGCACAGTTGCGCCGCAAGAACCCCGCGGTCTCTCCCATCGGCGGCAACCAAATCGGCATGTGGCGCCACCCACGCACTTCCTGTTTAGCCAAGAAATCCGCCGGCACCCAGACGAACGAAGCCCCCGCCGTCGTGACCGCCTTGATCCCGTACAACGTCTCCGCCATCGTCGTCGGCTTCGCTGGCCCGGTCGCGTTGAACGTCCCGTACACCTTGTTCTCGGCGAGTCGAATCATGAACTCCGCCAGGTCGCGCGAGTCGATGTACTGCGCTGGATCGTCGGGTGTCCCCGGCGCCAACACTTCACCACCACGATCGATTCGCGCCGGCCAATATGTAAAACGATCCGACGGGTCGAGTGGCCCAACGATGAGCCCCGGCCGCACGATCGTGTGCTTCTCCCCGTATTGCCGCGCCACCTCCTGCTCAGAAAACGTCTTCAACGCGCCGTAGTACTTCCCAGCGTTCGCCCGATCGTTCGTGTACGGATCGACGTCGTTAGGCATCGGGGTCGTTGCCGCGCTCTCATCGGCGTCCGGTACGCTGTTGTCGGGATACACCGAGATCGTCGAGATGAAGATGTAGTGCCCGACATTTCCCTTGAGATACTGCGCCGCGTTGCGCACCCAGTAGGGAAGGGTGGTCGGATTATCGAGCACCACGTCGAACTTCTTCCCTTTGAGCGCACTCGCATCACCGCCCAGGTCTCCGATGAGCTGATCGACCTTTCCCTTGAAGAAGTCAGGGCGAGTCTTGTTGCGATTGAACAGCGTGATCTTGTGGCCACGCGCCAACGCATATTCGACTTGTTCCGGCCCCGTGAACCCGGTCCCACCGAGGATCAGAATGTTGAGCGAGGCATTGGCGCGTTCCGGGGGAGGGGCCGACGATTGCTCGTTAGGCAGTCCTGCGGCGTTGGCCACGCTCGTGACGGAACCAGAAAGTGCCAGCGCGCCCCCAGCAGCGGCCGACAACTTGAGAAACGTTCTGCGATCTTGCGACATGGCGCGTAAGCCTCGGCGAGTACGAATGGAGAGTGGAGACGGAAAAATCGGCGCCGAGACGCCCTCCCGATAGGGGGCTATCTCCCTACAACGCTCGAGCCCTTCCACGATCCTCCGCATTCCCCACCACCAAGCCCCAGGATCGTGTCGTCACTCCTCGCCCCGAACCTGCACGACGGGTGGATGCTCGTCTTCGTCGTTAGGCGTTACGATCCACGACCGCCGGCTCCGCACCACGTTCTCCAGACACTGCGTCACCAGCGCCGTCCACCCGGTCTGATGGCTGGCGCCAACCCCACGCCCCGTGTCGCCATGGAAGTACTCGTGAAAGAGCATCAAGTCACGCCAGTGTGGATCGGTCGCGTAGCGGCGATCGGCGCCAAAGCAGGGCCGCGTCCCGCTCGCGTCAGGAAGGAACAGCATCGTTAGGCGGCGCGACAATTCGTTGGCCAGCTCGAGGAGCGTGAGTTGTCGCCCCGATCCGCGCGGGCACTCAACTTTGAGCGCGTCACCATAGAAGTGGTGATATCGCTCCAATGCCTCGATCAGGAGATAGTTCAACGGGAACCAGACAGGTCCGCGCCAATTCGAATTCCCACCGAACAGGCCACTCGTCCCCTCACCCGGATCATACTGCACACGGAACTCCTCTCCCGCAAAGTGAAAGACGTATGGATGTTCACGGTGCACGCGCGAAACCGAGCGAATCCCGTTAGGCGCGAGAAACTCGGCCTCGTCAACGAGGTAGCGCAACACCCGCTCCAGCCGTTCGCGCGAAGGAATGGCAAGGAGATGCTCGCCGCATCCGCGCTCCGACGCAGTCATGTACGTCGCGTACCGCGCCAGCTCCGGCCGATTGTCCAGAAACCACTGCATCCGCTTACGAAACCCCGGGAGTCGCGCCAGGACGTCATCCTGAATCACGTCGCAGGCAAACAGCGGAATGACGCCCACCATCGATCGCACCCGCAGCGGAATGTGCTCGCCGTCCAGGTGCAACTCATCGTAGTAGAAGCCGTCCTCGTCGTCCCACAACCCCGCCGCGGCCACCGTGTTCATCGCGTCGGTAATCGCCACGAAGTGCTCGAAGAATTTCGACGCGACGTCCTCGTACGCCGGATCCTCACTCGCCAGCTCCAGCGCCATCGACAACATCGTCACGCAGTAAAACGCCATCCACGCCGTGCCGTCGGCCTGCTCGAGCTGCCCACCAGTCGGCAGGGGCTTCGAGCGATCGAACACCCCGATGTTGTCTAACCCCAAAAAACCGCCGGCAAACAGGTTGTGACCTTCAGGGTCCTTGCGATTCACCCACCACGTGAAGTTGAGCAGCAACTTGTGAAAGGCGCGCTCCAGAAACAGCCGGTCTCTGCTCCCCTTCTGTCCCGTCATCTTGTACACGCGCCACACCGCCCACGCGTGCACCGGCGGGTTCACGTCGCCTAACGAGAATTCGTAGGCCGGTATCGCCCCGTTGGGGTGCATGTACCACTCGCGCAAGAACAGGATGAGCTGTGACTTCGCGAATTCGGGGTCGAGGCGAGCCATCGGGATCATGTGAAACGCCAGGTCCCACGCCGCGTACCACGGATACTCCCACTTGTCAGGCATCGAGATGACGTCGGCGTTGAACAGGTGACGCCACTCGCTGTTGCGCCCCGTTAGTCTCTCCGGCGGCGGCTTGGGCTGACCGGGGTCGCCATCCAACCACTGGTCCACAGCGTAATGATAGAACTGCTTCGACCAGAGCAACCCGGCATACGCTTGCCGAGCGACGCGCCGCTCTTCTTCCGAAAGTTCAGGGGGGATGCGATCGGCGTAGAATGCGTCCGCCTCCTGCGCGCGCTCTTCGAACGACGCGCCAAACGCTGGCCCAAAAATATCCTTTACCACGATGGTGCTGTCGCGAAGCCGCAGCTTCACCGTCACCTCACCACCACCGGGAACCGTTAGGCGATAGTGCGCTGCACACTTCGTCCCCTCACGCGCGGGGTTCACCGCAGTCCGCTCCCCACCGATGATATAGCGGTGAAAGGCATCCTTCACGTACGGCGTCTTGTTCTTCGAGTCGTATAATCGCTCGGTGTTCGTGTCGTTCTCCGTGAACAGAAACTCAGGAAGCTCGCCACTACTCGCCGCATCGCAGGAGAATACAAACGTCCCCAGAGTCCCGTGTTCGGCGGTCACCTCGCCGTTCCCGCCCGCCCTCAACCGCGGCGCCACCTCACCTTCCTTCATCCGCCCCCACGACCACGTATTCCTGAACCACAACGTCGGAAGCAGGTGTAGGGGCGCATCGATGCTGCCACGATTCGCAATCGTTAGGCGGATGAGGATGTCATCGGGCGCGTCCTTGGCGTACTCGACAAACACATCGAAGTACTCACCACCATCAAAAATCCCCGTATCCGGGAGGTCGTACTCCTCGTCCATCTTCGTCCGACGCGCATTCTCCGCTATCAACTCTTCATACGGAAATCGCTGCTGCGGATATTTGTACAACGCCTTCATGTACGAATGCGTCGGCGTCGAATCGAGGTAGTGATAACACTCCTTCACATCCTCGCCGTGATTCCCCTCCGGCCCCGTCAAACCGAACAGCCGCTCCTTGAGAATCGCGTCGCGCTCATTCCACAGCGCCAACGCAAAACAGAGCCGCCCTTCGCGGTCACAAATCCCCAGCAGCCCGTCCTCGCCCCACCGATACGCCCGGCTACGCGCCGCATCGTGCGTGAACGACGTCCACGTGTCACCATTCGCCGAGTAGTCCTCGCGAACCGTACCCCACTGCCGCTCGGATAGATACGATCCCCATCGCTTCCAGTTGGCGTATCGATGCGTGTCATCGTGCAGCCGCTGCAGTTCTGCGAGTGTCACGTACCTGCCTCCCTGAGGTTATTGTATCAACGGTACACCCCTCTCACCCCCTCACGAACCCTGCCTAACACATTCGTAGCGCGCGTCCTGCGCCCCTTTCAGGAATTCGCGCAGCTGGGATCGCTCGGCGGCATCACGCTCCTCCTCTGCACCGCCTTCGCGCTCGCGTGGGCTAACTCGCCGTGGAGCGAATCGTATTTCCACCTCTGGGAACTTCGCTTCTCGCTCGGTCCCGCTGAAGCGCCGTTGACCCTCACGTTGCACGAGTGGATCAACGACGCGCTGATGGTTGTTTTCTTTCTTTTGGTCGGACTGGAGATCAAGCGCGAACTCCTCGTGGGCGAACTCTCCTCCCCGCGTCAGGCAGCCCTCCCCATTCTCGCCGCGATCGGCGGGATGGTTGTCCCTGCACTCATCTATGCCGCTTTCAATCGCGGAAGTGAAGGCATGGCTGGCTGGGGAATTCCCATGGCCACCGACATTGCCTTCGCACTGGGTGTCCTTGCACTCCTCGGCCCGCGCGTTCCGGTCGGGCTCAAGGTCTTTCTCGCCGCACTCGCCATCGTCGACGACTTGGGCGCCGTACTCGTCATCGCCCTGTTCTATACCTCGGCGCTCAGCGTCACCGCGCTTATTGGCGCGGCCATCTGCGCCGCCATTCTCGTCGCCCTCAACCGCGCGCGCGTTACCTCGTTGACGCCGTACGTCCTCGTTGGGATCGTGCTCTGGTTGTTCGTGCTCCACTCCGGCGTGCACGCCACCATCGCCGGCGTCATTCTCGCGATGACCATTCCGACCTCCAACTCCATCGACGCCACGCAATTCTCCAGGAGAGCGCGTGCGCTACTCGACGACTTCGACGCCGTCGACAGCGAAGGCGCGTCCATCATCACTAGTAAAGGAAAGCAGGACGCCGTCTACCAGCTCGACGTCGCCACGGACGATGTCACGGCGCCGCTCCTCCGGCTCGAGCACCGTTTGAATCTCCCCGTATCGTTCCTCATCATGCCGCTTTTCGCCATCGCCAGCGCCGGTGTGCGAATCGCAGGAGCGAGCGATGCGCTCGGCAGTCCGGTGGCCCACGGAGTCGCCGCCGGTCTCGTCGTCGGCAAAGCCATCGGCATCTCGCTGTTTTCGTGGCTCGCCATTCGGTTTGGATTCGCCGCGCTTCCCGCCGGCGTGACCGTCCGCATGCTCTTTGGTGTCGCGTGCCTCGGCGGCATCGGCTTCACCATGTCGCTCTTCATCGCCGGTCTCGCCTTCGGTACGTCGCCGCTTCTCATCGACGCCAAGCTCGCCGTCCTTGCGGCATCGACGGTGGCCGGAATCGCGGGCTTCCTCATTCTTCGCCGCGCCCCCGTTGCAACGCCTAACGCGACGACCACCGCCACCGACGTCGCACAGGCGTGACTTGCCTACAGCGGTCCGTCTCGAAAAGTGTATCGCGGCGAGTAGCCGAGCTCGCGTCGCGCCGCCGATATGTCGAGTGTGCATTCGTCGGCAAGGTTGGCGACGACGTAACGGGTGAGGGTGGGCTCTCGCGAAGCGCCTAACGACCGCGCCAGTCCTTCACCGATGGCGGCGACGCGCCACGCCAGGGCGCGACTAATGTGGAGAAGGCGCGCGTTGACACCCTGGCGTCGGAGCATCGTGCGCAATAGTTCGTCGACCGTCGCGTCATTGCCGTCGGTGATGTTGTAGGCGGCGCAGCCACGCGTTCCCGCCAGCGCGCACTCGTCTGCCAGCGCGCGCTCGTCCACCAGCGCGCACTCCACCGCCAGCGCGCACTCCACCGCCAGCGCGAGATTCAACACATGCGTCACCGACACCCGATTCGTTCCGTCGCCCGGCACCGGCAGTACGCCAAACCGCACTGAACGTCGCACCTTCGGCCACAAGGTCGTGTCACCCGCGCCGTATACGATGTGCGGTCGCAGGATGACGGCCTCGCGCCCACTCGCTCGCACTACGCCCTCTCCCTCGGCTTTCGTGCGCGCATACGGCGTCAGCGCCGGCTCGCCTAACGGCGCATCCTCGCGCAGGTTGACCTTCGGTTGCCCGCTGGCATATGCGCTCGAACTGCTGACATGCACAAAGCGCGTCGCGTTCGGAAAGCTGGCCATGACATTGCGAGTTCCCTCGACGTTCACGGCGCGATAGGGCGCTTCTGCACCCCATTGTCCGACGTGCGCCGCACAGTGCACGACCGCATCGACATTGAGGTCATCGTTAGGCGCGCGAGTGACGTCCCACTGACTGTAGCGTGGAAGCTCCTGCCCCAGCGCCGCGGCCGGGCGCCGTCCGAACGACACCACCTCGACACCGCGTCCCGCGAGATAGCGTGCGATCGCACCGCCGATAAAGCCGCTCGCACCCGTCACGGCGACGCGCATGCACCCTCTGTTTCCACGCCCATTCCAAGGCGCACGCCTCGCTTCAACAGATCGCCAATATCCAACACAAGCCTCGCGCGCGCCGAGTTGCTCATCTGCGCTGCCTAACGATAGGACTTGCCTCCGACCACAATTGCTCGTTCACAAGCTGACGCAGCGCCGTCTTGTCGACCTTCGACGATCTCCCGCTCAATGGCAGAGGCATGATCGCGATGACATCGGGAAGTGCGCTCTCGTCAATGCGCGTGTCGCCAGCACGCAACGCGCGCTCGACCTGGGTACGCAGCGCCTCGCCATTCACCCCTGGCGCCGACTCGATCACGAGCACCACGACTTCATCTGCCCGTCGCTCATCGTACACACCGACGAACGCTGCGCGTCGCACCCCGGGGATTCGCTCGACCACCGGCTCGTACAGCTCGGGATACAGATTGAAGTCGCCACGAATGATCATGTCCTTGCGACGACCCAGCAGCGACAGTTTCCCGTCACGCAGCTCCGCCAGGTCACCTGTTGCGTGCTCGGTTATTCGCTCGTGGCCGAGGTAACGATCGAAGAGCGCGTCGCCGCGAAGCAGGAGTTCGCCGTCAGCCGCAACGCGACCCTCCACCCCCGGCACCAGACTCCCAACGAAGTCTTCTGCACCATGGAATGCCAACTTCTCCTCGAGCGACACACGCGCGACTGGAAGAATCTCCGTCATCCCATAGATGCACCAGACTTTCGTGGAAGGGCGAAGCACGGTCTGCAGTCGCTCGAGGAAGGAGGTGTGTGCCGGCGCCCCGCCGATGAGAATTTCGCGCAGCGTCGCCGGAATCTTGTCGCCTCGCCGCTGCAACTCATCAACGAGCGCCATGCAGTCGCTGGTCACCGCAAACATTCGCGTCACGCCACAACGCTCGATGTCGCGCAGCGTCTCCACCGCGTCGAAGGCCACTGAACGAGGAATCACCACCGATGCGCCCGCCAACAGCGCTGGCATGATCAGATGGAGATCTCGTGCGTAAAGCACGTCCTCGCTGTGAAATGCAACCTCGCGTTCAATGCACGCGAGGATCGCCCCGAGCGAAGCGTGAGTGTGCACGACGCCCTTCGGTGTCCCGGTGGTTCCTGAGGTGAACACAATGAAGGCATCCGCGTGCTCGTTAGGCGCCGAGCCGGCAGGCGATGCCGTATTCGTGTGAACGCGCTCCTCGCGCCGCGCGCGCCCCGCGCGCCCCGCGCGCCCCTCGCGCGCCGCACGCCCCGCGCGCGCCAATTGCTCCAGCGACACGGTGCCTCCCGAGCCGGGTAACCGCCCTCCACTCCGCACCAATGTTGCTCCACGCACCGCGCCAAACGGCGCCACCCTGATTCCACGCCATCGCAGCAACGGCGCCAGCCACCCACTCGCGGCATACAACATCGACTCCGCGAATACCCACTTCGGCTCCAGCAACTCCAGGCGCGTGCGAAACAGCGCATGTCCCATCCGCGGGTCCATCGGCACGATTGCGCCGCCGGCATCCTCGATGGCGAGGATCGCCGTTACCGCCGCCACACTCGGCCGAATGCTGAACAGGGCGCGATCGCCCCCCTGCATTCCGCGAGCGCGCAGCGCCCGAGACACAAGCAGGGCGTCGTCCACCAGCGTGCCTAACGACACACGTGTGCCGCCGGCATCGGCGATTGTGCACGATGGCACTCGCTTCGCCGCTGCCTCGAGGCGAGACAGGAGCGCCTGCACTGCGCCGCTTCCTTCTTCGCGCACGCTCAACTCCCACTCCGCGCCCCGCAGACGCTTCGCTCCTCGATCGAACGCCGAGCCCTCACCTCCGACCATCGCGTCATCACGCGCCCTCCGCCCGCACCACCAGCTCCGCATACGACGGCAACAGCACGCCTAACGACGCTCGCCTCCGCACAACACGCAGCCTCCCGGGCACATTGGCAATCGCCCCAACCGCCATCCGCAATTCCCGCTGCGCTAACGGAAATCCAAAGCAGAAATGCGGTCCCGCGCCGTACCACAGATAGCGGGACCGCGCGTCATGCACCCGATCCACATCGAATCGATGCGGATCTGGAAAGAGCGCTTCGTCTCGCGCCAGATTCGCGGTGAGAATCACCACGCGCGTCCCTGCTCTGACCTCCATCCCGCGCACGGTTGTGGTCCGCGCCGCAATCCGCACCGTCGCCGGTACCGGCGCCGTGAACCTCAACCCTTCATCGACCGCTCGCACCACGCGCGCGTCGTCGCCACGCAGCAACGACATTTGTCCACTGTCCACCAGCAGCGCTACGATTCGCGGCAACGCCACCGCCGTCGTCAGCGCTCCGGCAATGAAAAAGATCGAGATCACCCCTCTCGCTTCCTCCAACGCGAGCCCCATTCCCCGCAGGCGGAACATCAGCGACGACTCGGCCAACGCATCGGAGGTGTAGGCAGCGCGTGCCATCATCGTTAGGCGTTCGATATCCGCGCGTACAGGCGCAAGCGCTTTCTCGGGGAGACGGGAGAATCGTAACGCCGACGCAATCCGCTCGCCCAGAGCGAACACATCCCGCGCCCGTTCATCCGCGTCGCCTCCGGCCTCCACGCCGATCATCGCCATCGTCAGGCGCCCACTCAAGGTGCGCATCATCCGCACAAGGTCCACTGCTTTGCCCGCGCCTAACGCCGCCACCGCTTCGTCCAAAGCTCCGCGACACGCTCTGAGCAACTCGTCGCAGCGCGCCGTCGAAAGCAAGTCGCCCAAACGCGAACGCAACGCGCGATGCGCATCGCCGTCCATGTTCGTCAGCGCGAACGGTCCCAGCGCTTGCGTGAACACCTCCGACAAACTCCCGGGACCATTCTTCGTGAAGTCGCGGTCGCGCCCCAGGATCTCGTGCGCAACCTCCGCGTCGTTCACGATCACTCCAACGCCCGGGACTTGGTGCACGCCGCCAGCCCAGCGCGACAACCGCGCGAGCGGATAGAGCAGGGGATGCGCGGCGCAATGCACCCACGCTTCGTGCAGGCGCGCCTTCATCGCACGTCGACAATCGGCGGGCGATACCCGTGGTTGCGATACCAGCGCAGCGTGTTGAGGTAGCCATACGCCCGGACGCGCCGCGCCGAGTTGTAGACGATCGCGTTAGGCACCACGGCGGCGCGGTCGGTGAGTGTGCGCACGCGCTCCGATAGCGCCCGGTCCTCGTGCATCTCCTCGATTGTCGTGCGCGGAAAGCCGCCGCTCTCTTCGTAGAGCTCCGCTGCAATCGCCAGGTTGTTGCCCGCCGCCATGAAGTACGGATAGCGAAACTGCGGACCACGCCGGTGAAGTCGTCCGTACCGTTCAGCCACGAACAACATCGCCGGAATCACGAGCCTGTCGGCCCACGTGCGACGTTCGTCCTCGCGCGGCTTGATCTTCCCGGCCACAAAGCGCAACCCCTCGCGCACCATTGCCTCTTTCAACACGCGCACCCACGACCGATGCGGCAAACAATCTGCATCTGTTCGTGCAACCCACTTCGCCCCATCCGCAATCGCGCGGCGAAATCCCGAATCGGAAGCCGCACCCGTCCCCTTCTGCGCCTCCAAAATGACTTCGGTGGGGAAAGGCGCACGCGCCGCAAACTCGCGCGCAATGTTCGCGCTCGCATCGCTGCTCCCGTTGTCGACCAACACGAGAGAGAACGCCTGATCATCTTGCGATGACAAGGCGTGCAACGTCGCCGGCAGTGACTGCGCTTCATTGTAAAACGGCACGACGACATAAAACTCGCGCGCCGTCGCCAGCGTAGTGTCGTTAGGCATGCGCCAGTCAGACGTCAATCATCACCACGCCAACACTGATCCCGCTCGCCATCCCGAGCCACAACACCCGATCGCCTGCCTTCACATCGCCACGCGCCTCCGCCAACGCAAACGCCACTGGAATCGACGCCGAGGCCATGTTCCCGAACTCTTCGACCGTGCGCTCGACTTTCTCCGCCGGCATCCCTGACGCCATGAGCATCTCTTTGTGATACGGAAGACTCACTTGGTGCACGAAGATGCGGTCGAACGAATCAAAGGTCACCCCCGCCTCGCACATCATCTCGTTGAAAATCTTCGGACCCATGTCGACGAACGTCTGCTTGAGTCGCGCGCCGTCTCCGCGCAAGTACGTGTACTCGTCGCCGCGCGGATACATCGTACCGCCCCCGGGTATGGTCGCGAGTTCCCAAAACTCCGACAGCGACGCGAAACCGCGATAGAAGATCCCACTCGTGCTCGTCTCCGGCGCCCGCGCAAGCACGGCCGCCGCGCCCGCGTCGCCCATCGTGTACCCCGGAAAGTTGCGGCGCAGTTCCTCGTCGTCACGTGCAATCCAATTGATGCCGCGCGAGCAGATCTCGCCCGTTGTGACTAACGCGACATTGCAACTCCCACTCTTGATGAGCGACTCGGCCAGTTGCACACCGTTGAGGAAGGAATTGCACGCGTTCTTCACGTCAAACACCTGACAGCGCGTTCCCAATTTGTGCTGGACGATGTGCGCCGTCGCGGGCTCGGTCAGGTCCTGACTTGCCGCCGCAAAGATGAGGACGTCTACATCGTCCGCTGACATTCCCACTTTAGTCAGCGCATCGAGCGCCGCCTGCGACGCCAGATCGGAACACTGCACACCGTCTCCCGCTACTCGACGCGTGCGTATCCCAGTCATCGCCCCAATCGTGCCGCGTCGCACCCGCAAACCCGGCGACGCAGCCATCACCATCTCCTCAATCTCTTCGCTCGTCCGCACTCCAGCAGGAAGCGACGAACTCACACTCAGCAGTTGGACTCGAGGTTGCATGCTCCGTCATACACCGCTCGTCCAACATCTCTCCCCCCCCCCGTTTAGCGAGATGAAAGCACGAACGAATTGCCGTCAGGGTCCTTGAAAATCGCGGAAGTGCCCCACGGTTCAGTCTTTGGCGGGGCCACAAAGTCTACTCCGCGCGCGACGTACTCGTCATACGTCTTCTGCACATTGTCCGTCCAGAACGATGCCCCATGAAACCCACCAATGCGATCTTCCCACCCTCGCGGCGTAAAAAGCACGGCCTAAGCAGGCGCGCGTGCTGCACCTCGCATTTTGGCGCCGCGCACTCCGCAGGCTACAACGCCAACCCCCGCACCTCGTACTCCGGAAAGATCCGGCGCATCACCCCCGCGTCGCGCACCCCGTGACGCGCCAGCACCGGCGCCAACACATCGCGGAAATTCGTCGTGACCGCGACATCACCCGGCCCCTCTAACACATCCGCGCCGAGTCCGGGCCAGCGCCCGTAGACGCGCCCGCCGCGAACGCCGCCGCCTAACACGAACATCACGCTCCCGCGCCCGTGATCGGTCCCTAACGACGCGTTCTCGGCGACGCGACGTCCGAACTCCGTCATCACTACAATGGTCACGCGCGACATCTCGTCACCCAAGTCGTGCCTAAAGGCCAGAAGCGCCAGCGCGAGTTGCCCCATCAACGGCTCGATCAACGTCCCCTGGGTGAAGTGCGAATCCCACCCACTCACGTCGATCGATACCGCCTCGAGCCCAACACGCGCCTTGATGAGCTGCGCCGCCTGCTTGAGCGACTGCGCCAACGCGTCGCTCTCGTACCGCGCGCCATTCGATGTGCGATAGGCAGTCCCGCGGATTCCCTCCAGACGCCCGAGCGCCCGCACCGTGTCGCGCGCCGCGGCACCTAACGCGCCTCCCTCTGCGCGGTACAATCCCTCGAGTGACCGCAGCATCGCCTCACTACCATCGCCTAACGAAAAGTCGTCGAGCGACTGCAGCACAGTTGCCGACGGCGCGCCGCGCAGCACTTCGGGGAACTGCGTCCCGAATCCGATCGCTGCCAGCGCCCGCGAGCCGCTCGCCGGCTTGTATCGCAGAAAGCGCCCGAGCCACCCCCCGCCCGTCACCCCGCCATGCTCCATCAGATCCTGCGCCTCGAAGTGCGACCGAGTCGTATCCTCCGACCCCACGGCATGCACCACCGCCATCTCACCACCGGCGTACAACGCGTGCAGTGGCGTCAATTGAGGGTGGAGCGCAAATACCTCGTCCAACCTGGCAGTTGCATCATTCTGCCTAACGCGAAGCCGCGGGCGCGCGGCGTGGTATGCATCGTCCCCGACCGCCGGCACGAGCGCCAGGCCGTCCGCCCCGCCCCGCAAAAAGACCACGACCAGCGTCCGCTCTTCCTCCGCGGGTAACGACACCGCGCCCACACCTGTCGCAATCATCAGAACCTCTGAAATCCAGGAGACGCGACCAACATCGCGAGCACATTGTCGGTCGCACGGATCGCGTCCTTCTCGTTAGGCAGCGGCAATCGTTGGAGCACGTGAGCCGCCATCCGCTCCGCTCCTCCGGCGCGCGCCGACAACCGCGTGGCATCGACGCGGGTCCCCGCAATACGATTCCGCTGCAGCGCCATCGCAAAATTCCACCGCCACAAAAGCGTCGACATCCACGGCTCCGATTCGTCGGTGTAACCATCTGGCGTCGGATACTGAAATGGCGCGTGCCCCATTCGGGTCAGATACGCTTGCAACGCCGGACCCGCATCGGTCGCCGCGTCACTCGCGCGCAGTGCCGAGACGACAAAGTGAAACGGACGCTTGAGCTTCGACGCGCGCACCGACAAGAACTCCGGCGTCGCAAACAGCGTCGCCAGCGTCGCCCGAATATCTCCCCCGCTCGTCCGGAAGCGTTGCGCGACGCGTGTGACGGCACTACTTGGGGGATCATCAGCAATGAAGTGACGGCAGAGTTTCGTCGCCAGGTGCAACGAGGTGGCGGGATGGCTGCAGACGATTCGCACTACCGCGTCGGTGTCGCGCGCGCCTCCGCCGGCCACGATCGTCTCCCCCAGCACACTCTTTTCGCCGTCGTCGTGCAGGTCGGCGTGAAACTCCACGCTCCCTATCCCAAACGTGCTCTCTCCCTTCGACCGCACAGTCCACCCGGTGAGCGCCCGCGCCACCTCCATCACGTCACGCTGCGTGTACCCACCGTGCACGCCTAACGTGTGCAGTTCCAGCAATTCGCGGGCATAATTCTCGTTAGGCTTCTCGCTCGCATCGCGCCGCCGGTTCACCCGCCCGTCCAGGTACCACAACATTGCTGGGCTCAGCATCGATGCGCGCACCATCGCCGGAAACGAACCCAGCGCGTGCGCTCGAATCACCTCGCGATCGTCCCACGGCTTCAACCAGCGACAATCCCCCTTGGAAATGTCGATGTTGAAGTGATCGCTCCAGAACTCCACCATCCGCTCGTGCAGCTGGCGCTTCGAATACACCGTGCGCAGCAACGACTGCCGCGTCATCGTGTCGAGCATAACGTCGCTCCTGTATTCGTACACCTCGCCCGCCGGAAGCTCGAGTATCGTGCTTCGTCGCAGCATCCGGTCAACCCGGGCATCGTCGATGTGCTCGAAGCGCAGCTGCTCGTCGACGAATCGCGCGATGGCCTCCTCCGGCGTGCGGCCGAGCGTGGCGAGTCGCGCGTAGTCACCCGGGCGCGCTCCGTACGTTAGGCGGCCAAGCACATGCGACACGAGATCGATGCTGCTCGCGGTCGGAGACGAAAACGGCGCATCGTCGCGCGCGTCGCTATCCGTGAGCAGAAGCTGCGGAAAGCGATCACACCCTAACGCCGACGAAGCCGCCAGCGTCCCCGAGAGCTCGAGGAAACGCCGGCGCGAGATCATCCCGCGTGCTCCGGCGCCGTACTCGTTAGGCGCACCGAACGGCGCGTCGCCATGCACGCTGCCCCCACCCCACTCACCAGCACCCACGGAAAGACGACGAACCACCCAACGACCGGGAGCAGAAACGTCAGCGACAAGACGACTCCACCGCGCAGCACGCGCCGCCACGGCGTACGCTCATCGTCAGGCATCGCGAGCCCGGCCCCGATGCGAAGGGCAAAACCGCTCGATCCACCCAACGCCAGCAGAATTGGCACCGAAACCACCAACGCCCCTACCACTTTGAGCGCCGCGTTAGGCGAATTGCTCGCCATCGCGATCCCCAGGAGGGTCAGCGGTGCACTCACTCCCGCACCAACGAGGGACACGCGCGCTGGATGCGCGTCGTACGCTCCGCGCGCTCTCGAAGTCCACGTTGGGAAAAGCGCTGCCGCGGCAAGCCAATACGCCACCAGTACAAGCAGCGCCCCTAACACGAGAAACACGATCTTGAAGACGTCGGCCATGATCATAGCGACACTCTCCGCTTGAGTCTTATGGCTGCTTCTGTCGCCCCTCGCGGGGAGCGACCCGCATTCCATATGAATGCCCTACGGATTGATGGGGATTGGGTTCCAACCCCGAGTTGATTCATCGGGTTGGGGAATCCTTCGAGCGGGCTGCGAGCCTCATTTCGTCTCGTTCCGCGCACCGCATTCTGGAGACGGGAAATCTCGTGACATGCCGCGCCACCATGCGTCGATGAGGGAATCTCAAGTCGAGTCTGTCGCGGCTGAAGCAACACACCAGCACTCGGTTCTCACGCGCCACAGCCGGCATGAGCGCGACAACTCAATGCGCTAACCGAATTGCCTCCACTGCCGCACTCCCGTTCCGCCTCGGCGGCATCTATCGCTTCGAAAATCTCCATGAAAGAAATGCAACGCGTGGTTTGTCTGGACCGCGCCTATTCTTTGTTACGTCGTGCCGTCACGAATGTCAGTGAAGTATGGCGCAAGACGGTTCGCGGCCGAGGACTGGCGATTCTCCTTCCCAGTGCGCTCCTCTCGGCCTCGATTCCGACGATCGCGCGCGCGCAGGTCGATCTTGTCCTCAACGTCACCGACACCCCGGACCCGCTCCCGCGCACAGGGCTCGAGTCGTACGGCGTTGTAATTGCCAACAACGGCCTAACGACTGCGACTGGCATTACGTACACGATGTCGGTCCCGAGCAACACGACCTACCAGGGCTTTACCGTCGGCACCGGTGCCTCCTGCTCCGGAATGAGCATTGGTCAAGCCGGTCCCGGAACCGTCACCTGCACCCACCCGTCGCTCGCCTTCAATGCGAGCGGCTCGTTCGTCGTTAGGCTTCGACTCAACGCCCAGGGAACGACCACCGTCGCCTCGTCCGTCACGTCTACCGAAGCTGATGCTGACGTTTCCAACAACGATGTCTCCAGCACCACGACGGTTACGGCAGGCGCCGATTACTCTGCAACGCTCACAGCGCCCGCATCGCTCGCTTCCGGCTCGTCGTTCTCATACGTACTCGGCGTCACCAACGCCGGTCCCGATCCGGCCTCGCTCCTTCGCGTTCAGTTCACGCTTCCCGCTGGCTTCACGCAGAGCGGTGGGCTCCCTGCGGGGTGCTCACTTTCCGCAGGCGTCGTAACTTGCGACGTCTCGGGACCCGTCGCGTCCGGAGCTTCACAAACAATTGGCAACATCTCGGGCAAGATCACCGTCGCTGCTGGAAGTACCGTCACCGGCGCCGCGACCATCTCGCTCCAGCCAGGTGCTCCCGCCACAACGCCGCAGGATCCCAACACATCGAACAACACGACGGTGGCCAGCATCAACGTCACCGCTGGTTCCGACGTGCGCATCTCCGTGTCGCGCAGCGTCGCCGGTCCGTACTTCATCGGCAACTCGTTCAACTTCGTACTGACCGCGGCGTATGACGGCGATACGCCGAACTCCCTCACGATCACCGACGTTCTCCCGGGCAATTACACGATAGGAGCGGTCGCCCCGACGCAGAGCGGGTGGGCATGCTCCGTCTCCGGCCAGACCGTCACGTGCACACGCGCCAGCGGCGGCGCTGCCGGGTCGAATCAATCGTTAGGGACGATCACGATTCCTGTGACCATCGCGAGCGCCGGGAGCGGAGTCGTGAACACCGCGACCATCACCGCCGCGTCACCGCTCGATCCCGATAACTCCAACAACAGCGCGACCGACGGCGGCGCCACCCTCCAGGCCCCGACCGCCGATCTCGCGATTGCGATGTCCGGCCCGAATCCGGCGCTCGCCGTCCTCAACGTCCCGTTCAACTGGACGCTCACAGCCTCGAACACCGGGCCATCCGCCTTCTTCGGGCAGTTAGTCATCACCGATGACATTCCGTCTGGCGTGACCATCAGCAGCTACACGCTCAATGGATGGAGCTGCTCGCCCGCGACTCCGGTCATTGGACCGGCCACCATAACCTGTTCACGCACCGTCGCGTCAGGGTCTCCTCTCGCCTCTGGTGCGAGTGCCCCATCACTTGTGTTCACCGCGATGGCGACGAGCGCAGGAGTGCTTACCAATAGCGCTGTTCTCTCATCCGTCACGCCTAACGTGGCGGACCCGAACCTCGCCAACAACTCGATCACGAGCGCTGTCACCGCGAGCACCGGCCCGGCATCGGCCGATCTCTCGGTGCTCAAGCGCGTCGACTTGGCCACCGTTCCCGCCGGCGATGTCTTGACCTATACGCTCGAAGTCGTGAACGCTGGCCCTGCCACGTCGACCAGCATCACGCTGACCGATGTGCTGTCGTCGCTGATCAACAATGGTGCCGGGCCGACAGGGCAAGGGTACGTCAGCGAAACAGTCACACTCGTCGGCCTCGCGTCGGCGGTGAATTGCTCGAACGCGGCGTCGGGCGCCGGCTCGCGCACGCTCACCTGCACGATCCCATCACTCCCACCCTGCGTCGTCGGAACCAACTGTCCCACCATTGATGTCGCCATTCGCCCCGGAGGCAACGGCGGCACTCGCAGCAATAGCGCGACGGCGATTTCTTCGGTCGTGGCTGATTCCAACACCACCAACAACACAGGGAGTGTATCCAGCACGATCGATCCGCGTGCCGATGTCACCGTCACGAAGACCGCATCACCAACAACGGTAGCGGCGGGTCAGAATCTCACGTACGTCGTCACCGCGAGAAACAACGGGCCCAGTCAGGCGGCGAACGTCACGATCGACGATGTGCTGCCGTTGAATGTCTTCTTTGTGTCCGCATTGCCATCGGCCGGAAGCTGCAGCGTAAAGCCGACCGCCAACACCGTCACCGCGGTGGGCAATCGCAACGTCACGTGCAACCTCGGCACGATCGCCAACGGGGCACAGCGAACGGTGACGATCGTCGTGCGCCCGACGACGTCGACGCGTGGCACGACGCTCACCAACAACGTCGATGTGTCGACGACGACGGTCGAGACGACTCCTCCGGGCGCAACGAATAACAGCGCCTCCGTCGACGTTACGGTCAGCAATCCGTCGTTAGATCTATTGGTCAATAAGACCGATTCTGTCGACCCCGTCGCCGTTGGGAGTTCGACCGTCTATACGATCACGATCACGAACTCCGGGCCGTCCGACGCCGAGAATGTCGTCGTGACCGATACGATGCCGCCCGTCGGTCTGAGCTTTCAGTCGCACACGATTTCGTCCGGGAGCTGCTCGACCGTCCCCGCCGTCAACTCAGTCGGCGGAATCCTCATCTGCAACATTCCCCGCATCGTCGCCGGTGCGACCGCTACCATCACCACTACTATGAATGGTGTGGTGAAAGGCGTCCGCACCAATCGCGTCTCGGTCGAATCGGACGAGACCGTCGCTGGCTTCGACATCCTCCCCGGCAACAACAGCACGACGCAGGCGACGACGGTGCGCACGCGCGCCGACGTGCAGGTCGTCAGCAAGATCGCGTCGTCTGCATCGATTGCCGTGCGCCGGCCCTACACGTGGACACTAAAGGTTCGCAACAACGCCGGCGCTGGCCTGGCAGAAGCCGATTCGGTCATCGTGACCGACAACTTGCCGGCGACGATGGAGTTGACTGGGACGCCGACCGTTGCAATCGTCGCCGGAACCACCACGAGTACCACATGTACCGGTACGGCTGGGCAGACGTCGTTCACCTGCGACCTCGGTTCGCTGTCGAGTGCTGGTGAAGTCGACATCACCATTCCGGTCCGCAACCTTACTGTGCCGGCCGGGGGAACGTCCACCAACTCCGCGACCGTCACGACGTCGTCGCAGGACGTTGTTCCGGCGAACAACACCAACTCTGGCGCAGTCACCGTCACCAGCTCATCGATCGCTGGTCTCGTCTTCCGCGACTTCAATAACAACGGGGCGAACGACGCGGGCGACACCGGGATTGCGAGCATAACGATGACGCTCGCCGGAACGGCATTCGATGGTAGCGCCGTCTCACGTTCCACCACGACGTCGGCCGGCACCTTCACCTTTGCCACGCTTCCCGAAGGAACCTACACTATCACGCGAGGGGCTGTCACGGAGGCCTTCCTCACACTCGGCCAGCAGACGGCCGGAACGAGTGGTGGCGTCGCGACAACGCCGCCCAACATCTCAGGCATCTCGTTAGGCGAGAATATTTCCGCGACCGCGTACCTCTTTGCCTACGTGCCGCGCGCCCGAATGGGTGTATCGAAGCGTGTCATCGGATCTCCGACCTCGAACCCCGACGGAAGCCTAACGGCGGTTCTCCGCGTCGGCGTCCGCAACTACTCCCTCGAGGGCTTGAGCAGCATCACCCTCGATGACCAACTCACCGGTGCAGCGCCACGCTTCGGCAACTTTGTTGCCGGCGGTGCGGCCGCGACTCTGAGCGCCGGGAACTACACAATCAATGCAGCGCCGAGCGTGAATGGGAGCTGCGCGACATCAGCGCCCGATGCGTCGTTTGATGGTGACGTCAACTTGCACCTCGCGACGATCGGGACGCTCGCATCGAACGCGTCGTGCGAATTCAACGTCACGCTGCGTTACAAGCCTACCGTCCCGCTCCCGCCGGGCAACTACACCAACCAGGCCAGTGGCACCGCGACTGGCGCGCTCTCGGGGCAGACGCCCACCGATCTCTCGGAGAACGGCGCCAACGCCGACCCCGATGGCGACAACGACCCAACCAACAACAATACTCCCACACCGTTAGGCGCGGTGCTCGTCGCCGACGTTTCAACGACCGTTACGCTCCCCGCGTCGGCCGCGGCCGGTTCGACCGTTGCGGGTACGGTCCTCTACAAGAATCTCGGACCGTACACGGCCAACGCGACAACGTTTGCCATGACGCTGTCGACGGGGCTGACGGGGGTCACGTTCGGCAATCTCCCCGCAGGTGCCACCGCATCGTATAACCCTGCTACTGGCGCCGTCACGTTAGGCGGTATGCCCACATCGCTGGCCAGTGGCGCCATCGCATCGGGTGATGGTACCAACCCGATCGACGTCACCTACACGCAGAATGCAGTCGCCAACACGTCGCTGGCGAGCGGAATCGCCACGACGAGCAACGAAGGCGCCAACGTTGGACCAAACGCTTCGAACGCGACTGTTACCGGCCCACTCATCGCCGACGTCACGACGTCGCTCGCGTTCCCGGCATCGGCCGACGCGGGCACTCCCGT
The DNA here is from genome assembly GCA_044224185.1 of Gemmatimonadaceae bacterium. GTDB lineage: Bacteria > Gemmatimonadota > Gemmatimonadetes > Gemmatimonadales > Gemmatimonadaceae > SCN-70-22. The sequence goes on along the minus strand of JBGAKW010000005.1, from coordinate 173,434 downwards.
CAGCGGCACGGTCGTCTATCGCAACACGGGCCCGTCCATCGCATCGGGGATGACGTTCACGCTCACGCTCTCATCGTCGCTCACCGGCGTCTCCTTCTCCAACCTCCCGGTCGGCGCCGCCGCTTCATATAACTCTGGCACCGGCGTCGTCACATTCACCGGCATGCCTGCCACGTTAGGCGTCGGCGCCATCGCCAGCGGTAACGGCACGACCGGCATCGTCGTGAACTACACGCAACCGGGAACCGCGACCAGCTCCGTCATCAGCGGAATCGGTACGTCGACGTCGCAAGGGGCCAACGTTGCCCCAGACGCCGCGAACACGACTCTCACTGGAAGTTTGATCGCCGACGTCACGACCTCGCTTGCATTCCCTGTGAGCGTGAATGCCGGGCAGCCGGTGAGCGGCACGATTCTCTTCAGCAATACCGGACCGTCGATCGCGTCGGGGATGACGTACGCCATGACGCTGACCCCCGGCCTTTCCGGAGTCGTATTCAGCAACCTCCCGGCAGGTGCAACGGCGAGCTACAACTCGTCGACTGGCGCGGTGACCTTTGCTTCGATGCCGGGGACGTTAGGCGTGGGCGCCATCGCTTCAGGCAACGGCACCACCGGCATTGGACTTACCTACACCCAGCCTGGTACCGCGCTCTCCTCCATTACCAGCACCATCGGCACCAGCACCAACCAGGGTGCCAACGTCGCCCTCGACAATGCCAGCGCCAGTCCAGGCGGAGGCCTCATTGCCGACGTGCGTGCCCGCGTCACCTTCCCCGCGACCGTCGACGCCGGCCAACCAGTGAGCGGGAGCGCCTTCTTCAGCAACAACGGCCCCTCGATCGCCTCGGGGATGTCGTATTCGGTTACGCTCTCCACGGGTCTCGCCGGTGTCACGTTCGGCAATCTCCCGTTAGGCGCGACAGCGACGTACAACTCTACTACCGGCGTCGTGAGCTTCGCCGGAATGCCCGCCACGTTAGGCGTGGGTGCGCTCGCGTCGGGCAACAGCACCACCGGCATCACCATCGACTACGTCCAGAACGCCGTCGCCAACTCCACCGTTTTGGCGACCATTGGAACGTCCACCAGCCAGGGCGCCAACATCGCGCCGGACACCGACAACGCGACCATCACGGGCGCGCTCATCGTCGATGTCACCACGGCATTGCAGAACTTCCCGGCCGTCGTCAATCCCGGCCTCATCGTTTCCGGCAAGGTTCTCTTCCGCAACGCCGGCCCTTCGGCTGCGTCCGGAATGACGTACGCCATCACCCTGACGCGCTCCCTCACCGGTGTCACGTTAGGCAACCTCCCCGCCGGCGCCACCGCGACGTATTCGTCAACAACCGGCGTCGTGACCCTCGCCGGCATGCCGCTCACACTCGCGCCTAACGCGATCGCTTCGGGTGATGGTACCAACCCCATCACGCTGAGCTACACGCAGATCGTCTCACCCAGCACCAAGGTGGCGTCGGCGATTGGCACGAGCACCAGCCAGGGGGCGAACCTTCTCCCCGATACCGCCTCCACGCTCATCGTTGGTCTGATCGAGAACGACCTCGCCGTCGTGAAGACGACGACTGCCTCCGCCGTCGCTCCGGGCGACACCATCACGTATCGCATCCGCGTCACGAACCGCGGCGCCTTCCCGCTTCCGGCTGGAAGCACGCTGGTCGACCCGGTCACCCCTGGCCTAACACTTCTCTCCGCGATCTGCTCCAACGCGTCTGGAAATCAGTGCGTCACCGCGCCGACCATCGCGCAGCTCACCGGCACGACATCGTTTGTCTTGCCGGCGCTGATTGAAGGCTTGTCGTACGAACTCTTGGTGAACGCCGTCGTTACCGCTACTTCCGGCGCCAATATCTCCAATACCGCACGCGTCGCGGTCCCACCGGGGTATCAGGACCCCGATCCGACAAACGATCGCAGCACCGCCGGTCCAACAACTGTCCGCGCTCTCCCCGATCTCGCGCTCACCAAGACCGCCGCGACACCACTCACTCTCGGCGGCACGGCGAGCTATCTCCTAAGTGTCCGCAACATCGGCGCTGCCGCCACGACGGGTACCATCACCCTTGCTGACAACCTGCCCGCTGGCCTGACCTTCGTCCGCGCGACTGGCGCGTCATGGAGCTGCGCCGCCACAGGGCAAGCCGTCAGCTGCACGAATCCGGGTCCGCTCGCGTCGGGCGCAACTACCAGTGTCTCCCTGGACGTCGCCGTCGCCGCAACGCTGCAGTCCTCCATCACCAATACCGCGTCGGTCTCCACGCCCGGCGACCCGCGCGCCAGCAACGACACTTCATCCGTCACCACTCCCGTTGTCTCAGGCGCCGACCTCGCGCTCGTCAAGAGTGTGAATAGCGACACACTCCACGTCGGAACGCCCGCCGTCTACACCCTCACCGTCACCAACCGCGGCGGCTCCCCAACTACCGGCAACATCCAAGTCATCGACGACCTCAACGCCGCACTCTCGGCCACATCGGCCAGTGGCCCAGGCTTCACCTGCACCATCGCTGGCCAGCGCGTTACCTGCTCGCGCAGCACACCGCTCGTAGCGAATGAGTCGGTCGATATCTCCATCAACGTCACCGTCGCCCTAACGGCGCCCATCGGAACGCTCGCCAACAGTGCGTGCGTGAAGACCGCTGGTGACGTCAATACGGCCAACGACTGCGGCACCATCGATCGCCCCGTTCGCGGCGGGAAATCGGCGGAGCTCACGAAGGAGCTCACGTCACCGCTGAGCTTCGGGGCCCCGGCCACATACCGCCTCGTCCTCCACAACCGCGGCACAGCGCCACTCGACGCGCCAGTGACGGTCGTTGACACGATGCCTAACGCGCTCACGCTCCTCAACGCGGCCGGCAACGGGTGGTCCTGCCAGAAGTCGGGCGACATCGCAACCTGCGCCCTCACGTCACCACTCGCCGTCGGCGACAGCGCTGCCTTTACCGTCACCGCCACGCTCAAGAGCAACACGTCGGCCGAAGTCACGAACTGCGCCGTCCTCGCCCCGTCTAGCACCACATCGTATGTGAACGGCGGGCGCGCCTGCGTTACCGGCAAACCGCAGTCGCTCCCCGACATCGAAACGAAGAAGTCGATCGCCACCGACACGCTCCGCGTGGGCGGCGAAGCACCCTACAACATCACCATCACCAATCGCGGAGGCGCCGCCACCAGCGCCCCCATCGTCCTCGCCGACACGCTCCCAAGTTCGCTCACCCCCAACTCGGCGTTAGGCACCGACTTCACCTGTACCGTCGCAGGACAAATCGTTAGCTGCAGCCGCAGCACCCCACTGGCCGCCGGTGCATCGGTAACCGTCACGATTGCAGCGACGGTGCGCAGCGATGCAGCGCTCACGCCTATTACCAACAACGCCTGCGCCCATACCGCGCTCGACGCGAACGCTGTCAACGACTGCTCTTCGGTAACGACTCCGGTTGCCGGTCGCCTCGAAGCCTCGCTCACCAAACGCGCGGTCGGCGACTTCGTCGTCGGGCAAGTCGGAAGCTTTGTCCTCTCCGTACGCAACACGGGAAGCGTGGCCATTCCTGCGCCGATTTCCATTACCGACTCGCTCCCGCGCGGTCTCACATATTCGTCAGCGTTGGGCGACGGTTGGTCGTGCTCCGCTGCCGCCAACATCGTCAACTGCACCCGTCAAACAGCGCTCGCCGCTTCGGATAGCGCCAGCCTAACGATCAAGGCAACTGTCGATGCCGCTGCGCTTCCGGAAGTGACCAACTGCGCCGTACTCCACGCGCCCACTGGCACTACGCTCGCCGCCAACGGACGCGCCTGCGCCACAGTAAAGCCGACCACTGACTATCGTCTCGTCCTCGAACTCACGACTCCGCGATACGAACGCGAAGTGCGCGACGTCCCCGACTTCACCGTCGTCGTCCGCAACGTCGGCAAGAGCCCGCTCCCCGATGTCATCGTCTCCAACATCCTGCCCCGTGGCTTCAGCTATGTCGCCGGCTCCAGCGCGCGTGGCGGTCGCCCCGATCTCGACACCCGCAGACCGATCACCGATCCAACCCTAAACGGCACCAGCATCTCGTGGCCGATCGGCTCGATGACCCCCGGCCAGGTCGTGCGCATCGACTACCGCGCCCTCATCCACACCGGAGCCTCCTTCAACGTCGACAACATCACCACATCAGCCGCCGCTTCGGCCTTCGCCGGTCTCCGTGTCACATCCAACACGGCGACAGTCCCGATCCGGATCCGTCGAGGACTCTTTGACGACCGCGGCGTCATTGCTGGTAAGGTGTACGTCGACTGCAACTGCGATCACTCGTTAGGACAAGGCTCCGGTGAAGTCGGAATTCCCGGCGTTCGCGTCCTCCTCGAAGACGGCACCGGTGCCATCACCGATGCCGAAGGGAAATACAACATCGAGAACGTTCGCTCCGGCCTCCACGTCGTGAAGGTCGACCGCGGAACGCTCCCGGCAGGTGCAAAGCTCGTCACACTCAACACGCGAAACGCAGGCGACGCCGCCTCACGCTTCGTCGACCTCAAGAGCGGCGAACTCTCACGCGCCGACTTCGCCGAAGGATCGCACTCGCCTGAGGTGTTCAACGCCGTCATCCAGCGCAGGCGCCTGGGCGAGATCCCGACGCTTGGCGACTCCCTGGCCCTCTCCAGGATGCTGGCGACTCAGCTCTCGCTGACATCCGGAAGTACCGCCTTGCGCGCTCCGCTCGCGCCGTCCCTCCTCTCCAAGTACGAACCGCTCCAGATCATCGGAAGCACCATGTCGCCGAGCGCTCGTACCACGGAGAACATCGCGCTGCACGACGGAAACTCTGCGCTCCCGCCGACGCTCCAACGTGCGCGCGTCCAACTTGTTACGCCTAACGATTCGACACTTCGCGCTGACTCGCCGGCCGCCACGGTCACACTCGGCGCAACAACGGACGCTCCAACACTTGCTGTCTCGCCTGCTCCGCGCCCCTTCCTCGCCGCCGGGCTCCTGCAAGCGCGCATCGACTTCCGCAGCATCAACCGCGGCGGCATCGACCTTACGCGCGGCGCCGATGCGTTCGAGGACCAGCTCAATTCATTCGCCTCCTCGAGCGATAGCGGTCGCACGCACGCCGGCGCGCGAGGCGCAATCCTTCTTAAGGGTCAGGTGAAGAACGCTGGTTACCTCACCCTCGCCTACGACTCTGAGCGCGATCGCGATCGCACGCAGTTCCGCGACATCACCCCCGACCAGGGCTACCCGCTCTTCGGCGATGCATCGCTCCGCGAATTCGACGCCCAAAGCCAGGAACACCTCTACGCCCGCCTCGATCGCGGCTCCTCGTGGCTGCGGTACGGCGACTTTACGACCTCACACACCGACGAACGTCGTATGCTCCTGGCCTACGACCGCAGCCTAACGGGACTCACCTATCACGTCGAAGGGCGCCGCGCACTTGCCGAGACCTTCGCCAGCCGCAACGGCATCCGCCAGTTCCTCGACGAGATCCGCGGTCGTGGCCTCTCCGGTCCCTACTTCCTCACGCACGCAAACGCGGTCGTCAACAGCGAACGCGTCGAGATTGTCACCCGCGACCGCAACCAGCCCGCTGTCGTGCTGCGCACGCAGTCGATGGTGCGCTTCGACGACTACACTCTCGATGCAACCTCAGGGCGCCTCCTCTTCCGGACCCCTGTCGCGAGCATCGACGAAAGCCTCAACCCGGTCTCGATCCGTGTCTCCTACGAAGTGGAGCAGGGGGGCGATCGCTACTACACCTACGGCGGCGATGGTCGTCTTCGTGTCGGCGACCGCCTCGAGCTCGGCGCATTCGCCGTGCATGACGCGAACCCGCTCGACAAACAGTCGCTGCTCGGAGTTAGTGCAACCGCGCTGCTCGGCCGCTCGACGCAACTCCTGAGCGAGCTCGCGCACACCGAGACCGGTTCGTCCTCACTCGGCGGCACCGCCTGGCGCGTCGAGTTGCGGCACGAGTCAACCAAAGTCGAAGGGCGCATCTTCGCGCTCTCCAGCGACACTGGCTTCGTCAACCGCTCCTCCACCTTCACTGGCGGACGAGCCGAATACGGCACTCGCTGGACGTGGAAGCTCGAGCCGCGCACGCGCCTCATCGCCGAAGCACTCCACACCGAAGACACTCGCACTGACGGCTCGCGCGATGGCGCCTCGCTCTCCATCGAGCGCCGCCTAACGAAGCAGCTGGTGGCCGAGGTCGGGTATCGTTATGCACACGAGAACGGCGCAACGGTGACGCCGGTCTTTGGCTCGACCTCCGGCATCTTCGGCGACTCAGTGACGAACAATACTCGTGGACTGGCGCCGCTCTCCTTCAGTGCTGCACGCGCACGCCTCACCGCACAGCTTCCTGGCACCAACCGCTCGTCGCTCTTCGCCGAGTACGAACTCGGTGTCAACGACGCGGGAATCCGGCGCGGTACCATCGGTGGTCAGTACCTCCTCTTCGACCGCGCGCGACTCTACCTAAGGCACGAGTGGATCTCGTCGACCGAAGGCCCGTACGCCCTCGCCAACGGTCGTCATCAGGAGAACACAGTCTTCGGAATTGACGCCGACTACCTGCGAAACGGCCAGCTCTTCTCCGAGTACCGTGCACGCGATGCCTTCAGCGGTCGCGATGCCGAAGCCTCCATCGGACTGCGCAACCGCTGGATGCTCGCGAAGGGGATCGTCGCCAACACCTCGTTCGAGCGTGTGTCGCCACTCGCTGGCACTGCGACCGGCGCTGTGTTCGCGACCACCGGCGCCATCGAGTGGACGCGATCCGCGCTCTGGAAAGGAACCGCGCGCCTCGAGTGGAGGGAGTCTCCAACCGGTAACGACCTGCTCGGCTCGTTAGGCTACGCGCGCAAACTCTCACGCGATTGGACAGTGCTCGGCCGCTCGCTCTGGGACCAGCTCAACACCGACCAGCTCCGTGCGCGCTCGCAGCTCGCCTTCGCGTGGCGCCAGACCGACCGCAACACGATTAACGCGCTATTCCGCTTCGAAAACCATCTCGATCGCAACGACGCTGCTGGCGCTCCAACCACGCGCTCCATTGCCAACGTCGCGGCTGCACTCGTCAACATTCAACCGACGCCGACACTCACCATCTCCGCGCGCTACGCCGGCAAAGTCGCCGACGATCGTCGCGACGCCGTCTCGACCCGGAGCACTGCTCAACTCCTCATGGCACGCACCATTCTCGACTTCTCACCGCGCTTCGATGGCGGAATCATCGGAAGCGTCTTGGGCAACGGATCGTTTGGGGAGAGACGCTACGGGGTGGGCGGTGAAGTGGGCGTGATCGTCATGCGCAACCTCCGTCTCGCCGGCGGCTACAACCTCTTCGGCTTCACCGACCGCGACTTCTCCTCACTCGGCTACACGCAACGTGGCCCGTATGTCGAATTGGGCTTCAAGTTCGACGAAGAACTCTTCAAGAAGTCGGGGAGCAAGTAATGAGCACGCCATATCGCACCACACAGACTCGCCTAACGATGAAAGCGGCAGCCGTCGTGGGCGCGGCGTTTGCCACCGCCTGCGCGATGGGGCCTAACGCCACTCACCTGTCCCCTTTGGGCACGCGCCTCTCAGACGAAAGCATACAACGCGACTTGAGTCGCTTTGACTCGCTTTCCGCAGCGGCGCGCACGCGCAGTCCATCCGTCCACGAAGGCGCACGCCGAGAGATGTACGTGCAACTCGCGCGCGATGCCTACGATCGTAACGCCAGTCCGTCGTTCGTTGAGCTTCTATTGAATGAATCGAAGACCTCCTCAGCGGCGATTCCACGCACTCGCAATCCAGCCCTCTGGGCGCTCTTGGACTCGGCTCAGACTGCCTCTGCGAGAGACTCAGCATCCAAGACCCTCGCGCAATCCACAATCTTCCTGGAAAACGCGCTCCTTCGCGCACAGAGTCCGCTCTTAGGCGCGCCGTCGTGCGAAAAGTGGGACGCCGACGCCGTGCGCATTGCGGATGACGTTCGTCGCGAGCTTGCAGCTGACGAAAAGCGTCGCCTTGCCGCGGCGAGGTCGCCAGAGGCGTCGTCTTCCTCTCCAGCCACTCCGCCAGTTGCACCCACGCGCGCTGCATCCACACCTAACGAGCTTCGCGGTGTGCCGAGTGCTGTGCACTTCGCCCTCGATCGCGCAACTCTCGCACCAGCATCCCGCCGTGTGCTCAACGCACTCGTCGACTCGCTCAAGAAGTTCCCCGAGGTGCAGATCACACTCGAAGGACACACCGACAGCCGCGCGAGTTCCGCGTACAACGCCGCGCTTTCGCGCCGGCGCGCGGCGGCGGTTCGTCGCTTCCTCGTGAGCGCCGGCGTTGATGCCGCACGCCTCCACGCCCAAGCATTCGGAAAGTCGCGCCTCGAAAGCACAGACAAGCAGTTGCGCGACCACGCCGTCAATCGCCGGGTTCTCCTGAGATACTTCGCGCCAAGCGGAACGGAGATCTCAGCCGTCCTGCAACTCGACGACCTGCAGCTCGAGAAACGCATCCGATAGTTAGTCTTGTCACCCGACAAACGAGAAGGGAGCGTCACCAGCGACGCTCCCTTCTGCGTTTTACTCCCTCCCTACCTCTCGTCGTTCGGCGGCACAGCGCCCGCGCGCGTTAGGTCAGTCTGCGCGCAACGCGCTCCCCGGTGCCACTCTCGACGCCCGGCGAGCCGGGATGTACGACGAAATCACCGTTGCCCCAATCACCACCGCCGCTGAGCCGAAAAACGCCAGCGCATCAGTCGGTGACACTCCGACCAACAATGATCCCATCGCGCGCGTTGCGATGACCGCCAACACCCCTCCAGCTGCAATCCCCGCCAACGCCATGATAGATCCCTGACGCAACACCCCCCTCGTCACCGACGAAGGCGGCGCCCCGAGCGCCAGCCGGATCCCAAACTCCTTTCTCCGCTGCAACACAGAATACGACAGCACGCCGTACAGTCCAACGAAGGTTTGCAGCAGCGCCAACAGACCGATAAATGTCGCCAGCGTTGCCGCGGTCCGAACAAAGAAGAAGGCAATCCCGTACGTCAGATGATCCTTCATCGTTCGTACGCCATAGAGAAGCACTTTGGGATCCGTCTCCCGTGCTGCTGCGCGCACTCCCGCGGTGAGCGATGACGGATCGCTCGACGCCTTGACTACCATCACCGTCTGGGACGTCGGGAACTGCCGAAGTGCCACGTACAACTTCGGACGTGGATCTTCATTCAAGAAGACCATCTGCGTGGTCTTCGTCACGCCCACTACTTCGATCTCTCGTCCATCGAGCCGCTCGAGGCGCAGTCGTCGACCGATAGGATCCTTCCCGGGCCACAAACGCTTTGCCATCTCCTGATTGATGATCGCGACGGACGGAGAGTTCAGGTCGTCGCGATCGGTGAAGTCGCGCCCTTCCACCAACTTCATGCCTAACGCTGATATCAGCCGCGGTGTGATCTGCTCGAACGCCGCGTTCAAGTGCCCGTCCGGTAACGACGCCGGCCGTTCATCGATGAAGAAGTCCCGCGATTCGAAATTCCCGCTGAACGGGACATTTGCTGCCAGCCCCGCCTCGGCGACGCCCGGTGTCGCACGAACCTTCTGCAGAAACGCATCCTGAAAATTGCGCGCCTGCGTGCTGTCCATTCGGTAGAGCCCGAGATTCGTCGTCGCCAACAAGATCCCATCGTTCGCGAATCCGAGATCGCTCTTCATCGCCAACGCCATGCTGCGATTGAACAGCGACGCACTCACGAGAAGGATGAACGACACTGCCATCTGCACCACGACCAGCGCCGATCGAAACTGCGAGCGCGAACGCCCCGCGCTTCCCGAGCGCCCGCCCTGCTTGAGCGTTTCACTCACCGCGATGCGCGAGCCAAGAAGTGCCGGCGCCAAGCCGGCGATAATTCCCGCCGTCAGCGCGATCGCCGACGTATACGCAAAGACGCGCCAGTCCAGCGCGATCCCGAAACGAATTGGCACGTCGACCTGGATCGGTTGTCCATTGAGCCAGGCGATCGCACCGCGTGCAAACAGCACCGCAACCCCAAGCGCCGCCACCGAAATCGTTAGGCTCTCCGCCAGCAGCAACCGCACCAGTCGTCCCGGCGTCGCACCTAACGCCGACCGCACCGCGATTTCACTCGCGCGCGCAGCAGCTCTCGCGAAGAGCAGATTCGTCACATTCGCGCACGCGACCAGCAGCGCCATCCCCACCAGCCCCAGAAAGATCGCCGCGACCCACGGCATGATCCGCGAGAATGCAAACTCGGGTCGAGTACGAAGCTCGTACTCGGCGGCGAATCCCATTCCTCGATTCGAGTTGGGATACTTGGGTTCCAGTTCGCGCCCCAACTGCGTGATCTGTGCGCGCACCTGCTCGATCGTCACCCCTTTGCGGATGTGCGTCAGCATGCGATAGCCGGTCGCTGAGCGATCCTCCATGGATGCGCTGAACTCCGGCGCGTAAAGGGCGCGTGAGGCGAGCGGGAGGTAATAGTCCGGCGAGAGAAGCGACATCGTTCCCACAAACTCTTCCGGCGCAACGCCGATGATCGTGTATGGAACGCCGTTCAGAAGCTCCGACCTCCCGATGACCTTCGGGTCGCCGTCGTAGTGCCGCTTCCAGAAGCTGTGATTCAGAACGATCACCGCTGCGCGCTGATGTTCATCCTCCTCCGTAAAGAATCTGCCAAGTTGCGGGCGTACGCCTAACGCGGTGAAGTAGTTTCCGGTAGTCGTCTGCGCGAAGGTGCGCACCGCCTGATCGCCCGTCCCGTACGCGACGTCGTCACCGTTGAAGATCACCGCGTCCTCGAAGACGCGCGTCAGCGCCGCCACGTCGCGAGCGTTAGGTAGCGATATCTGCGACACCAGGTTGTCGCCGGGCACCGTCCCAACCACAGCGACCAGCCGATCCGCATCGCGAACCGGGAGTGGCTTGATGAGATACGCGTTGACCGCCGAGAAGATCGCCGCGTTCACGCCAATCCCGAGCCCCAGCGTCAGCACCGCCGCGATCGTGAAGACCGGCTGCGCGATGAGCGCTCGCGTCGCAAAGCCGACGTCGCGCGCAAAGTCGCCTAACGAGCGCAACCTCGCCGCACGCCGCGCCTTCGTCCGCTCCAGCCGCCGGCACTCCGCGCGCACCCGCTCCATGTCCCCAAACCGCCGCCGCGCTTCATCCAACGCATCGTGCAGCGGCATCCCCAGCGCTGCGAGCTCACGCGCCCGCATTTCGAGATGGAACTGCAACTCCGCCTCGACATCCGCGTCGGGGTTATTGCCGAAGATCCGGATGTACCGCCGCCATCCGTCGGGTCGCGTCATGTGGTCCATCCTATACAGCGTTTGGTGTTGCGAGGGTCGAGCAATGCAGTGCGTCCGTTTGCTAATCGGGGTCAGAGCCCGGGGTCAGAGCCCGGGGTCAGAGCCCGGGGTCAGAGCCCGGGGTCAGAGCCCGGGGACGGAGGCAGGATCATTCAGTCGCATGATCATCATCCCAGCGCTGGCGCCACCGCCGGCCCATCCGGCGTGATTTCGAGCGCTCTGAAAACCGCCGAGGTGAAGCGACGGAATGTGTCCACCTCCACGGCGAGCTGTGCTCGTCCATCGCGCGTGAGCTGATAGAAGCGCGCTCGCCGATTGTTTTCCGACACGCCCCACTCCGACTCGATCCACCCACGCTTCTCCAATCGGTAGAGGGCGGGGTAGAGCGATCCTTCTTCGATGCGCAGGTCGTCACCCGTCGCTCGTTCAATCCAGCGGAGCACGCCATACCCGTGCGTTGGCTGGATGGTGAGTGCGCGCAAGATGAGCATGTCGAGCGTCCCTCTGAGCAGTTCGAGCGATTCCAGTTCCGACGACTGAGGATTCGATGGCATGAGCCTCCCCTATGGTTTCTAGGAGAAGAAAGTTTCGTTCCCCTAGAAAGTCAAGGGAAGCGCGTCGAGGCGTGCGCTAGAATTCCGGGGCAGGTCGGCCGAGGGAAGTCATTCGCAAACTGGCTATCTCTCGAACGCATCGGATGGATCGCCCCGGCCCGGGGGCCGCGGCAGACAGCGTCGCCGAGTAGTCAACAGTTAGATAGCAGTAACTCGGCAGTACAGGGGCAGTGACAATACCGCGCGTTCGCGCAAACAGATGCTCCCAAAGAGCACCTAATACACACGAATACAATTACTTACGTGACGTCCATAAATCTGGAATCTAAGACCTCAGTACCCTTGTTCACCCCAGGAATGCGCTACATGGCCGTGGGCGCATTCTGGTTCGCCATCATGGGACTCCTGGTCAAGATCGCGGGGAAATCGCTCCCCTCCCAGCAGATCGTCCTCATGCGCGCCGTCTTCACGCTCGCCATGTCGTGGTGGGCACTCGAACGCGCCGGTATCCGCCCGCGCCTGGGCAATGGTCGTCCCCTTCTCCTTCTCCGCGGACTACTCGGCGCTGTCGGCATCAACTGCTTCTACTTCTCGCTCGTGCACCTCCCGCTCGGAGACGCGACGCTCCTGCAGTACACGAACCCCGTCTTCGCCACTCTCATCGCCGCCGTCTGGGTCGGCGAGCGCATCGGCATCACGGAGATGGTCTCCTTGGTCGCCTCGCTCGTCGGCGTCATCCTTATCACGCGCCCCGCATTCCTGTTCGGGAGCCACGGAAGTACGATCGTCCCGTATCACGCGGCGATCGCCCTCTTCGGCGCCATCTGCTCCGGCGCTGCATACGCGGCCGTTCGCAAAATGGCGTCGCGCGAACACCCCGCAGTCATCGTCTTCTACCTCCCGCTCGTCACCCTCCCGCTCGCGATCCCCTTCGCTCTCGCCGCTTGGACCCCACCCACGGCGCTGCAGTGGCTCCTTCTCATCGCCGTCGGAGTGAGCACGCAGATAGCGCAGGTCTACATGACCAAAGGGCTTCACGCCGAAACCGCGGCACGCGCGACGACCACCGGATATCTGCAGATCGTCTTCGCCGGTCTATGGGGTGCGCTCATCCTCCACGAGCTTCCCTCGCTGTGGACCATCGCCGGCGCCTCGGTCATCATCGGTAGCACCCTCCTTCTCGCGTTAGGCAAGTCGGAGGGCGCAGTAGGAGACGAATAGCTTTGCAGCGGTTCCATAACCGCCCCACGCAGCGTGAGCGGGTCAGTCACTCCACTGTCTCATACGACTATCGCGATCGCGGAGAACGTCTCGAAGCTCACGAATCACGCGGAACACACCTGTGGTCTGTGTCGACGCGCGCCACGCCACGAGAGATGCAGAGAGCGGTCAGGGCACCGCTGTCCGCCACTCCACTCCGAGACGAGCCATCAATCCCGAGTACATTTCGATCGCGTTCCACAGATTCCCGATCCGGAGATTCTCATTCGCTGCGTGCTGGTTGTTGTCGTAGTTCGCAATCGGCAACGTCACCACCGGTGCACCGAGCACTTGCGTAAAGAGATACGCCGGCCCCGAGCCGCCTAGCGTGGGTACAAGCGCCGGGGCCTGCGTTGCGCCTGACGACACCGACGCGACGAGCGCCTTGGCGAACGCATCATCCATCGGCGCCCGCTGCGCCGGGTAGCCGTTCTCCCACCGCAGCCGCGCGATCTTGGCGTACTTCGAACGATCCGCGACCGATGGCGTGTCCGCCACGATGTGCCAGCCTAACGACGTGAGATGTTTCTCAACCAGCTCGCGCACATGCTCCGGCTTCTGGTCGGGCACCAGCCGAAAGTCGAATGACGCATGCGCCTCCGTCGAGATGGTGTTCGACCCGAGCTCCTGCACCCCTCCCACCTTGATCCCGCGCAGGTTCAACGCCGGCAGCATGATTCGTTCGGCCAGCAATGCATTGTCCGCTTCCGTGCGCGCCAGGCCTAACGAGCGGCGCAACGTCGAATCCACCGGCGGTACGGCGGCAATCGCCGCCTTCTCGGCAGCCGTCATCGGACGCACATCGTCGTAGTAGCCGGCGATCTTGATCTTTCCATCATCGTCGCGCATCGACGAGATGAGGTTGACAAGGAGCATTCCCGGGTTAGGCGCCCAGTTCCCGTAGTGTCCGCTGTGCAGCGGACGCGTTGGGCCGTACACCGTCATCTCCAGTCCAGTCACACCGCGCAGCCCAAAGACGAGTTGCTGCACGCCGCTCTGGTGCACCGGGCCGTCGCAGAAAAGCCACGCATCGCCCTTCAAGAGATCCTTGTACTTCCTGAGAATCGCCTCGAGATGCGAGGAGCCCGCTTCTTCTTCACCTTCGAAGAAGAACTTCACGTTGAGCGACGGTTTGGCGCCCTTCGCCTTCAGCGCGTCGAGCGCCGTGAGCATTGCGATGATCGACCCTTTGTCGTCGCTCGCCGACCGCGCATACACTCGCGCATTAGTGTCGACCGGTGCGGCGCCGTCGGCAGGGAAGGGGATTTCTGTTCCGCCCTGATACAGCGCCTTGTTCAACAACCGAGGCCCAAACGGTCCGCCACCGCTCCACTGCTTGGGGTCGACGGGTTGCCCATCGTAGTGCGCATAGAGCACGATGGTGCGCGTTGCACCTGGCGACTTGAGCTCACCGTACACGGCTGGCGGACCGCCGTCCACTTCGAGCACGCGCCCCTCCACGCCGCGCCGCTTCAACATTTCGATCAAGAGCGCCGCATTCTTCTGCACGTCGCTCAAGTTCGACGCCACGTTAGGCAGTGAGAGCAGCGATGTGAACTCTCGCAGAATGTCTGCTTCGTGCTGCTGCCGCCACTCACGCCCCATCGCCCGTGCGGCACTCCCGCTCACGCCCTGCGCGCTGAGCGTACCGGCACAAACGGCCAAAAACATCCCAGCAAGCGATGCACGCTGGCGCTGACTCCAAAAAATCATGAGTGTCTCTCCCTGCACAATAAAAAGGGCCGCCCCAACCTACTGGGCGGCCGTTCGCGATGAAACATCGACACTCAATCAGCGCGTACGCACCCAGCAATGCCGCCGAGATCCCCGGGCAATGCCGCCGAGATCCCCGGGCAATGCCGCCGAGATCCCCGGGCAATGCCGCCGAGATCCCCGGGCGGTCCCGCCGAGATCCCCGGGCGGTCCCGCCGAGATCCCCGGGCGGTGCCGCCGAGATCCCCAGAGACGCGCTCCCGAAATCCGACGCGAAGATGCCGAGTTCGCGAACCGCGCCGCCGAGTCCCCGACACCTGCCGCCGCGCCCCCGCACACCGCCGCCGAAATCCGGACGCCCCCGCCCACAAGCCCCTTCGTGATGCCGCCGAGATCGCAAGCAACTCAGCATAAATCGGCACCGCAACTCACACTCCTACAACTACTCCGAACGCGACGCCAACAACTCCATCGGCAACGCATCCCTCAACTTCAACCCCATCACACTCTTCGATATGTCCCGCCAAAACGGACTCTCAAAGCGCACAATCTCACCCAGACTCTCGAAGTCGCCACCCTCCCAGTGCAACGAAACGATCACCTCCTGCCCGACGCACGCATCCAACGCACTCGGCACCTCCATCAGCAAGCCATGCTCCGACACATTCACCGTCTCGGCACGTGAACTGATGAAGTGGTGATCTGAACCTACATCCTTCAATCGCACCTCCACGTGGCGCTCGATGCGTGCGTTGAACGGACGCGATGGCGTTAGGCTGCTCGGCATTGCTCGTTCTCCAGAAAAGACGGGACTTCCTTCTGAAGTGTCGGCAAAAAAGGGTGCGCTCATTAGCGCACCCCTTGTCGTCCAACCCGGTCGTCAACGAGCCCAAAAGAAGCCGGCGAATTGCCCTTAGCGCTCGCCGCCGCTCACCTTACGAATCTCTAACGATCCGTTGCCGGACGACATCGTCAGGCGACGCCCGCCATTCCCAATCTTTCCGCGCAAACGGTTAGGCGTCAGACGCCCCTGCACCGTAATCGGAAAGTCCGTCGTCACGCGCCCATTCCCCGTGTTCGCATCCACGTCAGCTGCAAAATCACTCGGCACATCGAGGAGAATGCGGCCGTTGCCGGTGGAGAACTGGAGGTCATCGTCGCCGGTCAACTTCGACATCGAGATGCGCAGGTCGCCGTTGCCTGACGACGCATTCACCGGCCCAACCGACGTCGACACCGTCACGTCGCCGTTGCCTGACGAGGCGCGCACTGGACCACCTGCACCATCCACCGTGACTTCACCATTGCCTGACGAAGCCTCGACGCGCCCACTGATTCCGGCAACGCGCACTTTGCCATTCCCGCTGCTGATGCGACCATCGAGCGCAGACGCGTTCACCGACACGTCGCCATTCCCTGAGCCAACGCGCAAGTGCATTCCCTTCGGCAGACGAACGGTCATATGGACGCGACCACGGTCGCTCCAATTCCGCCAACGATTGCTGCGCCGCTCGTTATGCATCCCATCGGAATCGCACGTCGCGTCCATGTCGACGTACACCGCGCACACCGTGAGCCCATCGCTCTCGCGGTGCACGATGAAGCCGATGTCTTCGTTGTCGCCGCGGCGCATGTCCTTCTCCGCGCGCATCTCCACCGTTCCACCATTTCCTTCGGTGACGGTGATGTCGCCTGAGTACGAAAAGAAGCGCACAGATCCGCCGGCGCTCACCTTCTCGCTGAGCGTAAAGACCGATTCTTTGCGCCCCACAACTTCCTGGGCGTATAACGGCGCCGCCGAAACCGCGACAAGCGCGGTCGAAACAGCAAGGCGAATAAACGTTGAGTTATGCATGATGGGTTTTCCGAGCTGGTGAAGACGCCGGGTTGGACAGCGCGCGACGAGTGACGGTTTGAACGCTGGCCCCTCCGCCTGGCGTTACCATTTTGGAACCGCGCGCTGTCGTCGGCGGCCGCGCTCCACGCCAGGATTGCGAATCTCGGTGCTATGGGGAGCTTTGCTCCCGTGCCCGCCGACTGTTTTTCGGAGCGTGCATTCCTGCGCCCGCGAGCTGAAGTTCGCATCCAAAACGCTCTAGGCGTACCAAATCCACGCACTACAGCTGAAAGTGCATTCCCACGCCAGCGTACCGGATCTTATTCGTGAAGAACTGACCGTACGGCGACGGCCCCGAGTAGCTCTCGAACAGAATGCTCCACCGTCGTGACGGAGGATTTGCTCCACGCGTGCGGTCAAATTCCAACCCCGCGCGCACCGAAACGCTCGGCTTCCAATTGGCCTCCTGCGAAGCCTTCACGTCGACTCCAGCGACCGGACGCACCCCACCCACCGACCCGCCGAGATTGATCAGCGGCGAAACTCGGCGCAGCTCGGCGCCGGCATGAGCGACGTACCGTTCTAGCTCCTTCGGCTCGCGGTTAAAGAGATACTCGCCGCCACCATACAATCGCACCCCCGCACCTTCGGCCGAGAGGATCGCCTCGGCCGATTCGAACGACAGGTTCACTCGTTCCGGGTGGTCCGATCGGAGCAGGAATTCGTCTCCCAAATGTGAACTCTGGTGATACGCGCGAAGGCGCATCGAGAAGCCATCGTGCCGGAACGTGAGCGGGATACCGATGATGTAGTCGGCGTTGAGCAGGTCGTACGACGACGAGCCGAGGTCGAACTGAGCGAAGACAGCGCCCGCTACCGACAGCTGTACGCCGTTTCCGGCAGTGGCACCTCCCCACCGCGCGATGCCGAATTGGTCGGCAATTCCCACGGAGCCAATCGTCGACAGCGCTCCCTTCTCCCCGATCGTGCGCTGCCATGACAGAAACGAGTGCAGAGACTTCGGGTCGGCGAGCAGTGGGCAGAAAACATCTCCCGTCGGGAGCCCGACGTACCCACTTCGCTCGGACTCGGCGATACGAAGTCCGCAGCGATCGACGGCGTCCTGCGCGGCCGCCTCGCTCAACGCGATGCCTAACGCGAGCGGCAGTGTTACCGCTGCGAAGATGATTCCACGGTTCAGGCGACGACTCAACTCGAACCTCCGCGAACGAATGGCGACGACTGCTGCGTGGGCGTTTACGGCGACATTGAGAAGAGCGGCACTGCAGCCAACGACCTTCGGCAGTGAGTAAGCGCTGAGCGCTTCTGACTGCAGATACGCTTTAGCGATCGATAGCGCTCGGTGCGCGGCAACCTCTTCGAGCGTATGAGTCAGGCAGCACGCACGGTATCACCAACGCGGTGTAGCCGCTTCCTTAGAGCGCGCGTCTGCTTTAGCGGATGTCATACCACGCTCTGGCCCCCTTGGGGCATTTGATCGCGAGGGTAGCCCGCCTCCCTCCACGCGCGCGTGCGTGAAACGAGCTCGCGCCACGCGATTTCGTCCTCTGGCGTTGGCCGCATCTTCCACGCGCGATACTGCTCGACTTTCGCCGCCGTCTCGGGCGAAAGACAAGCGAGCATCGCGAGTGAGAGCTCGAAGACCAGATGGGAGGGGGCGTTCGTCGCTGGATCGCGACCGGGCGCATCAACACCCCCGCCTAACGCCAACCCGCGCGCTTCGGTCTCCGAGAAGACGGGGCGATGCGAGTCGTACCACTCGGCCATGGTGAATCCAACACGCGTCATTCTGGGTTTCCCCGGGGACAACACACTTAGTGGTATGATTTCACGCAGACGGTGCCGATCTCCCGCCGCGCGTCCCACCCTCTACAGCAGAATTACGCCGCTCCGCGCGCCGATCGCCACCGCCTCGGCCCGAGTTTCCGCGTCGAGCTTCTGAAATATCGAGGCGATGTGTGTCTTTACCGTATGCTCCGAGATCCCAAGCCGGGCCGCTATGATCTTGTTCACCAAACCCTCGGCCATGAGCGCGAGGATTTCACGCTCGCGCGGCGAGAGTGGCGGCGTGTTTGCATTGAGCGGCGCGGAAAGTCGTGCGCTGCTGCGCGTTGTTTGTCCAACGAGCGAGGGAAGGTCGGTGGCGGGAATCACGACCAGCCCCGCCGCAACCGCTCCGATGGCCGCGTGAATCTCCCGCGGCTCCGCGTCTCGTGGGAGCACGGCACGCACACCGCGGCGCAACCACTCGTTAGGCGACGGTGGCGCGGAGGTGTCGACGAGGAGCACCATCGGCACTGAACGCGAGATCCCCTCGTCGTCGTCGCCCATAAAGGGGCGAAAGCGCGCCGGATCCTCGACGACCGCAACGACCACATCGAGTTCAATCCCCTCAAACGCCTCGCCAAGCGCATCGAGTCGCGTCGTGCGCTCGACGATGGTGTGTGCACCGTCGTCGGCCACGAGCGACTCGAGCCCAGCCAAAAGCATCGCCGTCGACGCGGCGAGAGCAAGGCGGATCATGCGAATGGGAAGAGACGAGTCATGCGGTTCGTGGGTGGAGTTTCGTGTGTCGAGTGCAGAAAATGAGCGCGGGAACGCGAATTGATCAGCGCGCCCGTACATCGTGGCCCACGGGACGCGCTCACGAATTCCCGTCCCCCAGCATGACTCAACTACGCGGCAAGCGGATGTGCGATGCTGACCGCGCCACTGGCCACCACCTCACCCACGAAACGCCTAACGATGTTGCTCGCGATCGCGACGCCGAGCCCACCCATCACCATCGCATTGATCCCGATCACTCGTCCATTCACATCGACCAGCGGACCGCCTGAATTCCCCGGTGCCAGCGCCACGTCTGCGGCAATGAACCGCGGATGCCCGTGTTCGTGCGTCACCGCGTGCACCACGCCTAACGACATTGCATTCTGGACGCCTAACGGGTGCCCGAGTGCCATCACCAGCGACCCCGCCTTCACCAGGTTCGCATCTCCCGCCGTCGCCGCGACGAGACCCTCGGCGCCGACATGTACAAGCGCCAGGTCGCGTCGTTCATCGCGCGCCACACACTCCGCTTCGACGAGCGTCTCTCCGAATGCCACTGCGAGCTTTCGCTCGCGCGCGACGTGCGCGTTGGTGACGATCAGTCCATCGGAGTGCCAGACCACGCCACTCCCCTGGCCCGTGCGACCACCGCGCCCGCGGGACTGGATCTCGACGGTGAATGAGCGCACCAGCGACGCGAGCCCCTCGAGTTCGCGCCCCGCCAAGAGCGATGACGCACCGGACTTGCCGCCGCTCGCGTGCTCCCGCGCATCGGTCGTGGTGCCGTCGAACGCAGTACTGTCGTTGCCATGTCTAATCCTGCTCATCTATTGCCTCCACGAGCACCAGGCCCGCTGTGAGTCGCCTTCACTCCTTGCTACCGCGAGCGCCACGCTCGCCGATGGTCACCACGACGTCCTTCGGCGCACCACCGCGCAGGATGCGCAGCGTAGCCTGCTTGCCGACTTGGTCGCCCGTCAGGACGCCTAACAACTCCGCTGGGTCCGAGACCGCGCGCCCATCGAACACAACGATGACATCGCCTAACGACACACCCGCCGAATGCGCCGGCCCCCCTTCGTCGACCGAGATGACCATGAGTCCCACGTCGCGCCCTAACGAGTGCTCCTGCACCGTTCCCTTCGTCAGGCGCACTGGCTGCACACCAACTCCTACGAAGCCGCGCCTAACGTGACCGGACGTCAGCAGTTGTTCCGCCACCCGGTCGATCGTACTCGCGGGAATCGTCATCGCCGCCGATCGCGAAAGGCCAGACGAGTTGATCCCCAGCACACGTCCACGCGCGTCCACCAGCGGTCCGCCCGAGAATCCATCATAGATCGCGAGGTCCAACCGAACGAATCGATCGATCCGCCCTCCCGACCATGTGCGCCACTCGCCGCCCATCGCGCTGACCACTCCCATCGCTGCCGTCACCGCATTCCCCGGCATGCCTAACGCGAGCACCAGTTGCCCGACGCGAATCTCTTCACCGGCATCCGGTCGTTTGGCCACCAGCCCGACTTCCGAGTTGAGGCGCAGCACCGCGATGTCCGTTGACGGATCACGCCCGGCGAGCGTCGCTCCGACGGTTGTCCCGTCAGCGAGCGTGACCTTGATGTTGTCCTCGCGCTGGATCGTGTGATGCGCGGTGACGACGACTCCTGGTCGCCAAATCACGCCGCTTGACGGAATCCGACGGCGAGCGTGGATGGCGACGATCGAGCTGGACGCCGTCGAGACTGCAGCAGCGAGATCGTCAGAGAGTGCTTGCAACGTGGATGACGGAGGAGTTGAAGAAGAAGTGGACATGGCAGCCTCACGAGCCTGTAGCAGAAAGTGCGATGGAGCGATTGCTCCGTGACTGCGTGCAATGTGCGGCTGCAAGTGCATGCTGCCCATTCGGACGAATGGGGGATGCGACTCATCCCCCATCACCCAAAAGCCCGAGCCTAACGAGTTCGTAGTGCTGCTCGCGTATTCGAAGCGGGCGTCGCGTTAGAATGCCGAGGAAGAAAATCGCACCCCGTGGCGCCGAATCGCACCCCGTAGCGGCGAATCGCACCCCGTAGCGGCGAATCGCCGGAGTGCATTCTGCGACGCACTCCGGCGATTCGGCTGGTGGCGCCCACCTCGCGCCACCAACCTCGCGAGCCTTGCTCTACTCCGTTAGGCAGAAACCTGCTTCGTTTCCGGCTGCGCGTTGATCTGAATCTTCCGAGCCTTCACTTCCTCAGACTTCGGCACCGTCACCGTGAGGACGCCATTGGCGAACGTCGCTTCGATATGCGTGCCAACGATGTGCTGCGGGAAGCGCAACGAGCGCGTGAAGTTCCCCCAGTCACGCTCGGCGAAGAAGACGCGAAGCTCACCCTTCTCCGGCGCCTGAATCGTGCGAGCGCGCGAACCCTTGATCGTTAGGGTGTTCTTCTCGAAGTCGATATCGACATTCTCGGCTGCTACGCCAGGAAGATCGAGCTGCACGACGTAGGCAGTCTCCGTCTCCCACGCATCCAGCTCTGGTACCCAGGCCGGCGATGCAGCGTTCTTGCCTAACGAATCCGTCTGTCCATTGACGAAGGCCTGGTCCATGGCGCGGCTGAGCGTAACCATGCGATCGAGCATCGTGTTGAGCGGAGTGATGGTGACCATATGATTGCTCCTTCTGCTTGTCTTTAGGGTTTGTTGATGTGTTGATCGTTTGTTGCGTGCCGCGACCGCGTTTCGCGTCGCGTCCGACCCTGGAGAAAAGCAGGTGGCATGCCGAGCGAAGCTTGCCAAAGTGATCGCGTTTTGAGCGAAAACTCTGCGCGTTTTGCAGGTGGTCTGCCGAGTTGGCCAAACTCTTCCGGCGCGTTGTTGCACACAGAAAACGCCCGCCGACCTTGGAGAGGGTAGCGGGCGTCTCTGAGTAGCTGATGATCCGAGATACGAATGCCAACCGCAGCTGGAGTGACGTCCCTGCGGGGTCCCTGCGGGGTCAGAGCTGGGGGTCAGAGCCCGGGGTCAGAGCCCGGGGTCAGAGCCCGGGGTCAGAGCCCGGGGTCAGAGCCCGGGGTCAGAGCCCGGGGTCAGAGCCCAGGGACGGAGCCCAGGGACGGAGGCCAGGGACGGAGCAAAATGCACGAGTTCAAATGAACTACTTCCGAGCCGCATCCGAACCGCCCAGCGCAAACGCCACGATGTAATCCCCAAGCGGCGTCCCCAGCGACGAATGCCCTCCGGCCGCGATCACGATGTACTGTTTTCCCTGCCAGATGTACATCATCGGCGTGGCGTGTCCGCCAGTTGGGAGCGCGCCCTTCCATAGTTCACGCCCCGTCGACGTCTCGATCGCCCGGAGATTCGCGTCCATGGTAACGGCGATGAACGTGAGCCCGCCGGCGGTCGTTATCGCTCCCCCAAAGTTCGGCGACCCCACTTCTCGCTTCCGGGTACGTTGGAAATTTTGGGGATGTAGCCGAGTGGGATCTCCCAGCGTTGCTGGCCGGTGTTGGCCGGTGTTGGCGTCGATGGCGGTGAGGACGCCCCAGGGTGGGCGGTTGCAGGGGAGGCCTTTGCCCGAGACCATGAGTGCGCGGTCCATGGTGTAGGGGGTGCCGCGCTGGTTTCCCTCGGTGGCCGACTTCCTTTTGTTGAGCTTCACCCACATTGAAAGGCGCAACGTGTTGGCCACGATAATGTTGCGCGTCGCGTCGTAAGTGATTCCTCCCCAGTTACTCCCGCCGGCGAAGCCTAGGTACATGAGCGTTCCTTCGAACGAGGGTGGGGTGAAGATCCCTTCGTTTCGCTTGCCTTGGAGAATGGCACGGCACGTCGCGGTGTCGGCGGCGTCGAGTCCGAAGATGTCGGCGTCGGTGAATTTCCCTTCCGGGTGAAGCGGTTTCGGGAGGATGGGGAAGGGCTGGGTTTTGGCGGCGACTTCGCCGGGAATGTCGCTCGCCGGAACCGCGCGCTCTTCGATGGGGAAAACCGGAGTACCGGTATCCCGGTCGAGGATAAGGAGATGCCCCATCTTGGTAGCGACGATGACCACGTCCTTGCGCCCACCATCCTTCGTGATCGTCGCCAGTGTCGGCTGCGCCGGCACGTCGAAATCCCAAATGTCGTGATGGACGACTTGGAAGTGCCATTTCACGCGCCCCGTCTTGGCCTGAAGGGCGACCACGGAGTTGGTGTAGCGGTTGTCGCCGACGCAAAGGCCGCCGTAGTAGTCGGTGGAGGCGGAGCCAGTGGGGACAAAAACGAGCCCGCGCGCGGGGTCCACTGAGAGCGGAGCCCAAGCGTTGCCGCCGCCGGTGATCCCCGGTTTGCCATCGGGCCACGATTTCGCGGCCGGATCATCGGGAGAGCGCGGAATCGGATCCCAGGTCCACGCGAGCTTCCCCGATCGGACGTCGTAGGCGCGCACGACGCCGCGTTCCAGGTCGACGCGTCGGTTGTCGCCTTCGGAGGAACCGACGACGACTAGGTCGCCGATGACTGCTGGTGGCGAGGTGACGCCGTACTGGCCCGTTTGGACGTGCCGATTCCCTGGTCGAGGCGGACGGTTCCGTGGTCGCCGAATTCGACGCAGAGTGCGCCATTTGTTGCATCGAGCGCGACGAGTCGGGCGTCGACGGTACCAAAAAGGACGCGTTTTGCGCACGTGGAATTGGGCTCTGACCCCCGGCTCTGACCCCCAGCTCTGACCCCGGGCTCTGACCCCCGGCTCTGACCCCCGGCTCTGACCCCGGGCTCTGACCCCCAGCTCTGACCCCCAGCTCTGACCCCAGTCTCCTTCCAGTACGCGACCCCGCGAAATACGAAACCTTCGTTTCTCTCAAGCTTGAAGTCGAGCTTGGGATAGCTCCTTGCCAGACCCGGGGTCGAGCGCCAAAACGCGATTGAAAGCTGTCGAAAGGAGGAGCTTCCCGTCCGCGAGAATGGGAGTGACCTCAAGTTTTACTTGAGCGGAGTGACACTGGGAGCATTGACCTGTTGGTGGCGCTTTGGTGGTCATATGCTGTAGCTCGCCGGTGCGCATTTCCCATGCTTTCACCAATCCGGCGACATTCGAAGAATCGATGATTTTGGCGCGCGAGTAGCGCGTTCCCCACGCGTCGCCGCCGTATGCACCCCAACCGGGTACGGAATCATTTGTTTGCGAATCGTTTGTTCCGGCACTCACCTCGCTCGCCGCAGCGTTCGACTCGTTTCGAGCTCGCTCCGACCTCCCGCGACAACCGGCGAACACGATCGAACAGACCACTGACGCGGTCAGGAGACGAGCGATTGAACGCATCGAGAAACTCCGGATCTGGCGTGCGACCGAGACCAACTACTTGGGCCAGGCGACCTGCTTTGCGGCGCTGTCGGACACGGAGAAATACAGCGAGTGCCGATCTTCACCCGGCATTCGAATGAGCGTCACGACGTTCTTTTGGTCCACGAACGTTTCAAAAAGAAGCGAAACGCGAAGCGACAGCTGGCGAATTGTCGTCGGCGCGCGCCCCTCGAGTTCGAACGACCACATCACCGGATCGGTCGCGTCGGGGTCGCGACCGGACTGCGTCACCTTGAAGCCCAAGCGCTTTCCGCTGGCGACCGCCCAGGTCCTGGCGTTGAAGTAGGCGGCGAAGAGGGAGTCGGTAAGTGACGTGTTTGCTCCCAGTTGGAACGCTTGGGTTCGCGCATAACCTGCGAGCCCGCGCTCCATGTCGTCTTTGAAAACTCGCACTTTCGCCCTCACAACGGGGCCGTCGACGACGACGCGCGAATAGGTGAGATGAAGGTCGTGAGCGGGCGCGCGCGCTACGAGAGCCGCGAGGCAGATGACGGCGACGTTCATGTGCGAGGAATTACCCCACTCGCGCCGACGCGGAAGAGCCACGCCGAATTTCATCGCATAATCCGCTGAATCGAATGTCAATCACGACCGCCCTCGCGCCTCTCATCGCGAGTCATTGCTCCGCAACGGACTAGCCGTATCAGAAGCTCAAATGCAAGTTGCCGCGTGCAGGCATTCCAACTCTTGGATGCGCCGAATTTCAACCGCCAGTCCCTGCCCTCCCTGTGACTGACGCCCAGGCTGACCTCGTCGCCGCACTGATCGATAGTTACCGCATCGAGCGCGAGCTTGGTCGCGGTGGAATGGCGACGGTGTATCTCGCCCATGACCTCCGGCACGAGCGCCAGGTAGCCCTCAAAGTGTTGCAGCCGGAGCTTGCCGCTTCGGTCGGCACCGATCGATTCCTCCGCGAAATTCGGATCGCATCGCGCCTGCGCCACCCGCACATCCTCCCCGTTCACGACTCGGGAGGTGCGGGCGGGACCGTCTGGTACACGATGCCCTTTGTGGAGGGCGAAAACCTCCGCCAGCGCATCCTCCGCGAAGGCCCCCTCCCGATCGATCAGGCAGTCCGCATCGCGACACAAATACTCGGCGCGTTAGGCTACGCGCATGCGCACGACGTGATCCATCGCGACATCAAGCCGGAAAATATTCTGCTCGAGGGTGATGACGCCGTCGTTGCCGATTTCGGTGTGGCGCGCGCGGTGAGTGCCGCAGGCGGCGATCGATTGACGGAGACTGGCGTCGCGTTAGGCACTCCCGCCTACATGAGTCCCGAACAGGCGTCCGGGGCGCGAGAGCTGGACGGACGGAGCGATCTGTACGCCGTGGGTTGCGTGATCTACGAAATGCTTGCCGGCACACCACCGTTTGTCGCGGCAAACGCGCAGCAGCTCATCGCGCGGCACATGGTCGACACGCCTCCGCCCATTCGCTCCATCCGCGCGACTCTCCCCGATTGGCTCGAGCGCAGCGTCATGCGCGCGCTCGCGAAGGTTCCGGGCGATCGATATCGCAGCGCTGCCGAATTCGCCGAAGCGCTCGCCGGGCCTAACGAGCGATACACGAGCGGAGAGACGTCGCATGTTTCGACGCCGTCAGGGTCAACGTCCTCGTCCTCTGCACCACCGTCGTCGTTCTCGACGTCACCGCCGTCGCCTGCGCCCGCCTCCGAGTCATCGCCAGCGTCATCATCGTCGCCTAACGGCGCGGGAATTTCGGCCGCTCCTTCAGCGCTCGCTGGGCCAACGCAACGTCTCACCTCGCTGCGCGCGTCTCGCACAATGGTGCTTGTCGCACTGGGTGGCGTGCTCGTGGTCGGTGCAGCGGCGTACAAGTGGTGGCCGAGGTCGAAGATCTCGATGGACGCGGGGCTCGTCGCCGTCGTCCCGTTCCGCGTGCAGGGGGCGGCGCCGTCGCTCAGGTATCTGCGCGAGGGAATGATCGATCTCGTCGCTGCGCGCCTCACCGGTGCGGGGAACGCGCGGGCAATAGACCCTAACTCTGTGATGCTTGCGTGGAGGAAGGCGGTGAACGGCGACGCCACCGACCTCCCGGAGGGCGATGCGCTCGAAATTGCCCGGGGGTTGGGTGCCGGACAACTCTTGTTAGGCGGCGTGGTTGGCACGCAGGAACATGTAACGCTCAACGCGTCGCTCATCTCGTCGGGCGAACGCACACGAGCCGACGCATCGGTGCAGGGGAGTGTCGACAGCCTCGCGCACCTCGTCGATCGACTCGTGGCGCAGCTGGTCACAGAAAAAACTGGCGTCGCGAGTGGACTCGACGACTTCGCCAACACGCCGCTCCCCGCACTGCAGAACTTTCTCGAGGCGCGCGCCGCGCAACGCCGAGGAGATTATTCCGGCGCGGTGGCGCGATACCGCCAGGCGTTGGAGATCGACTCAACGTTTGCACTTGCCGGTGTGAATCTCGCCGGCGCTGCCGGGTGGGCTGTGGCTCCTGGTGCCGGTCGCTATGGGCTGCAGCGCGCATGGGCCGGCCGCAACCGTCTCAACCAGCGCGACCGTGCGCTCGTTGCGGCGACAGTTGGGCCGAGTTATCCAGGGACCTCAACGATGCAGGAGCACGTCACCGCGTGGGAACACGCCGTCGACGTCGCCCCTGATCAACCCGACCGATGGTTTGAGTTGGGCGATCTCTATTTTCATGAAGCGCCCTATCTGCAGATCGATTCGACCAAACGACGCGCAGCAGACGCCTTTCGCCGCTCGGCCTCCATTGACTCCGGTGCTTCGTCCATCGGCCATCTCCTTGAACTTGCGGTTCGAGAACACGACAGCGCGACAGTTGCCAAACTCGGCGCGCTCTATCTGCGGCGCGATACGAAGGGTGAATTGCTCGACTTTTATCGATGGCGAATCGCCGCCGGAACGCGAGATGCGGATGGGCTCGCGAAGCTCCGCGCGCGGATGCCAAGCATGCGCCTGGAGAGTTTGTGGCGCATCATGAATTACGCGGTGTTGGACGGCGAGCATCTCGATGACGCCGATGCTGCTGCAGCTGCAATTCGCGCCAATGCCAGCCGGTCATCTGACTGGCAGCGCAGCAAGACGTATCTGCACGCCTTTGGTCTGAATCGCGGTCATCCATCGGTGGCGATGGGCGATACCGCTCGCGCTGACGAGTTGGAATACGGCGCGCACGCCGCGTTGTACGAGCGTGTGCTCGATGCGTTGTATGGTGGGGCCGATAGCGTCAGCGCACGTGCCGGAGCGCGCGAGTTGATGCAGCTGGCGGACCGCGCACGCGCCGACGCCGACGACCCCGAAGGCGTTGCGCGCCGCGACCGGTGTGTCGCCACGCTGTGGGCGATGCACGAGGGCTCGTTAGGCGGTGTGCCACAAGCCATCGAGCGCATTCGCCGCGGCACTCGCAGCCAGACTCCCGAGACCGCGACGTCGATGACACTGTGCGCCGCGCTCCTCGAGGCCAAATACACCGCCGACACGCGCGCGCCGAATGCGCGCGTCGCACTCGACCGACTCGACTCTCTGATGCGGAGCGGCCCCGGTGGCCAGCGCAACGGCCCCCCCGTCGCATTTTCGTTGAGCCCCGCGTACGCGCGTTCCCTCGTGGGCATCAGCCCCGTGGGTTTCGAGGACTTTGCGAATCTCGAAGTCGCGAAGCTTCGCGAACGCGAGGGAAATCTTCCCGCCGCTCTCTCCGCCGTGCGGCGCCGCGGATACGCGTACCATCTCACCGACTATCTCGCCGCGCATCTGCGCGAACAAGGGAGGTTGGCGGGGCTGACCGGCGATCGTGATGGGGCGGTGCGCGCGTACCGGCACTATCTCGCCCTTCGATCGAACCCCGAGCCTGGATTGAAAGAAGAAGCGGAGCAAGTGCGCCGGGAGTTGGCGAAGTTGGGCGAGGCGCGCTGACTAAAGATCAAAAGCGCTCCCTCTCGCGTCCGAGTCACCCACATCCGTCGGCGAATTTTAGAACAGTTGCCCCTCAGCTCCCCGTCGGCTGAATCGCTGCCGTCTCGACCATGAGGATGACGCTCAGTTGCGGCGCGCGCGTGCGATGCACCACACCTTTAGGCACCGTGAAGCCCTGACGGGGCCTGAGCTCGACGACGCGTCCCGGTGTCACCCCATCGGCGCCGGGCTCGAGATCGATGAGGAAGCGCCCGGAGAGGACGAAGAAGAATTCATCGTCATCGGTGTGGTGGTGCCAGTGGTACTCTCCCGTCATGACGCCGAGTCGAACGACCGAGTCGTTGACACGCGTGAGCGTCTGGTTGTACCAGGCATCCGTCACCTCAGCGGCGAGCGAGTCGACGTCGATGCGCTCGAGTGGCGGAAAGAGAACGTTGAGATGCGTCGCGTACGGAAAGGAGTCCGCGTCGGGCTTCGTGAGCTCAGACATACGAAAGGTCTACCGGCCATTGGCGTGAATGTCGACCCGAAGAATGTAGCTCCGTCCTCAAGATGGATTCTGAGGAAGAAACGATCACGAAGAACTACTCGACGTCATCAAATCACTATCTCGACTTCGCGACTCGCCCCTTCGTTCGTCTCCCTCTCCTCAGCTCCTGCAGAAAATCCACCAGCGCTCGCAGCGCCGGCGAAGCATGACGTCTCTGCGGGAAGTACAAGTAGTAGCCCGGGAACGACTCGCAGAACTTCTCGAGCACCGGGACGAGCTCACCGCGCTGCACCGCGTCGCGCACCATGTCCTCGTAGACGATCGTTAAGCCAAGTCCGGCGCTGGCGAGGCGGATGTTTACTGCGGCATCGGTGGACAACACACGTCCTGGCGCCGCGATTACCAACTCGCGTCCGTTTTCCGTGAACTCCCATCGGTACGACGGCGCTTCCGCTCCGGGGCGCCAGTTCAGGCATTCGTGCTCCATAAGGTCGCGCGGATGTCGGGGCTTGGGATGGCGCGCGAAGTACGACGGAGCACCAACCACAGTCATACGAATGTCGCCCGTCACCGGCACGGCGATCATGTCGCGATCGATGACTTCGCCCAGCTGAATCCCTGCGTCGAAGCCGGCGGTGACGATGTCGGTTCGCACGTCGCTGACGACGAGATCGAGCGCTACCTGCGGATGTGTAGTCAGAAAGTCGGCGAGCGGGAGCCGCGCGAGCACTGGATCGGCCGTCGTTCCGATCAAGAGTCGCAGCGTCCCCCTTGGCTCGGCGCTTAGCTCTCCGACAGCCGCAACCACGGCGCGCACTTCCTCGAGAGCCGGGCGAATGCCGGCGTAGAGCCTTTCTCCCGCTTCGGTCAGCCTAACGCTGCGTGTTGTACGCTGCATGAGTACAACGCCGAGCTGCTTCTCCAGCTTGCGCAGCGTCTGGCTCACCGCCGAGGCGCTCACGCCGAGTCGGTCACCGGCGGCGCGGAAGCTGCGCGACTCGGCGAGTGCGGAGAAGACCGCCAGAGCGTTGAGGTCATTGGCCATTGTGAAGCAATGCTTCACACGGCATGAACGGTCGTCAAGTAGATAGGAGCGTCAGTGGCGGATTGATTGCGTCATGACCCGTACCACCTCATAGGGGAGGATCACGATGCAGATCACTCGCGCGGGGTCGCAGCCGTCGAACAAAGGACCAGCCGATTGGTTCACCGGTGCCGTTCGCATCGACCCACTCTTCAGCGCGCCGGGTCCTGCGCGCGCCGACGGCGCCGCTGTGACTTTCGAGCCAGGTGCTCGCACAGCCTGGCACACTCACCCGTTAGGCCAGACGCTGATCGTCGTGTCTGGATTCGGTTGCGTTCAGCGAGATGGCGAAGCCGTGCAGGAGATTCGTCCAGGCGACGTCGTCTGGTTCGCGCCTAACGAAAGACACTGGCACGGCGCATCGCCGACGACAGCGATGACGCACATCGCGATACAAGAGGCACTTGACGGCAAGGCGGTCGACTGGCTCGAGCATGTGACCGACGAGCAGTACGAATCTACGCGCCAGGCCTAACGACTTGCGTTAGGCACGCCGACTCACCGGATCTACAGAGACAACATGAACGCCACAATGATCTATGCTCCCGGCGACATCCGATTCGAGGAGCGTCCCGATCCCACCATTGTCGCCTCGACTGACGCCATCATCCGCCTCGCCGCAACGTGCGTGTGCGGCTCCGACCTCTGGCCGTATCGCGGCGCCCAACCCATCAAAGCCCCCTCACCGATGGGCCACGAGTATTGCGGGTATGTGGAGGAAGTCGGGCGCGATGTGAAGTCAGTGAAGAAAGGGCAATTCGTTGTTGGATCGTTCTTTGCCTCCGATAACACCTGTCCGCACTGCCACCACGGCTACCAGACCTCGTGCCAGAACCGTGAGCCCGTGGTTGGAGCGCAGGCGCCATATCTGCGCGTCCCGTTGGCCGACGGGACGTTGGTACCTACACAGGAATTGCCAGACGCCAGCATGATCCCGAGCCTCCTTGCCTCGTCCGATGTGTTAGGCACTGGATGGTTCGCCGCTGACGCCGCCAACGTCCGCTCAGGTGCAACGGTCGTCGTCGTTGGTGACGGTGCCGTCGGGCTGCTCGGCGTTCTCTCAGCAAAACGGATGGGCGCCGAGCGAATTATCGCGATGAGCAGGCACGAGACTCGGCAACGCCTTGCGCGTGAGTACGGCGCGACTGACATCGTGACCGCGCGCGGCGATGAAGGCGCGGAGCGCATCCGCGACCTAACCAATGGCGTCGGCGCCGACTCGGTGCTCGAGTGCGTGGGGACGCAGGAATCGATGTGGCAGGCTATCCGCGCGACGCGCCCGGGTGGCTCGCTCTCGTACGTTGGAGTGCCGCACGGAGTGGAACTCGACGGTGCGGAACTCTTCTTCACACACGTGCGCTTGCACGGCGGCCCCGCGCCTGTGCGTCGCTACCTTCCGGAACTCATCGATCTCATCCTGCGGAAAGAGATTGACCCGGGAAAAGTGTTCGACCTGACGCTGCCGCTGGCGCAGGTAGCCGAGGGGTATAGGGCGATGGACGAACGCCGTGCGATCAAGGCGTTGCTCACTACCTAACGAGGGCGAACGCTATGCGCCCGCGCGTCGTTTGCCACATGATGATGTCGATCGACGGTCGCATTGTCGTCGACGGATGGCCGCTCTTGCCTGCATCTGGAGCACGTCGAACGGAGGACGGGAGATGTGCTGTGGTTGCGGTATCGAGTAGAAAGCGGAATGTCGAGAAAGACCGAGTAGTCGTTAGGCATTACCGAAGACGGCCGCCGTATCAGCCGTATCCGTTACACTTCTACTCTTCGCCGCCACACGACGTTTGGCTCTCAGAGCTTGTCCCAGAGGGAACCGAGTCCGTGATAAATCCCTTCGCCTAGCCCTCCGATGGCGCCTGCAGTGCCAATCGCAGCTTCGCCGAGCAGCGCGCCCGTACCGGTGAGATATCCAGTCCCGCCGCGGTCCCACTCGCTCTGGCGATAGTCGTCCATGGCAACAACGGCCGACTTCCCATGTTCAGGGTCGCCGCCTAACAAGCGATCGAGGCCGCCGATCATTCCCACAGAATTCTCGCCGACTTCCGTGTGGTTACTGAGGTAGCTACCGAACGCCGCGCCGCCGAGTCCTGCGCCAGCGACCGCGGCAACCGGGCCGGCGAGTCCGAGCGTGCCTAACTCTCCCGCCGCAGCCGCGCCACCGAGTTCGCCCATCCCCATCGCACCGGCACCCTCGGCGCCTAGCAATTCAAAGCCACCGAGTTCGGCCGCTGTGCTGATGGTGCTGTTGATGAGAGACGCGGTGCCAAGAACCCCACTCCCCTTTCCCTCGGCGGCTTCGTGCATTCCTTCCTGAAAATGCATCGGACCTGAGAGCGCTTCGGCGTAGGGAAGGAAGGGAGCCGCCAGCCCTCCCAGCGCTTTCGCCGCTTCCCACAATCCGCCACCCTCTTCTTTTTCTTCGCGGGAGATTGCAGCTGCCGGCGCTGAAGTGATGCTCGGGGCGACGCCCATCGCGACATCGTGTGACGCCGCCCGCGCCTCGGATTCGGACGCGTCTGATCGTTCGCTCACGAACTTCGAGTTGGACGCACCAAAGCGCGATTGCTGCACGACGTGCGCGAGTTCGTGGGCGATCGTCTCGGCGCCTTCGTCAGAATCCGGATCGTAGGTTCCCTGTCGGAAGAAGAGATCGTTCCCTTGGGCGAACGCGTTGGCGCCAACACTCTGCGTGAGAATATCCGCATCTCGATCGTCGTGAACGCGAACGCCGGCGAACGAGTGGTTGAAGAGTGGTTCGACGTGCGCGCGCATCGCGTTGGGAAGTTGCTTCCCTGACTCGTGCGTATTCGTTGCTCCCTCAGAATCGAACTGCGAGGGCGAATGTGAGTTGATCTGAGATCCGGCGCGTTTGAGCAGCTCTTTGCGCATCATCCCCTCCACCAGGTGGGGCGAACTGACGGGGCTTCAGTACACCGAACACGCTGGATGATGTGGGGACGAGGCCACGAGGTAAAGCCCGATGCATTCACGCAACAGGTCGTTAGGCAGCCGAGCTCCGAGTCAGCTGCTGAGCCTCCCAGTACATTTTTCGGTCGTCGCGCTCACGCGGTTGGTGTTACTGGAGTCGTAACGTGGGTGGAGGCCGGTATGGTGCGCCGCGAATTGGCCTCTTATTCGTTCGCATTGTGGCGACGTATCGAACGTCCGACAAATCATCAAAGTCCGCCTCCTGCCCACACCACTCCGCCGACCGCTCGAGCCGTTGCATAGACGAGGCAGGCAGCTAGCGAAAGGCGATGCGCGACGCCGAGGCGCGCCGCAGTCAGGGCAAGCGAAGCATCGAGGTCGACGACACTCCCTTGCTGGATAATGGCGACGGCCTGCAACGCGTCGCCTTCGCTTCCTTGACGAAGCACCACTTTGAACACCTCGAGAAGGCAGATCGCCGGGACAACGAGTGCGCGAACCTCTTCAATCGTTCCGGCGAAGCTGTCGGCCGAGGGTGCACCCGCGAAATAGGCCTAGCGCGTCGAGGAGTCGACCACATTAACGCGAGTCCGAGTCACCATGGGTGGCGCGTCTGCAATGCGTCGTTGTGATCGGAATCAGAGTCGATCGGCATCACGATCAAGCGTGGTGTCGAGCCCCGTCAAAAATCCTCGAAATGTCTTTGCTGGTCGCATCGGTATAAGCTCGATGCGAGTTGCGTGCGGACGATGCTTCGTCAAACCGACGTCACACCACATGTAGCGCGCATCAAATTCCATCAAACACTGCCCAATGTCTTGTCCGAAAACCGCGTTTGACCTAAAGTCTCGCAGCGGAGCGCACAGCGTGGCCACACTCCCTGCTTCCCCTTCGTGAGACGATCATGCCGTCTACGAGTAGCTCCTTCCTCTCGCGGACAACAAAGGCGCTGTTACTCGCATGCCTTGTGTCGCGGGCGGTGTGGGCGCAACCGGGGTGGCTTCCGCGCACCGTGAACATGGGCGCGAACCTCACAGGTGCAAATCGGGAAAGAGCTGTCGCACGGCTCGAGAGCATCGAGCGGCTCCTGAAAGAAGTCCCGGAGTTCGCGCATCCAGTGGGTTTCGAGATTAGGCCTTGGATCACCGGTCTCGGACGACGGACAGGCGCTAACGCTTCTGAGCACTCCGATTACGCCGTGCAATACATCTATCGGTTGAACTTCTACGCTCCGAGTTTCGCTGCCAACAAGTACGCAATCGGCGAGATCATCTTCGCCATCAACGCCGACGAAAACATGAAGGGCGATTACGATTCGAAGGGCAACACGCTCTTCGTCGAACAATCGCGGTGGCCGCTAATTCCCTACTCGGTAGCCACATACGGCGTGTCACCTAGTGGTACGTTGCAGCCGGGCGAAGACTTCACACTCTGGGTTTGGTTCACACCCGGCTCCGAATTGCCCTGGCGTCCAGTGTCGCGTGAAGACTACTACAACTGGCTTATCGCAAGCGCCGAAGGAAAATCGGGCGAACGCAGAGCGGAGGGCGAGCGGCGCGCCGAGCTGACGCCGTATCAGCGATGGCTGAAAGAGGCACCGCAGCGTAAGCAAGAACGCGAGACGGCGCTTGCCGCGATGGCGCGCTTTCAGTCGGCTGCTGACGTCGCATCGACGCGCAAAGCGATGGAAGACGCAGAGCGCGAAGCAGGTGCGGAGTTCGCGAAGAACGAGAAGCAGAATATCGCAGATGCGAAAGCGCTGTTCGCGCCGACCAAGGCAATGCGCGCGGAGCTGAATCGCATGACACCTGCACAGCGGAAGCTCCCCGCGATAGTCGACACCGATCCCTCTCGCACGGAGTGGAAAGCAACCGGCGGGAGCATGCGAGACCGCGACACCCTGCTCACCACGGTGCACCGCGTGCTGACGCCTAATTACGACTTCTGGCGTGCCCGTTCATCTCCCGCCGAGATACGCACCATCAACATGTACTTCGAAGCGACAGACAATCCGGCGGTGCAGCGCGCTGTATATCAAGCCGTCAAGAAGCTGAACTGGCGCGCGATCGCTGCGCTGACAGACGAAGGGAAACGGGAGTAGCTACTCGCGGCGGAGAGTTGCGTCTGGCGGGATCAGCTGCAACGCTCACGCGTGAAATCCACTGTCAACAACAGACGGCATCATGAGACGGCTTCGGCGACTTCTCTTCGCAGCGGTCGTGCTGGCGACCGCGTGCAAGTCGGACGGCTCGACTTTCACGCCGTCGACCACGCCACCGGTTAACCCTCCCACGACTGGCAACACCATACAGCCCGAAGCGAGAATGGCCGCACTGGGCGCTATCGCGGCCAAGGCCAACTCACTCACAGCTGCAACGGTCGACGGTCGCCGCGCGGAGCTGCTGGCGTATTTGAAGGGACGTTCGGAGATCGCGGACGCAGGAGAAAGCCCGGACAGTGGCTTGTGGGCGCTGTTCAAGGACGGACGCCCGCTGATCATCATCGCCAACGAGCCGGACTCCGAAGCATCGGACGCGGCGCTGCGACATCTCCCCGATCGCGCACCGCGCACGCTCGATCTCGCGCCGCATGCGCCCTCACAACAGCTCGCGCTCTCTGCATCCGTGCAAGCGCGCATCTTCCTCGGCGGACAGAAGACGCTGCTCCAGACCGAAAACGCCGAAATCGAGGCGATGCTAAAGAAGCGCAACTACAACGTGGTGTACAACGGCGATGCCACAGTTGATGAATTGAAGAAGGTGCAGGGGGATGGGGTCTTCTACTTCCGCGGTCACGGCGGATACGGCATGAACGCGAACATGGTGAGGGAGTACGCCCCGCTTACCGCGACGCCCGCGAGCATCCTCAATGACCTCAAGTACATCGACGATTGGAACAACTTCCGGCTTGCCTACAGCGTGGCGATTCGCAGAAGCTTCCTCCCGTCGCTCAGTTCGCCGCCTAACGCGGCATACGCCTTCACCAAGGAGTTCGTAAAACACTACTTCAAGTTCGAGCCAGGAAGCATCGTGTACATGTCGGCGTGCTTCAGCGGGGCGATACTCAATCCCAACTTTAGGCAAGCCTTCCTCGATGCGGGCGCCGGTGGTTACTGGGGGTGGAACAGTTCGTTCACCGACGGCGTCGACAACAAGGCATCGTTGTACATCTTCGATCGTTTGTTAGGCCTCAACGAATTCGAGCCCGAATCGCCGAAGCAGCGTCCCTTCGACAGTCCTTCGATTAAGCAGGATCTTGTTAACTTCAGGCACGGCGATGATGCCCTTGAGCGCGTGGACCTATTGTATTTCCCTGGCGTGGTCGAGGCGGGGCCGTTAGCGCCGAGCATCGAGTTCATGGATGTCGACGAAACCGGGGGCAATCTTCATCTGACCGGAATGTTCGGGACGGCCAAGCCCGATGTCCGGATCAACGGGAGGTCCGTGGCGGTGTCCAGCTGGAACGACCACGAGATTGTCGCCAGCATACCCGACGCGGGTGCGACAGCCGCAGGTGAGGTAGTGGTGATCGACAGGAATCGCCCGAGCAACATGCGCGTGCTGAACGAGTGGGAAACGCCGTTCCACCTCGAGTTCATTGAAGGGCATGGCGCGCCTCCGCTCATGTGGGGAGGCGACATCAACGTGCACTTTCGCGCCGACGTGCGACCATACCGTACCGCTGCCGGCGAGCTGCCGGAGCCTCGGCAGGTGCCGTTCAACCTAATGAAGGACAGCAAGGGAGATATCACCGCCAGCGGGAAGTACGTCGACAATTCAGTGACGAGGACGTGGTCCGGTACCGCGCACGTCGTCAATCGCGCGGCGTCTCCGCAAGCCGCGAACGTACTCGAGGGGCAGGGCATACTCGACACCGAGTTTCGGCAACTGCGCCTGTTTTTCTTCGTCAGCGTGACTGCAGGGATGCAGTCGCTCGATACGCCGCCCGGTAACCATCCCGATGTGCTTCCATTCGTGTGGGCGTACGGAGATGAATTTCTGGATCCTAACAATCCGTTGCCGGCGCTCGTACTCCCGCTGACGAACGTCTTCGGCCTGACCGCCGATAAGCGAGAGGAGTCGCCGACGACGCCGACCGCGGTGTTGTCGTGGACGACGTACACGCCGAAGTATGCGAGGCCGGATACGACGTATCGGTGATGCTCGCGCGATTCCGCCTTCCTACATCCTCCAACCGATGACGATGTTTGCGGCGGAGTCGATGGGCATGGAAGAGCAGCGCGTGTGGTGGAGCTGACATCCAACCTCTCTCCTACGCGCGCCGAATTGGTCCTGGATACCGCGCCACCGTCGGGTCGGCCGTCAAGAGCGTGATCCCCTCAACTTGCGACTGCGCCACGAGAAGACGATCGAACGGATCTCGGTGTATGGGGGGAAGATCGAGCACCGCAGCGGCGTGTGCGCCAGAGATCGCGATCTCCTCGTAGCCATTGTCGAGCAGCGCACGTCTCAGCACTCGTGGGTCAGCCGAGAAGTCCTCGCGGCCTAACGAGGACTTGATCGCGACTTCCCAGATGCTCGCGGCGCTGAACATGAGTGTCTGCGCATCATCCTGCAGCAAACGACGCGTTGCAGGCTTGAGGCGAGCAGGCTCCGCTGCGGCCCAGAGGAGAACCTGGGTATCCAGGAGGATCTTCACGAACCGAGTGCTTTCTAGTCGCCGTCGCCGAAGATGGCGGAGATTTCCGCCTCTCCCATGCGGTCGAAGTCGCGCGGCACGCGGAACTCGCCCGCGAGAAAGCCTAGGCGACGTGGCGCCGCGGGTGTGTCGAGCGGCGCTACTTTCGCGATCGGTTCGCCCGCGCGAGCGATGATGACCGTCTCGCCTGCGGCGACGCGCTCCAAGAGCTTGGAGAGATGAGTCTTGGCTTCGTGGATGTTGACCGTGGTCATATCCAGAACTTAGTCCACTAGACCTAGTCCATCAAGCCGTTACCCTTGACGTTCCGGTCCGGCTGCCGCCCGCGGAAAGCGCCTTCAGCGGAATACGCGTTGATTCGTATCGCTTCCGCATGCCCGCGCGACATACTCAATCATGACTCCTTTTTGCTCCGTCCGTCCCCGCGCAGCCGTTAGGGGCGAGCGCTTCTGCGCGCTCCCGATGACCGCGCTGCTTCTGGCGATCGCTCCGCACAACGCCCGCGCCCAAGATTCCGCCCGCACCAAGCTCGAGCCCGTGCGCGTGACGGTCACGCGCGAGAGTCCGCGATCGACGCTCGATCTCCCATTTGCCATTTCGCGGTTGGACATCGACTCCGCGCGTTTGGGGACGAAGCGCGCGTCGCTGACCGAGCTGCTCGTCGGTATCCCAGGGCTCGCTGTTTCGAATCGCCACAACCCCACGCAGGACCCGCGACTCGCCGTGCGCGGCTTCGGCGCTCGCTCGGCGTTCGGCATTCGCGGCGTGCGCGTGCTTCGCGACGGC
This sequence comes from Gemmatimonadaceae bacterium, assembly GCA_044224185.1. Taxonomy (GTDB): domain Bacteria; phylum Gemmatimonadota; class Gemmatimonadetes; order Gemmatimonadales; family Gemmatimonadaceae; genus SCN-70-22. The sequence goes on along the minus strand of JBGAKW010000005.1, from coordinate 134,966 downwards.
GTCCCGTTGACTCAAGCCGACGGCCAGACCGCCGTCGACTTTGTCGATTTGGAGACCGTGAGCGCCGCCGAGTTGATGCGCGGGGCGGCGGGGGCCTTGTATGGGAATGCATCTGGCGGAGTCGTGGAGCTCCGCACCGAGCCCATCCCGCCTAACGGTTGGCGTGCGCGTGCGCGGAGCGTGTACAGCGAAGACGCCACGCGCTGGACCGCGAACGCTGCCGGCAGCAGCGGATTGTTAGGGTTGCAAGGCACCGCGACGCACAACACCGGCCACGGCCCGCGCGATTATGCGCGCTATCGCAACACCACGCTGACCGGCGAGGCCTCGCTGAGAGGGAGCAACCAGTCGCTGCGCGCACAGTTCGTCTGGTACGACCAGCCATTCGCGCAGAACCCCGGCGCCGTGACCGCGACCGAACTCGCGAACGTGCCGACCGTCGCCGACTCGCAGAACATCCGCAAACACGCCATGAAGGTCGTGTCGCAGTTGTTAGGCTCGTTGATTGGCGACCGGCGTTGGAGCGGCGGAAGCGCCAGTGCCACCGCGTACGTCGGCGTCCGCGACGTCGACAATCCCCAGGCCTTTTCCATTGTTGATTTCAGGCGCCATTCGTTAGGCGCGACCGCCAGAGTGCAGCAGAGCGGCGTGATGCGCCACCATCTGTGGCGTCTCTCGTTAGGCGCCGATTTATTGGGCCAGAGCGACGACCGCTACAACTTCAACAACTGCGCCGCCTTAGTCGGCGCCGCCCGCACGACAAACGGCTGCCTAACCGCGGGCGACACCGGCGCTATCACCCTGCATCAGTTGGAGAAGGTATCGAGTGCCGGCGTCTTCGCGCGCGGCGAAGTAACGCGCGACTTCTTAACCGTGACCGGAACCCTCCGCGCCGACCAAACCAAGTTCACCGTCACCAACCGCATGACGGCCGGCCCGAACTTGGGCCAGGTGTCGTCGATTCACATGGGCGCGGTGACGCCGATGGTTGGTGTGACGCTGCGCGCGCGCCGGACGCTGTCGCTCTTCGCGAACTACGCCAGTTCGTTTGAAACCCCCACGACCACCGAGCTCGCGACCCAACCCGACGGCAGCTCCGGTTTGAATCCCGACCTCAAGCCCCAGCACGGCCGCACGCTGGAAGCCGGCGTGAAAGGATTGTTCGCCCAGCGTTTCTTGGTCGACTTCTCTCTGTTCGACATCGCCACGAAGGACGAGCTGATCCCCTTCGAAGTCCCCAACAGCGCCGGCCGTCGTTATTTCCGAAATGCCGGCAAAACCTCGCGCCGCGGCGCGGAACTCGGCGTGACCGCCTCGTTAGGCATGATGGATGTCGGCGGCGCGCTGACGTCGTTGACGTACAAGTACGAGGATTATTTGGTGATCACCACGCGCCTGGACGGCAAGATGGTCCCCGGTGTGGCGCCGCTGACGGCGTCGCTCTGGACGACGGCGCGCAATCGTTATGGCTTTGCGACGTTGGAGTTCCAGCAGGCGTCGCGCACTGCAGCTGACGATGCGAATACGGTGTACGCGCCCGGCTGGGTGGTGTGGAATGCGCGGGCGGGGCTCGTTAGGTGGTCGCGTTTTGGCGTGGAGCCGGTCCTAGGGGTGGATAACATCTTTGACCGGAAGTACGCGGCGAATATCGTGACGAATGCGACGCGGGGGCGGTTTTTTGAGACGGGAGCGGGGAGGAGGGTTTATGTGGGGGTCACGGTGGGGGGCCATTGACGAACGGTGGCTTGAATAGGCTGATAGTTTCTCCAATCAGGCTTCGAAACGCCGTGACGATCTCGCATCCCACTCTTCCCCAATCCCCGCGCATAACACCTAACGAATGCGACGTCTGATCGGAGCACTCCTGCGTCGCATCACGCCAATTCGCTAATTGCTTGAATTCCTATCTCAGGGACTGCTTTCTGGAGGGTCAATCAATTGCATAGGAAATCACCACCTTCCGCAGCAAGTCATCCGTACGGAGCACGCGTTGTTGTACTCATGGGCAGCGAAATAGAGGTTGAACTTCCAGAGAATGGCGAGTCAGTTCTGCTTGCGGACGGAAACTTCCTGACAATTCGCCCTGCGCACGTAACAACGCGAGAGCTGGCTGCGAATCTGACCCGCATTTACTTCAAGCTCGAGGGGCTCGTCTCAGCGCAGAAGGCGGAGGAAGCTGGTGCCCGAGTTGGTTTAGGAGTCTTTGGGCTGCGGTCTCGAAGCGGTTCGCGCGGCCGTAAGCTTCCCCTCTAGCGCGACAGGATAAGTTGGACGACGCAGGCCTCACGCAGGAGCCCCAATGCGTCGGTCGAAGTTCAGCGAGACGGAAATCGTCACGATCCTCAAGAGTGTGGAGAACGGCCTCCCCGTGGCCGAGGTGCTACGCAAACATGGGATCAGTCGCGCCACGTACTTCCTGTGGAAGGCGAAGTACGGGATCAGTCGCGCCACGTACTTCCTGTGGAAGGCGAAGTACGCGGGCGCCACGGTGGCGGAGTTGCGGCGCCTCCGCGAGCTCGAAGCAGAGAATGCGAAGCTCAAGCGCATGTATGCCGAGCTCGCGCTCGAGAACAGCGCGATCAAGGACGTGTTGTCCCGAAAGCTGTGACGCCGTCCGCCAAGCGGCAGATCGCCACGCTCCTCATCGCGGAGCACCAGGTGTCGGTGGTGCGTGCGTGTCAGGCCGTGGCGCTCTCGCGGGCGGCGTACTACCGGCCGCCGCAGGACACCGTAGAGCGATCAGGCGGTGATCACGGCGTTGACGGCGGTCGCGGCCGCGGAGCCCCGCTGGGGCTTCTGGAAGTGCTTCGACCGGCTACGACTCGACGGGCATCCGTGGAACTGGAAGCGCGTCCATCGCGTGTACTGCGCGTTGCGCCTCAACCTGCCCCGGCGCACGAAGCGCCGACTGCCTAAACGGGTACAGCAACCGATGGAGGCGATCCCCATGCTGAACGTCACATGGGCGCTCGACTTCATGCACGACATGCTCTACGACGGCCGCCGCTTCCGCACGCTCAACGTGCTCGACGAAGGCAACCGCGAAGCGCTGGCCATCGAGATCGGCACCTCGTTGCCGGGTGTGCGGGTCACAGCGGTACTCGATCAACTCGTTGCGGTCCACGGCGCCCCACGCGCTCTGCGCTGCGACAACGGCCCGGAACTCCTCTCGCGGAGCCTCACGACGTGGTGCGAGCGCCATGGCGTCCGCTTGCAACACATCCAACCGGGAAAGCCGAACCAGAACGCCTACATCGAACGCTTCAATCGCACCTATCGCCGGGAGGTCCTCGATGCGTACATCTTCGGATCGTTAGCCGAGGTGCGCGCCGAAACCGACGCTTGGCTCGTCACCTACAATAGGCGGCGCCCGCACGACAGCCTCGGGGGCGTGCCGCCGCTCACCTTTCTCCCGAGGCACCCCACGCCGGCAGAGTCCACTTTTCCGCTCTCTGCTTGACGGGGAAGCTTACGCGGCGTCATCGACGCGGGATGGACTCCGGAAGGGTCCGCGCCGGGCGGCCCGTGGACCGCGGGGAAGCCCGTGGAATTCCCCGACGTGCCAGGACTCGCGTCGGACATGAAGCGGCTCGGGGTGCGGCCGGGCATCTGGATGCGTCCTACGGCGCTAACAATCGTCGACAACCCGGCGCGCTTGCGCGCGGGACCGGTGCACGACGACGAGAAACCACTCGACCTCACACGACCGGAGAATCTGCAGGGGATTGGCGATGACACCGCGCGCGTGGATGTGAACGCACGGCCTTTCGTCTCGCCCAGCACAATACGTTCTTTGCGAGCGATCCGGATTGCGCATCCCCCACCTCGTTCACCCCGTGCGCACAGGATCGGCAGTATCTCGATCTGGTCGCCCGCAGTGGCGCGTCGCTGTTCATCTCCGCGGACCCTGGGCAGGTCACCGCAGCCGAGACGGCGACGTTTCGTGCAGCGATGCAGCTTGCGCTCACCGGCGGCGCACGCTGCGGGTGCGAACCGCTCGATTGGTTGCACGCCACCACGCCGTGCAGGTGGCGCATTGGCGGTAACACCGTGGAGTTTTCGTGGGAGGACACCGCGGGCGCGAATCCGCTGCGGACGTGAGTGAGGGCGCGTTAGGCGACGACGCGGTCGAGGAGATGGCCGCGGTGAGGATGTCGGCCCCCATCTTTGGTAAGCAGCAAGCTCGGAAGCCTGTCTTCTTGGAAGACTTCGTAGTAAACTTCCGAGCAGATGAACCTCCTTGACTGCCTTACCAAGCCCGAAGGGAAGACTCTGGAGTTCAAACGCGACCTCAGCGCGCCTGACGGCGTGCTGCGTACGATCGTCGCTTTTGCGAATACGGCAGGTGGCACTCTTCTGATCGGCGTCGAAGATGCTGGCGCTCATGTGCGCGGCCTCGACGACCCGCTCAAGCAAGAGGAACGACTCGCGAGCATTCTCAGCGATTCGATCACTCCGCGTCTCGTTCCCGACATCGAGATCCTGCCGTACCGCCGCACCAACGTGCTCGCGGTGCGCGTGTTCCCGAGCGCATCGCGGCCGCACCACGTCACCCGAGAAGGCAGCGACAGGGGCACCTATGTCCGCGTCGGTTCCACCAATCGCCGCGCAGATCAAGAGATGATTCAGGATCTCCACCGAACCGCGCGCGGAGAAAGCTTCGACGAACAACCGATCCCTGAACTGGACTCGGAAGCGCTCGACTTCCGAGCAGCTTCCGAGTCGTTCTCCGCCGTGAAAAGACTCGATAAGCGACATCTCGAGGTACTGCGCCTCACGACGCAGTATCAAGGGCGCCTCGTTCCCACCGTCGGTGGCGTCGTGCTATTCGGTAGGGACCGCGCGCGACATTTTCCCGACGCGTGGATTCAAGCTGGTCGCTTCGATGGCACCGACAAGAGTCGCATTCTTGACCACGCAGACTTCCGTTCGCTGCCAGTCGAAGCGATTGAGCAAGCGATCGCGTTCGTCGCGAAGCACAGCCTCGTGGGCGCCGAGATCGGGGATGTTAGGCGCCAAGATCGCTCGAACTTGCCGCCCGCCGCTGTGCGCGAGGCAGTCATAAATGCCGTCGCACACGCCGACTACGCGCAGCGTGGGGCCCCGATACGCATCGCCATCTTCGACGACCGGCTCGAGATTGAAAATCCGGGGCTCCTTCCCTTTGGCCTTACGGTGGAAGATCTGCCTCACGGCGTCTCAAAACTTCGCAACCGCGTAATTGGTCGCGTATTCCACGAGCTAGGACTAGTGGAGCAATGGGGGAGCGGGATTCAGCGAATGACAGCAGCGTGTCAGGATGCAGGACTCGCTGATCCGCGCTTTGAGGAAATCGCGACGCGCTTTCGGGTCACCATCTACTCAACCCGCGTTGGATCGCTCGCAGGAGACCCTAAAGATCAGAAGATCCTTCGCGCGCTCACAACAGGATCCGGCATGCTGACGAGTGAGATCGCCTCACTCATCGGCCTAACGCCGCGAGCGACGCGCACACGACTCGCTCGACTCGTCGGAGCGGGTGTCATCCGAGAAGTTGGGAGCGGGCCGCAGGATCCGAAGCGGAAGTACTTCCTCGCTTCGACGGAACGATAGCTCACGTTTCTCCTCCTAGAATGCCCATGGAGCTTACATCGAAGACAAAGAGCTACTCAGCTTCGACGAGCGCGGCGTGTCGCTTTGAGGCAGGGTACTGAAGACGTCGCGCAGAATGACGTTAGGCGCGTGGGGTGAGTGTCGCGGCGTGGACGAGAGCGCTCACCCGTAAGCGCTCCGGCATGATCGCTCATGGATCCTCCAACTCTCGTTGTGCAAGCATGATCATCTCCACATACGCGGCGATCCGCCCGGCACTCGCACTTCGCCTCCGCTTCGCGCTCCTCGCGCCGCTGGCACTCCTCGCGTGCAACTCTCGCGAGAAAGCTCCCGCGACACCTGCCGCGCCTGCCGCAACGCTCTCCGCCAAAACCGCGACCGGCGACTCCGCGATGGTCTCGAGCGCCTCCCCCTTCGCAACCGAAGCCGGCCTCGCCGTCCTCCGCCGCGGCGGCAACGCGATCGACGCCGCAGTCGCCGTCGCGATGACGCTCGCGGTGACCTACCCAACGGCAGGCAATCTCGGTGGCGGTGGCTTCATGGTCGCTCACCTAAACGGGACGAACATCGCCCTCGACTTCCGCGAAGTCGCACCGAAACGTGCGTCGCGCGACATGTATCTCGATGCGAACGGAAAGCTCACTGATCGCTCCGTGAACGGGGCACTCGCGGCAGGAGTGCCGGGGTCGGTCGCGGGGCTCTTCGAAGCGCACAGGAAATACGGATCTCTCCCATGGCGTGACCTCCTGCAACCGGCGATCGCACTCGCCGACTCGGGCTTCGCGGTCGATAGCGCCTTCGCCGAGGATGGTGAAGGAACGGCGAAGCGGCTTTCGCTCGACTCCACGAGCACGGCGCTCTTCCTGAAAGACGGTAAGGCCCTAAACGTCGGCAGCCGATGGCGCGCACCGGGGCTCGCGGCGACACTGAAGCGCATCGCTGACCGGGGACGCGACGGCTTCTATAAAGGAGAAACGGCGTCGCTCATCGAAGCGGCGATGAAGGCGGGAGGGGGAATCATCACCGCCCAAGACTTAGCGATGTACCAGCCGGTCTGGCGCACACCCATCGAATTCGACTATCGCGGCCACCACATCGTCTCAATGCCGCCGGTCTCGTCAGGCGGTCTCACGTTAGGCCTCATCCTCGGCATTGTCGAAGGAGTCGACCTAACGACGCTCGGCTGGCGCACACCGCAATCAATCCACATGCTCGCCGAGTCGGAGCGTCGCGCCTTTGCTCGGCGCAATGGATTGTTAGGTGATCCGGCGTTCGTCAAGATTCCGGTTGCGTCGTTCCTCAACAAGGATACGGCTGCGGCGTTGCGCGCGGAGATCGAGGCGAAGAAGGTGGCGTCAGTCGCTGGCGCTGCGACTCCTGACAAGCGTCACACGACGCACTTCTCCGTCGTCGATGCAAAAGGGAACGCGGTAGCGCTCACGACGACGATCAACGACTCGTATGGCTCGGGCTTCACGGTGCCGGGGGCGCAATTCCTTCTCAATAACGAGATGGACGACTTCACCACGGCTGCCGGCGCGGTGAATCAGATGGGGCTCGTGCAGGGAGAGAGCAACGCGATTGCACCTGGAAAGCGGATGCTCTCGAGCATGACGCCGACGATCGTGCTCGACTCAACCGGCGCACCGGAAATCGTGACGGGGGCTGCGGGAGGGGCTTACATCATTACGGCGGTGGCGCACCTGATCGTTAGTGTGCTCGATTATCACCGCTCGTTAGGCGACGCGATGGCCGCGCCGCAGTTTCATCATCAGGATGTTCCGGATTCGCTGATCGTGGAGCGCGGGGCGTGGGGAGATTCGGCGTCGGCGATGATGGCGCCGCTCGGCCACGCGGTGAAGGTGTCGCCGTGGGGGCAGCTGGCGTGGGTGCACAGCATCATGCGTAGCGCGGGTGCCAAAGGGTGGGAAGGGGTGAGCGAGCCGCGGGGGCACGGGTTGGCGAAAGGGTATTAGGGGCGTAGGCATCGCGGTTTCAGCGGCGTCGGGCGGGGACGACGGATAGGGGGTACTAAGAGCTTTACGAAAACATTTAACCGCGGAGGACGCGGAGGAGCGCGGAGGAAAACCGAGGGAGTCCTCTGCGATGTCTGCGTCCTCTGCGGTTCAAATCCTACCGGTACTAGGCGACAGCCCGCCTAACACGCCACTCCCTTCGGCGGCTCAAACCCCGCCGCGCGCACGATGCGCGAAAACGCCGTGTCTCCATAGAGCGGCTCGAACGCAGACCACTGCCTAACGTGGGGAAGCTTGGCCTGTCGCAGCCGATACACGCGCTCGATGCGCGCCAGCGCCTTCTCGCGCTCGCCTAACGCGACGTGAATCGCGGCTATCGCAAAGTTGCCGTAGCCGACGCGCCCCCAGTCGCGCTCGAGGCGGTCAATGACCGCGTGTGCGTCGTCGCGCCGCCCGACACCGGCGTACGCACGCCCGAGGTTCGACAGCGCAAGCCAGCGCCCCCCGCCGAGTTCGACGGCGCGCTCGAGCGGGGCAATCGCTTCGGATGGTCGCTTTGCATCTACAAGCGCCCACCCCAGCATGTCGTAGCCTAACGGGAGCGTCGGTTGCAGCTGGATCAGCCGGCGTGCTTCCACAATTGCGGGCTCTGGTCGCCCGAGATGCAGGAACGTCCCCGCGTAGTTGTAGCTCGCGGTGCCCGACAGTGGGTCGAGCTCCAGCGCGCGGCGCGTCACGTCGAGCGCTTCGTCAAAGCGCCCCATGTTGTCGAGCCAACGGCTGTACCAAATGAGCATCAAGGGTGACGGCTCCTCGAGCGCGAACGCACGATCGAACTCGCGTCGTGCATCGTCCCACTCCCACCATTCCGTGTGTAGGTCGGCAAGCAACCCGTGAGCCTCGGCGAGCGTCGAGTCGTGCTCGAGTGCCTTCATGGCCGCTGCTCGAGCAAGGGGAAGAATGGAGTCGGGCGTGGCGCCCGCGACGTCTTCGATGGAGACGTAGGCTTCGGCCAACCCCACATAGGCAAGCGCGTAGCTTGAGTCACGTGCGATCGCTTGCTTGTAAAAGTCGATCGCTTGCCGCACCGCACCAGGAATCCGCTGAGACGCTGCGTATCGTCCTTTCAGGTAGGCGAGATACGCCTCACGGTCGCTGCTGTGACGCGCGAGCGGCGACGCCGCGCCGCGCAGCTGCAATCGCAAGGCGCTGGTGATGGATTGCGAGATCTCCTCCTGCACAGCGAGTGCGTCGTCGAGCTGGCGATCGTACGTTCGCGACCAGAGATGCGTCCCGTCGGTGGCGCTCACGAGCTGCGCGGTAATGCGCATGCGCCCATCGCCCCGGCGCACGCTCCCCTCGAGCACCATTCCCACGCCGAGCCTGCGCCCGATCTCCCGCACGTCCACGTTCTTTCCTTTGAATTGGAAGGCCGAGGTGCGTGCGGTGACGCGGAGATCGCCGGCGTTACTAAGGGCGTGGATGAGTTCCTCCGTCAGCCCGTCGCCGAAGTACGCGGAATCGCGCGAGGCATCCATCTCGACGAACGGAAGGACGACGAGCGAGCGGCCCTTTTCCGGTGCACTGAATCGCCGAAGTGTCTGGGGGACGGCGGCGAGCACCAGGGCGACCGCGGCGACGACCGCCCAGCGCGTGCGACGCGACCACGACGTGGAGGGTTTTGCGACCGGAGCGGGCGACGGCGCAGACATGACGTCTGGGCGAGCGATCCTTTCTGATTCAACAGGGGCAACGCGCTGCGCGCCGGCATTTGCGTGGTAGGTACCGATGTCGTTTGACTTGGGTCGATCCCCGTTTTGAGCTTCGCCTTGAGCGTCGCTTCGAAGTTCGGAAGTCCCCGCGGATTGAGCCGCCCGCTCTGGCGAAGTACGCAAACGCTCGGCAAGAGCCATGACTTCGGCGTCGGGTTCAGCTCCGAATTCCTCTTTCAATAGAAGCGCGTGCACCTCGGCGTGCCGAATCGCGCTGACTCGGTCTCCTGCAGCCGCGAGCGCGCGCATCAGCCCGAGGGCGAAACGCGAGTTGCCGGGGAACTCCGCCGCGAGCCGTCGCCAATGGACGACCGCGCCGTCCAGGTTGCCTGCGCGCTCCGCGGAAATAGCGAGTACCTCGAGCATCGCGGCGAAGGACGCATGAAGCCGCGCGCGTTCGCCCTCGACCCATCGCTCGAACTCGGGTGCGTCGCGCAGGAAGAAGCCGTCGAGAAAGGGGCCGCCGTAGCTCGCAACCGCACGTGCGGCGTCGTTATCGGCGGCTGCGTGCTCGAACGCGGCCAAGTCTGTCGCGACCAAGGCGGGATCGAGCCGAAGGTCATCGCCCACCGAGACGATCGCTTCGGTTCCGAGCGTGCGCCGAATCGCATGCACTGTCTGTTTGAGACTGTTGCGGGCGCGATCGGTGTCGCTTTCGGGCCAGAGATAGGCTGCGGCGCGATCGCGGGCGATTCCACTCCCACGTGCCGCAGCAAGGAGGGCGAGAAGGGCGAGGCGATGGCGCTGCGCTGCGGGGCCACGGAGCGGTCCGTCATTCCCCACGAGGCTCGCGCCGCCGAGCAACGTGAGAAAATGGGCCACGTGAGGCGTCGAGGCAGGAGTTGACTTCGAATTAACCGGGCGTGGACCCGTCAGCGACAAGATACGGCCATCTCGGGGAAGCGCACGCCCTCCTGTTGGGGACGAGTTGGTCGCCGAGCCACAACTTTTTGGAGGAAGCTCATGTCAGCACCATTCAAGTCTCAAGTCTCGTCGCTGTGCGCGCTCATTGGGGTCGCGCTCGTCGTCGCATGCAGCAAGGGTGAGCAGTCGGTTTCTCCACGCGACATCGCGCTAGAGCACGCGTCGCATGCCGCCGTCGCCGGCAACCCGTCGGCCTACCATCAGGAGCTTGCCTCGCTGCGGGCGGCGACGGCGGGCTTTCACGACCTCGATAAAGGGATGAAGGCTGGCTGGTCGATTCAGTTCACCCCATGTATCAGCAACCCCGCCGGCCCAGGCGCCATGGGCTTTCACTATGTGAACATGTCGCTGGTCGATGGCAATCTCGACGTCGCGGCACCCGAGGCGCTGATATACGAACCGACGAAGAATGGCCGGCCGCGGCTAGTGGCAGTTGAGTATATCGTGCCGTTCAGCGTCGTCCCGCCGACGGGGACTCCGCCCAGGCTGTACGGGCTCGACTTCGCACCTTCCGCGAGGTTCCAGGTTTGGGGGCTCCACGCGTGGGTGTGGAAGAACAACCCGAGCGGCATGCACGCGGCGTACAATCCTGAGGCATCCTGCACGCCGTGATTGGTGTGAAGGGCGCTTGGGCGGTGTGGATTCCGCCCTGGCGCCCTTGAACTTCCTCGGCAAACACGTGAGGGAGGGCGACGTCGGGCGGCGTTGAGATTGGAGGCCGCCGTGCGGGGTGAATGCCATCGCCGTCAGCCACAAAGAAGCGTGAGCGCCCGACCGGGGCGACGTGGAGGACCAACGGGCAAGCCCTTCTCGATTGCCCGCACCCGCGACGCACTGTACCGTCGAGACGGCGAAAGCGTGCCTTATTTCGGCGCCGCCGTCCTCCGAAGGCATCACGCCAGCCCTCACGCCCTGCGTCGATGAAACCAAAAGAACTCACCATCCGCGGCCTGATCCTCGGTGCGCTCCTCACCACCGTCTTCACCGCCGCCAACGTCTACCTCGGCCTCAAGGTCGGGCTGACCTTCGCGTCGTCGATTCCCGCGGCAGTCATCTCGATGGCGATCCTGAGTGCGGTCAAGGACTCATCGATCCTCGAGAACAACATCGTCCAAACGGTCGCCTCGGCCGCGGGCACGCTCTCGGCGATCATCTTCGTGCTCCCGGGACTCGTGATCGTGGGATGGTGGACCAACTTCCCGTTTTGGCAGTCGTTCCTTATCTGCCTCTCGGGCGGTGTGCTCGGTGTACTCTTCACGATTCCGCTCAGGCGCGCGCTCGTGACAAACTCGGATCTGCCGTATCCGGAAGGTGTGGCGGCGGCCGAGGTGTTGAAGGTTGGCGCGGGGACGCGTGGGGAGACGAAGGATGAGTCGGGCGAGTCGCGTGAGGGGCTCGTCGCCGTTGTTCTCGGGACGGCGGCGTCGGCTGGGCTCGCGATTCTCGCTGCCACGCGCGTCATCGCTGGTGAACTCACCGGCTTCATTCGTTTAGGTACGTCGGCGGGTACCGGCTATAACATCGCGTGGTCGCTGGCACTCCTCGGTGCGGGACATCTCGTGGGGCTGTCGGTCGGGATGGCGATGCTTGTCGGACAGATCATTTCATGGGTGATCGCCCTCCCGATTCTCACATCGATGCAGCCCCCGCCCGCAGGCGTTGAGCTCGCGGCGCACACGATGATGTTGTGGCGCACGCAGGTGCGGTTCATCGGCGCGGGAGCCATCGGTATCGCGTCGATCTACACACTCGTTAGGCTGGCGAAGCCTGTCGTTGGCGGATTGGTGGCAACGCTCGCCGCCTCGCGTGCCACGGCGACGACCGACGACCGCGATCGCGACCTGACGCCGCCATGGATCATCGGGATCACGGCGATCTGCCTCATCATCGCTGGCTGGCTCGCGTACACCTTCGCGCGTTCGACGGCGTTAGGCGACAGCGCGCTCAAGCTCACGCTCTTCGCCGTCCCGTTCGTGTTCATCGTCGGCTTCCTTATTGCCGGCGTCTGCGGGTATATGGCTGGGCTCATCGGCGCGTCGAACTCTCCGATCTCTGGCATCGGCATCCTCTCGATCGTGCTCGGTGCGTCGATCCTCGTGCTCGTCGTGACGCCGACTGACGCGACTCGGCCGGCGCTGCTCGCGTTCGCGTTGTTCGTTGTGGCGATCGTCTTTGCGTGTGCGACGATCTCTAACGACAACTTGCAGGACCTGAAGACTGGGCAGCTCGTTGGCGCGTCGCCGATGCGTCAGCAGATCGCGCTCATTGTTGGCGTTGCAGCTGGGGCGGCGGTGATTCCATTCGTGCTCAATCTGCTCGCCAAGGCGTATGGCTTTGCGGGGGCAGCAAACGTTGGCGTTGTTGCGCCCAATCCGCTGCCGGCGCCGCAGGCCACGCTGATCTCCGCGTTAGGCTCAGGGGTCATCGGCGGGAAGCTCGAGTGGAATATGATCGGGATCGGCGTCGCGATTGGGATCGGGCTGATTCTGCTCGATGCGGCGTTAGGCGCGATGGGAAAGCTGCGAATACCGCCGCTGGCTGTGGGTATCGGGATTTATCTGCCGATGTCGGCGACGTTCGCGGTAATCATCGGGGCGATCATTGGGTCGTGGTATGATCGTCGGGCGCGCACGATGCCGAATCCGGGGCGGGCGGAACGACTTGGGACGCTCGTGGCATCGGGGCTCATTGTTGGGGAGAGTTTGTGGGGGGTGTTGAATGCGGGGCTTATCGTGGGGTTCAATAGGGATGCGCCGCTGGCTGTGATGGGGGCGGACTTTGTGGTGGCGCCTTGGCTCGGCGTGCTCGGCTTCGTTGGGGTGGTGGTTGGGTTGTATGGGTGGATGATGCGGCGGGCGCGGGCGTCCTCTGCGTGACGGGAGTGTGACGGTGGGGGCGATCTTCTGCGAGATTCAAAAACATTTGAACCGCGGAGGGCGCGGAGGGGCGCGGAGGGGCGCGGAGGGATGCGTTGAGGAGCTTTCCGGAAAGACTGCCGCGATGTCAAACCAAGCCTACGGAAATCCGCTCGCCGCACGAGTCCGCCGAGTGGCCAAGCGTCTGCGCGACCCACTGCTCGATGGGCGTTCCGACAGGTAGCTGATCGGCGACAACTTCGCGCAGACCAATGTGGGGCGCCGGGGGTGAGTGTCGGCGCGTGGACGAGTGCGCGAACCCGTGTGGAGTTCGAGGTCGCCGCCGATGATCGTCTCGTTCACCATCGTCGCGCGCCTGAAGAACATCAAAGCGCGGGTGCAGCTGCCGGAGTAAGGGCGATCCAGTCGTAGGCCCTCGCGTACCCGCATCAAAACCGTCCCACTTGTCCGAGCAATAAGTCTCGGCGATCGGCAACCTCAAGACGCGGCTCGCCACCGTGTCCGCGATACGGGCGAAATTGCGGGGGCTGCAATGAGGGGTACGTTCGGCTACTCGGAAGCGACTCGGCACACGTTCGTCACCGCCGCACCAATGGGGGAAAGAACGAAGGACGCTCTGCCACCGCAGCTCTCCATCCTCCTCAATGGCGCCGACGATAGCACGCGCGACGCGGCGTGGCGCTCGCTCGTAGCCGAGCATAACGGGCTGCTGATGCAGGTCGCGCGCTCCGTTGCATCCGAGCATGACGGTGCGATGGACGCTTATTCGTTTGTCCTCGAACAACTTCGCGCCGAGGACTTCCGGTCGCTGCGTCGATTTTCGCCGTCAGGTGCAGGGAGCTTCTCGACGTGGCTCACAGTGGTCACGCGCCGCATGTGCGTCGATTTCCTTCGCAGTCGTTACGGCCGGCTTCGCGCGCAGGACGGTAATCGCCACAGCGCGGATGCCAGACGTGACGCTCGGAGACGGCTGGCGGACCTTACCGCCGCGGGCATCGATGTCACACCTCTGTTGAAGAGTGACGACGCGGATCCAGAGCAACAGCTCCGAGAAACACAGCTCTCCGCAATCCTGCAGTCGACGTTAGGCGGTCTGACGCCGTCGGACCAACTTCTCTTGAAGCTTCGATTCGAAGACGGGCTTACAGCGCAGGAAATCGCGACGGCGCTCGCGCTGCCCACTCCGTTCCACGTATTCCGTCGACTGAACGCTCTCTATCGCGAGCTTCGCAAGCGATTGCGTTCGCGCGGCGTGGAGAGCGCACTGCCATGAAAGAGAATGAGATGGACGCAACTCACATCGGTCCTGAGCGGCTCTCCGCTTTCCTCGACAACGACCTTTCTCCGCGAGCGCGCGAGGAGGTAGTCGCACACTTCGCACAATGCGCCGAGTGCCGGCGAGAGATGACGGCGACACGCGAACTACTGCGGCAACGCTCGAAAAGGCGCGCGTGGTATCTCGCACCGCCGCTCCTTGTCGCCGTCGCAGCATCGATCGCACTCGTCGTCGTTCCGAGTTTGCGTCGTGTGAATAACGAGCCGCGGAACTCGATACGTTCGTCATCGGGAGCTACCGCCACGGACGTCCGGCAATCGATTGAAACGATCGCCCCCACAAATGATGCGTTGCTGCCAAACGACACAACACGCTTCGTTTGGCGCTCGATCGTTGGCGGCGCGACGTATCGCCTAACGATACAGGATTCGACAGGCACGACGATCTGGTCCACGAGCGCGGAGGACACCACGGCGATCCTGCCGGACACGGTCCGCCTAACGCCGGGAGAGTATTTCTGGTCCGTGGCAGCTCGGCTTCCGGACGCTTCGTCCGCGAAGACTGGTGCGCATCGATTTGTCGTGCGCTGATGCTTGTGCGTGCGCTGTTGGGAATTTCTTGCATGGTGTTCGCCGCCGCGTGCTCACGCTCGCCGAGCGACGCACGCGCGAAATCGTCTACAGCGAGTGCGCGCCTCGATTCGCTGACGGCCGGTGCCGACGCCATTTATCTGGCATCCCTCGACAGCGCCGCCACACTGTGGCGTCGGGCACTTCCGCTCGCTGACACACTCCGCGACTCGGCAAGCCGAGCGCGGATCCTCACCGGCTTGGGGCTGGTGGCGTTTCGGCACAGCGAGTATCGCGATGCGCAACGACTGCTCGATGAGAGTATCGCCCTCAAGCTGCGACTCGGCATGCGGAAAGACTTGTTCCGGTCGTATAACGCCCAGGGGCTCGTGGCATTGGATGAGGAGCGGCTCGAGGATGCGCATCGGCTTTTCGATAAGGCCGCGGAGGCCGCGCGCGCGGTCGGCGACTCCTCGGGAGCGGCAAAAGCGTCGACCAACACCGGCCTGGTACTGCAGGATATGGGTGACTACGCGGGCGCGAGAGCGGCGTACGAACGGGGAAGAGACGGAACGCGTGCCGCTGGCGACAGCGTCTATCTCGGACGGGCGCTCGTCAATCTGGCGGCGCTCGACATCGCGTTAGGCGATCCTGCGTCGGCGCTGTCATCGCTCAACGAAGCACGCCGGCTCTTTCGAAGCCGAGGTGACTCGATCGGTGAGTTGAACGCACGCGGCCAGGTGGCTACCGCTTACGATGCACTGGGCGAACCGCGCCGTGCGTTCGCTGCCCTCGATAGTGCCATTGGCTTGGCGCAACGCATGGGGGCTCGCCGGGAACTCGCGCAGAATCTCCAGATCATGGCGGACTTCTTCTGGTCCGCGAGGCAATCGCGGCGCGCGCTCGAATACTACGAGCGGTCGCTCGTTGTGAATGACTCGTTAGGCTTTCCCGAGGAGCGCGGAAACATTCTTCGCAGCATGGCAGCGGTGCACGCGTCATCGGGAAGCCTCGCACTTGCCGCGAAGCTCACGCGCGATGCGCTCGGCGTGCACAAAGCTGCAGGACTGGCCTATCCTCAACTATTGGATCACTTGCTGCTCGCGGAGTTGGCGCAGCGCTCAAGGCGCATCACTGAAGTCGCGTCGTCCCTTCATGCAGCGTATACACTCGCAGCTGGGTTGCAGGCCGAGATCGCTCGCGCGAGCGTCGCTCTCACCGAAGCGCGAATCGCTGCGGCTGAGCAACAATGGGCGCGCGCACTGCACGTCCTCGACTCCGCGCAAACGGGTCTTGCCCTCGAGGGCGCTGATGCGTCGGCCGAGGCGCTGGCGCTACGGGCGCGCGCGCTCGCGCATCAGGGCGCGCTCGACTCGGCGCTTGCGGTCGGACGCCAGACGATCGCCGCGGTGGAACGTGTGCGGGGAAACTACGGGTCGGGAGAGTTGCGCACTTCGTACGCCACAGGAAAAGCGGAGATCTACGCAGACCAGGTGTTGCTGCTTTTGCGGGTTGGGAAAGTGCAGGAGGCGTTCGACGTCGCCGATGCCGCGCGCGGGCGTGCAGTGTTGGAGCATCTCGTATCCGCGCGCGCCGACATCGATACATCGAGCGAAATCGGTCAACTGTTAGGGCGCGAACAACTTCTCCGTCGAATCGACGCTCTCACCGCGCGGCTGCGCCTCCGCGAGGCGGGACCAACCAACGAGCGCCTCCCAACGTTTGTCGCGACAACGAAGGGATTGAGCGATAGTCTCGTCCTCTTTCGTCGCGAATACGAAGCGCTTGTAGCGCGTAGCGAGACGGGAGGGTCGTCGGTTGCGGCGTTACTCGCAGGAGGGCGCGGCGGAGCCCGAGCGGTCCAGCAACGCCTGATGCCTAACGAGGCATTGCTCGAATATCTCGTCACGTCGGATGAAGTGCTCATCTTCGTCATCACGCCATCGGGGCTCTCGTTGCATCGCACGGCGGAATCGGCGAGCAGCCTCGCCGCTCGTGTTGAGCTGGCGCGCGAACTCCTCGGCGAAGGGAGACGCAATGGCGGCTCACGCGCGGTGCTTCGTACTCTTCACGAACTCCTTCTTTCGCCGGTTGAGAAGTCCGGTGCGCTGCAGCACGTCACGCGACTCGTCATCGTTCCACACGGAGTGCTCACCTACCTCCCGTTTGCAGCACTCGTCAACCCAGGCACAGGAAAGTTCGTCGCACAGGAGTACTCTGTGCTCCGTGTGCCGACCGGCGCGAGTCTCGCGGCATTGCGTCGTCCCGGACAAACCGAGGTCAAATCGCTGCGAGATCAGACCGCGTTAGCGTTTGCGCCGATGCCTAACGAGTTGCCCGCGACGCAAACCGAGGTGCTGAGTGTGCGCACGGCGCTCCAAGGTTCGGAGGTGCAGCTCGGAGAAAGTGCAACCGAGTCCGCGGTGCGGCGGGCGCTTCGATCGGGGCGCGTAGTGCACATCGCGACGCACGCAGTGCTGAATGCCGGGAATCCCCTCTTTTCGCGTGTCGAGCTATCGGGAAATCCGGATGGTCCGTCGTCCGACAACGCTCGTTTAGAGCTGCACGAGCTCCTTCATCTCACGTCCAACAGCCCACTGGTCTTCTTATCAGGTTGTGAGACAGGGCTGGGCGCTGCGTGGTCAACTCCATTCGAGACGGGAGAGGACTTCGCGACCGTCGGCCAGGCGCTTCTTCTCGCGGGAGCAGCGAACGTCGTTGCAACGCTCTGGCGGATCGACGATGCTGGAGCGTCCCACTTTGCTGCACGCTTCTATGAGGCGGCGCGCCGAATGCCTCCGGCCGAAGCGCTGGCGGAAGCGCAGCGATCGATGATTGCTGACTCTCGCTACTCCGATCCTTTCTATTGGGCGGCGTACGATCTCAGCGGGAGTGGTTTCTGGGAGCGATGAAAGAGCAATTCGGGCGCGTTTGTCCGAGTAACTATTCCTGCTCACAGCACTATTCTGGCACGAGTACCATCGGCGGCGCTGGTTGGGCGGTCACTCGCGGTGCGGTGGTGCGATTAATGGAGTTCATGGGAGCGGAGCGAATGGCGCTGAAGAACGTTGTCGGGACCGGACAGCTGCTCGCAGTGGGCGTGGCGACGCTTCTCGCTGCCTGCAGTAGCGACTCGGCGTCGCGCGCGATTGCTCCTGTTGGAGCAAGCCTGGCGAAGACCGCCGGCTCCGGTCCCTCTGTGAACTCGACGAATCCATCCTACGCGCACCGCGACACGACACTCGACGTGCACGTTCTGGGGAACGGTTTTTCGAGTGGCGCCACCGCGGTTTGGTCGTTAGGCGGAGACACCACGCGTGTGCATGTGAATCGCACGACGTACGTAGGCTCTGGAGAACTGATTGCGAACATCACCATTCCCGCCGGTGCTCCGCTCGCGACGTACGATGTGGCAGTAACGCTTCGCACCGGCAAGAAAGGTGTAGGCTCAGAGCTCTTCGAGGTGACGACCGCGGAGCCCTTGGTTCAGACGGAGCGGGTGACGGACGTGAGCGAGTCAGGGGGTGTGGTGGGAGGAACGACGGCGGGCGTCTACTATGATGACCAATGTCGTGCGGTCGATCTCGGCGGGGCGGAGATGTGGGGAGTCGAACCGCAGGGACAGGTGTTGTCGGGGCGTGGTTATCACACTGATCACCTACTCGCTGTCGCTTGGATTCGGTCCGGCACCTGCTCCTTCACGCGAGAGCGTCTTCCGAATCCGGGTGGAGGTGGTGGCAACGCGAAGTCGGTCGCACGGACGTCGAGCGATGCCATCATCGTCGGCGGTATCGACGCGCGGTCCGGAAAAGGCGGTGTAGGAGGGAGCAGACCCGCACTCTGGACGAGGAGTGGCACTTCGTGGCTCGGACCAACGTTGTATTCGATACCTGGCGGCTCTGGGGAGATCTGGCGCATTAACGGAAGTGCGATGGCGGTCGGCCGCAGCAGTGGAGGGGTCGGCTACATCTGGAATAGCGCGACCGACTACACTGCCATCGACGGGCTTCCGTTTGGCATCAACGACGCTGGCAACGTCGCTGTCGGACATAACAACAACGGGCAGGCCGTCTACTGGACGAAAAATCCATCAACAGGTCGGTGGGACGCGGTGGGGCGTCTCCTTCCGGGCGCGGATGGTGGACCGGCGGGCGGCGTCGCGTTCGACGTCAACGACGCCGGGATTATTGTCGGCCGCTCCCTCGCGCCAAGCTCGACGACGAAGCTCAGGGCATCGGTGTGGCGACTGAACATGTCGTCCTACCCTTCGCTCCCAACTGGAGGCGTTCAGATGCTGTCGGGTCTTGGTCCATCGACCCAGTCCGAAACGTCGTCGGGAAAGGCGATCACGAACACGCTTGTTGGCGGCTACTACATCATCGCAGGGATGGCGTCTACGTCAAACACGTACGCGGTGCGGTGGCGGCTCCCACCGTAAGAACCTAACGAGTCTCTGAGAGGATTGAATGACAAACGCAGCGCCCTCATAGGCGCTGCGTTTTGTTAGGTGACACGCGATGGCAAAACGCGCGAGATCGTCCGAGTAATGTCTCCACCAGAACAACAGGAGACATCGCACATGATCCGAACTTGTTTCTCGCTCGCACTCGCGTTCGTAGCAGCGGCGGCGTGTTCAGATGCGCCGCGCACGCTACTCGCGCCTCGCTCGCCGATCGCCCCTCTCCAAGCGACGCAGGGCTCCACCAAGTACAAGCTTCGCTTTGTCTCCGCAGTGAATTCGGCTGGTGATGGCGAAATTCAGAGTCCGTGGTTTCCCAACGCAGGCCTGACGCTCAATACAAGATCACCGTTCAAGAACCTAACGATTGCTGGCGCCACGATCACGCTCGTGAACTTCACGCATGGCGACTGGAATGCGGCGAACTGCGCCGCGTTCTTCAGCAAGGGCTATCCGGTAAACGTCACCACGTGGGACATCGCCGGAACGAATCCGCTGCTCTCCTTCGCCGGATCGTGGTACGGCACGCTCACGATCGGGCAGACGACCGGTACGGGCATTGGCTTCGACGGCGATCGTCTGGTCAACGGCGTCGTCACTCCATCGGCTGGGGGGATTCACAACGTCGTTGGGAGCAACACGGCCATTGAAACTCGTGACCCGACTGGCAACAACGACTGGTTCCGGGTCGAGTTGCGCAACACCGGAATGAAGTTCGGCAGTGCGTCTTCGCCCGATGGTGTCTCGAACCCCCTTGGAGCCGAGGTGGCGTGCACGAATTTCACGATTGAAGCAAGAAAGACATCCCTCATCACACCCTAACGAGATTTGGAGAGCGTTATGCGACGACTAGCTTTAGTCGTACTCGTTTTTGCCGCGACAGCGTGCTCGGATTCTACCGCCCCAATTACGCAACGAGCGGCAACAACGTCGGGGAGCCCTGCAGCTGACGTATCCATCGTTCGCGAAAACGAGTCGATTCCGTGGGTGCAGACCTTCGCGAACTCGTGTACTGGAGAGGACGTCGAAGTAACTGGAACGCTGCATCTCTCGACGCAGACCGTCACGCTGCAGACGGGTGAGATCAGGGACGTCTTCCACACGAACTTCCACGACGTCGTTGGTGTCGGCCTAACGAGTGGCAGGAAGTACCGCGCGACGAGCGCCGAGACGCAAGCATTTCAGGGCGTGCCTTTTGGCCCCCCGGGCGGGCCGTGGCGCTTTGCTCACGAGGCTACCTTGCACCTGATCACTCCCGGTGCCGTGTCAAATCTCTTTCTTCATTTCGTTTTTGTCGTGACGAAAGATCCAGGGTCTCCTCCGAACGTCATTGTTGGGAAGAATGATCTGACATGCACGGGGTGAGGCAGTCGGTACGCCGGATGAGGGGCTCGGAGTCGTGCGGTGTGTTGGCGCGACTCCGAGTCGTTCATTGATGATCTTCGGAGACACAGTCTTCTACGCCGGTGTTTGCGTCTGCGAACATGGCGGGTTCGTGGGGGGAGTGGTTGGGCTTTATTGCTGGATGATGGGGCGGGCGCGGCCGTCCTCTGTCTGACGGGGGTGTGACGGTGGGGGCGATCTTCTGCGAGATTCAAAAACATTTGAACCGCGGAGGGCGCGGAGGGGCGCGGAGGGATGCGAAGAGAGAGGAGTTGGGAGGTGTCGGGGGGGATAATTGATGCGGCGATGAAGGTGCACTCGGCGTTGGGGCCGGGGCTACTCGAGAGTGCGTATCAGTCGTGCCTCGCGCATGAGCTGCGGAAGCGGGGATGCACGTCGAGGAGCAGGTGGCCGTGTCGGTGAGTTACGACGGGGTCGACCTCGAGGTGGGGTATCGCATGGACATGCTCGTAGAACGCGAGGTCGTCGTCGAGCTCAAGGCGGTCGACAAGCATCACCCCATTCACGAAGCCCAGCTCCTCTCCAATCTCCGCCTAACGAGGTGTCCGGTCGGCCTGTTGATCAACTTCCACGTCGTCCATCTGAAGGACGGCATCAAACGCTTCGTGAACGGCTTTTAGGTTTTCCTCCGTGCTCTCCGTGTCCTCCGTGGTTCAATCTCTTGGGCGCCCGGGCCTAAAGCATGGACGCGTATGGATTTCTGTGTGTGGGGTACTGGATGTGTCGTTAGGCATGTTCGGTGAAGCGCGGGCCAAGCAGGAGCGCGAGGCAGAGTATCTTGGTCGCCGACCTCACGTTGCGAATCCAAGCTGCCTGGCCACCTTGCGTTGCGCGACATCGAGCGTGAGGAACGTCGCCTCGTTAGGCTCTGGCGCGAGGTAGAGCGCACTCGCGAGATGCCAACAGTCGGCGCCGCGTACATAGCCAGCGTCTAATACGCGCGATATTTCCTCGGTGAGTGAACGCGAGGGGAGAATCCACTGCAGGAATGAGAGGTCCACGCGTAAGTCGTCAGCCGACTCACGTCGGAGCGCACTCTCCAGTTCTGCCTCAAGCAAGGGGGTGGCGAACAGACGATCGAAGGTTGCGAGACGAGCTTCCACTCCGCGCCCTGCGCGTTCGCCGAGCGTGACTGCGACGATGCAAGAGGTGTCGACGATGGCAATGCTCACCGACGGCCTAGTCGTTGCGATCGTCTAAGAATCGCTTCAACGCTCCGCGGCGGCGTGCCACGATCGGGATAGCCACTGTGGAACGAGGCTTCCGATTCGCCTCCGAGATCTCGCCGCGTGACTCCAGTTCGGCGATCCGTTGGGCCAGCGTTTGTTTGCGAACCTTCTTTTCGATCGGGCGTAACTCGGCCGCCGGCTCTCCGTGAACCGTGATCACGATGGTCCGTCCCTCACGCACTTGTCGAATCAGCGCCGAGAGTTTGGCTTTCGCATCATAGAGGGAGTATTCGTCCGGCATGCAGGGAAGATAATCTAGTCAGACTAGTCACAAAAGGGCCATTTCTCCATTCGCGCGCTCTGAATCATTCCGCGCCAAGAAGATCACTTCAACACAAACAGCACCGTCGGATCCAGCGGATATCGCCCAAACCTCGCCCCATAAATCGCGAGCCCGCCGGGCAGCGCGTCACTCACCTCCATCCGCACCACGATCTCCCCGCGCCCCTCCGACGCCGCCAGCGACTCAGCGCCTAACGAGACACGCAGCAGCTCACCATACGATCCAGCCTCGGTCAGCGTCCCGTCGTATCGCTGCGCATTCCAACTCAAGATCCCGCGCGAATCCGCAGGATCGTCCGCAAGCTCGCGGCGTCCGGCAACCTCGTCGTTCACCCGCACCGTGACAGCGCTCGGGAACTTGTAGACGCTCGTCATCGGATACGAGTTGGGATTGAGGCTCCGGTCCTGCAGACCGCCGCCGCGCATGTAGTCGCCGTCTCCCTTCGCCGTCGTGTCGCGGTCTTTGCCGTTTAGGCGTTTGGCCGAGGCTTCGACGAGGAACGTGGCGCTGGCGACGTCGCTGGCACGTAATCCCTTGGGCCACGGGATGCGATACTCGACGTAGCCGCTTCCGGCGCCGTTGAACTTGGCGTCGCCGAAGACGTTCCACTGCTTTAGGGACCACTTGGCGTCGCTGACGGCAGTTGCGCTGACGCGCGAGGTGCGGACGCGGCGGCCGTCGGTCAGCGTGCCGCTCTCGGGGGCGCCCTCCACAACGTATGAGGTGAAGTTGCGGTTGAGCACCGTACCGGCATCGTCCTCGAGTTGCACGGCGAGCACAGACACGCTTGGTTCGTTAGGCGCGGTTATGGCGAGTGGCGGAAGCGGCGCCGAACTCCACGGACGATACGGGATACGCATACTGTAATGCCCGTAGTTGCGGTTCTCCCCAAAAGAATTCCAACCTGAAAGCTCCGCCTTGAGCGTGAGTGAATCGCCTAACGACGTGGTGCCGGTGAGGAACGACGCGTAAAGCGGGACGTCGATGCGCGCGCCGGCGGCGACGTTGTGGCTCAACAAAGAATCGCCGACAGCGATATAGAGCGGAGAGTGGAGATCTTGCAGCGTCATGCCGGGGACTAAATCACCAAAGCCTGTCTCCTTCGGCGTGCGGTCGAATCGCACGTAGCCATTCCACTCGTTGATGACATCGTGGTGCTCGGTGTAGAGCCAACCCGCCACCTTGGGATGCCTACGAAACGCATCAATCGCTCGGCGATAATCCCAGCCCCAATCCACGTCGCCGGTGCTCCCCTTGTAGCCCCACACGTTGCCGAACTCGGAGTTGAGCATCGGTTGTGTGCCTTGGGTCCATCCCTTCTCGAAATGAAACGGAGAGCCGGTGAAGGTGCTGTCGCTCAGGCGTTGCACGTGACCGGACCAGCGCCAACCGGGGAGATACTCGTGCCAGGTGTTGAGGTCTGTCTCGGTGTGGCCGGCGCCGCAACAAATCGAGTTGTCCTCGATGAGTCTCGTGGAGTCGAGTGACTTGGCCAAACGATAGACGCTCGCGACCTTACGCTGCGTCTCGTTAGTGTATTGGTCGTCCTTCCCTACTTTGGTCTGCAGCCCCCACGTCTCGTTGAACATCACGTACGAGAAGACCGCGGGGTGGTTGTAGTCGCGTTCGAGCATTCCGCGCATCGCGGTCTCGTGCTCCGCAAACGCGGCGGAATCGGGCGGGCCCCACCAGTTAGGCACGTCCGCCATGATCAGCACGCCCAAACGATCGGCCCAATACAGCTTGCGCGGCGCCTCGATCTTGATGTGTTCGCGGAGCGCATTCAGTCCGAGGTGCCGAGCGAGGAGGATCTCGTTGCGGAGGCTGCTGTCGGTGGGGAAGGTGTAGAAGCCAGTCGGGTGATACGCTTGGTCGAGGGCGAGCTGTAGGTAGATGGGCTTTCCGTTGAGGGCGACGTAGGGGATGTCGGTTCCAGGGAGCTTGGTCACTGAGACAGTTCGCATGCCGAAATACGTCTTCACCTTGTCTTCGGCGATGCCGTTGCCGCTGACGGTGACCGTCACTTCGTGGAGAAACGGATCGTCGAGCGACCATTGGTGTGCGTTAGGCAGCGGCACGTCAACGTGCGCGGTCGACGAGCCGGCAGCGATGTTGGCTTCGACGTCCGCTTGCCCCGTACGATTCGTGAACGCCAGCCGCAGCTGCAACGCGCGTGGTGCTGGCTCGCGTAGCCTGACGTCAACGCCTACGCCTTGGAGGTCAGTACGTGGTGTGTAGTGCACCATCTCCAACGGATCACCACCGCGCGCCTCCAGATAAACCGTCTGCCACATGCCGCGCGCCTTTCCGTACCCTTGCTTCCCTTCGAGCTTGAATGGATGATCGGTGTCGTCGACGCGGATCGTTAGGCGGCGCGCCCCACTGGCTGCCGCCTGTGGTATCTCGAACGAAAAAGGCGTATAGCCGCCCTGGTGCGCGCCTAACGACTTGCCGTCAAGCCACACCGTCGTGCGCCAATCCGATGCGCCGAAGACGATGAAGGCGCGTTTCCCCTTCCATGATTCAGGAATGGTGATGGTGCGCGAATACCATCCGATCGCAGCGCTGTCGGGGACTCCCGACGCCTGCGATCCCCATGAGAAGGGGACGAGGATCTCGCGAGTTCCGGCTAACGTGTGCTCCGCCCATCGTTCCCGCTCTCCGCGGTTTGTCGGGTCGAACGCAAAGCGCCACCGTCCGTTGAGGTTGATCCACTCGCTACGCTCGAAGTCGGGGCGCGGGTGTTCGGGGAGAGGGATGTTGGATGGGCGCGCGGGTTGGGCCGAGGCGGCGGGGGCGGCCAGAAGGAAGGCGGCAAGGAACGAGACGACGGTCTGGCGAATGGGTGGGGCCCTCTGTGAAGGAGATAGAGCAAACGCATAATAGGACGGGAAGATCGCCGCGAGAGGTGGGAAAGTCAGGAACCAACTTGTAAGTACCCCTAAATACCGTTATACTCTTTTACATGAAAACGAGCATCGATCTCCCAGACGACCTATACCGTCAAGTGAAGGCGCGGAGCGCGCTGGAGGGACGTGCGGTTCGCCAAGTGGCGACGGAGCTGCTCGCGCAGTGGGTGGCGAGCGACCCAGCACCTGAGCGCGCGGCTGGCGCGGGCGAGAGCTCCACGAAATCTGCCGCCGATTGGCGCTACCAATGGGCTGCACTCGGCGCACGAGTTTCCGAGGCGATCGCGCCCGACGCAACGGCGGAGAGATCGAAGAGCAAAGCAGTGAAGAAGAAGCGGGCGCGCAGCACGGGGCTTGTGGATCAGCTAAAGCGCGATCGTAGGTAGCGGCGATTGTCTGTCACGCTCGACGCCTCAGTTTGGCTCTCATCGCTGTCGCCGACGGAGCGAGCGCATCGCGCATCTCGCGAGCTGCTTGCCGCACTTCTGGAGAACGAAATTCCTCTTCATCAGCCCGGGCTCTTCGTCGTCGAGGTCAGCGCGACCATCGCTCGCCGCACGAGAAACTCGCAGCTGGCACTGGACGCCAGCCGAGCGTTGCTCGGCTTGCCG
The DNA here is from genome assembly GCA_044224185.1 of Gemmatimonadaceae bacterium. Taxonomy (GTDB): domain Bacteria; phylum Gemmatimonadota; class Gemmatimonadetes; order Gemmatimonadales; family Gemmatimonadaceae; genus SCN-70-22. The sequence continues at coordinate 109,086 of JBGAKW010000005.1, read as the reverse complement.
ACACTCGTTATGCACGAACTCGATCATGCTGCGGCAGCGGAGGCGACTACAGTGGCGGCGACGTGTGCGTTGCGCGGTTCCGATGCCGTCTACGTTGCAACTGCGCATCGAAATGGTGCAGTACTCATCACGCTCGACGAAGAGATGCGCGAGCGGGGAAGCGAGATCGTGGAGACCATGACGCCGGCTGAATTGCTGCGGAGTTTTAGTCAGTAGCGACTGACGCGTGCTTCTCGCCCAATGATGGGCATCGTTCGCTTGAACTGTCCGTCGCCGAGTCCAGGGTATGTCCGCGTCCCACTCGTTCTCGGTGCGAGATCACGCCCTTCGGCAACTCTCGTTCGTGTAGTCCCTGTCGGCAGCGCGCACTACCTTCCAGCAAGGTTGAAGGTCGCGTATGTCGACAGCTCGTGCATCGTTGCGCTGACGTTCAATGAGCGCCAAGCGCCAGCACTGCGCACTCGCATGCGACGCTTCGACGCACTCGTTTCCTCGGCGATTCTGGAAGCTGAGGTGGCGTGTGCGTTGAAGCGTGAAGACCGGCCAATCAGCGGCGTTCCGTGGAGTGGTGTTACGCTCATCCATCCAGATCGAAGCCTAACGAGCGAGATCGCCCCAGTGCTTGGTGCGGGCTATGTTCGTGGCGCCGATTGCTGGCACCTGGCAACCGCATTGTACGTCGCGGGTGAGCCGGGGCGCCTCGCCTTTCTTACGCTTGATGAGGAGCAGGGCAAGGTTGCGCGCACATTGGGGTTTCGCGCGTAACCTTTTTCGAAAGGGAAAGGCGCCACTCCGCTACGTCGATCCCCCTCGCTGGTCGTCGCTGATGCGGCGCTTCATCATTGCCTCTTTAGGCTTCCCTTCTGCAGCTTCCCCGCCGCCACATCCAACAACGAGTCGAGCTGCTTCCGGTCGAAGAACCGCCCCTCTCGCGCCACACCCACCACTCGCTGCGTGTTCGTGATGTCCGCGAGCGGATCGGCATCGACGATGAAGAGGTCGGCCGATTTCCCGGTCTCGATTGTCCCGGTCTCCTTCCCGAGCCCCAGCTGCTCCGCGGAGCGCCGCGACGCCGCCTGAATCGCCTCGTTAGGCGTCAGCCCGACCTGCTTCACCAGCTGCGCTACCTCTTCCTGTGCGCTGGAGCCGGGGAAGAGGAACTGCACGGTGAAGTCGGTCCCGGGCATGATCGGAATACCCGCTTTGTTAAAGCGTTGGAGAATCGCCAGCTCGCCGTCGACGTCGTCCGGAGGCAGGCCAACCGACTTCCGGTGCTGGGTGATCGACTCGATCATCCCCTCCCACGCTTGCCAGAGCTGTGGCGTGACGAGGCGTGCCCGCGCGTCCTGATGCGATTGCGCCATCCGGATGGAGTCGGCTCCCGGCGCGCTCTCCCTCGAGACGTCTCCGACGACCAAGGTGGGGACAAAGCCCATTCCGCTCTCTTTCACGACCCTAACGAGTGAGTCCTGCCCCGCTGGCGCGAGCTTCTTGAAGTCGGCGGCGACACCGGGCCAGCCGAGGTGCTCGATCGTTAGCTGTCCTGCTTGTGCCACCTCGCCTAACGTGAGCTTCTCACCCATTGGGAAGTGCCCCGAGACGCGGAGCCCGGCCTTCTTCGCCTCGTCCATCACCGCGAAGAAGATGTCGCGATGGAGTGCGTTGTGGTGCTTGATGAGGTCAGGCTTGAGCGCCGCGAGCTGACGTACGGTCTCACGCGCCTCCGCGGCCGAGTGGACGTAGACGCGATCGCCCTTCGCAAAGTCGGCGATGATCTGCGGACCTTTTGTGAGCATCGGCTCGATCTCGCCCGCCTCGATCATCTTGCCGGCGGCGAGCATCCGTGGCGCGAGGAGTTCACCCGAGCGCACACGCGCACGGATCGAGTCGATCTGCGGCATCGGCGTGTCGAGCTCACGGATCCCGGTGATTCCATTCGCGACGAAGACTGGGAGGACGTCGGGGGTGCCGAAATGCAGATGGACATGCATGTCCCAGAAGCCGGGGAGGAGAAACTTCCCGCTGCCGTCGATCACTCGCGCGCTCGTCGGGACGTCGATCTCGGCGCTCGAACCGATGCGACCGATTCGCGAGCCGTCGATCAACACTGTCTGGTCGCGCCGAGGCTCGGCGCCGGTGCCGTCGATCAAGGTGACGTGCGTGATGGCGACTGTCGCGTCGCTCGGCGGTTCACTCTTGCAAGCGGATAGCGAAAGAGCGAACGAAGCGGCGGCGGCGGCGGCGGCGGCGGCGGCGAAGGTGATGGTGGGGCGGAGGGTCATCACGGGAGGTCGCAGAGAATGGGGTGGGGCGACGGAGGAGGAGACGCGTTGCCTATTGCCGGTGGGCGGCGATTCCCAGCCGCTTTGGCAGAATGAAACGGTCTCGACCGTCGATTCGCCAGCACGTAGCGGGATCAAGAGGGGATCGCCGAACGGTTGACGCGTCAGCCTCATCCAGCAATGAGATCCGCAAGAACCACTAACTGAGGAGAGCATGACGAGCAAGTCGAATGGGCGTGTGAACCGCGAGCAGGCGTCGAGTGACCCTGGAACGATTCTCGCCGCCTAACGCAGTTTCAATCGTCGCGGTGAGCCGAGTCGCCTAACGATCGCTGCACTGGCAGAAGCTGCCGCTTGCTGAATCCTTGCACGACTTCTACAGTAGGCCCGATCACACATTCGCCGCTGCGCGAATGAGAGTGGGTCACCTATTGGGAGTTTGGGCGATGCGTAGTCGCAGGCGTTTGGCAGCTATCGTAGGGCTAAGTGGTATCTGTTTAGCGACAACTTCCCCTGCCAAGGCGCAAGGGTGGACGTATTTGCCCAACGATACGTGGGCGTACACCACGTCGTACGCCACGTCGGGCATCTTCTCCTGCGGGAATTACCTTCCGCCTGGTTCTTGCCAGAGCTTCGGAAATTCCATCATTCTCAAAAGCGGGACATCGATTCTCACGATGTCGTTCCAAGGCGTGCTGTCGAACGTGACCGCGCTGATGAGCGGACCGACGACAATCCCGTTAGGGAGTTTCACGCGCACCTGGAGCGGCACGGGTCCGCATTTGTTTCCGAAGTCACTCGCCGCGCCACACGTCGAGATTTTCAGTTTCAACATGGCGTTTTCGCTGACGTGGCCGACCGTGCAGACGCGAGACGCGCACCTCTTCTTTTCGAATCCCAAGAACAACACGCTCGACGCGTTTACAGGCGAGTTCGTGAACATATGGGACATGGGCGTTTCGCAACCACCGCCGCAGTTGCACGGTGTCGGTTTCGCCTTTTTCGATATGAGCGAGCCCGATATTCCCGCTGATGACGGCGTGACGGCGCTGACGGCCTCGGTTGCGATCACCCCAGAACCCTCTACGATTGCACTCCTCGCGACGGGCCTCGCAGGTGTCTTTGGAGTTGCGCGGCGTCGAGCGCGAAAGTCGTAGCGCGGGTCGAGCTTGCGCAGAGCACAACGCCTAACGCATGGAAGCGTTAGGCGTTTTCACAGGTCTCGTTACTGTCGTCGGCTCTGGCAATGACGACCTTGCTCGATCCCTACTGCAGCACCTTCCGCTGCACCACCACCGGCGCCAACCCGAGCTTCTGCATCGCGGCGTTGAACTCCGCCACGTCCTTCTCGATAAAGCGCCGGAACTCTGCCGCGAGCACGTTCCACTCCTTCGTTAGGTCCTGCGTGCGTTCGAGCGCGCCCATCGTCGGAGCAGCGTCGGCTCCACCGTTGATGTAGCCGCCGGTGCCGGTGAGGTTGGCGTAGAGCTCATTGAGCTGATTATCGAGCCTTCCGCCAAACCGAAGGATGTCATAACCGACCTTGTGCCGCGGATCGGTCATGCGGGTTTCGAGCGTGTCGGCTTTGGCCACAAGGGTGTCGGCCTTGCCGCTCACCGCAGCCTTTGCTCCCGCACGCTCGGCTTGCGCAAGTGATGCGCGCGCCTGTTCCCTAACTGAGCGCAGCGTCCCGATCGCTTCGTTGACGACGTTCATCGTGTCGCGCACTGACATGGCGGCGCGGAATTGCGCTTTGTACTGATCGGGAGTTGTCGGGAGACGTGGGTCGCCGCGCACGGTGAACGACTGCTCGCGCGTGATGCCAGCTGCAACGAGACGCGCCGTGTATTGACCCGGCGGAGCTTTCACGCCCCCAGAGTATCCCCACAGGAGCTGCCCCTTCGCGGGCTTTGGCGGTTCGTAGGTGATGTCCCACGTTATGCGGTGTGCGCCGGCGCCGGTTGGGAGTGCAGGGAGCTGACGCTCGCGCGACTTCGCGGTGTCGCTCGTGAAGCTTCGTGCGACGCGTCCCTCGGCGTCGCGCACTTCGAGCGTGATTTCCGTGGTGACCGAGTCGCGCAGCCAATAATGAATGAGCGCTCCCGCTGGATACGGATCGACCGGTGCCTCGACGCCACCAGCTCCGCCAGCTGCACCACCGAGTTCTGCGCGCAGCGCTGTGCGTGGAGTCCAGAGGTGAACCGAGCCTTCTGGACGTGCAGCGGCTATCTGACGGAGAGGCGTGACGTCATCAAGAATCCAGAACGATCGCCCTTGCGTGGAGAGCGTGAGATCGTCGTCCTTGAGCGCGATATCGGTGATGGGGACGAAAGGCAGATTGCGTTGGAACGGACGCCAGCGCGCGCCGTTGTCGAATGAGACGAAGAGCCCAAACTCCGTTCCGGCATACAGGAGCCCAGGCCTAACGCGATCCTCACGGACGACGCGCACCGGATAGTCAGCGGGAATCCCGTTGGTGCCGTCGGCGATGCGCGTCCATGTGGCGCCGTAGTCGTCGGTGCGCCAGACGTAGGGCGCCCAATCGTCGAGTCGATACCGATGCACGGCAACGTACGCGCGCCCCGGCGCGTGAGGAGACAAGTCGATGCGATTCACAGTCGCCTGCGGCGGCATCCCGGGTGGCGTGATGTTCTTCCACGACTTCCCGCCGTCGCGAGTGATGTGCACACGACCATCATCGCTCCCAGCCCAAAGCGTCGCAGCATCCTTCGGATCCTCGGCGAGTGCAAAGATCGTGTTGTACATCTCAACGCCGGTGCCGTCGAAGTTGATAGGGCCACCAGCGGGGACCTGCGTCTTCGGATCGTTAGTGGAAAGGTCGGGAGAAATGGTCTCCCAGGAGACGCCGCCGTCGCGCGTGCGATTCACGAATTGCGAGGCGTGGTAGACGACGTTCGGGTCGTGGCGCGAGACGAGAATCGGCGCGACCCACTGGAAGCGATGGCGTACGGCGTTCGCTGCCTGACCGACGAGTTGCTGCGGGTAGAGGTTCACGTTGCGGCGCTCGCCCGTCCTACGGTCCCACCGATTGATCGACCCGCCGTAGCAGCCGCCCCAGACGATCTCAGGGTGATCGGGATGCAACGCGACCGGCCCCGTCTCGCAGCCGCTTGCGTACAACCATCCTGCAACCGGATGCAAATCGTTAGGCGACGTCGCCATGGGAACAGAGATCGTCGTGTTGTCCTGCTGCGACCCGTAGAGCCGATACGGCGTGGTGTTGTCCACGACGACGTCGTACAACTCCGCTGTCGGCATGACGTTCATCGAGCTCCACGACTTGGCGCCGGTAAGCGTGACCACCGATCCACCGTCGTCGGAGAGTCCCATGATCTTCGGATTCGTTGGGTTGATCCACAGATCATGCGTGTCACCGTGCGGAACTGGGACCTGCACGAGCGTCTTCCCACCGTCGACCGAATGATGAAGCTGCACGCTCATCACCCAGATGCCGTTCTCGTTTAGGGGGTCGGCGACGATGCGATAGTAGTACCAGGCGCGCTGGCGGATCTTGTTCTCGTCGTTCACGCGCGTCCACGACTTTCCAGCGTCGTCCGAGCGATAGAGCCCGCCTAACGGTTCCGCTTCGATGATGGCCCAGACGCGATCGGGGTTTGCCGGGCTGATGGCGAGACCGATCTTTCCGGTGAGACCGGTGGGGAGACCGCCAGCGAGTTTCTCCCAGGTGTCGCCAGCGTCTGTGCTCTTCCAGATGCCGCCTTCGCGCGAGCCCGAGATCATCGACCACGGCTTGCGCTCGCCGCGCCAGAAGGCCGCGTAGAGGATACGCGGGTTGCGCGGATCCATCGCGAGGTCGGAGGCGCCGGTGGAATCGTTCACGAAGAGCACCTGCTGCCACGTCGCACCGCCGTCCTTCGACCGATAGATCCCGCGTTCCTTGTTGCGACCGAACGGATGGCCTAACGCGGACATGTAGACGATGTCCGGATTGGTCGGATGGATCGCGATGCGTCCGATCGCGCCGGCCTCGCGGAGTCCGATGAACTTCCACGTCTTCCCCGCGTCGGTGCTGCGCCAGGCGCCGCGACCGCTGCTCGAGTTGCCGCGTACGTCCTGCGAGCCCGTTCCCACGTAGATGACGTTAGGGTCGGAGTCCGCGACGCGGACCGATCCGATCACGCCGCCGAAGAATCCATCAGAGATGTTGCGCCAGCTTTGTCCCGCATCGTCAGTGCGCCAGACGCCGCCGCCGGTGGAGCCGGAGAAGAAGGTGAAGGGCTGCGATGGGATGCCGGCGATTGCGGTCGAGCGGCCGGCGCGGGTGGGGCCGACGGAGCGGAAGCGCAGCGACGTGAAGAGCGTGGAATCGTACGCTTCCGAGTTGACCGTTGACGGTCGAGCGGGGCGCTGCGCGAGGGAGAGTGCGGGCGTTAACGCGGCAACAATCAGGAGGGTGTGGCTGAGGCGCATGTGTTGAACAAGCGAGGTGAGGCGAGTTGGTGTGCGGGAGCTAAAACTGGAGATGAGCGCTGCCGAAAAAGGTGCTGTTGGTCGCAGCGCGACGCCATCGAAGTCGGCGCAATGCGGTGCAAACACGGCAGCATTCTGGGTCGGTATCTCGGCGGGCGCAGACAGACCTTCGAGAATCGCCAACTGGGGCGCGTCGCGACGCCCGAGAGAATCGACGTCCACCACTTCCTGCAAATGGGTTTGATGCATGCTACAACACGCGCGCCGATGATTCGTGGACGAGCGATCTCACGATTGAACCGCTAAGTTGCGAAAGCGCTTCATTCGAGGCAAGCCGATGTCGGATGGATCGTTAGGCGTCGACTTGCCTCACGGTTTCTTCGGAACGTCGTATCGCAGTTCCGCGAATCCGCTTCCAACCTGGCGAACAGCGCGAAGGACCAGCGGCGGGGTCGTTAGGCGTCGGGGGAGCAGCGGCTTTCCACTTCCGAGCGTGACGGAGCCAATTTGCACGTGAATTTCGTCGAGCAGTCCGGCGTCGAGGAATTGCCCTGCGAGGTCGCCGCCGCCAACGATCCAGATGTTCTTGTCGCCCGCAGCAGTGCGCATCGCGTCATGAACGGGGAGCACGTCACCCTCTACGAACGTCAGCCTTGCATCGGCGATGGAGCGGAGCGAACGCCTGGAGAAAACCCAGGTGGGTTGTGTGTAGGGCCACGAGCTTCCCATCTGCCCTTCGACCGTCGCGGCGTGGCGGAGCATCCACTCGTACGTCAACGAGCCCATCGCCAACGCTCCTACTTGCTCAATAAAGTTTGGGTAACTCGTATCGTTGATGTCGCCTAACGGGAAAAGCCAGTCGAGCGAGTTATCCTCGGTAGCAATGAAGCCATCCAGCGATGTGGCGGTGAAGTATTGGGTCTTCATGCGGTTGCGAGACTGTTGGGCGACAAAGCCCGTGGTGGGGAGTTCGCCTTCATCGGAGCGTTCCAAGTGAACATATGAGGCGGAAGCGGGTGCATGTGCTGGAGTGCGCTCGACCTGATGACGCCTGACGAGAAGATTCGGATCTCGTAGGCGTTCAGGTTGCACGCTCGCGGGGCGAAAGTGGCCGGCGTGCGTCTGCGAAATCCTGACTGGACTGAAGCGCGAGCCGCGGCTCACATGTGAGCGCTGAGGAGTGACTCCGGGACCTAACCTCGTCTCGCTCTTCCTAGCGTCGGAGGCGTGTGCGGGGACATGGCACCGGTGCGATACGCGGATGGTGACCCGCGCCGAAGCATGCGTTACGCTGGGCCATGCCTCCTTGCCCAACTAGTCGCGCCGAGCGTACGCTATGGCCATGCCAAGTCCTCCTGCACAACGCGATTGGACCGTGGACGACCTTCACGCGCTCCCTGACGACGGCAATCGGTATGAACTGATTGACGGCGAGCTCTTCGTGAGTCCATCGCCCAACCGCCCGCACCAGCGCGCGTTACGCGAGTTGCTCCTGCAGTTGGAACCGTACGTACGCTCGTTAGGCGGTGTGGAGGTGTTGTTCGCTCCGTACGGAGTGACGTGGTCGACACGCACCGAGGTGCAGCCGGACCTCCTGGTAATGCCGATCACGGATCGTGTGCCCTCTGGCGCGGCGGGCGACCGTCCAGAGTTGGAGCTCGTAGTCGAGATACTTTCGCCCTCTACGGCGCGGGTCGATCGTTATCGGAAGCGTGCGTTGTATCAACGTGAGCGTGTTCCGGAGTATTGGATCGTCGACGTGACCGCGCGTTTGGTAGAACGATGGCGCCCAAACGACGAAGAGCCGGAGATCATCTTCGAACACTTCGCGTGGCAGCCGCGCGGCGAAGTGGCGCCTCTTATCATCGACCTCGCTGAGATCTTTCGGATTGCGAATGCAGGAGAAGGGCGTTAGGGCTCCGCATGACTTTCTCTCGCAGCTGCACGTCACCCACCTCCAAGGAGAACTGGGTGGCGTCCCTATTGAATAGCCAGCGCCGACGGGCCATCGCCACCGCCGCACGCCCCGACAACGGCGACGAGCAAGAGCAGGGAGATGCGCGCGGAGGTCAAAGCGGAAGCACGACGCATTCTGTCGAGGAGTGGAGTGTGCATCCGTTCGTGCGAGTTAGGGCTTCGACCTCGAATAAATCGCTTTCGTCGGCAGCGCCTGCAGATCTGCAACGGCTCCATCCTTCATCACCAACTCCAACTGCCGAATGTTGTGAATGTCGGTCGTCGGATCGGCTCGCAGCAAGAGCAAATCTGCAAACTTCCCACTTTCGATGGTCCCGTAGTCGGAGAGCGACTTGGTCGCCATGGCGCCGTGCCGAGTAGCGGCTACAAGCGCCTGAATCGGCGTCATCGCGCGTTCAACTCCTCACCGCTCCCTTCGGTGATCGCGTCGTTCAGCTGCTCCTGACACAAGTTGGCAGGCTTCGGCTCTCCGAACGTTGCGGCGAAGAATCCACCCCACCCGACGATGCTGCCGGCGACATAGAGCCTTGGGCCCACAACCTGCCCACGGTTGATCGCGGCGCGTACGGCGAGCAGCCGTTTCATGATCCCGTAGCTGTCGCGGATCGTGGTGACGCCGTGCTTCAGGTGCAGCTGCGCCCCTTCGAGCGTGACGTCGAACCGCGCGCGAGAGCGAAACGCGCGGCAGGCTGCCCCTCTACTGCTTCTCGATGCCTAACGCGATCGCGTCTCTTTTGAGATAGATCGCCGATCGCTCCGTGTACATCGCCGCGTTAGGCGATATGGAGCTCGGATATCCCAACCGGCTCCACTCCATCATGAGTTTCGCCCGCCCGCTGCTCTCGTCCACCTTGTAGCGCGCGTACCAGCGCTGGCCGCCAATGACGTCCACGACGAACGTCCCCGGCTCTCCTTCGAATCGAAGCTCGCCGTTCATCATGTGCTTGTTGTTGGCCATCGCGAGGTCGTGATCCATGAATTCGGCGCGCTGGAAGTGACCGAAGCCGTTCGAGACATCGAACAGCGCCATCACGTCGAAGTACGACGGATCAGGAACGGACCAACCTTTGTTGATCAGGATCCATTCGCCGGCGGGCGTCCCCCGCGCGTCGGCGTGATACAACATCTTGTTAGTCAGATAGGGCTCCCACGGACGCTGGTTCCCGGCGACGGCTCCCTTGCTGAAGTACGGCCCGACAACCTCGTTGACGTGCCGAGCCACGAGCGCCGCTTTCACATCGTCGCGCAAGTAGTCGAACGGCGAGACGGGCGACCCCGTCGTGCCGCCAGTACGCTCTCCATCGGTCCTGTTCATGTCGATGAGCATGAACTCCGCACTCGGCGCGCGCGCCACGACATCGCCGGCTTTCACCCTCGCGCCTAACGACACGAGCGGTGCGTCGACGTCCATATGTTTTCCGACGAGTCCACGCCCGTAGTCGACGGTGATGAAGTACTCGTGGGTGCCGTTCCCGCGATCACCCATGTCCTCGATGCGCGTGACCGTTCCGTCGCCCCAACTGCGGATTGCAACGCCAGGACGTGTAGGAATCCAGATGTGATTCAACCCTTCGACATGTCCCCCTTCGTGCGCGCCGAACGCACCGAGCCCGCCGGCGGGCCCAAAGATGATGTCGTCGAGTGCAACCGGAAGCGTTAGGCGGACCGTTGAGCCCCATGCGGGAACGGGCTGGGTCCACGCGCCTGCATCCCACGGTACAGCGCGAACGGGAGCGGGGGTGCTCCCTGGACCGGCGACGCTGCTGGAATCGCCGCCGCAGGCGGTGACGAGGGCGACAGCGGCGATGGCTTGTAGTGTGCGCGAGAGCATGGGAGGGAGACTCAGGTGGACTCCCTGTGAGTATCGGCACTTGGGTGCGACAACTATCTCGTTGCAGCTGGCCGATTCTTCTCCTAGTCTAACGCTTGATCCTCTCCACCGGCGCCAGCTTGGCTACCCGCGCTCGTGCGGCCGCAACTCGCGGTTGGAGGGACGGCTCGGCTTTCTCCCAGAGCGCGATGAATGCGCGGTCGTGCTCGAGCGCTTTGGCGGTGTCGCCGCGTGCTTCGTAGAGCTGGCCGAGGCGCTCGTGCACGAGGGAGAGTGAGGAAGGGTCGAGTTCAACTCCCGATCGACCCGGCGTCTTCAGATAGCGCTCGAACTGCGCTATCGCCGAATCAGGAAGTCGCGCGGCGTCGAACGCGCGACCTAGGCTCAACGGGAGACAAGCGGCGCACTCATCAACCGGCCCGTCGGGGAGGGAATCGCCGCGACGAAGGTCTCGTATCGACTCGGCGAAGCGTCCTTCGTTCAGAGCGATCACGCCACGAGCGCGATTGAGCGCGGGCTGTAGCCAGCGGACGACTGAGGTGTCTCGCACTCCAGAAAGAAAACCAGCTACTAACTGCTTTGCTTGTGTAGTGCGCCCGGCCCACGCGAGCTCCGTTGCGATGTCAAGATCGGGGCGGTCGGCGTCGTACATCGTGTTGAGCGGCGTCGCGGCGAATGCCGAGTCAAACGTTTGCCAGACGTCGCGGGTGTTGGTCCCGCTCGTTTGCTGGAAGATTCGCGCGTTCCGTGCGAGCCTAACGAGTTCACCGCCGGAGGTGAGCGCTCCCGCCCTAAGTCGCGCGCTCCGCCGCGCGGCCCATTGCGCATCCAGATTCCGCCACCGTGCAAGCTGCCCATGCAGCAGCCCCAGCTCACCTTGTCGCGCCACCGCAAAGCCGGTGTCGCCGGAGACGAAGATCGAGTCAATCGCGCGCTCATAGGCTGCGAGGTCGCCGCGCTCAAAAAGAATGGAGGCGCGCGTGCGTCCTGTACCTCGCCCGCTTGGGAAGCGTCGAGTCCGAATAGCGTTGATGGAGTCGGCCGCGTCGAGCCGTCCTTGCGAGACGAGCACACTTGTGAGAAGAGTAGGCGCTAACGCAAACGTGGTGTCGGCGGCCATCACGTTCCGAAAGATCTTCTCTGCCCGCGCGAACTCTCGGCGCGTCATGAATTGAACTGCGAGGTTGTGCGATGCGGCTGCGTCGTCGAGGCTGTATACCTCAATCGCCTTCGCTCGATCGCGTCCGGGGCCGGAAGTGCTCCCCGGGCCACTCATTCCGAAATACGTCCCTTCGACGTACAGGCGTTCGTCCCGAGGGAGGCGATCGCGCAATTCGTACGCTTTGCGAAGCGCTGAGTCGACGCGAACGCGCGGATAGTTCATGTTCGCCATCGTGCTCCCGAGACGGCGCCACGCCTGGGCAAACAACGAGTCTTTGGCGATCGCCTGCCGATAAATCACTTCGGCGCGCGGCCAGTTCACATCGACCTGGTGCGCGTACACACCCTCACTATACAGACGCAGCGCTTCGAGAGACGCTGTTCGCGCACGCATCAGCGGTACGCTCGCCTGTACCAGCTTCAGCGACTCACCTGCCTTTCCGCGGAGCGCTTTTCCGATTTTGTCAGCTGCCTCGATGAGACCGCGCGGTCCTTCGCCTGCCTGCTGAAACGAAGCCAGCACCGTTCCCGAGTCGGCGGAAAGGAGACGGACATTGAGCACATAGCCGCCTCCGACAGCTGCAACCTCACCATCAACGACAGCTTTGGCGCCTTCGCGCGTTGCGATCTCGCGAGCCAGTGCAAGGTCGACCGGCGTCGTGCGCGGACGAGTCATGAGGTCGAGTGTCGACGCAATCTCGGCGTCCGTTATGACACCAAGAACTTTCGACTGCTCTAGTACCGACCGCACAGCGAAGCTCGCTACCCGACCTAACGCCGAATCACCTCCGGTCGACGCAAACGTCGTCATCACGAGCTTGTCCTGCTCGCGCAAGGTTCCGCTGCCGAACAGTGTCTTCGCTGGTCCGATGTTGAACGCGCGCATGACCATGAAGCTCACGACGGCCAACATGAACGCCCCAACGGCCACAACACCTAAACGTGCTGTGCGTCTCCACGACGTTCTCGGAGCTTCACGCAGCGCAAGATTGGCCATCGTCCCTAGCGTCGTTGCGCGATGACCTCCCGGCGTCGAAACTGCACCGTTCGTCGTTGCAGAGTGCGCGACGCGATATACGTAGCCGGTCCACAGAATCGCGGGGAGCCCGAGGGCCATCACGATGAGCGCGCCGGGGAAAACCCAGTCGGGGAGCCCAATCGCCGTAATCGCGTACTTGGCGACGGCGGCAACACCGATGAATGCGAGCGCATAGAGGGTGAGCGCTCTGGCCAGCCCGCGTGTGCCGCCAAGGAGAGTTGCAGCGTCTGCGCTCGGCACGCGGTCACTCACAACAGCGTCGAGGGAGCGCACGACTTCAGCCGCCGACTGCGGCCTGTCGTTAGGCGCCTTGGCGAGACACCGCCTAACGAGTGAGGCGAGCGCTGCGGGAGTGTCCGATCGCAATGTCTCGATTGCTGGCGGCGTTTCCACCAGATGGGCTGCCAGCAATGCCTGCGGTGCGCGCCCAGCAAACGGCGTATGCCCACAAAGCACTTCGTACGCGACGCACCCGAACGCGTAAATGTCGGCGCGATGATCAGTCGCCTCGTCTCCCGCAGCTTGCTCCGGCGCCATGTACGCGGGGGTCCCGATCGACATTCCCGCTTGCGTAAGTGCTGTGCGATCGGCGGCCGGCGTCTCGCTCGTCCGCAGCGCGCTGATTGCCTTCGCGATTCCAAAGTCGGTGACGGTCGCTGAGCCGCCGCTCAGCAAGATGTTATCCGGCTTTATGTCGCGATGGACGATACCGCGGTCGTGTGCATACGCGAGCGCCTTGGCGACGTCGCGGAGAATGTCGACTGCTTCGCTGATTTCGAGCGGGGCGCGCGCAACACGTTCGCGGAGTGATTCGCCCTCGACGAACGGCATCGTGTAGTACGGGCTCCCGTCGACGGCGCCCGCCGCGAGTACTGGGACGATGTGCGGATGTTGCAGCTTCGCCGCGAGAAGAATCTCACGATTGAATCGCTCGACACTCGTCCCGGCGAGAAGATCGGCCGGGAGCACCTTCACGACGACTTTGCGTCGGAGCGCGATCTCCTCGGCGAGGAAGACTCGCGACATCCCACCGCCGCCTAGCTCGCGTTCGATCGCGAAGGTGTTGCCGAGCGTCGCGTTGAGCTGGTCGAGCATCTGACGGTGGGGGAGGGGGAGCTCCAGCGGTGCCGAGAAAGTATGAGTAGGGAGTGAGGGAGGCCAGAGGACGAGTGCGGCCGCCCCGGATTCGGATGTGCTATCCAACGTTAGGCGAGGGATTTCGGCGGAGGTCCGGGCGCGAACTTTCTCTCGCATACTTCATCGCGGATCTGCGTTCGCCGTTGGCTGCGCTCTCGTTAGGCGACGACGAACGATACCCCGGCGCCGAGCGAAGCTCGTCGTGAGCGGTTCCTGGCTGTTACGGTTTGGGTCCACCAGCGCTCCTCCCGTCTGACCAACGCTAGCGCCCATAAACCCGAGGGCCGATATTGCGGCATGCGCCCCGAAATCACAGCCCAGATCGAGCGAATCCGCGCGATGACGCCTGATGAGAAGGTCAGGATCTCGCACGCCCTCTGGCTGCAAGCACGCGAGGCAACCGCTGCCGGTGTGCGCCTGCGACACCCCGAGTGGTCTGAAGCGCAAGTCACGGCTCGAGTACGAGAACTGATGAGTGACGCAGGGATCTAGCCTCATCACGCTCTTCGTCGCCCCGCTCAATCGAGGGCGAGTCAACTACGTAGTCACCGGCGGATTGGCGTCCGTCATCTATGGTCACCCGCGCCTGACGCTCGACATCGACCTCGTGATTCAACTTGAGGCGAGCGATGCTGAGCACTTCGCGTCGCTGTGGCCCGAAGACGAATTCTACTGCCCGCCTGTCGAGGTCATTCGCGAGGAAGGCGCAAGACGGACGTTCGGTCATTTCAACATCACGCATCGCGAATCCGGGATGCGCGCAGATGTCTACCTCGCCGGAAACGATGACCTACAACGGTGGGCGCTGGATCACAGCGTCGCAATGAAGTTGGAAGGCGAAACCGTGCAGGTAGCTCCGATCGAATATGTGATCGCGTTCAAACTGCGCTACGCACGCGAGGGTGGATCCGATCGACACATCCGCGACGTCGTGCGCGTGCTCCAGGTGAATCAGGACTTGATCGACCTCAATGTGCTTCATCGGTTCATCGAGCGCCTCGGCGTCACTGCGGAGTGGGAGCGCGCACTCGTTCTCAGTAGACAAGAGGACTGAGTCGATCTCCGGCAGAACCGCGCCCTTCTCTAAGAAGCAAGAAGCACGACGTCTCGAGCCGTTCGCCCCGCAGCATCCGCTGCGCCGCATTGCCTAAAGCTTCAATGCCGGCGCCGTACACCTGCCCGAAGTGCCAGAAGAGCAACCGCGTTCGATCGACCGGCGTGCGCGTCACCGCAACAATCGCTCCCGTATCGATCGTCCCATCGTTGATGTAGTGCACCGTAGTCCCGATCTCTCGCTCGCCAGCTGCAAGCAGGGTGTGTCAGTTCTGAAATGGCTTGTGTACCTAACGAAATCGCTCGTGTACCCCTCGGAGTACCTGCTGCACTACTGCGCATAGCTCGCATTCAACCGGGGAATACTCGCTCGGCACACGGAATTGCACGTGCGGCAAACGAGATCGCGTTTATTTGAGAGCGTTCCGCCAGTTTCTCTGATCGTGCGACAAACTTCTTGCTGCATCGCACGCGCTGTCGGCTGAAGGCAACTCCGTGCAACTTCGGCGCAAATCAGTGCGTTGTCAGTGCGTCAATCTGGCAAGTCGCGTCGGCGTGCGTCCGTTCAATCGCAGATACGGTACGAGCTGTCCAAGCGTCCACCCGGAGTGCTGCAACGCTGTCATATTCCAGCGCCAGCGCGGCATACTCCCGCCGACGAACTTCGTCTCCGGGATCAGATCCTCGTCGCTCATGGTCCCGAGCGAGCTCAGTATCCACGTCAGGTGACGCTCCGCCATGGCGCGCAGCTTGGCGCGATCGTGGAGATACACGGCCGAGTCGCCTAACAAGTCGGGCGGGATCGGCTTGCCGGTGACGCCATTGCTCACCAGCAGCGACGCCACAGTCGCGATGTGATGGATTTGCTCGGCGAAACTTCGCACACCCTTCGTCGGACGAAAGTCGAGCATCTCAGGAGTAGCCGAGTCGATGACGGCGAGGATGTACTTCTCCTGATGCTTCCAGTCATCGATCATCGCGAGTCGCCCGGGGCGCTGCGCGTGGACGAGCGATGGCGTTGCGAGTGAGGCGAGCGTCGCGAGTGCGGCGAGTAAAACGAGTGGGCGCATGGTGATCTCGTTTTCGTTTGGTGTGCTTCAACTAGCCTACTTTCGCGGAATCTTTCGCGCAGGTCGCCAAACGACTCGAAGTCTACGAGAGGGCAGAATCGCTCCGCTGCGTCCCCTTCGCGCTTTACCAACACTCTCGACGTGCGATAGGCCCTGGTTCAACTGCAATAGACGTGGCGTCCTTTCAGGGCATGGCGTTGCGGGAAGCTTCGGCACTCCGCCGCCCATCGCGTAACATCGTCACCAGTGCGCGCAGCGCTGGCGAGGCATGGCGTCGCTGCGGATAGTACAAGTAGTAGCCGGAAAACGATTCGCAGTATTCCTCCAGCACCGCCACCAGTTCGCCACTGGCGAGTGAATCACGAACGTAGCTGTTGAACGACATCGTCAACCCCAGTCCGGCAGCTGCAAGGCGACGGTTGATCAGCGTCGATGTCGAGAGAACGCGCGTAGGAACAGCGACGGTGAACTCTCGCCCGTTCTCTGTGAACTCCCAACGATAGGGACTCGCGTCGGCCGACGGATGCCAATTGAAGCAGTCGTGCTCCATGAGATCACGCGGATGTTTAGGCTTGCCGCGCTTGGCGAAATACGACGGCGCTCCCACCACGACCATCTTCAGGTCGCCGGTCACGGGGACGGCGATCATGTCCTGGTCGATCACCTCTCCGAGCTGAATCCCCGCATCAAAATTCTCTGCCACGATGTCGACCGGTGCATCGTTCACCACGAGGTCGAGATTGACGAGCGGATACTCGGCGACAAACCGCGGAATGATTGAGTCGCCCAGCATCGTTAGCGCAGCGCTCGACGTGTGCAGCCGAAGGAGTCCGCGCGGATGGTCGCCGAGTTCGCTGATCGCAGCAGTAGCCGACCGCACCTCGTCCAGCGCCGAGCGAGCCGCGGCATAGAAGCGTTCTCCCGCCTCCGTCAGATGAACGCTTCGCGTTGACCGTCGCACAAGCACGACGCCGAGCCGTTCCTCAAGGCGCCGTATGGCCTGACTAACCGCCGAATGGGTCACACCCAGGCGATCGCCGGCGGCGCGAAATCCCTTCGCTTCCGCCACCGCCACGAACGTCGCCAGTCCCTCCAGCTCGTCAGTCATTGGTAAGTCATCATGACCGCGGTGGTCGTTGTTGGCAAGTAGATCGATCGGCTTGAAGACAGCTTCTTTCATCGTCGGCTGATGCGTGAGCGGCACAGCATCGAGTCCAGGCGTTAGGTGCCGCTTCGATTTCCGGGAGTTCGCGAGATGGCACTACCACGTCGTTCGTTAGGCCGAAGTGGCCTCACTGTTTCCGCAATTGGTTACGGCTCGATGGGATTGAGCTCGGCCTATGGGCCAGCAACCGATCACTCGGCTGCAATCGCTCTCCTGCGTGCGGCGGTCGATCGCGGCGTCACGCTTTTCGACACCGCGGAGGCGTACGGCCCGTTCACGAATGAAGCGTTGTTAGGCGAGGCGCTCGCGCCCGTGCGTGACCAAGTGGTGATCGCCACGAAGTTCGGTTTCGGGATCAACGCTGATGGCACTCGTGATGGTCTCGATTCGCGACCCGAACACATTCGCGAAGTGACCAACGCTTCGCTGCAGCGGCTGCGCACCGACGCCATCGACATCCTTTATCAACATCGCGTCGACCGCAATGTGCCGATCGAGGATGTTGCGGGAACCGTTAAAGAACTGATCAACGAAGGAAAGGTGCGGCACTTCGGCTTGTCGGAGGCGAGCGCGGCGACCATCCGTCGTGCCCATGCAGTGCACCCGGTGACCGCGGTGCAGAGCGAATACTCGCTGTGGACGCGCGACCCCGAGCGAAACGAAGTCCTCGCGACGTGCGAGGAGCTGGGAATCGGCTTCGTCGCCTTCACCCCGTTAGGCGCTGGATTTCTCACGGGGAAGATCGACACCACCACGAAGTTTGATGCCAGCGATTTCCGGAACATCTCGCCGCGATTTGCGAGCGACGCGCGCGCCGCCAACATGGCGCTGGTCGAATTGCTGAAGCGCGTTGCAGCTGAGAAGGGGGCGACGCCAGCGCAGATCGCTCTCGCATGGCTCCTCGCCCAGCGCCCGTGGATCGTTCCGATTCCCGGGACGACGAAGCTGCATCGCCTAGAGGAAAACCTGGGTGCGGTAAACGTCACACTGTCGCCTAACGACTTGCAGGAGATCGAGAACGCTGCAGTCAGGATTCCGATTGAGGGCGAGCGGCTTCCGGAAGCAGTACTGAGGCTAACAAACGGTTGAGTGCATCGCGCTCTCTGCAAGAGTCGCGCATCGCCAATGCTCGTCACGGCTCCTCCCACACTTCATCTGCCGAAAAATGAGACGCATCCTCTTCAGCATTGTCGCAGCGGCACTCGCTTCCGCGTCACCTGTCATGGCGCAACAGCCACCGCGCACACTCACGACGACGAACCCGACAAAGGCGCAGCAGGAACTGCTTGACCTCTCACGCGCAAAGTGGCGTTGGATGGCTGACAAGCAGGTCGACACACTCGCGACGCTCTTTGCGGACAGTGCGATCTTCGTGCACATGGGTGGTGCGTGGGGAAAGGTGCCGGAGCTCGAGACGATTCGCAGCGGCGGGATTCACTACAAGCACGCCGAGGTCTATGAGACGTGGGCGAACGTCACTGGCGCGACCGGGATCGTGCTGTCGCGCATCCGACTGGACGCGGTCGTCGGTGGCAACGAGGTGACGAATCCGTTTCTGGTGACTGAGGGCTACGCGAGGGATGGGCAGAGGTGGAAGCTCGTGTCGCTGTCGTTCACGCGATTGTTGACGCCGGGGTCGTGATGCGCTTTCCGAGAGTGACGATTGGCGTCGCCGGCATTTCGCGGATAAGTCAGAGCGCGCTAATGGATACGCTCAGAATCGGCAAAGCGCCGAAGGCGAGGATATCAGTTGCGCGGATGTTGCATTACACATCGCACTCCCCTCTCGATGCAAAGTCGTGCGAATCGTCATTAACGGTATCGGTGTTGCTGGGCCTGCACTCGCCTTCTGGTTGAGCCGGTCGGGACATGAGGTCACGCTGGTCGAAACGTCTCCACATCTGCGCACGGCTGGGTACGTCGTCGACTTCTGGGGTATCGGGTACGACATCGCCGAGCGCATGGGGGTCATCGATGATATCCGAGCGCTCGGATATCAGGTGCGAGAAGTGCGGTACGTCGACAGGCGCGGTCATCAGGAAGGGGGCTTCGACGTCGACGTCTTCCAACGCATGACTGGCGGACGCTTCACAAGCGT
The DNA here is from genome assembly GCA_044224185.1 of Gemmatimonadaceae bacterium. Lineage (GTDB taxonomy): Bacteria > Gemmatimonadota > Gemmatimonadetes > Gemmatimonadales > Gemmatimonadaceae > SCN-70-22. Next base: position 89,821 of record JBGAKW010000005.1, on the reverse strand, counting down.
TAGGCGCTCCGACATTTCTGCTACCTTCTATCGCGCGCTTGAGGGAAGAGTCGAATCGATCTTCGGTGATTCGGTCGCGCAGATCGATGATGATGGAAAGCGCGTGCGTGTTCGCTTCGAGCATGCGGCTGCGCGAGAAGTGGACCTCGTCGTTGGTGCTGACGGGATGCATTCTCGCGTTAGACAGCTTGCGTTCGGCCCCGATTCTGCGTTCGAGAAGTCGCTTGGTTACCACGTTGCCGCCTTCGAAGCCAAGGGGTACCGGCCGCGCGACGAACTCGTGTTCCTGAGCCACAATGTTCCCGGGCGGCAGCTCTCGCGCTTGTCGATGCGCGATGACCGGACGCTATTCCTCTTCATCCTTCGAAACGAGTTCCTCGGCGGCGCCGACGAGGATCCGCGCGCGGCGCTGCAGCGAGTGTTTAGTGATGCCGGGTGGGAATGGCCGATGATTTCGCAGGAACTCTCGCGCGCTCGCGACGTCTACTTCGATCGTGTGAGTCAGATTCAGATGGACCGCTGGACGAAGGGACGCATCGCACTCGTCGGCGATGCAGCCGCCTGCGTTTCGCTGATGGCAGGGGAAGGGACAGGACTGGCCATCACGGAGGCGTACGTACTTGCGGGAGAGCTGGCGACGTATGGTGACGACATCACGACTGCCTTCATGAAGTACGAGGAACGCCTCATGCCGCTGCTCAGAAAAAAGCAGCGATCGGCCGAATCGTTTGCGTCGTCCTTTGCGCCGAAGACTTCGGCCGGGATTCAATTGCGTGACTGGGTGACGCGGCTGATGCGGGTTCCGAAGGTCGCCGATTTCGCGATAGGGCGCGCGTTGCGTGACGACGTCAGGCTTCCAGAGTATCCGATGAAGTCACGTTGAAGATCGGGGGCGGTTCGGGGATCAACACATCCGAGCCGCTGTGAGTTCTGTCCGGCAGGTACTGCTAGCGAAAGACTTCGCGCAAACCACACCTAAAGCCGGGCAGCGACTCTTCGCCGTCGAGCATTCCGTCGCTGGCGACAACGCCGACACTTCCATCACGTCGATAGACGTGGGCTTCGGAACGCTGTGGATCGATCACCCAGACCAACTCGGTCCCCGCATCGAGCCATTCGCCAACTTTCGCGAGCACTTCGCCGCGCCGATGGTCGGGGGAGCGAATCTCGATGACGAGATCCGGTGCGAGGCGTGCGTAGCCGCGCGAAGGAATGAGCGATGCGCGCGCCTGTCGGACGAAGGCAACGTCGGGCGCGCGTACGGTGTCGGGATCTGATGAGGTGTGAAAGCCAACTCGCCGCGCACGAGTTCCGTCGACTTCCCTGCGATGGTGAGAGCCAGAATGTCGTCGGCGGTAAGGAGCGGTGAAGTCGGCGCGGGCATGCTCACAGTATTCTCTCGCTCTCACAGGTCAGTCAACTCGGCGACCTGAATAGCGATGAGGCGAGCGGAGTGCGTCATCACGTGGTTGCGAGCATCAGCGTCAGAGTGCGGTATCGAGGGTAATTGCCACGTTTGATTACTCAGAGTACTTTGCATTACAAAGTGACGCTCCCAAACGCCCCCTCCGTCCCAGCTGACTCACGCTTCGCCCTCTCCCCCGCGGTCGGGCGCCGCTTAGCGTGCGAGTTCACCTGGTTCGCCCTGAAAGAGGCCCGCGCCTGTCTCTTCGCCGCGCTGTTCTTTCTCGCCGTATTCACCGTCCCGCGCGCCGGTCTCCTCGGACTCCCGCGCTACGACCTGCTCTTGGTCATTGCCATTGCGATTCAGGGGTGGATGCTGTGGGCCAAGCTCGAGTCGTGGGACGAGGTCAAAGCGATCACTCTGTTCCATCTGATCGGCTTCGGGCTCGAGCTCTTCAAGACATCGAGCGCAATTCACTCGTGGAGTTATCCGGACTTCGCATAAACGAAGATCCACGGCGTCCCGCTCTTCTCCGGTTTCATGTACGCCGCCGTGGGGAGTTACATCATCCAGGCGTGGCGTCTCTTCGACCTTCGCGTTAGGCACCATCCGCCGTTCTGGATGGCATCAATGGTGGCGTTCGCGATCTACGCCAACTTCTTCACGCACCACTTCATTCCCGACCTGCGCTGGTACTTGGCGGCGCTCTCGTTAGGCCTCTACGCGCGCACGACCGTCACGCTTCGCCCGTACGACCGCGACCGTACGATGCCGCTGCTGCTGGCGTTCCTCCTCATCGGATTCTTTGTGTGGATCGCCGAGAATGTGAGTACGTTCTTCGCGGTCTGGCGCTATCCCGAGCAGTTGGGAGCGTGGACGAGTGTGCACATCGGGAAGTGGAGTTCGTGGTCGTTGCTCGTGGTGATGACTTTTACCATTGTGGCGCACTTGAAGCACATCAAGGCGCGGGTGCATGTGCCGGAGTGATCGGGGTCAGAGCCCGGGGTCAGAGCCCGGGGTCAGAGCCCGGGGTCAGAGCCCGGGGTCAGAGCCCGGGGTCAGAGCCGAACGGGTGGCGCGATCATTTGGTACGTTGGAAACGTGTTCAGGGGAAGGAACGGTTCCTGACGCGAGCTCTGGACCGGCCTCTGAAACCTCTCAACGTCCGAGGATTCGGTCGCTGAAACTCGCGCGCCTAACGATTTTCTTCCCTCAAGTTCGTGCGCGACGCCTACTTCTCTCGCAACATGCTCCGTCATCCATTTATCTGCGCTGCATTCGTCGCATGTGCCGTCACGACTGCTGCCTGTGCACGGCGCGTCCACGACGCGCAACGCCAAGGTGAGAACGCCATCGCCGCTCTGCGCGCCCGCACGATCCCGCTCGACTCCGCAGACTCTCCCACCGACACCGACCTCGCTCCTCTTGACACGCTCCTCGCAGGGGTGCCGCTGGTCCTGGTTGGCGAACCACAGCACGGCGCGCACGAGCCGCTCGCGATGCGCAATCGCATCATTCGGCGCCTCGTGTCGCACGGGCAGCTCACGGCGGTGGCGCTGGAGTCGGGGCTCACCGAATCAGAGGCGGTCGCGCGTTACGTCACGGGAGGACCGAATGCCCTAAACGCCGACAGCGTCAGCGCCGCGGCAAGGTACCTCACGTGGGGCTTCGCGCGCTTCGCCGAGAACGTGGAGCTTCTGCGCTGGCTGCGGGCGTGGAACGACGATCCGGCGCACGCACGCAAGGTGCGGTTCTACGGTTTCGATCTCTCGTTAGGCGGTCCGGCGCTGATCTCGCCCAAGCCGATTCCGATCGAGGAGGCGCTCGCGTGGCTCGAGGACCGCGATGCGTCGTCGGCGCGTCGTCTGCGCGAGGAATTCGCGCCGTTCCTCCCACTTCTCCCCACCAACACAGCCGCACTCGACAAATCGGCGCGCGCGACGCTTGGACGGACGATCGATTCGCTCGTCGCCACCGTTAGGCGCACACCGGCCGCGCCCTCCGCAGATGGCGAACAACGAAAGGTGTGGGCACTTCGGAAGGCGATCGCCGCACAACAAGCGCACGCGATGATGCTCGTCGTCTCGTCGCACGACGAAAAAGGGATGCCGCCTAACGCATGGCGCGCAATCAACGCACGCGACTCGGCGATGGCGGAGAATGTCCGTTGGGTGATGGAGCGCGAAGGGGCCAATGGACGCGTCCTCGCCTTCGCGCACGACGACCATGTGAAGCGCGTGGCCTCGCAAGGAGGGGACTTCGAAGCCCTCGAGCAGCAGCCGCGCATGATGGGCACATATCTCGACCGCTCGTTAGGTAGTCGAATGGCGGTCATCGGGATGAGTTACGGCGACAGCAACACGGTCACAGGGACGAAAGGCGTTGCCAATCTGGACTCGGCGCTCGCACTCGTGCGGCGTCCACCGTATCTGCTCTCGCTTCGTGCGCGCGGTGAAGCGACAGGAGCGGCGGACGCGTGGCTTTCGCGGCGTTGGGCGATGCGCGTCAACAGTGACACGTTTGTCTTGCTGGCGCCTAACAAGGCGTTCGACTACCTCGTGGTGCTTGGTGGGGTGAGCAAGGCGCAGTGACTGTGACAGCGTCTCGGATGTGAATTCCGTGTCGCGATGGACTCGGATGATGCAGCCTGCGGAAAGGCCGAGTGCACTCTTTCAGTTCAGCGGCAGAGTGTGGATGCAGGAGCTACTCGGTAAAAACCCGGTCGTCGCGACGGCCTTCTGCAACTCGTACAAGCAGTATCTCAGCACGGACTTGATCGGGCGTGAGCCGGTGAAGCCGGACTTTCACTCGCCTGAACTGACGCTACGCGGATTGCGTGCGCTAGCGCGGCGCCAGGAGTTTTGCCCGCCCGGCGTGCGCGATCTCGTGACTATCGCGAAGTTGCTGCAAGCTGTCGACGATGACGGCACCCGCTTTTGCGCGCGTGAAACGATCCGGCGAAGTTACTCTTGAGCTTCGGCGCAAAACATGGCGTATCGCGACCCTCGCCCATCACACAGGAACGTTGCGTGGACCGACGACGCATTCTCCGAATAGTTCTCTCCATTGCTGTCGCACTCGCCTGCTACACGACAATTGCGCCGGCGCAAGCGGTGCAGTCGTCGCCAACTCGCCCCCGCGGTGCCGCGCTCCTCAACCAGCACGAGCCGATGAGCATCGGCGTCTACTACTATCCGGAGCAGTGGCCACGCGCGCAGTGGGAGCGCGACATGAAAGGGATGGCCTCGTTAGGCTTCGCCTTCACGCACTTCGCGGAGTTCAGCTGGACCTATCTTGAGCCTACCGAAGCGGAGTTCGATTTCCGCTGGCTCGATGAAGCGATCGGCCTCGCCGCCAAGGCGGGATTACGTGTCATCCTCGGGACGCCAACTGCCGCGCCGCCGAGTTGGATGGGAGATCGGTATCCCGAGGTGTATCGCGTCGACGAGCGGGGACAGCGCCACGAGCACGGCATCCGCGCAGAAGTCTCGTTGTCGAATGCACGCTATCAACAGTTTGTCGATCGCATCGTGACGCGGATGGCGATGCACTATGGCAACGATGCGCGTGTCTGGGGGTGGCAGGTGGACAACGAGCCGGGAACCTTTCCCGATTTCAGTCCGAGCGCACGCGCAAACTTCCAGCGCTGGTTGCGGGCAAAATACGGCACCATCGAGGCCATGAACGCGGCGTGGGGAGGGAGTTTCTGGAGCTCGCGATATCGCACCTTCGCGGAGGTGCGGCTGCCTAACGCCGTGCTGGCATCCGAGGATCGACTCAGCCCGCACGCACAGCTCGATCTCGCGCGCTTCAATGCAGACGTCACCGCTCGCTTCCTCGACCGGCAAGCTGCGATCATCAAACGCCATGCACGCGCTGGCCAGTGGGTGACGACGAACTACACCAACATCACGACGGCGACCGACCCACGTCGCAGTTCGGGGATGGATTTCATCACCTACACGCTGTACCCAGTCGCGGGAAACAACATCCTCGGCGGCGAGAGCTACGCTATTGGCGACCCGTTGCGGCTGACGGAGGCGTCGGCGTTCTATCGTCCGATTACAGGAACCTTCGGCGTGATGGAGTTGCAGCCCGGCCAGGTGAATTGGGGGGCGGTGAACCCGCAGCCAGCGTCGGGCGCAGTCGGGATGTGGATGTGGCACGCGTTAGGCACGGGGGCGAGTCTCATCAGCACGTATCGCTACCGGCATCCGCTGCGCGGGAGCGAGATGTACCACGAAGGGATCGTCGGCACCGATGGCGTGAGTCTCACGCGCACGGGGAAGGAGTTCGTCGAGACGATGCGCGAGATACAAGCGCTTGGCTCCCGGCTCGATCCAAGGGCGGCGGAGCCTCCGTCACTCGCAGCACGCCGCACCGGCGTGCTCTGGAGTCACGACAACTTCTGGGATCTCGAGATCCAACCCCAAACGACCGAATGGAAGACGTGGGCGCACCGCAACGTGTATACACTCGCCGTGAAGAGCACGGGCGCGCCGATGGATTTCATTCGGGAAGGCGACGATTTCTCTCGCTATCCGTTCATCGTCGCGCCCGCCTACCAGATGGTGAGCGATTCGCTCGTTGCGAAGTGGAGGCGCTATGTCGAGAACGGTGGGCATTTGATTCTCACCCCGCGCAGCGGACAGAAGAACGCGCTCGGTCATTTTCCGGAAGGGAAGATGGCGGCGCCGATCCTCGATCTCATTGGAGCGGAAGTGGAGGGTTCCGACATGTTGCCGCCTAACGCGACGGCACAGGTCTCACGGAACGGGGCTCCGCACGCATGGCACCGATGGGGCGATATTCTCTCGTCGCGTGCGGGAACGGAGACTTGGGCGACGTACTCCGATCACTACTACGCAGGGAAAGCAGCGGTGACTTCGCGTGCGCTCGGGCGCGGGAGCGTGACGATGATTGGCGTCTGGACCGACGACGGAACGCTGGAGCGCGACGTTGTGCGCGAAGTGTATCGGCGCGCGAAGGTGCCGATCGAAGAGCTCCCGCCGGGCGTCTTTCTCGAGTGGCGGGATGGAGTGTGGGTGGCGGTGAACTACAATCCAGCGCCGTTTGCATTTTCACTCCCCGCCGGCGCCGAGGTGTTGCATGGGAAGACGCCGATCATGCCGGCGCAGGCGCTCGTGTGGCGATAGTGGGGTGAGCACGGCTCGGTGACGCCGGCGGCGGAACCAGCATCTGCCTCACTCGCTTCATGTGAAGCGGCGCTCTGCGGTACGTCACGGCCGCTGGCGCTTGGCTTCTGACGCCGGGCTCGACCCAAGGAGCGGGCCGCAGCGTCACGTGCAACTCCTTGACCGCATGCTATGATCAACGCATGACCTCTCCGCCTCGCGAAACGCAGAACCTCGCTTCCGAAGACGATGTGGTGCCGTCGCCACCAGCCGAGAGTGCCCACGACTTCAAAGACCTGGGCTTCGGCAGGGTCGTCGCGCAACAGTTCCACGGGCGTTTCCTCGAACACGACGGCACGCCGCGCGGGCGCAAGTATGGGCTCGGTCCGCAACGAATCGAGCGCTTCTACCTCGCCGCTCTCGCCGCACCGCTCCGCGTCTTCGTCACGTGGGCGCTTGGGATCATGCTTCTGCTCAACGGGGTCTTCGCTCTGGCCTATCAATCGTTAGGTGGGGGGGCACTCGCCGGGGGTGATGCACTCGGCCTGACCGATCCGTTCTTGCGCGCACTCCGATTCTCGGTCGGCGTCTTTACCACGACGGGGACGGCGCCGATGTACGCGGTTGGCGCTACCGCACACTGGCTCGTGATTTTCGAGTCGTTCGTCGGGCTCTTCGTCCTCGTTGCCGCCGCAGGACTTCTCATCGCGCGCCTAACGAGACCACGCATGCGTCTCGCCTTCAGCGAGTCGGCGGTGATCGCACCGTACGAAAAGGGGCGCGGCCTCATGTTTCGTATGGTGAACATCCTTCCCGGCGAACTCACCGACGTGCGCGTGCGCTTCAATCTCAGCATGTGGATGACCTACGACGGGAAGCGCGAGCGCGACTTCTTCCCCCTAAAGCTCGAGCGCAGCTCGGTCGACTTGTTCAACCTCCACTGGACGGTCGTTCACCCGATTGACGAGCAGTCACCGCTGCGCGGCTTCACTCCGGAGCTCCTGCGTGAGGCGGAGGCGGAGCTCTTCATCCTGGTGCAGGGGCACGAGGAGACCTTCTCGACGAACGTGACAGCGCGCGCGTCGTACTGGTGGGACGAGATCACCTGGGATGCGAAGTTCGCGTCGATTTTCGCGCACTCGGCGGACGAGGCTGTGGCGATCGATGTCGAGCGGCTCAGCAGGCTCGATCGGCTTCCTGAAGGGACGACGAAGGCGCCGGCGGCGTTGGAGTCGGGCGTGTAGGAGGCGTTGGGGGACGGCGCGGCGGCGACTGCTTAAAAGCGACTGCAACTGCAACTGCAAACGCTTTGAACCGCGGAGGCGCGGAGAACGCGGAGGAGAACAAGGGCAGGCCTCTGCATCTCCGCGTTCTCTGCGGTTCAAATGTTTTTGATCTTTACCAGCTCAACACTTTGACCGTTCATAGCTCAAAGCTCCCACGCGGAACACCACAGAGCGTTGGATCTTGAACGAAGCAAGGCCGGCGGCTCGTATCGCCTAACGCTCGTCCCCCGCTCCAACCCGCACGGCCTCGTGATCGAGCGCCTGCTCCAACTCGAGGAGCACCTCGTCCGAAATCGCCCCTTCGTTGCGCAGCCTAACGAGCATTCGGCGCTCGGCGCGCATCATCGCGCTGCGCAGCTTCCGCTCGCCGTCCGAGACGCCATCGTGCGCCTGCAGCGACGCGATACGCGTTCGGAGCTCGGTACGGAGGCGGGTGATGTCGCCCTGATCCACCCACGGCTCCCGCGACAAGTCTTCCAACGTTTCAGCACCGCGCCGCGCGGCCTCAAGTCGCGCAACACGCGTCTCGGCGTGGTGATGCTTCTCGGGAGCGAAGTTGAAACGGCGGATAATCGGGGCGAGCGTCAGCCCCTGCGCGACCAACGTCAGCACAATCACGCTCATGGTGATCACGAGGATCTCGCGGTGAAACGGGAACGGCTCGCCGGTGGCCAATGTCAGCGGCAACGCCAGCGCAGTCGCCAGCGAAACGATGCCGCGCATGCTCGTCCACGACACGAGAAAGATCGCCTTCCATGAAGGGAGCGGGTCGCGGCGCCTAACGTCGGTGCTGACGAGCCGCGGAAGCATCGTCGCGAGCGGGACCCAGAGAAGGCGTACGACAATCGCCACCAGCGCGATGATCGCCCCCGCCAGGAGCAAGTGGCTGAGTGTCCCCGCCGGCGCCGTCGCGAGCAACACCTTGGCCTGAGCGCCTAACAAGACGAAGATCGCCGCATTCAAGACGAACACGAGGAGATCCCACACAGAACGATTCTGCAGCCGCGACAGCGGCGTGACGACCGCGGAGAAGCGGCGACGGAGAAAGAGTCCCCCGGCGACGCACGCGAGCACCGCCGACACGTGCAACGACTCCGCCGCAATCCACGCCATGTACGGCGCCGCGAGCGTCAACAGCGACTCGGCCATCACGTCGCGCGACCACTTCATGGCGCGCACCACGAGCCAGGCGACAGCGAGCCCGACGAGGATACCGACGCCAGCGTCGACGAAGAAGCGAACGACCGACTCGCCTAACGAGAACACGCCGGTGACCGCAGCCGCGACAGCGCTTCGGTAGAGAATGAGGGCCGAAGCGTCGTTGACGAGCGATTCTCCCTCGAGGATGACGATGACGCGACGCGGCACCGGGAGGCGCGAGACGATGGCTGTCGCCGCGACCGCGTCAGGTGGTGAGACGATCGCGCCTAACGCGACGGCTACTGCCCACGGCATTCCTGGGAACAGCGCGCGAGCCACCACCGCCACTGCCGCCGTCGTCGCCACCACGAGTCCGATCGCGAGCAGCCCGATCGGTCGCCGATTGGCCATGAAGTCGCGCCACGACGTGAAGAAGGCGGCAGCCCACAGGATCGGCGGGAGAAAAACGAAGAAGACGATCTCGGGATTGATCTCTGGAACGCGCACGCCCGGGAGGTGCGCGACCAGTGCACCTGCGCCGACCTGGAGGATGGGCGGCGGGACGGGGAGGCGACGCCCCAGCGCCGTCAGCGCGACGACGAGAGCGACAAAGGCAATTGCGAAGAGGAGGGGAGACTCGCCGGGCACGTCGTTAGGCGTTGGAGACGGAACCGGGGGAGGGTACTTCGGGAGGAGTGAGCGGGCAACGGCTCCGGGTCACTATCGCTCGCCTCCCATGACGGGGGGCGAGCATCGCCGTACATTCGGCCAATGCCGCTCACCTCGGGCTCTCGCCTCGGCAGCTTCGACATCATCTCCCCGCTCGGCGCCGGCGGGATGGGCGAGGTGTATCGCGCTCATGACTCGCGACTCGGTCGCGACGTCGCACTCAAGGTCCTGCCAGACGAACTCTCCTCGTCACCGGAACGCCTTAAACGCTTCGAACGGGAAGCCCGAATCGTCGCGAGCCTCAATCATCCAAACATCGTCACGCTCTTCTCGATTGAAGAGGAGGCTGGGAGTCGCTTTCTCACGATGGAGCTCGTCGAGGGGCAACCTGTCGACGACCTTATCACGCCCGGAGGGTTGGCGCTCCCGCAGGTGCTCGACATTGCGATGGCAATCGCGGACGCACTCGACGCGGCGCATCGCAAAGGGATCGTACATCGCGACCTGAAGCCGGCGAACGTCATGGTTACGCACGATGGTCGAGTGAAGGTGCTCGACTTCGGTCTGGCGAAGCTGGTGAACGATGTACGGGACGCTGACTCTCACATCGCGGGCTCGCGGTCATCACCGCTGTCCATGACGGGCGAGGTGTTCGGCACCGTGCCGTACATGTCGCCGGAGCAGCTGTTCGGGGAGACCACCGATGCCCGCACTGACTTGTTTGCGTTCGGGATCCTCGTCTTCGAGATGTTGACCGGGCGCCGCCCGTTTGAGGGGCGGTCGTTCTGGGAAGTGAGCAACGCCATCGTGAATCAAGCCCCCACGCCGCTCGGCGATCTTCGCGAGGATGTGCCCCCCGCGCTCGAAGATCTCGTTAGGCAGTGCCTCCAGAAGGCGCCGTCCGACCGTATTCAGCGCGCGGTGGAGATCGCGAATTCGCTGCGGGAGCTGCGACGAACGCTCGAGCGCGGATCTGCCACCGAATCGCGTCCAACCGCGGAGCGGAGCGCGTCCATCGCAGTGCTCCCGTTCCTCAACCGAAGTGCGAGTCCGGACGACGTGTACTTCTCGGACGGTCTCGCCGACGAACTCCTCGGCCTCTTAACGAAGATCAAGGGTTTTCGCGTCTCGGCGCGCGCATCGTCGTTCCGCTTTCGCGACCGTGAGGTCCCGCTCGGAGAGATTGGACGGGCGCTCAACGTCGCGACGGTGCTGGACGGAAGCGTGCGCCGAGCCGGGAATCGCGTGCGGATCAGCGTGGAGTTGGTGAAGGTCGCCGACGGGTATCACATCTGGTCAGAGCGATACGACCGCACGCTGGACGACATCTTCGCGGTGCAGGACGACATCGCACGATGCGTGGTGAAGGAGCTTCGTGTCGCGTTACTCGGCGAGGCGATTGACTCCGAAGCGAGCGACCGGGCACGCATGGAGGTCGACTTCGCGGCGCGCGGCCGCGCAACCGATGCTGAGGCACATCGACTCTATCTACTCGCACGTCATTTCATGGATCGATTCAACCGTGAGTCGACGGCGACGGCGATGGAGCATCTGCAGCAGGCTGTGGAGCGAGAGCCGGGGTTCGCACTCGCGTGGACGGAGCTCAGCGTCGCCTATTCTCGACAGGTGGGATGGGCGCTGGTCGACGCCAGGGAAGGACACGCGCGGGCGCGAGCAGCTGTCGATCGAGCGCTGAGTCTCGAGCCTGCGCTGGCAGACGCGCACACTCAACTTGCCTGGATCGCGATCTTCCACGAGTGGGATTGGGCCGCCGCCGAACGTGCGCTGGCCCGCGCACAAGAGCTCGCACCTGGAAGCGCGTCCGTGATTCGCCTGTCGGGCGTGCTCGCAAGCGTGCGAGGGCGGCTCGGCGACGCGATCGCGTTGTATCGTCGTGCGCTGGAGCAGGATCCGCTCAGCGCGGCTGCGTACCACAGTCTCGGATTGGCGCTCCACTCAATGGGCGACTACGCGTCTGCCGAGGACGCGTATCGGAAGGCGTTGGAGTTGGTACCGCAGCGAATCGCTACACGTGCGAATCTCGCGCTCAACACGTTGGCGCGAGGGCGTCCCGATGAGGCGCTCGCCGAGGCAATGCGCGAGCCGGAGCCTGGGTACCGTCTGTGGGCGACGGCGATCGTGCAGGGTGCACTGGGCAAGGAGGCGGAGGCGGACGCAACGCTCCGCCGCTTGATCGAGGACCACGCCTCCCACTGGGCGCTACAGGTCGCGGAAGTGAGTGCGACCCGAGGAGAGAAGGATCAGGCGTTCGAATGGCTCGGTCGCGCGCACGCCGCGGGCGACGTCGGTCTTGCCTACGTGGGAATGAGTCCGAGGCTCAGGGTGCTGAAGGACGATCCGCGCTGGCGCGAGATCGAACGGCGCATCGGACTGCCAAGCGACGCGGCCATTTGATACACGGTCAATCCACCGCCGTCGATCACCCGAAGAGATCGCTCAGGTCGAGGTTGTATTCCTCGAGGTCTTCCGGGTAGACCGTCGTGATGAACAACGTCGCCCCTTTCACGCAGAAGACAATCGACGCGGTGCGCACGAGGCACGGTTCCTTGTGAGCCTGCGGCTGTGCAAGGTCGAGCGACTTGAACCCGAACGTGTGTGCTTCGGCAATGTCGACCTTTTGCAGCCGCTTGAGCGACCCGTTGTTCTCGGCGATCGCGAGGAGGAGTTCGGCATCGCCGGTTGGTGTGTTGAGGATGGCCGACGCGATGAACGCGGAATGCGCGCGACTGAGCGATCGGCTCTTCTTCTCCGATCCGCTCCCCCCGCGATGGAGATACTCGTGTCCGCGGCCGCCACCTCCGGTCGTGCGTTGCACCTTACGCTGGTTCTGCGGCTTCGGGGCGTCGACGATTCGGTCGTTCTTCGTGATGGGGGTACCGAAGGAGGCGACGAGCACGCCGTTGGCGAGGTCGATTGCTGCTTGGGCAGTGGCGGGGGTAACGGGGAGTGTGACGGCCATCGAAGCAGAAGTGGTGGAGGTGCGGCCGCCGGAGGGTCCGCTGTGGCAACTGTGGTCGCGTTAGGCTCATGCCACGCCGATCACGCGATCGCGCCATGGGCGAGCTGAACTGCGAGGCTCGCAGACTCTGGCTCTGCACGCTCGCATGCGCAAGGGTACGCGAGCCCGTCCCCAGCATGCTCGAACTCGGTCCACAACTTGCCTCGAATGAGTGCAGCCTGCTCTAGCACGCTCACTTCCATGACGCGAGGACCTTCATGCATGCACCGCGAGCGAGCGCGACCGAGGATGCGCTCGTCAACGTGCATGCCGAGGGTGACAAACTTGTCGTAGCAGTACGCGGCGATTGGTCGATCACGCGACCGCAGCCGCGATTCGACGAACTCGTCGGCGGTGAGGAGAGCGATGCGCGCCACGTGCGCTCGATTGCACTCGATGCGAGTGAGCTCGGATCGTGGGATAGCAGTCTCCTGATCTTCCTGATGCAGGCTCAGGATTTCTGCGACGCACAGAAGATCGAACTCGACAGCTCAGGGCTCCCTGAGCAAGTGCACAGACTGCTCGCGCTCGCGCACGCTGTTCCCGAACGCGCTCAGCCGAAGAGTCCGCGCCGGGAGCTCTTCCTCACGCGTTTAGGCGCGGCTGGTCTGCGCACGTGGCGTGACATCTTGGCGGCCGTGACGTTCACTGGCGAGGTCGTCATCGCGCTTTCGGGGCTGGCGACACGACGCGTTAGGCTGCCATGGCGCGACTTCTGGGTCACGATGCAGGACAACGGATCCGGCGCGCTCCCGATCGTCACACTCATCGCGCTGCTCGTCGGCGTCATCATTGCCTTCTTAGGTGTGGTCGTTCTCGAGCGATTTGGGGCGGGGTACTACGTCTCGTATCTCGTCGGGTTCGGGATGCTGCGTGAATTGGGGGCGCTGATGACCGGGATCATCATCGCTGGACGAACGGGCGCGGCATTCGCTGCCGAGCTCGGGAGCATGAAGATCACGGAGGAGGTCGATGCGTTCACCACGTTAGGCATCAACCCGGTCGAGCACCTCGTCCTTCCGCGGTTGCTCGGGATCTTCGTGATGATGCCGCTCCTCACCATCTACGCCGATTTCATAGGTGTCATCGGTGGACTCACGGTGTCGGTGGCGATGGTCGACCTCTCGCTCAAGCAGTTCTTCAACGGACTCCTCGCAGCGGTGACGCTTACCGATGCGCTGCTCGGCGTCTTCAAGGGAGTCATCTACGGCTTCATCATCGGGATTTCGGGCACGATGAAGGGGCTTCAAACAGGGGACGACGCAGGAGCCGTGGGGCGCTCCGCCACCGCGGCCGTCGTCCTCGGCATCACGATGATCATAGCGGCGAACGCAGTCGTCGACTGGCTCGCGGCGCTGCTCGACATATGACGCACCCATCAGCCGTTCTCCCGCCGCCTAACGCTGACGACCATACGCCGGCGATCGAGGTGCGCGACCTAACGATGAAATACGGCAGGCGCATCATCATGAGCCACCTGAACTTCAGCGTCGCCCGGGGCGAGGTTTTTGTCATCATGGGAGGGAGCGGGAGCGGCAAGAGCACACTCCTCAAGCATCTCATCGGCCTCAAAGCGCCGGCGGAGGGAGAGATCCTGTTCGAAGGGGAGCGCTTCGATCTCGACGACGACGATGTGCGCACGCGCATCTTCCGGCGCATCGGGGTGCTCTATCAAAACGGCGCGTTGTGGAGCGGCCTAACGCTGGCCGAAAACGTGGCCTTGCCGCTCGCGGAATTCACGGCGCTCGAAGCCACGACGATTTCAGACGTCGTGTCGCTCAAGCTTTCGCTCGTTGGGCTTCGAGGCTTCGAGGAGTTCTATCCCTCTGAGATCAGCGGTGGAATGCGGAAGCGTGCTGCACTCGCGCGAGCCATCGCGCTAGACCCTGACGTCCTCTTCTTCGACGAGCCGTCGTCGGGGCTCGACCCAATCAGTGCAAGCCGGCTCGACGAGCTCATTCTCGAGCTCAAACGGTCGTTCGGGAGCACAATCGTCGTCGTCACGCACGACCTGGATTCCATCTTCCGTATCGCCGACCGGGCGCTCTTCCTCGACATCGAAGAGAAGACGATGACTGCGTTGGGTCCGCCGGCGGAGCTTCGGGACAATCCCCCTAGTGAAGAAGTGCATCGATTCCTGACGCGAAGCAGCGGTGAGGGAGAGACGCCATGAGCAGGCGTGCGAGTCCCACGCGCATCGGCTTCTTCCTCCTCGGTGCGATTCTCATCGTGATCATCGCGGTCGCGGCGCTGGCGTCGAACACCTGGTTCCAGCAGCGCACGAATTTCATCTCGTTCTTCCCGGAGTCGGTGAACGGCCTGGAGAACGGGGCGCCAGTGAAGTTCCAGGGAGTTCCGGTGGGAACGGTGAAAGGAATCGACATACGCCTCGACCAGCGTGACAACACCTTTCTCATTCCGGTGGAGTACGACATCGATCTCAAACGCCTAACGACGCCTAACGGGACATACCTGAACCTCGGGGACACGGTGGTCCTGGGTCGGCAGGTCCAGAAGGGGCTGCGCGCCCAACTGCAGATGGAGAGCTTCGTAACCGGAGTCCTCTACATCGAGCTCAGCTACCACAGTGACACGACGGTACCGAAGCTCGACCTGCGGACCAAGCTCCCGCTGGTCCCCACGACACCATCGCTGATGGCGTCGATCGGCGGTGGCGCCGGGAGCCTTCTATCGCAGGTGCAAGGGACGTTGGAGCGGGTGAACACGATGCTGAGTGAAGTGAACATCAAGGATATCAACAGGGCTGTTGTGCAGTCGGCTAACGCGATACAGCAACTCATGGCTTCGCCAGAGTTGCGCGCCACGCTCCGCGAGATGCCCGCCGCCACTGCGCAGCTCAATCGCACGCTCGCGCAAATGGAGAGGTTGTCGATGCGCGCTGACAGCGCGATCGACCCGATGCAAACGCAGCTCAAGGACGTATCGACCGAGGCGGTGACGACGCTGCAGGCGCTGCGCGCGACATTGCAGGAGACGCACGGGCTTCTCTCGGCCGACACTGGCCCAGGTTACGCCCTCACCGATGCATTGACCTCGATGCAAAAGGCGGCCGACGCGCTCACGCAGCTCATCACTTCGCTCCAGCGAAACCCCGACATGCTCCTGCGCGGGAAGAAGCCGCCCAAGGATCAGCCATGAGAGCTTCTGTTCGCAGTTTGTCCCATTGGATGGTTGCAGTAGTGCCGCTTTTCGCGGGATGCTTCAAGCTCTCTCGCGAGACGCCGCCCATTCAGTACTTCGTACTCGGCGGACGCACGTCGGCCAGTCATGACGGCACGCCTAACGGGGCGACGGCCGCACTGCCTCCCAGCTCGTCTAGCGCAACAGTGGGCGATGCGTCGCCGACGCCTAACGCGAATGGTGTCGCCGTCGGGCTTCGCCGGATCGACCTCGCCGCATACCTCGCTGTGCCCTCGATCGTGATGCGACGCGGAGCCAACGAGATTTCCGTCTCGGAGTTTCAGCGCTGGGGAGAGAACCTGGGCGACGGGATCAACCGCGTGGTAGCGGCGCGCCTCGCCTCCATGCCTCCAGTACGATCCGTCGATGTCGCGCCGTGGGGAGTCGGGGCACCGCACGACTTTCTGGTGCAGCTGCACGTTAGTCGCTTCGAAGGTGAGAGCGGCACCACCACAACTGAGTGGCGCAGCCACGTCGCTGCCGACTGGGACATTGTGCGCCCACTGGATGGACGTGTCTTGGTGCGCGGACGCACGGACGGCACGAGCGCTCCGTGGCGCGTCGGTGATTACGCGTCGCTCGTCAGTGGTCTCGATGCGACCCTAACGACGATTGCGCGTGACATCAGCAGCTGCCTCGCGCGCTTCCCTAACGATTCGACGCCACCGGCGGTGTGCGGTGCGGTCGTTTCGCCGAGCCGCTGATCTTCGCGATTACCCACGCCAACCAAAGCGACTCCAGAATTCCGCCGCATCGGCCAACGATACGACGTCCCACCCCGCGGACTCAAACGCATCCCACTCCTCCTGCGTCGGATACGTGTAGTAGTTCCCGCCGGTCTGTTCCGACGTTTCAAGCGTTTCGCCTCGTAGCACCCGTCGCGCTGCATTACCTAAAGCGTCGACGCCGGGCCCGTATACTTGTGCGATGTGCCAAAAGAGCGACCGCGTTCGATCCACTGGCGTCCGCGTCACCGAAACGATCGCCCCGGTGTCGATGGTCCCATCGCTGATGTAGTGCACCGTCGTTCCGATCTCCCGCTCGCCAGCTGCAAGCCCGCGGAAGGTCGCGAGGACGCCGCGGTACGCGGGGAGTTGTCCGGAATGCAGGTTGAGCACACCGAGGCGCGGTATGGCGAGGAATCGCGACTTGAAGATCGCGCCGAAGCGAATCGAGATGACGAGATCGGGGGCAAGTTCGCGCACCCACGCGAGCCCTTCCTCGCTGTTCGGCTTAGGAAGCGAGGTCACCGGGATGCCGCGGCGCGCGGTGAGTTCGCCGAACGTCAAGAATCGCGTCCCGTCATCGGGGAGATTGGCGCGCTCGATCAATGGGAAGAGCTGCTCAATCGGAAACGACTGTTCGGCAATGCGCAGCTCACGGCGCTGGCGCGGTTCGGCGTCGACACCGGACGAACTTCCGACGCGCTGAGTGAGGGCGATGTGCACTTCATGCCCATCCAGCGCGGGAAGGAGGCGGTTGATGGCGATGCAGGCGAATAGATCGGCGTTCAGGCAGACGAGAATGCGCATGTAGGGAAAATAGGACTCGCGTGGGCGTGCGGTTGCAGGTTTACTAGAGACGAGGTGGACCTGCAAGACAATTGGCGAGATCGCCGTCGCGGTCGCGCTCTACTACGCTCTCTGCCGATCGATGCTCTCTTCCAGCCGCCGAGTCGCCATCCAGGGGTTCTTGAGTGTTGTCGCGTGTTCGCTTGCCGTCAGCTGCAATTCGCGCGACACGACGAGTGGCTCCGACATCCTCCTCACGAACGCTCGTGTCTACACGCTCGCATGGGGCGACCCAGCGAGTGATGGAACTCCCGCGAAAGACGCTCCGTATGATTCTGCGGGATGGCATCCCGACGCCGAGGCGGTCGGCATACGTGGCGACCGCATTGTCTTTGTAGGCTCGGCCAAAGACGCGGAGCAACAACGCGGACTCGAGACGCGCGTCATCGACCTCAACGGAGCCACGATCGTCCCGGGATTCGTCGATTCGCACGTACACATTCGCGAGCTTGGGCAGGCGGAGAGCTACGTCGACTTGAACGGGGTGAAGACAGAGCAAGAAGCGGTCGATCGCACAGTCGCTGCAGCGGCGAACGTGCCAAAAGGGGAATGGATCGTCGGACGTGGGTGGGACGAAGGGGCGTGGGCGAATCGTTATCCGACGATGGCGCTGTTGAGCGCGAAGCTCCCGGACCATCCAGTCTTGTTAGGCTCGTTGCACGGCTTCGCCGTGTGGGGGAACAAGCTCGCCTTCGAGCGGGCGAAGATCACTCACGACACACAAGCGCCGGTGGGCGGTGTCATCGTCAAGAATGCGAAGGGGGAGCCGACGGGTATCCTGCTCAATCGCGCGACAACACTTCTCACCGATGCGGTCCCCCGGCCATCCGCCGAGAAGTCGACGGAGTGGGTGCGCGCGGGACTCGCGCGTATGGGGCGAGATGGTTACGTGGCGGTGCACGAGGCGGGGGCCGACGGCGAGGTGATGCGCGCTTTCGAGACGCTGCGCTCACAAGGGACACTCCCTGTTCGCGTCTATGCGATGCTCTCCGCGCGCGACACAGCGCTTGCTCGCGCGTGGCTGGCAAAGGGACCGCTCGTCGACTCGTTAGGTATGCTCACCGTTCGTTCGGTCAAGGCATACTACGACGGCGCGTTAGGCTCCCGCGGAGCGCGCCTGCTCGCTGACTACTCCGACTCGGCGGGTCACCGAGGAGTAAGCGGCGGGTCGTACGGATTTGACCAGGCAATCGTCGCCGCCCTGATGAAGAAGGGGTTTCAGGTCGGGATCCACGCCATCGGCGACGCTGGCGACCGCGAGACGCTCGACTTCATCGAACGCGTCGAGCGCGAGGCGCCTAACGTAAAAGAGCAGCGAAATCGCATCGAGCACGCGCAGGTCGTCGCCCCGGAGGACTTCGCGCGTTTTGCGTCGTTAGGCATCATTGCATCGATGGAACCACCGCACGCCGCAGAGGACAAGGGATGGGCGGAAACGCGACTCGGCGCCGAGCGGGTGAAGGGCGCGTATGCGTGGCGCACCATGCGGACGCACGGCGTTCGGCTGATGTTCAACTCCGACCTCACCGGCTCGGACCACAATCTCTTCTATGGCCTGCACTCGGCGATCACCCGGACCAGTAAGGACACTCTCCCCGCCGGCGGGTGGCATCCTGAGCAGCGCATGACGCCGGAAGAAGCGCTGCGCGGCTACACGACGTGGAACGCACACGGCGCGTTCACGGAGAAGCAGACCGGAGTCATCGCACCTGGGCGCTGGGCCGATCTCACGGTTCTCGACATTGATCCGCTAGTGCTGGGGACCAAGGCGCCGCACGATTTACTCAAGGGGAACGTCCGCCTAACGATTGTCGCCGGGCGCGTCGTCCATGAGCTGACCCCTGCTCACGACAAACCGTAAGGCACGACATGATCGATTCCCATATACGCGCGAGACTCGACGCACTCGCCGTCCTCGTCGGCAACACGCCGATGCTGGCCATCGACCTCGACTTCCGCGGGACCACGCGTACGGTCTACGCAAAGATGGAATCGATGAACATGACAGGGAGCGTGAAGGATCGCATGGCGCTCCACATCCTGCGACGCGGCTACGAGCGAGGCGTACTCCAGCAGGGCGGTCGAATCATCGAGGCGACGAGCGGCAACACCGGGATTTCCTTCGCCGCGTTAGGCAGCGCCCTCGGACACCCGGTGACGATCTTCATGCCGAACTGGATGTCGAGCGAGCGGGTGAATCTCATTCGTTCCTTCGGGGCCGACATCGAACTCGTCTCCAAAGAAGATGGCGGATTCCTCGGATCGATCGAACGCGCCGAGTCGCTCGCGGCGCGCACTCCGGGCGCGTTTCTCCCCCGCCAGTTCAGCAACCAGTACAACTGCGAGGCGCATGAACTGACCACCGGTCCGGAGATCGTCGGTCAGCTGTCCTCGTTAGGCGGTGCGGCGCCAGACGCGTTCGTCGCCGGTGTCGGAACTGGGGGAACGGTCATGGGCGTTGGGCGCTTCCTCAGGCATCGTCGCCCGGACGTGAAGGTCTTTCCGCTCGAGCCGTCGAACTCACCGACCATGTCCACTGGGCACAAAGTCGGAAAGCACCGCATTCAGGGGATCTCAGACGAGTTCATCCCCCCGATCGTCGATCTCTCCTTTCTCGATGACGTGATCGGTGTCGACGACGGCGATGCCATTCTCATGGCGCAAGCGCTAGCGTCGTCGCTCGGGCTGGCGGTGGGAATCTCGTCAGGTGCAAACCTGCTCGGTGCGCTTCTGGTCCAGGAGCAATTGGGCGCCGCTGCGGTCGTTGCGACGGTATTCTGCGATTCCAACAAGAAGTACTTGAGCACCGACCTGATGCGGCGTGAGCCGGTGAAGGCTGGCTTTCTATCACCACACGTGACGCTGAAGGGGCTGCGCGCGCTGCCGAGGCGGTGCGAGTTCTGCCCACCGGGTGTGCGCGACAGGGTATCGATTGTGACGTCGGATTAGCCGGGATCGGTTAGCGCGGGACGCGCCTCAGCTGTAGTCCGGTTCGCGTCGCTGGCGAGTTGCGTTCGACGCCCTCGTCGTATCTCTTCTCTCCCGACGGAGGGACTGCGTTCGACGGTGCCGGCGAATCTGTTGGTGAGCTCTTCGCACGCGCTCAACCGGCTGAGCGTTAGAGCGAACCGCTGGGTGGAGGATGACATGCGCGCATTTTCGTCGTGCATCGCGCTGGGTGCATTCGCGTTCACGTTAGGCAGCGAACGACTTGAGGCGCAGGACCGCCGCTCCGCGGCCACGCCACCACGCGCTGCGCCGACCGGCGACATTCGACAATCGGTGGTGAGCGTCGTCGGACTCGGCGCAAATGGCGACACCCTTATTCGCGGTAGCGGCGTGGTCGTCGGTGATAGTGGCTTGGTAGCGACCTATGGTCGCTTCTTCACGCGTGACATGTCACTCATCGCCGTGGACGCGAGTGGAAATTCGGCGCGCGCGCAACGCGTCGTTGTGAACGACTCGTCGCTGGACATCCTGCTCTTTCAGGCTCCGGCCACGCGGGCGTCTATCGCGGTACTCTCTTCGCGACTCGTTAGGGCGCACGAGCGCATTCGCGCGGTGAGCGCTGAGCCGGGTCGCGAGTCGTCAGTGACCGAATCGGCTGTAGGTCGAGTCGAGAGTTTCGGCGGAGGGAGCCTGGCAATCCTGGTCGATTCCACGAATGCGCTCGCGCTAGGCGCACCGATGTTCAACGCGCTCGGCGAGTTGGTGGCGATCGGATTTTCGGCTGAGGAGGGAGCGAAAATCACTAACTACGGTGTGCCTGCCGGCGATGTACAGCGACTCATCGCTCGATCGGCACAGCCGCGCGTCGTCGCTCGATCCGACGTGGCAGGTGTGGGCGCGACGCGATCACCGAGCGCCGAGGCGCCCGCTCCGCCCACACGAACTGTCGCTCCCGCTGGGACTCGTGGCGCTCCGGCGCCTCCTCCCTCGCCTTCACGAAGCACAACCACGAGCCGGGCGTCCTCCAACGCTGCGGGGAGTTTGTCTCGCTCGAGCTTCAACACGGCGGGACTCGCGAACGCAGAGGTTCTGACGAATCTCTTCACGGGCGATTTCGAAAAGATCGAGTTCGGACGCGATGACATGATGTTCAGCGTCATCTTCCAGAACTATCTCGACGGCTGCGCGCGCCATTGTGCGGCACAACTTCCGGCCGACAAGGTGGAAATGACTCGGCAGGAGTGCGCGACCGAGCAAGTCACGCGCAACGGATACGGGACGGAAGTTGGGCGCTCGTGCGTCGAGTGGCGTACGGTCGGGCGCGGGCTGTACGCCGATCCGCGACTCTATGGTGCGCTGAACCAAAACGACGCACAAAACATCGGCAACAACCTTCGCAGCATGTTCCAGATGATGGCGTCGGGCAATCCGTTGGGTAAGGCGACGCAGTTCGCGTCGTCGGCTGAGTCGTATCAGAATGACATGGAGCAGCTCGTGCAGTTGAACGCGTGCGGCAATGCTGCGATGAAGCGCTTCGAGGCGAACCTGGTGCGGTTCGCGCAGGGGAAGCAGCCAATCAGACTAGACGGCGAAAGTAGCGCTGCACTGGCCGCGCTTCCATTTCGGGAGTCGAACTATGGACGACTTGCGGAGGATCTGATCGCCGAGGACGCGACGAAGTGGGCCTTCAACAGGTTTGTGGCGGGAAGCGTGTCGGATGTCAGCGTGACGTCGCGTGATGAATCGGGGAGACCGATGAAGGTCTTCGGACGCTACAGATTCCAAGGGATGAACGGTCCCGCGAGTGGGACGTTCGAGTTGGCGTTCAATGATGGAACGCCGGAGTGTCTCTATTTCTCGGATGCGCCGTCGACGTGTCGCAATGTGTCGCGCCGGCTGGCGGCGGAGTACACGCGCGGGAAATACTGGCAGTAACATTGTCGTGACGTGCGGAGTGCATCGCTAGGCGAGGACGGTTGCAGAGCGCCGCGCCTAACGACGCACCGACTATCGATACGAAGGTCGCTTCGCCGCTCCATCCACCACAAAGCGAATCCACATCCCGCTCGCGGCATGCCCGGGCACACCGCAGACGAGGAGGTAGCGACCGGCGGGCTTCGCGACGAAGGTCACGTCATCGACCGCGTCGCCCGACGTCATCCCGCTCGCTGCATTGTCCGACGTGGCCTTGTCGATGTCTATCTGCTCCGGCGCCATCGGAAGCGGAGTTGTTTCGCGCATCACGAGGAACGAGTGCGGCACGCGGTCGGCGTTCGCGAACTGCGCGTGCACGGTCCAACCAGCGGGGATGGTAACCGTCGCGCCGCCGTCATGGGCGCCGTTGAACGACATTCCGCCGTGTGCGCCGTGCAGGCCGCTCGTTAGGCGGAGTTCGACGCGCTTGGCGGTGCTGTCGAAGCTCATGAACTCGCTGACGCGGGTGCCGGGGAGTGGTGCAAACTCGGAATATCCAGCGGCGCGCGATGGCTGAGTTGCGGCACTCCTGGGCACCGCACTCGCGGGCGTCGGTGCCGTCGCGCCCACGGAGCTTCCGACGGCAAAGAGCAACACCGCGTTCCCCTTCAGATCGCCGTATCGGCTCCCGCCAGCCGCAACCGCGATATACTGCTTGCCATCGAGTTCGAACGAGATGGGAGGCGCATCGACGCCAGCGCCACAGAAGAAGGACCAGAGCTCCTTTCCGGTGTATGCGTCATACGCGTGCAGATATCCGGTGGGGTCACCCATGAAGACGAGGTCACCCGCTGTCGCGAGCGTACCGCCCCAAAGCCAGGTTGCAAGCTTCGCCTGCCATCGAATGCGCCCCGTTGCGGGATCTATCGCAGACAAGATGCCCTTCGGCTTGAAGTTGTTATCCAAGCGCATTCCGCCGCCAATGTAGATCTGTCCCGCTTTGTACTCCTGCTCTTCACGCATGAAGTAGAAGGGGAGATCGGTCGCGCTTACGTAGAAGAGCTTCGTGCGAGGCGAATACGACGACGGCGGCCAGTTCGCCCCACCTGCCGCGCCAGGTGCAACGAGTACGCCTTCCTTGTTCGGCGAGTTGAAGAGATTTGACTGCGGCACAAACGCTTGGCTGCGACGAATGAGTTCTCCCGTGGCTGCATCATAGATGTAGGCCCAGCCGATCTTCCCAGCGTGGATGACGACCTTCCGACTCCCGATCGTCGTGATGACGGGGGGATTGGGCGTGTCGTAGTCCCACCGGTCATGAGGCACGTGCTGATCGTACCAGCGCAGCTTTCCCGTGTTGGCGTCGAGTGCGACGGTCGAGTTGTTATAGAGATTGTCGCCCGGTCTCACGTCTCCATCATTACTCGGCGATGGATTTCCGACGCCGAAGTAGATCAGCCCCAACTCCGCATCGTAGGCTGGAGTCGTCCAGACGGGCGCGCCGCCACGCTGCCAGGCGTCCGCGTATTTCGCCGAATCGGCGCGTTCTTTGGCGATGTCACGGTGGAGTGAATCGCCCGACGCGGTAGTCGTGCGCCACTTTCCCCACCAGCCGCCCTCTTCGGGCGACGGAATCGTGAACCATCGCCACACCTGCTTTCCCGTCTCGGTGTCGTAGGCGGTGACGGAGCCGCGGATTCCATACTCGCCGCCAGCTGCACCGACGATGACGCGATTTCCGACGACGAGCGGCGCTTCGGTATGCGCGTATCCTGAATCGGCGGCGTGCGTCACCACGTCCCACTTCGGCTTACCGGTAGCCGCATCGAGCGCGATAAGGTGTGCGTCGAGCGTCGCGATGAAGATCGTTCCGCGGGCAAGCGCCACGCCGCGGTTCACCGGACCACAACAGAAGATCGCTGTCGCCAGTTTGGGCGTGAATTGCCAAAGCCGCTGCTTCGTACGCAGGTCGAAGGCGAGCACGTTGTCGTACGAGGTCGTGACGTACATGACCCCGTTCGAGACGATGGGCGTCGCCTCAAGGCCGTGCGCGCGGTCGACGTTCATCTGAAAGATGCCCGCCAGCCCTAAGCGCGAGATGTTTGTGCGATTGATCTGGGTGAGCGGGGAGTAGCGCTGGTTGTCGTACGTGCGACCGTGGTTGAGCCACTCGCCCGGCGAAGGCCTAACGAGTGTGGCTGAGTCGACGGGGGCGGGGGTTTGCGCGATCGCGACGGCGCGGGTAGCGGCAAGTGGGGCGAGCGCGAGGGCGATCTGCGCGAGCGCGCGAAGTGTGGAGCGAACGATCACGCGGAGCATTCGGAGATGATTTGATGAGGGTTGGACATTGTATCATTGCGCCGCGTTAGGCGCATGAATCTGTGCTCACCGCCCCACCTTCGCCTTGAGCTCCTCACTGAAATTCTGCACTACCATCAAATCCCGCCTCGATTCCTGCGGTGAGTGCAACACCAGGAAATGCTGGTCATCCGGCATGACCTGGTAGTGGCGACCGTCAGCGTTTTCGTCGAGCGGAATGCGAAAGAGAGGGCGAAGCTCGGAGAATCTCGGTCTCCCAGAGGCATCGATCTTGAGGTCGACGGAGACCAAATCACCCGACGGGACGCGAAAAAACAGCTCACTCCCGTGGTGCGCCCAGACGGCTTCGAATCCGCCGCGTGGTGATACCTGCCACTTACCGTTGCCAGTCGCAGGGAACGGTCGAACGTAGACCTGCTCCGACCCCGTTTCATTGCCCGAATACACGAGCCAGCGACCGTCTGGAGAGAGATCAGCGTACTGCATGAGGAACGGCCCTGACACCAGCGGACGCGGAGTGCTGTCGACCGCGGGACGATAACCAATGACTTCACTCCTCGCGCCCGGAGTCGCCCGCGTCGCAATCAACGTACTCCCATCGAACGACCAGTTTGCGCCGAAGATGCGTCCGGTGACTGGCGACGCTTTGTCGCCACCCGATCCGTCGGCGGGCACCATGAAGAGCCCGTCGGTGCCAGCGCGATTCGACAGAACGGTGATCGATTGACCGTCCGCGGACCAGGAGAGCGCAACATTTCGCGTCCCTTCGAGCGATAGCGGAGTCAAACTCCCTCCACTGGCCGGCATGATGCCCACGCGCAACCCGTCCACCTCGGCGGTCGTAACGGCGAGCCGCGTTCCGTCGGGGGCGAGCGCGAAGGCTCGGATGTCGGCCAGAGCGCCAGGACTGAGGGCGATCGAATTTCCTCGCCTGTCAATATTGAGAATGTCGTTGAGTCCCCCGTTCCCCACGTAAACGAGCGAACCGCTTTTCGATAGCGCGAATTGCGACGCCGAGCCCATGAAGACATCGACGCCCTGGAGGAGCGCGACCGGCCTCCCTGTTACGACGGCTCGCTTTGCATCGAATGGAATCGCCATGAGCGCACCATTCGGCGTCGCGTAGACCAGATGACCGGTCAACGAATATCTAGCCATCGGCGATTTGAAGAGGTGCCGGACGGGGCCTCCGCCAGTTGGCACTACGACAATCTCGCTCGCCTCAGGGGCTCCGAATTGACCGATGGTGGCGATGAGATTTTTCCCGCCGGGAAGCGCCTCGATCCACATGAAGCCCACATCGCCTTCGCGCGTCGCGACCTTTGCGAGAGTGCCGCCGTCAGGAGAAACACGCTTAATCCCGCCGCTATCATCGACGAAGTAAATCCGATCGTCGTCGGCCCAGGTGATTCCACCGGCGGCTGACGGTACGCCGTCAGGGACAATGGTGAGCGCCGGTCCACCGGAGCCACCCTGCATCGAGACTGTTTTGAGAGAGCTCCCCGCCGTAAACAGGAGCGTTGCGCCGTTAGGCGAGAATGTCGGATTTCTTCCCGCGTCTCCCCCCGCGATGGCGCGCACACCGAACTGACCGAGTTCACGCAGCCACATCGTCTCCTTCCCGGTAGACGAGCGACCGACGTACACCAGCTGCGAGCCATCGGGTGAGACGGCGACGTTGACGCCAGCGCCGCCGAAATATCTCGCGGAGTCAGGGAGCACGATCGCGAAACGAGTCACAGCGCGCGGCGGCTGCCTAACGAGCGAGCGTCCCAACATCGTGCCCGCTGCGACTCCGAGGGCAACACCTCCGACGACTCGCGCTTTCGACATCCATCGTCGAGTAGGCGCGGCATGCATTTCAATCGTTGGAGGACCGTAGCCTGGATTCACGAGCGCATCGGCAAACGCGCTGGCGCGGCTGAATCGGTCGGCGGGAACCTTTTGAAGCGCGACGGCTACTGCGTTGGCGACATTGGGTGGAACCGACTTCCGAAGACCCGTGACGCGAGGCGCTTCCTCCGTCGCGATCTTCATGATGACTTGTTGCAGCGACGACGCCCGATGCGGCGCACCACCGGTGAGCATCTCGAACAGCACAGCGCCTAACGAGTAGATGTCCGAGCGAAAGGTGATGTCCTTCTCGGCCAGCGCCTGCTCGGGGCTCATGTAGTTAGGCGTCCCGACCGCAAGCCCCGTCTCCGTCATGCGTCCGCCAACCGCTGCGGCCGAAACGGCGAGCGCCACGCCGAAGTCGGCAATCAGCGCCCGCCCATCGTTCAGCAGGATGTTTTCCGGCTTTATGTCGCGGTGGATGACTCCGTGTCGGTGCGCATAGTCGAGTGCAGTTGCGACTTCGACGGCAATGCGAACCGCTTCTTCGATACTCAGCTGCGTTTCGCGGTCCAGCTTGGCACGCAGCGTCTCGCCGTCGACGAACGGCATGACGTAATAGAGAAATCCGCCTTCGCTCCCGGAGTCGAAGAGCGGAAGGATGTTCGGGTGTTGCAGCTGTGCGGTGGTGGTGATCTCCCGAAGAAATCGTTCAGCGCCGAGTTGTTCGGCGAGTTCGGGACGGAGCACCTTGATGGCGACTTTGCGGTGATGCCGGAGATCCACGGCGAGAAAAACCGTGGCCATCCCGCCCGCGCCGACAGAGCGCTCGATCTGATAGCGATCTGCGAGGGCTTGCTGCAGGCGGGAGAGCGTGTCGGTCACGTCATGGACTCGGTGTAAAGCGCAAGCATACCACTCACTCGGCGATCAGCTGCGGTGACGAGGGCGCGGGCATCGACATACGATGCATGGCGGTTGCCCCGCGGCCAAGGTCAAACGAAGTTCTTCGTCCCAGTCGGATCCTTCCCCTCATCACGACACCGTCCATGACGAACCTTTCGAGCGCCCTCGCCGTTACCACGGTCGCAGTGCTATTCGCGACCGCCTGCGCCGGCGGAGAAAAGCCGGCGACAACGCCCACGAATCCGAACCTCACGCCAGGCGAATACACACTCGCCGTCCCCGACGGAAAGATCTGGTACAAGGTGACGGGAACAGGAAAGGGGACGCCGGTGATTCTGCTGCACGGTGGACCGGGCTTCTCGAGCTTCTACCTCAAGCCCTTCGAAGAGCTCGGGGATGATCGCATTGTCGTGCGCTATGATCAGTTAGGGAGCGGTAAGTCCGAGCGAATTTCCGACACATCGAAGTTCAACTTCGCGCATTTCGTTAGAGAGCTGGATTCGCTGCGCGCTCATCTGGGCATCGAGAAATTCCACCTCTTGGGTCACTCGTGGGGGACGATGCTGGGAATGGAGTACTATCGCGCGCATCCCGAGCACGTGGCGTCGCTGCACTTCGCGAGCGCGGTGTTCGACGTTCCCGCCTACGGCGCGCGCGCGAAGGAGTTGCTCAAGACGCTCCCCGATTCCGATCAGCGCGCCGTTGCAGCTGCCGAGAAGTCGGGAAAGTTCGATTCGCCGGCGTATCAGGCGGCGATGAATACGTTTTACGGGATGTATGTCTGGCGGCATCCCGTGCAGGCGGATCTTGATAGCACCATGTCGACGGTGAACGAAGCGATCTACAACTACATGCAGGGGCCGAGCGAGTTCACGATAAACGGGACGTTCAAGGACTACAACGCGACAGCAGCATTACCGACGATCAAGGTTCCGGTGCTGTTCACCGTAGGGGAGTTCGATGAGGTAGGCCCCGCGTTGATCAAGGGCTTTGCCGATAAGACGCCTGGTGCGCAGTACGCCGTCATGCCCGGATCGGGCCATGTGACGCCGTGGGATGCGCGCGAGGAGATTTTGAAGGTGACGCGTGCGTTTTTGCGGTCGGCCGATTCGAGCGCAGCGAAGCGTTAGGGTACGTGCGCGATAGTTTGACCCTGGGCTCTGACCCCGGGCTCTGACCCCGGGCTCTGACCCCGGGCTCTGACCCCCAGCTCTGACCCCCAGCTCTGACCCCATGCAGAATTCGATGGAGAACCACCGGATCTACACCACCACGTTCGCCAGCGTCTATCCACACTACGTCAAGAAAGCGACGTCAAAGGGGCGCACGCAGGAGGAGTTGGACGAGGTGATTTGTTGGTTGACCGGGTACACGCCGAAGGCGCTGCACCAACAAATCGAACAGAAGAAGGATTTCGTGGCGTTCTTCGGCGAGGCGCCGGCGTTGAACCCGAACGCCAGCAAGATCACCGGCGTCATCTGCGGGGTGCGAATCGAGGAGATCGAACATCCGTTGATGAAGAAGATCCGCTACATGGACAAGCTCGTGGACGAATTGGCGAAGGGGCGGCCGATGGCGAAGATTCTGCGCGTATAGATTTGTCGCGCACGCAGCGTCGTTAGGCGCCTGACCAGTGCGTAGTTGCTCGTACCGATCGCGGTGATTCTCCCGCTCTCGTTCGGCGCCGCGTCGAGAGCGGGGGTGGCGTGGCACGCGAATGGTCTACGAGCAGTTATTCAATCGGTGGGCGGGGGCGTGCTAGTGGGTTACCTCATCGCCGTCCTGTTCTCTCTCGTCAGGCGATCACGTTGCCCGGGCGACACTACCTGGTCCAACCATGTCGGGCAGAGTTACCGCGCCCCACGCACTCGCGCGAACAAGATGTTCGCCACGCGCACCCCGCTGACTCCGCCACTTCCGTCAGGGACAAACGTCAGCACAAAAGCGCGGCTGGCATCGTTAGGCTTCGCGCGGAACATCTCGTAGTTCACCGGCTCGATCGGCACTGCTGGTTCGGAAACGATCGCCGCCCGCAGTGCGCCGTTCTCAAACGTCACGCGCACGTTGCCATATGCGGAGTCGACGTAGGTGCCAGCGTAGCGTTCGAGTGGAAGCGATGGCGCGGACTTGGCCGCAGCCGCCGCGGCGTTAGGCGCCACGCTCGGCCGGCGCGCAAAAATCGGCTTGAGATCTGCGCTCCAGTCGCGACGCGGGCCGCTCTCGAACAGGTCGAACACCGTGTACATCAAACCGTGCCGGATCTCGGCGTGGTCGAGGTTCTCGAGCACGTACACGCCGAGGCGCTTGTTCGGCTCGATGCCGATGATTGCGCAGAGGCCGTTGATGCTCCCGGTGTGCATCCAGACGTGTTGGCCGCGATAGTCCTGGAC
Source organism: Gemmatimonadaceae bacterium (assembly GCA_044224185.1). Classification (GTDB taxonomy): domain Bacteria; phylum Gemmatimonadota; class Gemmatimonadetes; order Gemmatimonadales; family Gemmatimonadaceae; genus SCN-70-22. The sequence goes on along the minus strand of JBGAKW010000005.1, from coordinate 60,084 downwards.
AAACCAACCGAGCCCATAGCTGAAGAAGTCGGGCTTCGCCAGCTGCAACGCGGGGTACTCCTCCATCGGCGCCTGAATCTGCGGAGTCACCAATTCGGCGAAAGTCTTCTGTTGAATCAAGCGCTTGTTGCCCACCCTCCCACTATCGATGACGAAGCGCATCCACTTCGACATATCCGACACGCTCGACCAGACGCTGCCAGCGGAGGCCACCGGGTCGGTGGAGCGAACGGGAACGACGGTCACCGTGTCGTTGATGAGCGCGTGCGGCACCGCGACGTTTGGCTTGCCTTGGATGGCCGAGACGAGCGCCTCGGTCTCGTTCATTCCTAACGGTTCGAAAATGCGCTTCCTGACGAACTGTTCCCACGGCATCCCCGAGACACGCTCGATGATGAGCCCACCGAGCGCGTACATCACGTTGTTGTATTGCCATTGCGTGCGGAACGAAGCGGATGGCGGTATGTAGCGCAGCCGCCTAACGACTTCGAGCGGTGTGTAGTCCCATCCTGCCGCCCAGAAGAGATCAACGCCGGGAAGCCCACTGCGATGCGTGAACAGATCGCGGATGGTGATCTCTCGCGTGACATAAGGATCGTACAGCTGCAATTCTGGAATGAACTTCGTGACGCGATCGTCCAGGGAGAGCTTCCCCTCGTCTGCGAGCATGGCGATCGACGCCGACGTCATCGCTTTGGTGGTGGAACCGATTGCGAAGCGTGTGTGCTCGTTGGCCGGTTGCGAAGTCCCGGTCTGCAACACGCCGTACCCTTTGGCAAAGAGCAACGAGTCGTCTTTCACCACCGCGATCGCGAGCGCGGGGACGCGCCAGTCTTGTGCGGCTTTCGCGACGTACTTGTCGAAGGCGCTCCAATCGGGTTTGGCCTGCGCGTTGAGCGACGCCGGTGCGGCGGCGAGTGCGAGCGCGGCGAACCATCGACGTGCAATCACGTAACCATCCTTTTGAATTAGCGTTCTGTGTCGGCCGTACCATTCAATCGCGAAGGATGCGGAGTAAGCGCACAACGCGGAAGACAACGACGCCATATGTCGGACAGATCGACGGTCGTTCACAAATGTCGCACCCGATCACACTCCGCAGCGTTGAAGCGCCTCACGCGGAATCTCGATGAACAGACATGCCCGTAAGGTGACTTCTCACATCACGTTACGTGACTATGCGAAGCGCGTGGGCCACACGACGAAGTGACGCTTGGCGTCGTGCAACACCCTGCCTCGACGTTCAGCGTGTCGCGCGATCTCAAGCGCGCCGCGATCGGATGGGGAGAATATCGCGGTGACGCATGGACGTATCGCGGGGTGAGGCAGGACCGGTAGGCCAGTCCGACCGTCATCGAGAGCGAGTTACTGAGGTCATACGCCTAACGATTGTGGGATAGCATGCGCAAGAATCCAGCGCGCCGCGCGCGAGCACGCATACTGATCCTTGGCACATCGATCTGCCTAACGCTGCGCGGTCAGGCCGGCGCACAAGCGTCAGCGAATACCCGCGCAGACTCGGCGACGCGCGCCGTTCAGCGATTCTATGATTGGTACGTCCCGACCACCGCAAAACCGAAAGGACGCGACGCCGTCATGCTCGCCGCTACGCGAGGGCCGCTCAAGTTCGATCCAGAGCTCGTGAGATGGCTTCGCAGCAATTCGGTTGCACGCGCGCGCAACAAGGACGAAGTCGATGGATTGGATGGCGATCCATATCTGAATTCGCAGGATCCTTGCGAACGATACGTCGCAACCGCCGCCAAATCCGAGGGCGCGTCGATTCTAGTGGGGGGCGTCGGCAAAGGGGGATGCCCGACGCACACGACTTCCGGCATCACGGTAAAGGTTGGACGTTCCGGGACGCGCTGGATCGTACTCGAATTCCTTGGTCCCGAGCGGAACAACGAAGGGCTCATTCCGCTTCTCAAGCAGTTGCATCCCAACAGCAAGCAATTGGTAATCGGGCTCTGACCCCGGGCTCTGACCCCGGGCTCTGACCCCGGGCTCTGACCCCGGGCTCTGACCCCGGGCTCTGACCCCGATTTGCACGTTGGCATATTCCGAGCGCGAGGATGAGCTGAGAAGCGTGGTACGCACATTACCGAAAGGGCGCATGGCCCCCATCGCCGCATATCAGGAAACGTTCGCCATGCTCGCCAGGCGCAACGTATATGCGTCGGCCCGCGCGATGATGATCGCGCACTATCACATGCCGCGACACGTCGCGACCATGCGGATACTGGCCGAAAAGGTGTACGGCGTTCCGAACCACAGCATCGCCAACCGCGTCTACGGGTCGTTCGCTTCGCGCGTTAGGCGGGAGCTCGGTGTGACGCAGCCCAAATACGAGATCTGGATACTCGGGACGTGGCCCGAAACGCCGATCGACGACGTGGGAGAGTTCGCGTTCCGGCTGCGACCGGAGGTGTGCAAGGCATTGGAGAGGTTGGGGTGGGTGTAGGTTCGGCCTACTCCGCGCTCAAGACGCAACTGGGTGCCGCAACGTTGCGGACGGCGTGCGCAATAGCGCCTAATGTGGCGGTGCAGCAACCAGTCACTGGTGTGAGCTGCAAAAGCTATTTAGGCCACAGCCACCCGAAGGCCCCTGCCGTCACCAGCGCAAACAAGAGCCCGTCGATCGTGTACGTGAGCGTGATGCGCGTGCTCTTTCCCCACCAGATCCACCCTTGCCAGTGCGCGAGCGCGTAGCTGCAAAACGCGACCGTCCCGCTCACGCGAAAGATCTCGAGATATGGCGCGCCAACTCCGCGTGTACGACTCGTGACGTATGCCGCGATGATGGAGATGACCAGGGTGTAAAGCAGCCAAGTCCCAAGCAGCTTCCCCATGTTGATCTCGCCCGAAGGCCTGATGGTCATCGTCCCCACCGGACCCGCTTTCATCTTCGCGACGAATTCGGGAGTTTGCATCTCCTTCGTGGTGCGACCAAACGGAAACCGATATTCACCCGGCTGCAAGTTCACAGCGCGTAGAGTCTCCATCACCTGGTCTTCGCCGGGCACCGAGGCCATGTCGTCCTGATGCCATCCCGGGATCATGTGCACTGCTGTGCTCACGATGAAGACGAATACGACGGAGACAACGATTGGAAGCCACAACACGGTGAGAGCGACCATGGAGTCCTCACTAAACGAGGGGAGTAGTGCCGGGGCGAGCAACACAATGAAGCGCGCATGCAAGAAGGTCCAGCCGAGCTTGGCGCCCTTCCGGCGAGTATTTCGTCCCTCGACCGCGGGCGATCATCGCGAGCGTCGAATCGGCCGGGCCTTGCAGTAGGCGCTCCGAGTGCGAAGATGATGCGCTCCACGAAGCTCCGCGATTTCCCCACTGAATCTTCGCTCGAGGCACTCATGAAGCGCGTGACAGGCATTGGAGGCGTGTTCTTCAAGGCCAAAGACCACAAGGCAATGCAGGCCTGGTACAAGGAACACTTGGGCATCGATGTGCAATCGTGGGGCGGAACCTCGTTTCGTTGGACCGATGACGCCGGGTCTCCGGTCGCGGGCCAAACTGTCTGGTGCATCAACGGCGAAAAGAGCACGACGTTTGATCCGAGCACCGCGCCGTTCATGGTGAACTATCGGGTCGCCGATGTGCGCGCGCTGCTCGATGCGCTGCGCGCCGAAGGGTGCAACGTGCTCGATAAGTTCGACGACTCCGAATACGGAAAGTTCGGGTGGGTCATCGATCCGGAGGGCAACAAGATCGAACTCTGGGAGCCGCCCCCAGGCGACTGACGCCTAACGATTTCTTTCTTGGGATTGATGCTCTCGCGCGTGCTTGCAACTGCAGCGCGGTCTGGTCTTACTCAGATGGTGAGGGATGAGCGCGGACAGTATTTCCGCTACGCTGTCGGAGGCAACGACATGAGCAGGGCGGTGTGCGTAGCTGCTTCGTTGGAACCGTGCGCACTGCACAAGAGACAAACTTCTGAAAGCATCGCCACATATGCCAAAAAGAATCGGACGGGTTGCGTTCTGCGTCGCGTGTATGGCGTCGGTCGTGGCGTTCGCGCCAATCGCGCCAATCGCGCCAATCGCGCCAATCGTGCCAATCGCGCCAGTCGCGCCAATCGCGCCAATCGCGCCAATCGAGTCGCGCAATGACGGGTCGCTGACCAAGGCAGCCGCGGAACACTATCGCGCATACGGTGAGGCGATCGCGAAGGGAACGCGTAGCGAAATCGCCAACTTCTACTCACCACAGGGTGCGCTCGTGATTCTCGATGGTGTGCACCGAGAGTCGACGAGGGCGGAGCTGGATGCTCGATACAAGGATCCGCGCTGGGTGCCGCCAGCATACTTCCAGTGGGACACGCTCGCGTATCGTCCGCTGAGCAAGCAACTGGTACTCGTGACCGGATCGTTTGTTTGGGTGTCGGCGGCGAAGTCGGACACGCTTCACTATCTGTACACCGGCATTCTTGCAGCTGGCGGTAAGGGCAAGGGTATCACATTCGAGCAAGAGACGCGGAGGCCAATGTGAAGCGCCGGCTCTCGGCGATCGTCGTGCTCGCCGCTCTTTCGTGTGCGCCTAACGCGACTGGGCACCCGTTGTACGTGCCGCGCACACGCATCATAACCGTCACGACCGTTCCGCTCCTGGTCAAGGAAGCGACGGAGCTCTATCCGTTTCTTCGGCAGGCGTTTGCAAAGGGCGGTGTGTTGGACGGAAAAGAAGTGTATGCATTCTCTCCCAGCACCATCACGGTGGTGGAAGGGGACACGCTGCGTCTCACGCTCATCAATCCCGAAGATGACGTACACTCATTCGTGCTTCCCGATTTCGCAGTTTCTCTCCCCGGGGGGAGAACAACCATGGCGACGTACGTGGCAAAGCGCTCCGGCATCTACCCCATCGTCTGCGCGGTAGCGTCGCACTTGCCGATGATGAGCGGACAGCTCGTCGTCCTAAATGCGGAGAGTATGGCGGGCGAAACTCTCCGGCGGCGCTCCGAATAGTAACAACCAAGTGACATGCGCCCGCCCCCGCGCGACCTAACGATTGCAGACGCAACAATGGCGGTGAAGAGAGTGCGTGCGGATGGTGCAGGCCTGTCGATGGAGTCGTTAGGCACGTAACACTCTCTCAGTGGCGTGGCTCGATACAGCTTTTCATGAACTTCATTCGCAACTTCCGATTGGCGGCACGACAGCTCCGGCGCAGTCCGGGATTCACACTCGCCGCGGTGCTGACGCTGGCGCTGGGCATCGGTCTCGCCACTGCTGTCTTTACCGTTGCCGACGCGTTGCTCCTGCAACCACTTCCGGTTGCTGATCAATCGCGGCTCGTAACGCTGTCGGGCGCGTTGACGAACGGAACGGCCAACAACTGGCCGCTCACGCTCGAACACACGCGCGCGTTCGCCCAAGAATCGCGCACACTGCAGGGCACGGGATACTTCGCGTACGAAGGGGCGTGGCCTGCTGCCGTCCGCGACGGCGACCGCCTAACGCGATTTCGGCGCGCCCTCGTATCAGGCAACTTCTTCGACGTACTCGGTGCTCGCGCGATGCTCGGGCGCGCGCTGGAGAAAGCGGACGACGTGGTCGGCGCGCCACCGGTCGTTGTCCTCAGCAACAGCGTTTGGCGCTCAGCCTTTGCGAGTGACCCTCGCATCATTGATCGAACACTTACACTCGCCGAGTTCGGGATCACCGCGAGGATCGTTGGCGTGATGCCCCCCGGACTGCGATATCCCGAGGGGACGGACTTCTGGGCGCCGTTCGTACCGTCGCGCCTCAATTCGGAGCACGACACGACGGCGTACACGGCGCTCGACTTGGTTGGCCGACTCGCGCCGGGCGCCACACCCCAGGACGCGGCAACGGAACTGGGGAGTTATCTCGGTCGCATCGACACATCACGCAAACTACGCGGTGCATCACGTCCGTTCACCGATGCGGTGTTGGGGAATACGCGGATTGCGGTCGTGATTGTTGCTGCAGCGGCTGCGCTCCTCTTGCTAATCACCTGTCTCGACGTTGCCAACCTTCTGCTCGTGCGGGGGGTGGCGCGTGGGCGCGAGATTGCCATTCGCGGCGCGCTTGGCGGGTCAAGCTCGCACATCGTCGCGGGTCTCATGTGGGAGAATGCACTCATCGCTATTGCCGGAGGTTCGTTAGGCGTCGTCGTCGCCTCCGTCTGCGTCGACGCGTTCCGCGCGTTCGCGCCAGCGAGCGTGCCGTTGCTCGAGCGCGTGCAGTTGAACCAAACAGCACTCGCCGGAGCACTCGTCATCACTGCCCTGGCAACGCTCGTCTTTGGGCTCGCACCGGCCTTCGTAACGTCCCGGGCCGACGTGCAAGACGTGCTTCGCTCTGGAATGCGGCAGAGTCAGAGCAAACGTTCACGACTCGCGCGTGAAGTGCTGGTTGCCGGGCAGGTCGCATTGGCGACTCTGCTCTTGTGTGGCGCCGCACTCATTGGCCGCAGCTTCCAGAAGCTACGCGGTGTCGATTTGCGCTTTGATGCATCGAAGGTGGTCGTGGCTGAACTCGCGATCAGCTTTGACACGTACGATGACATCGAGAAACAAATGCGACTGGTGCGCCAGCTCCTTCCAGCGTTGCGCGCGACGCCGGGGGTCGAGGGAGTTTCGCCGGTCGTCGCGATGCCGTTCTCGGGGACGGGCGGCTGGACGGGATCGGCCCGCCGCCCGGGACAGTCGCCCGCCGAGTCAGCGACGAATCCCATGTTCAACATGGACGTTGTGACGCCGGACTATTTCGGGACAATGGGGCTACGCGTTAGGCGCGGCCGGCTCCTGTCCGAGGACGATCGCAACGGTGCCGAGCGTGTGGTCGTAGTCAGCGAGACGATGGCGAAGTTGTACTGGCCTAACGAGAGCGGCGTCGGCCAACGTCTCCTCATGACCGGGAGCGACCCCTACACCGTCGTCGGAGTCGTCGACGACATTCGATATCGCGACCTGCGTCAGCCCCCGCCAAGTGTGTATTTCCCGTTGGCGCAATCCGATTTTCCATTCGCACCGACCACTTTCGTTGTGCGAACGCGAATCTCTCAGGCGTCCATCGTTCCCATCCTCCGACGGACGATCGCCGAGGCAGCGCCCGGAGTCGAGCTGGCGAGCGCCGCGTCGTTTGCGCACTACATGGAAGAACCACTTTCGCAGCCGCGCCTGAACGCATTCCTGCTGTCAGTCTTTGCCGGTTCCGCGGCACTCCTCGCGGCAATTGGACTGGGGGGCGTCGTCGCCACGTCCGTGCGGCAGCGGCGACAGGAGCTCGCGATTCGTATGGCGCTTGGCGCAACGACAGCGAGCATCCGGGGGATGCTCCTTCAGGAAGCAGTCGCCGTTGCAGCCGCCGGCGTAGCGATTGGAGTCGCTGCGACAATGGCCACCAACCGCGCCATCGCAGCGCTCCTCTACGATGTAAGTCCCACCGACCCTCTCGTTCTCGCGATCGTGGCAGTGCTTCTGATGGGGATCACTGTCGTCGCGGCTCTGGTGCCAGCGTGGCGCAGTGGAAAGATTGGCGCGGCGGTCGCGCTGCAGTCCGACGTGTAGCCCGGCGAGCTCGCAGCAGTGTTGCGAAGTTTCTCGTGCGGCACGACTCAAGAGCCTAACGAACCACTCGGCGTTTTCAGACCTCGAAGAGAGACATTGCACCGGAGTGGCCGTGGGACGAGTCGCTAGGCGCACTCTCCGCTGCACCGGCACAGCGCCGGCTATCTCTTGAAAATGAGCGCTGGTTTGCGTCGCAGTAAATGCGGGCGCGTCCGCGTGATCGTTTGACGCGCGATCAAAAGCGCGACAGCTTCTACCCGAACCCTGCGCGTTTCCTCCAGCTTGATGAACTGATCGAGAGCCTAAACAAGGAACGCAAGTGACGGAGACGACTGGAGCGATGGTCGCACTGGTGACCGGCGCAAGCCGCGGTGTGGGAAAGGGGATCGCGGAGGCACTCGCGCAACGTGGCGCGCATGTGTATGTGACGGGTCGAACAGCAACGAAGACGACCTTCGGCGATCCCGTCTTCGCGATCGACTGCGATCACACAGACGATGAGCAGGTCTCGCGGGTTTTCGAACGCATCGACTCCGAGCAGGAACGACTCGATGTCCTTGTAAACAATGTCTGGGGCGGCTACGAACGGATGGTCGAGGACGGACAGTTCACGTGGGGACGACCGTTCTGGGAGCAACCGATCTTGCGCTGGGACTCGATGTTTGCCGCGGGGGTCCGCGCGCACTACGTGGCGAGCCGACTCGCTGCGCAGCGCATGGTACGTCAGCGAAAAGGGTTGATCGTGAACGTCTCGACTTGGTCGGCGCAGAAACACATTGCCAACGTGCCGTACGGCGTGTCGAAAGCGGCCACGGACAAGATGACGCACGACATGGCGCACGAACTGCGAACGTATAATGTCTCCGTTGTCTCGCTCTATCCGGGAATGGTGCGTACCGAGAAAGTCATGGAAGCAGCAGCTTTTCTCGATTTGTCTAATTCGGAGTCACCACAGTTCGTAGGACGTGCGGTTGCAGCATTGGCGTCCGATCCGGAGATCATGACCCAGACGGGCACAGTACTCGTCGCCGCGAGTTGCGCCGAGAAGTATGGATTTACCGACGTGGATGGAAGACGACCGAGAGCGCTGACGATCAACGATGTGTAATGCCGAAGCCTGTACACTGCGAGGAATCTGACCGATGCACGCCGATGTGAAGAAGTACAACCAGTCGCAGACGCCTAACGACCGCGCGATCTGCAAGGTGCTGGCAGAGACGATCGACAAACACCTCCCCGACGCCGAGAACAAAGTCTGGCACGCCCATCCCGTCTGGTTCCTCGATGGAAATCCGATCGTCGGCTACAGCAAGATGAAAGACTCCGTGCGTCTGCTCTTTTGGAGCGGTCAGTCCTTCAAAGAAAAGGGACTGCAAAAGGAAGGAACGTTCAAGGCAGCCGAAGCGCGCTACACTACGGCCGACGAAGTCGACACGACAAAGCTTGCGCGTTGGCTGACCGAGTCGCGCGATGTGCAGTGGGACTACGCGAACATCGTGAAGCGCAAAGGCAAATTGGAGCGCTTGAAGTAGAGGCTCATTGGCGACTCGCCAAAGTTCCTTCGAGTCGCAAATCTTCCAGCGCACTCTCGCCACGACATCCCCCCCCGATGACCTCTTCGACTTTCATTCTCGCCCGCGTTTACGAACACATTGAGCCGATCGATCGCGGGGAGCGATACGAAGATCCGCTCGACGCCGCGCTGAAGGATGCGTCGTTAGGCGAGGTCACGGGAGGTGGATCGCAGCTCACCGCGAGTGGGGAGATCGCGTACGCGGAGCTTGAAATCGAAGTGCGCGATCGCGACGCGGCACTGCTGACGATCGTACAGGCGATGGAGAATTCCGGCGCGCCGGTCGGATCAGAGATTCTTGTCGACGATGCCGTCGTGAAGACGTTCGGCAAACTGCAATCGGTCGCCGTCTACCTCGATGGTGTCTCTCTCCCAGACGACGTCTACGAGACGCTGGACTTCGACGAAACGATCACCGTTCTCACGCAAGCAGCGGGAGCGGAGAGTTACCACGGCTTTTGGCAGGGCGCCGAGGAGACGGGTCTGTATTTTTTCGGTCCGAATGCGGACGAGATGTTCGAGCGTCTTGATGAAGCGTTGCGCGCGATCCCGATTGGTCAGAACGCGCGCGTGGTCATTCGCCGCGATCGCGATGCCTCGCATTGGCGGACGGTTCGAATGCCTCGCCACGAAGGGTGAGTGCGCTTCCGAAGTCGTAGGCGCTCGCGCACACCTGATCGCAAAGCCCATGGCGGAGTGCCCACCTGCTTTAGAACGTTAGTCTACCGAATCCCTCCGACTAAATCCCAAATGCGCCGCTTCGACGCTGCCGCCCTCTATGATGCCCTCAACGCGAGGCGCGAAGCACTGGCGATGACATGGACACAGGTCGCGGCGGCGACGGGAGTGAGTGTGAGCACACTCCGTGGAACACAACGCGGAGGACGACTCGAGGTGGATGGCGTGTTGGCGATGGTGGGTTGGCTCGGACGGTCAGTCGAGTCCTTCGTTTCACACGCGAGCACGTCGTCGTCCGAGCGCTCGCATCGAGCAGGGAGCACCCAATGAACTCTGACGAACTCCGGGGTATTCAAGCCCCTCTCAAGGATCGCTACAAAGCGTCACCCGAGGCAGCGCTCATCACGCTTCGCGCACAGGGACGTGCTGGTGAAGGCGTCAGCTGCAAGATCGAAACGGGGAAGGGGCTGGTTGTCGCGGGCCTCCACCCCGCGACCGGCGGCTCCGGCCTCCAAGCGTGCTCGGGTGACATGCTCCTCGAAGCGCTGGTCGCGTGCGCCGGCGTTACGCTCAATGCAGTCGCCACCTCGTTAGGCATCTCGCTGCGGGACGCTGTCCTGGTCGCTGAGGGCGATCTCGACTTCCGCGGGACACTCGGCGTCTCGAAAGAAGCACCAGTGGGATTTCAACAGATTCGACTTCGCTTTGAACTCGACACGGACGCGACCGACGACCAGCTCGCGACGCTCATCAAACTCACGGAGCGTTACTGCGTCGTCTATCAGACACTGAAGAATCCGCCACCGCTCTCGATCGATCGCAAGCCGAAACCCTAGTCGAACAGAACGCTCGCGGACTCCTTGCGCTCCCAAACAACGTCGCCGAGGATTGAGGGTGGCGCGCAGGGCGCCTCCCGTCCGCGGAAAGGGACTCCCACCTGAGCATACGCGGAGTTCATCGCCCCACTACGAACTCCAGCCCTGCGGTGCGGACCTGGGCAATACGGAGATCGTAGAATGCCAGAACACGAGACCTCCCCGTCGGGCGGCGATCATCACGCGCTCGACCAGCTTCGGCGCCAGGCCAAGCAACTCCTCAAACACGCGCGCGCCCGCGATTCGGTCATCATCGCGCGACTGCGTGCATTCCTCCCTCGACTCGCCGGGCTCGACGACGCGCACGTTGCGGAGTCATTGCAGCTGGCGGACGTCCAGCACGCCATCGCGCGACGGCTCGGACACGAAAATTGGAATGCGGTCAAGAAATTCTACGAACGGCTCGATCCCATTCACCGACAGGCGGCTCGATTTCTCCAGGCGCTGCGATATGACGATTCCCACCAGGCCAAGGAGTTGCTCGATGCCACACCAGCCATTGCGCGTTACAGTATCCACACCGCCGCCGCGGTAGGTGACGCCGCCGCAGTGCGCGCGTTCCTGGAGACTGATTCCACGCTCGCCACCCAGAGAGATCCCGAGGACATACTCGAGCCGCTGCTCTACGCCGTCCAGGAGGACCTCAAACACGCGTTAGGCGTCGGGCAAGACGAGCAGGTGGCGACCGTCAAGGCGTTGCTCGACGCGGGCGCGAATGCGAATGCGAGCACCCCACTACCTGATGTGTCGGACACGATCCCGGCGCTCTACTTTCCGTGCGCGCACGGCAACGTGGCCGTTGCACGACTCCTGCTCGAGCACGGTGCATCGCCGACGGATGGCGAAAGTCTCTACCACGCGGCGCAGCACGACTATCCCGAATGCCTCGCCCTCCTCGTCTCCTTCGGCGCGAATCTGCACAAGGGGCCTAACGAGACTGGCAACACGCCGCTGCACTTTCTCGCTGCCCACGCACCGGAGAACGAGATCACCCCAAAGGCGATGAATGGGTTACGATGGTTGCTCGAACATGGCGCGGACCCGAACGTCACCAGCTATCCAGGGGCGCAAGATCAGCCGGAGGCAGGCGAAACGCCGCTACATCGTGCCGCTGCGGTGGGACACGGCGAGGCGGTCCTACGCGCCCTCGTCGAACATGGCGCACGTGTCGACTTGCGCCGCGATGATGGTGCGACAGCATACCAGCTTGCAATGCGAGCGGGAAATGCCAGTGGCGCAGCGTACCTCGCATCGGTTGGCGCAGACACAACCCTATCGCCGATAGATCGTTTGTTGCACGCCTGCGCGCGCAATGACGCCGGCGAGGCGCGAGCAATCGTTGCCGACAATCCGAACATCCTTCACGAGCTCGGACCAAGCGAACGCGATGCGCTTGGCCTCGCCCTCGGCAGGCACGCATTCGACAGCGTGCGACTGATGGTCTCGTTAGGCTGGCCACTGACGCAGGAGGGAGAGTGGGGCGGGACGCCACTCCACTGGGCAGCGTGGAATGGCTACGTGGAGATGGTGCGTCTGCTCCTGGATGCTGGCGCCCCCATGAACGTCCGCGATTCGCGATACGGGAGCTCGCCTATTGCATGGTGCGCGCACGGCTCGCGTCACTGCGAACGCGCAAACGATGAGGACTATCCGGCCATTGTGAACATGCTCATCGACGCAGGCGCAACGCGTCCCGAGTCGTACAACCGTTGGAACGAATCGCCAGAGAGCATGGCGCGGCCGAGCGTCGTCGCGGTATTCAAGGCACGTGGCTTTGCACCGTGAGCGTCGCGGCGTCAGCGGTGAGCGTATTACGCGCTCGACGCTGACACCGCTTCATGGCACGCACGACGGGGCTGATTACGCCGCGAGAACCTCGCGCTCCAGACGCTGGTAGCTCGTCTCCATTCCTTTAGTCATCCCCGTGCCGAGGATCATGTCGCGCAGCTCTTTGGACGGGTAGGTGATCAGAAGGCTCATGAGCGTTCCTTCCTTGACCGGCGTGAGCGTCATCTCGTTGACCGTGTGCGGACCTGGCGTGCCGACCATTTGTTCGGTGGTCACGGCGCGATAGGGCGGCTCGGATTCGAGCAACTCTCCCTCAAATCCAAATCGCTGTGTACCGTCGTTCTTCTCCCATTCGTAGCGATAGTGTTCTCCCACTTTCGTGGCCACTTCGCAGACGGGCATGCTCCAGCCATCAGGGCCGAGGAGCCACTTCTTGACGAGGGCGGCCTCGTTATGCGCGCGCCAGACCTGCGCCACATTGCCTCGGATGATGCGGGTGATGCGAACCTTCGTGTCGCTCAACAACTGCGACTCGGTTCCGCGATTGGCAGCAAAGGACGCGAGGTCAGCGAGGACAGCGTCGATCTGACTCATGGCCGACTTGATGCCATCGATCATGCCCATCTGCACGAGCTGCTCCATCGCTTCGATGCTCTTGAACGTCGTGACGTGCGTGGAGCGCGATCCTTTGGCCGTCGGCTCGAAATTGAAGACCATGCGCATCGTGGGCATCGCGTCGTTAGGCGTGCCGGACGCGTCGCCGAATCCATCTTCAAGCTCGATGCGCTTGTGCGGCTCGATGGAGAGGAAGCGGAACCAACCGTGCGATTGTGTGCCATCGGGGCCAGTCATGTAGTAGTGCGATCGACCGCCGACGGCCATGTCATGCCGCGTGAAGGTCGCCGGCCACTCTACCGGCCCCCAGAAACGTTCGAGCTGGCGCGGGTCGGAGTAGGCATCCCACAAGCGCTCCACCGGCACCGGATAGTCGGCGACGACAGTGAGCGTGAGGTCGTGAGCGTTGGACGAAACGTTGGTGATGGGCATGGCTAGTCCTTGTGTTTGCGAGGTTCGGCGAGAATGGCGTCGAGCTGACTAAAGCGGGAAACCCAGAGCTGTTCGAGCTGTACGAGGAGCGAGCGCGCTTGCGCGAGTCGTTCCGGATTGCCGCGGACAATGCGCTCGCGACCTTGCGTCTGTTTGCTCACGAGTCCGGCCTCCTCGAGCACGGCCACGTGCTTCTGCACAGCCGCGAACGACATGTCGTAGTGCGCAGCGAGCGCAGAGACCGATGCTGGCTCGTCGGAGAGGAGGCGTGCGACGATGTCGCGACGTGTAGCGTCGGCAAGGGCGCGAAAGAGGCGGTCGATCTCGCCATCAGGGAGCGAAAAACGTACAACCATATGGTTGTAGGTTATGGAAGTCGACTCATTTGCGCAAGAGGGAATCGCAAATCCAACTCCGCCGCGACGGTGCTGACCACGGCGGTCACGCGGACAGGGAAGGGTTGCGCGAAGGGAAGAACGCGATGGCGCGCGAACACACCCGCGCTTGCGCGAGCACGATCTTCAGCGTTGGGGTAAGATCGTTTTCAGCGCTGTTCCCATCCCCTCAGGAGGTGTCGATGCGACGTTTTCCTCGTCTAACTGTCATTTGCAGCTCGGCGGTATTCACACTTTTCGCATTGCCGGCGCAGGGGCAAGCGAGCGTAGCCTACAATCCACCGCAGGGCCCGCCGTTTATTGCGGCGAGCGCGGTCGGGGAGTCACGCGTCATTCCCGATCGCGCGTTGGTGCAGGTGTCGGTCGAGTCGCGCAACGAGTCGGCTGCGAGTGCGGCTGCCGACAATCGCACGATCCAGGAGAAGGTGATCGCCGCCGTAAAGGCGTTAGGCATCGCGGCGCCGCAGATTCGCACGGTGGGGTATGCCGTAAACCCGGAGTATGCCCAAAGCGAGCGCGGTAAGTCGCCCCGCATCACCGGCTATCGCGCCAGCAATACCGTGCAAGTCGAGGTGCGGAATGTCGAGCTGGTCGGCAAGGTGATCGATGCGTCGTTAGGCGCCGGGGCAACCAACATCGCATCGGTGGGACTGTATGCGTCCAACACCGACGCGGCGCGTCGTGAAGCGGTGCAGAACGCCGTTACCAAGGCACGCGGTGAGGCCGAGTCGGCGGCTTCAGCAGCGGGTGGCGCGTTAGGCGCCTTGATCGAGCTCACGATCGATCCGGGGGCGGTTCCTCGTCCGATGCTACAGCAAGTGATGCTCTCCGGTGCCGCCGTGCAGATGCGCGGAGACATGTCGATGTCAACGCCAGTCGAGGCTGGAGAAACGCTGGTGATGGCCGTGGTCCGAGAAGGGGCGCGAAGTACTCTTCGCGCCCCTTCGACCCCCTAACGACCGCGAGCGAATCACTTCTTCGGGACACGAAGGCCAATGTGTTCTCCGCCTTTGACCTTAAACGTTTCCGAAGCCAGGTCGCGCCCGCCTTCGGGGTGAACAAAGAGCGTGATCGTGTTATTCCCGGCAACGACCGATGAGGGGAATCGAAGCGTTTCACGCTTTCCCGGAGCGACGACGCCGAGTCGCGTAACAATCGTCAGGCGCTTGGCAAAGACGGTCACTGGCACGCTTCGCGAGTTCTCCACGGTGACAGTCGTTTCCGAAAGCTCACTCGGCGACAGCACCTGCGACATCGTATCGACGCTGCTCCCCGCCATGTCGCCGAATGCTGGAATGACGAGCGACATCTGTGCAGCACGTGACAACGCGAATCGCTGCGTTGAAAGGTCTGCGGCTTCCCCCTCGGGGTGAACGAAGAATCGTACATCCTGTCGCCCCTCGAAAGTGGAACGCGGGAAAAGGAGCGTTTGCGTAGTTCGCGATGACACGGTCCCCAGACGAAGAGGGAAGCGTCCCGACTCGAGATACACGATGACCGGCACCTTGCGGTTGTTTTGAACCTTTAGGTAGCTGAGCGTGTCGACGGTCGCCTTGGGCGGGAGTTTCTGTGGATCCTGTCCCTGTACGATGCCGGCGTACGACCCAACGGTGAGCGCCAGCGTGATAATGAGCGTGCGCATACATCCCTCCAGAACAGACAGACGTGTAGACCAAAACGTGCGTCGACTCTCAACGTCGGTGGCCTGTGCAAGCGAGGCGGAGGGGAGGGGGCAGGGGGGCCCCCGCTCCACCGCGCATTGCCAGCGTGTCCCTGCTCCACACCGGACATCACGCATTCACGATGGGTCTGACGAAGTATGAGTGCAGTCGGCGCACACTCGCATGCGTGTCGGGGAAGTACTGGAGCCTGCAATCGAGAGTTAGAGAAACGACCGTCACTCAATATGTGGCATGCCAACGTCGAGTGCGCGCCACTCTTGCGCTGAGGTACCGCGCTTGCAGCTTTCCGCCATTGGCCTCGGAGGCGACGATGCGTGCTCTCGGAACTGCTGTGGTCGTGTTGGCAAGCGTTGCCTCGGCCAAGCTGAACCACTGGCCGCTAGAACGGGACGTCGAGCGCATTTCGATTAACGACAATAGGCGCAGCGCTGGAGCGTTGGCCGCAGGGGTACTCACGCTGCGTCTGGAAGTACGCGAAGGTGAGTGGCGACCCGATGGCGACAGCGCACCGGCGGTCGTCGTGCGCGCCTTCGCCGAGGAGGGGAAAGCGCTGCAAGTCCCCGGTCCGTTGGTGCGCGTACCACTCGGCACCACCATCAGGGCAACGGTTCGCAATCGTCTTGGAGACAGTACGCTCGTCATTCACGGGCTGGCGGTCGCCGACGCCGACGGCAAGACGCCCGTAGGCGACACGATAAGTGTGCGTCCTGGTGAGGTGCGTGAAGTTGAGTTCGTAGCGTCAACGCCGGGGACGTATTCGTACTGGGCGACTGCAGAGCAAGCGAAGAGTGTGGGGCGTTCGGGGCGTGACTCGCAGCTGGGCGGCGCGATCATCGTTGACGACGCCGGTGCGTCGCCGTCGCCTAACGAGCGCGTACTCGTGCTCTCGTTGTGGGAGCGAAGTGGCGTCTCGACGGGATTCACGAATCCGGACAGCGTCGTGCGCTTCACCATCAACGGGCGCGCATGGCCGCATACGGAACGCCTGTCGTATGCTGTCGGCGATTCGGTGCGTTTCAGGCTGGTGAATCTGAGTCTCGCGGCGCACCCCATGCACTTACACGGCTTCTATTTCAACGTCGATAGCCGGGGGAATGGGAGAATCGACCGGCGATTCGACCCTAACGGTGCGCACCATCTCGTCGTGACGGAGCGCATGCCGCCGGGGTCGACGATGTCGTTGACCTGGGTCCCCGTGCGAGCGGGCAACTGGCTCTTTCATTGTCACGACAACTATCACGTGATGCGAGGCCGGCCATTCGACGGTACGCCAATTCCGCCCGAGCATCTGGCGCACGTCACGAACCACAGCCTTGAGATGATGGGCGGACTCGTGATGGGCGTGACGGTGCGCTCGCGAGGTGAATCAGCGCCTAACGATACGCGCGCGAGACGTGAACTACGGCTCCTGGTACGCGAGGATTCCGGGCACTCGGTCGATGCGCCAGCGTACGGCTATCAGTTGGAGGACGGCGCCACTCTCTTGCCGCCTAAAGGGCCGTTGCTCCCTGGTCCGACGATTGTCCTCAGACGTGACGAGCCCGTTGCCATACGAGTGGTGAATCAATTGGCCGAAGCGACGGCCGTTCACTGGCACGGCATCGAACTCGAGTCGTACTACGACGGCGTGGCGGGTTTCTCGGGAAAGGAAGGGCATATCGCTCCGGCCATCGCTCCCCGCGATTCTTTTGTTGCACTCTTCACTCCCCCGCGCGCTGGAACGTTCATCTATCACCCCCACGCGGACGAAGTACGGCAACAAGCCGCGGGACTCTCGGGCGCGATCGTGGTGCTTGAGCCGGGAGTTCCGTACGATCCCACGCACGATACCGTGCTCCTGATCAGCACGCCGCGCATCGCTCGTGAGGGCCCGACGTCGGTGTACCTCAATGGGACAAACAAACCCAAGGCGATGGAGTGGAGAGCCGGCGAGAAGTATCGCCTGCGTATCGTGAACATCCACACCTACAGGCCATCGATGTTCGTTGCGCTGCAGCGCGACAGCACCACGCTGACGTGGCGCGCCATCGCCAAAGACGGAATGGATCTCGACCCGCGCGAAGCGACATCGCGTCTGGCGCGCGTGCAAACGGGCAACGGTGAGACGTTCGACTACGAATTCATTCCGCAGGCGGTGGGCGACTTGTCATTGACCGTTCGGGCGGGGGCCGGAGCGCTGCTCGTCAACTTGCCGATACACGTGCGCTAAGCGAGGCGCTGGACGAGGCGCCGCTAGAGTTCCATCACACTCGCTCCCAACGATGACCGCACTCTTTCGCTTTCCGAATGCTCGTCGAGAAGATCCTGCGGTCGCACAGTGGATGTACGATCACCGAGATGCGTTTGGCGACATTGCTCGCCGATGGTTCGCGGTCATTCGTGCGTGCGGCGACGATGTGCAGGAGTTGCTGCATGACGGGCGTCCAACGACATGTGTTGGCGACGCATGAGTGGTGGTGAAGTTCGTTGTCACGCTGCACAATTCGGCGCCACATCTCTCCCGAGGCTTCGATGCGCCGCCGCTTTGCTCTCGCACTCTTGATCGCTCTCACCCCCGCGTTCGCTGCGGCGCAGGTGGGTGGAGTGCGCATGGAATTCGACACGCGCATCAAGATGCGCGACGGCATCGAGCTCTCGGCAGATGTGTATCGGCCAGACAGACCAGGGAAATTTCCCGTCATCCTCGTTAGGACGCCGTACGACAACGGGACCGCGCCCAACCTCGCGGCCGGTAAACGATGGGCCACACGAGGCTTCGTCTATGTCGTCCAGGATGTGCGCGGGCGCGGCGATTCGGAGGGGATCTTCTATCCCTTGCTCACGGAGGGAAAGGACGGATACGACACGATTGAGTGGCTCGCGGTCCAGCCATGGTCGAATGGTAAGGTTGGAATGTTGGGCGGCTCGTATCTTGGATGGGTCCAACTATACGCAGCAGCAGAGAAGCCACCGGCGCTCGCCGCACTCATTCCGACGGTCACACCCACCGATCCCGATAAGAGCTGGCCGATGCAGTTTGGGCAGATCTCGCCGGCGACGATTTCGTGGCTTGCGAATATTTCTGGCCATACGTCGCAAGATCTGTCGGAGCTCGATCTGTGGGGGGCGTATGCACTCCGCCCGTTGCGCGACGCCGACAAGTACTTGGGACGCAAGATCAAGGCGTGGCAGGATTGGCTCGATCATCCGGCGAGTGATGCGTACTGGGATCAGATGGCATTCCAGGAACGCATTCAGGATTCGAAGATCCCGATGTTTCACATCAGCGGTTGGTACGACGACGTCTTGTTAGGCACGCTGCAGAACTTCGCAAACCTAACGGGACCCAAGGGCGATCCCGCGATGCGCGACAAGCAGCACTTGATGATTGGACCGTGGGGGCATCGCATCAACGCAAGCTCGAAGATGGGCGATTTCGATTTTGGTCCGTCGGCGCTGATTGACCTCGAAGGTGTGCAGGCACGCTGGCTCGATCGTTGGTTGAACGGCACCAACAACGGCGTCGATCACGAGAAGCCGGTGCGGATCTTCGTGATGGGAGAGAACAAGTGGCGCGACGAGTCGGAGTGGCCGATGGCGCGGACAAAGTGGACGAAGTTCTATCTGCACAGCGCTGGGAAGGCGAACAGTCGCTTCGGCGATGGAACACTCGACACGATTCCACCTGCGGCCGAGTCGCCCGATCACTTCCGTTACGATCCGGCGAATCCGATACCACTCATTACGGATGCGCACTTCAGTCAGGTCGGTGGGCCGGACGACTATCAGTCGGTGGAGCGGCGCGACGACATGCTCGTGTACACAACGGCGCCGTTCGACAAACCAACTGAGATCTGCGGTCCGTTGAGCGCGACCATTCACGCTTCGACGTCGGCGAAAGACACCGATTGGTTCACGAAGGTTCTGATCGTCTATCCAAACGGAGTCGCGCGCCGGCTGAACGACGGTGCGATTCGCGCACGTTATGCAAAGAACCCTCGTCAGGCGAGCTTCATTCCTCCTGGAACGGCAGAGGCGTTCAAGATCGACAACTGGGGGACGTGTATCCTGGTGAATGCCGGCGAACGCATTCGTCTGGAGGTGGCATCGAGTTCGTGGCCCAAGTTCGATGCGAACCTAAACACCGGTGGCAGCATCGCCGACGAGAAGACGGGAGTGGTCGCGAACCAAACGGTATACCACGACCGAAATCGCGCGTCGTACGTCTTGCTCCCCATCATTCCGCGTTAGGCAACATCCAGCGCAACTTTCAAAATTCTTGCAGTGCGAGCATTCACATGGCGATGAAAAAAGCTGCATCACCAAGAACGTCCGCGGAAACTCCGTCTCAACTCATCGATGGGCGCATCGCAGAGTTAGGTGATTGGCGCGGCGAAATGCTCGCGCGCCTTCGCGCCATCGTGAAGGAAGCCGATCCAGATGTGGTGGAAGAATGGAAGTGGCGCGGCGTCCCGGTGTGGGAAGACCACGGCATCATCTGCACGGGGGAGACGTACAAGGCTGTCGTGAAGCTCACCTTCTTCGCTGGCGCCGCGCTCGACGATCCGGCGGGTTTGTTCAACTCATCGCTCGAAGGGAACGCGCGCCGAGCGATCGATTTTCGCGAAGGTGAAAAGGTGAACGCCAAAGCGCTCAAGGCTCTCATTCGCGCGGCGGTCACACACAACAAATCGAAGAAGCGTCGTTGAGCTCGTAGGATCGGAAAATCCTCGGCAAAAAAGATGTTGACAATATATAAGTGTAGACTTATGTATAATCCATGCTCACCGCGCCGAAAGCAGAAGACAAGATCTTCCACGCGCTCGCCGACCCATCGCGTCGCGCGATTTTCGAATCGCTGACGCGTGGCGAAGTAGGGGTGAACGACCTCACGGCGCGATTCGACATCTCGCAGCCCGCAGTGTCGCAGCACCTCGCCGCGCTCAAAGACGCGGGGCTCGTGAACAATCGCCGCGAAGGACGACACGTCTACTACAGCGTAGAGCCGCGCGGTCTGAAACCGCTAGTCGACTGGATCGCGCACTACCGCGCCTTTTGGGTCGAGCACGTTGCGCGACTGGAAAAACTTCTTGAGGAGATGGACGAATGACCATCGTCGAAAAAACCGCGCCATCGCAGAGCGAAACGCTCGCGTTCGAATTCGAGCTGCCGCACAAACCGGAAAAGATCTGGCGCGCACTCACCGAACCGCAGTTGCTCGAGCAATGGCTGCTGCCGGTCATTGGACTCAAGCTCGAAGCGGGCGCGGAGTTCATGTACAAAACGCAACCGTATCCCGGTTGGGATGGAACGGTGAACTGTCAGTTCGTCGAAATCGATCCAAATCGAAAGCTGCAGTACAAGTGGAGCGTCCCGTTTCTCGAAACCGTCGTGACGTTTTCGCTCGCCCCGATCGACCAGGGAACGCGACTCACGATCGTACAAACAGGCTTCAACGAAAATCAAAAGCGCGAATTCGGTGGCGCGCGCTACGGCTGGCGCATGATGGGACAAAGGCTCATTGATCTGCTCGAGAGGACGGCATGAGCTGGAACAAGTGGATTCGGCAGATTCATCGCTGGCTATCGATTCTCTTTACCGCGACGGTGGTGGCGAACCTGCTCGCGATGACGCGCGGCCAGCCGCCGGCGTACATCACGTACTCGCCACTTCCTCCGCTCTTTGCGCTCCTCTTTTCCGGGCTGTATTTGTTTGCCTTGCCGTACTTTGGAAAACGACGTGGCGAACGCAGCACCGCCTAACGGTGAACGCATTTGCGTGCATGTCCGCGTCATACCTTCTGAATCCGCGATGACATGAGCGCAAAAGGAAACGACAAGGGGAGACATCCGGCCGACACTCACGACCTCATTCGCGTGCAGGGCGCGCGGGTGAACAACCTGAAGGACGTGAGTGTCGAGATTCCCAAGCGTCGCCTTACGGTATTCACCGGCGTGTCTGGGTCGGGCAAATCGTCGTTAGTCTTCGGGACGATTGCCGCCGAGTCGCAGCGGATGATCAACGAGACGTACAGCGCGTTCGTGCAAGGTTTCATGCCTTCGCTCGCGCGACCGGAGGTTGACGTTCTCGACGGCCTAACGACGGCCATTATCGTCGACCAGGAGCGCATGGGGGCCAACTCGCGCTCAACCGTTGGTACGGCCACCGACGCCAATGCGATGCTGCGCGTCCTCTTCTCCCGGCTTGGCAAGCCGCACATTGGCTCGTCGAACGCGTACTCGTTCAACGTCCCGTCGGTCAAGGCGGTCGGGACAATGACGGTGGAGAAAGGAGCCGCCGGGGGAAAAACCGAGAAGAAAGTCTTCTCCGTCACCGGTGGAATGTGCCCGCGCTGCGAAGGGATGGGGTCGATCAACGACATCGATCTCTCGCAACTCTACGACGACAGGAAATCGTTGAATGAAGGTGCGCTCACCATTCCCGGCTACACGGCTGACGGGTGGGCGGTACGCATCTTCTCCGCGTCAGGACTTCTCGATCCGGACAAGCCCATTCGCAACTATACAAAGAAGGAGCGACAAGACTTTCTGTATCACGAGCCTATCAAGGTGAAGGTCGACAAGATCAACCTCACATACGAAGGGCTCATTCCGCGCATTCAGAAGTCGTTTCTCTCGAAGGACGTCGACGCATTGCAGCCGCACATCCGCGCCTTCGTCGAGCGCGCCGTGACTTTCACCACGTGTCCCGATTGCAAGGGAACGCGTCTCAACGAGTCTGCGCGATCATCGAAGATCAAAGGGGTGAACATCGCCGACGCGTGCGCGATGCAGATCAACGACCTCGCCGAGTGGGTGCGCTCGCTAAATGACGCGAGCGTTGCTCCGTTGCTATCGACGCTTAGAGATGCACTCGATTCGTTCGTAGAGATCGGGCTCGGCTACCTCAGTCTCGATCGTTCGTCTGGCACACTCTCCGGCGGCGAGGCGCAACGCACCAAGATGGTGCGCCACCTGGGTTCATCGCTCACCGACGTAACGTACGTCTTCGATGAACCTACAGTGGGATTGCATCCGCACGATATCCAGCGGATGAATGACTTGCTGCAACGCTTGCGCGACAAGGGGAACAGTGTCCTCGTTGTCGAGCACAAGCCGGAGGTCATCGCGATTGCCGATCATATCGTCGACCTCGGGCCGGGCGCGGGGGGTGCCGGAGGAGAAGTGGTCTTCGAAGGGAGTGTCGACGGGTTGCGCCAGAGCAAAACGCTCACCGGCCGCCACCTCAACGACAAAGCGTCGCTAAAGGCGCAGGTCCGAACGCCTAACGGCGCCCTCAAGATTCGCGGTGCCAAGACGCACAACCTTCAGAATGTCGACGTCGACATCCCGTTAGGCGTTTTGGTCGTCGTCACTGGAGTCGCCGGCTCCGGAAAGAGCTCGCTCGTTCACGGCTCCGTGAGCGGGCGCGAAGGTGTGGTAACGGTAGATCAGGCGCCGATCCGCGGTTCTCGGCGGAGCAATCCGGCCACGTACACCGATCTCCTCGAACCCATCCGCAAGGCGTTCGCAAAAGAGAACAACGTGAAGCCGGCGCTATTCAGCGCGAACTCCGAAGGGGCGTGTCCGACATGCAACGGCGCGGGTGTCATCTACACCGACCTCGCGATGATGGCCAGCGTCGCAACAGTGTGCGAGGACTGCGCAGGGCGGCGCTTTCAGGCTTCAGTACTCGAATACAAACTCGGTGGACTGAACATCGCCGAGGTGCTCGATCTCTCTGTCAAAGACGCGGTGAAATTCTTCGGGAGCGGCAAGGGACAGACGCCTGCGGCACACGCCATCCTGCAGTGCATGGCGGATGTCGGTCTCGGATACGTTCGCCTTGGCCAGCCGCTCACGACCCTGTCTGGTGGGGAGCGTCAGCGACTGAAGCTCGCGACGCACATTGGTGAGAAGGGAGGCGTGTACGTGCTCGATGAGCCGACTACGGGCTTGCACCTGGCGGACCTCGAGCAGCTCCTCGGGCTCCTCGACAAACTCGTCGATTCGGGGAAGTCGGTGATTGTCATTGAGCATCATCAGTCGGTGATGGCGCACGCCGATTGGATCATCGACCTGGGGCCGGGCGCAGGGCACGATGGTGGGCGCGTCGTCTTCGAGGGAAAGCCCTCCGACCTCGTGAAAAAGCGCTCGACACTAACCGGGAAACATCTCGCTGACTACATCGGTGGGAGACGATAGAAACACTGAGAGCAAGGCTGCGTAGTGAAGCTGACGATCGCAGCGAGTGACCAATGGACGAATCCGATCTCCCGATGCCGGGTCTGGAGGGAGCACTAACGCCGCCGCCCCGAAAGCCGCCGACTGCACTCGAAGCTTCGGCGCATGACCCGTCGCCCGACGAACGGCCACCGGCTCGCATGCCTGAGTTAGGTGGCGACTTCATGTTGCTGGCGTTCGACCTTCTGGACAACGTCGGCGACGCGATTCGTCGAGTCTTTACGACGATCGTGGCGTAAGGCGCAGCGCAGCGCGACCGCGACTCCCTTCTCCGGCGGTCGTCGCTACCGAATGCCGCGCGCCGCGAGAGCAGCCTTGGCGGCTCCCATGTGTGGGGAGCTGATTCCCCACGCCACGTTGCGCGGAACATAGAAGCCCGCGTCGCTCAAGTCGTAGATGCACTCGCGCAGCGAGCCGTAGTCGGTGATGGTGCAAACCGTGCCGTACTTCGCGCGTAGGGACGGACGCGGAGGGAGGAAGACGGTGAGGGGGAAACCGTCGCCGTAGCCGCCGCCTCCTTTCGACGTGTCCTGCATGTCGCCTTTGGAGAGCGCACCGAAGGCGGCGTTGCGAAGGTTTTCGGCGTTGTGGTGCACGCGGCGGAATGGCGCTTTGTTGCCAATCGCCCCCATCGCCACATTGAGTTCGACAATCGCCTGCAAGACACGCGGCGTGACATTGCCCATATCCGCATGCTCTCGGCGTTTAGGGTCGCTTGCTGCTGCATCGAGCAATCCCTGAGTCGACTCAGTACGCGCTCCGATCGGACGCCCGGGCGTGGCGGACATGGTGTGCAGCGACGGGTCGGGGACGTTGTCCATACCGATACCGTACGAGGTGTGCATGCTGCGCTGCTGCCCCTTCCCCTCCAAAAAGATTCCGTGCTTGCGGTATCCCCTCACGCTTTGGCTGCCGTACTGTGCCCAGGTGGGGACGACGGCGAAGAGGTCGTAGTCGCCGGTGATCGGTTTGTCCCCGGCTCCAGACTCATTTGACGCCATGACGAAGACGGGCTGAAGCGAGTTGCTGTAGCGTTTGCTGTCGCTCAAGAGAAAGATGTTCGCGCCGTAAGCCGCGGTATCCGGCAGACCAGCTGGATTCATGTAGACCATGATGTCGAACAGATCGGCGCCGCCGCGCTTGACGGCGCGGAAGAGAAAATCAGTGTGCGCCGCTCTCGCATCAGGGTGCGGCCCTGCCCAGAGCAGGACGTCACCGTTGGCAGTTTCGGCCGATCGGCGAATGGCGACCTCATTTCCTTCGCGCTGGGTGATTTGAACATTCAGTTCGCCGCGAGTGAGGACGAGCGGCACGCGACGTGCCCACCCTTCGTGCTCACTCTTGTCGTTCGCTTTGGTGCGATCGCTGGTCTGCGGTTTCTTGCTGAACAGCGCGTCGTAGGGGACGAGCCCAGCCTGAGGTCCCCAATCGGAGCTTTTTCCCTTCACATGGAAGTTCTTCGTCGGATGCACGCGCTCGATCCATCGCCGAGCCCATGGTCCAGTGGAGCGAAACATGATGACTTCGTCCAGCTTGGCTGCGACGCGCTCGCACGCCATCATGTCCTTCTTTGTCATGCCGTTGCGCGCATTCGTGAAGGAACCGGCGAGGCCGACGATGATGGACATGGGGATAGCCGAGAGAGGGGTAGTGGGCGTTTGGGCCGGCCTGGTGCGGGGGAGGGGAGCCGGTCGACGCGTTACGGCGAGCTCGAAAGCCTACCGCGTCTTTTGAGCGAGCACAAGGAATGAAATTGTGAATGCGGGGGCAATCCGGAGAGTAAGGGGTGTGAGCGGACGGAGGGGGCATTGGATGCTTTCCGTGCCTAGTCACCAACGGACGTGCCGCAACGCCGGCGTTCGTAACGGTTGCGCGTGATGGAGTGCGTCTCTTGCTGAGCGGTGAGGGGACTTCCGGGACACGCCCGCTCGCTGATGGCCGGACGCAGGAGCCTGGAGGGTGGAATCGGATGAGCATCGAAGTCACGGACCTCGCGTCGGAGGTGGCTGTGCTGCGCGCGGCGGCCGTGAACTTCCGCACGGAGGGACTTGTGCGTGGCCCCGGCGGCTCGCAAAGTCATCATCGAGGACCCGTCTGGGAATCCGATCGAGCTCTTTCAGCCGCGTCGTTAGGCCAGGCCCGGCCGAACTCCGTGCTGCCGCGGTCCTCGGTTCTCGCACGGTGCTAGCGCAGAGCGTCATTTGTGCGCAAGATGCGCGCGGACAATTTCTTGCCGCGACCTTTGCGACGACTGCGAAGACATGCTCACACCTAACGACGCCCCGATCGCCGGCACTGGTGTCATCGATTGGCTGCTTGACTCCGATCCTGCTCTGCGATGGCAGATCCTGCATGACCTGACGGACGCGCCGGCGGAAGCCGTTCATCGCGAGCGTTCGCGCGTAGCGCGTGAGGGGTGGGGGGCGTCGCTACTCGCCCTACAGCGCGAAGACGGGCAGTGGGGTACGGGAGAGCCAGATCCTCTTTGGTGGACGAACCTGTACTCGCTGATCTACCTCCGCGATTTAGGTGCTGAGCCGGACGCGCCCGAAGTGAAGCGCGCGATCGATCGCGTGCGCGACCAAGTCACGTGGGGAGAAGAATGGGGGTATTCGCCGTTCTTCGAAGGCGAAGTTGAACCGTGCATCAACGGTCGTGTCGTAGCACTCGGCGCGTATTTCGGTGTGCCGAGTCGTCGGCTCGTGCAGCGTTTAGTGGGCGAGCAGCTGCGAGACGGTGGATGGAACTGTGAGGCTGAGCGAGGATCGGTGCGCTCGTCGTTCCACACGACGTTGTGCGTGTTGGAGGGACTTCTGGCGTATGAGCAATTGTTAGGCGAAGACGATGATGTACGCGCGGCGCGTGAGCGCGCGCACGAATACTTGCTCGAGCGTCGTCTGTTGCGACGACTGTCGACCGGAGCCGTTATCAGAGATGAATGGGCGCATTTGGCCTTTCCACCGCTCTGGCACTACGACGTATTGAGGGCGCTCGACTATTTCCGTGCGGCTGGTGTTGGGCATGATGCGCGCATGGATGAAGCGCTCACCGTGGTGCGGCACCGAAGACGCAACGACGGATCGTGGCCACTTGAGGTGCGCCACCGCGGCACGCTCTACACGCATGTTGCGGGCGACGTGGGCGCTCCCAATCGTTGGGTAACGCTGCGCGCGCTGCGGGTTTTGGCGTGGTTTGAACGCGAGGAGTGGACGTGAGACGGACATTCGCTCGCAGTGGCGCTCATGGTGCCAGAGCAACTGCGCTTCGTCGTGGCGCGGGTGCCCTGGCAATACTCTGCGCCATGATGGTATCGAGCGCGATCGCCGCGGCGCAAGATCACAGGCATCAATCGTTAGGCATCGTTGATTTCCCGGTGTCGTGCGCGAAGCGGTCGCAGGCCCAGTTCAACCACGCGGTGGCACTCCTGCATCACATGACATATCCGCAGGCCCGCAGGGAATTCGAACAGATTGCCGCCGCAGACTCGCCGTGTGCGATGGCGCATTGGGGGATCGCGATGACGCTGTTTCAGCCGCTCTGGCCAACGCGTCCGAACGCACAGGCACTGCAACGCGGATGGGATGAAGTGCAGCGCGCCCAGGCGCTCCGGCCTGCAACAGAACGAGAACGACTCTTTGTTGCCGCGACGGAGGCGTTCTACCTCGATCCGTCGTCTGGTGATTATTGGCTACGCATACGCCGATTCGAAGAGGCGATGGCGCGTCTGCATCGTGCCTTTCCGTCCGATGTGGAAGGTGATGCATTCTATGCGTTGTCGATTCTTGCTACTTCGCCTCCGACGTCGACGTCGACCGCACACGCCGACAGCGCCGCCGAATTGTTGCGCGTCGTGTATGCGCGCAATCCGAAGCATCCCGGCGCAATGCACTATCTCGTACATGCCGACGACGTTCCGGGGCGCGAGCGGAAGTTTCCTGAGGTCACCGCACGGTACAGCACCGAGGCGCCGCGCAATCCGCATGCGCTTCACATGCCGACACACATCTATACGCGACTCGGCGACTGGAATGCGGTGATCAAGGGGAACCTGCAGGCAGCGGACGCAGCGCTCGAGACACCGGCCGGTGAACACGGCGAATTCGTGTGGGATGAGTTCCCGCATGCCATCGAGTATCTCGTCTACGCGTATTTGCAGAAGGGCGAGGACGACAGCGCGTCAGCGCAAATTCAGCGTTTGCGCGCAACGGCGAATATCGAACCGACGTTCAAGACGGCGTTTCACCTCGCGTCGACCCGTGCGCGCTACGTGTTGGAGCGCCACGCATGGAGCGAAGCGGAGCGTATCCAGCCGCGCGAGCCATCAACGATCGACTGGGATCGATTCGCGTGGCCCGAGGCGATTTCGCTATTCGCGCGCGGACTTGGCGCTGCCCATGGCGGGCGGGGCGTCACAGGTGATTCAATCGTTAGGCAGCTCGGCGTTCTCGAGGGAAGGATGCGTGCGTCTGGCGAAGAGCTCTTCGCTCGTAACATTCGCGTCATGCAACTGGAGTTACAGGCATGGTTGGCGCATGTGGCGAAGCAGGGTGACTCGAGTCGAGTGTTGATGCAGGCGGCGGTGCAGCTCGAGGAATCAACGCCAAAGCATGCGGTCACTCCCGGACCGACCATTCCCGCCGCCGAGTTGTTAGGCGATTTGTTGATGGAGGACGATCATCCGCGCGAGGCGCTCGCGGCGTACACGCGCGCCCTGGAG
Organism: Gemmatimonadaceae bacterium; assembly: GCA_044224185.1. Lineage (GTDB taxonomy): Bacteria > Gemmatimonadota > Gemmatimonadetes > Gemmatimonadales > Gemmatimonadaceae > SCN-70-22. The sequence goes on along the minus strand of JBGAKW010000005.1, from coordinate 31,552 downwards.
TTGTATCCCAACCGGTTCAACGCGCTCCTCGGTGCTGCGAGGGCGGCACGCGGGGCGGGGGAGAACGCGGCCGCACGCGCGCATTATTCGGTGTTGATAGGGATTGCGGCTGGCGGGCAGCGTACTTCGGAGATCAAGGAAGCGCGCGACTATCTTGCTGCCGCGCGCTGACGAGTGCCGGGCAACCGAACGTGCGATGTGGCGCTCAGAGTGCGCCGCAATAGAAGGGAGTCAGAAAGACACGTTCTCTAACTGCGAGCCCCAACAAATCGGCGAGCTGTGAGCTATCGAAAAACTTCCGGTGCCCGTGGTGGAATTCCAGATGGGTGGAGCGCGTTTCGGTGAGGCTCAAACTTGCAGACGACAGGAACGTCGCCTTCGAAAGCGCGGCAAGGGCGTGCTGGGGCAACATCCAGAGATCAGGCGCGCGCAGCGTACGTCGCTGTTGGCCCCTCCCTCGCATGTGTAGAGCCGTTAGGCATCACGCATCAATCCCGCTCCATCAACTCTCCAATCGTGCTTGCGCTTCGGCTTCCACCTGACGTTGTCGCACTTCTCGTCGCCGGGGCGATGTGGGTCGCGGCGCGCTTGGGAGGTGAAGTTGCGCTCAGCAATACCGTGCGCTTCACCGGCGTCGCACTGCTTGCGGCGTTAGGCGTAGTGTTAATCGTGATGGCACGCGTGCAGTTCGCGCGGCGCGGCACGACCTTTTCGCCCATTGCGCCAGCGCGCGCCTCGACGCTCGTGGTCGACGGTGTGTTTCGGTATTCGCGCAATCCAATGTATCTCGGCACATGGTGCATCCTGCTCGCGGTCGCGGTTTACTGGTCGAACGCTATTGCCGCGATCGTTTCGCTCGCCTTCGTTTTATATATCGATCGTCTCCAGATCCAACCGGAAGAGCGAGTGCTCCAATCGAAATTCGGGGAGCGATACGACGAGTATCGGCGTCGCGTCCGGAGGTGGATCTAGCCCAGCGGTTCACGAAGCGTCTCACCGCAACTCAGAGCGCGAAGCGGAGTCTTGACGTGTCGACCGCGCATTGGGCGCCGAGTGCGGGTGTTAGGCCTCCATTGCGCGTTAGTCGCCCAAGAGCTTTCGTGCGGCGACCATCGCGCCGTCGCTTTGCATTCGAGCCGCGAATGTGCGCGCGTTGCTACCCGCCGCGCTCTGTAGACACTTGGTCACTGCCAACGCGAGCGATTCTGGTGTCGGATCCGTACTTACATGCGCGACGCCTAACGACAACTGTTCAACACGTCCCGCCCAGTAGTGTTGGTCGTAGTGCTGCGGAATCACCACCTGCGGTGCGCCTGCCCTGGCCGCCGCGGTCGTCGTGCCGGCGCCCCCGTGATGCACGACGGCGGCGACTCGTCGAAAGAGCGCCTGCTGGTTCACCTCACCTAACGAGAGTGTGTCGTCGGCGCCATCGATTGGCGTTACGTCGCTCCACCCGCGAAGGAGAACGCATCGTCGTCCGCATGCACGCGCCGCTTCAACGAACGACCGATTGATCCCTTCGGGGGTGCGGACGCTTCCAAAGCCGAAGTACACCGGCCGCTCGCCGGCGTCGAGGAAGCGCTCGACCTCAGGAGGAAGTGGTCGCGAGTCTTCCATGATCCAGGCACCGGTTTGCACAACGCTACCATCGTTAGGCGACGGCCATGGGGCGAGAGCTTTGTCAGCGGCGAGCCACGGACGCGGCGTCAAGACGTGGGCGCGGACGTCGTCGATCGGCGCGAGAGCGAGCGTCTTGCGCTTGGCATTGACGATGTCTCGCCACGTTGCGTTCCATCGTGCGGTATCGCTCTCCCAGAGCGCACTGTAGTCGGTGCGCTCTGCCGCGGGTTTATCCCCCAACATCGCAAGTACAGGGGGCGGATGGTGGGGGGACGGCAGCACTGCCGGACAGTACGCCGCGAACACATACGGGATGCCTAACGACTCAGCGATAGATGGCGCGGCCACCTGCAGAGTAGTCGCGCCAACCATTGCGTCGCATTCTCGTGCGACCGCGAACAGCGTCGCGAACTGCGCGCCGACAGTCCCTTCGATGAGTGAACGACGCTGATCCGGCGTGATCGCTGGCGCCGGCGATGCGGGCTTCGCAGTGGAGCGCAATTCGGGGCCGATAGGTGTGACGCGCATTCCCATCCCCTCGATCCACTCGCAGAAATCCGGTGGGACGACCAAGTGAACATCGGCGCCAAGCGAGCGCAGAGCCAAGCCTAACGCGACGAGCGGCTGTACGTCGCCTCGAGAGCCAATCGTCGAGAGCACGAAACGCATATCACGTACTTCGCATGATCAAAGAGGGCGCGATTCTAGGGCTACCCCCGGGGGTTGCCGCAAGCGGGGGGCCCGGCGATATAATGAGGTGAGCACAACGGCACATGTGCGTTTGTCCGCACTTGGCTAGCGTCGAGACGACGACGTCTTCGTTGGCACGCTTCTCTCCGTGAACCCTACGACTCGTAGTGACGGAGCAACGAAATGCCCACCGTGCTAGCGCTCGGGCTCGATCCCAACGTGGTCACGCTCCCCGACAATCCTCACATATCCCGCGAACTCGTTCGCGCTTACATCGATTCGCAGCTCGACCGCATCCGTGCGCTCGGCTACGAACTCGTCACCTGCTTCGTCGATTTAGGGGAAACGGCCGAGCAGAAGCTGGTGGTAGCGCTCGGGGGAACGAGGTTTTCAGCCGAGGCCGTGCAGCGATGGGTCTAGCTCGCTGGGTGCGTATGCGCATGCCCACTCGTCGAAGGGAGCCCCGCATGCGAGTGACTCGATCACCCCTGAGCGCGCACCCACTCCGCAATGTGCTGCGCGAGGTCCTCGACGACGGTCTCGCCTAACGCCGCCGTTGCACCTCGCGGGTCGCCGATGATGCCGTTCTCGGTGATGGCTTTGAGCCCCTCGGTAAAGAGTTTGTTCGTGTCGATGTGTCCCATCGCCCCGCACTCCCACGGCTCCGGATGGACGAGCGCGTTATGTCGCGCGAGGATCACGGACGTTTCGGTGACTTCTGCGTGCAACGCGTCGACATCTTGCACGACACCATGTTTGCGCGCGGCAGCGTTCATGACTTCCATACTTGCCATCAGTGCTGCACCACCGGCGTACGCAACGATGCGCACTCCCTTCCCCTCGAATTCGTTCTTTAACTGACCGGCGGCCTTCGCCAGCGGCGAGAAATTCCCGCCGTGCGAGGAGAGAAGGACAAAACGATCGAAGCCGTGCGGCGCCAACGATCGCACGTAGTGCGCGACTGTCTCGATGAAGAGAGGCTCGGGAATGGAGAGCGAGCCAGGAAAGGCGAGATGATGATCAGAGCACCCAGGTCGCACAACGGGAGCGAGAAAGGCATCGCCTAACAGTTCGGCCACGCGGTCGCCAACTGCGTATCCGATCGCCGTGTCGGTCATCGTCGGCAGATGAGGTCCATGCTGCTCCATGGACGCGGTCATGACGACGACGGTGCGATGGCCCTTTGATAGATGATCGCGTACGTCGGTCCAGGAGAGGTCTTCGAGGCGTAGAGAGGGCACGTGGCGGTTGGTTAGAGGAGCGCGGACTCTACGCTCATCGACGTAGAGGAGCAATACGCGCGATTCAATTCACGCATACTCTATAGTGCAACCCAGATTTTGCGACGTTACACGACATGCCACCAACTCTTACGCACGAGACGGATGACCGACAACGCACAACGACTCGCCGAATTCATGCGACGCGTGTGGAATGAAGGCGACACGAGCGCCGTTCCACACTTCCTCGCCGAGCAATACACGATTCACAGCGATCCCGGTGATGCGTGGGAGGGGCAAACGCTCTCACGCGAAGGTTTCGTTAATCGTCTCACGGCGTCGCGTGGCGCATTTCCAGATTTGTTCTTCGATGTCAGCGATACGATTGCTGGCCCCGATTCCGTCGCGATTGCGTGGCGCATGCGCGGAACCAACAGCGCACCCATGGGTGGGCAACCGGCGTCCGGACGAACGATCGATGTGGCCGGAATGACGATCTACTATTTCCACGACGGTATGATCACGGGACACCGTCAGGTTGTTGATCGCCTAACGGCGGCGCGTCAGTTGGGGCTAGCGGGATGACGGCGAGGCAGGTGAGCATTTCCCCGGCGTCGCGTGGGTCCGTTCGCCTAACGAGGAGTTGATCGGAGGACTATGACGAGCAGTCCGGCGGCACCGACGACGGCCGCGGCTTCGGGCGGGTGGCATTCCTCGAGCCGTACGGGATGGGTCTTGGCTGGCGTCGACCTCTGGGTGCTGCTCGGGGCATTGCCGACCTTGCCACGATCGGTCGCGTCCACGTGGTGTACAAAGTGACGCGCCCCGCCTTGTCGCCGGTCAGGCTACGGCGAGCGCCGTCAGAGTGAATCCGGCGTGGAAAGCGCTTGCACTCCAACTATTTAGCTGACTGCGTCCGCAGACTCCGCCGCGCCTTCTGTACGTGCAGGAAGGGGCGTCCGACAGTCATCGAAATGTCGCTCTCCATCTCATCAATTAATTGGCGTGGCACAACGCCCAAGGTTCAGATAGCGTATCCCGACCGGAAGACCCTCGTCACTCGCACCCGAGTTTCCCGTGATTCTCTCTCGTCGCATCTCTGTCACCGCCGCCATTCTGGCTGGCTCGCTCGCGTTTGCTTCGCCCGCTACTGCTCGTGCGCAGCACGACCACGCGGGAATGAAGCATGACAAGATCACCGTCCCACAAGGTGCGCATTACACCGTCGCGGACGTTGAATTCATGCAAGGAATGATCGCCCACCACGCGCAGGCCATTTACATGTCGAAGATGGCCGAGTCGCATGGAGCGAACTCACGACTCCTTCGGCTAGCTAACAAGATCGATCAGTCGCAGGTGGCGGAGATCCGGATCATGCAGCAGTGGCTTCGTTCGAATAGCCAGATGGCGCCGGACACCTCGTCGTGGCGCACGATGCAGATGAAGGGGATGCTGACCGCCGAGCAGCTCAAGGAGCTCGAAGGATCGAAGGGCGTCGACTTCGATCGCAACTTCCTCAACATGATGATCCAACATCACGAAGGGGCGTTGCAGATGGTGAAGGATCTCTTCGATACGCCACTCGCCGGCCAGGAAGTCGACGTCAATGTCTTCGCCAATGACGTGGTGTCGGTGCAGACGGCAGAGATCGGCGCCATGCGCCAGATGCTGTCGCAGTTAGCCAGCAAGTAAGTGGTCCGTAGCGGTCCCCTTGTTGGTCGTTCGGTAGTCCGTGGTTAGTCCGTCGTTCGTCCGTAGTTGGTTCATCGTTGCACCTCCCCTCGTCACATCTCACATCCCCTCTGATGCCTAACGCCAGATGGGCGTACGCGATTGCCGCGACGCTCCTCCTCCCCTCGGCGCTGCTCGCGCAGACGTACCCGAACAAGAACGATCCGCGCAACAACCTGAAGTCGGGAAAGACCGACGCGGGAGTTGCGGCGAAGAACATGCGCCTCGTGTCCAACACGCCGAAGCCCGCGGGACTCGATTCGACGCGCGGCCTCACGTTCGCCAATTCAGATCTCGCGTTTGGCGACAAGTACGTTTATCAAGGCAACTTCGGTGGCTTTGCGATTTGGGACATCAGCGATCCGACAGCGCCGAAGCTCATGTCGCGCGTGATGTGCACGACCTCGCAGGGTGATCCATCGATCTACAAGAACTTGCTCTTCATCTCCGCTGAAGGCGCGGGGAATCGCAACGATTGTGCAGCTGGCGGAGTGAAGGATCCCAAGGATCACATGGCAGGTGTTCGAATCTTCGACGTGTCGAATCCCGCCGCGCCCAAACTCGTGAAGAACGTGCAGACGTGCAAAGGTTCGCACACGCACACGATCATCCCGAGTTCAAAGGACGAAAACATCTTGTACATCTATGTTTCGGGAAGCCAAAGCGCGCGTCCCGAGAGCGAGATGCCCGGCTGCAAGCTCGGCACTGATCCGGCGGACGAGAGCAACTCGATGTTCCGCCTGGATGTCATCAAGGTCGATTTGCGCGCGCCGGAGAAGGCCGAAGTCGTGACCGGGGCTCGCATTTTCACTGGTCTTGGCGCTGCTCCGCGTGCTGCCGGACGTCCGGCGCGCATGCGTCCGCGTACCGCGGGCGATACGTCGTCAGTGCAGATTCCCACTGGTCCGTGGAATTGCCACGACGTGACGGCGTATCCAGAAGCAAAGCTCCTCGCTGGTGCATGTGCATCGTACGGATTGCTCGTCGACATCTCGAATCCCGAGAAGCCGGTGCGTATCGATGCCAAGGCCGACACGAATTTCTCACTCTGGCATACCGCTGTCTTCTCTAACGATGGAAAGAAGGTGGTGTTCACCGACGAGTGGGGCGGCGGAACCTCACCGATGTGCCAGGCCAACTCGATGATGGAGATGGGTGGCAACACGATTCTCACGGTCGATGCGCGGAAGAAGTTCACGCAGCATGCGTACTTCAAGATTCCGACGGCGCAGACGGCGCAGGAAAACTGCGTGTCGCACAACGGTGGGCTTATCCCGATTCCGGGGCGCGACGTGATGGTGCAGGGGTGGTATCAGGGCGGCGTCAGCGTCATGGACTTCACCGACGCTGATCACCCGACGGAGCTCGCATACTTCGATCGCGGCCCCGTTGATCCGCCGCCGGGTGCGGACGTTCCAGTCACGCCGCCGCCGGCGGGTGGACGTCCTGGCCAGCGCGGAACGATTGCTGGTTCATGGGGCGCGTACTACTGGAACGGCCTGGTCTACTCGTCTGAGATCGATCGCGGCTTCGACATTTTCGAGTTGGAGCCGAGCGATCAGATTTCGAAGAACGAACTCGAGGCGGCGAAGCTCGTTAGGTTCACGCAGTACAATCCGCAGAGCCAGCCGAAGATTGTGTGGCCGGCGGCGTTCCCGGTTGTGCGCTCGTATCTCGATCAGCTGGTGCGCAACCAGGGATTGTCGAGCGATCGGACGACGGCGATTGGGCACGCGATTGACGCGGCCGAGGCGAAGCAGGGGAAGGAGCGTCGCGATGCGTTGAATGCGCTCGCGAAGCAGGTGGACAAAGATGTTGCTGGCGCCAAGGATGGTCCGCGGGTGAAGATGATGGCCGATGCGATCAAGGATTTGGCGAAGGCGACGAAGTAGATAGATTCTTCTCGTTAGGCAGTGACTGGATGATCAGGAAGCTGCGCAGCGTTGGTTTCATGTTGATGTACGCCGGTGTCGTCTTGTTCTTGACGGCGCCGGCGTTCGCACAGACGCGCCCGAATTTCGCCGGCACCTGGGTGCGCGTGGACACGCTTCCTGAGAAGGTTGTCGTGGCGACGGTCGGCGATGCGGCGTTTCGAGTTGGCGAGATGGGGAGCGGCTGGGACTCGCCGTTCACCATTCGACAGTCGGTTGATTCGCTCGTGGTGGAGTACCAGCATTTCACGACGTACGACTTGCAGCCGCGACTGCACTTTGCGTTTGCGCTCAATGGGTCGGCGACGCGCAACGCGGTGACGATTGGGCACACCGAGTCGGTCCAGCGCGCGCAGGCCGAGTGGCGTGGCGACACGCTGGTGCTGACCTCACACTTTCCGCTCCCTGCCGGCGTTTCGTCGTCGTTAGGCGATGTTCGCCAAGCGCTGTCGTTGGATAGTGCTGGACGACTCGTGATGGAGGCGACGCGTGCTGGGTACCGCGCGCCTAACGTGGTGAGATCGGTATTCGTTAGGCGGTAACGGCACGCGTGAGTCTTTGGGACTCGACGCCCCCCTACTTCTTTCCCGGCGGCACGTAGGGGTCGCGCGCCCCAATCGGCACATTCGGGAATCGACGCGCACTCTCTTCGTACGCGCCGACGAGGCTATCGAAGTGCGCGACGGCCCATGGGTTCACGTCTTTCACGTCGGTCTCTTCCTTCGGATCGGAGCGAAGGTTGAACAGTCGCATGTACGGCGGCTCGGTAACGCGCGGTTCCTGCATGTATGCGTAGTGGAACTTCCATTCGTTCCACTTCACGGCGCGCACCTGATTGCCCGTGAACATCAGCACTGTTTCGCGCGGCGACGTGGATTGTTTGTGCGTTAGGTAGGCCAGTTGGTTCACGCCGTCGATCGGTCGATCGGCAGGAACGATGTCGCCACCCACGGCAGCTGCGATCGTTGGAAAGATGTCGAGCTCGTGGATGATTCCGCCGAGTTTCTGTCCGCGCGGAATGCGACCGACCCAACGCACGACACAGGGCGTCCGCACACCGCCTTCCATCACCGTGTTATAGAACCCGCGCCACGGCCCGGACGTCCCGCGCCACGGGCGCCGCCCCTCAGCGCCGTTATCGGTGCACCAGAAGAGCAGCGTGTTCTGATCGAGATTCAAGCGATGTAAGGCAGACGTGATGAGCCCGACGTTGTAGTCGACATCGGCCATCGCGTCGCCAATGTCTCCCGCTCCCGTTTTTCCCGCGAAGTCCGGATGTGCGAGAGTAGGGAAGTGGATCTGCGTCATCGGGTAGTACAGAAAGAACGGCTTTCCGGCTTTAGCGTTTCTCTCGATGAATGCCACGCTACGTCGTGCAGCTTCGCGGTCGAGGAGGCGGCGAGTTTGGGTGTCGAAGACGGAGACGCGCCGTGGCGCCTCACCCACCTTCTGCTCCCAGATCCACGACGTGTCGTTAGGCGCGGGGCGGAGCTCGGGCGCTTGCATCCATTGTGCTTCATTGCTCGTGTTGGGGATCCCGTACCACTCGTCGAAGCCCTGATCGATCGGCGTGCGCCCCTTGATCCAATCGGTGCCCCCGAGGTGCCACTTGCCTAACAAGGCGGTGGCGTAGCCGAGTCCTTTGAGTGCTTCGGCAATGGTGACTTCCCACAGCGTGAAGCCCGAGGCTTGCGTCGCGCCCGAGCGAATACCGTAACGCGAGGTGAGGAGGGCTGCGCGCGAGACGGTGCAGTTGAATTCGACGTTGAAGTTATCGAGACGTGCGCCTTGGGCGGCGATGCTATCGATATTTGGAGTAGGGACGCCGCGGACGCTGCCGTAGGCGCCGACTTCTCCCCATCCGAGGTTGTCGGGGAATATGAGGACGATGTTCGGGCGTTGCGGCTGGCGGGGTGCGCGCTGTGCCTCGGATGTCGTCTCGCTCGCGGTGAGCGACACGAGCAATGCGAGCAGTGGCAGCGCGATGCGACGCATGAGGGAGGCTCGGCGGTGGATGGCGCGGCAAGGATAGCTCTTCCTTATTGGTGTGTCACTCTCATGCGTGCGTGTTTATGCCTTGCTGTCGGAGCTTCGGGTGCTGCCGGCGCTCGGGGTGCTGCCGGCGCGTGGGGTCGCGAGGAGGGTCCCTTCGGGCGCTAGCGGACCGCTGCGCGATCCGACGCTTCCTCCGGGACCCTCCTCGCTCCCGCAGGCGGTTGCGTGCGGAGTTCGGGGGCAGGTTCCGGGACGGGATCGGAAATAGGGAGCGCCGGACCGGGATCGAAATGCAATCCAAGCGCGTTGCGGATCACGCTTAGTTGCCGTGTGTCGGGATTGGGGTCAGAGCCCGGGGTCAGAGCCCGGGGTCAGAGCCCGGGGTCAGAGCCCGGGGTCAGAGCCCGAATTCGGCAGAGCCCGGGGTCAGAGCCCGAATTCGGCAGAGCCCGAATTGGGAACTCAGATTCGCCCCGCGCGCGAAACCACCGTAGTAACGCCGCTCTTACGGATGCGCGCCAGCGCGCATCCGTCCCCAAACGCTTGAACAATCGCGCGCTTATGGCGAGTCTCTACGCCTCGGTCTGACCACCCAAGACTGAGCCACGCTGATACGTCCCCCCCTCCCCTTCGCAGCCACACGGAGCTCAAACAGATGTTCACCGCTCGTCGAGCGCTCGCGATCGCCGCGACGCTCATTCTTCCGACGCTCGCGTCCGCGCAGACGTATCCGAGCAAAGACGATCCTCGCAGCAAGCTCAAGGCAGGGCGCTACGACGCCGGCGAAGCTGCGCTCAACATGCGCCTCGTTTCGTCGTCGAAAAAAGCGGCGGTGTTCGACACGGCGGGTGGCCTCGCCTTCATCAACTCCGACCTGGCGTTCGGCGACAAGTACGTCTACCAGGGAAATTTCTCGGGGTTCACGGTGTGGGACGTCTCGACGCCTCAGTCGCCGAAGATGGTGGCCGCCGTCTCCTGCGTGACGTCGCAGGGAGATCCGACGATCGTCGGCCATCTGCTTTTCCTCTCTGCTGAAGGCGGCGGCAATCGGAACGATTGCGCCAAAGGCGGCGTGAAGGATCCGAAGGATCACATGGCCGGCGTTCGCATTTACGACGTGTCGAATCCCGCGGAGCCGAAGCTCATCAAGAATGTCCAGACGTGCAAAGGATCGCACACGCACACGCTGGTCCCGAGCAAGAAGGACAAGGAGGTCGTATACCTCTACGTCTCCGGCTTCAACGGCGCGCGCAAAGACACCGAAATGCCCGGCTGCAAAGAGAGCACGAATGCAGCTGACGAGTCGAACTCGCTCTATCGCCTCGACATCATCAAGGTGCCGCTCGCGCACCCGGAACAGTCGACGGTGATCGGCGGCGCGCGTGTCTTCACCGGTCTCGATCCGGCACCGTCAGTCACGGGGCGTCCGTCGTTTTTCGGCAACTCTGGTCCACGCAACTGCCACGACGTCACGGTCTACCCGGACAAGAACCTCCTCGCGGGCGCGTGCGGAAGCCACGGCATCCTGGTCGACATCTCTAACCCGGAAAAGCCGATCCGAATCGACGCGCGCACCGACACGAACTTCTCCATCTGGCACACCGCCGTTTTCTCTAACGATGGAAAGAAGGTCGTCTTCACCGACGAGTGGGGGGGCGGCACGTCGCCGATGTGCCAGGCGAACTCGCCGATGGAGATGGGTGGTAACACGATTCTCACGCTCGACTCGAAGAAGAAGTTCGTCCCGCACGCCTACTACAAGATCAACACGGCGCAGACGGCCGAAGAAAACTGCGTGTCGCACAACGGGGGATTGATTCCGGTGCCGGGGCGCGACGTGATGGTGCAGGGGTGGTACCAAGGGGGTGTGAGCGTGATGGACTTCACCGACGCAGATCACCCGAAGGAGCTGGCGTACTTTGACCGCGGCCCGATCGATCCGCCGCCGGGCGCCGACGTTCCGGTGACGCAAGGACAGGGCGGCTCCGGTGGCAAGCGCACCGTAATCGGCGGCTCGTGGGGCGCGTACTATTGGAACGGCTACATCTATTCTTCCGAACTTGATCGTGGCTTCGACATTCTTGAGCTGCAGCCCAGCGAACAGCTCTCGAAGAATGAGATCGAGGCGGCGAAACTCGTTAGGTATGCGCAGTACAATCCGCAGAGCCAGCCCAAGATCGAATGGCCCGCGGCATTCGTGGTGGTGCGCGCGTATCTCGACCAGCTGGTGCGTGGCAACGGACTTTCGCCCGACCGCACGACGGCGATCGGCGATGCGTTGAACAAAGCAGAAGCAGCGAGCGGAAAGGCTCGGCGCGATGCACTGAACGCACTTGCCAAAGAGGTCGACAAGGACGCGTCGAGCGCCGCAGACTCGGCACGCGTCAAGATGATGTCGGACGCGATCAAGGCGCTGGCCAAGGCAACGCAGTAGTTCGTTCGGTTGACTGTACATTCGGCGCGCTTTCCATACGATCGGAGAGCGCGCCGAACTGTATGTGGGTGTTGACGGGTGCTGACGGGGGTCAGAGGGGACAGACCACGCACGCGGATCCCGATCGCTTGCGGCGGTCGTGATGGTGATCGCGCTTGCGGCTGGCGGCGCGCAAACCACGGGAAGGAGCGCTCAACCGCTCGCAGCCCCTGACCAGACTGCGGCGCGACGACATCGACGATGGGGTGGAAGTCGTCAGCAGGAACGGTACGTTTTGCAGCGCGTAGCCGCTTGTCGGCGCGACACGGTTCACGTTGCTCCGGCTCGCGGCACTGGTGAGGGGTGACCTAAACGTGGGAGGAAGACGATGCGCTCCGTAGAGCTGGCGCGGCTTGCCCTGCTGCTGTCATGCATGCCGGTGATCGCACAGTCCCAGGAATCACGCGATTTTGGGAAAGCGCGCTTCACCGTCCCCGGCGGCTTTTCGACAGATGCCACCCCTACGATGCTGCGCTTCACACGCGTGCGAGGGCGGGACTTATGCCTTATTGCCGTATATGCGGACGAGCAGTCGCCTCCCTCGCTCGACGCCGCGTTGGCGAGCGCGTGGCGGGTCATCTTCCGCGCCGCGTCATATCGTCGCGCAGATCTGCCGCCGGCGATGATGGCAACATCGCCTAACGGCGACCGCTATATGTGGGCGGAGGGCGCACTCGAAGATCGAGGCGGCAATCGATTCGTCGCTCGCCTTCACGTCTTCCCCGTCGCGGTCCCTCCACGGACACAATCGATCGTCTTGATGAGCAACAGCATCGAGGCGTTCCGTGGTTGTCGCGACGAGTGGGGCGTTTTGTTCAACTCTCTTCGCTTTGCACCTGGCGAGGTAGCAGGCACAAAATCTGGTGGCGCTGGCACGAATCCCCCTCCGTCAGCCGCAACCCCACAGCCTAACGAGCCATCGCCGGCGCGTATCGCGACCGCGGGCACAACCGAACGATTCGAGGGAGTCAGCTTCACCCCACCAGCGGGGTGGGGCGTGCGGCAGACGCGCGACGCCGTCGTCCTCTCACCGCCGGCCGGACGCGGCGCGGAGTGGATGCGCATTCTCGTGCTTCGCCCGAAGGACGGAAGCGGCGGACTCGCGGCAGATGTCGGCGCGTCGTGGCGCGAGGTGCAGATGCTCGTAGGCGCGCAGCCAATGCGATCGGTCAACGGAAAGGAGTTCGACGTCGAAGGTCCGCTGCATTCGGTGCGTGGATGGGATTTTGTTACGGTCCAAGGAGGAATGCGGCGACCCGAGGGACAGCACACGACTCAACTCGTCGCCATGGATATGAGCGGGAAAATCGTGCGAGCCGCAGCGTTCTCACGCGATTTCCGCGACCTCGCGAGCGGCGGCGTGATGTTGACCTCGTCGAACAATCCGGTGTGGAGTCGCGCGTTTCGCGATGTCGTCGCGACGATGCAGTTGGATGGTGCGAACGAGCCTACGCTCCCTCCAGCCCGACTCACAACGCAGGGAATCGTCGGCGTATGGGGTGGGATCGCGATGTCCTTCGGGCAACTCAAGACGCAACACGCCATCTTCTTCGACAATGGTACGGCGTTCTTCGGCCCCCGATTCCCAACGCGTGGACTGGCGGACATCAACCCCGCAGCCTCGCAGTTGGACTATCTGCGCTATTGGGGACGATGGAGCATGTCCAACGGACGCGGAACGTTGATCATGCCGTACGGTGAGGTACCGTTGCGCATGGACGCTAACTCAGTCGTGCTGAGGACCAACAACACGGACCATCGCTTCATACGATTGTATTCACTCCCCGAGCGACTCGATGGCAACTGGTGCCTGAGCGACGGAAAGTGCATCGGTTTCACGTTAGCCGGTCGCTTTCGCGATGGAGGCGCCGTGCGTGCGCTCGAACATTCGGTGTACGCGTATGCAGAATCACCAGCCGGTGGCGAAGGTCGTTATCGCATTGCCGACTTCACGCTCGTACTGCAATACGATGACGGCACCGAGATTCGCGTCCCGATTCCCGGCGAGCAGTCGGCGCCCGCCGGCACGCCCGCGACGCTCACACTTGGTTTCAACGAGGACGTGCTCACTCGGCGTTAGGCAGCGGAGTGTCACTGTGGCTCCTACCGCCCCATTTCACTGCGCCCGCAGCAGCTCACTCGGACTGGTGCGCATCGCCCGCAAGGCTGGCGCCAACACCGCCGCCACACAGACGACGAGCAACATCACGTCAGCTGCAACGAGCGTTCGTGCGTCGATGTGATACAGATCGAGCAGGAAGACGTCGATCAATCGTGAAGCGCCAAACGACACAAACTCGCCGAGAGCGATTCCTCCCAACACGAGCGTGAATCCCTCGCCGAGTACCCGCATGAAAACTTCGCGCGGTGCTGCGCCGATCGAGAGCCGCACTGCGTACTCCCGTCGACGGTCGATGGTCGCATAGGTAAGGATCGCGTAGAGTCCGAGGGCACTCAGAGCAAGGGAGATCAGCGCGAACGCCGAGAAGAGATGCGTCAGGAATTCATGCCCTTGTTCCAATCGCCCCTTTCCCCAGTCGGCGCGTTGCGCGCGGACCGCGGTACCATTCGGCGCGACTGTCTCTACGCGCGAAACAACCTTCGTCATGACGTTAGGCAGGGCACGCTCGGTCGTACGGACGAGAAAAGTCCTCATGCGAGGGGAGGGTAGTGTGCTGACATACACCGCTCCCGGCCCGACGTCGAAGACATCGAAGCTGCTATAGCTCAAACGCATGGTGCGCACGACACCGACCACAGTAGCGAACGACGATTGACCACGAACGCCGATGTTGGCGACTTGTCGTCCGATCGGAGATCCGTACGGAAACAGCGCACGCGCGGCGCGCTCATCGATCACCGCGACGGGTGAGCCTGACGCATCACCCGGGAGGAAGTCGCGTCCTTTCACCATCGTCGCGCCCATGACGCGCAGATAGTCGGCGCCCACGGCGAGCACTCTTGGATTGTACAGCACGTGAGTTTCGCCGCCCTCCGTGTACCCCTCGACATAGCGTCCGCCGACTCGGACGTACGACCACCAACTAGCGCCTTGCACTTCCGGAATCGATCGAACCGAGGCGAGCACTTCATCAAAACTGCGAGCAGCGATCTCCGAATCGTGCGGTTCTGTCAACAGTGTTGTTTGCACCTCGAGAAGACCGGCGCGATTGAAGCCAATCTCCAAGGAAGCGAGTCGACTCGTTGCACGCATCATGAATGCGGCGCTCGTCGCCATTCCGAGTGCGAGCGCCGTTTGCGCGACGACCAACCCGCCGTACAAACTGCGGCGTGCATGAGCCTTTCCGCCGGTCGCGTGTTGAAGGGCATGAATTGGCGAGTTGCTGGCTGCGCGCACGGCGGGCCAGGAGCTGAACGCCACCGCAATCAGGACGGCAACGAGAATCGCGCCACCGGCGACCACACCATCGAGGCGGACGTCGAGCGCGCCAACATACGGCACTTGCGTGGGAATGAGCCGGCGAAGCGGAGCGCGAACTGCTACCACGAGCACCACGCCGACGAGTCCTCCAACTATGGAAAGCATGAGACTCTCGCCCACCACCGCACCGAGAATGCGACGTTTACTCGCACCCAGCGCGCGCACAATCGCGTGCGTCGTCGCGCGCGACAACACGCGTGCCAACGACAGGTTTGCGAGATTGGCGCAGGCAATGAGAACGATCGCGATGGTCGAGGCGAGGAGCGCGCCGTGTAACTCCGTGAACTCTGGCATGGCCATCGCGACCGGCAGCACCAGAAAATGCACTTGACCAGTGGCTTCGCGCTCACCTGCGAGGCGCGCGCTCATGTCGCGCAGCTCGCGCTCCAAATCTTCACGCTGCGCGGTGGGGTGCAATCGAACGACGGCGCCGACGCTCGAGGAAGGTCGCGAGGTCTGATCGAGTAGAGCCTCTCGAGGAGTGAGCAGCCACACATCCGCGCTCAGCAGTTCACCGAGCGAGGGTGGAGCAACACCGACAACGTGATATGAGCGACGGTTGACAGTGATGGTTTGATCTGACAGTCGTCCGGACGCGCCAATCCGCTGACGCCAGAACCGATCGCTGACGACGGCGACGCCCAACCCGGACGCATGCTCATCGATGGGAAGAAACGTACGCCCAACACTTGCACGCGCGCCGATCACGTCGAAGAACCTGGGCTCTACGAATGAGACGCCATGTTGGCTTGGCGTACCGGAGGACTCAACAAGAGTGAAAGCATCCTGCACCAGTGCGAGGTCTCGAACTGATGGAAGACGATTTCGTAATCCATTCAATAGTTCGAGCTTCTCTTCGCGCTGTCGCACCGTGAAGAGTTGTTCGGGATTCTGCGCGGGCGAGGCTGGTCGGAAGACTGCGTTGATCGACCCTAAGACCGCGGTGACGAGTCCAATCGCCAACGCAACGGTCAGAATCACTAGCGTCGAATAGGCAGGTGAACGACGCACCGAGCGTAGAACGAATTTCATTCGGAGCCCAGCTCCTCTTTCCGATGTGCCTAAGGGAATGCCTCCGCGAAGGGAGCGTTGAGCTTGTCCCAGTATCTGACGACTCTCACGGCATGATGATACCATGGGGCAACGCGCTCAAACGTCTCACCGATGGCTCACACGGCGAGCTCTCGCAGGAGCAGTGGTACGCCAGCTTCGAGAAGTCGGTAGGAAAAGAAGAGCAAGGCGACATGCCTATCGCCAGCGTCGAGATTCGGCGCGCACCGCGAAACGAAGAGTGGGGCGCTCGCACCTTCGACATCATCGATCCATTCGGCAACACGCTCTTCTTCATGGGGCCAATCGCGTGAGCGGGCTACTGGACGATTTTCGCCTTCCTCCAGTCCACGTCGTTAGGCACACCGCCGTAGACTCGCACCGAACCGACCACGAGGTCGGTGGCGTACGAACTCCCGCTGATCAAGATGCGAGCTGTCGACGGGAATCGTGCCTGCCAGCGGGTGATGGCAATTGGCGCGCCGTCGATCGCAACAGCGCAACGCGTGTCGGGGAGGAGCTGGAGACGAATCGTGTGCCACGCCGCTTTGGCGAAGCCGAGCGTTACGGAATCGATCGCCAGAACTGTTACGTCGTTCGTCAGCGAACCAATGATACTCTGCCCCGCATTCCGCTCGTTAGGCCAGGTAAATTCGCACGAGTAGTGCCTGTGCCCTGGTCCGGGAATCAAGTTGTGACCGCGCGAGGCGCGATATGCTGCGGTGTCGACGTTGTCGAGAATGCCGATACTGATGTTCTGCCACTGTTTCATCGTGATCTTCCCGGTAAAGCGCGCTTCCACCGCAAGTCCGGCTGCGGCATCAAACGTCTGCGTTGAGATGACGCCAGAGGTGAACGATCCCTCGCCATTTGTTTGAAGGACGTTGGTACCATCGCGCGTTCGCTGCACACGCGGGATTGGCAGTCCAAACGGAATCCATTCTCTCAACGTGGTGTCGTTCCAAGTCTCGGCGAAGACCACCGTCGCCGCTGAAGGGACTAAAGAAACGACTACTGAGTCGCGGGCGACGAGTCCCGCGCGCGCGAAGACTTTCACGCTGGGTGAAGCGCCGTTCAACATAAGCAGTCCGCTGATCGCGTCGATTGAGGCACCTAACGAATCGCCTACCGACCAGCGCAATGATCCCATGTACGGCGTTTGGGGGTGAGTCTCATCGCTCAAGTTCGCGTGCAACTTGGCTGGAACATGTGCCTGCACGATTCGTGGCGCAGTGATCTAGAGGCGAGTTGGCTCGATCGATGCACGACTCGAGATCCAGAACGGATAGAGTCGCCCTGTAGGCATCTGATCCTGTCGATTGCTCATTTGAATCGCGCGGATGAGCGACGGCGCCTGCAACGGGAAGATGGCGGGGCCCATTCGCCCGTCGGCAAAGAGCTGACACGAGCAATAAACCCAGCGCCCATCCGGACTCATTCGAACATCGTCCATCTGCGCGTCGCGAATGACGATGATGGCGTTCGTCGACCATTCGAGTGCGACCAGGCGAGGTGCGCCCACCAAGCCGGACATGGCGAGAATTCTGTCTTCATCGATCCAGCCAACCGGGAAACTATTCTCCCCTTCGGGAGTCGCTCGGCAGCTCTCAACTCTTGTGGCAACGACGAGCGTACACAACTCGTTAGGCCCCTCCCCCCAATTCGATCGGGTGAAGGCAATGCGTGTCCCGCTCGGGCTCCACGTCGGCCAGTCGTCGGTTCCGGGCGTGTGCGTGAGCTGAATGACAGAATCGCCGTACGTGTCGTACAACGCCAGATCGTAATGACTCAGCGAGTCCCATCGCGCCGTGACGAATGCGACGAAGCGTCCATCGGGCGAAAAGCGCGGTCTGTTGTCGTCTCCAGCGTGTGGCGCGATTCGTCGGGGCGCGCGATTGCGTTCGTGAAGGAAAAGCTCGATCACACCGCTGTCGTCGACAGGTTGCGAGGTGACAATCGCGCTTCCGTCGAGTCGCCGTGTAACGTCGAAGGCGTTGCTCGACTGGATATCAAATTCACGAAATTCCTCCCACTTCTCCGTCGTCAGCGGATCCAACGGGTTCCATCCCTTTTCGCGCAGCTCCACGCTTTGCAACGCGACGTGGCCGTCCGCACGCAGTACCGCGATTCCGAGCACCGCGTCCGGACTGGGTTGCGTCCTCCAATACACAGCGATGATCACTGACGCCACCATGAGTGCTGCCAGAGCGATAACGGCCGTTGCCTGACGAGCGGGCGACACCAGCCCGAGTCGCCAACTGAGCGGTGCGCCCCGCACGACCGATCGCACGTTTTCGTCGTGCGCTCCCGAGCCTAACAAGTCGGCAGCCAGCGCACGCAACGGGCGCCGATCGCCCGCTGCATACCGCTCACGCGCAAAGCGCCGAAAAACCTCACGACGCATCGCGTCCGTGCCCGAGGTGCGCAGGAGTTGGGCGGCACGTCGCGCTCTCCGTTCATCCCACGTCGGGTGGCCGAGCATCGCCTCGGCGAGCCGCGCGGCTGCGCGCGCGGAGCCGTCAGGTGTGGCAACACGCAGCACCTCATCGAGCAATTCATCGTGCGCCAACTGCCACCCGTCACCCGCACGCACCACAAAACCGCGCGACTCTAACTGCCGAATGCGTGCGTCGGCGTCAGGACGATCGGGCTCAGCGGCGTCGCGCAACGTCTCTTCGTCGACGTTGCTTCCCGCCACCGCCAGCAGCGTCAGCAGCCAACGATCTCGCCGGTCCAACTCTTCGAGTCGCCCGCGCAACGCGTCACCCGCGCGCAACTCCGCCAGCAACGTGTCGGGAACGTCGGAGTTCCACTGCCCCGACTCGCGGCGAAGCACACCGCGTTCCTCGAGCAGCTGCAACGTCTCCAACGCCAGCAGTGGCGATCCACGCGATACGCGCCACAGTTCCTGCGTCAGTTCACTCCCCCACGAAGCGTTAGGCAGCGATGCGATGCCTAACACCAGCTCCTCGACCTGCTGCGCGTTGAGCGGCTCCAGCGAGAGCTGCAGCGTATCAGCGTGCGCCGCGACATCCGCTTGCCGCGCTTCGCGGCGCCCGGTCGTGACAAGGAGAATGCGCGACTCGCGCGCACCATCGGCAAACGCGCTTAAGAACGCCAACGACTGGTCATCCGCCCAATGCAAGTCGTCAATGAGGAGCGCAATCGGATTCTCGAATGAGACCGCGCTGGCCAACTCGCGCATGGCGAGTGTGCGCGCGCGCATCGGATCTTCATTCGAAGAGGCGCGCGGTGCGTCGTCGAAATACGTGGAGATGGACGGGTTGAGCGCGATGAGTGTGGCCGCAGATCCGGGCGAAATCGCTCGCCGCCCGGGAAGTGTCGCGAGCGCCGCCGCGAGTTCGCTCGCCAGCCCGAAGACAACGTCGCGCGCACCGTATTGTCCCCCGACAGAAACCACCTTGGCGCGCATCGCTTTCAAGCGAGACTGCAAGTCGCGAAGGAGTCGTGACTTTCCGAGCCCCGCTCGCGCGGTGATGTGCACACGCTGCATCGCCCCGCCACTCCCCCGCACGTGCTCCCACGCTCCAAGCAACTGCGAGAATGCATGCTCTCGCCCGACCAGCGACGGACTTTGCAGCGGTCCGTCGGGCGCCGCTCTGGTGCCGTTCTCTTTGGCTTCGGGCGATCGCACCACGCGCAGCAGCGCACGCGTCGAGGGCTCGAGTTCGAGCTTCTCGTGCTCGGCGAGTTGTTCCAGCGCCTCCGCCTCCGCTCGTCCAGCCAAGAGGTCGCCTGCCGAAACACAAACTTCGAGCAGCAGGCGCCACGCTCGCTCGTCGAATAGATCCTCGTCGCGAAGGCGGCGCGCGAGGTCGAGCGCAACGCGAGAGCGTCCCTGCGCCAGCCACGCAGCGACAAGCGCCTCAGCCGAATGCTGAAAGACCTGCCGAAGTCGTCGACGCTCCAGCGAGCACCAGTCTTCGAAGCCGCTCCCGCCCGGCGACGCGAAATCGCGAACGTATGGGCCTGCGTAGCGCTCCACGACCGCAGCGTGATCGCCGGCATCCGATGCCGCCAGCAGGGCGTCGCGATCGACCATGACCATCTGGTGCAGCCGCAGTGACTCACCCACGGGGATGACAATGTCCGCGCCGACCTTTCGTCGGATGTACCAGATCGCCTGCCGCACCGCATGTTTAGCCCCTTCTGGCTCCAAATCGGCCCAGAGGAGCGAAATGAGCTGCGACCGAGTCGCCATTCGACCGGGTGCCGCCGCCAGGTAGATCAGCAGGGCCAGCGGCTTCCCCATTCCCAGCAGCACACTTTCCGCCCCCTCTGCTCGCAGCTCGACGACTCCGAGCGTGCGCAGATGAAGCGGCGGGTTGTCCGACTGGGGCCCGTTGGCAGTGTCAGGCATTGCTTACTGCAGCTTTGTCCCCAACGATGGCGAGCGCAAGCGGGTGCAAACGAGACATAGCTAGCAATGTCATACGCGCCGTCAGAGAGTCGTCATGCGGCTGGCGGCGTCTCCGGTTGGGACGGAATCACACCGATTCTCGACTTTAGCGCATTTGGGGACGGGTGAGGGGCCATCTCCAGGAGTGTGATGAGGAGCCAACGGCTATCGTGCAGGGAACGATTGTGAACTGGGGGATGACCTACATCATACAGATCCCCCGATTCGAACATCGTTACAAGTATGCGCTCGGCGAGATGACGTACGGAGGAGTGAGCGAGGATATAGAAGAATGAGCGCTCGATGATCGAGCCCGAACTCCGTCTTCCTCCTGTCAGTTGGCTCGCGACGGGCATCATCTTCTGTGGCATCGCCTACTGGCTGACGTTGAAGGAGTAGTCGCGCTCAGTGGGTCGGTCCCTTCGGCTGACCCTTTTCATCGGCGACCCGATCCCATCGCACGTGGCTCGCGTTAGGCAACGCCTGTAGGTTGATGCAACTTTTCTGTCACGAATGACATCATGCTCAAGATTTCCGCCAATGATCCGCGTGCTGTGGCCCTCGCAAACACGATTCGCACGGGCGACACGACCGCGCTGGCGCGGCAACTCGAGGAGAGCCCTGAACTGGCGTCGGCGTATTTCGTCGACGATTCCGGCGCACTCAGAACCGCGCTCCACCTCGTCGCGGATTGGCCGGGTCATTTCCCGAACGGGGCGCGCAGCGTGGCGCTCATCGCTGCAGCTGGCGGAGACGTAAATGCCAGAAATCGGGAAGACGCCACGCAACATGGCGCCGAGACACCGTTGCATTGGGCGGCGAGTAGCGATGATGTGGCCGTACTCGACGCCCTGCTCGACGCCGGCGCAGACATCGAAGCGGGCGGCGCCGTCTTTACCGGCGGCCCAGCTATGTCCGACGCTGTCGTCTTCGCGCAATGGAACGCGGCTCGGCGACTGCTCGAGCGCGGAGCCAAGACCACCATCTGGCAGAGCGCGGCGTTGGGGTTGCTGGATCGCGTTGAACTCGCCCTCGCCGTCCATGACGTCACCGATCGCGATGTCACCAACGCCTTCTGGCACGCGTGCCGTGGTGGGCAGCGATCGACAGCGATGCGCCTCCTCGAACGTGGCGCGGACCAGAATTGGGTTGGCTACGATCGTCGCACGCCGCTGGACGTCGCCGAGGAGAGTGGCAATCAGGAGCTAGTGCAGTGGTTGACACAGTCGGGAGGAAAGCGCTTCGCCGAGAGCGTTGCTACGTCTCCGAACTCCGGAGAACTTCTTTGAGCGAACGCCAGCACTCATTGCCAACACGATTGTGGCGACCGAAAGGTGTGGCGTGCCGGGATTTTGTGCGGTGCGCGGCGACGAGTTGGACCTCCTGTTCGTGAGCCAATGTGTTCGAGGGACGGGCTGCGCCGCAGGCCTGCTCGCCGAGTGAGAAGCCCTATCGACAGCACAACCATGAACGATGGCTCGTTAGGCGCAAGCATTCTCTCGGCGTGGGCAACGAACGCCGAAGTCACACGGGCGCTCGTCGCTCGCCTTCCGCTGGAAATTTGGAGTTCGCCGATTCCCGGAATGCCGCGGCGAAGCGTCGGCGCGCTCGCCGCTCACCTGCACAACGCGCGTCGCTCGTGGATTCGGACTATCGGTGCGCCTCACGGTGTGGCCGTTCCAGCCATCGTCAACCTGCGCCAGGTTCCGCGCGCGCAGCTTGTGAAGGCACTCGTCGTGAGCGCTCGTGGCATCGAGGGCATTCTCCGCTTCGGCATCGAGAATGGTGGAACGGTCCCCCCGACGCCGATCTATGTGTGGCGGAATCTTCCGCTCGACGTGGGACATATCCTCTCGTACTTCGTGTCGCATGAGAGTCATCACCGCGGGCAACTCGTGATGATCGCGCGCCAGTTGGGGCATCGCCTTCCCAACGACGTCACTGGCGACCTGTGGCAATGGACGAGGATCGTCCGCGCGCGATCGGCTTGAAGTCGCGCGCCGATGCGCGGCAGGTTCGTGCACGTTGAGCGCGCGTGCGCGGATTGCTCACTCCCCCTGCCGTCGACGATCGGGAATTACTTCTGGATGATGCCGGAGTTGTATCGTATGGATGAGAAGCCAGTCCTGGTGCCCGACGTGCACCGTCCCTAACGCGAATTTGCCGTGAACACACTTACTCGATCGATGGCTGCTGGCGCGCTATGGCTCTTCGCAGTGACGAGCCTTGAGACGCAGAGAGTACAAGGCAGCGTTCCCGCCGCGATAGGCGCGATTCGCGAGAGCGATATCAAGCGTGACCTGTTTGCGATGGCATCGGATACGATGCGCGGACGCGAGGGTGGTACGATCGATGAACTACGCGCGTCCATGTGGGTGGCCGATCAATACCGCGCGATTGGCCTCAAACCGTTAGGCGAGGACGGCACCTGGTTTCAATGGTTCTGGATCACGCGCACTCGTGTCTCAACGCCTAACAGCAGCGTGCAACTCAGTGGACGCGGCGTGCCGCTCTGGTCCGAGATGATCCCGTTAGGCGTCCTTCCCGCGGAAGCGTCGGGGACGGTCGTGTGGATTCCGGATGCGAACGACACCACCATGGACGTGCGGGGGCGGGTTGTGGCGACGCCGTTGCTCACTCCCGCGCCGTCCAGCGTACGCCCGACGAGCTATCCCTATCCCATTCGCTACGTGGACGCAGCGGTAAATGGGACAATGGTGCGCTTCGCGCGACGTGGCGCGGCAGCCGTAATCCTCGTCGCCGATCGTCGCGCCGATAGCGCCTTCGATGCCGTCGCGAGCATGCGTGTACGTGGTGCGTACGACGTCGATCGCGCAGTGCCGCGCGCCGCGGGAGGGTCCGACCGCGTGGCGCCGATGCCCGCGTTAGGCGCTGGTGCGACGCCCTCGTTCCTGGCGCGGACTCGGCTCGGCGAGGCGCTGCGCTCGGGCGGGGCGATCGAGATGCACGTTAGGCTCGAACGATTCGAAGTCCCGTCGGTGAATATCATCGGGATGGTGCGCGGCACTGATCCGGTACTGCGCAACGAGTACGTAATTTTCTCGTCACACCAGGACGCCAACGGCGTGCGCTATCCAATCGATGGCGATTCGACGTATCGGGGCGCAGACGACAACGCATCCGTGAGTGTCGCGGAGCTTGCCGCGGCTCGCGCCTTTGTGCGAACGCCCAGCAAGCGCTCAGTGCTCTTCATTCACCACGGCGCTGAGGAGCGCGGATTGCTTGGTTCGCGGTATCACGCCGCGCACCCCGTCGTTCCACTTTCGAAGGTCGTGGCCGTGATCAACGGTGACATGATCGGCCGCAACAACCCCGACACCGCGGCACTGTTGGGGAGCCAGCCCCCACATCGTACGTCAAAAGATCTGGTGGACATGGCGCTGCGCGCGAATGCGCTGACCAGCAAGTTCGTCGTCGATTCGTCGTGGGACCGTCCGACGCATTCCGAAGGATGGTATTTCCGGAGCGATCATCTGCCGTATGCGCGCATGAACGTCCCGTCGCTCATGTGTTCCACGAACCTCCACGACGACTACCATACGCCTAACGACTCCCCGCAGCGCATCGACTATCCAAAGCTTACGCGGATGGCGAAGTGGATGTATCTGACGGGATGGCTCGCGGCAAACGCTGCACAGCGGCCGCGCCTGGACGAGAACTTCAAACTCGAACGATGAGCAAGCGCGTGTTGCAGGCACGACGAGCGACGCTCGAGTTCCTCGCAGGGCAGGCAGTACGCGAGCCGCATGGGTTCTCGCGTACTGCCTAACGATAGAACGCGCTAGTCGTCCCGTCCCGGCCTCGGCAACGCGGTCGGCGGCGTGAGGCCATTCAACCGCATGTAATTCGCCAGCTGGCTGTAGTGATCAGCCATATCGAGTGCGTGCCCGAGAACCATCGTCACGCGTGACACGCTCCGCGAATTGCCGCGAAAGGAGAGCGTGACCATGTCAGCCATCTTGCTGTCGTCGAGTTGCGCAAAGGCGTTTTCGCAGAAGGTGAACGAGGCCTTGAGCTTGGTGACGAGCTCCTCTTTGGGCCACTGCGCTTTGACGGAGTCGGCCGTCGTCGTGTCCTTCGCCGCCTGCGTCGACTTCATCGCGCCAAAGGCGTTGCAGAAGAGATAGTTGTCGCTCGCGAGGTGCTGCGCGATGTAGCCGATTGTTAGCTGCGACGGCGTCGGCTTGTAGTTGAATTTCGATTCGGGAATCGAGTCAAAAGCCTGAGCGAGAATTGTCTGCAACGACATTGTGCGTCCGCGAAACGCGGTGGTCACGGGATTGGGCGTAGGTTGGGCGGCTGGCTGCTGGGCGCTGATGGCAGCGGGAAGGACGATCGACAGCAGCGTGACGAGTCGAGACTTCATTCGAAACTCCGGGAGGGGGGACTTCAGTCCGAGGAAAGACGCGTGGCTCTGTGCCACGCGTGATACTGAGCCCTCTCGTCCCGTCGCGCAACGCGCACGAGCTCGCGCGGTATTTACCCGTCACCCGATTTCATGGTATCGCGCAATCTTGCGACGATTCGTTCGGACTGCTCGCGCACGCTGTCGTTTGGCTCCCCTCCCGACGATGCGAGTCCAACCGTCGCGCCTATCACGCGCAGTTCTTCGGCAAATGCCCGGCAGCGATCGCAGATCATGAGGTGAGCACGCAGTTGTAGCCGCACAACGAGTGGAGCGTTGCGCATCGCGTCCGACGCCATCGCCCGGCTTACTTCCTTACAGGTCAACATCAGCGCTCCGCGTGATTCCGAATCGCGCCAGACAGGCGCGCAATCGCAAACGTGCCCGGAAGAGAAGAACTCCAAGACTATTGGCGTTCACTTCCAGAATCTTACAAAGCTCCGGTGTTTCGAGCTCGTCTATTTCCCGCATCGTGAATGCCGCACGCTGCTCTGGAGTCAGCTCCTTGAGGCATTCGTGCACGAGTTCGACTGCTTCATGGCGGGCGAGTTGACGGAGGGGGCTAACCGGCGGTTGCAGCCATGAGCCGTCTGCGTCAAACATGGAATCGAAGTAGTCATCTGGTGTGTCGCTGGACGTCTCGCGCCACGACGAGCGTCGCCAGTCCATGAGTTTTCTGGCGAGGATGCCTTGCATCCACGTCGACGCTCGCGCGCGCCCATCAAAATCCCCGATGCGGCGCAGAAAGACGAGAATTGCGTCATGAACGACATCCTCGCACTCGCTCGGCGAGCATCCAGCGGCACGCGCGGCGCGTAGGAGCGCGGGGAGCGCATCCCGAATCACGCAGTCGAGGGTAGTCGCGTCGCCGCGCCGAATCCCTGCGGTCCACTCGGGCCGTTCCTTCATCGGGAATCGGCAAACGCAGGCGACGTGTAATGAATGAGCATTTCGGAACAATAACCTCTGCCATCTCGCGCACGATGCGCGGGTGGATCACACGAACATCCACCTGGAAGAGGGAGCGATGAATTACACGCGGATTGTAGCCGGAGGATTCGCTGGGACGGTGGCCATGACGATGGTCGGGGTTTGGATCGCGCCGATGATGGGGCTCGCGCCGATGAATCCCGCCACCATGCTTGCAGCTGCAATGGGGGGGAGCGCCATTCTAGGATGGCTGGCGCACTTCATGATCGGAGTAACGCTCGCCTTTGCCTACTCCCTCGTAAGTGCGAAGCTCCCCGGATCCTATCCAGTGCGAGGGGCGCTCTTCGCGATTGCACCATGGTTGTTGGCACAGCTCGTCGTGATGCCGATGATGGGGATGCCGCTCTTTTCCGGTTCAATGATGATGGCCATGGGAAGTCTCGTCGGCCACCTCGTCTACGGGGCGATCGTCGGCGCGATTGTTGGCGCCGTTGCATCGCCAATTGTCCGTCCGACGGCACGCAACGCCGCCACGTAGTTCGTCTGGCAATGCGCCGATTGACGCTGCTCGCTCCCCGTCGCCGGAGCCTAACGACGGGGAGCAGCAACTGGGCGATCAGCGCGCAGTGCGCTATTCCGTCATGCGCTTCCCACGCTCGAGCGCCGACTTGAGGTCGCTCAGGATCCACAACCAGCCAGCATTGGCGCCCGGGCCTTGCGTGGCGCCGGCGATCATTGCGGCGTGCCCCGGACGCTCCGTGCAATCATGGATGACGCTGAGGCGTGAAACACCGTCGCGCCCAGGCGCGATCTCGTAGGTGAGGCGCGTAAATCCCTCGGCCTTGAGCTCCGGATTGATCGCCATGCGCCATGTGACAACCAACTTGTTAGGCGGATCGGATTCGATCACTTCGCCGTCGACGATGACACCTGACATGCCAAACTGCTTCATCGATTCGCTCGCCATCCCGCGATATTGACCGCCAGGGCGAAGGTCGTACTCGTCGGCGAGCCCGTATCCCCACTTCTGTGTCCACTCCGGTTTGGTGATCGCATCCCAGATGGCCTGCGGGGTGGCGCGAATGAAAATGCGATAGACCTGCGTCGATGCCACTGCGCCCTGATCGTCGTTGGTGTTCGTTGCAGCTGCAGTCGTCATGATGCGCTCTCCTTCTCCAGTTGACGCTTGAGATCCGTGAGCGCCGACACGCGACGCTCGGTGAACTTGTCGATCCATCGATCATGGATGAGCCGAATGGGGACGGGATTGAGGAAATGGAGCTTTTCGCGTCCGCGCCGGCGCGTCACGACAAGTCCCGCTTCTTCGAGCAGACGCAGATGTTTCATCACTCCAAACCGCGTCATCTCCAACTCCGCTTCGAGCTCGGTCAGGGTGCGTCCATCCCGTTCAAAGAGCCGGTCGAGGAGGAGTCGCCTCGACGGGTCGGCCAGCGCTTTGAAAACGCGATCGTCGTCCGTCATGGCCGATAATAGGTGACTAAATGGTCACGTGTCAAGAGGTGGCGGTGCTGGCTGTTCCAAGCTGGAGATCATTCAGGGCATACAGTCGCTGGTCTGTCTGATGTCAATGTGCGCGTCCGTGCCTCGTCGATGATCGTCGGAGACTCGATGCGGGAATTGGGCTGAATTCGCGCGCAGCTCAGGAGATTTGATGCCAACCTTCCGCAGCGCACGCCGCATTCGACAGTTAGTCACACTCGGCCTTACGTTCACGGCGTGCGACGAGACGTCCGTCCAATATCTCCTCCCACCCTGTGTGTTGCCGATCGCCTTGGAGATCACGGTGTCAAACGCCAACACGCACGCTTCCATCCCTGGAGCCTTCATCGTGGTTGGGAGCGGAGGTTCGTCACAGCAGTCGCCATGCACTCAGGGCGCTGAGACTGTGTGCATCGCGCCTGGAGGAAGTGGGACATACGAAGTGGACATCGGTGCCCCCGGATTCCAGACGATTCATCGCAGCGTCGTCGTGACTGGGCATACGCCGAAGTGCGGTTGTGAGTCGGTGGATCTTCAGAGGCTTCAGGTCGCTCTGCAACCCACTGCCTAACGCCGTTCCTCCACTCGCACCGCCACACCGCCACAGTGTGCTGCGAGTCGTGAGCGCCTCGGCGCGAGGGGACGTTTCAGCAACCGGCGATCGGGGGGTGTTCCGCCGCAGCCTGAGGAAGTGGATGTTATCCGCACCTTCTCAGGAGTGCGTGTGTTTCGCCGGGTGATAACTGCAGCCGCAATCCTTGTCCCGCTTGGGCGCGCGACGGCTCAGGGGGGTGCCCCGATCGCAAAAGTTGCCAGAGCGACCTACGTCGGATCCTGGTCAAGCTCGATTGCGAGTTTCAAGGGGATCGCCTTCGCCCAGCCTCCCGTAGGCGACTTGCGTTGGCGACCCCCGGTGCCTAACGAGCCAACGGGTACGGTGCAAGCCACGAAGTTCGGCTCCCAGTGCATGCAGACCGACCGCCTCTACTACTGGGCGCGCAACATCGCCAAGGTGTTTGGAACGGAGGACAAGGTCGCACCACCATCAGCGCCGAGTGAGGATTGTCTTTATCTGAATGTCTGGACGCCCAAACTGTCCGGTGCAGCGCCGGTGATGATGTGGATACACGGCGGCTCGAATGTTGGCGGCAGTGGGAGCGAACCGCTCTACGACGGAACCGAGCTGGCGAAGCGTGGCGTCGTGGTGGTGAGCATCAACTATCGTCTCGGAATGTTTGGCTTCCTCGTGCACCCTGCACTGATGGCTGAATCGCCACGGCGCGCCGCGGGGAATTACGGGATTCTCGACCAGATCGAGGCGCTCAGGTGGGTGCGGGCGAACATCGCCGCCTTCGGTGGAGATCCGAAGCGCGTGACCGTCTTCGGAGAATCGGCAGGATCGATCGACATCATTCACATGATGGCGTCGCCGCTTGCTCAAGGGCTGTTTCATCGCGTCATAGCCGAAAGCGGATCGCCAATGGGACGCATGCCTAACGCGGAAACGGCGGCGATGACCGGCGTGCGTTTTGCACAAGCACTTGGCGTAGACACCACCGGCAATGTTGCTCAGCAGCTTCGGTCAAAGAGCGCGGCGGAGGTGTTGAAGGTGCAGGATGACCTTCCCGGTGCCGTGCTCGCATCGTCGCCGGTTGTGGATGGGTGGGTCTTTCGCGATATGACGGCTCGAGTCTTCGAGCGGGGCGAGCAAATCAAGGTCCCGATGATCATCGGCTCCAACGCGTTGGAGATGACGACGCTTCGGGCATACATCCCGGCGTTTCCGCGGACCCCGCAGGGGTATCGCATGTGGGCCGCACAGGCGTTAGGCGCGCAGACGGACTCGGTGATTCGGCATTATCCCGCGGCCGACGCCGCGTCGGTCGAGATTGCCGTTTTGCGGCTGACGACCGAGCTCTTCATGACATGTCCAGTGCGCATCGCCACTCGTGCGATGGCGCGAGCTGGGAGTCCGACGTATCGCTACTACTTCGCGCGCGTGATGCCCGGCGGTGAGTCGCTTGGCGCGTATCACGCATCGGAGATTGGCTACGTCTTCGGGAGCAAAGTTGCGTGGCTCCCGACATCGGCTGCAGACGATCGGTTGTCGGCGACGATGATGGGCTACTGGACACGCTTTGCGGCCACGGGAGATCCGAACGCGCCGAATGCGACAGCGTGGCCGCGTAGCGATGGAACGCGGGATGCCTATCTGGAGTTTGGAGATACCGTGCGTGCTGGAGAGGGGCTGAAAAAGTCTGAGTGTGATGCGATGGATGGTCCGCTCAAGTCGCAGTATGGCGGCGCGCAGTGATGCAGCGAGCTTGAATGTCGTCGTGACGTGGCAATCTTTATACGAACGGAAAGGTGTCAATGAGCACGCGAAAGATCTCTCGCATGGTGGTCGCGTCGCTGGCGGTCGTTGGCTTTGCTGCGACTGTTGCGGCGGCCAACACGTCGCAACAGCCGGTGCAGCGCAGTCGCATCGCGTTCGACCGCGATCTCCCGCCGATGGACGGCAAGAAGCTCAACATGAAGGTCATCGATCTTCACATCGCGCCTAACGAGTCATCGGCACCGCACAAGCACGGATGCGCCGTTGTTGTCTACGTCATCTCGGGTGCGATGCGCATGCAGGTGCGCGGCGGGCGCGACTCGGTCTACCGGAGTGGAGAGACCTTCCACGAACGCCCGGACGACATTCACCAGGTGAGCGCTAACGCGAGCGCCACGGACTCGGCGCACTTCACGGCTACTTTCGTTTGCGATCACGCGGGGCCGTTGTCGGCACCCGCTCACGCATTACCCTGAACAACCGAATACGAGGAATGGAAATGAAAAGCCGGTTCAACTATGCAAAGGCGTCGCCCGGTTTGCACGAGGCGATGGAGCATGTCGAAGCATACCTCGATCAGTGCGGGCTCGAACCGACGCTCATGGAGCTCGTACGATTGCGGGTGTCGCAGATCAACCGGTGCGCGTACTGCATCGACATGCACTGGAAAGATCTGCGGGCGTTAGGTGAGACCGAGCAGCGTCTCTATTCGCTCGATGCGTGGGAAGAGTCAGGTTTTCACACGGAGCGCGAACAGGCCGCTCTCGCGTGGGCCGAAGCAGTGACGCTCTTACAAGATGGGCACGTGTCTGACGAAGTCTATGAGCGCGTACGCGCCACGTTAGGCGAGAGCGACTTGGCCAAGCTGACACTCGTCATCACGCAGATCAACGCGTGGAACCGGTTCTCGATTGCTTTCCGTGTGGTTGCGGGAACGTACGAACCGGCGGCGAGCGTCGCGTTACCGGCATGATTGCACGCCCGACGCTGAATGTTCCAGGTACGCGGCGTCGGCGGGGGGGGGGGCGCTGTTGATGGCGCTACACGCAGCTCTGCGACGCGATGCCTAACGCGCTTCAACAGTCGAAACCATGACGCGGATGGTGCGGTCGAGCAGGGGGAAGACGCGGTCCATGTACGCGTTGCCCCCTCGTTCGAGCGGACCCTGTCTTCCCTGTCGCACGCCGCTTCCTGATTCTTCGCCGTAGCCTGCGTAGAGCGAGTCGAGGACGGACATGCCCTGGACCACGGTACCGAGAACGGTGAACGGCTCGGCGTCGTTGCGCGCGTTGTCGGCGAGGTTGACATAGATCTGGGTGTTACGCGTGTTTAGGTGTCCGGGCCCTTCGTAACTGAACGCAAAGGTGCCTCTCTTGTTTTGCGAGCGTGGAGGATCGTCCGCCAGGTACCGCCCCTTCCACGCTGCATTGACGGCTGAATCGCCGTGCAGTCCCCATTGCGCGATGTAGTTGGCGCGCACGCGGTGAAAGCGTGTGTCGTCGTAGTAACCCAGACGCGCGAGGTTGTAGAGGCGGTCGGCACCGATCGGTCCCCACGCGCGCACGAGTTCGAGGACGAAGACTCCTTTCGAGGTTTCGAAGCGCAGGTGAGAAACCGGTGGCGCGGGACGCGTCCACTCGGCGTTCTCAGGGTGCGTGAATAGTGTATGCCGATCGGCCGTACGCCCCAACGAGGCCGTGTGATGGCACGCCCCGATTGCCACGGCAGCAGCAATCAGCCTCGTTAGGCGAATGCATCGAGAAGGGATGACGATGGGGCCGAAGCCTTT
>JBGAKW010000022.1:0-74689 GCA_044224185.1 Gemmatimonadaceae bacterium | reverse complement strand
GGGTGGGGGTGGGGGTGGGCGAAACTGAAGGAACAGGGTCGTAGCGCATCGTGGGAATCCGATCTGGCGACTCGTGATGCTGCATTGGCGCATTGCGGGGCAACGCGTAGGAACGGGTGCAATTTCACGGAAAAGCATGCGAATGGTACATCCCTCTCCAGTGATGAATTAGCGCAATCGTGTACGGAGAGTGGAGGGCACCTCTCCGTACTTTCGCTTTCCTTGGTGCGCTCCTACGTTCGGCCCACTCCTTCCCCATTCATTGGACTGAGGTTCACCCCCCCATGCGTTTTATTCACTCGCGCGGGCTGCGATGGCTTGCCGCTTTAGCCGCCGTCGCGCTCGTCTCTGCCAGGATTCCCATGGCTGACGCGCACCAGAAACCGCAATGGACTTCGCTATTCGACGGCAAGACGACCAAAGGGTGGCATCCTTATAAGAAGCCGGGATCGCCGATTTCGGGTTGGGAGGTGATCGACGGCGCTATCACACGCACCGGTCAAGGCGGCGACATCGTCTCCGATGGCGAGTGGGGTGATTTCGAGCTCGAGGTTTCGTGGAAGATCAAACCGGTCAGCAACAGCGGGATTTTCTATCGCGCCAGCGAGACGACCGAGCACATCTACGAAAACGCGACCGAGATGCAGGTGCTCGACAACGAGAGACATCCAGACAACAAAACGCCGCTCACGCTCGCCGGCGCTAACTACGCGCTGTATCCGGCCCCTGCCGACGCCGTGAAACCCGTCGGTGAATGGAATGCAGTGCGCATCGTTGCGAAGGGCGCGCACGTGGAGCATTGGCTGAATGGAAAGAAGATCGTGGAGTTCGAGATGTGGAGCCCCGATTGGACCGCGCGCGTGAAGAAGAGCAAGTTCGCCGAGTGGCCGACGTACGGTCTCGCGAAAAAAGGACATATCGGATTGCAGGATCACGGCGACTGGGTGGCGTACAAGTCAATTCGCATCCGCGAGCTGCAATAGCATTGCACGTGTTGTCGATCGAAGTGCCGACTCCGGCGATCCCTTCCTGTCACCCGCCTACTCACCGATGTCCACACGCACAAAGCTGAGCGCGATGATGTTCCTCCAGTATTTCATCTGGGGGAGTTGGTTCGTCACCATGGGGACGTACTTGGGGCAGGGGCTGCACTTTCAAGATACCGAAATCGGACTCGCGTACGGTGCTACGGCCATCGCGGCGTTGGTGTCGCCGTTCTTTGTGGGGATGGTGGCCGATCGCTTCTTCGCATCGGAGAAGCTGCTGGCCATCCTGCACTTGTTAGGCGCAGCGCTGATGTGGCTCGTGAGCAGCCAATCGTCGTTCGGCGCGTTTTACCCGCTGCTTATCGCGTACGCGCTCTGCTACATGCCGACGCTTTCGCTCACGAACTCGATCTCGTTCCACCATGTCGAAGATCCAGCAAAAGACTTCCCCATCATTCGCGTGTTAGGGACAATCGGTTGGATTGTGGCGGGCATCGTTGTTGGAAAAGTGCTCAAGGCGGATGCGACGGTTGTACCGATGCGGTTGGCGGCAGGCGCCTCGATCGTTATGGGTCTCTTTGCGTTCATGCTCCCGCACACGCCACCGAAGGGAGCGGGCACGCAATTCAGCGTTCGTGATGCCTTCGGCCTCGATGCGTTGCAGCTGCTCAAGGATCGTGACTTCCTGATCTTCACCATTGGGTCATTCCTGCTCTGCATCCCGCTGCAGTTCTACTACTCGTTCGCCAATCCATTCCTCAACGAGATCAAGGCTCCCGACCCCGCGTTCATTCAGACGTTCGGACAGATGTCGGAAGTAGGATTCATGCTTCTTCTCCCGTTCGCGCTCAAGCGACTAGGGATCAAGTGGATCATGCTTGTCGGCATGGCGGCGTG
Organism: Gemmatimonadaceae bacterium; assembly: GCA_044224185.1. Taxonomy (GTDB): domain Bacteria; phylum Gemmatimonadota; class Gemmatimonadetes; order Gemmatimonadales; family Gemmatimonadaceae; genus SCN-70-22. The sequence goes on along the minus strand of JBGAKW010000022.1, from coordinate 72,806 downwards.
GGCGCTGCGTTATCTCGCCTTCAGTAATGGCAATGCCACGAGTGGAATGGCGCTCATTTACGCCGGTATTCTCCTTCACGGCGTGTGCTACGACTTCTTCTTCGTCAGCGGGCAGATCTACACCGATGAAAAGGCGGGACCAAAGATCCGCGCGGCGGCGCAGGGCTTCATCAACTTCGTCACGAATGGCTTGGGGTACTTCGTGGGGTCGTTCGTGTCGGGGCGCGTTGTGGGGAGTTACTCCACGCCGAACCCCTCGTGCGCCGAGACGGCGACCGACTGTCTCCGCGTCGTGCACAACTGGCCAGGGATCTGGATCGTGCCGGCGGCGGGTGCCGCAGTGGTGTTCGTTTTGTTCCTCGTCGCGTTCCGCCCGCGTCCCGCGGCTGCCACCGCCTAACGAGACGTTCGATCGCCTAACGATATATTCACACCTCACGGTTAACGGTCGCGCCTGCGACCATCCTTGGAACTGCTTCCATCACAGCCCTTTCACCGCACCCATGAGCGATCCGATTTCCCGCCGCGACGCCGTCCGCGACATCGCCGCATCGGCCTTTGCCTTCACCATCGTTCCACGCCACGTCCTTGGACGCGGCTTCGTGGCGCCGTCAGACAAACTGAATGTTGCCTGCATCGGAGTCGGCGGCATGGGGTTCAACGACGTCAAAGGGATGGGGGCGACGGAAAACATCTATGCCCTCTGCGATATCGACTCGCGCAACCTGCAGACGGCGTGGCAGGCATTCACCAAGGCGAAGAAGTACGCCGATTATCGCGAGATGTTCGACAAGGAAGCGTCGAGCATCGATGCCGTGACCGTCTCCACGCCCGACCACTCGCACGCGCCCGCGGCGATGATGGCGCTCAAGGCAGGGAAACACGTGTACTGCCAGAAGCCCTTGGCACGCACCGTTGGCGAAGTCCGCGCGCTCAAGGCCGAAGCAGCTAAACGTCCGAAGCAGATCACGCAGATGGGAAACCAGGGTCACGCGGGCGATGGCATTCGCACGATTCGCGAAATGGTCGAAGCGGGGCTCATCGGCTCGGTGCAGCGCGTCGACTTCTGGACCAATCGCCCCATCTGGCCGCAAGGAATCAATCGCCCGACGGAGATGCACAACGTTCCGCCGACCTTTGATTGGAACCTCTGGTTAGGCCCCGCCCCCGAGCGCCCCTTCCATCCGGCCTACGCGCACTTCAACTGGCGCGGATGGTGGGACTTCGGTACAGGCGCCATGGGCGATATGGCGTGCCACCTCATGGACGCATCCTTTTGGACGTTAGGGCTCAAGTATCCATCCAAGGTGATTCCGGAGTCGTCGGCGCTCTTCGCCGAAACAGCGCCCAAGATGTCGCGCATCACCTACGAGTTCCCGGCGCGAAACGGGCGCCCACCTGTAACGCTCGTCTGGCGCGATGGGAGCCAGTATCCAGCGCGCCCCGAAGAATACGGACTAGACCGCGCGTGGGTCCCCGACCAGGAAGGGGGGCAGCTCTGGACGGGCGACAAGGGATGTCTCATTGCCGGGACGTATGGCGGCGAACCAATGCTCTGCGACCCCGTTAGGCAGGACACCGTGGTGAAGGCCCCACCCCCCAAGAAATTTGCGCGCACGAAGGGCGTCTACAACGAGTGGATCACCGCGATCAAGAGTGGGACGCAGGCAGGCTCCAACTTCTCCGACTACGCGGGACCGCTCACCGAAATGATCGTGCTCGGCAATCTCGCTGTACGCTCGGGACGGACCATCGAACTCGATCCGGAGAGTGGCGCGGTCAAGACGACAGGGATCGCGAGTGAGTGGCTCATGCCGACGTACCGCAACGGGTGGTCGCTCTAAAGGCTCGTTAGGCCTGCGGGCGCCGCGACAGTGCCGCGCAGGCGCCGGCGCGCCAGTTACCAGCAAGAACGCGGGACCGGTGACTTCCACCGGTCCCGCGTGTTTTTGATCTTCGTTAGGCGCCGAATTGACCCAAGTGATGCGACGTGTGTTTGTACAGGAGCCGCCCCCACATCGCCGGCGTCATGACGCCGAAGGCGGGGTGCACGCCCCATGTTGCCGTGGCGTCCCGCCCGCGTTCGACGATGCGGGTAAAGAGGTCGTCCCATCGCGCGCAATCCTCCTTCCACTGTGCGGGCTGCGTCGCCAGATAACTCGGCGCGGTCGGTGCACCGCGCGGGAAAGGCAAGACGTCAACGACAAGCCAGCGCAGGAAGGGATTCGAGAGGACGTGCCGTTTGAACGGAATCTGATTCTCGCCTAACGCGTCGCGATAGGCGTCGATGAGATGACAGACCATGCGCGGTGCGGTGAATTTGCCGAATCGTGCAGGTGCTTCGGGGTTGAGCGTGGCAAATCGCGCACGCAGCGCGGCCGCGTCAGCTGCATCGAAGACTGTTGGCACTGTTGTTATACGGTTGCCGATTTCGCCGTCGCGCGGGCAATCAGTCCACCGATCGCGCCGAGTACAGCGGTGCTCGCACCAGCGATGCCGACGGTGCTGAGGGGCACATCGCCCAATGCGACAGATATGAGCGTGCCAATGACGCCGGAAATGACTCCCGCACCGGCGCCGACACCCGCGGAGGTGCCTAACGCGGCGGCTGTCCCGCGATTCGCAAAGTATCCGGCAACACCGCCGATGGCGGTGCCGATGATGGGAAAGGCAGACGCCAGCTGCGGAATGAAGTGTCCGCACACGACCATCAAGGTTTGCAGCACCGTACCGATGATGACGCCGCGGCTCAGGGTCGGGGGCATGGGAGTTTGGGAGAGGGGTGAGTGGAAAGCGATCGCGACCATAGCATGTGCCGAGCCGGGCACACCGTCAACAGTTGGATGGGCGATGGCGCTTCCGTCTCTCCCTTTCTGCGAGCTACGTGGCCCAGTGCACGTCCACGCCGTCGGCGAAGACGCGTGCAACGTCGCGTGTGACGCGCGGCATCGACGCTACTCGGAGTGTTCGCAGACTCGGGAGCCTGGCCAAGGCGGCAATACCATCGTCAGAGAGTCCAGCGCACGAATCGAAGGTGATGTCCTCCAACGACGGCATGTCGCTCAAGAGCATCGGTGTGCGATTAGTGATGCGCGTGTAACTGGCGAAGTAGCGACGGAGCGCGGGGAGCCGTGCGATGTGTTCCGTGGCGCGGTCAGTGGTATAGCGGCAGTACATGAGGATCAGCGCGTCGAGCGCCACGCAATGCGCGATGTGTCGATAGCCGTCGTCGGGCACATCCATCGGCATCAGTTCGCGTAACGTGGGAAAAGCGGGGAGCGCGCCGAGCGAGGCGTCATCGACGTTCTTGCAGCTGACGGACAGATGCTTTAGCGCGGGCATGGTGGCGAGTGCGCGGAAGCCGCGCCCACCCAGTCCATAACATCGACGCCCCCAGATGTGTTCGATGGTTTGCGACCGGGCGGCGGCGCTCCATCCGTCGTCGCTGGCGGCGGTATCCTGGCACATGAGGAAGCGAAGGTGCGGGAGCGCGCCAATGGCGGGCATCGATGCGTCGGTGGCGTCGACGGAGAGGAAGGCCAGGTGCGAGCAGCCGGCGAGATGCGAGACGCCGATGTGGGTGATGCCTAACGACGCGTCGTCGATGTTGAGGGCGAAAAGCCCGTCAAGGTCTCGCAATGCCTCAAGATCGTTCTCGCGAAAGCTCCCGCGCAGCATGAGGAAGTTCGGAGAGGCGTCGGGGCTCAGGAGCGACATCCGCTGTGGAGCGTCGTGCCACCGGACAAACCGCGGGAGGAAGCGCAGGTGCTGCAGACCGTCGCTAGTTACGCCGTTTCCAGTTCTCAAGTGCGACAGCTTTGGGTGACCGGCGAGGGCGCGAATTGCGCCGTCACCCGTTCTCGTCCCCATAAGGCTTACCGACCGGAGCGCGCGACACGACGCGAGGTGACGCGCTCCCGCGTCGGTGACGTTCGTCCAATCGAGGGCGATCCGCTCCAACTTCGGCAACTCGGGGAGGATCTCCAACGTGCGATCGGTGATGGAGCACATCGAAAGGTCGAGGTGGCGCAGACTCGTTAGGCGCGCGAGCGACGCCGCGCTATCGTCGGTCACACCGCTCGACGAAGATGCCGACAGCGATTCGAGACCGGAAAGAGTGGCGAGTCGCCTGATGATGTCGTCGGTGAGTTGTCCGTTGCCGTCTATTCCGCTCGCCCGCCGCTCGCGCAGCGTTGCGATGGCGTGGTCCCAGCGGTGCGTTCGCACAACATTTGTTCGATTCCCCGTTTCATCGGCGACAAAAGTGCCGATCGGCTTATGCGCCGCATCGTCGGGGAATTGAGCGGCGGAAATCGCCAATTGCGCGAGCGAATCCCAGGTCGCGAATCCTTGCGCGCGCGCGACGAGATAACGCGCGTCATCGAGCGTAATCGCATCGGTTGTTGGGTCGTCAGCGCGCTCCATGCGGCCGAGGTCGAGACGGACGTAGGTGCGCATCGCCGACCAGGAGCGCATGTGACCGAAGTAGTCCCACACGACGCGCATCGCTTCCGACTCACCGGTTGCGAAGGCGGTGACGAGCGAGCGCGCCACATGATCGTAGTGCGCCGTCGCGGCCGTACTCGTTAGGCGTTCGGTGTGGTCCTTGTGTGACATCCTTCCTCCAATACGCCTGAAGTCCGCTGAGTCTCAGGCAGGAAGAAGGTTGATACTACGTCCCGGGCGCGTACGCAAAGGTCGCGAGCCAGACGCGCCATTGCCGATCGATGTCGCTTACGCTCGACGAAAATGTCGTCGCGCCGGAGAACGAACTCTCAACTGGACGGCCGGCGAGCGCTGATCCGATCACCGACTTTACAAATGGCGCGCCCTCACGTCGGGAGAAGAAGAGCGTCAGCGCGTATGCCGACGCGACGAAGCGCTGACGACCGTCGGGAATGGTCGACGCGTTCTGTCGTGAACTCTCCAACAGGAGCGCCACACGGTTCGCGAGCGTTACCTCTCCTGTCGGAACGGTGAGGAGCTGCTGGCACTCGGCGTCGCACCCTGCTCCGGCGAGCAGCGTCGTGAGCGCGGGAATGGACTCGCGCGTCCGTCCGAGTTGGGCGAGCCAGATTTCGTGCACGGGACTCTCCGCCACCGCCTCGAGGACCCCCATGCGCATCCAGAGCGGGAGACGCGCGTCCTGACTCCAACTATTGGCAGCAGGTGCGGCATTCGCCGCAACACCAGTGAACGCAGTCAGCCACTCGTTGGCGACTACTTGCACCACCGTGAGCGAGACACGTGTTGGTTCGGCGGTCCGTCCGCCGCGCACCGATGGGTCGAGCGAAACACGAAATGGCGGAATGGTCCGTCGTCCGACGCGCACCGTGACTGTGGTCGCCGTGCGGTCGCTCGTGAGGCGCACATCGGTGGCGGCGGGGCGCTCGCCCAGGAGGCGGGCGTATGCGCGCGCGGCAGCGTTGAGCTGCACCCGCGTCGCGTCGAGGAGATCGCGACGATTTGAGAAGAGCACGAACGAATCGCCGCGTGTCGAGTCGGGCTCGGCGAGGAGTTCAGCAGCTTTCGGATCGGGCGCGACGCCGATGGGGCCGCCGAGTGCAGTGCCCGGCCCCGCTAAACATCCGGAGAGGGCGAGGGAGCTGAGCGCCGTCGCAAGGGCTGCGGCAACTCGGAGCAAGCACGCGAACGGCGTGAGCGACACAGGTGACTTCGGGGACATGCCTAACAAGTTATCGGCGAGTTCTCACGTCGGCACAATGCCGCGTCACTGTTGGATCGGCTTACCGGCTTTCGGGTTCGCCGCGTTCCAGTCTTCACCCAAGAGCGCAGCGATGGTGGCCGCGATTTGAGACTGTGTGACGGGCGCGATGTTGCTGCGCTCGCCTAACGCCGGCGTATCTGGGCCAAGGATCGCAATCCAGATGTTTTGCGCGCCGGGAACGATGCCGTCGGGAGCGTTGGAATCGCGCCCGTGGTCGCGCCACTGGTTGGCACCGCCGCCACGTCCATGGTCGGTCGTGATGATGAACGTGGTCGAGCCACGGTACTGCGGGATCGCTTGCATGGTGTTCCACAGGTCGGCGATGAAAGCGTCGACTTGATGCGCCGAACGGAGCAACATGTCGTACATCCCCGAATGCGCCCACTCGTCGGTTTCACCGTATCCGACAAAGAGGAGTCGCGGACGGCGAGTACGAACGAAGTCCTTCGCGGCGAGATGCATCGGGGCATCGAACGCGTTGTCGGGCCAGAGCTGCGCGGAAGTCGCGTAGAGCTCATCGATGGTCGCTTCGCGCTCCGTCTTTGCCTTGATGCCTGCGAATGGCGGGTCCCATCCATCGAGAATCGGGAATCCAGCGCGCTCCTTGTTGAAGATGCGTCGAAACGCAGACCATGTCGCGACGGCACCAACGCGTTGACTGAATGCTGGTTTCTTCGCCATCCACTCCAGCACCGTCTCGTTAGGGTTGGGAGGATAGTCGTTGGAATCGATGCGCGGGTCGAAGGCACCGGTGAAGATCTCGTTGTAGCCGGGATACGAGAACGCCATGGTGTTCGTGATGCGGGCGATCGACCCTTTGGTCTGGTTGCCGAAGATCTGGCCTTGCTTGGCCACCGTTCCCCAGAGGAACGGAAAGAGCGCTTCGCGCCGAGCCTCCGGGCTATTGCGCCAGAAGTCCTTGCTCGTCGCGGTGGTATCGCGCACACCACCGGGCTTGGAGGAGATCAGCGCGCGCTCCGCGCCGGTGAAGACTTCTTGCCAGCGTAGTCCGTCGGTGACGATGAGAACGACGTTTCGCGTTTTCCGCTGTTGCTGGTTAGGAGTCGGCGGCGTGAGTGCGCGTCCGGCAGGCGGTGGCGCGGTACGCGTGGTCTGCGCGCCGGCGGGAAGCACGCTGCCTAACGAAACAAGCGTGATAGAGACGTATGTCGTGAAGCGCATTCGCCGCTTAAGAGTGGAGGTCTGATGTGAACGATGAACGCCCCGTGTCACCACTGCGTCAACGCGATGAGACGCCTCGGGCGCGCAGCGCGCGCGCGCCGACACCAGCGACGAGGATGGGCGGTAGCCCTCGCTCAATCGTCGGGCGGTGCGTCTCCTCCCACGGCGGGAGCTGGAGTGCGGTGCCTAACGATTCGACCGGCTCATCGGTGGCGAATCCCGGGCCCGCCGTCGCAACCTCGATCAGCACGCCGCCCGGTTCACGGAAGTAGATCGACGTGAAGTAGGAACGATCGCGCACCTCCGTCGGAGTAAAGCCTCGCTCCATCAGTTGGTTGCGCAGTACCAGTTGCTCGTCCGCGCTTCCGATGGAGAGCGCGACGTGGTGTACCGTCCCCAAACCATTGACAGCGGGGAGTGCTTCCGGGCGTTCGTTCACCTTGATGTAGTGTCCCGGCACATCTCCATTGACGGCGAGCGTGGTGACGCGCTCGGTGTAGTCCACCATGCTGAAGCCGAGGTTTTCCTGGAAGAACGTGACCGTCGGGGCGGCGCTGCGAACAGTTAGGGTGACTGAATGAAGGCCGCGAACCGCGCGCATCGCATCGATTTCGCCGTTGAGCCACGGGGCGCGTTTGTCATCGGTTGTCCCGACGAGCGAGATTTCGAGACCGGAGGGATCATCGAAGACGATTCGTGCCTCGCCACGACGCGTCGTGCTTTCACGCGCTTTGATCCCGACTTCGGCGAGACGCTCGCGCCAGAAGCGCAGCGAATCGAGCGGAACGGAGAACGCCGTCGTCGTAACTTGCCCAGCCCCAATGACCCCCTTCCGTACGCCCCACCCGCGATACGGGAACGTCGTCCACAACGTGCCGGGTTCGCCACGTTCGGTGCCGTAGTAGAAGTGGAAGACGTTGTGATTGTCGAAGTTCACCGTCTGCTTCACGAGGCGGAGCCCGAGAAGTCCGGTGACGAAATCGAGGTCTTCCTGCGCGCCATCCACCGTCGCGGTGACGTGGTGAAGGCCGGTGATGCCGGCTTGCATGGGGTGTGCTCCTGATGCGGCGCGTGGAAGAGAGATCGCGGCGAGTATCGGGAAGCTACGCGTTGAGCGCGAGGCTTCCAGCGGTGCTGACCGTTGAAAGCGTTGGGGAATTCTCCTACTGCGGCGCCGGCGTGCGACCTAGCTGGCCGCGATCGCCTCAATTGCCGGCGGTCAGTTGTTGGAAGCGCGCGTTCCCTCGCAGTGAGGCGAAGGTTGGATCGATTCGAAGCATCGCACGCGAGACGAAGAAGGGTTCGCGAAGGAGTTCCTCGAGTGTGTCCACCGCCTTTTCCGGTTCACCTGAGATTGCGTAGACGCGCGCGAGGATGTGCGTGAAGTACGGCGCGTTTAAGAGCTGCGTCCCGCGACGCTTTCGGGCCAGATCTACCGCATGCACCCCCTCGGCGATCGCTTCGGATTTTCGTCCAGCATAGGCGAGCGCTAGCGCTTGGGTCCCGGCGGGCGCCGCCTCGCCCGGTGCTTGGCGTAGGATATCCGCGTTCGCGCGCACCGCAGTGTCGGCCCAGGCGCGTGAGAGTGCGAGTTCGCCGCGCCAGTGATACTGCTGGGCGCGCACGAGCGCCCAAGTGGGACGATCGTCGTCAAAGGAATCGGGGCCGAGCGTGAGAAGCGTATTCACCATGGTGGAGTCGAGCACCCACCCGAGATCCCAATAAGTGGCGACGTACGCAACAAGCGGCGCGAGTGCAACATCCTTCGAGGAACGCGTAATAGAGGCGCGCGCTGCTGCGAGATCACCCGCACCAATGTCGGCCATCGCGAGATACTCGTGCGCTTGGAGAGACTGCGGCGCGATGGCTACTGCGCGCGTCGCGGCATTTCGCGCTTCCGCGAAGCGGCGGACTCGGAGGAGCGCGGCTGCGTAATTGCTCCAGCGAATCGGGGACCGCGGGTCGAGCTGCAGCGTTGTCTCACGATCGCGCAGCCCTTCCTCTAGCTGTCCCTTCTCCTCTTTGTACGGGACAATTGATGAAAGAAGGCGGACGTCACGAGGCGCGATGCGGAGGGCTGAGTCTATCTGTGCCTCTCCGCGCTCGAAGTCGTAATCAATGCCCGAATAGTACGCGGCCATCGCGCGATAAGCCGGGATGCTGCGCGGATCGAGCGCCTTCGCTCGTTGCGCAGCAGCCAACGCGCGCTCCTTGAACTCAGGAAGTGGATTCAGATTCCCATAGAGCGCGGTGTTAACGCGCGAGATTGCAACCCACGCGTCAACCATCGTGCTGTCGCGCGCAGCCGCCTGCTCGAAAAACGACAATGCCCGACGGAGCGATGTGGGATCCATATTGGCGCCATCATTCCACACGGACATGCCGCGCAGGTATGCGTCGTAGGCCTCTGGGTTGTTGGTGGGCGTCGCCGCGAGCTGCTTCGTGGCCGCTCCGCCTAACGCGACTTGCATCGCACTCGCAACCTTTGTGGCGATGTCGCCCTGCACCTTGAAGACGTCTTTCACGTCTGCATCGAACGGCTGCTCCCAACGATTAGCAGCAGTACCGTCGTCACCCACTTCGACAAGCGCGGGGCGTACTTGCACGCGCTCGATACCACTCCCTTTGGCGAAGCGCACAGTACCAGTGAGGAGGTAGCGCACGCCGAGTTCCTGGGCGATTTCTTTGGGGGACTTGGTAGACTTCGCGTATTGCGCGGAGCTCGCGCTGGCGATGACCTCCAGGTCGGCGAGTCCTGTAAGTGTTCCGCGAATCGCATCGGTCATTCCGTCGGCGAAGTAGGCGTCGACGGAGTCGCCGCGGTTTTCGAATGGAATGACCGCGATGCGGTGCGATGTCGAGGAGCGTGCGGCATTTGTCGCTGTGCCCGGGCTCGACTCGCCAGGTGAGCGCCTAACGAAGAAAACAGTTGCGACACTGATGGCGACAACGCCTAACGCGATCGCGAGAACTGGCGCACGTCGCCCCGCGGGTGTAACTGAAGCTGGGGGCGCAGCCGACACACTACTGCGCCCTTCCGTAGTTGCCGCAGCGGAAGGCGATACGAGTCCCTCAAGCGCGTCGACCAGTTCCGTTGCACGTGACGGGCGTGCGTTCGGATCTTTCTCCAAGCACTGCATCACCGTCGCCGCTATCGGCGGCGGGAGCCCTGGCTTCCGCTCGGCGATGGGCATCGGCTTCTCCATCACCTGTGCCGCCATCAACTGCGCTGTCGACGCCTTGTCTGCGAACGGATGCCGACCGACAAGCATCTCGTACGCCATGATCCCCCAGGCGTACAAGTCGGCGCGGTAGTCGACCGGGTCGCCCGCAGCCTGCTCGGGCGCCATGTACGCCGGCGTGCCTAACGACTGGCCGATCGACGTGAGCGTTCCCTTCGATGCGCCGGGGAGCTGTGTACGTGCTGCGCTCACCGCCTTGGCGATTCCAAAGTCGGCAACAACAGCGGTGCGACCGGAGAGCAGGACGTTTTCAGGCTTGATATCGCGGTGGACGATGCCGCGCGCATGCGCGTACTCGAGCGCGAGTGCAACGTCCTTCAAGATGCCAATCGCGTCATTGTATGGAATTTCGCCGTGCAGGAGACGCACGCGCAGCGATTCGCCCTCCACGTACGGCATCGTGTAATACGGCATGCCACCAGCATCGCCCGCCGAGTGCACGGGAACGATGTGCGGGTCCTGGAGCGCGGCGGCGAGTTTGATTTCACGCGTGAAGCGCTCGGCGCTCAAGCCTTGCACCAGTTCGGGCGTCAGAACTTTGATGACGACGCGGCGTCCGAGCGCATTGTCGACGGCGACGAAGACACGTGACATCCCACCACCACCGAGTTCGCGCTCGACGGCGTACGCGGTGCCTAACGAGGACTGCAATTGCTCGCGAAGGTCGCTCACGGCTGGGCGGTTAGCTTTTGAAAACGAGAATTGCCTCTGAGATCTTTCCACGTTGGCTCAATAAGGAGCCACTGCTTCGAGACAAAGTAGGGGACAGACAAGACCCGCTCGAGCACGTCGATCGCCTTCTCGGGGTCTCCGTTCAGTTGATGGACTCTCGCAAGCTGATACTCGAAGTACGGAACGGAGAGATGACTTCCGCCGCGTTCTATCGGGCGGATCGCGATACCGCGTTCTACTTCGCTCACGGCCTCGCTCTTCTTTCCCGCGTACGCCAACGCGAGTCCAACCAAGACGTGTAACTGCTGATCGGCTGGGGACTGCTTGAGCTGAGCGCGGAAGTATCGAACCGCGGTGTCTCCCCATGCGCGCGCCTGATCCATCTCTCCGCGCCATCCGTACTGCTGCGCACGAACGATGGCCCACGTCGCTTTGTCATCATCGAACGCATCGGGGCCGAGCGCGAGGAGAAGTTGCTCCTGTTCTTTGGTGAGAACCCAGCCAAGATCCCAATACGTCGCCATGTAGGACACCATGGCGGCTTCAGGGAAATCTTTTCGCGCACGCGCCAATACCTGCCGCGCCGAATCGAGTCGGCCGGCGCCGAGTTCGGGCAGGACGCGAGACTGTAGAACGTTCCCTGAGTTCGGCGTAAGTGAAAGTGCGCGCTCGGCAGCTTTGCGCGCCTCATCGAAGCGACGCTGGCGACTGAGATTTGTTGCGAGCGAGTTCCACCGTCCGCCACCTCGCGGGTCTAGGGCGGTGGCCGCCTGTCTATCGCGATACGCTTCATCGAATCGACCGAGTTGTTCCTTGGCGGTGGCGACGGCGCCAAGGAGAATCGCTTCGTTTGGCGAAGCGCGAAGCGCCTTCTCCGCCTCCTCAAGTCCGCTCCGGTAGTTCCCTTCGACGCTCATGTAGTACGTGCTTAGCGCGCGATGGGCCCAACCCGAATTGGAATCGAGTGAGAGCGCGCGCTGCGCTGCCTCGAAAGCGCGACGTTTGAGTTCCGGGTCTGGTCCTCCGTTGTTGTACAGCAACGATTGAGCGCGTGACAACGCCCCCCACGCCTCGACGAATTTTGGATCACGCGCGACGGCTTGCGCAAAATATCCCATCGCGTTGCGCAGCGATCGTGCGTCGATGTTCGCTTCGAAATTCCACGCAGCCTGCGCTCGCAAATACGCATCGTATGCCTCGGCGCTTTCGGTGGGGGCTGTCGCAAGTTGCGCCTGCGCCGATCCGCCTAACGCGACTTGCATCGCGCTCGCGACTTTGCTGGCGATGTCGCCCTGCACCTTGAAGACATCCTTCACTTCGGCGTCGATTGCTTCGGTCCAGCGGCTTTCGGGCTGTCCTGTGCCGGTCAGCTCGACAAGTTCCGGTGTGACTTGGACGCGCGATGCTCCGTTCGACTTGGCAAAGCGTACAGCTCCGGAGAGCAAATAGCGCACGCCGAGTTCCTTGGCGATTTGCGACGGTAACTTTTGCGTTGCGCGATACTGGTTGGAGCTTCCGCGCGCGATAACGCGAATACCGTTCAGACCTACGAGTTTGGTGCGCACCGCGTCGGTAATGCCGTCGGCGAAGTACGCTTCAGTCGAATCGCCGAGGTTCTCGAATGGGAGAACGGCGATGCCTTTCGAACTGATCGAATCGGCGACCAGCGCGGTCGACGACTCGTTAGGCGATGGCGTCGGCTTTTTCCGCGTCGCGAAGAAGACGACGCCGACGGAGAGTGCGACGACGCCTAACGAAATTGGAAGTGCCGGAGAAAGGCGTTTTGTCGTCGTGGGTGCGAAAGGCGCTGCAGCTGACAGCGGTGCGGCCGACTTCGCGGACGCCGCGGAGCTGTTCAGTGACCCGCCTGGCGAGGCCAGACCATCGAGCCCCTGCACGACGGCGATCGCGTTTTCCGGGCGTGCACCGGGATCCTTTTCGATGCACTGCATCACGAGAGCGGAGATCGGTGGCGGAAGCCCCGGCTTCTTCTCCGAGAGCGGGACCGGCTTCTCCATCACCTGCGCGGCCATGAGCTGCGCTGTCGATGCTTTGTCGGCAAATGGGTGACGCCCGGCAAGCAGCTCGTACGCCATGATTCCCCAGGCGTAGAGGTCGGCGCGCGAGTCGACTGGGTCGCCGGTGGCTTGCTCGGGCGCCATGTACGCGGGTGTGCCTAACGACTGGCCGATCGAGGTAAGCGTCCCACTTGGGCTGGCGCCCGGCGCCATGGTGCGCGCGGCACTCACCGCTTTGGCAATTCCAAAGTCGGCGACGACCGCGGTGCGCCCGCTGAGCAGCACATTCTCCGGTTTGATGTCGCGGTGCACGATGCCACGAGCGTGCGCATACTCAAGCGCCAGAGCGACGTCACGCAAAATGCCGATAGCATCTCCGTACGACACTTCACCGCGCAGCAAGCGAGTGCGCAGCGATTCGCCTTCGACGTACGGCATCGTGAAATACGGAAGCCCGCCGGCGTTCCCCGTTGCGAGAACGGGAACGATGTGCGGCTCCTGCAGCGCTGCGGCGAGTTGGATCTCGCGCGCAAAGCGCTCGGCGGAGAGTCCTTGCGCGAGTTCGGGCGTGAGGACCTTGATGACGACGCGACGTCGCAGCGCTGTCTCCGTGGCGACAAAGACGCGCGACATCCCGCCGCCGCCGAGCTCGCGCTCGACGCTGTACGTGCTGCCTAACGACTCCTGTAATTGCTGGGCAAGATCCTTCATGGGGTTGCGATCAGCTTTTCGAAGCGGGGGTCACCTTTAAGCGATTTCCACGTGGGGTCGATGCGGAGCCACCCGGGCGACACGAAAAAGTGCAGCTGCAAAACCTCCGACAGTCGCGCGAGTGCCGTGTCGCGGTCACCCGCGACGAACGCAGCACGCGCGGCCACCCAGACGAAATACGCGTAGTTAATCGACGTGCGATTCGCGGGATTGGAGAACTCCAGCTGCAATCCACGATCGATCCATTCGCGCGATTCGCGCGCTCTGCCGGCGTACGCCAGCGCTAGCCCGCGTAGCACATTCAACTGAGGATCGCGCGGCAGGGGTCGCAGCTGAATCTCGAACTCGCGCACTGCCGAGTCGCCCCACGCGCGTGCCAACGCGTTTTCGCCGAACAAGGTGTAGGTCTGCGCTCGCACCAGCGCCCACGTCGCACGATCGTTATCGAACTTGCTAGGATCGAGCGTAATCAGCGTGCGCTGACTGGCCGAATCGAGCACCCATGCCATGTCCTGATAGGTGGCGAGATATGCCAGCAGCTGGTCGGTCGGTGTGTCTTGCGACGCCGCCACGATTGCCTTGCGCGCACCGGCGAGATCTCCCTTACCGGCATAAGCGAAGACTACCCGCTCGACGATGTTGAGCGCGGTCGGAGAGAGGAGGAGCGCGTGTTCTCCGGCGGCGAGCGCTTCATCGAACCGATGCAATCGCAGAAGCGCCGTCGACTTTCCGCTCCAGTTGCGCGTGCTCAGTGGATCGATGGCAAGCGCGGCATCGCGGACTTGCAGCTCCTCGTCCAACTGCCCGAGTTCTCCGCGCACTGCCGCCAATTCGGAAAGTACTCCTGCGTCGCCTGGAGCCAAATTGCGCGCCAGCGCGAATTCTTCCGCCGCTCTCGCGAGGTCGTTCTTAATGTTCCGCAGGTACTTCCCCATTACCCAATGACTAACCGCCTGGTTAGGCGCCAGCTGCACCACGCGGTTTGCGGCGTGAAGAGCAGCCGAGTCCTTCTGTGGCGTCGAAGTCGTGCTCGAATAGAGCAGCGAACGGGCGACCGAGAGATTGGCCCACGCGTCGACCATATTGCTGTCGCGTGTTACTGCCTGCTCAAAGAAACCAACTGCGCGGCGAAGCGCCGCCGGGTCGGTTCGCGCCCCTCCGTCCCACGCGCTCTGTCCGCGGAGGTACGCGTCGTACGCTTCAGGGTCACGGGTCGGCGCGACCGTCAATTGCGCCTGCGCCGTCCCGCCTAACGCGACCTGCATCGACGACGCCACCTTGCTCGCGATGTCTCCCTGCACCTTGAAGACATCCTTCACTTCCGCGTCGAACGGCTCCGACCAGCGCGTCTGCGGCGCCCCTTGCTGCGCGACCTCCACCAATTCCGGACTCACCTGCACGCGCGACGTCCGACTTCCGTTTGCGAAACGCACCGTCCCTGTCAGCAGGTACCGAACTCCCAGCTCCTTCGCGATGTCGCTCGGCGATTTCTTCGTCGCACGATACTGGTTCGAGCTTCCGCGCGCGATCACGCGCACACCTTGCAACGACACCAGCTTGCTGCGCACCGCGTCGGTAATGCCGTCGGCGAAATACGCTTCGGCAGAGTCACCCAAGTTTTCGAACGGGAGCACGGCGATGGCGCGCGCTACATCGGCGGTCGCGCTTGGCTCAGCGTCTGCTGACGCTGCGTGCGTCGAAGCGCCGGAGCTGCGCTTGGCGTAGAGATAACCTCCGATGCCGAGGACGAGCGCGACGCCTAAGGCCATCGCCGCGACCGGGATTCGCGTTTTAGGAGAAGCGACCGTACTCGCGGCACTGTTGCGCCCTTTGAGCGCCGGTGTCGCCGCGCCTAACGAAGAATCAGCTCCCGCAGGAGAATTCACCGCATCCAACGCCTGCACCACGTCCGCCGCGCTCTGCGGCCGCGCGTTCGGGTCCTTCGCCAGGCACCTCATGACGAGGGCTGCGACGGGAGGCGGAAGTCCGGGCTTTTTGTCCGCGAGTGGTGCTGGTGCCTCGGTCACGTGTGCGGCCATCAGCTGCGCCGCCGTCGCTTTATCGGCGAACGGATGCCGCCCGGCCAACAGCTCGTACGCCATCACGCCCCAGGCATACAAATCAGCACGCGCATCCACCGGATCGCCGGCTGCCTGCTCGGGCGCCATGTACGCCGGCGTGCCTAACGACTGGCCGATTGATGTGAGCGTACCGCTCGGGCTAGTTCCGGGCGCTATCGTACGCGCCGCACTGACAGCCTTCGCGATCCCGAAGTCCGCCACCACCGCCGTCCGCCCGGCTAACAACACATTCTCCGGCTTGATGTCGCGGTGGATGATCCCGCGCGCATGCGCGTACTCGAGCGCCAACGCCACATCGCGCAGAATTCCAATGCTTTCGTTGTAGGCGACGGGGGTGCGCAGCAGCAGCGCGCGCAACGATTCCCCCTCGACGAAAGGCATGGTGTAATACGGGAGTCCCTCAGCCACGCCCGCAGCCAGCACCGGGACGATGTGTGGGTCTTGCAGTGCAGCGGCGAGCTTGATCTCGCGCGCAAAACGCTCAGCCGACAATCCCTGCGCGAGCTCCGGCGTGAGCACTTTGATGACGACGCGTCGGCCGAGCGCCGATTCCATCGCCAGGAAAACGCGCGACATCCCACCGCCACCCAGCTCTCGTTCTATGTCATACGTGTTGCCGAGCGCTGTTTGCAGCTGGCGGGAGAGTTCGTTCATGCCGGGGCGGTGGCGGGACGATCGGTCCGCGAAACGGACATTGCGTCGGGCCTACTAAACTACCGCGCGCAACGTCGTGCAACAGATGCAGCTGCAGCGAGTTGCGCCTACGCTGCCACGCGCGAACGGTAGTCCAGCTTTGGTACTCGGACCACCTAGAACAATCCGACTTTTCCCTTCACCGACGCGATGAGCTTTTGTGGGTCGTAACCCACCCCCTGTTTGAACACCACCTCCACATTGCGCACATCGCTGATGCGCTGCGCGGGATTGCCGTTGATTACGAGAAGATCGGCGAGCTTCCCAACGGCAATGGATCCGGTCTCTTTGTCGCGCCCGAGGTAGATGGCGCCGTTCAGCGTGCCGATGCGAATCGCTTCGAGCGGGGAGAAACCGGCTTCGACCAGAAGTTCGATGGCGCGCTGATTGGAGTAGCCCGGTAGAACGCCGCCGTATCCCGTGGGGTCGGTACCAGCGACGAGGAGGCCACCGGCGCGCGAGAATGCGAGCTCCATTGCCATGTCGTTAGGAAAATTCTTCGCGTAGATGGACTGCGTCGCTTTCTGGATGTTGTTGAACGTCGCCTCGAACTGCTCGCGAAGCGGCGGGATGAGCACATCGATGCCCGGCGGGAGTGGGCGTCCCGGCGTGAAGGTCTCGAAGATGGTGAGCGTTGACGTCACGGCGACTTTTCGCCTAACGAGTTCCTGCACCAGCGATTTGAAATCGGGCGATGATGTGTCGGTGGCCGCCAGTGCTTGATCGACGCCGCGCGGACATTCGTCCGGCTTCTTGTCCTTGACAAAATCGCTGGCGGCGAGAAAGCCGTGTTCGAGGTCGTCGATACCTAACGACGCAGCCTCGCGGTACGTGACGGAACACAGGTGCCCGGTGACCTTCAGGCCGCGCTTGTGCGCCTCGGCGATCGCTGCGCCTAACACGTCGCGGCGAATCTGCATATACGCCTTGAACGACGTTGCTCCCTGATCGGCCCACCAGTTCACGAACTTCCGAGCGTCGTCCGGCGTCGTGATGGCGCGCATCTGGCCAAACGGATTCGGACCATTCACATAAGGCGCCGTCGCATCAATCCACGGGCCAGGTTTGTCACCGCGAGCGATGGCCTTGGCGATGTTGAGCTCCCCGTAGCCGTTCATGTTGCCGCCGGTGCGCATCGACGTGACACCACCCGCGAGATACAAGCGAGAGAACGACTCGGTCACGTTGCCGTAGACACCGGGGCCGGTGGGGTAAAACAGATGCTCGTGCACCATCACGAGCCCCGGCATCAAGGTCTTCCCGGCCAGATCGATGACTTGCGCGCCCGTTGGCACCGCGGTCGAGGGCGTGGCGCCTAACGACGCAATGCGCCCGTCGCGCACGATCACGGTTTGCCCTTCGCGCGCCGGAGCGCCGGTGCCGTCGATGACGCGCGCATTGGTAAACGCGAGGAGCGACGTGTCGACGCGGACGTACTGGCGCGTGGCGTTGCCGATGGTGGGGCGCTGCGCGGCCGCGGGTACGGCCGAGAGCGATAGCGCGAGTGTTGCGGCCGCGCAGGCGGCGGCGAGTCGTGTGCAAGGCATGTGGACGGCCGAGTAGGCTGGGGAGTTGGCGCGCGAGACAATACCGCCAGGCATCGTCGTGGTCAAACCATTGTCGAGCTTACGGCACTCGGAGAGTGCTGCGACGCGGGAACCAGTGGCGCTGAGCGCCTCCCACGCGGGCGGCAGCCTTCGGTGATGTGTCTCACGTTAGGCAGATGGGCCCGTGCAACAGTAGGCGAACGGTGTGCGAGTGTTCGTCAATCCAGCACGTTTCGACTAGCACTCCGAAACATCCCTTCACCGCTGAAAGCCCTCCTTTAGCCGCGCCATATCGGTGGTTCGGCGGCGCTCCGATGGGCGCGACGTGGGACGAGGTGTCAGTCGACCACACCCCTCTCACGTTCTACGCTGGAGACAGTCAAATGAAGCAAGGCAGCCTAACGATTCAGGCAGCGGCGTTCGCGCTCGCGGCATTGCTGGCCACGGCGTGCGGCAACGATCCGTCGTCGCCAAACAGCGCGAGCAGTGCGGCGCAGTCGCGCAACGGCACCACGGGGAGTACCACCGGAAGTTCGACCGGCGTGAAGAACGGAGGCAGCAGCGGGAATTCTGGATCGACCGATTCCACAGCAAACACCGCCTCCCGCGTGCGATCAGAGATTGCACTAGTCGCTCCCGCAAGCGGTGCGCCCTTCGCGGGAGCCAAGGGAAAGGCCAAGTGGGACGCGCGCTCGTCGCACGTCGAGTTGGAGATCGAAGTCGAGCACATCCCAACGGGAACAGTCGTCACGTTCTTCGTGGGCGGCACCCAAGTGGGCTCGCCCATGACGGCCGGTTCCGAGGACGAGGGAGAAGTGGAACTCACGCTCTCGACGCAAAGAGGAGACAAACTTCCTGCCTCGATCGCGGGGCTCACGATCGAAGCGAAGACTGCCGCTGGTGCGGACATCGTCTCAGGCAAATTCTAGAAGCCTTCGCGTAGATGGTCGCCGGAGGGCCGGCGGGCAGTTATTCGAGAAGTCCTGTCGCGTACAGTGGGAGTAAGTCCGCCAAATCGGCCGCGCCGCTCGCGCCACCGTATCGGTGACGCGTGCGGCGTGTGTCGTTTACGTGAGCGCAGACGCATAATTCGCCCTCGACATTCTCACCGAGGGATTCAAGTGCGCACGCGCGCCGTCGCTCTTTCGCCATTGTTGCTGTTATCGCTGATTTCGCTCCATCCATCGCTCGCGCTCGCGCAGCCTAACGCGCGCTCGCGTGCGGCCACGCCATACGTTCCAGGCGCGGCATGGGAACATCGGTCTCCAGCGAGCATGGGGTTCGATTCGACCAAGCTCGCCGACGCCATTGCCTTCGCGCAGAAAGCCGATGCGAAGAGTCCGCGCGATATGGAAGAATCGCACTATCGCTCTTTTGGACGCGAACCGTTTGGACAGGGCATCGGCCCCTTCAAACCACGCGGCGAGCCCACCGGTGTCGTGCTCCGTGGTGGCTATGTCGTCGCCACGTGGGGAGAGCCCGATCGCGTCGACATGACGCACAGTGTCACGAAGAGCTTCCTCTCCGCCGTCGTCGGCATGGCGGTCGACCGCGGACTCATTCATTCGGTGCTCGACACGGTCTGGAAATCACAGGCGCCCATCTACCCGTTGCATCTGACGGCGCCGTCCGAGCCCGGCTCGGCGATGGGTCATCCGATGTTCATCGACCCGTTTGATACGCCGCACAATCGGACCATTACGTGGGACGATATGCTGCGTCAAACGAGCGACTGGGAGGGGACGTTATGGGGAAAGCCCGAGTGGGCCGATCGCCCGTCGCCGGACCCTAACGAGTGGCGCACGCGCCCGCGCAAGCCGTCAGGTACGACGTACGAATACAACGACGTGCGCGTCAACGTGCTGGCGCTCGCCGCGACGAACATCTGGCGCCGCCCGCTCCCCGAAGTGCTCCGCGATTCACTGATGGATCGCATTGGCGCGTCACGTTCGTGGCGATGGAACGGCTACGACAACGCGTGGATCACGCTCGATGGGCGGCCGACCCAGGTCGTCTCCGGCGGTGGGCACTGGGGCGGCGGCATGTTCATCAATGCGTGGGACATGGCGCGCTTTGGCCTGCTCACCGAACGCCGCGGTGTCTGGGGCGATGCTCGCATCCTCTCCGAAGAATGGGTGAAGCGATCGCTCACCCCTACCGTTCCGCAGCCGACGTACGGCTACATGAATTGGTTCCTCAATACCGATCGAAAATGGATGCCGAGTGCGCCGGCGACCGCGTTCGGACATGTTGGGAACGGAACAAACCTGATTTTCGTGAGCCCGGACCACGATCTGGTCGCCGTCGTCCGCTGGATAGAGAACAACCAGATCGACACATTCCTCGGGAAGTTGTTAGGCAGTGTTACCCGGGCGCCATCACAATGACGTCGCGTTAGGCGGCGAGCGCTGGCGGGCGCCTAACGCGGATTTCTTGCCGGCGTGCGCTCGACCAGCTCGACGGCGAGCCGGTCAGGATCCTCGAACATGAACGCCCGCATCTCGCCCACGCGATGCGGGCGTTCGAGCACCGTGACGCCGGCCCGCGTTAGGCGTGCAAACCACGCATCGAGATCCGTCACCTCAAAGGCGACGTGGTCGAGCACCTGTCCGCGCGACGGGACGAGTTTCTGGTCGTGTCCGCACCGCGCCTCGACGCACTGCCGCGGGTACCACGACATGCTTCCGTTGGCGTAGCGAACGCTCCCCGCCGGAGCGCGGATGGTTCCGATTCGTTCGAGTGAGGGCCACCCCGCCTCGCCGTAGGCCACTTCACACGGTGACCAGGGTGCGCGCGGGGATTCGCCTCCGGCGGCGTCGCGCTGCGGCGGAAGCTCCATTCCCAGCTGCTCGGCGTACCAATTGGCGGTGCAGAGCGGATGCTCGCGGTAGAAGTGAATGTGGGCGAGCGATTCTTTGGTCGAGGGGCCGCCCGTCATCTCGAAGAGGACGCCGTCAGGTGCAATCGCGTAGGAGAATCCGCCGTCGCGCGGCGCGGCCGGCTGCGCGTTAGGCAGCTGCGCCGCCGTCAGGATCCCGACGTACGGCGCGAGCCCCGATCGAGCAACGCCGATGGAGTCGCCGGGGCTCACGAACAGCGGCAGTAGCGAGACGCCAGCGGCGCCGAGTCGCGTTGCGAGGTCGGTGGTGTTCGTAAATGCCCCGATATGCCAGAAGGCGCTCTGGGGCACACCCCGGTGCAGCGAGTCATTCCACGCGCCAGGAATCGCCCCCTGCACCGTGTGAAAGACGATGAGCATGTCGCCCTTCACCGCCGGCTCCCCGTTGAATGTCGTTTGTGTCGCCGAGGGCCAGACACGGAGATACCACGCGATGGCACGCGCTGCATTGTTGGTGTTGAGCCCGACGTGGTGCAGCGCCGGCATCGCACGCGCGGTCGTGTCGCGTTGCGCGAATGCGACACGCGGAAGACCAACCGCGATCGCCATCGCGACGAGGCGCCAGCAACAAGCAGTGTGAGCGAGAGTGAATCGACGACGAGCAGTTGTCATGTGCGCGGCGAGGAACGCATGAGCATGAAGTAGGAGAGCAAGACCTCTGCACAGTATGAATGGGCGAACGCGTGTAGTCGACAGTCTCTCGCGAAGCTCGTAACTTGGCGCGGTCCGCTCGCATGTCGTCCAACATCCCCCGCCCCCTGCCTGCCTTCATGTCACGCGTTGAAGGGCGGGCGCGCCACTGGAAGGCTCGATCACATGTCCGTTCTCACCACGCTTCCGCCGAGTTTCGCTGACGACGCGGTCGCGAAACTTCTCCGCGACGAATTTGGACTCGCGGGGTCGCTCATCCCACTCAACAGCGAGCGCGATCAGAATTTCCGCTTGATCGATGCCGCCGGCGAGCGCTGGGTGGTGAAGATCGCGAATGCCGCGGAGGACGTAGAGACACTCGAGCTGCAGGAAGCACTACTCCTGCACGTGGCCGCGACCGACCCGCGCGTTGACGTTCCCCGACTGCGCGACACGTGGAACGGCAAACGACTCGTCAGCTGCAAATCGCCGAGTGGTGCGGAGCACTTCGTGCGGGTGGTGCGGTGGCTTGATGGCGACACACTCGCGGCGCGGGGCCGGAGTGGCGAACGCCTCTCGGCACTCGGACAAACACTCGGACGCCTAACGAGCGCGCTGCGAGGATTCATGCATCGTGGCGCCCTTCGGGATTTTGACTGGGATCTCGCGCGCACCCCACGGGCACGCGAGCGACTCTCGTTCATTGACGACGGGGACCGCCACGAGCTGCTGGTGTATTTCCTCGACCGCTTCGACAGGCGCGCGGCGCCTGCACTGCGCCACGCGCGATCACAAGTCATTCACGGCGACGCCAACGATCACAACGTGCTGGTGCGCGAAGACGCGCCCGGCTGCCAGGTCGCCCTGATTGACTTTGGTGACGCGGTCTACAGCGCCATCATCAACGAAGTCGCAGTCGCTTGCGCATATGCAATGCTTGGCAGCGCACGTCCAATCGACGATGCCGCGACGCTCGTCGCCGCGTTTCACGCTGAGCATCCGCTGCTCCCCGAAGAGATCGACATCTTGTTCGATCTCATCGCCGCGCGCCTCGTCATCAGCGTCACAATGTCGGCGACGCGTCGCGAGCGTTCGGGCGACAACGCGTACCTGAGTGTGAGTGAGGCTCCGGCGTGGGAGCTCCTCACCCGCTTACGCATGATGGATCCGGACATCGTCACCGGGATTCTGCGTCACGCGTGCGCAATGGAAGCCGCGCCAGGGAGTAACGCGGCGCGCGCCTTCATTGCACGCAACGCGCGGAGTTTTTCACCCGTGCTCGACGAACCCGTCGAGCGCCTAACGAAGGCGCTCGTGCCTTTCGGCGACGCGTCACACCCGATTACCCAGGCGTCGGCGGCGCGCCAGCCTAACGAAGCGGAGCGACTGTGGCGCGAATGGGCCGGCGGCCATGGCGTGGAACTGGGTATCGGCCCCTATGGCGAGGAACGTGCGGTCTACACCGCGCAGGGTTTCGCCTCCCGGCTCGCGCGCGGGGACCGGCGTACGGTGCACCTCGGACTCGACCTCTTTCGTCCGGCCGGCACCAACGTGCGCGTGCCGCTGGATGGCGTGGTCGTCGACGTCTATGCGACCGACCTCCCCCTCGATTACGGACACACGCTCCTCCTCGAACACACGCCAGCCCCCGGCGTGCGCTTCTGGACGCTCTGGGGACACCTCGCCGCGGCGACGATGCAGCAGCGGCGCGTTGGCGAACAGCTCACCGCCGGCGAGGTCATCGCGTCGTTAGGCGACGTGCACGAAAACGGCGGATGGCAACCACATCTTCATCTGCAACTGACGACCTACCGCCCCAGTTCGGCGGGCACCGTGATCGGCGTCGGTGAGCCGAACCTGCGAAGCGTCTGGAGCGAGCTCTTTCCAGATCCATCGCCGCTTGCCCAGCTCCCCCGCGAAGCGCTCACATCGAGCGGTCGAGAGCCTAATGAAATCCTGCAGGCACGGCGACGCTCGCTCATCCGAAATCTCTCCGTCTCGTACCGCAAGCCGCTCAAGATCGTTCGCGGCGAAGGAACACGTCTCTACGATGACACCGGGCGCGCGTTTCTCGACTGCTACAACAACGTCGCACATATCGGGCACGCGCATCCGGAAGTTGTGGAGGTGCTCGCGCGGCAGGCATCGCTCCTCAACACGAACACACGCTACCTCCACGACGCCATTGTCGACTACGCCGCAGCGCTGACCGCCACGCTTCCCCCTTCACTCACGGTCGCCGCCTTGGTCTGCAGCGGAAGTGAAGCCAACGACCTCGCGCTCCGAATGGCCCGCCACGCGCGTGGCGCGATGGGAACGATTGCCCTCGACGGCGCCTATCACGGCCATTCGGCCGCCCTCATCGACGTCTCGCCGTACAAGTACAAGCGCAAGGGTGGAAGTGGTCGTCCTGCCACCACGGGCGAGGCCGCGCTCCCAGACGCCTATCGCGCTCCCCAGGACTGGTTGCCTAACGAGATAGCGACTCGTTATGCGGCGACGGTCACCGATGCCGCCGCGCAGCTTGCGCAGGCCGGGCACGCCCCGGCCGCGTTTATCGCCGAGTCGCTTCCGAGTACCGCCGGACAGATCGTGCTGCCTAACGGCTATCTCGCGCAGGCGTATGCTGCGGCGCGCGCAGCCGGTGCGCTTGTCATCGCTGACGAAGTGCAAGTCGGCTTCGGTCGATTCGGCACACACCTGTGGGGCTTCGACGCCGAAGGAGCACTCCCCGATTTCGTCTCCATGGGAAAGCCCATCGGCAACGGTCACCCACTCGCTGCGCTCGTCACCACCGCTGAAATCGCCGAGCGGTTCAACAACGGAATGGAGTACTTCAACACCTTTGGAGGGAACCCGGTGTCGTGCGTGGTTGGACTCAAGGTCCTCGAGATTCTCCAGCGCGATCGCCTGATGGAAAACGCGCGCGTCGTTGGCGTGCAGGTGCTGGAGGGACTTCGCGCGCTGATGGGTCGCTTCGACATCGTAGGTGATGTGCGCGGACGCGGTCTCATGCTCGGCATGGAGTTGGTCGAGGATCGCGAGAGCAAAACACCAGCGACAGCGCGCGCCGGGCGTGTGGCCGAGCGCTGCCGCGAACTCGGCGTCCTCCTCGGGACCGATGGGCCGTGGGATAACGTCATCAAGATCCGCCCACCTATGGTGTTCTCAGCAGTCGACGCGCAGTTCCTGCTGCAGGTGTTGGAGCACGCGTTAGGCGAGGTTGCGGAGTAGAGTCGGAGTAAGCGGACCAGGGCCGGAGTAGGCTGGGAGGAGGATGGGGTAGGGTCGGAATGGGGACGACCCTCTGGTCTTTCGTTGCGCTTGCAGCGAAACTCCTCGCCGTTTCGTATCCATGAACAATTCATGAAATGGCGTCCGCAGGAGCGGCGCCCGCGGCGCGCTGGTCTGATCCGCGACGCCGGTCGTTGTACGTCCCCCCTACCGCGTCAAACTGATGCCTCTCCCCATGTCTCGCGCTCGGCAGCTCGTCGCTTCGCTTCAAGCGCTCGCGCTTCTCGCACTCCCCTCTGCGCTGACTGCTCAGTCCGCAGGCTCCGTCAGCGGCACCGTCACCTCTTCGGTCGATCACGAAAAGCTCTCCGGAGCACGAGTCTCGATCGAGAGTCCCGCGCGTGTGGCCATCACCAGCGTGAATGGCTCCTACGTTTTGCGCGACATTCCCGCCGGTCACTATGAAGTGGTTGTGACCGCGTTAGGCCACGCGCCCAAGCGCAGCGGCGTCGATGTGAACGCCGGGCAGTCGGTCACTCTCGATGTCGCGCTCGAGCGCGGCTCGCTGATGTTGTCGTCGGTTATTGTTTCCGCGACGCGCACTCCAGTCGAGGCAAACAAGGTCGCATCGACCGTGAACGTCCTCACGCCTGAACTCGTGCGCACTTCTCCCGCGCGCGAATCGCAGGACATGCTGCGCGAGATTCCGGGCATCGAACTTCCGCGCACGTCGTCGCTGGTTGGTGGCACTGCGCAGATCGTCTCGATTCGCGGCGTCGATGAAGGGCGGACAGCGGTTCTCTTCGACGGAATCCCCGTGAACGATGCGTGGGGTGAGTGGATCGATTGGGGGCGTGTTCCAAAAGGGATGATCGACCGCGTCGAAGTCGTGGAGGGTGGAACGTCGAACTTGTATGGCAACGGTGCGATGGGTGGAGTCATCTCCTTCTTTTCGCGTCCGATGGCCCCCGGTTCGTTCACGACGTTGGTGGAAGGTGGAAGCCGCGACATGCGTCACGTGTACGTCGCGGGCGGCGTCCCGGTGTACGGCGCACTCACGGCGAACGTCAGCGGCGACTACCAGGAAGGTGGTGGATACGCGCTGATCGATCCCGCCAAACGCGGAACCGTCGACGGCGAGTCGGCCATCATTCAGCGAAATGCCTACGCGCGACTCAACTACGCTCCATCGTCCCGTTTTTCGGCGTTCGTCACCGGTCATCTTTTTGGCGACAATCGCAGGACGGGGACGGTCCTCTCGTATCAGCGCCGCAATCAAGGCAATGTTGATTTAGGGCTCGACTACGGCGCATTTGAGACTGGGCGCCTTTCGGTGCGCGCATGGGATGGGAGCCAGACAGAGCACCAGCGCGCGTCGGCGATTCGCACCGGTCGCGCGCTGGAGGATTCGAGCGTCATCGCCGTGATCCCGTCGCACGACTGGGGCGCGTCGGCGTTATGGTCGCGACGCCTCGGGATGTTGGAGACGTTTAGTGTCGGCGGCGACTATCGTCGCATGAATGGCGCGTACGATGAAGTCGACTTCAACACGTCGTGCCCCGGCGCGAACTGCGGAAAGATCTCGCGCACCATCTGGTCGGGCGGTGACCAATCGTTGAGCGGTGTCTTTGTGCAAGCCATTGCCGCGCCGGTCGCTCCGCTTCGCATCGAGCTCAGTGCCCGCGCCGATCGCTGGACCAACAACAACGGGCGTTCGGTTGACGCCTCCGCCGGGACGACCAACTACGACGATCGCACGAAGAACGCTTTCTCACCGCGACTTGGCGTTCGCTATCAGTTGCACCCGACGCTGTCGGTGCATGGCGCACTGTACAAGGCATTCCGCGCGCCGAACCTCGCCGAGTTGTATCGCAAGCAGATCAGCGCCACGAGCATCACGATTCCCAATCCCGACTTGAAGCCAGAGACTGCCAATGGACGCGAGGCGGGACTCGACTGGCAGCCCGTTGAGTGGCTGCAGTTCAAGGGGACGTGGTACGTTGCGGACTATCACGACTTCAACGTCCCGGTGCAATTGCAGGCGGGGCCGCCCGCCGTTAGGCAGCGTCTCAACGTGAATCGGTCGCGCAGCAAGGGTGGCGAGGCGTATCTCGCGTTGCGTCCGATTCCGCAGCTGTTCATCAGTGGCAGCGTGAACTACGACGATGCGCGGGTGGTCGCCGGTCCTCCGGGAACGGTCGTCGGCGCGCACATCAACCGCGTGCCGTCGCCGAAGCAGAATGTGCGGGTGACGTACTCGTCGGCGTTGTTAGGCGCGTGGACGGGTATTTGGCGCCACGAAGGAAAAACGACGACGCTGCAAGGGGCGTGGCTCGACCCGTACACAGTCGTCGACGCCAACGTTCAGCGACAGATCGTTCCGGGACTCACCGCGCTCCTCTCGGTCGAGAACATCGGCGACACACGGTACCAGATCAACGTCGCCGGTTCGGGCGCAAACGCCATCTACTCTTTCGGGTTACCGCGTACGGTTCGCTTCGGGCTACAGGCAACACGCTTTTAGGGAGTTCACTCTCGCTCTGTGCCTAACGACAGCGCCCGAGATCGTGGTGATCTCGGGCGCTTGGTCTTTGGCGGCGTGATGCCGACCGGCAGCAACTACTTGATGATGCGGTTGAGCACTTCCTTGGCGAGTTCCTTGTCGTAGTCCACGGTATTCTTCTTGGCGATGACCTCGACTTTGGTCGTAGTGCTGCTCTCGCGATCGAGCTCTACCGTCACTTCCTGCTCGCCCTTGCTGCCGACGAGTTTGCGTTTGGTGCCGTTGTCTTCGGTACTGCGTCCGGTTTCGCGGATTCCTTCGCTGGTAAAGGCGGAGACAGCGCGACCGAAGACGTCGTCGATATTTCCGGCAACATCGGACGAGGCGCCACGATTGGTGTAGGCAATGGCGCCGGCGGCGCCAGCCCCGGCAGCGACGAGGAAGCACCCACTCAGCGCGAGGGGCGAGGCAGCGAGGGCGATGCGCCAGACAAGCGCGCGAGAGCGCATGGAAAATCCTCCGAGGGGGTTAGCCTGCTTCGGAGCAGGCGTACCCTTCGTCGCGAGAAGCGTGCCTCGCGCGACGCGACCTCCAGCGCGCCGTCGTTACGGTATGCTGTCGGCGAACTCAGCAATCGTTAGGCGTCGTCCAGATGGAGGGCGACGGTGGCCAGTCGCAGCTCGCCGAGTGACGAAAAAAGCGCGAGCCGCCATCGCGATGCGCGAAGTTTCTCGAAACGCGCAAGCCGCGTACAACCGATAGTCGTTCCTCGCGCGATTTCTCGCGATGCTCCATTCAACTCGCACTCCAGCCGCCAGCTTTCGATGACTTGTCCACGTCTGATCGGTTCCTGCAGACGTAGGACGTTGCAGGTGGCGGCCTTCGGAAGCGTGATGTCGATGGTTGCTTCGCCGGCACCTCTCGGCGCGCTCCAGAATGTGTCGGGGTCACCATCGACCAATGATCGCGGGGACGAACCTCGCGCCGCGACTCGCGCCCCGCGCGCGTAGTCCTGGGCGAGCATCCCACGCCGTCGCTCAGCGAATCCGTCGAGCGAGCGGACGTCGGCGTCGTGCAATAGCCCGTCGCGCGTCGGAGGGACATTCAGTAGCAGCTTCGAGTTGCGCCCGACGGAGGAGAAATAGAGCGACATCACGTCGTCGCCACTGCGAACCTTGGTGTCTTCGCTCGGATGCCAGAACCACCCCGGTCGAATCGAGACGTCGGTTTCGCCCGGGCGCCACACGCTTCCGTCGCGATCGCCGCGTTGCAGCAGTTCTCCCACGTTAGGCGCATCGTACCCGGCATACGGTACGGACGTGGGGTCGATGGTGCTCCAGCACGTTTCACCGGCGACGCCTTTTTCGTTTCCGATCCAGCGCACGTCCGGACCAGCATCGGAGAACATCACCGCGTCAGGTTGAAGTCGCCTAACGAGCGAGTGAATGCGCGGCCAATCATATGCTTGGCGTTTCCCGTTGGGCCCTTCGCCATTAGCGCCATCGAACCAGACTTCGACCACCTTGCCATAGCGCGTCAGGAGTTCCTCGAGTTGCGCGCAGTAGTGGTCCATGTAAGCGACGCCGCCGCCGTACGTTGCTTCATGGCGGTCCCATGGAGAGAGATATAGGCCCAACCCGATTCTCTCCGCGGCACACGCGTCGGCGACTTCGCGTACGACGTCCCCCTTTCCGTCACGCCACGGCGACGAGGCAACCGAATGCGTCGTGCGCGCCGAGGGCCAGAGGCAGAAGCCGTCGTGATGTTTGGCGGTGAGTACGATGGAGCGAAAACCGGCGCGTCGTGCGGTGCGCGCCCACTGCCGTGCGTCGAATCGTGTCGGGTTGAAAATGGAGGGCGATTCGGCGCCGTCGCCCCATTCGCGATCGGTAAAGGTGTTAACACCGAAGTGGGTGAACATCGCCAGCTCAGCGCGCTGCCATGCAAGTTGCGATGCCGTCGGCAGAGGTCGCGAAACCAAGCCGCCGAAGCCGGTGGCACCCGACGCGCGGCGCGGACCCAACGTGGTAGCGGCGACCACCGCCAGCCCCGCACGCAGCGCGGCGCGCCGAGTGATGCGTTCACCGCGGTCGCTGGAGCTCATCCACCTAACGAATTAAGGTGTCCACGTCCCCTTCGCGACTGCCGGGACAAACTTGTCGATGCCTTTGACCGGGTAGGACAGCGTCTTTCCCTGCTCGGCGCTCTGATACGCCGTCATGAGGATGCGTACGACTTCGACACCGTCGGCAAACGTGAGTTTGGGAGATTCGAGTCCGAGGAAGGCGCGACAGAAATGGCGATCCTCGTTCGTGTAGCCGTAGGCGAGGTATTCCTCGGGAACGACGGGCATCACTCCCTGCTCCGCGTTCTGCTTCTCGACGAGATCTTCACCCGCTTTCCCCTTCACGGCACGCGAGAAGAAGAGCTGCAAACCGCTGTCGAGGGAATTCCACTTCATCGAATACTCTGGTCCCAGGAGCTCTGCCGAGAGACGAAGGCCAGCGCCGACGTACGACCAGGTTGTCGTTGCCTCGCCGATGGCGCGTGTGCCGTCTGGCGTCTCGAACTCGATGGTGACCGAGGCGTAGTCTTCGGACGGATGTTTCGTGTAGTCGAGCTCCTTGCTCATGGTGCGCTTGAGCTGCGTTGCGTAGTGCGCGCGCGACCACTTGAGCGAAGCGATGCGCGCGCTGACGCTGACGGGCTTGACCGATGACAGCGGATCACCCGGACGACATAACAGGTGCCTAACGACAAGCGCTGAATGACACATCATGTCGTTGAGCACTCCGCCGCCCTGCAGCGTCCCCTTCCAGAACCATGGCGCATGCGGACCGCTGTGCTCCTCGGCTGCTCGTGCGAGGTAGGGGCGTCCGGTGGTGGCTGCACCGCGTGCCCAGAGCAGCGCTTTCCCCGCCTCGACGTGCGGCGTGAAGTACTGGTTCTCGAGATAGCCCTGCGTCAGACCGACCGACTCGACGAGCTTCTGAACTTCCTTCGCCTCGGCGACGTTGCGAGCAAGTGGCTTTTCGCAGGCGAGGCCACGCAGCGTCCCCTTCGAGCGTTTGATGGCATCGACGATTTCTTCGACGTTCTCGATGCGCGCTTGATTGGGACCGCAGAGCCATATGGCGTCGATGTTGGGATCGGCGACCATTGCGGCAATGCTCTTGTAGGGTTTGGCGGAGCCGACATCGAGGTCGCGCGCCAACTGGGCGGCGCTGGCCGCGTTCTTCGCATTCGGGCTCCAGACGCCGCGCACGTCACCATCGCGCACCCCGCGCCATCCCTGGATATGGAAGCGGGTGTTGAAGCCGGAGCCGATAAAGCCTACGCCAAGTCTCTGTTCGCTCATGGCGGGAAAATGGGCGAGGAGCGAGAAGCGCGAAAGGCAATACAAACCTTTGCGCCCGAGTTGCTGTCCATCAGCCTATAGGCACTTTGCACATAGTTGAAGGAATCTTCTCCCCTTCTCCTGCGCTATCACGACGGCCCGACCGATGACTCCTTTGAACTCGAACGGCGAAATCGATCGTCTCCTCCCGCTTCGCTCTGTCGATTTCCTCGTCCTCCTCATGCTCTCGCAGGGTGAGCGACACGGATACGGAATCATGCAGGACGTAGCGCAACACACTGAGGGAGCGACGCTTCTGGAGGCCGGTTCGCTTTATCGCACCATTCGCCGGCTCACCGAGGAACGACTGGTTGTGGAGTCAGGACGACGCCCGAGTCCCGAACTGGATGACGACCGCCGGCGATACTATCGCCTAACGCCGCTGGGGCGTCGCGTGGTGGCGGCGGAGGCGGCGAGGCTGCGGCGGCTCGTGCGCCTCGCTGAAGCGGCGCAGCTCCTTCCTCCTGATACCGGGCTCGTGGGGGCGCGATGAGCGAGTACAAGCGCGCCCAGGCGCGCGACTTTCACGAACGCGCGTTTCGCGCGCTCCTGCGACTCCTGCCCCCATCGTTCAACGAAGAATTCGGCGACGCGATGCTGGAGTTCTTCCGCGATCGCATGCACGACGCGCGCGCGAATCATGGCGCAAACGGCGTCGCCGGCGTTTGGATGGCCTCATCCATCGACTTGGTACGTCAGATCCCGCTGGCGTGGTGGGATGCCGCGTGCGGCATTGCGCACCGAGTGCGTGCGCGATTCGCTGGGCGCGCGCCTAACGATCTGCTTCATATTTCCCGACGGAGAGACTGGATGTTGTCCTCAATTCTCCAGGATGTGCGTTACGCACTCCGTGGCATCGTTCGCACGCCCGGCTTCTCACTCGTGGTGATCTGCACGCTCGCTCTCGGACTTGGCGCCAACGTCGCCATCTATTCCGTCGTGCGAGGCGTGCTCCTCAAACCGCTGCCGTACGAGCACCCCGAAGAGTTGGTGGCGATCTCGCATCTCGATCCGTACGGAAACACGTCCGAGGGTGAATTTGCGGACTATCGCCGCGAAGCGAAGTCGCTCGCAGCGTTAGGCGCCGCCAACATCGGGACCAGCAGCCTCACAGGCGCCGGTGGCGACGCCGAGCGCATCGAGATGGCAGCGGTGAGCGATGGGTTTTTCGGCGTCGGGCGCACCAATGCATTAGTAGGCCGCACGTTTACTCCCGACGAAGAGAAGCCCGGGGCATCGCCGGTGGCGATACTGAGCTATGAACTCTGGCAGCGCCGTTACGGAGGCGATCGCGCCGTCATCGGGCGAAACGTCTCCGTGGATGGTGTGATGCGCTCCGTCGTTGGAGTGATGCCGCCGCGCTACGAGTTGCCGCGGGAGCGCATTGACGTGTGGGCGCCCCTCAAGTTGCGCTACGACTCCTTATGGGGGCGCAACAATCACTATCTCGACATGGTGGGACGCTTGGCGCCTAACGTTTCGGTCGACCGCAGTAACCGCGAGCTTTCGGCACTCGCGCTTCGCTTCACGAAAGACTTTCCCGAGACCTACGCAGCCGACCAGCCGTTGCGCCCTCACATCGTTCCGATGAGCACCGCAGTCGTGGGGAGCGCGCGTCCTTACCTCCTGGCGCTCGTCGGTGCCGTGGGATTCGTCTTGGCGATAGCCTGCGTGAACGTCGCCGGTTTGTTGTTGGCGCGTGGCGAAGCGCGTCGAAAGGAGTTGGCCATTCGCACGGCGATGGGGGCCTCGCGCGTGCGACTCGTGCGACAGGTGCTGACGGAGAGCGCACTGCACACGCTGGCCGGTGCGTCGTTAGGCATCGTGCTGGCGTGGGGGAGCATTCGGCTGCTGCGTGCATTTGCACCCGCCGACCTCCCGCGTGTGAGCGAGATTGGAATTGACGGTGGTGTGCTGCTCTTTGCGCTGTTCGCTGCGATCGTCACCGGCTTCGCCTTTGGTGCGTGGCCCGCACTCCGGTCATCGCGCGACGATTCTGTCGAGACTCTAAAGGAAGGTGGGAAAGGTTCATCAGGCGCATCGCGCGATGCGGCGAGCGCGCGGCGTCGACTCGTGATGGCGGAGATGGCGATTGCCGTCATCACGCTCACCGGAGCCGGCGTGATGTTACGCTCGCTTTGGGCACTGCAAGGGGTGGAGCTCGGTTTTCAGCCGGAGGGGGCACTCTCCATGCAGGTCGCACTTCCGCCGAAAGCGTACAAGGGAGAACGCTCGGTCGCTTTTTATCGAAACGTGATGGAGCGCGTGCGCGCGATGCCAGGCGTGACGCATGTCGGTGCGGTGCAGGATCTCCCCATGGGCGGAGGCTTCAGCACCTTGTCGATTCTCCTGGACAATGCGCCGCCAACGTCGACGGCGTTGGCGCCTACGGCAACGCCGATGATCGTGACCCCCGACTACTTCGGCGCCATGTCGATTCAGTTGGTGCGAGGACGCTTGCTCAGCGATGCGGACGATGCGGGGACGCCGCTTGTGGTCGTCGTGAACGAAGCGATGGTGCGAAAGCATTGGGCGAATCGCGATCCACTTGGTGCGACTGTGCGGATGCTCGGCATCGACGGAGCGTGGGCCACGGTGGTCGGAGTGGTGCGCGACGTGAGACTCGGCAACTTCTCCGAAGAGATGCGTCCGATGTTGTACTACCCGCATGCACAAGCGGCGATCAGTGCGTACTACGCGCCGACGCGAATGAATCTTGTCATTCGCAGCTCGAACGACCCGCGATCGCTGGCCGCGCCGGTGAGCGCGCTCATTCGGTCGATGGAGCCGGATGCGCCAATCGCGCGCGTGCAGCCAATGACCCGCGTGGTGGCAGCCAAGGTGGAGACGCGGAGGTTCGTCACGCAGCTATTGGCCGGCTTTGCTGCTTTAGCGCTCGGTCTGGCGGCGCTCGGGTTGTACGGTGTGGTGTCGTATTCAGTCGTGCAGCGCCAGCAAGAATTGGGGGTGCGTCTCGCGTTAGGCGCTCGTCGTTCCCAAGTGCTATCGCTTGTACTCGCCGAGGGAGTGCGCACGGCGCTCGTCGGAGGCGTGATTGGTGTGGCGGGAGCACTCGCGCTTGTTCGCGTATTGCGCAGTCTCGTAGCCGATGTGGTGGCGTGGGACCCCCTCACTCTCGGAGTTGTTGTCGCGATCCTCGTTGTGGTGGCGGTGATCGCCTCGTATCTCCCCGCCCGACGAGCCAGCCGGATCGATCCGATGCCGGCGCTTCGCGCCCAATAGCGCGCATCCCGAGGGCTGAAGAGGGTAGGAGGACGCGAGCGACAAAGAAATGTGACGGCGGTGGTTGCTCCTCAAGTTGACAAAGGCAGATTGATGGCCGCGAGGGTTCTTCACTCGCGGCCCTTCACTTCTCGGCGTCGTTTCACTCGATCTCCGGAGCAATCAGTTATGCGTTCTATCGTACGTCCCATCGTGCTGGCCGCTGCATTTGCGAGCGTCCTCGCAACTCCGCTGTATGCGCAATCGGCCGTGATGGCCGATCTCATCAAGGACGTGCACGACGTGCATGGAAAGCTCGTCCAATTGGCGAAGGCGGTTCCCGCCGGCAAGTACGGGTGGCGTCCAGCTGAGGGAGTACGCTCCGTCGGCGAGGTCTATCTGCACGTTGCCGGTGACAACTACGTAATGCCGTCGTTTGTGGGTGTCGCGCCTGACCCGGCCACCGGCATCAAGATGCCCGACTTCAAGACGGTTGATGCGTTCGAGAAGCAGAAGCTGGGAACCGATGCGATGGTCGACGCGCTCAACAAGTCGTTTGTGCACCTCACGAAGGCGATGGGCGAAACGACTGACGCCAAGCTGAACGAGAAGGTCAAGTTCTTCGGCCAGGAGATGACGGTGCGGGCGATGTGGATCGCGACGGCTACGCATCTGCACGAACACCTTGGCCAGTCCATCGCCTACGCGCGTTCGAACGGCGTAAAGCCGCCCTGGAGCAAATAGCAATATTCTGCGCACGCCGCCGCTCGTTAGGCGGCGTGTGCTTTTCCTCTCGCCATTCCTGCCATGAAGGTCGCTCTTACTCCACTCGAGTTCGCGCGCCGCGCACGCGCCATCTACGGCGATCGCGAAGCTGTCGTCGACGGCGAACAGCGTTGGACATACGCGCAGTTTCTCGACCGGTGTGATCGCTGGTCACATGCGCTGCAGCAAATGGGTGTGGCGCCCGGAGATCGCGTGGCGTACATCGCGCCCAACACTCACGCGATGCTGGAATCGTTCTATGCCATCCCCCAAATCGGCGCGATCGTCGTACCGCTCAACTACCGGCTGATCACATCCGACTGGGTGTACATGATCAACCACAGCGGTTGCCGAGTGGTGTGTGTGCACGCGGATTATCTCGATCTGGTGAATAGCGTTAGGCATGAGATGCCGGCAGTGGAGCACTTCGTGGCCCTCGAAGGCGGCGAGGGACGCGACGCGAGCGAAGGGTGGACGTCTTATGAGGCGACGCTCTCATCGGCGACACCCGACTTCATGCGCATCGACATCAGCGAAGACCAGCCGTTGGCGATCAACTACACGAGCGGGACGACGTCGCGTCCGAAAGGCGTGGTCATCACACATCGCAATGCGTGGGTGAACATTGTCGGGACGTTGATTCACCATCCGATGACGCCTGCTGATCGTTATTTGTGGACGCTTCCGATGTTCCACGCGAATGGGTGGACGTTCGTGTGGATCGTTACTGCGGTGGGTGGGACGCACATCTGCCTGCGGAAGGTGGACGCACCGACCGTCTTTTCCACCGCTGCGCGCGAACGCATCACGGCGCTGTGCGCGGCGCCGACGGTGCTCATCACCGTGGCCAATGCTCCCGCCGGGTTGCGCGAGGGAGCGCCGCGCGGAGTGCGCGTCGTGACCGCCGGTGCCCCGCCGGCAGCCGCAACGATCGAACGCGTGGAGCAGGAGCTCGGGTGGGTGATTACCCACGTGTACGGGCTTACGGAGGTCTCACCCCTAATTACGGTGTGCGAGCCCCTGCCGGAACACGCCGCTCTCTCTGCGTCGGAGCGAGCAAAGATCAAGGCGCGACAAGGCGTTGAGCTGGTAACGTCTGGCGAGCTGGCGGTGGTCGATGAGCGCGGTGAACCGGTTCCGCGCGATGGTGAGACCGTTGGCGAGATCGTCGTGCGCGGCAACGTCGTGATGGAAGGCTATTATCGTGACCCTGCGGCTACGGCCCGCGCGATGCAGGGAGGATGGTTCCATTCCGGTGATGCCGCGGTGGTTCATCCCGACGGGTACGTCGAGATTCGCGACCGTTTGAAGGACGTGATCATCAGTGGAGGTGAGAACATCTCCTCGATCGAGGTGGAGGGCGTGTTGCTGCGCCATCCGAGCGTCTTGGAGGTTGCCGTCGTTGGTCTTCCGCACGAGCAGTGGGGAGAGGCGCCGCATGCGTTCGTGGTGTTGCGGCCGAACGCGTCGCTGGACTTCGATGAGATGCGTGCGTTCTCGCGCGAACGGATGGCAGGGTTCAAGGTCCCCAAGGGACTCACCGTCGTTCCGGAGCTCCCCAAGACGGCGACGGGAAAGATCCAGAAATACGTATTGCGCGGAAAGCGCGCGGCGATCGCCGTGCAGTAGCGTCCGTCAGCTGCAAATCGTCGATCGAGAAGATATTGAATGTGTGTTAGACAAGTCGAGCCCGGCGCCTGACAATCGGCGCCGGGCTCGTTTTGCTTCTCGTATTAACGCACCGACAGCTCGCTGTCGCCCACGCGGACGAAAAAGCCGTCGCCGACCACGATGCGCGTGACCTTGCCGTTCTCTTCGACGAAACGGACAATCTCACCGACTTCACCCCCGCCGGTTTTCGCGGTGAGCCGGAACCGTTCGCCACCCAGCGCTTCGAGTTGCGTCGGCTCATCAATGCTTCCCGCGTTAGGCGTGATGAGCACAAGCTTGTCGTTCATCACCACGACTTGTTCGTCGCCCCACGCCCCGCGATACAAACCGGCGAAGCGCGCCCACGACGGATCCCACGCCACGACCTTTGGCTTTACCGCCGCGGCCTTTGCCACCGCCGCACCAACGGTGGACATCAACTGCCGCGCAATTCCGCCGGGATCCGAATCGTTGGTGTTCGTCAGGACGATCACTCCCACTTTGTCGTCGAGCTGAATCAACGTGTTCGTGGTGTTGCCGAGGTAGCCGCCGCCGTGGCCGACGTAGGTGCGGTCCTTGATGCGGCTGATGCCGAAGCCGATCCCCGTTCCCGATGTCCAGTTCTCCTCGACTGAGCGCACGCGATGCATTAGGCGGAGCGACGGCGTGCTGAGAATCTGCGACCCGCCCATCTTGCCACGGCGGAATTGCGCTGACACGAATTTCGCCATGTCGTCGACGTTCGATGTGATGCCGGTGGCGGAGCCCATACCGCGCGCGTCGATGAACGGAATAATCGCGCGCGAGCCATCGGGCATACGACGACCGTATGGCACGGTGAGGCCGGGATCATTCCGGTCGACGCTCGATGAGGTCATGCCTAACGGCGAATAGATGTGGCGCGTCACATAGTCGCTCCACTTCTCGCCACTCACCGCTTCCACGACGAGACCAGCAATCGAGTACGCGAGGTTGGAGTACTTCCACCGTGTCGCGGGCGGAAAGGCCGCGGGGCGGTCGGGCATGAGTTGCTTGAGTTCGTCGGTCGTGGGGAACTGGTTGGAGGACCAGTGGTCACCGGCTTCGCGCGGCAGCCCTGACGAGTGCGTGAGGAGTTCTTCGATGGTCACCTCGCCATCGTCGTCACCCGTGGGCTTGAGCGTAAACCAGGGGAGATACTTCGAGACCGGATCATCGAGCCGCAGCTTTCCCTGTTCGCGCAGCTGCATGATGGAGGTCGCAGTAAACAGCTTGCTGTGCGACGCCATACGGAAAAGTGTTTGCGGCGTCATCGCGCGACCGTTCTTGATGTCGGCGAAGCCGAAGCCTTTCGACCATACGAGTTGCTGATCACTCACGACGCCGACGGCGATACCAGGGAGTCCTCGATACGCCATCTGTCCCTCGAGCCAGGCGGAGAACAAGCGCTCGGCGGCGAGGACATCGGGGTCTGAGGCGACAGAAGTCGGTGCGGCGCTTGCGGCTGGCGACGATTGCGCGCGCAACGATGTGGACGCGAGAGCGGCAGCGAGGAGGAGTGAGGTGACGACACAGGCTTTGGGCATGTGAGCTCCGGACGGCGCTTTCATTCAGAAGAGGTGAAGTGAGGACGTTGGACTAAAGATCTGCTGCGGGGGCCTGCATGTATGCGAGTTGGTGGATGGCCCAGGCGTACCCTCCTGGCCGACGGTAAGCTGCTTCTTTACGATGGGGCAAGCTAGGTGCGGCACCACCTTCGCCCACCGTCATCTCGACTCATCGCGGCACGGGCGACAGCTTGTGATGTAGAATTCCTGCTCCCTCCAACGCGCAGATCGCACTTATGAATCGTCGCCACTTTCTTTCTAAGAGCTCGGCGCTCGCGTGCGCCGCTGCCGTCGCGCCGTCACTCGCGTCGCGCGCTTCACTCGCTCACCTCGCGTCACCTTCCCGCGGCGCTGACGCCGCCAAACGCCTCAAACGCATCGGCCTCGAGCTCTACTCCGTGCGCGATGCGATGAAGCAGAATCCAGAGAAAACCTTGGCCGCCGTGCGCGCCATGGGTTATCGCGACGTCGAGCTGCTCTGGTCGTTCGGAAACTTTGGCCGCACCCCTAAACAAGTAAAGGCGACGCTCGACGCCGAAGGACTGAAAGCACCGTCCGCACACATCGATGCCAAGCTGTTCACCGACGGCTGGGACAAAGCGCTCGAGCAGGCGCACTACCTGGGACATCGGTATCTCATCGTCCCCTCCTTGCCGGACGGCGAGCGCGCAACCATCGACGCCTGGAAAAAGTGGGGCGATCGTTTCAACGAAGCGGGCGCCAGAGCACGTAGGGCCGGCATCTGGCTCGCTTTTCACAACGAGCCCGATCACATGAAGCCGATCGGCGGTGTGGTGCCCTACGACGTCTTCGTCGATCAGACATCACCGACCGTCGTTAGGCATCAACTCGACGTCGGCAACATGACGATGGGTGGCGGAGACCCGATGGCCTACCTCAAGAAGTACGCTGCGCGCTACTGGAGCTTCCACATCAAGGACGTCGTCCCCGATCGCTCACATGACACTGACCTCGGCAAAGGCACCGTGCAACTGAAGGCGCTCCTCGCCGCCATCAGCGACATCGACCAGAAGCCGCTCTACGTCGAACAGGAAGGGGTCGACGATCCAATGGGTGCTGCATCGCGCGACTTCAAATACCTGCAGTCAATGACATTTTAGCTCGAGCACCGGGGCCGAGAGCAGCGCCTAACGAACGACGATGCGCTGCTCCAGCTCTGGCTTCTTCGGGTCGCCGAACATAAGTCAATATTCGGCCGCAGACGTTGCGTCGAACGCGACGTCGAATGTCTCTCCTGCTCAGAGTGATCGCGTCGCGGGAGGCATGGTCGCCTGCGCCGGCATCAGGTCCGCGCCGTCTTTCGCCTGCGCACGCCACTTCTCGACATTCGGCGACCTGGAGATAGTGTTTACGCTATGCTGAGCTTCGTTCTTCCATTCGCCCTCGTGCGCCGACCACTTGTCGTCGCCGCCCTCCTCATCTTCACCCCTGCAACGTCGTACGCACAAGGCAGTCTCCCGAAAGGTGAGCAACGCGTGCGAGATGCTGTCATCTCCTCTCGAGACGAGCAGATTCGCTACCTGCAGGAAGTCGTCGACATCCCGAGCAACACTCTCAATCTCGACGGAGTCCGAAAAGTCGGGGCGCGCTTTCGAGCCTCCTTCGACTCACTCGGCTTCTCAACCTCGTGGGTGACACTTCCAGACGCCGTCGGACGGGCCGGGCACTTGGTGGCCGAGCATAAGGGAAAGCCCGGCGCGGCGCGCATGCTGTTGATTGGGCATCTCGACACAGTAGTTGAACCGTCGGGCCCCACGTGGGCGCGCACCGATTCCATCGCGCATGGCGTTGGCGCAGGCGACATGAAGGGAGGCGACGTTGTCATTCTGTACGCCCTCAAAGCGCTCAAAGCCGCGGGCGCCCTAAAGGATCTCAACATCACCGTGGTCTTTACCGGCGACGAGGAGCACCCCGGCCTTCCGTTGAGCGTCGCCCGTCGTGACTTGATTGACGCGGCCAAGCGCAACGACGTCGCGTTAGGCTTTGAGGGAGGCAACAGAAGCGACGCGACCGTCGCGCGACGCGGCGCCAGCGCGTGGCGCGTCGAAGCGAGTGGACGTCAGGCGCATTCCGCCGGTGTCTTCGGCAGTGGCGCAGGGTACGGCGCCGTGTACGAAGTCGCGCGCATCGTCGATTCCTTTCGGCGAGAGCTCGCGGGAGAGCAGTATCTCACCTTCAATGCGGCAATGATCCTGGGCGGCACCGACGTGAAATACGACACGGTCGCCATCAGTGGGTCGGCGGGCACGAAGCTCAACATCGTCGCGCGCACCGCGATCGCGCACGGCGACCTGCGCTTTATCTCCGAAGAGCAGAAGGAGCGAACGCGCGCCAGGATGCGCGCCATCGTGTCACAACATCTCCCCGGCACCGACGCGACGATCACGTTTACCGACGAGTACCCCGCAATGTCGCCCACGGCGGGCAATGCGAAGGTGCTCGCAGTCTACGACAGCTCCAGCCAGTCGTTAGGCTATGGCGCCGTGGCGGCGCTCGATCCCGGACGCCGCGGCGCCGGTGACATCTCATTCGTGGCGCCATTGATCGATGGCCTCGATGGTCTGGGAGCATTAGGCGGCGGATCGCATGCCCCGGAGGAGTTCGTCTCGCTCCCCGCGCTGCACATGCAGACAGAACGCGCCGCGCTTCTCCTCTATCGGCTCGGGCAGCGTCCGGCCAGGGAATTCACACGCGTGCCGGCCAGCGACGAGTGAGCCGCACGTGAAATGGCTTCGACTTCCCCATCCGATCATTCTCCTGATCGGAGGAATTGTCGTCGCAGCGGTCATGACGTGGGTGCTTCCCGCCGGTGAGTTCCAGCGACGTGACGATCCGGCAACCGGGCGTAACCTCGTCGTCGCTGGTACGTATCACGCCGTCGAACGCGCGCCGGTCGGTGCGTTAGGCGTTGTCGTTGCGGTGCCACGCGGGATGGTCGCCGCGGCCGAAGTGCTCATCTCGATCTTGCTCGTGGGTGGCGCGTTCGCACTGGTGGAGCAGCTCGGGACGCTCAAGCGCGGCGTCGATGTCATCGTTAGGCGCTTTCACGGTCGCGGCCTATGGGTGATTCCTCTCGTCGCCGGCGTCTTCACGACGTTTGGAGCGCTCGAGAATATGCAGGAAGAAATCATCCCGCTCATCCCCGTCCTCCTCATCCTCGGACGTGGCCTGGGTGTCGATGCGGTATCGGTAGTTGCGATGAGCACCGGCGCAGCAGCCATTGGCGCTGCCTTCGGTCCGACAAATCCGTACGTAGCAGGGATCGCGCTCAAGCTCTCGCAGCTCCCGCTCCTCTCGGGCGGAGGGTTGCGCGTCGCGTTGTGGATCATCGCCTTCACCATCTGGGTCGCGTGGACCATGTGGTATGCCCATCGCCATCGCCTAACGCCTGAGAGCAATGACGAGAAGATCGAAGGCATGGAGTCGCTCAGCGCGCGCGACGGCGTCATCCTGACGATCATCCTCTCGTCATTCGGTCTCTACGTCGCCGGCGTCCTCAAACTCGACTGGGGCTTCAACGAGTTGTCGGCGATTTTCTTCTTTGCAGCAATCGTAATTGGACTCGTTGGACGCCTGACGCTCACTGAAAGTGTGACGCAGTATTTGGTCGGGATGCAGACCGTCATTGGAGCAGCGCTACTGGTTGGTGTCGCACGCGGCATCTCTGTGGTGCTCACAGATGGCCGCGTCATCGATACCATCGTCAATGGCCTGGCGTCGCCTCTCACGGGAAAGCCGCCCACGGTTGCCGCTCTCCTGATGATCGGAATTCACGGCGTCATTCATATCGCCGTGCCAAGTAATAGCGCGCAAGCCGCACTCACCATGCCGGTCCTCGTGCCTGTTTCTGATCTGATCGGGTTATCGCGCCAAGTAACAGTGCTCTCGTACCAGATCGGCGATGGTCTCATGGAGTTGCTCACCCCCACCAACGGCGCTCTGATGGCGGTGCTCCTCGCGGCGAAGGTTCCGTTTTCACGGTGGCTCGCCTTTGCGATTCCCATTTGGGGGGTTTTGACGGTGGTGGGAATCGCGGGAGTGCTGGTGGCGCTTCGTTAGGCGCCGCGCTACTCCCTATCCATCCATACGCTCCAACTTCCGAGGTTCCTTGCGCGCAATCCCTCTCCTCGCCCTCGCAGCTCTCTCGTTCACTGCGGCGAATCGGGTCACTGCACAACACGTTCCCCCCGCCGATCGCTGGCAACCCATTCGCGACTCCATTCAGGCGCAACTCGTTAGGATGGGCGGCGCGGCGATGACCGTCGCGGTCGCGAAAGACGGAAAGATCCTTTGGGAGCAGGGCTTCGGGTGGGCAAATCGCGAGAAACGCATTCTCGCGAATGAACACACGATGTTCTCGCTCGCGTCCATCTCGAAGCCGATTACCGCTACCGGACTCATGGTCCTTGCCTCTCGCGGGCAGATCGATCTGGACCGCCCCACCAACGACTACCTCGGCGCCGGCAAACTCACCGGACTCGCCGGCGATGCCTCTGGTGCAACCGTTAGGCGCGTCCTCTCACACAGCGCCGGACTCCCCCTTCACTACCAGTTCTTTTACGCCAACGAGAATCGCCACCCGCCCACGATGGACGAGACCATTTCACGTTATGGCATCCTCGTCTCGCCGCCGGGTGAAGTCTTCCGCTATTCGAACCTCGGCTTCGGCATCATTGACTATCTCATCACACGCACGTCGGGAACGCCGTACGCTGACTTCATGCGGAACGAGGTCTTCATCCCGTTAGGCCTAACGCATACTTCGGTCGACGTTGAGCCTGGACTCGAACCGTATGCGTCGGAGCGCTACGCGTGGGGCGGAAAGGTCGTGCCGTTCTATGCATTCGATCACGCCGGCGCCTCTGCGGTTTGGTCGAGCGCGCATGACCTGGTGCGCTTCGGCATGTTTCACCTCAAGGCGCACCTCGCCGACCAAAAAGCCATTCTCTCCGATTCGGTGATTGATCTGATGCATCGCGGCGTCTCACCCGTCGCGTTCGGAGACAGTGGCACCTCATACGGATTGGGTTGGTTCGCGCACAAGAGTGACAATGGCTATGCGCTCGTCGAGCACACCGGCGGAATGCCCGGCGTCGCCACGGTGCTCAACATCTATCCAAGTGAACGCGTGGCAATTGTCGCGCTCACGAACGGCGGAGGTAATCCGTTTGCCATCGCCGAGGACAT
The DNA here is from genome assembly GCA_044224185.1 of Gemmatimonadaceae bacterium. GTDB lineage: Bacteria > Gemmatimonadota > Gemmatimonadetes > Gemmatimonadales > Gemmatimonadaceae > SCN-70-22. The sequence goes on along the minus strand of JBGAKW010000022.1, from coordinate 29,838 downwards.
CGCTGCGATCGTACTGCCGCGCTATGCAGATTCTTTGCGTGTGACGCGTGCCAAGAAGCCTGTACCGCCCACGCCCCAGAAGTTCTCGCCGAGTGACGAGTTGGTTGGTACGTGGGAAGGGACGCTTCGCACGTGGGATCGTACGATGCCGTTCCGCCTAACGTTTGAAAAGGACGGCGATGTAAAGGCGCGCATTGGCCCGGAGCCGAAACCAGGCGAAGGTGGAATCGAAGCGCCGCTCGAATCACTCGTGAATGAAGCCGCATGGTCGCGCCCGGAATTTACCGGTCGCTTCCTCGGCACCATTCCAACTCCTGATGCGAGTTGGACGCCGCACACCATCGGGTTGGACTTGCGGCTGGCGGATGGCAAGCTGCGCGGCCAGGCGAGTGCGCAGACGCCCGATACGCCGGTGTACTTCTCGATCGCGTCGTACGTGGAGCTGACGCGAAAGAAATAGGCGCTGCTGGAGTCGTTAGGCAGCGCCTGTTGAGCCTGCGGCATCTGGCGTGCAGCCGGTCGGTTGACGTGGTGTTAGTCGGTTTTCAGCGCCAACACCGCGTCGACCTTGGATGCTCTCCACGCGGGAATTCCATTCGCCAGCGCCGCCACACTCGCCAGCACCGCGAACGCCGACAAGAAGGACACAGGATCGAACGACGGCACAAAAAGGACGCTCGAGAGCGCGCGACTCGCCATCGCAGAGAGCGCGAGTCCGATGCCGCCACCAACGGCCACGAGGGTCATCCCTTGTTTCATGACCATCGCCACGACCTCGTGCGACTCCGCGCCTAACGCCTTCCGAATTCCGATCTCCTTCACGCGGCGACTCACCGAGTAGCCGATGACGCCGTACAATCCAATGGCGGCGACAAGAAGTGCCAAGCCGCCAAACGCGCCGATGATCACCGCACCCGCGCGCACTGGGTAGAGCCGCACATCCGCCAGATCGCGCAACGTTCCTTTGTCGAGGAAGACGAGTTGCGGATCGATGGTGCGAATCTCTCGCATGAACACTTCGACGTACTGGCTTGCATCGCCGCGCGTGCGAATGACGAAGTTTGCCATGTCGTCTGCTGACGGTCGCGGCAGGTGCAGGTACATCGTTGGTGTTTCACCCGGTGTGTTCACCTTGTAGTTGGCGACCACACCAATGACCTGATACGGAGTGCCGCCCCACTCGAGGCGGATCTCGCGACCGACGGCGTCGTGTGCGGGCCAGAAGTGATCAGCCATGGCCTGGTTGATGACGACGACCTTTCTATTCTCGCGAGCGTCTCCCTCTTCGATGGCGCGTCCAGCAGTCAGGCGAACTCCGAGAGCTCCGAAATACCCTTCGTCGATTCGCGCTCCGTCTATGCTGAACGGCTTGTCGGCCGCTGACGTCTGATGACCATCGATGAATACCGAGAATCCATTGTTGTTGAGCGACATCGGGAGTCGCGTGGCGTTGCCCACCGCTTCGACCTGCGGCAGCGCCAGCAATCGCTGCTTAGCGTTTGCGACGAGTTGCTCTCCGCGTTCTCCGCTATACCCGTTCATCTCCGGCACGAGCGCGATCTGTGCGATGCGGTCGCCATCGAATCCCAGGTCCACTTGCCCGGCGGCGCGCACGCTCCGGACAAGGAGCATCCCGGCAACGACCAAGACGAGCGACACCGCCACCTGCAGTACGACGAGTCCATCGCGCATCTCAACGGAGCGGCGCCCACGCATCCACGTACCGCTGTCACGGAGCGCCGGGGCGAGTTCCGGATTCGACGCCCGGAGCGCGGGGAGTAGACCGATCAGCAGTCCGGTAGCCGCTGCAGTGAGCGCGGTGAAGAGCAGGACGCGCCAGTCGGGCGTGAAGTTCAGCCCGACGTCCAGCGGCAGGGGAAGTCGCACGCGCATCGCGAGCAACGCCAGCCACGCCGCCAGGGGCACCGACAGCAGTCCGCCGCCTAACGCGACAACCATGCTCTCCGTCAGGAGTTGTCGCAGGATGCGAGCGCGCCCCGCGCCTAACGCCACACGCAGCGAAAGCTCCTTCCGCCGTCGTGCGGCGCGCGCAAGCATGAGGTTGGCGAGGTTCCCGCATGCCACCACCAACACGAGCGTCACCGCCCCGACAAGCACCAACCCCACCGGGCGAATCGTCGCATCGGCGTCGGGATTGATGCGGACATCACTCGTGGAGAGTATCGTTAGGCGTTCGAGCTTGTTGGTCTCCGGATACTGCGTCGCCAGCCGCGCGGCAATCGAGGTGAGTTCTCCCGCCGCCTGCCTAACGGTGGTTCCCGGCTTCAGGCGAGCTCGCATCCAGAGCCAGTGCTGGCCGCGACGCTCGAAGATCGACTTCCCGACTTGTGGCCCGCTCGTCCGGTTGTTGCCGACTGGCCCTACTTTGTCCGCCATCGCAACCGGAATCCACATCTGTGCCGTCACGGCGGGCATCATTCCGCCAAACGTCGGGGGCGCGACACCCACCACGGTGTACAGCACTCCGCTCATGCGAATCTGCTTCCCGATGACGCTGCGGTCACCACTAAAGCGCTGTTGCCAGAAGCGATACGACAGGAGCGTTACCGGAAGCCCGCGCGATCCGCTGCTCTCTTCACTGGTGAAGGTGCGCCCGAGCACGGCACGCACACCAAGGACGTCGAAGTACCGGTCGGTGACCATCTCACCGATCACCAATGCCGTCTCCTGTCCGATGGTGGCGTGCGCCATGAAGTTCGTGTAGCCGATCAACCCCGAGAGCGTCGTGGCTTGTCGCTCATAGTCGACGAAATCCGGATACGACGTCGTCTCGTGGGCGTTGTTCGTTGCTGGATGGCCGTAGATGTCGATCAGTTGTTCGGGATGGGAAACCGGGAGCGGGCGATAGAGAATCGCGCTCACTGCGCTGAAGATCGCGCTGTTGACCCCGATGCCGAGTGCGAGGGTAAGGCTCGCGACCGCAGTGAAGCCGCGCGAGCGTCGAAGCCCGCGGAGCGCGTATCGAACGTCCTGCAGCAAAGTCTCCATGCGACCACTGGCTGAGGATTCTCCCGGCGGAGTAGAAAACGGCCGGGGGGGGCGTCGTGAACCTGGCTACCGTTCCGTTAGATGCCCCCCGAGGGTTTCACAGTTTGAATGGAGTTACTTCGCGCCGGCGATTGTCTTGGGAATCATCATGTGCACCCCCGCGTTTCCATCCACCAACTGCGTGATGCGCAGGTCCGCGGCGATGCTCGCCAGCTGATACGCGACCTGGGCGGTGAGACCGCGCTTCTCCATCAGGAGGGCGACCATTTCGCGAATGGCCACTTGCGTCGCGACCTTGAGGTCCTGGTCGGCCCCCATGGCAATCCAGTGCGTCGCTGTTTCACCGCGCGGCCAGGTGAGGTGCATGTCCTTGCGTACCGTCAGCTGCAATTTGCCACGCAATGATGTTTCAATCGCCGTCTGGTCAACTTCGCCGTCCCCTTGAGCCGCGTGCCCATCGCCGACCAGGAAAAGCGCGCCCTTGGCGAAGATCGGGATGTACAGCGTCGTTCCGGCGACCAGTTCCTTGTTGTCCAGGTTGCCCGCATGCTGCCACGGCGGATTGCTCGAGAGACGCCCCATTGCGGCTGGCGGGGCGACGCCCATGCTCCCCCAGAACGGTGCCAACGGAATCTCGATCCCGTCGGCAAAATGCCCGGTCATCTTCGTGCGATCGAGCGGGATAATGCGCGTCCCGCCGCTTCGCGCGCAGAACTCACGCATGAATCCCGAGCATCCGTTGTAGCCGTACGCCAACGGAAGGTCGATCGACAGGATCTTGACCTCGAGCACGTCGCCCGAATCGGCCCCTTCGACATAGACCGGACCCGTCAGGATATGCCCCCCGGGCCCGCGGTCTTTCACCTGATCGACGATGTCGCGGAGTGATTGCTCCACATCGCCAGCCGCAACACCCGCCGCTTCCAACCGCGACGGCGTGTTGGTCAGCAGCGTCGACACATCGATGATGTCACCGCTGGCGATGCGGATCGCCGGCTTGGCCTCCGCCCAGTAGTACCCGTAAGCCACCGTCGACGGCGTCGCTGCGAGACGATGTACCAACGGCGCCGCACCGGCGCGCGCCGCCGCCGGCGACGCGCTCTGTGCAACGAGGGGAGCGCCGCCCGCGCACAACGCCACGGCAACCGACGCTCCCCGATACCTCAATGGCCACATGTTGTGCATCGTTAGGCAAGTTCCTTCTTCATGACGCGCCCGACGATCAGCGTGATGTTGTCTCGCCCGCCACCGTCCAGCGCATCCTGCATGAGTTGTTCGCACACGTCCTTCGACGACGTCATGTGCAGCAAACGCTCGCGAATGCGTTCATCACTCACATGTTTGGTGAGTCCGTCGCTGCACAGGAGGTGCACCATTCCCCAATCGTTGGCAACGCCGGTGACGACCGGCGCGGTTTGTGTGCCACCAATCGCGCTCGATAGTACGTGGGCGAAGCGCTCAACCTGCTTGTCGGTGCGCCGTAGCACGCCCAGGTCGATGAGCTCCTGCGCCATCGTCTGGTCGCGTGTCACCTGCGTGAGCTGATCGCCACGCAGCATGTAATACCGCGAGTCTCCGACCTGCAACAAATACAACCTCGGCCACACCCCGATGAACAACGTCAACGTTGTCGCCATGCCGTGGCGCCCCGGATCGTTGTTGCTGCGTTCATTTAGGGTGTCGTGCGCGCGCAGCGCCGCCGCTTCAAGCGTGTGGCGAAATGACTCGTCATTGGCCGACTCCGCCGTATAGAAGCAATGCGTGCTGTTGGCGACGTACTCCGTCACCGCCTCCAGCGTGTAACGCGATGCCTCCTCACCGGCGAGCCCGCCCCCAACGCCGTCTGCTACCATCGCCAGAAATGCGAGTCGGTTGGTCTCGGGATCCTCGAAACCGGGCTCCGGCAGTGACGTCTGATAGATGCGCATCTGCTTGTGCAGCGCCGCAATCAGGAAGTGATCCTGATTTTCTGCCCGTACCTTGCCGCGATGCGTCATGCCGAAGACGTCGATCTCGTCATCACGCGGTTTCCGAACAGCGAGCGCGCGAATGGACTCTTCTTTGGTATTCATCGTCTCCTCACCTCGCGTGTCCAACGCCACCTTCTCGTGCGCGCTCGTCCGCCAAACGTCCGCCAATCGCGCGCCAATCGCGCGCTACTTGATGCGATCGAGAAGGGCTTGGTAGACCATCGTGGGAAACTTCCCGCCGGCATCACTACTGTTGGGAAGCTGGTTGATCATGAAAGAGTACACCAGACGTGCCTTCGGATCGACTCGATAACCAGACCCGTAAGCACCGCCCCAACCAAACGAGCCCTCATTGCTCGCTCCATTCGCCCCAAAGCGATTCACCGTCTCGAAACCGAGGCCGAAGCCGAGTCCGGTGGTCGAGTACAACGTTCCCACATGATTCGTCGTCATGAGCGCAACCGTCGATGGAGCGAGAATGCGCACGCCATCGAGTTCTCCGCCATTCAATAACATCTGCAGAAACCGAGCGTAATCACGCGCCGTCGACACAAGCCCCGCTCCACCGGAGAAGGAACGACGAGCGCCGTCGACATAGTGCCCTTGCCCTCGCGCACCATCGGGAGCGCGCACGATCGGCGCTCCATTCTCGCTGCTCGCATATACAGTTACCACGCGATCGCGCTTCTCCGTCGGCACGAAGAAATACGTATCGCGCATGCCTAACGGGTCCGTGATGCGCGTCCGTATGAACGCGTCGAGCGACATCCCCGATGCCCGTTCGACGACGCATCCCAATACATCCGTGTTGTAGCCATACACCCACGCTTCGCCCGGCTGCGACACAAACGGAAGTGAAGCGAGTCGTTCGATGGTCGAGCAGATCGGCTCGTCCTTGTCGGCCGTGTACCACCCCCATCCCGCGGCGGGCCCCAGCCCTTTCGGTTCGTAGAGCGCCCGCACTGAAGCGTCGGTGCCATACGAAATGCCCGCGGTATGGGTGAGGAGGTCGCGTATGGTGATGCTCCGTTTTGCTGCGACTATCGCTACGCCAGTATCTACTTTCGTCGCAACCGTGGTCTTGGCGAACTCCGGAATGAAGCGTGACACCGGTTCACCTAACGCGAGCTTCCCTTCTTCGACCAGAATCATCGCCGCCACGCTTGTCAGCGCTTTGGTCTGCGAGGCAATACGGAACATGGCATCGGCGCGCATTGGGCGCTTCGACTCGACATCGCTCCAGCCGACGGCCTTTTCATAGACGACGCGTCCATCGCGCAGTACCAGCGCGACCGCTCCCGCGAGCTGTTTGTCGTCGACGTACTTCTGCAAGAATCGATCGATGCGCCCGAGCCGCTCGACAGAGAATCCCTCGCGCGTCGGTTCACTTCGTGCGCGCGTCGGTGCCGACGAGGGCGCCGCTTGCCCCCTAACGAGTGTCGCGCAACCGACGAAAGCCGCGAGTGTCCAGCGCAGACGCATCGACCGCGCGCTCATCACGCCACCTTGAGTTTGCGAAGCATGCCATGCACCACGTGTAGCTTTCCATCTTTAGCGTCGGGAATGAAGCAGAAGAGCCCATAGTTCCCTGGCGCCAGGTCAACCGTGACCACGTTCACGATGCCAGGCACGAGTCCCGTGGTGCCTCCGATCGGCGTCGCTGGCGGCTTCCCCTGCATCTTCTCCACCCACTTCGCGAGATCTTCTGGCGTCTTTCCATCATCCAACTTCGCAATGAAGAACTCGTGCGGCTGCGGCGCTGTGTTTTCGACGCGGATGACATGTTTCCCCGCGCCGATCGAGTCGGGAATGGCGAACGTGTAGTCGCTGAGCGACACCGTCAGGTCAGCGGTCGGCAGCGCCGTCTTCTTCTCCGACGGTGCCACCGTGAGCTTGCGCGCCATCCCCTTCATCAAGTGCAACTTTCCGTCTGGCGACGGAATGACGCAGATGAGTGCGTAGTTGCCTGCGTCCAGCTGCAACGATGTCTCCGTGACCGATGCGCCACCAGGGATCGGCGAATTGGGCCCGCCAACAGGAACCGCCCAGCGCGGTGGCTCACCCTTCCCTTCTTTCGCCAAATCCTCGAAGGTCTTCCCTTCGGCGATCTTGAGGAGTTGCACGTGATGCAGCTCCTTCCCTGCATCCGTGAGGCGAATCGTCGTTGCACCTGCCGGAATGGTGTCGGGAGCATCGAACGCGTAGTCGGTCGCCTTGATGTTCACAACGTTTGGACCCGCCGCGGGAGCCGTCGCCGCAGCGCTCGCAGTCGCCGCCGAATCATGGGGGGCCGGGGCCTTGGATTCGCCGGCGCACGCAGCAACCGTCGCAAGTACGAAAATCGAGATGAGGGGATTCTGAGACATATCGGTTGTGACCCGTGAATAGGGAATTCTCGGACGCGGAGAATCACGCGAGCAGAAGCACGCGATCTGATCCTCCTCCGAAAGTCATGGCAAACGTGGCGCCGAACTTACGCCTTTCGTTCGTCCCCGTCTACGCGCGCAGCGACGCGCATCGCTCCTCCCGGCTTCGAGCCCGCGCGCATGCGCATCAGCCCTTCCTGCGCCACCGACGCCACGAGCGCTCCATCACGCCTGTAAATCGATCCGCGCGCGAATCCGCGTGCCCCGGCCGCAACGGGACTATCCATCGAATAAAGCAACCACTCGTCCACGCGAAACGACCGGTGCAACCATAACGAGTGGTCTAACGACGCCATCTGCAGTCCTTCTGAACGAAAGGAAAGGCCGTGCGGCTGAAGCGCAGTGGTGATCAATCCGTAGTCCGACGCATACGCGAGCACCGCCTGATGCGTCAGCGTATCGTCCGGAAGCGCTCCCAGTGCGCGAAACCAGACATGGCGCACGGGCGCTCGACGTTCAGGGCGAAATGGATCGATCGGATCGACCGGCCGAAAGTCGATCGGACGATCCTGCGTCAGGACGTGACGCAATCCCTCGGGAATGCGATCGGCCATTTCGCGAATGAGATCGAGCTCGGGCGCCAGCGATTCGGGGTCAGGAACATCCGGCCCGTCGCTCTGGTGCTCGATGCCGCTTTCGCGCACGTGGAACGATGCAGACAAATTGAAGATTGCCTGTCCGTGCTGGATCGCCGTCACTCGGCGCGTCGTGAATGACGAGCCATCGCGCAACCGGTCGACGAAGTAGACGATCGGCGCCTTGAGATCGCCCGGGAGAATGAAGTACCCATGCACCGAGTGCGCCTCACGCTCTCCCTCAACGGTGCGGCGCGCCGCCACCAATGCCTGCGAAAATACCTGCCCACCGAACACCCGCCCCGTGCCTAAATCACGATTGCGTCCGCGGTAGATGTTGACCTCGAGCGGCTCGAGGTCGAGGAGCATTCTCAAATCGTCAAACTCGTTAGGCATGCGTACGTCGAAAGCGTTGTTGTCCAGAAGTGGCCGAGCGGACGAAAACCCTCAAATTCGCCTAGACAATCGCCGGTCCTCCGTTCACCTCGGCCACTTCTGAGCGTCAGAAGGAGAGGGCGCGGTCGGCTTGCGGTGGGTCATCACGAGGGAGGCGGACGAGCCGAAACAGCTCTCACGCACAGTACCAAGGCGCTTGCCCCGTGGGGAGGGGAATCGTCAGTGCAAGACGGCGTTCTGTTTAGCGCAGGACTCCGCGTCATCCAATTCGAGGCACATTCCGTCGACTTCACTCCACAGGTCGAAGAGCTTTCGACGCCAGCTCCCTGCACTGGCAGGCGCTAACTGTAGTAATTGCTGCGACTTCGGGTCGCTCGAAAGCTCATCCAGTGGGCATATTGCTTGCTAATTCCGTCACCAGCTTTCTCTCGAACTTCGTCGAGTTACCGCCTTCCCGCACACTTTGAACGATGCAGCGCGCCCAGATCTCCGAGCTGATCGCCGAAACGCTTACGAAAGTCCTCGCCGCCGAAGAGCTCCCGCCACCGGAGCATATCGACGAATCCACTCCCCTGGTCGGCGGTAGCGTGATCGATTCACTCGGTCTCGTGGAGCTGATCGTCGAGATCGAACAACGTCTGCGTCGCGATCGGGGCGCGAACATCACCCTCGCCGACGACAAGGCGATGTCGCAGAAGAACTCTCCGTTCCGTACCATCGGAACGCTCGCCAATTACATCGAATCTCTGCTCGAGGAGCGATCGGCACTTGGGCGATGAAGTCGCGCTGGTAACGGGAACACGCACGGGAATCGGGCGTCATTTGGTCGAGCACTTCGTCGCCCAAGGGCGGCGAGTGGTTGGTTGCTCGCGCTCTGACGCTGGATACACGCTCGACGGCTATCATCATTTGCAGGCCGACGTCACGGTCGAAGCCGATGTCATTCGAGTGATGCAATTCATCGATAGTCAGTTCGGGCGTCTCGATATCCTTGTCAACAACGCCGGTATCGCGTCGATGAATCACGTCCTTCTCACGACCGACGCGACCGTTGAGCGCATGCTGGACACGAATGTGCGCAGCGTTTTTATCGTGAGTCGCGAAGCCGCGAAGCTGATGCGACGCCGGAAGTACGGGCGCATTGTTTCGATGGGTTCCATCGCGTCGCCGATGCGGGTCGCCGGCGAAACCGTCTACGCGGCGAGCAAAGCGGCCGTCGTGACGATGATGCAGCTCATGGCGTACGAACTCGCGCCATTTGGGATCACCTGCAACACTGTCTCACCAACGCCCATCGACACCGATCTCATTCGCGGCGTCCCGAAGGAAAAGATCGCTGCGCTTGTCGATCGACTTGCGGTCAAGCGACTCGGGCGATTCGAAGATGTGTCCAATGCGGTCGATTTCTTCGTCGACCGGCGCAGCGACTACATCACCGGCCAGGTCCTGAACCTTGGCGGCGCCTAACGATGTCGATTGACTGGTTGTTGGACATCATGCGCGAACGCGGAGACGCCCCCGCACTCGTGTGGCGCGGCGGCTCGGCGAGTTACGCTGATCTGGTGCGTGGAGCAAACGCGTTTGGTGCCGCGCTCGACGCGCGAGATGTACGAGCGGGTGATGTCGTTGGCTTTATCGGCGACTACTCACCCGGCGCTTGTTCGCTGCTTCTCGCCCTAACTGCGCGCAACGCCATTGCTGTTCCGCTCACCGCAGCCACCGCGCCTCGGCGCGAGGAGCTGTTGACGCTCGCCGAGGCGAGTCACGTCTTTGTGTTCGCGGATGACGACACATGGACGTATGAGGCGCGTGCCACGCATCCAGCCAATCCCATGCTCGTCGCGTTGGCGGCGTCGGGCAACCCTGGACTCATCGTCTTCACCTCAGGGTCGACTGGACCGACAAAGGCGGCATTGCATGACTTTTCGCGGACCCTCGAGAAATTCAAGGTTCCGCGCCCGCGTCGCATCACGATGAACTTCCTCCTGCTCGATCACCTGGGAGGAATCAATACGTTTTTCAGCGGTATGTCGTGCGGCGGAACGGTGGTCGCGCCAGCAACGCGCGATGCCGACGAAATCTGTCGCCTCATCGAGACACATCGCGTCGAGCTCCTGCCGGCGTCGCCCACTTTCCTCGGCCTGCTCCTGATTTCCGAGGCGTACAAACGCTTCGATCTCTCGTCGCTGTCGCTCATTACCTACGGCACTGAACCCATGCCCGCCAGCACGTTGCGGCGCGTGCACGAGGTATTCCCTAACGTCAAGTTGCAGCAGACGTATGGGCTCTCGGAGTTAGGCGTATTCCGGTCGAAGTCCAAGTCGTCCGACTCACTCTACGTGAAGGTCGGCGGCGAGGGGGTCGAAACAAGAATTGTCGACGGGATCCTGTGGATTCGCTCGCGTTCGGCGATGCTCGGCTATCTCAACGCGCCGTCGCCGTTCGATGCCGACGGATGGATGAATACGGGCGACGTCGTCGAGGAAGACGGTGAGTGGTTACGCATTCTCGGGCGCAAGTCAGAGATCATCAATGTCGGCGGAAGCAAAGTGTCACCGGCTGATGTCGAGAGCGTCCTTCTCGAACTGCCAAATATCCAGGACGCCGTCGTGTTTGGCGCGCCTAACGCGGTGACGGGCCAGGTCGTCGCGGCGCGCGTGAATCTCGTGGCTCCCGAAGAGCCCGACCAGCTGCGCTCGCGTATTCGCGCCGAATGCCGGAAGCGGCTTGCGCGCCATCAGATTCCGGTGGTGATCGAGATCGAGACCGAGCCACTCTTCGGAGCGCGCTTCAAGAAGCAGCGGCGGGCGGCCGCGCAGCTCGCCGGATGAGCGACGGCGTTTCGCCGCCTGCAAGGCCATCGACCGAGCCGCGCCAACTCGACGCACGCGACCACCGCGCGCTGGACGCCGTGGTCGCGCTGCATGCGCAGATGCTCGGGACCGGTCCGATCGCGCTCCTGGGCACGGGCTTCATGCGAGACTTCTACTATCGGCGTTTAGTGGAAGGAAAGATCGTGCAGTGTTTCGTCGCCTATGACGGCGATACGCCAGTAGGCTTCATCGCGTCGACGGCTGAGCCGGAGTTAGGCGCCGCCATTTTGCGCCGATACCCGATTTCGTTTGCCTTGGCGCTTGCCAAGGCCGTGCTCGCATCACCGCGCCGGTTCAAGGTGATTTGGACGCTGCTGCGCTTCTCGCGCGTTCGCGGCCACGACGCTGACGACGGTCACCAACCTGCGGGTGCAGAGGCCAGCGAACACGCGAAGCAGCACGACCCGTCAGCAAGGGAGCCTAACGAGCGATCGGGTGAGTTGATCTCGCTTGGCGTTCTCCCCGACTACACGACGCGCAAATATCTCGCGCGCACGAAACGGCGTCATTCGCTCGAGCTGCTTCGCGCCGCTCTTGAAGGGCTGCGTGCCGCTGGAGTCTCGCATTATCATGGCTTTGTCGAGCGAAAGAACCAACCGATGCTCTTCGTCTATCAAGGATTGGGATGTGCGCTCATCCCCGTCGCTGGAATGCCGACGATGCGTGTGGAAGGGCGTATCGATGACGCCCTCGCGCAGTTGCCGCCGCGGGTGGGCGACCGCGACACCTGACGACGGATCAGCGCACGCGCGGGGGGCGTCGACCGAGCGGAGTCGGCGTGCTTCTCACGAGACCTGCGCCATGGCCCATTGCGGGGCGAGACGGGTCTTGAGGCGCAAGAACGGTAGCTCCAACCAGCGATAGCTCGCGGCGGCCATCACAATCGAAACGGCACTCATGAGAAGTACCCAGCCGAGTTCCGCAGGGACATTCGATCCCAGGATGGGCGGGAGTGCGACGAAACGCAGGCGAACCGGCTCCGCCAGCTGCAAAAGCAGGAAGTGATAGACGTACGCGCTGTAGCTCACCGTGCCCACAAACCGGAGCCAGCGCCACTGCAGGGGTTGCAGCAGCAATCGCATCGTGCGTTCGCGCGTGAGTTGGAGCGCGCCGACGATAAGGGCCGCACTCGCCAGGGCGTTCAGCGAATATCCAATCGTGAAGACAATCGGATCGGGGAATATGTATCGTCCACGAATCATGACGATTGCAGCGACTCCTGCCAGCGCGACGAAACCGACCCAACGCCAGGACGAGCGCAGGATCTGACTCCCTCTCTCGTCTTTAGCTAACACCGCAATGCAGGCACCAATTGCCAAGGCATCCATGCGTGAGGGCGTCATGGCGTACGCGAGCCACATGTCGCGGTGCGTGAGCGCGACTGCCACGCGCAGGAGCGGAGCGACCAATGCCGCGCCAACCGCGAACCATGCGAGCGTTCGCGGTCGGAGTTTCCACACAACGATTGGCCAAATGAGATAGAACTGCTCCTCGACAGACAGGGACCAGAGGTGATTGGTGTGGAACAGTCCATCTACTCGCTGCGCACGATAGATGGTCTGGAACACGTTGACGGTGTAGGTCCAGAACCATCCTTGATGAGGAAGCAACGCCTTCAGTTCCGCCGGTATGGGATTCAGCAACAGCGGAAGCACGACGAAGAGTACGAGGAGTGTGCTGTAATAGACGGGCGAGAGACGCAGCAAACGGCGAACGTAGAAATTCCGAAAGCGATGTTCGTCGCTTCGGGCTTCGAGCAGCACGCCTGTAATGAGAAATCCACTCAGGACAAAAAAAAGATCGACACCGACCCAACCCGCTTGAAAGAATCCATTGATGAGCGCCCCGAGTCGGCCGGTATCGACGTGATATCGGAAGTGCATGACGAAGACCAACAGAATGGCGACACCGCGAATGCCGTCGAGCGCAGGCGCGTGACCGAGGCGAGCGCCTACCAATGGCACCACCTGCGGTAGTGTTGCGTCTCGCGTCATGAGCGACGACGACGTCGCTGCTTCGGGCGATATCGGATTCGCGGTCGAGGCCACGCGCGTTCTATCGACTAAGGCGGAGATACGGCAGCGTGTACGGATTCACGAACGGTCAAGGATCCGTTGCGACGCATCAGGCACAGTGCGCGACGACAGCTCACAAACGAAAATCTGTTCGCGAGGATCGCTTTCAGTTCTTCTCGTGCGGCAAAGTGCGTGGAATCGACAAAGCGTTTCGGGAGCCACGGAGTATCGATGCGACGGTCTATCATGGCACGTCGCGCTCGCGCGCTGTCAGCGCTTTCACCGACCCACTCGTCGTTGACAAGGACGGGCGAGGACACGCTGGTGTCCGACAGAATGCGCAAGACTTCTTCCCACCGCGCCTCTGACGTGTAGCCAGGAAGATAGAGCGGGACGGAGTACACGTATCGAAGCGCCGCACGTCGATGCGCAATGGCCAGAAAACCCGGTGCGCCAGGATCGATGAACGACAGCAATCGCTCGTTAGGCTTGGTATTGGCGTCAATCCACGTCGCGACGTCATCCGACCGCACGTTGAGCGATGCACGGGCTGGTCGCAGCGTCATCGCGCCCGCGAGGGGCAAGCCGACGCAGACGAGCGTCACCGCGGCGACCAGCCATCCGCGCGACTGAACTTGCGCACGTTGCGCGATGCTCACCAACCACGCAGCTGCAAGCGCGCTTGGCGTCAGGAGCGGGTACACATGGTGACGGTAACTCCCGTTCGAGACGAGGGTCAGCGCTTCGAGTATCACGCTAACGACAATGACCCATTCGATTTCGCGAATTTCGAAACGAAATGCGGTTTGAATCCACGATCGACGCACGAGCATCAGCGCGCTGGCAATCATTAGCAGCGCGAGGAGCGGAGCGAGCCCCATGTGCCACGCGATGCGCATCGCATGGTACGTGATGGTCGCGAGGCCAACGCTTTTCAAGAGGATTGGCGTGCGCATCGAGTTGAATCGCACTACCACGTCATAGAACTCTGTCAGCGCATTCGACCGCGCCAAGAGCACAATGAACACCGCGCCGATGAGCGCGAAGCCTGCCGCGATGTACGTAAATCTGCGCATCACGCTCATCCAACTCTCTCTGCGACGAACGGAGATGATAACGAGCGCCGCGAGGAACAAACCCGAAAGCGCGTTGGGCTTCGTCCACGCCGCGAGGCCCGCAGCGATGCCCGCTAACATCAGCAACATCGGCGAGCCTGGACGGCGAGTCTCCGAGTAGAGCGCGAAGAACAGCGCAAGCACATTCAGCAGCGCGATCGTCGATCCCACGGTGCTCATGTGTCCGAAGTCGGGAGGATGACTCGTCCACAGCAGGATGCTTGCACTCGCTGCGACTGCCGCCGGCAACCATCCCCAGAGGAGCACCGCAACCCCGGCTGCTGCCGCTGCAGCTGCAATGCCGAGCATCGTTTCCTGCACGACAAGAAATTCGGGCGCCGTGCCGAAGATGTTTGTGCGAAGCCTAGTGACCAAAAACGTCACCGGTCCCTTGTGGTCCCAGGACTTCACGTACAGAACGTCGCCCTGTCCCCACGCCCAGCCGACGTACGTGTAAATCCCTTCGTCGTCCACATAGTCACGCTTGCCGTCTGCTCGTTGATACTTGAAGAGTGAGACGGTCGAAAGCACGAGCGCGAGCAGCCACGCCAGACGAATCCATCGGGCGGGCGTGGGCAACGGAGTGGGCAACACATCCTTGCGGCTCATCGGCCGCAACGTTATTCCCCCTAATTCCGCGATGCAACCCTAAGGATGGATTGCGACAGCTGCATTGATTCGCGCCGCCAGTCTGAGTGATGGAATGTGCCGTACTCGTTGAACATTCGTGATGATGCGCGTAGCCCACACTTTCCCTAATCATCGTAGCACGGTTCACCGCCAGCGCGTATTTCGACCCCACAAAACGTCGCCAAGTGTGTTGTTTCGATGCCAAGTAGCGTGCAAAAGCGGTTGTTCGCGGTTTTCGAGTGGGCATTTATTGCCGCGGGCCTGGGATTCAGACTGTGGCAGTTTTGCGGTAATGCCGCCCTTTTTGTTGACGAAGTCGGCGTTGCGCGGAATGTGGCCGCCCGCTCGTGGTCCGATTTGCTACGCCCGCTCGACTTCGGTCAAGTTGCGCCCGCCGGATTCTTGTGGCTCGAGCGACTGGCATGGCTCCCTTCACATCAGGACTGGGCACTTCGCGTCGTCGCGCTCATCAGTGCCCTCGCATCGCTCTTTCTCTTCCGAACGCTCGCGCATCGTGCGCTCGAAGACTACGGCCGCGTCGTCGCCATCGGGCTCTTTGCCTGCGCGGTCCCACTCATCCGATATGCCTCGTGGGTGAAGCAGTATTCGAGCGACACGGCAATCGCCATTGCACTCCTGCTGCTGACAGTTAGGCTCGTTGAACCTTCGACAACTCAGCGACAGCGCATCGTCGCGGGAGTCGTCGGTCTCGTTGCCATGTTCTTCTCGAGTTCTGCGGTATTCGTCGTCGCCGGATCGAGCGTCGTAGTCGTCGCGTTGGCAATTGCGAACCAGTTGCCGAATCGTCGCGATTCGCTGCGCTTCATCGTCATTCCGTGGTTGGTAGGGGCGCTGGTGGCGACGCTCTTCGCCACGCATTCGGTGAGCCCCGATACCATGGCGTACATGAAGGAGTATTGGAGAAGCGGTTTCCAGCCCTGGCCGCTGCGCACGACCAGTGACGCACTATGGCCGTGGCGTGCCGTCGTTGGAGTCTTCACCCCCACAAGCCTCGGCTATCCGCTACCAGGGTTGTACGCTCTCCTCTGCATCAGTGGCTTCGTCCTGATGTGGCGGAAAGCACCGGCGCGTGCGCTCGTCATGGGAGGGCCCATTGCCGCGACGTTAGGCGCTGCCGTGTTCCATCGCTATCCGTTCGCCGATCGCCTCATCCTCTTTCTTACTCCGCTCTTCCTGATACTTCTCTCCGCGAACCTCGACTCGCTGTCGACGTTGGGTGCGGGGATTGCACGCGGAGCCATTGCGCCAGTCGCGGCGCTCGCGCTCCTGCTTGGGGGAGTTAGTCGACTTCGAGCGGAACACCCAGTCTATTGGGTCAACGATCCGCGGACCACGTTGCGAGAGATTGGAGCGAACCGTCGTGCAGGCGATGTGATCTTTGCGTGGCATCGCGCGGGTCCGTTTCTCGACTGGTACGGACGGCGATACGGTCTCTCGAATGTCGAGACAATCGTCGGCGGCTGCTGGTGGGGTGATCCACAACGTTTCGTCGCAGACCTGGATCGCGTGCGTGGGCGAGCACGCGTCTGGATCATTCCGGGTTGGGGCGGCGCACAATCGGCCAGCGCGCTCCGGCGCTATGCGGATGCGATCGGAGTTCAGACGATGCAGGTCCGGGGCGCACCGCACCTTGCCATTCGTGCGTGGTTGTACGACTTCAGTGATTCCACGCGTCTTGCGCGCGCAACGGCCCGCGACTTTCCCGTGACCGAGCGGCTCGACGATCCGATCATGTTGATGAACTGCCAGCAGGCGTACAAACGACCCAACGCTCCACCGCCTAACGAGTAGCAGCCAGGCGCGCCAACTCTCCGAGTTGCTCGTTGGTCCCCAGCACAATCAAGCGGTCGCCACCGCGCACGACATACGTGTCGGGCGGCGTCGTGATCATCTCGCCATCGATCAGACCGGCCACGGCGAGGACATTGATGCCCAGGCCCTCGCGCAGGCGCGCCTCGTGAAGCGTCCGCCCCACCAACTCGCTTCCGTCCGAGATGGCGACTTCCTTCATCCACAACTCCAGCGCCCCAGTGTGCATCACCAGATCGAGGAAGTCGCTGACACTCGGATGCAGGAGCTGCGTGGCGATGCGCCGACCGGCAATTCGGTACGGCGATATCACGTGTGTCGCGCCTGCTCTCCGTAGTTTGGGTTCCGACGCATCGGAGTCCGCACGCGCGACGATCACCAACTTCGGATTCATCGCGCGCGCCGTCAGCGTCACGACAATGTTGGCGGTGTCTTCGCCCGTCGCCGCCACCAGCCCTTCCGCTCGCCCGATCCCCGCCCGCGCGAGTACTCCCTCGTCCGTGGCGTCGCCCACCACCATGGGATGGTGCAGCCCGACGTCACCGACCCGTGTTTGGTTGTCCTCCACCACCACCACGCGCTTTCCTTGCAGGCGAAGGTCCTTCACGACCTGCTCACCTACACGTCCGTAGCCGCACACGATGAAGTGCCCGGAGAGACCACCAATGGTTTGCTGCATACGCCTGGTCCGAAGAAAGCCAGTGAGAGAACCGCCGATGACGTATTCGACGAAGCTTGTGGCCAGTAGCAGAAAGCTCGCGACGCCCGTCACGATGAGGATCATGGTGAACACGCGCCCCGCCGACGACAGCGGATGCACCTCCATGAATCCGACCGTCGTGAGCGTAATGACTGTCATGTAGAGCGCATCGAAGAATGACCAACGCTCGATGGCCATGTAGCCCACGATCCCAAACAGGAAGATGATCCCCACCAGCGCCATCGCGCGGCGCAGGCGAAGTTCTGCCGGATTGAGCGGCGACGACGATGCTGTCGGTGAAAGGAATGGTGCGGAGTTCACGAGTGCGATCTGAAGTCACGATCGAGTATGGCCCAACACTTCCACCTTACCCTCGGCACGCAACCTAACGGCGGCAATAGGGAGTTCGCCGCACCGTGCTGCGACCCTGTGGCGCTCGATTCCGCCGCGCTACGTTCCCCGCGCGTCTCTGCGTGCGATAATCTCTCTCCCTTCATGGCACATCCATGGTGTCGCTTCTCCCGCTGGTTGGCATCGTCATCGTCGTCATCGGATTCGTTCTCCGATTCAATCCCCTCGTGGTGGTCACCGTAGCCGGGATCGTGACCGGACTCGCGGCGGGGCAGGACATTGTGCACGTCGTTGCAACCTTGGGCAAATCGTTCAACGAGAATCGCTACGTCGCGATTGTCTGGCTGCTCCTTCCCATCGTTGGACTATTGGAAAATGCAGGTCTCAAAGAACGCGCCCATGAACTGATCTCGCGCCTGACGAGTGCCACCACCGGTCGTGTCTTGCTCGTCTATCTCGCGCTGCGACAACTCACCTCCGCGCTCGGGCTCACGTCGCTCGGCGGACATGCACAGATGGTACGTCCGCTCTTAGCGCCAATGGCCGAGGGCGCAGCCGAACGCGCCCACGGTCCGCTCGACGAAGGGACGAAAGCGTCGGTGCGCGCATGGTCCGCAAGCGTCGACAATATGGGATTCTTTTTTGGCGAGGACATCTTCGTCGCCATCGGGGCCATTCTGCTCATGAAGGGTTTTCTCGAGCAGAACGGAATTCGCGTGGAGCCGATGCAACTCTCAGTTTGGGCAATCCCCACGGCTCTGGCAGCGTTGGTCATTCACGGAACGCGACTCCTGCTTCTCGATAGGCACCTCGCGTACAAGGCCTCGTTAGGCGCCGCACAGCAGAAGCCGACGGAGTCACAATGATTCGTCTCGAGTTTGTGTACGGGCTCATGGGCCTGCTCGTCGGCGGCGTCGCGGTCGTGAACTTTCGCGACCGCGCGCACCCGCATCGCATTGGCAATGCGCTCTTCTGGGGGTTGTGGGCGGTTTCGTTTCTCGTCGGATCGCGCCTCCCCGACCTTGCGAACGGCGTACTCGTGCTGGCGATGGTCGGCGTTGCAGCCGCGCGCGCGTTAGGCGGCGGAAGCCGCGAATCGGCGTCGCCCGCCCAGCGACGGTCGTCCGCGCAGCGGTTCGGCAATCGCCTGTTCATTCCCGCACTCCTCGTCCCTGCCCTCACACTGCTCGGGACATTTACGCTCAAGAGCATTTCAATCGGGGGGCAGCCACTCGTCGACCCCAAACAGGTCACGCTCATCGCGCTCGGGCTCGCGACGTTGGTGGCGTTAGGCGTTGGCATTGCCATGTTGCGTCCCAAAGCCGCCACGCCGTTGGTCGAAGCCCGACGCCTTCTCGATACCGTTGGGTGGGCAGCGGTGCTTCCGCAGAGTCTCGCAGCCTTGGGGGCCGTTTTTGCAGCTGCCGGAGTCGGTAAGGCCGTCTCGCAAATCGCCACATCGTGGATTCCCCTCGATCGCCCGATCGTCGCGGTCGCGACATACACCGTTGGGATGGCGCTCCTCACCATCGTCATGGGAAATGCCTTTGCCGTCTTTCCCATCATGACGGCAGGCGTCGGGCTCCCACTCATCGTTGCAAAGTTTGGTGGCGATCCCGTCGTGATGTCGGCGATTGGAATGCTCTCCGGCTACTGCGGAACGCTCATGACCCCAATGGCCGCCAACTACAACATCGTCCCCGCTGCTCTCCTCGAACTTCCCGATCAGTACGGGGTGATACGCGTGCAAATTCCCACGGGCCTCATCCTTCTGGCGGTCAACACGGCGCTCATGGCGACGGTTGTCTTTCACTCCTAGGGCAGCGTTCGCTTCGCCTGCGCGTCTGGCTGCAACTAGCAGGGACCTGTATCCCGGCGTATCATCTCGATCCCCTCCTCGGCTTTGCGTGAAGCGATGTGCGACACGAAGGCCAGTCAGTTCGATGTGCCGTTCGAACGTCCGCCATGACCGCCGCGGCCTTTCCGCCGAAGTCGCTCGTCCCATTTCTTGAAGCGCTCGCGCCGCGCTATCGCGTGGAGCGCGAGTTGGGGCGCGGAGGGATGGCGTCAGTCTACCTCGCCACCGATACGCGGAGTAGCGAATCGGTCGCCATCAAAGTCCTTCTCCCCGAGTTGGCTGCTTCGATCGGCGCCGATCGCTTCCTTCGGGAGATCGAAGTAGGGCGAACGCTGCAACACCCAGCAATCGTCGGCGTCACCGACTCGGGCGAAGCAGACGGCCGCCTCTACTATGTGATGCCGCTTATTGCGGGCAAGTCGCTTCGCGATCGTCTCGACGTGGAGCAGCAGCTCCCCATCGACGATGCGCTCGACATCGTGCGCCAGATCGGCGAAGGGCTCGACTACGCGCACTCGCACGGAATCATCCATCGCGACATCAAGCCAGAGAACATCCTGCTCGATGGAAAGCGCGCGATGCTCGCCGACTTCGGCATCGCGCGCGCCGTCACTGTAGCCGGCGGAGAAAAGCTCACGCAGACGGGCGTCGCGGTCGGAACGCCGACGTATATGTCGCCCGAGCAAGCGATGGGGAGCAAGAATGTCACGCCGGAAAGCGACATCTACAGCTTGGCGTGTGTGTTGTACGAGATGCTCGCTGGCCAACCGCCGTTCACTGGCCCCACTGCAATGGCGATTCTGGCGCGCCATTCGCTCGACAATCTCCCCTCGCTCAAGATCGTTCGCAGCACCGTTCCGGACGCTGTCGAAGACGCCATTGGAAAGGCGATGGCGAAGGTGCCCGCCGATCGATTTCACAGCGCGCACGAGTTTGTCGTCGCGTTAGGCGACCACGCCAACGCCGCAATCCGACGAAATGCGTCGTCCGAACTCGCCGCGCTCAAAAGCGCCGGTACCGCCACACTTCCGGGCATGCCGGGTACCGGCGGCCGCTCGCGAATGCCGATCTATGTCGGTGTCGCCGCGCTCGTCGCGATTGGCGGGTTCGCGGCATGGAAGATGTCGTCACGTGGCACGCAGAGCGCCGCTGCCGATGGGCCACCGCTTTCAGAAATTGCCGTTCTCTACCTCGATGACCGCTCGGCGGACAAATCGTTAGGCTATCTCGCCGACGGTCTCACCGAGTCGCTGATCCAGGAGTTGGGACGCGTCAACGGCCTGCACGTCATTTCGCGAAACGGCGTCGCACCGTTCAAGGGAAAGAACGTCGCCAGCGATAGCGTGCGCGACCGTCTTCGCGTTGGCTCCATCGTGAGCGGTTCGGTACAAGGAACCAAGGACTCGCTTCGCGTGAGTGTCGCGCTCGAGGATGCGCGCACCGGGCGCGAGGTGGGGAACACCACGCTCTCACGCCCTCGCTCTGAGTCGTTTGCCTTGCAGGATGACTTGGCGCGTGAAGTCGCGTCGTTCTTGCGTACGTCCATCGGAAAGATCGAACTCGACGGGCGCGCCGGGACAAAGAATGCCGAGGCGTACGAAGCGTACCAGCGCGCACGCCAACTCATGGCCGACGCTGACCTTCTCCTCGCGTCCAACAAGACGAAGGATGCGTCGACCCAACTGTCGAAAGCCGATACCGCGTTCGAGAAAGTCTCGGAGCTCGATCGCAACTGGGTCGCGCCCGTTGTGCAACGCGGATGGGTGTCGTACCGCCAATCTCGTCTCCTGGGAATTTTCGATCGCCCCACGTATTCCAAGTGGCTCAAGAACGGGTTGACGCACGCCGACATGGCGTTGCGACTCAAGGACGACGACGTCGAAGCACTCGAGCTGCGCGGCACACTCCACTACTGGCAGTGGCTGCTCAACATTCCGCCTGACTCGATTACTCCCGATCAGCTCCTCGCCAGCGCCGAGCGTGACCTGGACTCCGTCACCAAGCTCAATCCGAATCAAGCCTCGGCGTGGAATGTCATCAGCCATCTGCGAATGGCAAAGTCACAGACGTCGTTAGGCAAGCTCGCCGCGCTCAAAGCGTACGAGACTGATCCGTATCTCACGGACGTCAATCGAACGTTGTGGCGTCTCGTACAGGCATCGAATGACCTCAACGACGAGCCCGATGCGCGAAAATACTGCAATGAGGGAGCAGCGCGTTTTCCGGAGGATTTTCGCTTCACCGAGTGCAAACTCTGGCTGCTCACCCTCCCGTCAGAGACCAAGCCCACACCCAAGGACATCTGGGCTGCCTACGACGCCTTCGTGAAGGCCAGCCCGCCTAACGTGGTACCGTTCCACAAGCTCAAGGGCGGAATGCTCGCTTCCATCGCACTCATTCGCGCCGGGCTTCCTGATAGCGCGAGAGCAACTGCCGTGCGTTCGCGTGGCGGGACAGATGTCGATCCTCCGCGCGAGCTCGCGTACCTCGAAGCGATCGTGCGCGCGCAACTCGGCGACAAGGACGAAGCATTTCGCCTGTTGAACCTGTACCTGGCCGTGAATCCCCAACTTCGCGCAACAGCGGGACAAGATGAATCGTGGTGGTTCCAGGACCTGAAGAGCGATTCGAGATGGGACGCACTCAAGAGAGGAGGTTGACCCGAATGAAGATCAATGCCCGATGGCGCGCGCTCGCCATCGCCGTCGCAGCGTCGTTATCGGCGTGTACCGACGCTGCTCCACCTCCATCCTCCGCTGTCGCGCCGCAGGCGCTGCAGCCGAGTAGCGCGATCGGCGCGAACGCAACCTGCGACTACAACGCCATCACGCTCGCCGCACAGACATACACCTCGCCTAACGATCCTGTTGTCGGGCTCATAGCGACGCTCCAACAAGTCAGCAACAAAGGTCCCGCAGCACTCGATGTCCTGGCGCGGTTGGCGGCTGTGCGCGATGCCGGCCAGGCGAACAATCCGGCCAACGGCGCGAACGCGGCGTCCGGCGTCTTTGCGTGCGCCAACTGGTCGCCCGTTCCCTCCCTCTCGAATCTCACCGCGGCCCTCGCCACCAATGGCAGTGGCGGATTATTCGCGGTGCGTGGAGGGCCTAACGACTCGCCGTCACCCGTCGTCGCGCTCAATGCCGTCCCCGCATGGGGCTCCGAGCCGCAATCCAACGAGTCGTGGAGCTCCAGTCTCGGTCAGCGGCGCCTCGTGTTCGCCTACCGCGTTCCGCTCCCGACGTTCACCAACGAGAACCCCGCCCTCCCGTCATCCCCGCCGCCAGGCGCAACGGGAACCGGGTTCGAGATCTCGACCGTGCCGTTCGTGAACCCGCCGCCGCGCCCCCTCGTCATGGGTGTCTGCGTCGACAATCCAACGTCGTATCGACTGCAGAGCAACGACCGCATCCTCGCGCTCTTGCCGTTGACGTTCTGTTCCGGATCCTTCACGAGTGCCGAGCGTGATGCATCGTTAGGCGCACGGCTCCTGGCGTGGCTCCTCCCCAAGACGGCGAATGCGGCCGTCTTCCTCGGTGGCACTGGTGGCCTCCCGTCAGGCTTCTCGCCAAAAGGCGCCATCGACGTCAACACCGGCGGCGTGAAGCTCGTGATCTCCGGCGTACCGAGCTCAATCAAGGTGAACACGTTCTTCCCCGTCACGGTGCGCGCGTTGTCGAGCAAAGGCAATCCGGTGGACAACGTCCTTGTCACCCTGGAAGTCGACAACGGAAGCGTGCAGTTGGATAAGCCCGCCTTAGGCCAGCAAACGACCGCGAACGTCGGCTTCGCAGTCTTCAATGTGCGCATCCGCAAAGCCGGAACGTTCACACTCGGCGCCGACGGATTGTTCAACGCGTCACCGTCGCTCCCAACACAAAGCGCGACGTCGGGTCCATTCACTGTCGTTCCATAACCTTCTGCTTCACGCGTCGAGCGTTCGCGCCGTGTGTCAACACACGCCCCGGACGCTCGGCGCTCAGTGCGCCATTGTCGATCACCACGCGACCGTTGACGACGACGAAAGGAATACCTTCCGGATAGTGATGCGGATCGGCGAAGGTCCCGACATCGCGCACGGTGCGGGCGTCAAAAATGGTCACGTCGGCGGCACAGCCGGCCCGTAGACATCCGCGGTCGCCTAACGACAAGCGCGCAGCGGGCATCGCCGTCATCTTCCGAACGGCTTGTTCGAGCGTGAGTACTGAATCATCTCGCACATATTTTCCAAGTACGCGCGGAAAGGTGCCGTAATTGCGCGGATGCGGGACGCCGTCTCCGAGCCGCGTTAGGCGTCCGTCACTGGCGATCATCGTTTGTGGGTGCGCCATGATCCGCCGGACATCTCCCTCATCCATGACGTGAAAGACCATGCCCGCGTCGCCCTTCAACACCCCTTCGAGAATGAACGGCGCCGCGTTCTCGAGTCTGGGCTCCACGCCACGCATAACGAGGAGATCGTTGAGTGTCTTGCCGTCAAGCGTTGGGTCCCACGCGACGCGCGAGAATTGCACGCGCTTCAGGTCTCCGCCTCCGCGGTCGTTGAGCAAGAGGTCATGGATACCGCGATAAATACTGTCCTTGAGCGTTCGGTCTTCGAGGCGCCGTGCGAGTGCGTCGCGCCCACCTGCGAGCGCCCAAGGCGGCACGAGGACGGACAACGACGTGTAGCTCGCGGTATACGGATATTGGTCGATCATGACGTCAGTCCCAGCGCGTCGCGCCGAATCGACCATCGCAAGCGTTACCGCGCTTTTGCCCCACATGAGTCGTCCGACTGCTTTGTGGTGCGTGAGGACGATGGGAATACGTGCACGACGGCCGATCTCCAACGCTTCTGCGACGCCTTCCAGCAATCCGACCCCTTCTTCGCGCAAATGCGACGTGTAGATCCCTCCGCTATCGCTCGCGACTCGGGCGAGGGCGATGACTTCATCTGTCTTCGAATAGACGCCGGGCACGTATCTCAGCCCGGTGCTCAGCCCGAACGCTCCTTCGTGCATCGCTTGCCCAACCATGGATTGCATCCGCGCGAGTTCCGGGGCGGTCGGCGCGCGATTCTCACTTCCCATCACTGCGGAGCGAATGACGTTGTGTCCCGCAAGGAAAGCGACGTTGATGCCGAGCGGTGCGCGTCGCAGCGAATCGAGGTAAACGCCGAACGGCCACGCGCCTCCACCATCGGGGCCGCCTAACGCCAGCGTGACCCCCTGACGTACGTGGCTCTCGGCGTCGGGCATCACGAGCAGTGGCTCGAGGTGCGCGTGCATGTCGATGAATCCCGGCGCGACTATCAGCCCGCGCGCATCAATCGTGCGGCGCGCTCTAGTGCTCGCGATCGGAGAACTCGAGATGCGCACGATGCGCCCAGCGCGAATGGCGATGTCGCCGGCTCTACGTGGCGCGCCGCTTCCGTCGATGATTGTACCGCCAGTGATTACGAGGTCGAACTCTGGCGATCGCTGAGCGACCGCCGATTTTCCCCAGAGCGCGAGCGTTCCAGCCAGAAGGCGCAGGATCAACGAAGAATGTCGCATGACGAGTACGTTGTGCGATGTTTGGAGTAGATAGACGCAAACTGTAGACGTGACGCACACCGCACCATGTACGTTCAACGTCTCTACCTCCTGTTCACGTAGCGAAGGCATGCGAATTCTCTTGTTTTTTCCGTTCAGACGTCCTGCGCGCCACTTCTCGTTCGCGTGGGGCGTCGTGCTGTCTTCCCTTACCTCGGCGTTGTTGCCGGCATCACTCCACGCTCAAGGTGCACGCCCATATTCCGAGCGCGTCGAGATTCGCCGCACCGCCTACGGGGTTCCGCACATTCAAGCGGAAGACTTGGGCGCCATGGGATACGCCATGGCGTGGGTGCAGCTTGAGGACTATGGTGCGCGCGTCGCGCTTGGGTTCATTCGCGCGCGCGGAGAGTTGGCGCGCTATTTCGGACGTGACTCCATTGAATCTGATTTCGGCGAACGCCTAACGCACGCACGCGCCGCCGCGACGTTCAATCAGCTCGAACCCGAGACGCGACAGGTCTACATCGGATTTGCCAACGGCGTCAATGACTACGTGCGAAGTCATCCGGGCGACATGCCGGCCTGGATGCCGCACGACTTCACCGAGTACGACGTCGCCGCGCTCTGGATGGAGCCGGCGCTTCCGGCAGCTGCAAGAACCTTCGTCGATCGCGCGACGCGCATCCGTGAGCGCGCGCGCGCCGACTCGCTGCAGCGTGAAGGCGAAGGATCCAACGCGTGGGCCTTCGCCCCTTCACGCACCAAATCCGGACGCGCCATTCTGCTTCGCAATCCTCATTTGGACTGGAACGCCGGATACTACGAAGCGCACGTTACCGTTCCCGGCGTCATCGATTTCTACGGCGATTTTCGCATCGGCAATCCGTCACTGCTCGTCGGTGGATTCAATGCGCATTTAGGGTGGGCCACGACCAACAACGACACCGACAACGAGCCGATCTACGCCCTCGACGTCGATTCTGTGCAGGTCGATCACTACATCCTCGATGGCGTGAGCCGCCCACTCGAGCGCACGGACGTGACGGTCGAATACCGGAACGGGCCTGGGCTCTCTACCGAGACGCGCACATTCTGGCGCACCGTGGCCGGTCCGGTTATCGCGCGCGCCGATGGTAAGGTGTACATCGTCCGCTGGCCGGCCGAGGGAGAATTTCGTAAGGGCGAACAGTTTCTTCGCATGATGCGCGCACGTTCGCTCGAGGAGTGGAAGAACGCAGTGCGTCTCCGCGCCCATACGACCTCCAACCTCACCTACGCCGACGCGCGCGGAAACATCTTCTACGTCTGGAATTCCACCGCACCGCGTATACCGCATCCGTCGGGCGGCGACTCAATCGCCATCCCGGTAAAACGCTCCGACGAGATGTGGCACGACGTCGTCGCGTTCGACTCGCTCCCGCAGCTCCTCAATCCACGCGGGGGATACATCCAGAATTCCAACGACCCGTTCCACTTCACCAATCTGCAAGCGGTGATGGATTCGACGATTTGGCCGTCGAACTTTTCGCGTCCATCGTTAGGCTTTCGTACGCAGCTCGCCCTCCGCTTGGTGACGTCGCAGGCCAAGATGTCGCTGGAGGATGTGATGCGGCTCAAGCACTCCTATCGCATGCTTGCCGGCGAGCGATTTACCGATGAACTGGTCACGGCGGTGCGCGCCGCCTCGCCTTCTCCTGCAGTCGCGCAGGCGGCGGACATGCTCGCGCGGTGGGATCGCACGACAGCGCCTGTGTCACGCGGCGGAGTGCTCTTCGAGCTCTGGTACAATCGGTATGTGCAAGGTGGTGATGGCATGCGTGGCGTTCCCATCGCCGTACGCCTGAAGCGTGTCTTTCGCACGCCGTGGACCGCCTCATCACCCATCGACACACCAAGTGGGCTCGCCGATCCGACACGTGCGGCCACTGATTTCGCGTGGGCCGTCGACGAGACGGTTCGCCGCTACGGACGCGCCGACATCAGCTGGGGTGAGGTGCATCGCGTACGTCGCGGTCCGGTGGACGAACCCGTCGGGGGATGCACTGGGGCTTTAGGATGCTTTCGGGTCTTACAGTATTCACCAGCGCCCGATGGCAAACTCGTCGCCCGAGGCGGTGACGGATGGATCCTCGGTGTCGAGTTCGGCCCGACTCCTCGTGCACTCTCGGTTCTCGCATACGGCGAATCCAACCGTCCTGATTCGCCCTTCTTTGCCGACCAAGCGGCGATGTTCGCTCGCGGAGAACTCAAGCACGTCGTCTTTACCTCGGCCGATGTCGAGCGGGCGACGATTCGGCGCTACCGGCCAGGCGCCGCGAGCACCGATTCGCATTAGTCCGCATCTGTAGCGAGTGCAAAAACGGGGGAGCGGGTGTAGTCGCTCGCCCGTTTTGCCGACCTCACTCGCCCGCGACCTACCCGGCGGCGCGAACGCGCCGACGCTGTGAACGCACGCCTAACGCGATACGCATCACCTCCACGGCACCGAGCACTGTCGCCAGCGTCAGGAGAGCGAGGGCAAAGAAGGACGCTCGCACCAGCGACTCCCGCCCCATCAAGCCGCGCGCGCTCGCGTGGCGTAACGCGATGTCATGTGGAAGCATCGATGCCGGAATGATCATCGCCAACATCCAACCCGCCAACCACATGCCGCCTAACATGCCGAAGGAAACGGCAAGTGTCTCGACGATAGTGTGCGCCGAGACATGGTCCGGCGCACCACGCAGCCTGCGCCAAGCGCTGCGAAAGGGGAGGAGGATCGCTGAGCCTAAATAGAACAAGCCGCCGATTCCAGCACTCGGAAGACCCGCTGTCATCTCAATGCCCCTTCTCATAGGTCGTGAAGCGACGCCGAAGCACTAACTCGAGAAAAGCGGCGCGCAGGAAATGCCATGCATTCACCGTGCGCAGCACAAAGAAGGCAGGCAACGACGCCAGGGCCTTTCGGAACTCTCCGCGCTGCGCCGCCCCGTAGAGCACCGGGATTGCAACCGCTGGAACGTCGATGACGTAGCCAAACAAGAGCCACGGGTTGCGGAACGCGATCGCCAACACCGGGAGGGCGAACAGGTAGATCACTGCCGCTACCAGCGCGTCCCACATTGCAACGGCAACCGCATGACGAAGGAATGGAATGCCTAACAAGCCACGACGATGGAGCATCACGTTCTGCACAAAGCCGTGTGACCATCGGCGCAACTGCTTCGCCATGAAGTGGTAGTCGTGAGGCTCAATGGGGTAACTCACCGCGTCGGCAATGAAGCGAACTGCCCGCCCGCGCTCGTACAGCGACCACGTCAGGTCCATGTCTTCAGCCAGCGTACGCGTTGGCCATCCTCCAACCGTGCGCAGCGTGTCGGTGCGGTACATCGAAAAGCATCCCGACGAGATGAGCGGAGCGTCGTACTGCTCCTGGAGTTTCTTGTAGAACGAGAAGGCGAAGAGGTACTCGATATAGCGCCCGCGCTCCCATACGCTTCGCACTCGGCGCGGCAGAACGGTGCCGCAGGCTGCGGCGACGTCGGGCTCGATAAACGCTGGAATGAGCTTCTCGATGGCGTCTGCGGCGAGCGTTGTGTCGGCGTCGATGGCAATTACGAACGGGGTTTCGACGAACTGCAGGGCGTAGTTCTGTGCTCCCGCCTTCGATCCGGTGTTGTGCGGCGGGCGTATGACTGTTGCGCCCAAGCTGTGCGCGACGTCGGCGGTGTCGTCGGTGGAGCAGTCATCGATGACGAGAATGTCATAGGGCGGCACCGACTGCATGCGGATGGACAGGATGGTGTCGGCCAGTGATGCACTTTCGTTGTAGGCGGGAATGAGGACCGTGACGGGCGCCATCGGCGCCATCGGTTCTCGCGTTAGGCGCGCAGTCGCGTCGGCGCGCCATGCGCGTTGCGAGGCGGAGTCGTTCCGAAGAGATGACGTCATGCGGCGGGAGAAACGGCGATAGACAATCCGTGCGCGTCACTGGCATGTACGCGCGCGTGCGTGCGGCGATCGCAATGTGCTCGGGGACCGTTATATACCCCAAGACATGCCGGCTGGGTCAAGCATATACCTGCCAGAAATCGTTAGGCCCACGACCTGACATGTCGACGTCACGTCGCGCCGGTGATGGGTGTTACAGGAAGGAAAAGTCGTTAGGCGACCTGAGCGGCGCGCTCGCACATTGGCGCCGTCGGCTCAACGAGTCTCGGAAGGCACATCCACGCGCCTAACGACCCATAACGTCTGTTGGGGAGTCCCATTCGACGGAATGGGTCATTGAGATCGGTGCACGCCAGTTCAGCCATGGATGCAGGTCTCGCCCGCGATCGTTGCACCTGACGAATCAACTCCGCCGAGTCCCACTGATGCTCGGTTGCGCGAGCGAGCCGCCTGATTGGCGCACAACCACGATGATGTCCTCAAACCCGCGTTTGTCACACTGGAGCGCCTTCCTCAGCCTGAAGGGGAACCGAAAGCTTCCCGATTGGTACGTGAATAGATTTCTGTCATCTCCGTCTTGTGTCTCGATGCATCTGATTCGCTCAATCGCAGCCTTCATCCTCCCCCTCCCCCTCCCCCTC
>JBGAKW010000046.1:0-10448 GCA_044224185.1 Gemmatimonadaceae bacterium | reverse complement strand
GTCGGGTGCCGCCTCCACGCGTTAGGGATCGCGCGGCCCTCCGCCCAACATGCACTGCAACAGACGGGCGATCTTTGGATGGCGCGCACAGAGTGCGCGCGTTTTGTTGTAACTCGCCCGCTGCTGAGTTCTAGCGTTAGGCAACGGGTCGAGCTTCCCTGCACCGTCGCGCCGTCACGCTGCGGCAAATGAGTCTGGCTGCAGTTCGACCGCACCTCTAGCGAACTGCAAAACGCTCTACTACGAGGGAACGACGAGCAACGCTCCGCGACCGGGCGGTTCCGCGTGCGAGACCAGCTTCATCGCGCGCCGCCACCAGTCTGGCGCTCGCGAGCGTCTGCGCCGATCGTACGTTGGCGCCTTTCTGCGCGTAACCGACGTCGCATTGTGGCGTCCGAGCGCGATGCCGCTCCAGCGCACCCGGGTGCGTCGCCACTTTTACGACTCGCCTCCCTCGTGTGGCCCTTGCCTAACAACGGGTTGCACCCGACAGCCGCACTGGCACGCGCGCGTTCCGCGCGCTCTATTTACAGCGGCTGCAGGTGAACCCTAGCGTTACGCGGCTGCCGCTAGCAGTCGCGTCAGACGAGATATCCATCGCAAAGGCTCTGCGTATGTCCGACACGCAAGACCCACCACTCGATGACGACCTGAACGCCCTCGCCGCCGCGTTAGGCGCCGAGTTCGCACGGGTCGCCGTCGACGGCACCGCGTTCGCCCGCCAAGCGATCCGCGAACTCCGCGCGCGCAAGCCGGAGCACTACTTGTCCCTCGACTCGCTGCCCGACGGCGAGGAGCCGGCACTCGGGGTTCATCCCGCATCCACGCTTCGGCTGCTTCGGTCGCTGCCAGACGCGGCAGGAACCACGGCGTTCTTTGACGCGTGGTGCCGCCACACCTTTCGCGCGCGCCCCGCGTAACAATCGCTGCAACTGACGGGCGATCTGAAGATTGCGCGCACAGGAGTGCGCGCATTTTGTTATAACTCGCCCGCAGTTGAGCTCAACGTTAGGGCGATGGTCAACCTGCGGTACGTGCGGCGAGGCTGCCTCGCCTCGGGAGGTGTGCATGGGGGAGCAGGGGATGAAGCGCCAGCGACGCCGAGTGCCGGTCGGCCTCCTCGCGCTCGTGCTGGTCACCGCGTGTCACGGATCGCCGAGCGAGGCGACCATGGCGCAGAGGTCAGGGCCCGCGCTGGCGTCGACCTACATGCTGCGGACCATCGATGGGGCGGCGCTCCCGGCCGCGACGGGTCCGGATTCAGCGCGTCGCCTCGTCGATAGCGCGCGCTTCGACGTCAGCGCATCACCCGTGGGCGCGTTTGGCTTTACGTTGACGCTCTATGGCGGCGGGATATCGCAGGGCGTCATCGTCGCACTGAGCGTGCGTCGGATCGCGGCCGATAGTTTCATGGTGCAGTCCGACGTCCCGGGGGCGCCGCCGCCCGATCTCTATATCGGGGTGCGCGACTCGACGCTCGTGCTGCACTGGCGGCCCCAGACGTCGGGGCCATCGCTCGCGGCGTTCGTGATCGGGCCGCGCGACCAGGACTGGTTGTTTCGCGCGCGATAGCGCCAGCGGTAGTGTGGCCACGCCCTAACAACGCGTTGCACCTGACAGGCGAATTAGGGATTGCGCGCACTAAGGGTGCGCGCATTTTGTTGTACCTCGCCTGCAGGTGAACGCTAGCGTTAGGTGGATGGTCAACCATTTTCTCGGAGGCTCCTCCCATGCTGGGTGCAGAGTTGGAGTGGTGGACGCAGATGTTCCTCTATCGCCTCCTCGACGCCGCGCCGTGGCTCCTCGGTGGCGCCGCGGTGATCGTCGGCCTTACGCGCGGGCCTGCACGTCGAGCGCTCTTGTCGTTCATTCGCGCCGTGCGCCGTCAGGCGCCGACACCCACACTGAGCGCCGAGGAAGTCGTCGCCCTCTACGCGCGCATGCACGAGCTCGAGGAGCGCGTCACCTTCGCCGAACGTGCGCTCATCAAGCAGCTCAGCGCGTCGCAGACGCTACTACCCATGCCGCCGACGTCCGAGCGCATCGTGGTGCCGCCGCATCTGCTGCGAACTCCCGTATGAGCGGTGCGCGCGCCCTTGCGCCGAAGCACTCGCGCGGCCACCCACCTAACAACGTGTTGCACCTGACAGGCGATAAAAGGATTGCGCGCACTAGGGGTGCGCGCAATTTGTGGTAGCTCGCCTGCAGGTGAACACTAGCGTTGGGCGGATGGGACGAACTGTCGTAATATTCTGAATGGGCCGAAGGCGTACCGCACTCCTGGAGGAATCGATGACGCTGCGCACGCGATGCATGTTGCTCAGTTTCCTTGTCCCTGGTTGGGGGCAGTTTGAGCAGGGCCGCCCCATCGTCGGGCGACGCTTCCTCTGGGCGTCCCTCGCCGCGCTGCTGCTCTGGCCCCTGTTCGCGATTGCGCGCCTACCCATCGCCCTGCCGCTGCTGGAGTTCGCGATGCTCACGCTCTGGGCGGCCGCCGACGCGTGGCGGGCGAGCACGCACGCGTCCCACACCTAACGAGTCGGGTGCCGCCTCCACGCGTTAGGGATCGCGCGGCCCTCCGCCCAACATGCACTGCAACAGACGGGCGATCTTTGGATGGCGCGCACAGAGTGCGCGCGTTTTGTTGTAACTCGCCCGCTGCTGAGTTCTAGCGTTAGCGCGCCGCCCACGGAGTCGCGCAGTGTCCGCAGAGATTAGCCTCAATTACAAGTTCACCACTACCGCCGCGCCCGTGCAGGCGGAGGGCGCGGTCGACGGACGACCGTTCTACTTTCGCGCGCGACATTCGCAGTGGACTTTCACGATCGCGTTGATCGATGGTGTCGATCCCGCCGACCTTGATGCGAACGACGTGACGACGGGTCGCGCATGGCATCAGGCAGGCGAGGTGCCCGGAAGGTTCGCAGCGAGTTACCTCGAGCTCGCGGAAGTGGACTTGACCCAGTTTGATGGACACCGGGTTTAGGCGGCATTGCGGTGTGCCGCCAATTGCGCTTCGTACGCGACCGGACTGACGTAGCCGAGACTCGAGTGTCGCCGTTCGCGATTGTACCACACTTCGATGAACGCGAAGATGGCCCGTCGCGCCGCCTCCCGCGAGGGGAAGTCTTCCTCGGCCAGCAGTTCGTGTTCGAGCGTGGCGAAGAAGCTCTCCGCCACGGCGTTGTCCCAGCAGTTTCCTTTGCGGCTCATGCTACTCGTTAGGCCATGCGCGGCGAGCAGCCCTTGGTAAGCGCGGCCCGCGTACTGACTGCCCCGATCCGCATGATGGAGCAGTCCCGCCGCGGGGCAGCGCTGCTGCAGCGCCATCCGCAGCGCAGCGAGGACGAGCCGCTCCTCGAGCGTGGGGTGCATGGCCCACCCCACCACGCGCCGCGAGCCGAGATCGAGGACGATGGCCAGGAAGAGCCAGCCTTCGCGGGTGGGGATGTACGTGATGTCACTCGCCCACACGCGATCCACGTCGCCCACCGCCGCCACGGCGAAGTGACGGTTCAGCCGATTCGGCGCGACGGGATGGGCGTGGTGACTCTCCGTCGTCGCTACCCACCGCCGGCGGCGGCGCGCGACGAGGCCCTCCTCGCGCATGAGACGCGCGACGCGTTTGGCCGCGATCCGCACGCCGTGCGCGCGCAGCTCGCGGTGGACCCGCGGTGCGCCGTAGCGGCGCTGGCTCTTGGCGTGTGCAGCACGCACCTGCACGAGCAGGCGCGCATCGGTCGTCGCGTGCGCGCTCGGCGGCCGCCCCTGGGCGGCGTAGAAGCCACTGGTCGACACGTCGAGCGCCTCGCACATCAGCGTCACGTCGTACTCCTCGCGGTGGGCGGCGATCACGGCGTACTTGTCGCTCACCGCGACGCCTTCGCGAAGTACGCCGCCGCTTTTTTTAGGAACTCGACCTCCTGCTGCAGTCGCGCGTTCTCGCGTTGCAGCCGACGGAGTTCCTCCTGCTCGGTCGGCAGGCGCCCGGGGCCCGGGAACACCTCGCGCAGCGGGGCGTTGGGTCGCGCGCCTACCTGCTTCGCCCACACGCGCAACATATCCGGACGGATACCGAGCTCGCGTCCGACCTGCGTCACGCTCACCCCGCGCGCGCGTTGCTCCTCGAGCCGGCGCACGGCCTCCTGCTTGAATTCGGCACTAAAGCTCCGACGCAGCCTGGGATGCTTGACCATGGATCACCTCCTCCCCGAAGATGGGGGTTGTTGAGGTGTCCATCAAATCGGGTCAACTCCAGATCGCTGCTTGTGTACGGAGTGGCGGTTGGTGGAATGAATGGACTCTTCTACGCGGCGTTGCGAACCATTCCACTCGGCGTCGCAACGGCGATTGAGTTCACGGGTCCGCTCGCTGTCGCGATTTTCGCATCGCGACGCGCCATCGACTACCTATGGGTGACGCTCGCGGTAGGCGGCTTGGTTGCCCTCTTCCCGCTTGGCGCTGGATCGAGCATTGACCCCATCGGCGCCGCGCTCGCGCTTGCGGCCGGTGTATGCTGGGCGTTGTACATCGTCTTCGGTCGTAAAGCTGGAGCCGAACATGGTCTCGAAACCACCGCCGTGGGAATGGCAATCGCCGCGCTTATCATGCTTCCTGCAGGCGTCGCAGAAGCCGGTGCGGCGTTGATTTCGATCGACATCCTCCCGATCGCGCTAGCCGTCGCGATTCTTTCAAGCGCACTTCCCTACACGCTTGAGATGTACGCCCTACCGCGACTCCCCACGAAAACTTTCGGAACCCTGATGAGCGCCGAGCCAGCCATTGGCGCGCTCGCAGGACTCGCCATACTCGGCGAGCAGCTCACGACACGACAGTGGCTCGGCGTCGGTGCCATCATCGCCACGTCCGTGGGCACGACGCTCACGGCGGCGCAATCCAGCACCCCGACACCGCAAGGCACAGACCCCACTGTAGGCGATTTTGCCCCTGAAATTCCTGACGACGACGCACGCGGTCTAACGCCGGACGCTGGATCGAGAGTGGAAACTTCGTGATGACTGTCGTCGCCTAACGTTTCTCCTCCAACAGCTTCGCCATCGCCGCATGCGCCCGCGGATCGTCGCTGTCTCCGAGCTGACCGATCGCACGTCTGCGCAATTCGCGATTAGGGTGTGTCTGCGCAATTTCGATCATCGCCGGAATTCCAGCGTTGCTATCGATGTTCTCCAGTGCATCGAGCCCTGCTTTCAGCATTTCCTCGGACTTCGATGAATTGAGCACGCTCTTCGCCAACGCAATTACATCCGCCGGCCGCGCCGAGTTGGCGTACGCCTCTAACGCCGCCTTGGCGATTGACTCGTCACTCGAACTCCGAGCCAGTCGCGCCAACTGCGCCTGGGCGCGCGCGTTGTGCTCCACGTTACCGAGTCGCTCCACTGCCTCCCGCCGGACTTCGCGCTCGGGATGCTCATCGACGACCTTTACCAAACGATCGACAACATCCGCACCCTCCATCTCGGCGAGCGTCTCGACTGCGCGTTTCTCCGTCGCTGGATCCTTTCCTTTCCAGATCAGCTCTGAAATTGCATCGAGCGCCTCACCTTTCGCCTTAGCTTCAGACAGTGACTCAATTGCCTGAAGACGCACGCTCTCATTGGCGTGAGTCACGGCGATCTCGCGCAATGACGATACCACCCGTGGATCTTCGATTTCCGCCAATCGTTCGACGGCTGCTTTCTGATCGCTCTCCGTTCCTTCTTTGACAATCGACGTCAGGATGTCATGCGCCTCACGCGTATTACCATCCTCGGCGAGTACTTCGATGGCCGCACGACGTACCTCTCCGTCAGCGCTCGATCGCGCGTAGCCGCGCACGGCGCGGAGCGCAGCGTCGGTCTTCAGTTCTCCCAGCGTTTCAATCGCCTCCTTCCGCACTTCGGTCGAGCTGTTGTGCTCCACGATGTCGGAGAGGATCGGGAGAACCGTTGCGGGCTCTTCCAATTCACCCAGCGTTTCCACTGCCTCGCGGCGCACTTCAGTGCGCGGGTGCTCACGCGCAATTCGCGCCAATTCGTTGGCGGCCTTCGGACTGTGCGTCTCGCCCAATGTCTCAACGGCTTCCTTCTGCACTTCCTCATCTGTGTCATTCCAGGCGAGGCGTACCAACATCTCTGCTGCCTCTGGCTCCGGTCGCTCGCCTAACGATTCAACCGCCTCTTTTCGGACCTCGCGGTCATCGAGCGAACGCGTGAGCGCCCCCAGCGTGTCGAGCGCACCGGCCACGCGCATCTCACCGATTGCCTCGGCGGCCTCGCGCCGCACATCGCGCGCCCCATCCTGCCTCGCTACACGCGTCGCAAGCGCCAGTGCGTTTGCACTCTCCAGATTTCCGAGCTGCCCGGCTGCATTGCGTCGTGTCTCGAACTCTTGACCATCTCCCAACCATGCTTCGATAGCGCGGAGTACGGGGCGTTCGCTCACGTGCAACCCCACGACGTCGATCAATTCGCTGCGCAAGTCTTTCCCCGCAGATGCTCCGTACATGCGCCTAACGAGTTCGACACTTTGTTCGTCCTCGGCCTCACCTAACCAATACAGCGGTCGCCCGGCGAAATGGACGGGGAGCGCGAAGGTCGACGCATGCACGCGATCCAGCTCGAGTCGACCGTTGCGTTGCACGAAACCAAACAGCACCACCTGATCCTCGTGCGGCGCCGGTCCGACCAGGCTATCCATGCGCACGCCGACAAAAGTCATTCCGCTCGTCGTTCCCTTGAAGCGCATCGATCCCATCATCGTCCCGGTCCCCGTATAGACCGGTACTCGATGATCGAGATAGGCAAATCCGCGCGAAGCATCGCCGGCGATACGATACCCAATCCAAACAGCGGGAGCCGATGCGCGACGAGCGACTCCCTCGGCCCAAGACCATCGAGCGTCGAGCGCCGTCGCCGCACCCCGAAAGACGATGACCGTGTCAGGACGCGCGTTCCGCGTCATCGATGCGCGCGTCGTCTCCGCCGCTGCAACCATCGCTGATGGATCTCCGACCGGTGAACTCGCCGGAACCAGGGCATTTCCTGTCGTCACCCAGCTCGCGAGTCCGACAAGCGCAGCTATGCCTAACGGCATCGCCGCCCAACGTCCACGTGTATCATGTGCTGCATCGGTCGAGCGCAGCAGCCGGCGCACGCGACGGAGAAGCGAGCCACCGTTTGCGGCCATCGCCAGCTGCGGACCTCGTTGCCGTTGTTGCTCCATCCGCAGCAACGCCGAGGCGTAGGATCCCAAGTCGTCGCACAGCGCCGCTGCCGCGTCGTCGCAGCAATGCTCACGCTCTTCCCTCACTCGCGCCGACACCCACCACACACCCGGATGGTAGAAGAGAATCGTCTCGACCATCGTCTGCAGTAAATTGACGAAGTAGTCGTGACGTCTGATGTGCGCGAGCTCGTGTGCCAACAGCAGTTCGACATCGCGCACACTGAGTCCACTCTCCAGCGAGAGCGGGAGCAGCAGCACGGGGCGAAGCCACCCGACCACCGTTGGCACATCCACCATCGCCGACTCGAACAGCGTCACCGAACGTGTCACACCCATTCGCTTCGCGATCGACTTGAGTGAAGTGGACGTCGCTTGCGATGCAGCCGCGATACCTTGTGTTGTTAGGCGGCGAACGCGAAGCCATCCTCCGGCGAGCCTAACTGAGAGAAGCAGCACACCCGCCAGCCAGATCGCCACCACGATCGGGGCGGCGGCGTTCGTCCATTCGGCAATTTGAGCGAGCATCGCCGTGGTGAATGCCGGCGACATCGGTCGAGAATCCATGCGTACGGCACGCGGCATGTCCGCCGTCGCGCTCCGAGCGAGAGGAGCAACGCGTTCCGCACCATCGATAGGCTTCGCTGTATTGCGTGTCGCATCGCTCATCGCGACTGCGCCACTCACGACCGATCGATCCATCAAATCAAACGAACCGCTGCGGAGTCGAAGCGCTGTCCACACGGGAAGCGCCGCCATGATCACGAGCGCGACCACGCCGAACGTGTAGCGAATGTTTGCACTCCAACTGCGGGTTGCCGTGAGGACTCCCGCGAGGGCGAGCGCGACGATCGCGCCCTGCCACACGAAGTGCACCAGCGCCCATGCCGTCATCGCCGTCGTTATCATGCGCGCTCCTTGGATCGCCGGTCGAGAAGATTGCGGATTTCTTCCAGATCCTCCGCCGTCGCCGGCTGATTCTCGAGCGCGTGAAGAACAAGACTCATCGCCGAGCCTTCGAATACGCGCTCCGCGAGATCGGCCACCAGGCGCCGCTTCGTGTCGCTCTCCTGGATCGCCGCGCGATACACGTGTGAACGGCTCGATTCGTCCCTGATCACCAACCCTTTCTCTGCCATGATCTGCATCAGTTTGAGCACCGTGGTGTATCCGACGTCTCGGCCTGAGAGCTCTTCGTGAACTTCGCGCACAGTGCGAGGTCCACTTCGCCACAGTACGTGGAGTATCTGGAGTTCTGCGTTGGTTGGCTGAAGCGGTGCGGGCGATGTCGCCACGATCGACGTCCTCGGTAAGCAGTGGGTTGGCGAAGGTAAGTACGAAGCTGTTCGTATGTCAATACGAAGAGCTTCGTAGTAAAGTTTCGTTTTCGGAGCCGTTGACTTGAGGAGTTCGTTCGCGGGATCGGTCACATCGCGGCCCTTCATACATTCCGGCGCGCCCAGACATGACGACTGGAGCTACCGCGCGACCTTGCGCAGCATCGATCGGGCACCCACATGCCCTCGCGAAGACCTCTCCGCTTCTGCGTTCTCTCCCGGTTCTACGTCGTTGTGACGCTGGCAATCCTCGTCGGCAGCTTCTTGTGGATGGATGTCTCTCTTCCTCTGGCTGGGCGGAGGTAGGCCGTGCGATACGACGCGGCCGGGCTTCGAGAGACGAAGTTGCGCGATGGGACGCAGACATTCGCCGCGCGAAACCAGCGAGATGAGTCTCTTCTCGGCTCAATTAAGCAACGGGGCGCTCTTCGTCAGAGCGCCCCGTAGCGAGGTAAAGCGTTGTTGTGTAACGACATGGCTAGGGACGGAATCGAACCGCCGACACGCGGATTTTCAGATTGGTGTCGAGGGAGGTCGAGGGCGGGTCTCCCCAGCATGCGTGGTGCAGTGGAGGGGTCCATGGTGGGGGAGGGTCCCTCTACCCCTCCCTCGACATGTATGTGAGCGGTGAACCCACGCTCAGCCCAAGTTAAAGTCATCGAATTGCCGATGCGTCTCCATCAGTACGAGAACCTCATGGGGAGTCGCTGATCGCCGCGGCAGTGCCATGGCCGAGCAACGAACTCTGAGAGCAGCATCATCCACCTCGGTCCAGTTCTCGTATCCTGAGTACACGTCCGACGCCGACCGCGGATGACTCGCCCGTTTCCATGCCTTGTACGCAACAGAGGTTCTCGGCACGAAAGCGTTCCGCAACGATCTGTACCCTGATACGAGCGGCGAGATCGTCATGCGGTTCACACGCAACCTGGCAAACGGCGAGTAGTCACGGCCGGAAGGCACCGCACCCGGAGCCGACTGGTCGGATCCAAGAAAGGCGACGACCAGAGGGTCCGTGCTTAGCTCCACAACCCGACGAGCGGTCGCTTCGAGCGATGCGTCAAAGTTCTCGCTCAGCTTGATGATCGTGGCGAGCGAGATGCCGTGACGATGGAGCTCAGGTTCGAACGCGAAGCGCGGCAAGAGGAGTTCCGCAGCGCCTATCTGACACAGTTCCTCGAGCTCCTCCTCGCTGGGATCGAGCAAAGCTGAACGCGCCGTCGAGTCTTCCCGGTACAGTGCTCCTGCTTTCCGAAGCTGCTCTTTGTAATCCGGAAACAGGGTATGAACGATCTCGTGCGCCAATGAGTACCGCTGCCGCCGCCGAGGCTTTTGGATATTGAGGGCGATCTGGCCCGGCATGATGCACGCGTCTTGCCCAGGTGAGAGTCCATCGACACAGGTCACCTTAAAGCCCCGGTAGGATGCGAGTGCTGCCAAGTCGAACGGTGGTCCCTCCCATGCGAACGCTGAACGAAGTTCGTCGATGAGCGCACGCGCACGCGACCGTATGGCGGCCTCCGGATCATCTCCTCCTATCTCCTCGAGAAGCGCTCGAACGCTTTCGTGTCGAGGGACGCACAAGGGAGACTCCTCGCTCTCGCGTGGCTGTGTTTCACCTTCCCGCCGCTTCTCCGCCGCCATGCTCGCGCTCCGTATCAGTCCTTGGAATTCTTCCGCGACTCGCGCGTGTCCTCGCCTGTCCTCGCCTCGGAATTCGCTGCCTAGCTCGTCAGGCGACGTAGTAGCTGATACAGCAGTCGATAATCGTCCTTCGACTCGGGACGCTTCCCTCGCAGCTTGAGCACGGCCAGGGATCGAACGGCATCCTCTGGCACGGGGGCGCCCTTGTCTGATTCTTCGTCCAGAAATTCGCGAAGTGGCGCTGGA
>JBGAKW010000045.1:0-10271 GCA_044224185.1 Gemmatimonadaceae bacterium | reverse complement strand
CGGTAGCCCGTGCGGATCAGTCACACGCCCGCTCACGACACCAACGGAGTTAGACGGCGGAGGTGGCGTACCGCCATCACCATCGTTAGGCGCGGTAGCGCCAGCGTCGGCGCTGCACCCCACCAATAAAGCCATCGCAGCCAGCGAAAGCGCCCCAACCAGAGTACCGCGCGGATGTATAGCAACACGAGTCATGACTCCCTCGAGATAAAAAGTTGAAGTCGAGGGCAGCACGTACACTCGGCGCTCTCGAAGTGCTGGGAGAATGCGCGCGACGCGCGATCGGCGCGTGAGTTGAACGACCCGGGTCGATTGACCTAAAGGCGAGGACGAAGGGCGCGCGCTACTGTCGTCGCTCCACTGTCACAAAGCAGGTGCAAGGGCGATCGTATAGCGTCCTCTAGCCTGGAGCTCATCTCGATGCCATTCAGCGTTCTGTCGCGTCCGACCTCCAACGATTACGCCGAGTATTTCGGCCGATACATCTCGAAGGTCCCAGCCGGTGACCTCGTCGCCATTTATGAGCAGCAGCTGGCGGAGTTTCCCGCGCTGCTCGCACGCGTGAGCGAGGAGCGTTCGACGTATCGTTATGCACCCGACAAGTGGAGTGTCCGCGAAGTCGTCGGACATGTGATAGATACGGAGCGCGTGTTTACCTATCGCGCGACGCACTTCTCCCGCTCCGACCCAAGCCCGCTCCCCTCGTTCGACCAGGAACACTGGACGCCGTTAGGCGAATACGACTCGCGCACGCTCGCCGATTTGGTGGAGGAGTGGGTTGCGGTGCGGCGCAATTCGCTGGCGCTGCTGCGCGGACTTCCTGAGGCCGCGTTAGCGCGACGAGGTGTGGCGAGTGGCAATCCGGTTTCGACGTTGGCGATGTTGTGCCTCATTCCGGGGCACGTGCAGTATCACATCGAGAGGTTGCCGGTGGATTACGCTCTGGCGTTTGCTGGCGCGACTTTTTGAAAGATTGAACCGCGGAGGACGCGGGGGAAGCGGAGGACTGCTTTGCTTTCCTCCGCGCTCTCCGCGCCCTCCGCGGTTCAAACGCTTTTGGCAGAGGTGACGACGGCGCAGTCAGACGCCAACGCGCCACGCAGCAAGCGAACGCGATGCATGCAGGATGGAACTCCCCCCAACCTGCACCCAGTTGTCGTCTATCGCCCGACACACCCTCGCGCACACCGCTGACGCTCTTGCCCCTCCCACTCGCGCACCCTTGAGATGCAGGACGCAAGGGGGAAACAGTGCATGCAGCAACCAGCAACGCCCCGACAACAACACCCGCACCACCGCGCCCCGAGCCCGGCATCTTTCACGCGCGCGACCTCGCCAAGACCTACATGGTCGGCGACGTCCCCGTCCACGCGCTCCAAGGAGTCGATCTCGACCTCAACGAAGGGGAACTGATCGTCATCCTCGGCCCCTCCGGCAGCGGGAAATCCACGCTCCTCAACATCCTCGGCGGACTCGATGCGCCAACGAGTGGAACGGTCGTCTTTCGCGACCACAACCTCGTCGGCGCTAACGATCGAGAGCTGACGCGGTATCGCCGTGAACACGTCGGATTCGTGTTCCAATTCTACAATCTCATTCCGAGCCTAACGGCGCGAGAGAACGTCGCGCTGGTCACTGACATCGCCGAACACCCGATGTCGCCGCAGGCAGCGCTCGAGATTGTGGGATTGAGCGACAGGCTCGATCACTTCCCGGCGCAACTCTCCGGCGGTGAGCAGCAACGCGTCGCCATCGCGCGCGCCATCGCCAAGCAGCCCGACGTACTCCTGTGTGATGAGCCCACGGGCGCTCTGGATGCTGCTACCGGACGCATCGTCCTTCAGGCGCTGCTCGATGCCAACGAGCGACTCGGCACGACGACGGTGGTCATCACCCATAATGCCGCCATCGCGCGATTGGCCGACCGAGTCCTAATGATGCGCAGCGGACGCATTGCCGAAGAGCAGCGGAATAGCGTGCGCGCCCGCGCGACGGATGTGGAGTGGTGAACCATGCGCGCCCTCAACCGCAAGCTCTGGCGCGATATCTGGCACTTCCGTAGCCAGCTGAGTGCGATCGTGGCGGTCGTCGCATCGGGCATTGCGCTGTTTGTCGCGTTGCGCAGCATGCACGGATTTCTGCGTGAGTCGCAAGCCGCCTTCTACGACCGATACCGCTTCGCCGATGTCTTCGCGCCACTCAAGCGCGCTCCCGTCTCAGTTGCGCGCGAGGTGGCCGAGATTCCAGGCGTCCGCGAAGTGTCCGCGCGCGTCGTCCACGAGGTCACACTGGATGTCCCCGGACTCGCCGAGCCGGCAATCGGGCGACTCGTGGCTATCCCCGTCCCGAGAGCCGCGTCGCTAAACGAGTTGCATCTGACAGCGGGGCGGTGGCCCGACCCATCACGACCGCTCGAGGTCATCGCGTCGTCTGCCTTCGCGCACGCCAACGCTCTTCAGCCGGGCGACACGTTAGGCGCCGTCGTGAACGGGCGATGGGAACAACTACGAATTGTCGGAACCGGGATTTCTCCCGAATACGTCTACGAGATCAGCGGAGCCGCGCTTTTTCCCGACAACCGGCGCTTCGGGATTCTGTGGATGGGACAAGACGCGCTCGCTGACGCCTTCGACATGCGCGGCGCCTTCAACGACCTGACGCTGCGCCTCCTGCCTAACGCGTCGTTGGCCGCGGTCATCGAGCGAGTCGATACGCACCTGCGCCCATACGGTGGTTTCGGCGCGTACGGTCGTGCCTCCCAGATGTCGCACCAATACGTCGCCGGCGAAATCGACGAGACTCAAGCGACGAGCATTCTTCTCCCCGCCATCTTCCTCGGCGTCACGGCTTTTCTGCTGAACATGGTGCTGACGCGCCTCGTGGGCACACAGCGCGAACAGATTGCCACACTCAAGGCATTCGGCTACCGCGACGCGAGCATAGCGAACCACTACCTCGCGCTCGCCGTCGTCCCCGTCGGTGTCGGCAGCGTGGTGGGCGCCGCGTTAGGCCTCTGGCTCGCCACCAAACTCGCCGTCGTCTACACGCGGTACTTCCAGTTTCCCGCCACGACCTTCGTCCCCGACTGGAGCATCGTCGCCGCGGCGATGATCATCGGCATCGGCTCCGGCGCACTCGGCGCCTGGTCTGCCGTTAGGCGCACCATCGCACTCCGCCCCGCCGAGTCGATGCGCCCTGAGGCGCCTCCGCGATACCGCCCCGGGTTGCTCGAACGTTTTGCCTGGTTCAGGCGAGTTCCGCCAGCTGCACACATCATCGCCCGCAACCTCGCGCGCCGTCCCACCAAGGCGCTCCTCTCTGTCTTCGGCATCTCGCTCGCCCTGTCGATCGTCGTCACGACACTGTCGATCTTCGACGTCGTCGACATGA
The DNA here is from genome assembly GCA_044224185.1 of Gemmatimonadaceae bacterium. Taxonomy (GTDB): domain Bacteria; phylum Gemmatimonadota; class Gemmatimonadetes; order Gemmatimonadales; family Gemmatimonadaceae; genus SCN-70-22. The sequence continues at coordinate 6,881 of JBGAKW010000045.1, read as the reverse complement.
TGAAGCGTCTGCAATTCCACGCCATCTCCCGCGCCGACGTCACCGTGATGTTCGACTCGCCGCGCCCACCGCTCGCTGCGCAATCGCTATTGCAGCTGCCGGGTGTGTCTGCGGTGGAATCCTTCCACGGCGTGCCGGTTCGTCTGCGCGCCGGACGCCGGACCTACCGCTCGGTGATCATCGGCCTTCCACCCGATGCACAACTTCATCGAATCGTCGACCGCTCGTGGAACGTGCATCGCGCGCCGCCTAACGGGATGATCTTCTCCTATATCCTCGCCGACGTGCTCGGCGTGAAGGCTGGCGACAGCGTTCGCGTCGAGGTGATGGAGGGGAGACGTCCCGTGCGAACGACGGTGGTGGCGGGTGTCGTCGACGATTTGTTTGGCGCGACCGCCTTCATGTCCAGCGACGCATTGCGCCTCCTCGTCGACGAAGACGCCATCACCGGCGCGTGGCTCGAGGTCGACCCACGTCTTCGCGACACCGTATACGCGCGCCTCAAACGCATCCCAGCGGTGAGCGGCGTCTCCGTGCGCGACGCCGAGCTACGTGGCTTCGAGAAGACGATCGCCGAGTCGTTCAACATCTCGTTGTACACGACGATGGCCTTCGCCTGCGTGATTGCATTCAGCGTCGTGTATAACGGCGCACGCGTGGCGTTGTCGGAGCGTGGACGCGAGCTCGCCTCACTTCGCGTCCTGGGCTTCACGCAACGAGAAGTCGCGGCGATGCTCCTGGGGGAGCAGGGGCTCCTCATGATACTCGCGCTCCCGGTGGGGCTCGCCGTCACCTACATCCTCTGCGCGCTTCTCTCGGCACGCTTCGACTCCGAGCTCTTTCGGATCCCCGTGATGGTCACCGCGTCGTCGTTTTTGGTGGGCGTGGCGGTCGTTGCCATCTCTGGAGCTCTCTCTGCTCTCGCCGTGCGCGGGCGCCTAACGCGACTTGATCTCGTCGGGGTCCTCAAGACCCGGGAGTAGTACATATGCGCATTCAACGCAAACATCTCTTCATGGCACTCGGCGCCGTCGCAACCGGCGTCGCCGTGTGGGCCATGATGCGCCCCGAGCCTATTGACGTCGACGTAGCAGTCGTCGCGAAGGGACGCGTGCGTGAGACCATCGACGAGCGCGGCCTAACGAGACTTCGCCATCACACAGAGGTTGCGGCTCCGGTCACCGGGCGTGTGGCCGAGAGTCGTCTCAAGGTGGGCGACTCGGTGCGAGCGGGTGATGTCGTGGCGGTGATGGTCCCCGCACCACTCGATCCCCGCACGCGCGAGCAAGCGGAGATGAGCGTCGCCTCCGCGAAATCTGCGCGCGATGAAGCGACCGCACGCGTCGAGCAGGCGCGCTTGGCGCTCGCCGATGCGCATCGTGCACGCACGCGCGCCGAGCAGCTCGCGCGCACCGGCGCTCTCGCCGACCGTGATCTCGAACAAGCCGTCGACGCCGAGAAGTTGCGTGAACGCGATCTCGTCGCGGCGAATGCGCGTGAAGCTGTGGCGCGACGCGATCAGGAACGCGCGCGCCTCGCGCTTCTTCCGACCGACCCAACCACACCTAACGCCGCGCGCATCACCGTGCGCGCACCAATGACCGGGCGAGTGTTGCGTCTGTTCGAGGAGCACGATCGTGTGTTGGTGGCTGGCACGTCGCTGGTGGAGATCGGCGACCCGTCGAGTCTCGAGATCGTGGTCGATGTGCTGAGTCAGGATGCCGTGCGCATCAAGCCCGGTGCGTCTATTGAGCTCCGCATCTCCCGCGATTCAGCGGTCTTTGGCCGCGTCACCCAAGTTGAGCCGGCCGCTTTCACCAAGGTGTCGCCGTTAGGCATCGAAGAGCAGCGCGTGCACGTCATCGCAACGCCGTCGAGGCCACTCGTGGCGGGCGACCGCTTTGAAGTTGAGGCGTCGATTGTCGTGTGGGAGCGGGACAACGTCGTGAGAGTTCCGCTCGCGGCGCTGGTGCCGTACGGTGAAGAGTGGGGAGTATGGGTCGCGAAGGGAGGACGAGTACAGCTGCGCGCAGTTAGTGTTGGGCGGCGCGGAAACGATGTAGTCGAAGTGACGCGTGGAGTTGCTTTGGGAGATTCGATCGTGGTGCACCCTGACGAGCGGTTGGTGGAAGGGACGAGGGTGCGGCCGTAGCCGCCAGCAAGTTGTTGCGAGCGGTGGCGAATGAATTGCGGACATCGGATAGCCGCAACGGCCGTGCAGATTCCGTAACGTCGTAGACGTTAGGTGATCCGGGTCTTACGTGCGCTCCCATTGTCCCGCACGTTCTAGGTCACGCCACGCTCCCCACACAGCGCACGACGATGCCCCATTTCGACCTCGCCCGACTCGCCGCTTTGGGCAACACCCTCAAGACTGGCTCGGCCGCCGCGATCAGTGCAGCACTCGAAACCACGCCGGTCGTTCCGCCCGACGGGCTGGCGATCATTTCACGGATGAAGGAAAAGCAGACCGGGGTTGTTGGTGCCGCGTGGCAAGACCCTGCAAAGGACGCGAAGACCAACGTGTCGCAGCCGGCAGCTGCGTTCTCGAAACTCAAGTACACGAATTCGGGCGACATGCTCGGCTTCATCGAAATGGGCCTGCCACGCGCGCCGGAATTCATCGGAGCTGCAACGTTCGACGTGAAAGTGAATGTGCAGATTGCGAGCGCGGCGCAGGTCGCCGGGCGCATACCGTGCTGGTGGCTCCCCTGGCTCTCGCAGCACATCATCAAAATAAAGATTGCATCTCTCGCGACGACACCGACCATCGATCTCGGCGGGACCAAGGGAAGTGTTCCGAATCCCGGTCTCTTTTTCACCGCGGCGATTAATGGCTGCTCCGTTTTTGCCGTCGGCAGCCCGCAGAATCCCTCCCTGTATCATGCCGGCATCACCGGGACATTGGAGAAGGCGCTCGGGAATACAGAGTTCACGCGACTCGGCGGGACAAGTGAAGCTGTCTGGCGCAATCTCCTCGGCCGGGCGGGGAGCGCCAAGCCGATCGGCGAGACGAACCGTGGTCGTTATGTCGCCGAGCGAACTTCTGCGACTGCCTCGGATACCGATCGCTTCCACCCAACGTCCAATCCCGATCTGTATACGACGTTTGAAGCGCTCCGATTCGAAGCGACCCTAAATCGCCGCAACGACATCAGTGCGGTCGAAGTGACACCGTGGGGCGCTGTGTTTGGTGTTCGCGATGGCGCCGGTAACCCGGATGGCTCGGCGCACGATTTATCGGGGCTCGACAAGAAAGGGAAAGAAGCCGCATATGCCGAGAGGGCGTACTCGATGTGCGTGAATCTTGGGCACGAGCAGTTTTTTCCAGGCGGTGGCGCTGCCGTGTATCACGACCACAACACGATTCAGATTATTTGAGGCGGCGTTGGGGTCAGCGCCTAGGGACAGCGTCGTACGGCGGGCCCCTCGGAATAAAGTCGCAATAATGGAGCGATAAAGGACCCGGACACTCCATGCACGTATGCTCGCAGCCATCTCACAGCATTTCAGAAGACCATTCGGAGATGACGCCAAACGCACCGTGCTCCCATCCGCTGATAACGGTGGTGTGACTGTTGTCGAGTTTCGCGACAACGCGTGGCGATAGGTATTCGATGCCTTGTCCAACAACCAAGTGCGGATTATCGTCGCGGTGAGGTGCGGAGCTGTCGTAGCGGTTCAATGGACGGTGGTACGGTCACACGAAGAACTCTGAGGGCGCGATGGCGAGCTTGATCGACATCACCACCCTTGGAGAATTCACCATACGTGCCGCCGGCAGTAGCCTCCCGGCGCCGGTGGCGCAGCGCCGTCGCATGGCCGTGCTCCTCTATCTTGCGGCGGCGGGGCCGTCGGGCGTCGCGCGCGAACGACTGCTCGCGACCTTCTGGCCCGAGCGCAATGACGACTCCGCGCGCAACCTGCTCAACCAGACGCTTTCTGCAATTAGGCAGCTGTCGCACGATCTCGTACGCGTCGGCCCGGCAGGCGAGGTGCGCCTCGACTCCGCGCTCGTTTCGCTGGATGCGCTCATCTTCGATGCACAGTGCGCGAGAAAAGCGTGGCCTGACGCCATCTCGTTGTATCGCGGCCCCTTCCTCGACGGATTTGCCCTAGGCGGCGCCGCCGAGTTCGAGCACTGGATCGAACGCGAGCGGGCGCGACACGCGCGATCGTACGGCGCGGCCCTTGAGGGGATGGCGCGCGCGGCGACCGAGCGCGCCGACCTGGTAGAAGCAGAGAAGTGGTGGCGCCAGCGTGTGACGTTGGAGCCTACGAGTGGACGCGCTGTGCGCGCGCTGATGCAGACGCTCGCCGACGCCGGAGAGCGAGCGCACGCGATTGAGGAAGCCCGGAAGTACGAACGCGTGCTGCGCAACGAGTTGTCGGTCGCGATGGACGAAGCGACGGCGGAACTCGTGCGGCAATTGCACGAAGGTGGCGGCAGGCGCCCGCTGCCGGAGCGTGGTTCGGTTGAGCGACCGGATGGTTCGTTAGGCACCAAGCGCGAGGAAGCATCCGAGCACCACGTCGTGAACGAACCGGGGACGCTCGTGAGCGCGGGCCAAAGCACACACACAGCACGCGCGGCACCCTCCCGCTCTAATGCCGACATCTCTGCGATCGTGTCCGGGGCGGCAACGCCCCGCTGGGGGCTCGCCACCCTCTCGCTCGTGCTGCTCTCTCTCGTTGGCGCCTCCACTGGACTCTACGCACTAAGAAATCGCGCGAACGCCAGCGAAGAGACGCGCACGACTGACTCCCTGCTCACACTCCCGCGGACCGGACACAAAGTCGCTGTCCTCCCATTTGCGAACCTCAGTGGCGATTCCGCTGGTGCCATTGAGAGCGAAGGATTGACTGATGATCTCATCACGCGCCTTTCTGCGGCGAGCGAGCTTCGCGTTGTGCCTATGGCATCGGCGCGCCGGTATCGCGACGCCACCGCAGATCCTGAAACTCTGCGCCGTGAGAGTGGCGTCACGGCGATGGTCGAAGGAGGGGTGCGACGCGACCTAAAAGGCGTTCACATCTCCGTTCGCCTCGTCGACACTCGTACGAACACCGTCCGCTGGTCGCAGACCTTCGATCGCGGTCCCGACCAAACCTTCGCCATCCAAGCCGAGGTTGCGCGCGCTGTAGCGCAGGCGCTCGGCGCGCAGCTGACGCCCGCAGTCCTCAATCGGATGCAAAGCGATGCGCGCTCTAGTCCTACCGCGATGGAGTACTTCATACGAGGGAAAGCGTACTTCATGCGGGCCGAACACGCGGACTCCACGGCGGAGATGTTGGCAATGACCGACAGCGCCGAGTCCTTCTTCCGGCGCATGCTGTCTGTGGATCCACAGTCGGCGCGCGCGCACGCGTGGCTGGCACTTGTTTGCATTGCCCGATTCAATGGCGATCTGGGAAAGCAGTGGGTCGACTCGAGCTCCCACCATGCGAAGATGGCCGTAGCCATCGATTCGACCGATGGAATGAACGTGGCGGCACTCGGCGGAGCACTTTTCTTCAGCAGGCATGTCGAGGAGGCACGCGCCACCCTGCGGCGCGCGGTGGCGTTATCGCCTAACGATGCCTTTGTCCTCAGTCTCCAGAGCTGGACGGGCTCGGGGCACCTCGAGGATGACATCGCGCGGATGGAGCGCATGATCGCGCTCGCGAGCGACGATCTGACCAGTTACGCCAACCTCGCGTTCACCTACATGATCATCGACGACACCAGCGCGATGCGCGCCATCGATGAGCGCATGCTGGCCCTGTTCCCCAATAACCAGTGGGTGCTGTGGGGGTACCGCGCGCGTCGCGCATTGGTGGACATCTACCTCGGTGACAGCGCGGGGGCGCGCGCCGAGGTGAGGGCATACTTGAAGACGCATGCGCCGCTTGATGAAACAACCGCGCTCACCGGAACCATCGAGCTCGCGTTAGGCAACCTCGAAGGGGCACGCCGCGAGCTCGAGGCATCGCTCGCGCACTCCATGCGCGATCATCCTGGCGACTCCGCGTACGTCGAGACGTATCAGCAGATGTATGGGTGGTTTCGCGGTACTTCGCTCGCTTACCTCGCGCTCAAGTCGGGCGACCGCGCGCGCGCCTTGCGCATTTTGGCGGAACGAGAGCGTGCGGACAATCATGAAATTACGGAGAACGGGAACCCGCATCCGGACGCAGAACTATACGATCTCGGCGTGATCGCGGCGTTGCGGGGCAACTCACATCGTGCCTTCGAGTACATCGAGCGTGCAGTCGACGTCGGATTCCTGCTGCATCGATGGCTGCTATTCGATCCTCGGATCGAATCGCTGCGTGGTGACGCGCGCTTTGAACTCTTAGTCAAACGAGCGAAGGTTCGGGCGGATTCGATTCGGGCGGTGGTGCAAAGGAGTCAGGGGAGGATGGTGATGTAGGGGGCGCGGACTAGGGACAGCGGAGGAAGTCGTGAGGGGCAGCGACTGGTCGCTGGTCGAGCTATCGCGATTCGGTCTCCCGCACAATCACTCCGCGGCCTGCAGTCCCCCAACCACAACGACTGCTGCTGGTTGTGTCCGCGCACCACCGCGTATACGCGCGTAATCGAGGTTCACTCGCCTCGACGCCATCCACAACACACACGCGAGCGTCACACTAACGATCGGAAGCGCTAACAACGCGTCGTGCAGTCCATTCGCCCGGGCACCCGCAGCGTCCATCCCCGTGCCTAACGCTGCCCTAGCGCGGATGTCGCTCAACTTCCCAAAGCCCGCCAGTCCAGCGGCGGTGAAGAGATAGAAGACAAAGAAATAGACCGACATCGCCGTCCCGCGTGAGCGCGGCTCGACGATGTCGGCGATCGTCGCGTACGCTGACGAGTAATACATCATCAGGGCGACCGCCGC
>JBGAKW010000004.1:0-385117 GCA_044224185.1 Gemmatimonadaceae bacterium | reverse complement strand
CGCGTTCATCGAAGTGTGGTACAATCGCGAACGGCGACACTCGAGTCTCGGCTACGTCAGTCCGGTCGCGTACGAAGCGCAATTGGCGGCACACCGCAATGCCGCCTAAACCCGGTGTCCATCAAACTGGGTCAAGTCCAATCGCCAAGCACTCGGCGTTCGTCGAACGCGCCACGGGCGGAAGATCGCGCTCAGAAGAATGGCGGCGAACGAGACACGCAATGTCACTGTGCCGAGGGGACCCACAGCGGCGAACATGCCTTTGGCGAGCGCGGCTCCGACTTGCACCGATGCCATCGACATTGCGAGCAAAGTGACGGAGAAGAGATCAGATGATTGGGATGATGTGCGTCGCGACATAGCAATCGACTGAACGGAGTCTCCTTGCGAGCGATTCGCTTGGTGGTCCGTAAGTCTAGCGACTGATCGCGGAGCGCGTTGGGCTAACGGCTCCTTCCGTGCAGCGCCGCGTCGCACCTCGTTAGGCATCGCGCACGCCGATCGCTGTCCAAGCTGTGCAAGAACTCGTAGCGCATGCTTGTTGACTGCCGCTCGAGACCGGAAGTTGGCGCGTCTCCCACCGCCGCAGGTCCTTCCGAGATGCGACTCACACCCTCGCTGCTTGCGCTGAGCTTTCTGCCGATGGTGGTGCAGGCGCAGCGCGATTCGGTCGATGTCTTCGTTCGCGATTTCCTCGAGCGCCACAAGATTCCCGGCGCCGCAATTTCCGTCGTGCATCGCGGAAGAATTGTGAAAGCCTCCGGATATGGGATGGCAAACCTCGAACTCAAGGTCCCGGCGACGGCAAACACTGTTTTCGAGATCGGCTCCGTCAGCAAGCAGATCAGTGCCGAGGCGGTGATGCTATTAGCAGAAGAAGGGAAGATCGGGCTGGACGACTCGCTTTCGAAATACCTACCGTCGATACCGGAGGCATGGCGAGGCATCCGCGTTAGGCATCTGCTCACTCACACATCAGGACTTCACGATTGGGAAAGCGACTCGGCATTTTCGTACCGCCGCGAGTACTCAACGCAGGAGTTCATCGATTTCGTGGCGGCGCATCCCCTCGATTTTGCTCCCGGTACCCGATGGGCCTACACGAATAGTGCATTCCCGCTGCTGGGGCGCGTCATCGAGCAGGTGACGGGGGTGCCGTACGAACGATTCGTGAGGGATCGGATTTTTCGTCCGGCGGGAATGTCATCGACGCGCATTCGTCATCAGGCGGACATCGTGCCTCAGCACGCCTCGGGCTACGTCGACAACAATGGTGTGTTGGAGAATGGAGAGCCGTCTCGTCCATCGATTCTAGCGCCTAACGGCGGAGTGCTCAGTACTGCGGCCGATATGGCGCGCTGGCACATCGCGCTGTCGGAGGGAAAGATCGTGAAGCCGGCGACGATGTCATCAATGACTACGCCACTGCGCTTTCCTGATGGCTCGAGCTTCAGCGGAGGCTTTGCCTGGTTCATGGACGAGTATCGCGGGCACCGCCTCATGCTTCACAACGGGAGCACGGTTGCCGGCTTTTCGTCGGTTGTCTACCGGTATCCGGACGATGAATTGGCGGTAACGGTGCTATTCAACATCGATCGTTGGAATGCAGTGAACGTGTTGGCGACGAGCATCGCGAGTTTCTACGTGCCTGGTTTGTCCATGCGTTCACTTCGCGTTCGTCGCGATCCTGACCCAGCGTTGTCGGGTCGACTTCTGCGTCTGTTAGGCGATGTCGCGGACTCTAAAGATTCAGACGTTCTGGCGCCCAATCTCCGCAACCCTGGCGGTCCGGTGAAGACGAAGGCGGCGCGCGGCTTCAAGGCGGCGGATGCGCGGATCGCCTTTCTCGAGGTAGAAGACCACGGCGCCGCAGGGGTGGAGCGCTTCGGAACGCATGTGCGGTGGGTCTACCGCTACAAAGTCACGGGCGGAAATCGAATAGTGTATTACACGATCGAGCTAACGCCTGAGGGCAAGGTGACGCGCTTTGTACCGGAGGACGGCTAGCCGTGCGGATCGCTCACTGCCGCGCGCTCAATCCTCTCATCTGCGCCGAGGAGATCCTACCGAGCGCACATTGTCATCGTCCTCCATCTCTTCCCAATCAATGAGGTGATGCGGGTCAATTCCCGCGAGTTTCGGTTCCTCGTGCACGATGACGCGGATCCGTTGTCGTCCCGACCGGATGCGATGAAGCCTCAGGTAAAGCGGCACGCTGAGCTCTGACCGATTCTTGGACGCCGCCGCAAACACTCCAACTGGAATCCATTGGTCGAGTGGATGCTCCGTTGCGACGCCGGCGGTGTCGTACACGACTTTTCGGGCACGGACGTCGATTGTCACTTCCCAGGTGCCAGGCTGGAGCTGCACGGCCGCGACCTGCTCGGTGGCGAGCTGCCAGAACGTGTTTACTTCGAAGAAGTCGTGGAGCAGCGGCTTCAACGAATCAGGTATGCTTAGTTGCAGCTGGCGGTAGAGATCCAGCGTGGTCGCCAGTGGCGCGTCGGGTGACGCGTGAGTCTCGAACAAATGCCGAATGGCCCCATTTACTTGTGGCGTGCCCGCGTACTGGCTCAGGGCGTACATCGTCATGGGTCCCTTTCGATACGACATGTAGGGATCCATGCCCCGCAACAGTGGCTCTCCTCGACGAATGATGGGGTAGGGATAGGGGCCGCGCATGAATGTCAGGAGACGTTGCAGCTGCTGGTCACCACGTGACTCCTTGATCTGTTGCATGCCGAAATACCACGCCAGTCCTTCGCCGAGGAACGGGAGACCCTCGACGAGGGCATAGGGGTGTGGCCATTGGTGGCCCATCTCATGCGCCATGACGTCGTAGGGCATGTCGAGGCTTCCCGGTTCGGGGCGCGGCGTCCACACGGCGAAGCTCTCGCCGTGATAGATCATCGATGGATCGGCGTGCGCTGATGCGCCAGGAGCACCGGGTCGCTCGACAATCGTTAGGTGCTTGTATCGGTAGGCCCCGAACTGCTCGCCGTAGTAGGCAAGCGACGCGCGCACACTGCGCAACACCCGATCGAGATTTTGCGTGTGGCGTGGGTCGTGATAAACGCGGATGGAAACGTCATTCCAACGATCTTCGCGGATCGCATAACGGGCAGAGAAAAAAGCCCATTCGTTGCCGATGGGGGCGCTGGTGGCATAGGCGAAGTAGCGGCGAGCTGCGTCAGTCCACGACCGACGAAGATCGCCAGGTGCAACGGCGACCTGGTCAGCATCGGTGCTTACCACCGCTTCGAATGATACACCGTCGCTACGGGGAGATGCGTCGTGACCGTCGTCGTACAGCGCACCAAGAAGCGGGCGAGGCGGGAGCGAGTGCGCGCGCCGATCGGCGGCGCTGATGAGTGCGCGGTCGCTTTGAAACCCGATCAACGGAAACCAGTCAGCGTTGGTGAAGAACGTTCCGTTTTCGTCGACGGCTGGATCGGTACCGCGGTTCGCGAAGCCACGAGGTTCCACGTACACCTCGAACTCCATGCGAATTGAATCGTTAGGCTCGATGGGCGTATGAAGCGAATACACGCGTGACGCGTGCTGGCTGTCATTCACGACGAGGCGCGACGGGCGGTCAAAGGAAAGCGAACGGGTGTCCGCGCCACGTCTCCCCGTCGTGACGTGGATGGTGTCGATGCGTGCGCTGGTGCGATTCACGAGGAGATACGAACCGCGGATGAGCACCGACCGTTCGCGCGGATGGATGTCGACCTTGAGCGACGCGCCGCTCATCCTCGGCTGCGGGGTGTGTTCGAACTTTCCGTACCGACGTTCGTATTCGGCCATGCGCTCCTTTTGCACGGCGGTCGAGAGATACTCGTGACGAACGTTGGTGTTGTAGAAGATGAAGGCGCCTAACGACGCAAGGGCAAACGCGCTGAGCGCGCCGACAACACGTGTGGCAGGAGTCAGGCGGTGTCGCGCGAGGCCGATACGGGCGCGCACATCTTCGTGCTTCCCGCGAGTCCAAAGAAGCCGCGCGCTCACCAGCAACAACACGGCCCATGCGCCCCAATACAGCTTGAACCACGCCCACGGTGCGACAAACGGCCCGAAGCCGCGCATAGGTGTGTACATCCAGCTCGGGCCCGCGCCGTACACCAGGAGATTGTGCTCCACCCCAAGCATGCCCGCCAAAAGTGCGATGTAGGCATAGGCCAGCAAGCAGACGAAATGGCCGAAGTATTTCTGGTTGACGATGACGTGAACGACGAGTGCGAGTGCGGCGAAGAGGAGATACTCGGGGAGTTGAAGCCCGAAGAGCGTCCGTGCGTACAAGCCGAGCTCGAAGACGTGGTAATCGCTGAGACTCTGCGCCGTGACCCCTGATAGCGCGAGCGTCGCCATGAAGAGCGCAAGCATGAAGGCGAGCCCGAGGAATTTTCCGAGTAGTGGTGGCCACTCGGAACCGGGAAAGACGTCGCAGATTTCGCTGAGCCCCGCGTCGCGCTCACGCCAAACGAGTTCGCCGGCGAAGTACGTTATGAGGGGCGGCACGATGACCCATCGACTGAGTTCCGCGGCGAGAGGCGCGGTCATCTCCCGAAGGACGAGTGGCGTCGTGGGGAGGAGTGGCGTGCCGAGCGCGGACATCTGCTGCAGCACGACCAGCACCATGAAAAGTGGAACGATGATGAGAAGTGCCAAGCCCGGCCAGCTCAATGCGACGGCGCGCAGCGATGTCGCCGCGATGGCCAGCGTTTGGCGGAGTTGGAAGACCACGCTACTGTTGTCTCGTCCGACGAGAACCCGAGAGCTGCCTAACGACTGGCCTAATGTATCGTCGGTCGTGATCAGGGAGTTGTCGCGCGTTGCTGGCGTTTTCCACGGCAACCGCCAGTCGCTCGCGACACGATGGGCGAAGCGAAAGCGCTGGTACGTAGCCGCCAGCGCGGCCCCACCTAACGACAACCAGAAGAGTCGATTTTGCAGGACGATCCCATCGAACGTCAGTAACCGTACTTTCTTCTCGACGGTCGTCCAATCGTGCGCAAGGCCGTCGATAACGTAGTTGATGCCGATTGGATCGAGCAGCATCCCCAACTTTGGTCGCAACACGAATCGAACGAAGGTCGCAACGAAGAAGCCGAAAAAGAACAGGAGAAAACTCGCGAGATACGCGGCCATGGGGCGCCCCGTACGCACGCTAAGCCAATACTGGATGGCGGTGCCGAAGACCGCGTTAGGCAGTGACAAGTACGCGTAGGCAGTGACGAATGCCTCAAGGCGAAACGGCGCGACACTCGCGCCAGCAACGCCCGGCGCATAAATGCCAGCGAGAATTCCCACTTGCGCCAGCAGGAGCAGTGCAACGTTGATGGATAGCGTCGCGAGAAAGCGCCCTGTCAGATAGTCGCGCTTCGAAATTGGAGCGGCGAAGATGAGCGGATGCATGCCGGTTGCGACATCACGAGCTCCCGCTTCGCCGGCAATGGCACCTGCGACCATGAGCCAGAGCAACGTCGCAACTACAGTAGACTTCGCGATAGCAAAAGGAGCGTTGAGCGGAAAGTCTTCGTAGAGCGCGTCGGCGAGCGAGTTATCGCGCGCCAAAAAGAACGCAACTACGAGTATCACAGCTCCGAACGCCCACGGCCATGGGCGACGCGCTTGATAGCTCAGCTCAAATCGATAAATGCCCCACAGCTTCATGACGCCAGCACGCCCGCCATTGCGCTGAAGTACACATCCTCAAGCTCGGGCTCCGCACTCTCGAAGTCGCTTCCCGGTGGCTGCGCGCTGTGGACCCTGACAACGATGCGCCCAGCGAGCAGCTTGGTGGAAATAACGGAGAACTGACGCTCCACGACCTGCAGTTCTTCTTTAGTGATGACACGTCGCCAGACGCGACCATGCAGCTTTCGCATTGCACCCGACGGCTCATCCTCAAGCAGTATCTGGCCTTTGTTGATGATTGCCATGCGCGTGCACAACTCGCTGACGTCGTCGACGATGTGCGTCGACAGAATGACCACGCTCTGGGTCCCGATTTCGCTCAACAGGTTGAGGAATCGCACGCGTTCTGCTGGGTCGAGACCTGCTGTTGGTTCGTCGACGATGAGGAGCTTGGGATTGCCAATGAGCGCCACGGCGACGCCGAATCGTTGGCGCATGCCTCCGGAATATCCGCCGAGCTTCTGCTTGCGAACGTTCCAGAGATTTGTCTGCCGCAGGAGCGATTCGACGACCTCTGTGCGCGCTCGACGATCGAGCATTCCTTTCAACAGGGCGAAGTGGTCCAGCAAGTCTTCGGCACTGACTTTGGGATAGACCCCAAACTCCTGGGGGAGATAACCGAGCGTTTGTCGGACGTGGTCTTTGTCCTCGACAACGTTGATGATGCTTCCCTCTGCCGACACATCGAAGTCGCCAAGCGTGATGGACCCTTCATCCGGCTCCTGCAGCGTTGCGATAGTGCGCATGAGCGTCGACTTGCCGGCGCCGTTGGGGCCGAGGAGCCCGTACATCCCGGCGGGAATAGTGAGCGTCACGTTGTTCAGGGCGCGCACGCCGTTGGCGTATGTCTTGGAGACTCCGCGAATCTGCAACTCCATCGGATTCAGCTAAATCGGAAAAGGAGGGGAAAGACGATGACGACGATCGCGGCCCACGCGGAATACGCGGGGAGATAATTCGTCTGCCATCGCTCAAGCGATGCGAACGTTCCGCGTTGGCGGAGGAAACGGAGATAGAGCACGGCTGACCAGGCGAGATTCACCAGCAGGAGGATGTTGCCGCCTAACGCGGCGATTCGATTGGGAGTGAAACCAAACTCTCCGATCCGTGTGGCGATGGCCCAGAGGGCGACGACATCGACGACGAGCGCGCTGACGACAAGCACGACCTGCACGACATCGAAGGTCCCGGCGCTTGCGCGCGGGTCGCGCGCCGAGAGCGAGTACAGGAGGAGGGCGATGACGAGTGCGAGGAGGGCGTCGAAAGCGATGAGCACATTGCGATCAGTGCTGATGCCATGGCGCGTGACCAGAAGGGTACCGAGGAACGCGAGTAGAGCGATGGCGAAAAGAGGCGTGAAGAGACGGGTGAGAACCGGCGCCATGTTCTCGATCACACTCTGCTTTGCTTCGACGAGCCAAGCGGCGACGACGAATCCGCCAGCTGCACAACTGGGAATGAGCACCTCGAGCACCGACTCGATCTGGATGCCGATGGATTCGAAAATCATTGCCATGAACGCGACGAGGACACCCCCGCCTAACGCGATGAGCACGAAGTAGATAAAGAGTTCACCGGAGAAGCGCACGAAGTCCATTCGTGCGGCAACGTCGCTCCATCGTCCGCCGGCATAGGCAATGCCAACGACCACCCAGAGGGCGAGCGGAAGGTGAATCGCTGACAGGAGTTCGGTTGAGCCGCGGGTGACGAACGGGTAGCTGTTTTCAATCACTAGTGCAGCGGCCAAAACGACGGCGAGCCAACGTGTGGTACCACTCGCGAGCCCGCGCTTCCACGTGAAATACGCGACGAGCGATGGGAGAACGAACAAACTCGCGTTGCGGAGATAGAACGTTTCGTGATTCTCGATCACGAAGCCAAAGATTCGCGGGAGCAGAACGGCGACTCCAGCAAGAGTCGCGAGCGCAAAGGCCACGATGGCATCTCGACGTGCCAATGGCGCACCATCGTCTGAGTCGTCAGGTGCAACGATGACGAGTTGTTTCCAGAGGCGATCGGAGTGTTCGCGCGCGAACTCGCGCGAGAGGGTGTCGATGGCGCCGATGCGTTTGACGGCGACGAGGAATGCTTCGTCGGCGCTCAGTCCCGATGCGATCAGGTCACCGACCTGCTCACGCAGATGGTCTTCGAGTTCCGTGACGTCGACCGTATGGATGGATTGGCGCCGGCGCAGATAGGTGCGCCATTGATCGATTTGTTGCTCGAGGGACGGCGAGGAGCTGGCATCAGCCATCTTAGGCACCCCCGGCGAGGGGCGTGAGGTTGGCGCTGGGAGGGGTAATGAGCTCCTGCCAGATGCCGCGCATTGTTGCGTCGACCGCTTGCCACTGACGGCGTTCTTCGGCGAGCTGCGACCGACCATCCGGCGTGATGCGGTAGTACTTCCGTTTACGTCCGGTCTCGGCGATTTCCCACCGGGCCTCGACGTATCCCATTCGCTCCAGGCGGTGCAGGACGGGATAGAGCATGCCGTCGGTCCATTCGAGGCGTCCGCCGGACGCTCCCCGAACTCGCTGAATGATGGCGTAGCCGTAGCTATCACCTTCGGCGAGAAGGGAGAGGACGATGGGGGTGGAGGACGCGGCGATCAGGTCTTTGTTGATGTCCATGCGTGTTGCAGGAGGTGCATTGCAGATCTATACATGGCGGTGCTATGTATGAAGACCCAAAGAAGCCGCGACAAAATTCGCGGCGTGAAGTACTTTATTCAACAAAGCATCGGAACGCAAGGGGCGCGTCGGAAGCGACGCATCTTGTCAAGAAATCTTCTGACCTATTCGTGAGGACTCTTGGCTTCAAGCGGGCGGCGCTGGAAGCAGAAGGTTGTGGTGCTACGGCGTTACGTTGGTCCGCGAATCGTTAGGCATCGCTTTGAGAACGCACACAGCCGAGCGCGCCCCGGCGATAGTTTTCGGTATGACATCGGCTGACCATCGGACGATCGTTCGCACCTTTCTTCTCGACGTCCCGTTTGCGATGCGTGGCGCGGCTGCCGCGGCAGGCGCCATGTGGGACAAAGAGCTAGCGGCGCACGTGTGGCGCGGGGCGGAGCTGCCGCCCGCGCTCCACGCGTATGGTGCGCAAGAGTTTTCGCTCGAGCAGTTTCGCGAGCTGGAGCTCAACAATGAGGATCCGGCTCCGCGTGAGCCGCTCGGCGGTTTGGAGGCGCGACCACACCAGACGCAGGCGATCAAGGCGATACTGCTCGCCGCGCGCGCGGAGCGTTGCGGCTTCCTGCTGGCGGACGATGTCGGGCTTGGCAAGACGCTCTCGGCGCTCGAAGGGGTCTTTCACCTTCCCAACGTAGAGTCGGTGCTCATTGTCTGCCCGTTAGGCGTCGTGAGTCACTGGCGACAGACGATTCGCCACGTGGGCGACCATGGAAAGCGCATCGTGATCCTGAATTACGAGCGACTGGCCCGTCTGTTCGAGGCGCCACCGCCAACGTCGCGAAGGAAGTCGCGGAAGCCGGCGCGCAAAGTGTCGCGGCGAACGCAGAACAAGCGGCTCGCGGCGAAAGGCGAGCTCACGATGGCGTTCGACTGCGTGATCTTCGACGAGTCACACAAACTGCGCAATGTGACAACGCAGCGTGCACGCTTCGCGGCGAAGTTGCAGCTGGCGGCGCAATTCACAGTTTGGGCGAGTGCGACCGCCGGTGAAGATCCGCTGAAGTTGGCCTATCTCGCTCCGCTGCTGGCCCGGGTGACTCGTTCGAAAGTGACAGATCTCGATGACTACGAAGCGTGGTGTGCAGAGCAGGGCATCGGAGTAACGCGTGGCGCCTATGGGCAGTGGAGCTGGGATCGCGAGAGCCCAACGGCAGCGCAAGATCTGGAGCGCGTTAGGCAGTGGCTGTTCGAGGGAACGGTGCCAGCGGGGATACGACGACGTCCGGAAGACATTGCAGGGTGGCCCGAAGTACAGCGCGTGCCGATGCCGGTCGCGCTCGACGGCGATGAGCGAGCGCTGTACGACGAGGAGTGGCGCGCTTTCCGGCGGTCATTGCAGCTGGCGGGTCGGACTCCCAAAGACCGGGGGAACGCCTTGGTGGCGCGGTTGCGGTTCAGACAGAAGGCATCGTTGCTGCGCGTTCCCGGGACCATCGCGCTCGCCGAAGACTTGCTCGACAATGGGCGGCAGGTGGCAATCTCGGTCGAGTTTCGCGAGACGCAGGAGGCGATTCGCGCGGGAATCGAGAAGGCGGGACACGCGTGCGCCGTCATTCATGGTGAGCAGTCGGCGGGGGAGCGAGAACGAGAGCGCCTTCGCTTTCAGCGTGGCGACGCAACAGTTGTCGTGTACACCGTCACCGAAGCGATTTCGTTACACGCCGGGGATGTGCTCGCCAGTGGGAATCGCGTACCGCGTGCGAACATCCTTTCTGATCCGCGCTATAGCGCAATAGCCTGTGCGCAGATCGAAGGGCGCTGTCATCGGGACGGCGAACACGCGACGGTCTACTATATGTTCGCGGAAGACACGATCGAGGAAGACATCGTGCAGACGGTGATTGGCCGATTGCGCACGATGAAGACGATGATCGGCGACGATACCGCGACGCTTGCGGAGATCGAGGCGCTGTTACGTGGTGAGGGCGCGCTTGAGCCGGTGGAGAACGGCGGACGTAGCGGCGTGCCGTTCGACGACACAGAAATCGCGCTCCAAGCAGATGGAGAGTCGTTAGGCGCGGAGCGCGCCATGCGCGCCGATATAGTAGCCAGGTGCGACGAAACCAACCGAGTCGCGCCGGAGAGGCAGCTCGAACTCGGACTCTAACTCGCGCGCCGACGGGAGCCGCGTGGCTCGCGGCGTGGAAACGGGGCAATTCCTTCGCTATCGCCGGAGGTGGCGCGTCTTCTGCAAGATGCCGCGGCGGAGGCGGTGGCGGGCCAATCGTTGGCAATTCGGCGCGATGCCTCCCAGTGCACATGGGGTCGTGGCGCGTTCACTTCCCTCGGCACACCGCGTCGCTGACCTTGGGGTCGCGAACCCATTCGTAACCACGATTAACCTCGGAAGCGCTTGCCCCCCGCTTCGCTTCACGCCTAACGAGACATGGCCCGAATGCGCCTAACGACGGGACGAGCGTCTTGCCGCGAAGAATGACGTCCCCGAATTGCTGGCGTGCCGCGGGGCCGATCTCCCGCGCAATAGCGGCGAGCCAACGATCCTGATTGAGCGGCGTGCCACGTCTGCGTTGTTGGAAGAGTTCGTGAATGACGGTGTCGAGGTTGCGCTTGCCGCGAGACGCCGCGCGGATACGAGCGTCGACGTCGGCGAAGTAGAAACTTCCTCGGAGATACGGAATGTGTCGCACCTCCTCGTCTCCGAAACCGATCTTCACGATGGAATCGGCGGAGAGATTGCGCGACTTCCCGTTGTAGTACGTACGGAAGTCGTCATTCACTCGTCGCACGTAGTCATCTACCGACACGAAGCCACCACGCATGGGAAGGAGGCGCGTGTAGTAGACATTGAGCCCCTCGGTGAACCAGGAGACGATGCCATCGGGACCATCGATCGATCCGACCCACTGATGTCCCATCTCGTGCGTGATCGTTTCCCGCAGATCGCGAAGGAATTCTTCATTCACGACCGCCGAAGGGTTCGTGATGATCATGAACGAATTGTCGAGCGCAGTCGCTCCCTTTCCGTCAGGCAGCACGCGAATGAAGACGCGGTAGGGCGGAGGCGGCGAGAGGTATTTGTAGAACGCGCCGAGGAACGCGTACATGCGCGAGGACCAACTCATCTCCTGCGTAACGTCGAATGCTGGGGTGCCTAACCAGAAAGCACTGAAGCCTTGTGCGCTTCCTTCTTTCGGTAGTCGACCCAGCGGTCCTGCCATGATCCACCCTTGCATGAGTTGCTCGGGAGGAGCGCGAAATTGAAAGTCGCCAACGCCGAACGTAGCGGCTCCAATGCTTTCCTGGCTTAGGTCACTCAGGTCCCAATGAACGCGCGTGTCGGTGGCCGGCTGGCCTTCGGGGAGAACGAGAAAGCCAGATCCAGCACCGCTCAAGCCGCCGGCGTAGGCGCGAATGCCAAACGGCGGGCCGCGTCCGGGCGGCGGCTGGACGAGAGAGCGATACGTAATGATGACTCGCCCGGCAACGGGTCGCGCGGCGCGCCAATGGCGAAAAAAGGGAAAACCGCCAGCCGCCGCCGCGTCGTCGCGAGCTGTGAGGGGTACCTCGCCTAACGAGTCGTGCACCACAAGCTGCTCCACGCGCTCGGCGATGCCGCTGACACCCGCGTAGACGACCGGTGCGGTGATGGAAAAGGAATCTGCGTGCGCCGCTTCGCTGAGAATTTCAGAGACCTCGAGGGCGACGACGTCTGGCGTGCCGTTGCGCACTGGGCGCAGCACGACGTGGAACGAAGGAGCGGGGGCTTCGGGAGTGTCGCGCTCGATGGCAGGAAGATCGACGTCGACCAGAGTGCGCGCTCGGTTGAGAAGCGCGCGCCAGCGCGCGTCGAGGTCAGCGAACCGATCGCGTTCGGCTTGAGTGATGGGGCCGGTGGTCCCGTCAACCAGGCCGAGGAGATACGAATATTCGGATACGAGTCCCGGGGGATAATTGAGAAAGTCCTGGGCGCCGGGGCCCGAAGCGTACCGATTTTGGAGGAGCTGTTCGTCGACGGAGTCGAGCGCGGCCATCGTGCTCGTTAGGCGATCGTTGGCCTCGTGCTGCTGTCGCGATGTGGGCGCTCGCGCTTTGGTTTTGGCCGCGCGCACTTCCTTGATCAGCGTCGAGATTTCGACGGAGCGCTCCGTGATGGCGCGCGCCATCTCGCTGTGGGCGCGTTCGGCCGCGGCGTCGTATGGGAAACGGGGATCGGGGCGAACATCGAGCGGTTGCGACACGGTGAGCGCGCCTAACGACAGTCGAACGATGTAGCGCGCTGACGGGAGCACGTAGCCGAGCGGCGGTGGAGAGCCCATGGCGACGGGAGCGCCTCCCGGGCCAACGGCACCGGCGCGTGGCGCCGTTCGAAAATTCCATGACCAGCGATTGAGGCCGGCGCGGCGTGAAAGGATAGAGTCGCCGCTCTCCTGCCGCACCACGCGGCCGCTGGCGTCGATAATCGACAGGCGCAGCGAGTCACGGCCGCCGGCTGCAATGGGCGAGACCGAATACCAGATGGTGGCGCCAGGGGAGGACGGGGCATCCCACGGGCCGCGCTCGTTCGTAGGGATAACCCGTCGCGCTGGGCGTGGTGGATGCAGGACAATCGATGCCGACGTCACCGCAACTCCGGTGCGGCGAAGTGCCGTCAGATCGTCGAGCACCCAGAACGCGCGCCCTTCGGTCGACACGATCAAATCATCGTGCTGCACGCGCATGTCAGAGATGGGGACGCGCGGGAGGTTGCCCTGTAGCTGGCGCCAGGTCGCCCCACCGTCGAATGAAGCGAAGATGCCGTTCTCTGTCCCTGCGTAGAGTAGGTCGCGACGCACCGGATCTTCGCGCACGACGCGCGCGGGAAATCCGGAAGGGAGCGCGGCACCAACATCGCGCCATGTTTTCCCGAAGTCTGTCGTTTTGTAGACGTGCGGCGCGATGTCCTGCCAACGCAATCGGGAGAGTGCGGCGTACGCAGTGCCGGCGGCATGCGGACTTGCCTCGAGGGCACTCACCCATCCCATGCCCGCGTTAGGCGGCGAGACATCAGTCCACGTCTTGCCTCCGTTACGGGAGACGTGCACAAGGCCATCGTCGGTGCCGGCCCAGAGGGTGAGCGAATCACGTGGCGACTCGACGATGTCATAGACCGCGCCCTGTCCGGCGCTTTCTCCAGTTTGTCTGGTGAGATCTGGGGAGATCTGCGTCCAGTGGACGCCACCATCGCGCGAGCGAAACACGACGTTGCCTGCGTGATAGAGCGTGCGCGGGTCGTTAGGCGAGACGGCGATGGCCGCGCTCCACGCGAAGCGAAACCGATGTGGGGCGGTGCCGAGCGGCTCTTGCGGCCACTCGGAGATCATCCTCGACGTGCCCGTCTCTGTATCGAACGCGGCGATGATTCCCCAATAGTTCGTGACGTAGACGATGCGCGGGTTGCGCGGATCGAAGGCCATGCGCGCCGTCTCTCCGTCTCCGACGGTCATCCATCGCGGAATGGCACCGCGCGCGTCATCGGTGGTGAACGACTGGCTGGCAACGCGCACGGCTCCCTGGTCCTGCTGGCCGCTGTAGAGGTCATACGGAAAGCGATCGTCGACGCGCACCGTGTAGAGTTGCGCGGTCGGTTGATTGGTGATGGAGCTCCAGATGGCGCCACCATCAACGGTGACTGTAGCGCCGCCGTCGGTCGTGAGAATCATGTTCCGCGTGTCGGACGGATTGATCCATAGCGAGTGTGAATCGTCGTGCGGGATGCGGATGCCGCTGAACGTTGCGCCGCCGTCGGAGCTCTTGAGGAGCGTGACGCCGGTAACGTAGACGATGTCGGGACTCTTTGGATCGGCGTGAATGCCCAAGTAGTACCAGGGGCGCGTGCGAACGCCGCGCGAGGCGTTGACGCGCTTCCACGAGAGTCCGGCGTCATCAGAGCGGTAGATCCCTCCGCTGTCGGCTTCGATGTTCGCCCACAGTCGTTGCGGATTGGCTGGCGAGATTGCGAGCCGGACTTTTCCCATCGCTGTAGGGAGTCCGTTCGTTAGGCGCTGCCAGTGATCGCCGCCGTCGGTCGACTTCCAGATGCCGGAGCCGGGCCCAGTGGTGCGGAACTCCCACGCTCCGCGATCGCGGTCCCAGAAGGCCGCGTACAAGACTCGCGGATCATCGGGGGAGATGACCAAATCGCTCGCGCCGGCGGTGGGAGAGACAAAGAGGAGTCGCGTCCAGGTCGAGCCAGCGTCATTACTCCGATAGATACCCCGTGCGTCGCTGGGACCCCACTGGTCACCTAACGCGGCGACGTAGATCGTGCGGTGCTCGGTGGGGTGGATGAGAACGCGCGCGATACTTCGCGTATCGCGGAGTCCGACGTTGACCCACGTTCGTCCGCTGTCGGATGATCGATACACACCATCGCCATAGGTGGACATCTCCGCGCGAGCTGGCGCTTCGCCGGTGCCGACGTACAGCAAAGAGGGATCGCCAGGTGCAACGGCGATGTCACCGATGGAGCCCGTGCCAAAGAATCCATCGCTGATGTTCTTCCACGATGCGCCGGCATCGTCGGTCTTCCAGAGGCCTCCTCCGGTTGCGCCCATGTAATAGAGGCGAGCGTCGCCGACGACCCCGACGGCGGTAGTCGCGCGCCCGCCCAACGGATGCGCGACATTACGCCACTGAAAGGTGCCTAACGACGTGCTGTCAGTCGCGGCCTGCGCGTGCGTGGCGGACACGTTGAGCGCGGCCGACATGCACGAAACAGCGAGCACAAACATTCGCGCCCGCTGCCTGGAGAGAGGGTTCACGAGAGTGCGGAAAGGAGGCGCTCAACGTCAGCCATGTCGTTGTAGACGGATGGAGCAATGCGGACCCAAGTGTCGGCGACGCGCACATTTACTTTCGCCGCCTCGAGTTTTTTCGCGATCGCGCTGGTGTCCTTCATTGCGAACGTGACAATGGGTGACGTGCTGTCGGCGGGCGTTTGCGGCGTGAAACCGAAGCGCGGCAGTTCGTTCTGCAGGCGCTTGAGGAGCGGGAGGCGATGCGCCTGGATGTTCTCGACGCCTAACGATGCGATGTAGGGTACGGAAACGGCGAGTGCTTCGCCTACCTGGAGCGCGCGCGTGCCAACTTGCGAGAATGACGCGGCGTTTCGTCCAACCGTGTAGGTAACGGGGGTGGGATACTGCGGATCAAACGGCGAGAGATGGATCTCGGTGTCGGGCGCCGATTCGTAACTCAGGTACGTGTGTTGCAAGCGCTCGAGAAGCTCTTCACGCACGAAGAGAAAACCCAGCCCGAAATCGCCCATGAGCCACTTGTATGTTGCGGCGGCGGCGAAATCGAGTCCCGTGGCGCGCACATCGAGGGGAACGGCCCCTACCCCTTGAATGATGTCAGCATAGACGAGTGCGCCGTGCGCGTGGGCAAGGTCGCAGACGTTCTTCAGGTCGTGCTGGAAACCGTTGTACATCGAGACCCAGGAGACTTCGACGAGCTTCGTGTTCCTGTCGACGACGCGCTCATAGTCACGCATGTCGATACGCCCCTCTTTCTGCCTAACGACACGCACGTCTGTCCCGCGGCGCTTCAGTTCCAGGAGGTGAACCAGCGCTCCCTCGAAGTGCAGCTCGTCGGTGACGATGTTGCCCTGAAACGGGCGATTGAGACCTAACGATTCGACGACGAGGTTCTCGCCGCTGCTTGTGTTGTTGATCCAGCCAATTTCGGAGGGTTTGGCGTTGATGAGTTTCGCGAAGTCAACGCGTGCGTCGGGGCGTGTGCGCGGCTGGGCTGGCGCGAGATGCGAACGACGATCGACTTCGGCACGCAGCGCCGCGGCCGCGGCAATCGGCATGGGATGGGTATACGCGCCGTTGATGTACGTGTAGCCATCGGCAATGGCGAAGTCACTCTTGCGAGGGAAGCCCCCATCGAGTCTGCGTCTGGGTGCCGGCGTGGTGGTGAGCGCGTCGCTCACGGTCGGGATGGCCGCCGCCACCGCGGCGCCGCCCAGAGTGGAGAGAAGTTGGCGACGGGTGGGTGACACGGGAGCGACCTCTCCAGAGGTGAATGCGAGCGCTATGGCGCGCAGAAGTTGGAGCCTTCAGGGGCGCGGCGTCAAACGATCCGGATGAACGGATCCGAAGGCGCGTAGCGCGGGCGCCAGCGCGTCACTCACGCTTCGAACATCGTTTGCCCACCGACGACGGTTCGGACAATGGCGATGTCCTTGATTTTGTCGACGGCAACGGTGTGCGGGTCTTCGGCGAGGGCGACAAAGTCAGCGAGCTTTCCTGCTGCAATAGATCCTTTGTCTTTTTCCTCGTGGGCGGCGTACGCGCCGTGGAGCGTGTTCACCTTGATCGCTTCGGCCACGGAAATGCGCTGATTCGCGCCCCACGTGGTGCCATCCCACCCGGTGCGCGTCACCATGCCTTGAATTCCCATCAGGGGAGCGAAAGGTCCGGGGAAGAAGTCGGAGCCACCGGCCGCGTGCACACCGGCGTCGAGCATGGTGCGATAGGCCATGCAGTGTTTCATCATTTCTTCGCCGTAAAACGGAAACTTGTCCGGATTGTAGTAGGCGTATGTCGTGAACATCGACGGAATGGCGTCCAGCGCCTTGATGCGCCTAACGAGCGAATCGTTGATGTACGTGCAGTGGGTGATCTTGGGGCGCGTATCAGCGCGCGGTGTCTTCTTCAGCGCACGTTCTATCGCGGTGAGGTACATATCGATAGCGACGTCGCCATTGGCGTGACAGTTCACCTGAATGCCGGCGCGGTGCACCATGTCGACCCAGGCATCCAAATCTTCCTGCTTTTGGGTGACGTTGCCCCGATAGTTCGTTCCGTTGTAGGGAGTGCTCAGGGCCATGGTCCGTTCGGAGAACGAACCGTCGACGGTGTGCTCGCTCGTCGCTCCGAACCGAATCCAATCATCGCCGAAGCCAGAGCGAATCCCGTTCGAGATCATTGCGCCTAACATCTGGCCGCTCGCCTCATATGACACGCGATGCTTCAGATCGCCGCGTGCACGCACCTCCTGCAGTGCTTCGAGCGAACCTTCCTCGTGATGTACGGTCGTTAGGCCGAATCGTGAGAACTCCTTCGAGATGTGAGCGAGGCCGTTGTTACGACGGCGCTCAGCTTCGGCGGGCGAGTATTTGGGCGAGACGCCTGCCTTGCGCAATACGTCGAGCGCATTGTCGGTCACGCGCCCACTGAGCTCGCCATCGGCGCCTTTGTCGAACGTGCCCCCCATCGGGTTGGGCGTGTCTTTCGTGACATGTGCGAGCTCGAATGCTTTCGAATTGAAGAAACTCGTGTGGCCGCCGCGATGATTCACCGCGACCGGGTGCTCGGTGCTCACCTTATCGAGATCGGCGCGCGTGAGCTGTCGTTTGTCGGTGAGCTTCATGTCGTCATAGAAGTATCCCTCGACCCACATCCCGGGAGGAGTCTTCTGCGCGTGCGCTTTGAGCTTCTCAAGAATGCTCTGGATGCTCACTCGTTCCACTTGGAAGGGATTTCCCACCAGGAGTTCGTATAAGAGCACCTCGCCAATGGGGTGATTGTGTGTGTCGATGAAGCCCGGGACGATGGTCATCCCCTTGGCGTCGACAATTCTCGTTTTGCGTCCCGCGAGACTGCGCACTTCAGACGACGATCCCACCGCCACAAATCGACCTGCATTCACCGCGAATCCCGACGCACTCGGGGCCGCGCTCTCCATCGTGAACACCTTCGCGTTCACGACGACGAGATCTGGATCGAAGGCGTTGGCCGAGTGCATTGCGGCCGCACGCAGGGCAGCCGGGGAGAGTGCGCCGGCGGCACCTAACAAGCTCAAACCCATGAACTCACGACGGGATTGGCGGGATGACATGGATGACTCCGAGTCGTTGGGGGTGTGGACGCTTGGCGCAGGCCGCGTGCGTGCGAGGATACGAAGGGACGCCTGAACGTGGAGAACTAACATGCAAAACCGAATGCCCGGCAGAAGCAATCTCGAAGTTTCTGCAATCGGCTATGGCGCGATGGGTCTGAGCCTTGGCTACGGAACGACAACAGGCAAGGGCGTTCTCACGGGGAAGATCGATGAGACTACGCCACTGGTTGAGATCGACTGTCGCCGCACGGTGCACCGTTTCTCAGCGGCGAATCGCACGTCGTGTCAGGACGTAGCTGATCTCGTTAGGCATTTCGCGAAACTGAAGCAAGCCATGCCGGCGCAGGTGGCATGGGCATGGTGGCTCGCGCGAAAGCCGTGGACTGTGGTGATTCCCGGCACGACGAAGCTGGGTCGGCTCGAAGCGAATCTGGGTAACGCTGGCGTCGTTCTGACAGAGCTCGAACTTCAGGAGATCGACCGCGCAACGGCTCGGCTACAGATTGTCGGCGACCGGTAGGCTCCTCATCTGCGGGCGATGATCGATCGCCACTAATGGCGATAGCGGTTCAGAGAGTTCGGCACAGACGACAATCGTACACCATGGAAATGATCGCTCGATTCGGAATGGTAGTGTTGTGCGCGGCGGTGGGTAGCGCGCGTGCATCAGGCGCGCAAACATCGGGGCAATCGCAGACGACGTACGAGCGTCGCGAACTCTCGATCCCCATGCGAGATGGGACGCGTCACTTCGCGGTCGCGCTGATTCCCGCCGGAGCGCGCGAGGCGCTTCCAGTCATTCTCACCCGAACGCCCTTTGGCGCTGCCCAGGCATTTCGCAGTGCCGCGGTGCCTAACGCGTACCGCGAACTCGCGGAAGATGGGTACATCCTGGTGGCTGAGGACATTCGCGGCCGCGGACAATCTGAAGGGAACTTCGTGACGTTGCGGGCGCAGAACGACCCGCGGAGTCCCAAGGGCATCAACGAATCGACGGACGCGTATGACGCGATCGAGTGGTTGGTGAAGAACCTGCCGAATAACAACGGCAGAGTGGGGGTGATGGGGATGTCGTATGGAGGGTGGCTTGCTGTGTTGGCGGCGGTGAATCCACATCCTGCGCTCAAGGCAATCGTGCCGCAGGCTCCCGTGGGCGATGCGTGGATGGGCGATGACTTCTTCCATCAAGGAGCATTTCGCCAGACGCAAGCGGTGACCTACGCGTCGTACATCGAGGGAGATGGAAGCCTAACGATTCCGGACTACGATCAATTCTCGTTCTATCTACGGCATCTGTCGCTCGATTCACTCGGCAAGACCGCGGGAGTCGACACGCTTCCGTCGTGGAATGCGTTTCGTTCACACCCATCGCGTGACGCGTTCTGGGCGAGTCGAGCGCTGCACGATGTGTACGTTGCGCCCACGGTCCCAACGTTGGTGACCGGGGGATTCTGGGACGAAGAAGACATGCTCGGCGCCCAGCTCCTGTATCGCACCCTCGAAAAACGTGATACGAACAAGTGGAACTATCTGGTGATGGGGCCGTGGTATCACACGCAGTGGGCACGTTCCGGCGGTGACTCGTTAGGGCCGCTGGCATTGGGGAGCAAGACCGCCGACGAGTATCGAGCCACCGTGCTGCGGCCGTGGTTTGCGAAGTATCTCCATGGTGAGCGTGATACGGTGCTGGCGGAAGCGACGGTCTTTGAAAGCGGGGGCAATCGGTGGCGCACTTTCGACTCGTGGCCGCCGCGAAGTGTCGAGTCGCGCCGCTTGTATCTTCGGTCGGGTGGCCTGTTGAGTTTCGACGCCCCACCGCCTAACGAGCGAACGACTTTTGAGGCGTTCATCTCCGACCCAGCGCATCCGGTGCCGTACATGCCGCGTCCGGACAACGGTGAGGAGTGGCACACGTGGATGCAGCGAGATCAACGCTTCGTGGACAATCGCCCCGATGTGCTCACATGGGCGACGGCGCCGCTCGATCGCGACTTGACGATTGCCGGGGATGTGACGGCGCAACTCTATGCGTCGACGACAGGGAGCGACGCGGATTGGGTCGTGAAGCTCATTGACGTTTACCCTGACAGCGGCGCGAACAACCCGCCTATCGGCGGCTACCAGCTCATCGTGAACGCCGACATCATGCGCGGGCGCTACTGGAAATCATTTGCCGCGCCGACACCCATCGCCCCGCGCACCGTCACACCTTTTTCGGTTGCGCTGCATGACCAACTCTACCGATTCAAAAAGGGGCATCGCCTGATGGTTCAGGTGCAAAGCACGTGGTTCCCGCTGTACGATCGCAATCCGCAGACATTCGTCCCTAACATCTTTCACGCGAAGGTGAGTGACTATCGGGCTCGAGAGCATCGCGTCTTTCACTCTGCGAGGTATCCCTCGCAGCTGCGGATATCTGTGTTGCCCGACAGCGGAACGCGTTAGGCGCGACGTGAGCACCTCGCCACGGGTGGCGAGAGCGCAGTTGACCGGCCAGATGACGCGATAGTTGCGCGGCGACGGCGACGGCGGCAGGTAACAGCACGACGGGCATTTGGCGGTAAGCGGGACGGTGGTGACGTGCGAGTGGTTGCAATCGGCGCTCGGACGCCGTTATGTGCGAGTGTCCTCGAACTCGAGTTTCGATATGTGGAACACGCTCGCCGTACGATCTGTCGCTCTGAGTATGGTCATCGCGCCTCTACTCGGTGCGCAGCCGAGTCGTCCGGCTGCGTCCGCCGGCCCACGCGTGACGACGAAGACAGGGGTCGTTTCGGGTCTAAATGCGGAGAGCGGCGTACGAATGTTTCGTGGCATTCCGTTCGCGGCACCACCGGTCGGGCAACTGCGCTGGCGACCGCCTGAGCCTCCAGTGAAGTGGAACGGTGTGCGCGACGCAACGCGCTTCGCTGCGCAATGCATGCAGGGGCGCATCTACGACGACATGATGTTTCGTAATGCGGGGACGAGTGAGGACTGCCTCTACTTGAACGTCTGGGCTCCTCCGTCAGCCGCAACAGCGCGGCGTCCGGTGCTCGTGTATTTCTACGGTGGCGGATTTCAAGCCGGCGACGGCTCTGAGTTCCGCTACGATGGCGAGAGCATGGCGAAGCGCGGAATTGTGATGGTGACGATGAGCTACCGTCTCGGCGTGTTCGGCTTTCTCGCGCATCCGGAGCTCACCGCCGAATCGCCTCACCAGGCATCGGGGAACTACGGTCTCATGGACCAGTGGGCGGCGCTCCGTTGGGTGCATGAGAACATCGCGGCATTCGGGGGCGATCCGGCACAGGTGACCATTGCCGGTGAGTCAGCGGGTTCTTTTTCCGTGAGTGCGCAGATGGCCTCGCCGCTCGCTCGCGCGCTCTTCGCGCGTGCCATCGGCGAGAGTGGGGCGTTCATGTCCGCAACGTCACGCGAAGCGGCGGAGGCCAATGGCCTCGCGCTGGGGAAGCTCGTGCGTGCGTCGTCCCTCGCGGCACTTCGTGCGCTCTCGGCATGGGAGTTGTTGATCGCCACGAGCGGGCGTTCGAGCACACTGAGCTTCTGGCCTATCGTCGATGGTTGGTTCATCCCCGAGTCGCCAGCTGCAATCTTTGCTGCCGGACGACAGGCGGCGGTTCCTCTGCTGGCGGGGTGGAATTCACAGGAAGGGTCGTGGCGCGCGTATCTGCGCACGAGCCCGACGTCCGACAGCGCTCGCGCCGTCTTTGCGCGCATCTACGGTGAACGCGCCGACGAGGCTGCGCGTGCGTATCCGATTGCCACCGACGCCCAGGCCGAACAGAGCCTGACGGACTTGTCTGGCGACCAGTTCATCGGTTTCTCGACATGGGCGTGGCTCGAGGGACACGCCAAAACGAGTGGTCAGCCTGTGTATCGGTATTTCTATGCTCATCCACGACCGGCACCAGTCGACGCCAAGCCGGGCGATGCAATACCTAAAGGCGCCGTGCATTCCGCCGAAATTGAATACGCGATGGGGAATCTGGCGACCAACCGCGTGTACCCGTGGACAACCGACGATCAAACGGTCTCGACGACGATGCAGTCGTATTTCGCCAACTTCATCACCACAGGCGATCCGAACGGTCCTGGGCTACCGGCGTGGCCTAAAGGCGGCGTGGATGCGAGCGGGAAGGTCATGCGCATGCGGATCGACGTCGTATCGAATGCGGAAGAAGAACCGAGGGCCCGGTATTTCTTCCTGGAGAAGGTTGGCGTCGGCGGGCGGCGGTGAGTTGCGCGAGATGGCCGCGTGCGACGACCATGATGCCACCAGACACGGTCGAATCCGGGGTCTTGGCGCGAACGTATCGTGCTCGGCGTTCGGATGTTACGGCGCAGGCCGGTGGTCGCCTCGAACGTCATCTCGAGGCGCGGTGAGCTCGCGCGTTGCCGCGGTTACCGTCACCCGCGCCCCCCACACCTGCTGCGCTCCTGTTCGATTGTCCACCCACGCCGCGAAAAAACTTCCATCGGCCATCGCCGTGAGTCCCGCCGTATCTCCACCATTGGGCATCCACACGTCGTTCCGCCGCTGAGCGCTTTTCTCGTTAGGCGCTGCGGAGAGCGCGACGCTGGTGCTCCAGGTGACGCCGCCATCACGCGATAGCGCGAGGCGCGGGCGATACCCTTCGCCGCCGGCGTACTCGCGGCGGTCGTACCACATCACCGCGACCACGCCATCGCGGTTCACGGCGACGGTCGCCATCGAGTGGTCGGGGCCGTTCGCGTTGGCGCGCACGACTGCCGAGTCATCGTTCACGAACCGAGACACCGACCACGTCTTTCCGGCGTCATCGGAGTATGTGAGGGCGATTTGCCCGCGCTTGGTGGCGAAGTCAGCCCACGTCACGTACAGACGTCCGCGATGTACGCCGAGACTCGCATCAACAGCAATCGTGCCCGTGATGCCGCGTGCGTGCGCGAGGTTGTAGCCGCTTGACACAGGCGAAACGAGGGACGCGGGCTCGAGCGTTCGGCCGCTGTCGCTCGAGCGCGTGAACATCAGGGCGCTCCGCGCGACCGTGGGTTTGCCGGTCGTGGTGCGCACGCCG
The DNA here is from genome assembly GCA_044224185.1 of Gemmatimonadaceae bacterium. Classification (GTDB taxonomy): domain Bacteria; phylum Gemmatimonadota; class Gemmatimonadetes; order Gemmatimonadales; family Gemmatimonadaceae; genus SCN-70-22. The sequence continues at coordinate 361,818 of JBGAKW010000004.1, read as the reverse complement.
TCCGAGGACGGCGTGGCGAGCGTCATGTGCGTGTACAGGACGCCGACGGACCTGTTAGGCAGAACGACAATACCGTCCATCCCGGCGTTGGCGCCGGCGCTTGCACTCTGATCCATCAGCGCACGCTGGGCCGGGGCGTGAAACGACGTCGCCGCCGCATTGTCGGAGCGAATCAATGCCACCGTGTTTCTGAAACTTTGATTGTCGTGCGCCAGTTCCTCGCCGTGCACGTGGCCGTTATATGCGACGTATAGCGCACCACTCGTTAGGTCGACCGCGGCGAACGGGCGATCATTGGTTTGCGGACCCCGAACCATGGGAGCCCAGGTGCGACCGGCGGTGCGAGAGCGTTCGACGCCGAGGACGTCGAAATCGGAATTCACGGAACCGGCGGGAGTGGGAGCGCCGTCATTCACCTTGTGGATGAAGAGCGCGGTGCCATCGGCAGTCCACACGCACGTGGGGTCGTTGGCCCAGTGTGACGTGGTCACGCGGGGATCGGTCCAGGTGCGTCCGGCATCAGACGAGACCCACGCCGCAGACTTCACGCTGCGGTCCGCGCCGGGGTCGAGCATCGCGCATGCCAGGATGCGACGCGCATCGGTAGGGTGCGCGGCAACCACGACTTCGTTGAACTCCGACGAAGGGCGTGCGGCGCTGATGTGAATGTTCGCACCGACGATGGGTGCAACTTGCAGATGCGCATCCGCGTCGGGCGTTGCGCTCCCCTCAACGTGGGAAAGCGATGCGGTCGCGACGATAGCCGCCGCATCCCGCGGGGGATTGCGTGCAAATGCGGACAGCAGCAGCGGCGTTACTACGATGCCGAAAAACGGACGCAGCCATGTCCGATGCGGTGTCCCCGTGCGAGTCTCTCGATTCATGAGCGCGAAGCTGCTTCGACGACCCGCGGGAACGCAACTCGATCAACGTGAGGCAACGCACGTCCAACGCGATGCAGGGCGTCTATCATCAGGGCGGGCAACGGGGGGGGGCCACCGTCGGCGTGTGGCGTGCCTAATGTGCGATAGCGGGCGACCGCGCCGACTGCAGCTGTCGGCGAAGCCACCTGCGTGGCCGATGATCACCCGGTCAGTTCCGCGAAACGAAATATGGCCCGCACTGTACTTCTGTCCTTGAAAGGCACATGATTCACTCACGAGACTTCGAGAGCGACGTCGCGCTCGCTGCGGCGTGCGTTGCGACCGGTGTGATGCTGAAGGCACGCGTACACCACAGCGACACGACGTCCTCCTCCCTCCGGCGCTGCCCCGCGCCTAACGCTGTCTTCCCCAATCCCTCGACGTGAAGACTACCATGGCCAAGATCGACATTGCGCTCACCAAGGTCACTCCCGAAGAAGCGGCGCAGCTGCTGGACAATGGCGGGCCGAACCGCAAGCTGAACGAGTCGCAGGTGGAGCGTTTCGTGACCGACATGCTCGCCGGAAACTGGCGCTCGGCAGAAACGACCGAGACGATCAAGCTCGGACCCCGCGGATCGCTCGAGGATGGACAGCACCGTCTTGCCGCGGTCGTGAAGTCAGGGCGCGCGCAGATGTTCTGGATTGCGCGCGGCGTGCCGGCTGCTGCGATCGAAATGGTTGATACCGGGCGGTCGCGGTCGTTCTCCGATGTCCTCACGATGGGCGGCGAAAACAGCTCGCAGTCGCGACGCGTTGCCGCCACCCTCAAGTGGATCTGGCATTACGAGCATGACTCGGCCCTCACGAGTGGACGCGCCGTCTCGCATGCGGAACTCAAGCGTACGCTCGAAGAACATCCAGGCGTCGAGGACGCGGTCGCGAAGGCGTACGAGTCACGCGATATCACGCCGCAAAGCATCGTCGCATTTGTCTACACGCTTGCACGCGAGAAGAAGCCGCGCAAAGCGGATGAATGGCTCGATGCGATTCAGGAGGGCGCAGACATCGGGCGCAACCATCCGGCGTTTGTGCTCCGTCGCAAGTTCCGCCGCGGCGACAGCGCGTCGGGGACACACCAGATGCGCGGCCCATACGCAGCCGCACTCCTCATCAAGTCCTGGAACGCTTTTATCAACAACGAGGAAGTATCGACGTTGGAATGGCGCCCGAAAGGAAACAAGGAAGAGGAGTTCCCGAAGATTCAGGGATAGCTGCCTCTCGTTAGGGAGCATTTCGGCTCGAAGAACGCCGCGGCGCTGCCCGCGGCGTTTCGTTTTCGATTTCTGAAATATCGGGTGTGTCAGGGTTTCCTCTCGATTGGCGCAACTCCCGGCATTGGTAGTCACGCCGAGGATTCGTGGGGAGTATTCGCCATGCTGGCCCGACCGTTTCCTTTCTGCCGAACCTTGTCCGTTCTGATCACGGTTTTGGCGGCGCTTGCGATCCCCGCGATCCCCGCGATCCCCGCGATCCCGGCGATCCCCGCCGTCCCAGCGGCGCTTGGGGCGTGGAGCACGGGCGACAAGGAGACGAAACCCGCCGTCAACGCGGCGGCTGACGTAGTGAAAGTGGCTGACCAGCGCGAGCCGCGCGATTCGCCGGAGTTCGTCGTAGGCGAACGCATACAACGCATCGAGGTCCGATTGAGCGTCCATCGGAGCTAGAACGATCGATGTAGACGAGGGGGCCGTAGGGCGTCGCGCGTGGCAACGAGGAGGGCGACACGGCAGATTATGCGGCGTCCGAGTTGATTCGGCTTCTGCGTTTACCATCCATTCGTTGCGTCGAGGCGCGCCGCATGACACACGGGTCTGAAGTCGCGGGGACAAGCAGTGAAGTGGAGTGGCGCGTCGACGACATGTCGATGCATGGCACACTGCAGCTCCCAGCGGGGGAAGGTCCGTTTCCGGGCGTCGTGCTGATTGCCGGGAGCGGGCCTACGGATCGCAATTGGAACACGCCGCTTCTTCCTGGAACGAATGGGAGTGGACGGCTCGTCGCGGAAGCGCTGGCGGCGGCCGGATTTGCGTCATTGCGCTTCGACAAGCGAGCCTCGGGTCCGAAGATGCAGGAGTATGTACCGCGGCTTGTCGGAAAGATCAGCATGCAGAGCCACCTGAGTGAAGTCAGAGGGGCGGTGCACACATTGGTGTCGCATCCGCTCGTTAGGCAGGACGCCCTGTTTGCGCTTGGAAACAGCGAAGGGACGTTGCACGCGCTGTTCTACCAGCAACGAGCGCCGGAATATCCGATGCGGGGACTGGTGCTCGTCGCGCCGCCCGGGCGGAGCGTCGGAGCGGTGGCGCGCTCGCAGTTGGCGGCGCAGTTGGCGGCGCTGCCTAACGGGAACGACATTCTCGCGATGTATGATGAAGCGATCGTCCAGTTCATTGCTGGCGAGAGCATCGTCCCCGATCCCGCGCTTCCGCCGGGGATTCTTCAGCTGCTTCAGGCGCTCACCGCGCCGGCCAACCTTCCGTTCACCCGCGAGTTGTGGGCGACCGACGGTGCGACGCTCCTGCGTGGCATCGACGTTCCCGTGTTGGTACTGATTGGGAAGAAGGACATCCAAGTGGACTGGCAGGCGGATGGCGAGGCGTTGCAGCTGGCAGCGTATGACTCACCCAATGTCTCCTTCGCCTTTCCGGAGACCGCCAACCACGTTCTCAAGTACGAACCCAAGCCGCGGGCTGAACTGTCCGCGATGTCGGCGACGACCTATAACGCGGATGACCGTGTGCTTGACGACGAGGGGATGAAGACGATTGTGGAATGGTTGCGGGCGCGCGTCGCCGGATGATGAAGCCGATACCCGTCGGTCGCGAGCAGGCGCCTAACGAGACTCACCGTCCCACAAAATATGCCTTCGCCGCCGCCTTTGGTTCGGGCCATACGCGCGCCGCATCTGCCCCTGCGTACACAACCCCGTTCTTCATCACGTAACGGATCTTCAGCGCGTTGTTGATGTCGTCGAGCGGGTTCGCGTCGAGCACGACGAGATCGGCGAGCTTGCCCACCTCCAGAGACCCGAGTTGCGCGTCGAGGCCGTGCTGCGCAGCGCCACGAATCGTGGAGATCTCCAGAACCTCCATCGGTGTGAAGCCACTCCGCGAGAGCAGGTCCATCTCCCAGTGCGCATCAACGCCAAACATCTGTCCGTGCGCACCCATCTGAATCGAGGTGCCGTTACGATACAGTTTGCGCACCTCGGCACCCAATTGGAGGACCGACATGTCCGCATCCCAGAGTTTGGTCGGTGAGCGCACGCGCATGAGTTGCTCGGGCGTAATGAACTTCGTGAGCTTGGGGTCTTCCCAAAGTTTGCTCGCCTGGTGATACCACCCCTCGCCCATGTCGACGCTATAGCCAACGATCAACGTCGGCGTCATTCCGGCTTTGGTCCCTCCCCAGAACTTCACGACATCGTCGTGGAATGGGACGAGTCCCATGGAGTGCTCGATGCCTGTCACGCCATCCATGATCTGCGTGAAATTCATCTCCGGGTCGGCCGCCGACTCCGACACAACGTTGAGACCGAGTTCGCGCGCTGCTGCGACCGTCAGCGAGCGTCTCGCGCGTACAAACTGCACGTAGTCCTTCACCGCAATCGCGCCAAAATCCTTGTTCCAGCGCAGTTGCTCACGCGCATCGTCGAGGGTTTCCACTGGGCGAAACATCAATCGGCGCGCACCGCGTCGGCCACCATAAATCGGTGAACCCGTGGTGAAGTAGCGAGGGCCGGCGATCTTGCCCGCACGAAGCATGTCCGCCAGCCACGCATCGCGATATTCGTTTCCGTACACCTCCACCATCGTGGTCACCCCGTACGCGAGCGGAGCGCTGAAGTACGTTGGCTGCTGCTCGATTACGTGCAGCGTCGAGTGTTCGATATGCGGGTGCGCGTGCGCGTCGATGAGTCCCGGAATGATCGTCGCACCCTTGAGGTCGTACACTTTCGCGCCGGCCGGAACCGCCACGTTGGTGCCTAACGACACGATCCTGGCGCCATCGACGACGATCGTGGCGTTGTCGATGACGTCGCGTCGAGCGTTCATCGTCACCAGCCGAACATTGGTGAACGCGACAGGCCCCTTGGCGCGATCGACGTCGAACGCAACGGCGAGGTCGGTGCGAGCGGCGGTTGAACCGGGAACGCGAGGCGCAGTCCATGATTCGTTAGGCGCCCGCGCGCGCGGAGCACGCGCGTCGGCGAGAATGCGATCGATCGACTTCTCGTAGAAGCCTCCGGCTCGCGTCCAGCCGAGTGTCTTGCTATCGGACGACCAGGTGAGGTACCCGCCGTCCTCCGCATCCACGCGAACTGCGCCGCCTACTCCATCGTACGGCGAGAGCACCACAGGTGTGCCCGCATACGTCCACGGAACGACATACGACCGTTGGTATTCGCGCACGGCAAGCCATGCGAGGTCGGGAGACGGCACGACGGCCACCGCGTTAGGCAGTCGATACAATACGGTTTCACCGCTTCCGTCGAGCGCGATGCGCTTGAGAACGAGATCCTCTCCCTCAAACTCGCTGAAGTAGAGCAATGCACCGTTCGGCGAAAACGTCACCGACGGCGGAATCTTCGCGGCGATGTTCGCGTATTCGAGCTCGTGTCCCGAGATCCCGGTCACACGACGCTCGGCGCCGTTGGCCTCGCGCACGATGAGATCGAACGCCGTCTCGTTCGACAGCCACATGCCACCGGCAAGTCCCGGCGCGCCTCGCACGTACGCAATGCGCACGCCGTCGGGTGAGACGGCGATGCTTCCATATTGTGCCGGCACGCTTGTTAGGCGCGTGAGAGACGCGCCGCCCGCGAGCGATGCGAGTCGGTAGATGGCTCCTAACGAGTCATCCGTCCATCCAGCGAAGTACAACGCGCCGCTCTTCGCATCAAATACGGGAGTCGTCTCCAACATTGAGGAGCGCGTGAGGTTGCGCGGCGCACTCCTGCCATCGGTCAACCAGAGATCGCCCAGCGCCTCATACAACACGCCCTGCGCCGTTCGACTCCCCCAGCGATGCATGCGCGTTGTCGCACGTTCCGCTGGCTCGGTGGTCTTGAAACGCAGCGTTTCTGACATCTCGCGCTCAACAGGTGCGGTGAAGGCGACTACGGAATTCCCTCCACTCGACACATCGACCGACACGATGTGACCACCAGTGGAGAGAAAGAGATGCTTTCCATCAGGGTGCCACGCGAGACTGGGGAATTCACCGCTGGTCGAGGCACTTTGCTGTCGATCGCGATCGAGATTGCGCATCGCCACACGTTCCCGTCCGGTGACAACATCGCGTACGATCAAGACTGTTTCGTCGATCGCACGGTGCACATACGCGAGTTCTTTCCCGTTAGGCGAGATTGCGGGTGACATGGCGCCACCGGGGCGCGCAACGGGCGTCGTCACCTCTCCAGTGCGGAGATCGAGGTGATCAATTCGAATACCACTCGGCGGTGTCACATATGGGTTGAATTCGAACGCATAGAGCCCGTTGCTATGTCGCTCGAAGTACACGCCGCTTCCGTCCTGTTCGACGGCTGGCCCGCCAAGGAGAGCGGGGACTTGTAGCACCTGCTGCTTGCCACCGAGCTTGTCGAACGCGACCAGTTGCGTCGGCGTACCATCAGCCGACGACGTGGCGTAGATGAGGCGTCCATCGGCTGACCAGGATGGACGGGCGAAATTCTCGCTCATCGAAAGGCGTGCGCGCGACACTCGCTCGAGCGCAGCACCTTGTCGGTCCATCGTCCACACGTCGAAGCTCCCGGCACGATCGGAGACGAACGCGAGACGAGAGCCGTCGGGGTTGTACTTCGGTGAGAGATTCCACGACTGTCCGCTCGTTAGGCGTCGCGCGACCCCGCCGGCGATCGGCATCTCATAGATGGCGCCGAGCAGATCGAATGCGAGGAACTGGCCGTCGGGAGAAACGGCCACGTTCATCAGCGTCCCCTCGTTCGCTACGAACGAGAACTTCTTCGACGGACCCGTGGGAGCCTCGACGTTCCAGGGCACAGGCACCTGCGCGCTGAGCATTTCCGAAGCTCCAAGCCACGCGCTCGCGACAGCGATCAGCGGAATGGAGACGCGGCGCGGCAGCGACATGCATAACGAGCGCACGAGCTTCATCGAAGACTCCATATCGTTGACGGCGAAACCATCGCTGCCAGTTCGCGAGAGTTCGCGAGAGTTCACGGTGGGCGAGATCCGGGCGTCCGAATGTGCGATGTGATCGCCGAGAGTCAACGCGGGACCCCGGCGCAGAGTGGGCGGGCGAGAACGACTACGAGGCGGCTTGTGGGTCTGTGAGCGCAGCGCGCGATGCATCGGTGGCGGCGCGCACCTGCGCCGTATGCACGCCCGGACGAACGCCATGCACCGATCGTAAGCCAGCGGCGATGCCACGCGCGAGGATCGAAGCATGGTCCTCGTTATTCATGATCTCCCAGTGCAGTCGCGCGTTAGGCCATCGTCGAATCGCAAACTGTTCGGCGACCCATGTCGTCCCGCTACCGAAGCGGCACATCGCGAACATCTTCTCGGCATCCACTTCGACAGTCCCCGCCCCCACATAGACGTCCACGTCGTAATCACTGCGACCGTCGGCGAAGGCCGACTCAGCACGTGCGATTTCGTCGTTGGCGGTACCGAGGCTCGGGCTCAGCGCGACATAGCGGCGAAATGGAGATCTCGGATCATAGAGCGCGCGAACCGTGAAGTGCCCTCCTGATGAGTGGCCAATCAGCGTGTGGCGCGCGAGCGGATCGATGGGGAAACGACTGCCTAACGATGGGAGCAGATCGTCGCGCAGGAAGCGCATGAAGCTATCGTAGCCACCGGCACGCATCTCCATCTCCGTAATGCCCTCTCCCTTCTTCAATCCAGCAAAGACCTCTTGCAGAGTCTTTCCCAAATCGTCGCTCATGTCCCATGACCCGTGGAAATCGAAGTTGCGTCGTGAATAGAACGACGCAAAGCCTTCGTCTTGCGGATAACCGACTCCGACGACGATGGAGGGCGGAATCAGGCTCCCCACAGCGGACATCGATCCGTGCAGCTCAACCTGTAGCCGATCGAAGTGAAGATTGCCATCGACAACGAGGACGACGGGAAGTTGTCTTCCACCTTTTTCGTAGCCCTGAGGGAGCGAGACATCGATGATGTATCGTCCATGTCCCTCACACGTGACTTCGAAGCGATGCTGATTGCCGCGTGGAACGTCGATTGGAGTCAGGGTGAGAGACATGGTAGTTGGGGCGTGGAGTGGGAACGAAAGAGGCGAAGTAGGCGACTCCGGTGCGTTATCATGGTGGCCGTGCTCACGCGAACTCAACGGGGACTTCGTCCATCTTCTGGGTGGAGGGGACGCCAGTGACCCGTCGTACTGCGAAGGGGGCGCGAGAACTGGCCCATTCACCGTGTTATCAACCGGAGCACGGTTCAGGCGAACAGAACTGTGGTTGCGCCGGCGCGACACTTTCGAACGATCGTGCGAGATATTCCATTGCACGCGCCTAACGAGCGCTCCCCAGACCACACGTAACCACCATCGCCCGAAATGCCGCCTAACGACTATCGCCGACGACCGTCAATCATTGTCGGAATCGTGCGCGCGTTTCTCGCGATCGTCTTCATCGCGTATGGAGTGGTGAAGATCTTCGGCGGCCAGTTTTTCTACGGCGACTGGACGATGTCGAAAACCACCGTCGATGGGCCGTCGCTCGTCTGGGCTTTTTATGGATACTCGCCGTTCTATGGGCGGTTCATCGGCTTCTGCGAGTTGATACCAGCAATCCTCCTGTTGTTTCCGAGGGCGGCACTGGTCGGAGCCATGGCGCTCTTCCCCGTGGCGCTCAACATCACGGTGATGGACTTCACGTACAACTTTCCCGAAGTCCGTTACATGGCGCTTTTCTACACCCTCCTGCTGGCATTTCTCCTCTTCACCGATCGCGCTCGACTCCTCGCACTCGTTGCGCCGATTCCGCCACGGTCGAGTGGATACAGTTCGGCGTCGCGACCACGCCGCGGCATTGGCGCGTACGCACTCTGGGTCATCGCGAGCGTCTTTGTCTTGTTTGTCGCGAATCTCGTGGCCACGAGTGTAAGTGAGGGCCCGGAGCGCGCAGCGATGGACGCGCTCGTCCTGAACGGTTGGCCCCGCGAGCACATGCAACTCGTGCGATCGCGCCTGCATGGGTTGTACGGGGTGACCCGGACGGCCACGATCGACATAGCTGTCACAGATCCGGCGACATCGGTTACCGACACCCTTCATGTCGAAGCGCGCAAAGCCCTCGGCATCACTCCGTGGCGCTTCGACAACGTGCCCCATCGCGCGTCGCGCTAACTGGCCGCATCCCGCACCCAACGAATAATCTGGAGCGCCGTCCGTCGTTTCAGCGTCCGAGTGCGCGGAGCGCGAGGTGCAAAATGCCCGTCGGCATGACCGTGAAAATCATCGACAGTGCGGCCGAGAGCCAGACGAGTAGTACGACGACGACTCCGCCTAACGCAAAGCAGAATCCCAGCAACCCATAGATAACCACGCGCAATCCGAACGGAATACGCGCAAGTCCAGATGCCGGGATGGGGCGAGATTGCGCGCCCATGCGTACGAGCGCGCGCTCGCGCGCGCTGAGCGAAGGGAAGACATCCACCACGGAGGCGCCAATGAGAGAAGCGCCCGCGCCGCGCGCGCTGCCGACCACTCCGAGGTGCGATGCCCAAGGGGCGAGCTGCGTCGACGCGCCCGCCATCGTGACCAGTGCGCGCGACAACGCATCCGGATCGCGCGTTAGGCGGACGGCGGTGGCGTCGGCCATGTACTTTCGCCGGCGCCAAACGAAGGCAACCAGCGGTGCGAGTATGAATGTGCTGACGATGCCGGCCATGAAGCCACTCATGACGATGGGGCCCATCAGCGGCATTTGTGCCCACTCGCGCCACGTCAACTTTCCGTTCTGCCGAGCTTCCAATCGTGCTTCGCGGTCTGCGGGTGACTTGGGCTGCATCGGATCGCTCAGCTCCGCCATGAGGTGCTCCGAGGAGCGCGCTGTAGGCACGACAAGCGAGCGAATCAACCGCCACGACGAATGCCACGCGTCGCGATCGGCGATGGTCGATGTGAGGCGCGCCATCAGCGCGAAGAGTGCGAGCGTGACCGCTGCCCGCAGGCCGATGACCATGTCGCCATCGGCGATGGAGCCGATGAGATGGCCAACAACGCCCTGCATCTGCTCGCGATCGAGGGTTTGCAGGAGTCCCTCGCCTATGAGCAGCGTTGCATGCGCCTCGTCGCGACCGACGGCAACAGCATTCACTCCGCCAGGTGCAATCATGACGCGAGGGCGAGGAATTCCCGAAGCGATCGTCATCTCATCGACCACGTTCACGATGCGCTGCTCGGCCAGAATGCGCATGCTCGGGAGTCGTCCGCTTACTTCGCCGGCGTTGAAGAGCGGGGCGGCGAACATGGCACGGCGCAACGCGAACAGAACGAGGGTCATGATGACGAGCCCAGGAATCGCGGCGATGGCCGAGATGCGGACAATCTCGCTTGCAGTGAGCGAGTCACCGTTCGTCACGCCGTCGATAAACCGCCCCATCGCACTCAACAGATTGGGCATGGGGATGGCAAGGTTGATCAGGTCGAGGACCAGCCCCACGACGCAGTAGAGGAGTGGCGCGAGCAGGACGGCCACCACCAGCGCGAGCAGCAATGCGCTCACGGCGCTTGCCGCGGAGACTCGCCATGCGGCGCGGCGATGACGTTCGACGGCTGCAAAGAACGATTCACGCTCGCCCGGATTCCAGACGAATGGAGCTGTCATATCAGCTGGAGGTGTTTTGCCGCATTCGTATGGACGCGTTCGGTTCAGATGGTTGACGTCGTTAGTTTTCAGCGTGCTGCTGACGAATCGTCGTGCCGGAGCGTTAGGCGCCACGCAGCCTTACATCGCCATTCACCTACTGACCCATAGCATTCCGATGCCCGCCAAGAAACGCTCTTCCGCCACCGATCCTGTCATTACCTCTGCGAGCCCGGACGCCGCGTCTGGCTCGTTAGGCAGCGTTCCCACTCCGACGAAGAGCGTTCGCAAGCGCACTACGACGACCGAAGCAGCAGCCGTTGACAAGATGCCGGCAGTCAAGAAGGCGTCGACCCGCACCGTCAAAAGCGCGCTGGAAAGCGACGCCGTCGCACCCAAGGGTGCAAGCACCCGGCGCGCAAAGTCGGTGAAAGGCGCCAAGGCATCTGCGGCGGAGGTGGTCGAGGAAACCGTCGTGGTGAGCGAGAGTATCCTCGTGATCGAGGATCTGGCGATTGCTGCCGCGAAGCCGGTAACCGAAGCGCGAGAGACCGTAGCCACCGCGCGCGTCGTGACCGATGACATGATCCGGCAACGCGCCTTCTACCTGTCGCTCGAGCGGGGTCGGCCTGGCGATCCGGTTGCGGACTGGCTGGAAGCTGAGCGGTCGCTCCGGCTGCGCTTCGCGTAGGGCCCATCGGCGCGGGGTGGGGCGACGCGCCTAACGAAGGTCAGATATGATGGTGATTGCAGCTGCCGGTGTCTCTTTTGACACCGGCAGCGATTGGCGTTTTCGCCACTCGTCGGCACAAGGTTGGAATGCGCCGACGCTTTACGGCACGACCAGCGCGGATTCTGGCTGTGGTCGATCCGATTGCAAGAGTGCATGTTGGAGCACCGCATCCCCGTCCGGGCCCGCAGCGCACCTCACCCTATCGTTCTTCTGTCGCTTGAATCTGAACACCGCGACACCTCGAATGCCTTCGTTGCTCTTTCGACGGGCGCTGCTTGCGGCAGCGCTTTCGCTGACGTCCACGACGCGAACTGCGGCGCAGGACACCACCTATGTCGTTGGCGCGACGCTCATTGATGGCACCGGGCGCTCACCACTGGTCAACGCCACCATCACGATCGCGAACGGGCGCATCGTCCGCGTCGCCTCGGACGCACCACCGAAGCCGTCAAAACGAAATTCCATCATCGACGCACGCGGAAAGTTCATCACACCCGGTCTGATGGACGCGAATATCCATCTGGTCTACGGCGTCTCCATCGAATTCCTCGCCCGCTACGAAGGGCGATTCGAGGAGCTCATCGCCGAAGCCGCCCAAGTCGCGCTGGCAAACGGCCTAACGACGATTTTCGACTCGTGGGGACCACTCAAGCCTCTGCTCACGGTGCGTGATCGCATCGCGCGCAACGAGATCCCCGGCAGTCGCCTGTACGTCGCCGGAAATATCATCGGTTTCACCGGTCCGTTCGGACGCGACTTCAACGACGCAGAGAAGGTGGTCTCCACGCCGTTCCGCGAGCGAATAGACAAACTGTGGGAAGAAGGAACGGGGACGGAACTCATGTGGCTCACTCCCGATTCTCTTCGCCTTGCGATTCGCGCCTACATCGCGCGCGGGATGGACTTTCTCAAATACGGCGTGAGCGGTCATACGCAGATGGAGATGTTGATGTTCTCGCCCGAACAACAACGCGTCATTATCGATGAAGGACGACGCGCGGGGCTCGTTGTCGAGACACATACGACATCGGTCGAGAGTCTGCGTCAGGCGATCGAAGCGGGCGTCGATCTCATGCAGCATTGTTCTATCACGGGACGCGTCCGCATGCCTGAAAGCACTCTCGCGCTGCTCAAGACGCGCGGCATCGCATGCACCGTGGGATTGGTAACGGAAACGCGACTTGCTGCAATGGTGGCGAGCGCAGATGGATATCCGAGGCGCGTGTATTGGGGGGAGTTGGTGAAGACGCAGGCGGAGAATGAAAAGCGACTGATCGCCGAGGGGGTACCGCTGCTGCTGGCGACCGACGCGGGAATCATGAATCCCGACGAACACGATGCGCTCCCCGAGGCGATGAAAAAAGATGAGGATACTCGGCTTGGTGAAGCGCACTTCACATGGCTCAAGGCGAGCGCGCAGAAGGGACTGAAGCCAATGGACGCTATTCTGGCCGCGACGAGCAATATCGCGAAGGCATATCACAAGGATCGCGACGTCGGGACACTCGAGGCTGGGAAGCGCGCCGATTTGCTCGTGCTCGATGCCGACCCACTCGCCGACATCAACAACCTCCGAAGGATCGGGATAGTGATGAAGGATGGTCGCGTCGTCGACCGTGCCGCGCTTCCTGTGAAGCGAGTATTAACGCGACCGGGCGACACCGGATTCGCGACACATTGATCGGAAGACTACTGCGTTAGGCGGTTGTATTTCCTAAGTGCCGCTTGCAGGCGGCCATGAGGGATGGCGAAGTACTTGTTGTCGTTCATTCCCACCATGTCTTCTGCCGCAACCAGCGTGTTGATGATCGCTTCCTCCGTGGCTTGCGCCGTCGCGGCAAAGATCGGATCGAGCTTATCCTTCGGGATGACGCTCCACGTTTCCTTGCGACCACGCGTGTCGTAACTGGGCGACGCCGTTGAGATGGCGAGGAAGATCTCGCCTGAGCCATTGTGTGACGTCGTGCCGGTGCGGGCGATGCCGTGCGCGAGGCGCCGTGCAACGAGCTTCAGTTGACTGGGAAGGAGCGGGGCATCCGTGACCACGATACCGATCATCGAACCGTCCTTTTTCTTCGGATTGTGTTCAATCGGTAGGAGATCCCGGATCTCTCTGCCCACCGGGACACCGGCAATGGTCAACTCATTTCGTGCGCCGAAGTTTGCCTGCACGAAGACACCGACGGTGTATGAGGTGGAGTCGATGGTGAAACGACGTGACGACGTTCCGCTCCCTCCCTTGAAGTCATACAGCATCATCCCCGTACCACCGCCCACATTTCCTTCGGCGATCGCGCCGCCGTGCGCGCTATCGAGTGCGGACCACACATGCTCCTGCGTCACGTGAAATGCGTAGGTGTCGTTGAGAATACCGTCCCACGTTTCGCCAACGATCGGCAGCTGGAAAGAAAAGTCGACGAGCTCACGCTTCGAGAAGTGCTTGAAGTTCCACGCACCGATGGCATCGCGCACAACGCCAACGCTGTTGGTGTTGGTGATGCCGACCGCACCAGCTGCAAGGCCGTAATCTTCTATTGATGCGACGCCCGTCAGCTCGCCGTCACCATTGAGTGAGAACCAGGCCGCGGGATACGGTGCATCGGTCTTTCCTTTCGGAAGAATGACCGTGACACCCGTGCGCGCAGCGCCCTGACCGGGCGGGCGTACGCCGCCCCCTTTGATAATCGTCGTGTAGCCGACCTCGACGCCTCGTACATCCGAAATGGCGTTGAGCGGCCCGGGAGTTCCGTCGAACGGTACGCCCAGCGCACGCGCGCGTGGTTTCGTGTCGCCTTGCGCTTGAGCGACGCTCGTAGTGATGAGGGCCGTCACACCCAGCCATGCAGCAAGACGTGCTACGTGCATGAACGTGTCCTCCGCAAAGATCAGTATCGCCTAGGCGCGTTAGGCATCTTCCTCGCTCATCGTCTGCTCGAGACTCGACAATTCGCGGTACAACGTCATGTGTTGCGATTCCGTTGAGGGCGAGATGAATCTACGCAGCGTTCAGAAAATGGCGCTGCTCCCTCGTAACTGCGCGTTTTAAGCGAATCCCGATTGAAACACTGCGTAAAGCGTCGCATGCCTAACGGCATGCGACGCTGTACGACGCGGTGATGGCCACCTTGCGTGGCGCGGCAAGCAATGGCGCTAGAGCTTGCTCAAGATCTCAGAGATTGATACCCCGCGTTTGAGGAGCGACGGACAGCCTGACGCCACTTCGGCGTATCGCGCGTCGACGGCGACGGTGCGTGCCCTATAACCAGTGGCAGCGAGGACGAATGAATACTTACCGCTGACCGACGCAAAGCCGCACGCCACCTTGCACCTGATGGATTGCGCATCGACGGTGACTTGACTGGTCGGTGCGCGATCAGGATTTACAAGGAATTCAAGGTTGGCGACCGGTGAACCCTCGAACGACACGTTGCTAATGGTGACGTCGCCGATCTGTGCGTGCGAGGCAGAATCTTGCACGCTGGCGATTGTGATGAGTGGTTCAGCGTTCTTGACGAAGCAAGCGCCGTCACCGGCTCGGCACGCGACGAAACCGATACTACACAGCAGCACGAAACCACTAAGCGTATGTTGCCTGCGAGCACGTGTCATTCGAGTACCTGTGATGATGTTGGTCAAAAGGCTCCGCACGCTGACGCGCCTGCGGACACGACAACCGACAAGCTCCTACTTCCAGAGACCGCACCAGGTGCCGAAATGGTCACCGCGACGTTGTAAGTGCTACCAGAATTCGTATAGGAAAAGGTCGGAGCATTGAAGCCGGCGGGGACGCCATTGACGCTCCACGCGTACGTGTATGGGCCCGGAGCACCAGCGGCAGTTGCCGTGTAGTCACACGTGGCGCGCGGTTTGACGCTTGCGGGACCAACAATGGACGCAGCGATCGCCGTCGGTGGAATCGCCCGAGAAAAAAGGAGGCGATTTGGGACACCCATTCCGTTGGCAATGCTGACCGGGCTCGCACCGTTTATAAGCGCCGCCTTCAGCTCCGGGGCACCGAGTGACGGATTGAGGGAGAGCATGGCAGCGCCGGCGCCAGCAGCAAGAGGTGCGGAGAACGACGTTCCGTTCTGGATGGCGACCGATGTATTTGAGGCGCTGGTCGCGGTCTCGATGTTTTCGCCCGGCGCCATGAGTGAGACCGTACTTCCCCAATTGCTGAAGTCGCTGCGCACGTCCATTGCCCGTGTCGCGCCGACGACAACGGAGCCCAACGAGCGATTGCTGCGGTCGTCGAACGCATCGCGATTGAAATTGCCCGCCGATTTGAAGACGAGCACGTTTTGCGCGACGAGCATGTCGATCGCATCGCGGATAGCGAAACATGACGAATAGTCGGGCGGCCCTCCGTTGATGCTGAGGTTCACAACGGCGGGAGCAACGACGTGTGTGCCGATCCAATTAAGGCCAGCGACTACATCGGAGCACCAGATGTTCTTGCCATCGTCGCTGATGCGAACGGGATGGATGGTGGCGAGCTTCGCTACGCCGTGCACTGTTCCTGCGGCGACCGACGCCACCGCGGTACCATGTCCGGCGACATCGATGGTCGGACTGCACCCGCTGGAAAAGGTGACGAAACACGCGCCATTCCCGATGCGTCCAGCGAACTCCGTGTGTCCGCCGCGTACCCCTGTGTCAACGATGTAAACGTGCACTCCCGCGCCCGCTGCATTGTATTGGTAGTGCGAGTCGAGCGACGGCGCACCGTACGTGTCGATGCGATCGAGCGCCCAGAAGGGAGACGACCAACCACCGTTTGGTAGAAGCTGGTCGCCGGAGAGCACGAGGCGAGTGTCGCGTTCCACCGACTTGACACGCGGGTCTCTGAGGAGCGCGTTTACTGCAGCGTCCGGAAGCCCGCTGACACTAAAGCCACGCAGCTTGTCGAAGACGTAGCGCGGGCGTCCTCCGTGTTGCGCACTCATGGCCTGTGCCGCCCCCAGGAGATCGGGTTGCACGCCTTTCAGCAACACGATGTAGGAGCCGGAATCGCGCGCAAGCGGCGCGGCGGTAGAACGTCTCGATAGATCAATCGCTGGCGCTGTTGCAAATGGAGTTTTGTCACCGTTGTTGCAGGCAGCAACCGATACAGCGAGAGATGCGGCCACCGCTTTGGCGACGGCGCGGTAGGTCGACGCCTTGCCCGACACTCGCTCGATCTGGGTGATCGGACGCGGCCGGGTGGATGTGAGAAAGCATGCGAACATGCAGATCGCTCCTGATGATTGATGAAGGTCTCGTGCTTCGTCATCGTTCGTCGGGCGATCGAGGGCATGGTTGGTTCTCCGCTTTCGTCGTTAGGCGTGGCAGCCTGCGGGCATGACCGGCAGCGCGAGTCTCCCGCTGGTGGAACGACATCGTATCGGCGCGGTTCGCAGTGCGAGTGCGCGGATCCGATCACCGCCGTCCATGGTACGCCACCGCGTCACATTAGCGTCACCTCGCTGCCGGCCGATTGATTCGCTGGGCGTGCCCAAATGCGCTCGTTTGGCGCCAACCGCGTGCATCGTGCACCGCCGCATACCGTAGCGATATATTCGGCCAATCATATCGCCCCCGATCGCCTGCTCAGTCGAATCATCGTGCGCGACAGCAATCCCGATCTCGTCACTCGTCTCAGAAACGCGGACACTGGCTGGAGAATCGCTGGAGGCGTGTTGCGTGCAATTCCCACCGCATGTCTGTTGGTGCTCTCGATTGCGTGTTCGAGAAAGGAGCGAAGTGGGCAACAGACGGCAGACACGCCCTCGTCAAGCTCGAATACGCTGCTGGTGATGAATGCCGCTGCTGTGACGCTCCCGCTGCGCGCGGTGCTCGATTCCTTCTCAGCGCAAACCGGAATTCGTTACGCGCAAGAACCCGGCGCTAGTCTCGAAGTCGCGCGTCGCATCACAGAGACAGGGCGTCGCCCTGACGTCGTGCTGCTCGCCGACCCGCAGGTCTTTCCCGGCTTGTTGATGCCGCGCTTCACGAGCTGGTATGCGCTCGTGGGTCGCAACCGTATCGTACTCGCATACACAACTCGTTCACGTGGCGCGAGTGAAATCACGACGGAAACGTGGCGGGAGGTGCTCCTCACGCCCGGAGTGGAGACGGGGCGGTCGGACCCGAATCTCGATCCTTCAGGCTATCGCACGCTGCTCGTCTTTCAGCTGGCGGAGCGCTTTTATCACGAGCCCGGGTTAGCCAAACGGCTGTTGGACGCCGCACCTGCGCGCAACGTGCGCCCGCGTGAGGCCGACCAGGTCGCGCTCCTGCAGGCACACGAATTGGACTACATCTGGACGTACGAAAACCTCGCACAAAACCACGCGCTTCCTTACATCAAGCTGCCTAACGAAATCGACCTCGGCACCCCAGCTGACTCGTTGGCTTATGCAACGGCGTCGACGCGCATACTGGGCAAACGAGTGGGCGATACACTGACGATGCATGGTGCGCCAATCGTGTTTGCGGTCTCGCTTCTGGATTCAGCACAGCACCGCTCGGAGGGCGAGCGATTTCTTCGCTATTTGCTGTCGCCGACGGGGAAGCGGATTTTGCGCGCGGCGCACTTTGACGTGCTTGATACAGCGATCGTCATCGGCAACAATGCGCCGAGAATTGCCGCGAGCGACTCAGCGCGTTAGGCAAGGGAAGGGGAGGGGAGGGGAGGGGAACGAAGCCTAACGCGCCGCCAGCGCTTGTCAGAACGCGCTGAGCGCTTCGTCGCGCGAGTTCGAAATCTTGAAGTGCGAGTCGAGCTTTGTGAGCTCGAAGAGCGTTTGCAAGTCGGAGTTGAGGTTCGCTAGGCGCAACTCGCCATCGACCATCCGAATGCGGCGCGAGAGAGATATCAATACGCCGATGCCCGAGCTGTCGATGTAGTCGGTTTTGTCGAAGTCGATGAGGAACTTGCGATCGCCGCGCTCGAGTTCGGCGATAACCCGATCTTTGAGCTCCTGGCGATTCCCGATAGTCAGCTGCCCTTCGACGTTGATCACGCAGATGTCGTTATGCTCGCGAATACCTAAACTCATAAGTTCTCCTCGAGAGGCGTTGCAACCGCTCACGAACGCAGCGCACGTGCAAATTGGCGGCCAAACGTCCGTCTGCGATTCCCTCGTCCAATTGCCGTCAGAAAGCGCGTCGAAGCGTCAGAGCGGCGCCGCGTATTACACCCTGGAGGAAGTCGGGGGGATCAGCGTCCGGTGAAGATCTGCCATTCGCGCATTCCCCGTCGGCAGCGCAGAATTAACCGCTGACTTTCTCGTCGAGATCTTCTCATGGGCACGGCAACCACGCCGGCGTTTTCATCAGTGATCGACGTGCTCGCCGACCGGTATCGCGCGCGCACTCCCCGCTCGGCGGAGCTGTACGAGCGGGCGATTGAAGTTTTTCCGGGCGGAGATACGCGGACTGGGACGTTCTTCCTGCCGTATCCCACGTTCATGGCGCGCGGGTCGGGTGCACAGATGTGGGACGTTGACGGCAACGTCTACCTCGACTTCCTCGGCAATTTCACGTCGTTGGTGCATGGGCACGCACACCCACGCCTAACGAGCGCGATTGCCGAGCAAGCCGCACGCGGCACCGCGTTCCCGTTTCCGGGCGAACCCGCCTTGCACCTGGCGGAGGAGATCGTACGGCGCGTTCCCTCCGTGGAGCGCCTGCGCTTCTGCAACTCTGGGACGGAAGCGGTGATGGGCGCGGTGCGCGCGGCACGTGCCTTCACCAAGCGTTCGAAGATCGTGAAGATCGAGGGAGGTTACCACGGTTCCGCAGACGTTGCGCAGGTGAGCGTGACTCCCGGATTGGACGACGAAAGCTTTCCGGCAGGACGTGCGCAGGGGCCGGGTGTTCCGGACGGCGTGGTGGGTGACGTGCTCGTAGTTCCCTACAACGACCTGGAGACGACCACCCGAGTGCTGCGAGAGAATCGCGGTGCCATCGCCGCGTTGATCATCGAGCCCCAACTCACTGCAGCAGGAGCGATCCCGGCAGAGCGGGAGTATCTGGAGGGGGTGCG
This sequence comes from Gemmatimonadaceae bacterium, assembly GCA_044224185.1. Taxonomy (GTDB): domain Bacteria; phylum Gemmatimonadota; class Gemmatimonadetes; order Gemmatimonadales; family Gemmatimonadaceae; genus SCN-70-22. The sequence continues at coordinate 342,311 of JBGAKW010000004.1, read as the reverse complement.
AGCGGCGACGCAGGAGCTGGGCATCCTCCTGATTTGCGATGAGATCATCACGCTGCGCATGGCGCGCGGTGGGGCGCAGTCCGTGTACGGTCTGGTACCCGACCTCACCACGATGGGGAAGATTATTGGCGGTGGGCTGCCGGTTGGGGCGTTCGGTGGACGTCGTGACGTGATGGCTACGTTCGACCCTCGTGTGCGAGGAAGTGTGAGCCACTCGGGAACGTTCAATGCAAATGCAGCGACGATGGCGGGAGGATTAGCCGCATTGGAGCTGTTGACCGATGGCGCGTACGCACTCCTGAACGCGTTAGGCGCTCGGCTGCGCGACGGCGTGCAGCATGCGCTCGACGCTGCTGGTGTCACGAGTTGCGTCACGGGCGCGGGATCGCTGGCGCACATTCATTTCCGGCGCGCTCCGGTCCGCAGCTATCGAGACGCGGCACGTAGCGACAGCCGACTGTCGGCGCTCTTGCACCTGGCGCTCCTCGAACGGGGCTTCGTCTGCGCGGCGCGTGGGATGTTTGCGACGTCGACGGTGATGACTGCTGAAGACGTAGACGCGCTCATTGGCGCCATAGACGACGCGGCGCGCTGCGTTCTCCTCCCCGCGCAGGAAGAATTCGCGCGTTAGGCGCAACGATCTCCGAATGCTCTCATCGCTCCCATGTGAGATATCGACTCCCGGCGCAGCTCGGTATGTCGCTATCGCCGACTATTTGGCGCGCGCCGACTCTCAAGGAGCGCTGAGCGCCAGCTCGACGGCTTGGACCACACCGTCTTCATGGACGGTGCCGACGATGTGACGTCCTAACGCGAGCGCGGCTTCTTCGCCATCCCGCATCACGACCGGCGTCCCGACAATCCGGAGCGCTGGTGTGTCGTTGAATCCATCGCCCACATACATCACGCGTTCGAGTGGCACATGGTACGACTCCGCAATCGTCCTCACCGCGAGCCCTTTGTCCACACCCCTACGCGTTAGGTTGATGAAGACGTGCTCCGGCAGCGCCGGGCCTAACGAGGGTGAGATCTCGAGGTCGGGGTGAGGATCGGCGAGTACGTCCTCCAACTCGCGATGTTCCACGATCCACTGCGCACGAACAATCGGAGGCGAGAGAGTCTCGTACGGCCGAGGCTCAAACGGGATGGCCAAGAGTGCTGCGTGCGCGTGTGCCACTTCGAGCTCGCTCTCTGTCACGTACTCGTGGTCGGTGTACAGCTCGAGCAGCCGCCGGTTGTGGCGCGCTCGGGATACGAGCAGGTTGATCGTATCCTGTGGAATCGGCGTGGATTTGGACGCGCCGGAGCCTAAATGAATGATGCTGGCGCCGTTCTGAAAGCAGTGCCAGCCGTTGGGGTCCACACGTGCCGCCAACGCGCGGGTAACTCCAAAACCGGGGCGGCCGGAGCACATCGCCAAGCGAATTCCGGCGGCGCGAGCGCGGTCAAGTGCATTCCACACGGTCGCACGCACTTCGCCTGATGCGCCCAGCAACGTTCCGTCGACATCGAGGCACATCAGGCCGATGCGAGTTGTCGAGAGTTCGCTCATCGCCTCGATGCAGAGAGCATAGACATTCGACGCGACATACTCATCGCGCGGCCAACCCTCCCGTTTCGACCTGCTCCGCGAGGGCTGCACCGATACCGGACGCATCCTCTCCAACGATGATGTGCAACACGCGGTCGCTGACGTGCATGACGCCGCGCGCACCAGCACGCATAAGTGCGTCGTCGCTCACGCGCGCCGAATCTGCGACCTCGACGCGCAGCCGGGTCAGCGCCACGCCTTCCGCAGCGCGTACATTCGCCGCGCCGCCTAACGCACTGGCGATCGCGCGCGCGCGAACTCGGTGGCCGTCGGTGATGGTGACCGCTGCGGCCTTGGCTTTCGCGCTCGTTACTGTCGTCGGCACGGTGGCGAGCGGCGCCGCCGCCCCCGACTGCATGTACTCTTCCATGTCAGTCTTGAGGTTCTCCGATCGCGTCCCAAAGATGACCTGCATTCCGTCGCCCACCTTCACCACTCCAGATGCGCCTAACGCCTTGAGGGCTTCGGGGTCCGCGCGCGAGACATCGTGAAGCTCCACGCGCAACCGCGTGATGCACGCGTCGAGGTTCTTGATGTTGGATGCTCCGCCAAAGGCTGCGACAAGGCGAGCAGCCATAGAACCATTCGATGCGGCTCCAGCGGAGATGCCTACTCCCGATGAGGCGGCGCCGTCTTCGTTGGTCGCCGTTGCATCGTCGACTTCTCGTCCCGGAGTCTTGAGATCGCGGCTGAGGATTACGGTGCGAAAGAGGAGGAAATACATCGCCGCCCAAAGGGGCCCAAGCCAGAGAAACCAGAGTCCGCGAGTGGAATTCGGAAAGAGGACGACGTAGTCGATGAGCCCGTGCGAGAACGTCGTCCCGTGCCGAATGCCTAATTCGACGCAGGTGAAGTACGCGAGGCCGGCGAGCAACGCGTGCATGACGTACAGCACCGGCGCCACGAACATGAAGGCGAACTCAATGGGCTCGGTGATGCCCGTCAGGAACGATGTGAGTGCGGCGGAGATCATGATGCCACCGACCTTGGCGCGATTTTCCGGGCGCGCAGTGCGCCACATGGCAATCGCCGCTGCCGGGAGTCCCCACATCTTGAAGAGATAACCGCCAGCGAGGTACCCGGCAGTCGGGTCGCCAGCTGCAAAGCGCGGAATCTCTCCCGTCAGTACCTGCCCGGTTGTGGGATCGGTGAATTGCCCGACCTGGAAGAAGAACGGGACGTTCCAGATGTGATGCAGTCCGAAGGGAATGAGCGAGCGTTCGACGACACCGTACACCGAAAATGCCAATGCTGGGTTGCTGCTCGCCGCCCAGTGTGAGAAGACGTCGATCTGGTGTCCAATGGGCGGCCACACCACGCTGAGCAGAATGCCGGTGACCACCGCGGCCAGCGCGGTGAGAATCGGCACGGAGCGTTTTCCGGAGAAAAAACCGAGATACGGGGGAAGCTTGACCCGATAGAAACGATTGAAGAGAATCGCTGCTACCGCGCCTATGAGAATGCCGCCAAAGACGCCTGTCTCGATGGACGGCATCCCCAGAATCAGCTTTGGCTCGTAACCGACCACCGGCGCCATGACGCCCATGGTTGCGACCATGACGGCAAATCCAACAACCGCCGCCAGCGACGCAACGCCGTCGTTCGCCGTTAGGCCTAACGCGACTCCGATGGCGAAAATGAGCGGTAAGTTTCCGAAGATTGCATTCCCCGCCTGTGCCATCACGCTCGACACAATCACCGGGAGCACCTTGAACTTGGCACTTCCGACGCCGAGGAGAATACCGGCCGCCGGAAGGACCGAGACGGGAAGCATCAACGACTTGCCGATCTTCTGCAGCCAGCCGAACGCGGCGCGCCCTTGGCTCATAGGTTCCTCTCGCGAGATTGCTTCACGGGTGACGTTGCGCGACGAGCGCGCGCACCTCGGCCCCGTCCCCACATCGCAGCGCCTCACGCGCCGTCTGCTGGCACTCCGACAGCTGCAATGTGCGGACGCGCGCCTTCACTGCGGGAACGAGTGGAATGTCGGCACTCAGCTCGCTGACGCCGAGTCCCACCAAAATGGGAATGGCTTGCGGATCTCCGGCCAGCGCGCCGCAGATGCCCACCCACTTTCCGTGGGCGTTGGCGCCGGCCACCGTCTGTTCGATGAGGCGCAACACCGATGGATGCAATGCATCGACCTGCCGAGCGAGGCGCGGGTTCGTTCGATCCATGGCCAGTGTGTACTGCGTCAGATCGTTGGTACCGATCGAGAAGAAGTCCGCCTCACGCGCAAAACGTTCGGCAATCAGTGCCGCGGCGGGAATCTCGATCATGATGCCGACAGGGATTGGCGGCACGCCTAACGCGGCGCGTTCTTCGTCCACCAGTTTCCGCGCGGCGCGATACTCATCGAGCGTCGCAATCATCGGAAACATCATCGCCACCTTACCCGCCGGCGATGCACGGAGGATGGCGCGAACCTGCGTTCGGAAGAGCTCAGGGCGCGCCAGAGTGAGACGCACTCCGCGTTCGCCGAGGAATGGGTTGAGCTCCTCTGCGACGTCGAGGTAGGGAAGGGGTTTATCGCCGCCGACATCGAGCGTGCGAATGACGAGGATCCGATCAGCACCTAGTGCTCGCGCAACCGTTTCGTAACTCTTGGTCTGCTCGTCCTCGTTAGGCGCTGAGCGGCGGTCCATGAACAGGAACTCGCTGCGCAGCAGGCCGATCCCCTCGCCTCCCACCTCTGCTACGCGCGAGCCTTCCTTCACGGCGCCGATGTTGGCCACGACCTCGATGCGGTGTCCATCGCGCGTGACGGCCGGCTCCAGGGCGGCGGCCAGTTCGCGCCCTCGACGTGCCGCATCTGCGGCTTGGCGCTCCGCAATACGCGATTCGTCTGCCGCGTTAGGCGCGGTACTCACCGTGCCGCGGTCGCCGTCGACGACGACTCGGGTGCCCGCAGCGAGCGAAAGAATGCGCGGATCGACGCCTGCTACCGCCGGGAGCGCGAGCCCACGGGCGAGAATCGCCACATGCGAAGTGGCACTTCCCATGGTCGTGCAGAGCCCGCGCACTCGAGTGCGGTCGAGCGATGCCGTATCCGATGGCGTGAGATCCTCGGCTACCACGATGGACTCGGGCGGGACGTCTATCGGGGATGAGCCGCCAACGAGCAAGTGCAACACTCGCCGGCCGATGTCGCGCAGGTCCGTTGCGCGTCCGCGGAGAATGGGATTGTCCAGTGCAGCGAGTCGGTCAGCTTGAGAAGTAAACGCCTGCTTCCAGGCGAACGCCGCCGATGCCCCACCGCGCACGCTCGCGGTAGCCCGGTCGAGCACTTCTGGATCTTCCAGAAGTTCTTGGTGGGCGGAGAAGATGGCGGCATGGTCGGCGTCTGCTTCGGCCGTTAGGCGCTGCCGCAAACCTTCGAGCTGGAGGTGCGCCGCGGCGATTGCTGCTTCGAGTGCACGCTGCTCCTGACCGGCGTCACCACCACGCTCCTCCACGACCGCATCGTCGTGGCGCAAGTGAAAGACCTGGCCGACTGCCAAACCCGGCGATGCCGGCACGCCACGCAGTACGCCGCCGTCCTCGTTAGGCTCTGCGGCGGATATGATGGGGGTCGACGTCCTGCTCGCGACAAGCGCAGCCGCGGCTGCCGGCGAGCCGCTCTCTGTCGTTAGAGCATCGAGATCAGTCGCAAGGAGGGCGACCATGGCGTCGACCGCCGCGGCGGCGTCGGGACCGCGTGCCACGACCGTCACCGTATCGTTGTTGCCGACTTCCAGCGCCATAACTGAGACGACGCTGCGTGCATTTGCCTCGCGATCACCCTTGGTGAGACGAATGTCAGCGGAGAATCGCCGCGCATTTGTTGCGACGACGGCGGCGGGGCGCGCGTGTAAGCCAGTGCGACTGGCGATCGTGACCGGCTTCGAGACAGCGCCATCATCGTCATGCGCCATGGCTGATGCAGGCGCAGACTTGATGTCGATCTCCAAGAGAACATCGTGACCAGCGGTCACCATCCCCGATCGCGGACGCATGGCGGCCACAGCGTCCATGTTGGCGACGACAATTTCTGTCAACAGCGATTTGGCGCGCCGAGCTACGGAGTCGATGTCGATGCGCAACAGAACGTCGCCAGCGCGCACTTGCTGGTTGCTCTTCACTTGAGGATGAAAGCCGTCGCCCTGCAGCAGGACGGTATCGAGACCGACGTGAATGACGATTTCGATGTTTGCTGCTTCGAGTGTGACCGCGTGCCCTGCGCGATGGACCTGCCTAACGACCGCGTCGCACGGCGCGACGACCGTGTCGCCTAACGGGTCAATGGAGATGCCATCGCCTGCCAAGCGCTGGGCGAAGACCGGATCGGGCACCTCGTCCAGCGGAACGATCACCCCCGAGATGGGAGCGAGCAGCGTGAGAATAGTGCGGTCAGTTGGTGGCACGCTGGTGGTGTTGAGAATCGGCGCTGCCAAAGCGAAAGAGAGCGTACGTCCTGGCGGAACGGTGTGGCAGCGTGCGCGACGGGGGAAGGTGCGAGCTGAGCGTAACCGATTGCGGAGGCAGAATTGGGCGCCTCGGCATTTGCGCGAGGACTTTGTGCATGCGCGCTGAGAAGGAGTGCTTTCGCGTGACCTCGCGCCTAACGAGGGAGCATGGGGTCGCTTTGCGTGAGTTTGTTCCGTGCGCTCATCACCGCCCTGTTCTCACAACACGCGGGGTGCCTCACCGGCAAACGAAGCCCGGCGCCTCGTACTGGAACTGCCGATTCCCGTTGCCACGTTCAGTCGCTAGACGTCCATGCAGTGCGGACTCCGCAACGCACGGAACCGCATAACTTCGCGCACACGCGCTCGGAATCGCACGTCGTACTCTCGTGTTGGCTGCCACCATGTCGACCGTACCAGCTCCAGACGCTTCCGCCCCCAGTGGCGAAGGCCGCCTGCCTCCCGTCGACTTCGGACCCTACCGCACCACGACCGAACGGCCGGAACACCTCGCCAACTGGCAACTTCCGCAAGCGTGGAGCTGGGGAGCGTCGGGAGTCTGGATCGGACATAATCGGCACACGCAGCACGTGGTCGATCCGCTCGGGCGATCGCTCTCGCTTGTTACCGCGCCGGCGCCTGAACATTCCGCGTGGCTCTTGGCGGAAGCACGCGCACTTGGCAACCGTCGGCATCGCGCCATACCGACGACGTACGTCTTCTGGCCACGGAACGACAATGTCCCACGCGGGCCGGGCTACGCGCGACACTGGATCGACGGTACGTCGCTGGCGATGCAACTACACCTGCAAAATGCCGACAGCGTCCAGACAGCAATGACACGTCTTCGGAGCATCGGTTCCTGCCTCGCGATGTTGCATGATCGGGGTGAGACGCACGGTGCCCTGAACTCAATCGGATCCTGGGTCTCCCGGACTGGAGAACACTTCCTTCTTGGTTGGCAGTGGGCGCTTCCGCCAGAGTCTCTTCCTCTCGGAATGTCGCCGTCGCTCGAGTGGACCGTGGCGGCGCCCGAGTGGCTTCCGGCGATCGCGACCGGTTCGCCGTGGTGGGCCCCCACTCCGCAAACTGACCAGTTCCAGCTCGCAGCTCTAACAGTTTGTGCTCTCGCGGGGAAGCCTTGGGCAGGGAGTGCAAGTGATGCGTTACTGCTGCTGGAAGGCCGCGATGATGTTCCGAGATCCGTGCGCGTACTACTTCGCCGAGCAATGGCACATGACCCGGGAGAGCGCTTTCCGTCGGTGGCCGCGCTCCTCCACACCCTCGACCGGTCCATCGGAGGTGACTCGTCGCTCGCGGGAATCGCTCTTACGCCGAGTGGCGTGGCGCACGCTGAAATGCCGGAGCATGCTTCTCCGGACGCGGCCCAGGAAGCTCGTCTGCGGATGGTCACCGGCCTCGATTACGATTTGATCGAACGGTTGGGAAGTGGGATGGTAGGGGATGTTTGGCGCGCGCGCGATCTGGCGCTCAATCGCGAAGTTGCTCTCAAGGCGCTCAGGCCGGAGATCGCCCAAGATGCTGCGGCTGTATCGCGCTTACGTCGCGAGGCCCGTCTGGTCGCTTCGCTTGCGCACCCGCGAATCGTCCCTGTCCTCGAGTTCGCCGAGCGCGGGGGAATCGCCTATTTCACGATGGCGTTCACGCCGGGCGGATCGCTTGAGAATCTGATCGTGAAGGAGGGGCCGCTTCCTCTCGATGTTGTCGGTCCGCAGATCGACGCCCTGCTCGATGGGATCGCGACGGCGCACCTCGCGGGAATCGTTCACCGCGATGTCAAGCCGGAGAACATTCTCCTCGATCGATACGGAAACTGGTGTCTCGCCGACTTCGGCATAGCAGGCGCGCCGGGCGAGCGCGGAGCGATGGGGACGCTGGCGTTCGCGGCACCGGAGCAGCTTCGCGGCGAACCGCAGGACGAGCGGGTGGATCGATACGCGATCGCCGCCGTCGTTTTCTACGCGCTCACCGGGCATCTCCCCTTCGTGTCGCACCACCCTCGTCGTCAGGTGGACCGACAGGCGGCGGGCGTCGATTGGAGCGCGTCATGGGCCGCGCGCATCCCTGAGACGGTGCAGGCGTGGCTCGCGTGCGCGCTTGCGTTCAACCCGGAAGATCGCTTCGACAGCACCGCGGCGATGCGCGAGGCCTGGGAGCTGGCGTACAATCCACCTGCGTCTGACGCGCCTAACGCGAGTGCTGCTGCAGCCGCATCGCCAGGTGGTGGCGCCCGAAAAAGTTGGGGCGAGCTGTCGTCGGCTTGGCGCCGACTGTTCGACGGCATTGGCAAAGAGTCGTAGGACGCGGAGAGAGATCGTGCCTCAACGCCCTTCGTGAAGCGCCGTCATCAAGCGCCGTCATCCCGAGTGGTCGTAGCGCCTAACGAATCTCCGCCAACGGAACCAAGACCGTCTTGCGCGAGCCGTCGGTATGCCTGATGGCCACGCCCGCGTACGCCACGCCTAACGAGCGCTGGCTGATGTTGAACCGCGCCTCTCGGCGACCCTCGGACACTGTCACGGCGCGCAGCTCCTGAAAAGCGCTGTCGGCCAGGAATAGACGCGCTTCGTCGGTCGGACGAGAATCGCCGAGCCACACCATCCGGAGCGAATCGGTGCCAAGCTTCGTTAGGCGCATCACGCCTCCGCCACCGTCGGCGCCCCCGCCAATGATTCGGAGCGATGCCTTTCTCGGATCGTAGGGGATGGGGGGCGGCTTCGGCGTCTCGACGCGCGGTACTGGCGCTGCGTACGGCACGGGTACGGCGACGGGATACGGAACCGGAACCGGTGCGGGCGCGCTCTCAACCACGGTGTAAGGCGCGATCCATCGTCCACCGACACTGCGCCAGCCAAACTGCGAAGTGTATCCGTCGTGCCCCACCACACTCCCTGAATGCATGCCGCCGTGTGGAGCAGGAGTCGGCGTCTGCAGCGTGACGGCGATACGCGGCGCCGGAGGGGGAAGTGGCACCCGTCCCTGTGCGCAGAGCGTGCCCCCCGGCAACAGAGTCGCACTCGCGACAATAATCGCGGACGACACAACAACGCGGATGACAGCGATTCGCATCCTTCCCTCCCTCACTAGGCGCATCGAATACAGTACCCCCTAACCCTGCGCGCGTTGCCCGTAACACGCAATGCGTCCTGTATCGCGAATGTGGTGCAGGCGCTCATGGCGTCGCCGAGCGAGCTGGCGTCGGGCAGAAAGTCATGTGCGCAAGGGAATTCGGGCGCTGCCGCGTCACCGCGAGTGACTAGAATCGCGACAGTGCGACGCCCGGAGCCATGCACGCGAGATGATCTGCAGTGTGGATGCGAGACGGTGTAGCGTTCCTGCAAAGCTCAGCTTGTCAGATCGTCACACGCGTGACAGCGGAGCACGCACCACGAATCAGCGAATGCACAGAGGGGAGATGCTCGCCGGAAGCATCTCCCCTCTGTGATCACTCTGCACCTAACGACGCCGCTTGGTCAACGCTTCGCGAGACTGGCGTCATAAAACTTCGTCAAGTCGCTGCGAAGCTTCTTCATCGACGGCGTGTCGATGTAGACCATGTGACCGGCGGAGAAGTAACCGGTCGAGACATTTTTCGCCAAGACATCGCGCGCCACGCGCAGGTGCGAGAGTGTGTACTCCACTCCCCAGAAAGGCGTCGCTGTGTCGTAGTACCCCATGGCGACATACATGTGCATGGCGGGATTCTTGTTGAACGCCTTCTCCAGCGATGCCTTCACCTCGAGGTTGGCCGGACGATTCCACGGGCCAATGCCTCCACCGAGGATGTAATAGACGTCGTCGTTCTTGTATCCCAGCTCGCGCCGCACGTAGTCGTTGAGCACCGGCGTAAATGAATTTCGAATTGAAGCCTCGCTGGGATCAAAGTCGTTTCGCTCCGCGCCAGGATCGTTCGCGTGGCCGAGGAAGCGTCCGTCGAGACGACCGACCATCTGCCCCTTGTCGCGCATCAACTCGTGGTCGAAGCGGCCGAGATCTATCCGCAAATCGTTCTGCTCAACGAAATCAGGCGAGAGACCGGTCAACCGCGCATACTCGGCCACCACCTGAGCGCGCTCCGCGTTAGGCAGGCGCGTCCCCTTACGCAACGCGATGAGATACGGTCCATCGGCGAACGTTTCTGCCTTGGCGACCACCTGTTCCACGGGGAGCGCCTGAAGATCCGCAGCGAGCCGCTTGTGATACCAGGCGATCGCTGCGTACGACGGAAAAAAGGCAAGCGTGCGCGAGTCGATGTCCTGCGCGGCGAACGCGGTGGCCGAGATCATGATCACCCCGTTCAGCGCAATCCCGTTGTCGACCAACCATCCAGAGAGATGCGCCGCGCGTGTCGTGCCGTAGCTCTCGCCGCCGATGAACTTAGGCGACGACCATCGCTCATACCTCACCAGGAATGAACGAATGAATTCGCCAACCGCCTTCACGTCTTCATCCACGCCCCAAAAGTGCGGACCGAACTCCGGGCGTGTCGCGCGGCTGTAGCCGGTACCCACGGGGTCGAGAAAGACGATGTCCGTCTGGTCGAGCAATGTGTAGGGATTGTCGGTGTAGTTGTACGGAGGCGGTGCGTTGCTGCCATCGGGATTCAGGCGGACCATCTTGGGGCCAAAGGCGCCCATATGCAGCCACACCGTCGCTGAGCCAGGGCCGCCATTGAAGAGAAACGAGATTGGCCGCGACTCGGCACGCTCTCCGTCTTTAGTGTAGTAGACGTAGAACATGTTGCCTTCCACGACGCCCGTCTTTTCGTCGCGGATGGGCATCATGCCGGTGCGCGCGGTATACCGAATGTTTGTCCCATTCACCGTCACGTTCCCGTGCGAAACAACGGCAGCTTTTTCTTCCGCAACGCGGAACGACGATGACGAATCACGAGCGGGGCGGCTCGCAGTGTCGGCGCTTTGTGCGGCAGTAGCTGGCGCCGCGGGACGCCGCGCCTGCGCAGACGCGAGAGAGGGCGGGACAACCACGAAGGTGGCGGCCGAAATCACAGCGGCGCGCGTGAGTCGAACAAGGTGCACGAGAGATCTCCCGAAGAAGTAATTCCTGGTGGGGGCGTCGATCTGTGCGCCTTACGCGAGAACGCCGCTACTCGCTGTAATCGCGAGTGCGGCGTTGAACTCCTCTTGCGGAAGTTCAACAACTGCGGTGATGCGGTCCATCTCGCAGCTTCGGTGTGGAGTACTCAGCTCGCCCAGTCGTTTCTTTTCTGTCCACCGCCCGGTGCTGCTTCGCAATCGCACCCAGCTTCCATTGGGCGTCCGCCGGCTGTGCGGGTGGAGCGCGCCGCGCGGTACCAGCGACGAACGGTGAACGCGATCGCTATCACGACGATGCCGAAGACTACGATGGATTGTCCGCTCATGATCGTCTCACCCTCCATAGCCTAACGCGAGCCCCGCGCGATACACCGCCCACGCCGATCCGTAGGCGAGCGCGAACATGTACGCGAATTGGAACGACGCCCATCCCCATCCGGTCTTCCCGCCCCCTGCCTCGCGCACTGTGACCGCAACGGTACTGATGCACATGAGGGCAAAGACGTAGAACACCATCAGGCTCACGGCAATGAGCGGAGTGTACGCGGCTTTCCCGTTGTCGGCGCGACGCTCGCTCCGCAACCGCTCGCCGAGCGCGACCGCATCGTCGTCGCGATCGCCGACGCCGTAGATCGTTCCCATCGTGGAGACGAACACTTCGCGGGCCGCAAAACTCGCCGCGATGGAAACGCCAATCTTCCAATCATACCCCAAGGGGCGCACCAGAGGTTCGATCGCATGTCCAACGTGCCCCAGCGCAGAATGCTCGAGCTGCTGCTCCTTTTGGGCCGCGGGCGAGAGCGTCGCCGCGCTCGTCGTGTGCGGGTACGTCGCCATCGCCCAGAGAATGATGGACAGCGAGAGAATGACGGTGCCGGCGCGCTGAAGAAAGAGGCGGCAGCGTTGCGCCACCGAGACGCCTAACGACGATGGGCTCGGCCAACGATATGGCGGGAGCTCGAGGATCATCGGGCGCACGGGCCCCTTCAGCAACGTCCGCTTGAAAACGGCTGCGGCGCCGAGTGCGGCGAGCGTGCCTAACAAATACATCGCCAGCATCGTTAGGCCCTGCAGGCCAACGCCTGCCGCGTAGGTGATGGGCGGAACGAAGGCTCCGATCAGCAGCGTGTAAACGGGGAGACGCGCCGAGCAGCTCATGAGCGGCACGACGAGGATCGTTGCCAGTCGATCTTTCGGGTCCTCGATGGTGCGCGTGGCCATGATGCCGGGAACGGCACACGCGTAACCCGAGAGCATTGGAATGAAGCTTTTCCCGTGTAGGCCGACACGCCTCATGACGCGATCCATGAGGAACGCGGCGCGTGCCATATAGCCGGACTGCTCCAGCACTCCAATGAATGCGAAGAGAATCGCGATCTGCGGCAGAAAGACGAGTACCGAGCCGACACCAGCGAAGACGCCGTCGACGATGAGGCTGCGCAAGTCGCCGTCGGGCATGCGTGCACCGACCCAATCCCCCATCCAACTGACGCCACTTTCGATGCCGTTCTTGAACGGCTCAGCCCACGTGAAGACTGATTGGAAGACGATCGCCATCAACGCCAGGAAGATAATGGGCCCCCAGATGCGATGGAGGACGATGGCGTCGAGGCGATGGCTCGCATCGTTACCGGCGACGTGGCTGCGCGAGACGGCACCCTTGGTCACACCGGCAATCCATGTGTAGCGCGACTCCGACTCAAGGCGATTCGGAGTGATATTGGCGGCGCGAATGGCCGTTAATGCACCGGCGAGCGCATCCTGCACGCCGGCCACACCAACCAAATGCGGTTCGGTGCGATCGACCGAGAGGAGGCGCAGCGCTTCCATGCGCGCCGCCGAATCACCGAGTCCATTTGCTCGTAGTGCAGCGACGAGCGGTTCCAGCGCCTGGTGCACGACGGCTGGGACTTCAAAGCGCCGCGCGGGGGGCGGGAGCGTCGCGGCAATCTCGACGGCGCGCTTAAGCGGTTCCAATCCCTCGCCGCGTTTGGCGACCGTCGGAACGACCGGCACGCCTAACGAGTAAATAAGCTCGGGGACATCGATCTTGAGTCCCTCGTTCTCGGCCACGTCGATCTGATTGAGCGCGACGACCACTGGAACGTCGAGCTCCATCACCTGGCTCGTGAGGAAGAGATTGCGTTCCAGATGTGCGGCGTCGGCCACCACCAGCACGACGTCGGGGCGCCAGCGGTCGTAGTCACGTCCGAGGAGGACGTCGAGCGCGATCTTTTCGTCGGGTGATCCGGCGCTGAGCGAGTAGCTTCCTGGAAGATCGAGCACCGTGACGCGACGCCCGTTAGGCGTCCGGAAGTTTCCCTCGACGCGTTCGACGGTAACGCCCGCAAAATTGCCAACTCGCTGTCGGAGCCCGGTCAGGGCATTGAACAGCGTCGTCTTTCCGGTATTAGGGTTTCCGATGATGGCGACGCGCAGGGTGCCTTGGGCATCGCTTGGGTCGATGCGGCGGGCGGAGGCGTCACGCTCACTAACTCCGGATTGCGGACGCTGAATCGTGCTCACGGAGACAACGACAAGGCGGAGCTGCGCGCCGGCGCCGGTGAGTCAGGCGCCGTGGTGATGTCAGCGCCGCTGCAAGTCCGGTTTGACGGTGATGCCGCCGGTGAGCTGGCGCCCAAGCGCGAGTCGAGTCCCATGGACGTCGAGCACCATGCAATGGCGTGCATCGACGACGCAGACGCTGCTTCCTTCATAGAGGCCGAGTGCGCGAAGGCGGCACCCTTCATCGGCGGAGCAGGCGATATCGACGACGGTCGCGCGCATTCCCTTGGAGCAGCTCGCGAGCGCACAGGTGCGAATCGGGAGCTGATCATTAGCAGTGGCGAAAGCCGGGAGTTGGCGCGAGGAAGGCACAGCTGTTAAATGAGAATGGTTCTCAAGCGTCGTGATTTGAGTGTATGCCGTCCGCAGGGTTCGGCGCAATAGGAAGGCAGTGACTCAGCGAGGCCAGAAAACGCTTTTGCGACGATCGTTCAAGTGTCGTGCGTCGTATGTCGGGGGAATCCCGTCTCTTTTGTTCGGAATTGAAAAAGTAGCGCGGGAGCGCCTCAATGAGAAGCGTTCTCACGCGAAAAGCATGACCAAGGTGCCGGGTTTCGACGCACTTCAATTTCGCGCTCGCAAGCCTTATATACTCTCACGTCAAATAAACGTCTGCCTTCGTACCTCGCACACCTATCCTCGTGTCCGCACCCAGAACTGTCGGCAACAAATCCATCCGATGGGAGCGTCGACCGGATGATCGCCCTGGGGAGATTCTCGATGCGGCGCTCGCGGTATTTGCCGAACGCGGCTTTCGGAACACGCGCCTGGAAGAAGTCGCGGAAGCCGCTGGAGTGACGAAGGGGACGATCTACCACTACTTCGCGAACAAAGAACAGCTTCTTTTGCGCGCGATTGAGCACTATCACGAACAGAGCTTCGGAAAGGTCGAAGAGATACTGCGCGACCGCGGTGGCCCAGTCTCGACGCAGCTGAGACTTCTGATTCGGCGCTGGTTTGGTCAGATCGAGCGTGAGCGGCTGCGTATCGTAACCCTTTTGCTGCAAGGGATTACACACGAGGTCCCCGCGGCGCATCGAGGTTGGCTCGCCGGAGGGCCGATGGAAGCGGCGCGTGTAATTGCATCGCTCGTGGAGCGCGGTAAAGAGAGAGGCGAATTCCGTCGTGATGCAGATTCAGAAGTCGCGGCGCGCATTCTGCTCTCTGGACTCCTTCTGCAAACGGTCTGGCAGCAGTACGCAGATGGCGTCGCCGGACTCGCGATCGAGCAGGATCGTCTGGTCGATTCGGCGATCGAGCAGTTTCTCCACGGGCTTCGCCCACTCGCTCCTGTTTCATTGGGACAAACGACGGAAGGAGCTTCGGGAGCGTGAAGGATCGTTTTTCTTTCTCCAGTATTCTACTCGGAAGTAGAAGATGCGCGCTTCAATGTTGGTGTTTCGTGCAGTTCCAATCCTCTGACGTGGTTTGCGTGCGATGAGTGCGATCGAGTTGATCACGATCTCACGCGAGTTCGGCGCAGGTGGTGCCCAGCTGGCGCACGCTTTGGGAGAACGATTGGGATGGCGCGTGCTCGACCAGGAGATCGTTAGGCAGGTGGGAACGCGGCTGAAGATCGCGCCCGAGGTGATTTCGGCGCGCGATGAGCATGCCCCGCATTTGCTCGAACGAATCGGGATTTCGATGCTGCTCTCGAGTCCGGAACTCATTCCTTCGGTCGAGGCGGTCCAGCTTCCAACACCGGATGAGATTGTCGATGCGACGCGCGACGTCATACGCGCGGAAGTGGCAAGGCTGCCACTCATCGTTCTCGGACATGGTTCGCAAGCGCTTTTCGCAGACCGACCGAACACGTTGCGCCTGCGGCTCGTCGCGCCGCTTCGCGACCGCGTTCGCCGGATCTGCCTGCGACTCAACTGCGAGGAAGCCGAGGCGATTGCGCTGGCACAGCGGATGGACGCGGAGCGGAGCTACTACCTCCGACACTACTACCAGCGCGAGTTGAGTGATCCGCTGTTCTATCACTTCACCATCAATACGAGTGTGGTCACGCTGGCCGAGTCGCTGCGAGTGCTCACGGCGTTCGTCGAGTGGCGGCGCGCGCCTAACGAAGGAGTTCCTTCGTGACGGCGACCACGGTGCGCGATTTCGACGCGCATGACGCGACGCTTGACGGCGATGACGACTACGCAGGTGGACCTAATCAGCAGGTGCAGCTATCGGCGGCGGAGCGCGAAAACGCCCGTCACAAGTATCTCATCGCATTCGCGGTGGTGCTTGCGGCATTGATGCAAGTGATCGACAGCTCGATCGTGAACGTTGCGCTCCCCGACATGATGGGGAACCTTGGCGCTTCACTGGACGAAATCGCATGGGTGACGACGGGATATATCCTCGCGAGCGTCATCATCATTCCACTCACCGGGTGGTTGGGCCAGCTCTTCGGGCGCAAGCGCTATTTCGTCGGATCGATCATTCTGTTTACCACCGCCTCCTTTTTCTGCGGCGCCGCTCATTCGTTAGGCACCCTGATCCTCTGGCGCCTGGTGCAAGGCGTGGGTGGTGGGGCGTTGATGACCGTGTCGCAAGCCGTGTTGTTCGAGTCGTTTCCACCGGAAGAGGCGGGGACGGCGATGGCGCTCTTCGGCATGGGTGTCATGGTAGGGCCAACGATCGGTCCAACGTTGGGCGGTTGGCTCACCGATAATTACGGCTGGCCATGGATCTTCTATATCAATATCCCGGTGGGCATTCTCGCCTCCGTGATGATCGCAACGTATGTGCACGACAGGCCAAATCAGCGACGCCCGGGACGTGTCGACTACATGGGGATTGCGCTACTCGCCGTGAGCGTTGGCGCGCTGCAGTACGTCCTCGAGCACGGACAACGCGACGACTGGTTTGCTTCGCAGCTCATCACGTGGTTGACGGCGATTGGCATCGTGGGAGGGATCGCGCTGGTGTGGCGTGAGCTGACGACCGACGAGCCAGTGATCGACTTTCGGGTGCTGCGCCATCGGCAAATGTGGGTTGGCACGACCCTAGGCGTCATCATGGGGATTGGCCTCTACGCCATGTCGTTCACGCTTCCGGTCTTCCTGCAGCGCAATCTTCGGATGACGGCGGAGCAGACGGGATTTGTGTTGCTGCCGGGAGCATTGGCGACGGCCATTTCCATGGCTGTGGTCGGCCGCCTAACGAACAAGTTCGATCCCCGGATCTTGATCACGGTTGGTGCCGTAATCTTCGCCACGGCCGCGTGGAAACTCTCGCTCATTACCGGCGAGAGTGGCGCGCACGACTTCTTCTGGCCGCTCATTCTGCGTGGCGTTGGCCTGGGACTGATGTTCGTTCCGCTTACGACGATCACGCTGGCCGAGTTATCGCACGACGAGCTGCCGCAGGGAACGGGACTGTACAACTTCTTCCGGCAGCTCGGTGGCTCATTTGGTATCGCCGGCATTGCGACATTAGTCGCACGGTACACCGCGCAGTACGCCGGTGTTCTGGCAGAGCACGTCTCGGCCATCGACGTCGGGAGTGCGAGGCGTGTCGAGCAGCTCACGCGAGCGTTTATTGGGCGAGGGGCGGACGCGTGGACAGCACGCGAGCGTGCGTATCAAATCATCGAGGGTGAGCTGCAAGGACAAGCGAGTGTCATCGCGTACGGGAAAATCTACGTCCTGAGCGCGGTCATCATTCTGGCGATCGTTCCGCTGTTGTTGCTGGTGAGGAAGACGCGCGGAAGTGCTGAGGCGCACGCGATAGTGGAGTAGTCGGGCAAGACGACGCGCGCCGACACAGTCCGTTCACGTTAGGCGAATGCGCTGCAGGAGCGCGGGAAAGCGCGGATGCGAGTGCAGCGACATGAGTAGAAACGACCCTTTGATGCTGTAGGCGCCACCTGCGCGCTCGTCGATGGCGCGCTCGACCCAATCTAGGGCGCGGTCACGGTCACCGAGCCCAGTGTACACGTACGCGAAGTGATACGGCGACACAAATCCCTGCTGAGCACGTGCTTCCAGCGTCTGCAGTACCTCGCGCGCCTTGCCGCTCTCCCCATTTAGGCCATAGGCTTCGCCCAGTTGCGCGAGCCAGAGCAGGGCCGAGGGTCTGACGCTCACGGCGCGTTCGAGCAGGGCAATGCCCTCGTCGCGTCGTCCAAGAAGAAAATGCGCCCAGCCGAGCGTGGCGAGCGCGCGATCGTAGTTGGGTTCGAGTTCGACCACATTGGCGGCCCGCGCCAATGCTTCCTCGTAGCGCCCGGCGCGAAGGAGTGTGGTGGCGACGTCAAGTCGGTTCACCAGTGGATCGAGCTTGAACGCGACCTGCTGCAATGCGATGGCATCATCATAACGCGTGAGCGCTGCGCAGAGGCGGCCATAGAGGTCGTATGCGTCGGAATAACTTGGTGCGAGTTCAATGGCCCGCTGAAACGACGCTTCTGCACCTTCCCAATCGAAGTGGGCAACCATCTTGAGGTGCGCGGCAGTGCAGTGTGCCGCGGCGAGTTCGGGGTCGAGACGAAGCGCTTGTTCGACGGCTTCGGCAGCAAGCGTCTGGACGAGACGAGCCGGAACGGATCCACCTTCGCCCTGTTCTACGTAGACGCCGGCAAGTTGGGAATACGCGAGGGCGAAGGAGGGGTCGCGGGCGATGGCCCGTTTGCAATAGTCGATGGCGTGCGCGAACGCCTCAGGATTGAACTTCGCGAACCACTGACGTCCCTGGAGCAGCAAGCGATAGGCTTCGACGTCACCCGTGGGCTCGCGCCTAACGCGGACTTTCTCCTCACCGGTGAGCCCGGCGCGCAGCGCCTTGGCGATGTGCAGTGCGACGTCTGTCTGGATGGCGAAGATGTCAGTCAGCTGTCGATCATAAGTCTCGCTCCACAACAGCTCTTCACGCTCGGCGTGCGTAAGCGTCGCGACAATGCGAACACGGCCGCCCGCGTGCCGCACGGTACCGTGGAGAATAAAGGCCACACTCAGCTGGCGCCCGATGTCGCGAAAGCTCGTTAGGCCGTCGCGAAACGGCGCGACGGAGGCGCGGGCGATGACTCGCAGCGACTGGATCTTTGCGAGATGTGCGATCACGTCTTCCGTGACCCCCTCGGCAAACACCTCAGTGCTGCTGTCGGTGCCTAACTGTGCAAAGGGCAGCACGGCAATAGCAGCGCTCCGTGGGGCGAAGTGCGTGGGGAGTGCGGGACGGCGAGTGACTCTCGAGGAGCGCAGGCGTTCGGCGAATGCGATTACTTCTGGATTCGCGTCGAGATCGAGATCGGCGCGGCGGCGCTTCGCATGTTCAGCGGCATGGCGAATAGCAGCCGCGCGATCACCGTAGTCGTCCAGTGCACGCATCATCGCGAGTGCAAACTGGGTGGAATGCGGATCGATTGCGACGAGTTTGCGGCGAGTATCGACCAGCCCGTGGATCTCGCCGGCTTGTAGCTGACGGTTGGCGACGTCGAGTAGCGCGCCGAGATAGGCGTGAGCGAGTTGCGCGCGCTCCTGATCGAGCCAGTACGAGAACTCGTTCGATTCTGGGAGAAAGAAGGCATCGAGCAAGGGGCCCGCGTACCAACGGACGATTTCGGCGCTGTGTTCGCGCACGCCGCTGGTGATGGCCGCGCGCAAGGAATGCAGATCGCACTCGACCACCGCTGGATTCCACAACAAGGCCTCGCCCACCGAGTGAATAGCGTCCTCGCCTAACGCGGCGCGGAGCACGTGGACGGCAAGGTTCAGGAGACGCCGCGCGTTAGGCAGGTCTCGCTCTGGCCAGAGGAGTGCCATGGCGCGGTCGCGTGACAAGGGCTTGGGCCACGCGGCAACGATGAGCGTGAGGAGGGCAATGCGATGACGCTGCGAGGGCGGGCCGGCGACCAGCGTGTCGCCCGAGCGAATTGCAACACCACCGAGGAGCTGGACGGAGATCAATCGAGGAGGGAGCCGCGCTAATTGTTGGCTAATCGGGCGTAACGATGCTGGCTAATCGATGCCCCTCACCTTGGCGTGGGAAGCAGTTAACCCAATCCAAACGGAGGCAAAGATGAGGGCGAACACATCCGCAATCGTGCTGGCGGCGGTGATGCTTTCTGCGTGTGGCAGAGAGCCCATGGCGATGCGAGAGGGCTCGACGAGGGTGGAGGCGGCAAGTGTGAAGGAGGGAACGGGAGCGGTGTCGCCAGGGGATGTGGCGCGCGACTTGGCGCTGCTGAGGCGAGTGACGGCCCCATACCAGCAATTCGATCGCGGAACGGCGAGTGGTCTCTGGTCGACGAAGATCACGGATTGCATGACGGATCCGAAGCTTGGCGGGATGGGGTTCCACTATGGCAAGACAAGCTTGATCGACGGCCGCGTGGCGGTTGATGAACCCGAGTTGCTTCTGTATGAGCCACAATCGAACGGCCGAATGCGGCTGGTGGCCGTGGAGTATATCATGCCATTGCAGCTGTCGGCGACGCCTCCGCGGCTCTTCGGGCGCGACTTTTCAGTCAACGCGGCGTTTGGAATCTGGGCGTTGCACGCATGGGTCTGGAAGGACAATCCGAGCGGGATGTTCGCTGACTGGAACCCGCGCGTGACGTGTCCAGCCGGGACTCCAATGTCGAACATGACGCACTAACTGCACGATCTCACTTCAACTTGAGGACGAGATGCCCAAGTACCTGATCGAACGCGAGATCCCAAACGCCGCAGCGTTGTCAGCGGCAGAACTTCAGGCGATTTCCCAGAAGTCATGCGCGGTGCTGGGGGAGATGGGGCCGAGCATTCAGTGGGTCCATAGCTACGTCACAGAGGACAAGATTACCTGTGTCTACATCGCGCCTAACGCGGACATGGTGCGGGAACATGCACAGCGCGGTGGCTTTCCCGCCAACCACATTCTGGAGGTTGCGACAATCATAGATCCCGTGACGGCGGAGCCTAACAAGCACGCCGCCGGAGCGTCGATGGCGGCCGAAGTGGCGTGAGCGCCAGGACCAGCCGAGTTTGTTGACAATTTGAGGGGGCGCGGCATGTTGCGTAAACGCCGCGACATGGCCCGCGCCCCGTGAGGCGTCTATATCTTCGTGACGTTGTGGGCGCGCTACGTGCGCGCCATGAGCGCGTCAAGTGCGCCCCCCCGCTCTCGCCTTCGAAAGATGCCCGGCCAGCAAAGCGTAGTTTGTCCCGTGATTATCGGGCGCGATGGTCCGATGTCGACCGTCTTGCATACGCTGGTGCGCGCGCAAGAAGGGCACGGGAGCACGCTTCTGATTTCGGGCGAGGCCGGCATTGGGAAGTCGCGGCTGCTGCGGGCAATGATCGATCGGGCGCGAAGCATGGGGTTCGCCGTGCTGCAGGGGGCGAGCTACGAAGCTGACCGAGCACAGCCGTACGCACCGATTCTGGATCTGGTGTACACGCTAGCGGCGACTGCGTCACCGGCCGTGGCCGCGCACTACTTCGGGTTAGCCGAGGCGGAGTTGGTGACGCTCTTTCCCGAGTTACGCACGGTGTTTCCGGAAGGGCGAGCGCTCGAGGCGCTAACGCCGGAAGAGGAGCGGCGCCGTCTGTTTCACTCGCTGACCGACGCGTGCTTCGCGATCGCTAGGTTGCAGCCGCTGATGCTGGTGATCGAGGACGTGCACTGGAGCGACGATGCCACGCTCGACCTGCTTTTGCACCTGGCGAGGCGTGCAGGAACGCAGCGCATGGCGCTCGCGCTGACGTTTCGCAGTGACGAGGTAGGAGCGGGGCTGGCGCGAGTGCTGGCGGACCTGGACCGCGCGCGGTGTGCGGCGGAGGTGATGCTGCGTCCGTTGGGCGGCGCCGAGGTGTCGGCGATGCTGCAGGCGATCTTTGGAGCGGGTGCCAGCTTCGAGAGTTCGTTTGTGAACGAGCTCCACGCACTTACGGAGGGAAATCCATTTTTCGTCGAAGAAATGCTGAAGTCGATGCTCGTGGCTGGCGAGCTGCAACGCGTGAATGGCGTTTGGCGCGCGCGGCCACTGGAACAATCGCGAGTCCCGAGGACGGCGACGGAAGCGGTTGGGCGACGCCTGGCGGGGCTGAGTGAAGCGGCTCGGCGGGTGGCGTCGGTGGCGGCGGTGGCCGGGCGTGGATTCGACTTCGCACTCCTGCAGGAACTCACGCATCACGCGGAAGAGTCGCTATTGGCGCTCGTGAAGGAGTTGGTCGCGGCGCAACTCGTCGTCGAAGAGTCGGCCGATCGCTTCGCATTTCGGCACGCACTCACGCGAGAGACGATTCGTTCACAATTGTTAGGGCGCGAACGCGTGGCGTTACATCGTGCCATTGCCGCGTGGCTCGAGCGCACGAGCGATGGGCGGACCGAAGAGAGTGCCGACGCGCTCGCGTACCACTGCTACGAAGCGGGGGAATGGGAGGCGGCACAAAAGTATGCCATGCGTGCGGCGACGCACGCGTTGGCGTTGTGCGCACCGCGAGAGGCGCTGCAGCACCTCGAGCGCGGGGCCTTGGCGTCAGAACGGAGTGGCGGCGGCCCAGACATCGCCCTCCTCATGGCGCGAGGGCGCGCACGTGAAACGTTAGGCGCGTTCGCCCAAGCCCACGACGATTTCAGCGCCGCGTTAGGCGCGGCGCGCGAATCGGGCGACCTGCGTGGGGAATGGGGGGCGCTGTATGCGCTGGGGATGCTGTGGGCGGCACGCGACTATGAACGCGCCGGCGGGTATCGCCGCGACGCCCTTGCGGTGGCGCGCCGACTGAATGACGAAGTGCTGGTGGCGCACAGCCTCAACAGGGTTGGCAACTGGCACGTCAATCGAGACGATCCGCAAGCCGGCATCCCGCATCATACCGAGGCGCTTGCCATCTTCGAACGTGCACACGATGCGCGGGGAGTCGCCGAGACGCTCGACCTGCTCGCCATGTCGCACCACATCGGTGGCCACGAAGTCACGGCGGTGGAATTCAACGAACGCGCGGTTGCGCACTTCCAGGCGTTAGGCGACAAGCGTGGGCTCACGAACGCCTGGGCGGTGATCGCCGTGTCAGGTCCGAGTCATCACTCGTCGGCGTGGCGGGTCGCAGACGGCAAGCGGATGCGCGAGATCGTCGACAGTGAACGTGCGGTGCAGGCGGCGATGGAGATCGAGTGGCGAGCTGGAGAAGCGTTTGCACGATACCTGGTGGCCGATTGCCTGCTATGGCGCGGGAAGTACGAACGTTCGTTGCAGCTGGCGACGAAGTCACTCGAGATTGCACGTGAGATCGAACACCTGGAATGGGAGTGTGGGGCACGCCGAGTCCTCGGATCGCTCGCGCTCGATCTGGGTGACTTTCGCGGAGCGGTGACAGAGCTCGAGGGCGCGCACCGCATTGCGCGAAAGCTCGGCTCGGCAACATGGATGCGCTGGACCGGGGCGTGTTACGCGATCGGGTTGGCGACCGTGGGAGAGAGTACGCGCGCGCTGGCGTTGATTGACGAGGTCGAGGAGCGTACGGCGATTCGAGACGGCCTTGAGACGGCGCAGAGGGCGGTGACGAGTGGCGAAGCCTCCCAGACGCTGGGTCAGCGTTATCTGACACTGGCGCGGGCGATGGCGTCGTTAGGCAGCGGTAACCCGCACGGGGCTCTCGCAACACTCGGGGACGACGTCGCTGGCATTCCGCGGCGCGGCTATGTCCGAGGGCGCGCGCTGACGGCGGTCGGCGCGTTGGAGGAGGGTGAGCAGACGTTGCGCAGGGCGCGCGAGGACGCGGAGGCCGAGGAGGCTCTTCCGCTGGTGTGGCGCATTGTTGCGGCGCAGGGCGAGTTGCACCTGGCGGCGCGCCGGCGCCGCGAGGCGCGGGCCGCCTTCGACGAGGCGCGCGCACTGGCCGGGGGGCTGACGGCCGAGGGAGCGGTAGACGGGAACGGACGCCTCGTTCAGTACTTGAGGTCGCACGCGGCGCTGATCGACCTGTACGCGCCGCCACCGCCTCCGCCTACGCGCCGGCAGGCAGCGAAGGCGGAGCACGGTGGGCTCACCAAGCGGGAGCGTGATGCGGCGGCGCTGATTGCGCAGGGCAAATCGAATCGCGCAATCGCCAAGATCCTCGGGATCGGCGAACGCACGGTTGAAGGATACGTGGCATCGGCACTGGCCAAGCTTGGATTTTCGTCGCGCGCTCAGATTGCTGTGTGGGCCAACGAGCAGGGGCTGGGAGGGGGTACTGGTGGCGATGCGCCGCGCGCAGAATGGCCGCGCCAACTCCACCGTGGTAATACCAAGCCGCGCTGAGATCACCCCGTACACGAGATGAAAATCCCCGTACTCTCCTCGGCGTGACAATCGTTGCGCGCCGATAAGCTGTCGTCCACGTGGTCCTTCGAGGTCGAAGGCACGCTGGATGAACACTGATTGGGAGAGCATGACGATGCGATACCTAACGAGGGGAATAGCGCTGTTGGCGATTGTTGCGGCACAGGGGAGCGCACAAGGGACGGGGCATGCGGCCAATGCGGAGCTGAAGTGGGGTCCGGCGCCGGCGATCTTTCCGGCTGGGGCGCAGATGGCGGTGTTGCAGGGGAATCCAGGCGGGACGACGTTGTTCACGGTGCGCCTTCGATTTCCTGATGGCTACAAGATTCCGCCGCACACGCACCCGACGGACGAGAACGTGACGGTGATCAGCGGGACGTTCAAGGTGGGGATGGGAGCCAAGCTCGAGCCTAAAGAGACAATGACGCTCAAGGCGGGCGGGTTCGTGGTCGCGCCGGCCAACATGGCGCACTATGCGCTGGCAGAGGGGGAGACGATCGTGCAGGTGCACGCGATGGGGCCCTTTGCGATGACGTACGTGAATCCTGCTGACACGCCGAAGGCGGCAGCGCCTCGCTAGCCTAACGAGGAGATGACGATGCCAAGAGCCACTGTGGAAGGGTCGACGCATAGTGCGTCGGCCCTGCCGACGCTTGACGGTGTTCCGGAGGCGCCGGTGCCGTTTGACGCATTCGACTGGGACGCGACGCGCGCGCGCGATTTCCTGGACGACGTGACCGGGATCTGGAGCGAATTGCTGGAGCGTTTGCCAACGCTACCGGTGGGGCGCGGTGTGGACGCCGCCGAGGTACGCCGCGCCGTGACGCGCGAGATACCTAACGAGCCGTTGACGCGGGACGAACTGGTGTCGGCGTTGCGCACGCTGGTGTTCGAGCACTCCACGTATACCGGTGCGCCGGGGTTCATGGCGTACATCACGGGAAGCGGGACGGTGCCGGGCGCGGCGACTGATCTGTTGGCGTCGGCCTTGAATCAGAACGTGGGCGGGTGGCGACTTTCGCCAGGCGCAACGGAGATCGAGTTGCACTTGGGGCGCTGGTTTGCGTCGCGGCTTGGGTTGCCAGTGGGGGCGGGGGGTTACATCACGTCGGGCGGGGCGATGGCGGCGTTCGTGGGGCTCAAGGCTGCGCGCGATGCGCGCGCGGGCTGGTGCATTCGAGAGTTAGGGACACGAGGGGGGCCGCCGCTCACGATGTACGCCTCAGACGACGTGCACCATGTCAACACGCGCGCGGCCGATATGCTGGGCATGGGGAGCGACGCTGTTCGGTCAATACCGATGGATGCTGATGGACGCATGCGCGTGGATGCACTGCGCCACGCCATCGAACGCGACCTCAAGAATGGCTACAAGCCGATTGCAGCCATCGCAACCGCAGGAACGACGTCGCGCGGAGCGATCGATCCGATTGACGCGATCGCTGACGTGTGCGCCGAGCACGGGATGTGGTTGCACGTGGACGGAGCGTACGGCGGAGTGGCGGCGCTGACGGATGCACTGCGTCCACTCTTTCAAGGGATTGAACGGGCTGACTCTATCGTGCTCGACCCGCACAAATGGTTGTACACACCGCACTCGGGGGGCGCGATAGTCGTGCGCGACATGCAGTCGCTGGCGCGGGCCTTCGCGATCGACCCGAGCTACGTCTTCGACGACAAGAACGAAACGGGACACGGGACAGACATGTTCTCGTTAGGCCCGCAGTTTTCACGCGGCTTTCACGCGCTGAAGATCTGGGTGTCGTTGCTGGCGCACGGCTGGCATGCGTACGAACGACGCATTGCGCACGACGCGGCGCTCGCGCGTTACCTGCACGCGCGTGCGGCGGCGCACGAGGAGTTGGAGAGCGTGGGAAGTACGCCGGCGCTGTCGATCGCTTGCTTTCGGTACGTGCCACCTGAGCTGCGCGACCGTCCAGAATCGGTGGGATATGTCAATCGGTTGAACGAGTTGTTGATGACGGCGCTACAGCACGGCGGACGAGTCTTTCCATCGAACGCCGTGTTGAACGGTCAATTCGTGCTGCGCGCGTGCATCGTGAATTTCCGGACTGAGGCGCGCGACATCGACGCGCTGATCGCGGAAAGCGTGCAACGCGGGCGTGAACTTCATACAAAGGCAAATGGCGCCGTTGAGTTGTTGACGGCGTGATTGCGATGAGCGCAGGGGAGCTGGGCTGTGCGCGGATTCATCATTGATTGGGCAGTCAACGTACGCACCGTCTTGCTGCGGGGTGCATTGCGCCTGCGAGATGTCATGCGAGCCGTGGCTGGACAAGGATTGTCGGGGAGCGCAGAGTGTCGTGGTTCATGTTGCTGAGAATTCAGGAGAGCTACGTGCCACGAGAAGCCTTCCATTGCGTATGAACGATCGTCCCCACCCATGAAGAGTCGGGGACCGCGCCGCGTGACGGATCTTGCGCTCGCGCAGCGGCTGGAGCGTACCGAGGCGTCGAGTAATGCGGCGTTCGTGGACGCGCGCGTCGCCGTCGATCCGACATCTGGGGCATGCTGGCGTGACGTGGGAGGGGCGTACGCCATGTTCGATGGCGTCGGCTCTCCCATTTCGCAGACGTTCGGCCTCGGGCTTTTCTCCACGCCTAACGACGAGCAGCTGGCAGAGATCGAGCAGATGTTCGGCTCCCGCGGCTCGGAGACGCATCACGAAGTGTGTCCGATGGCCGACCCGGAGTTACTCAATCTCCTGCCACGGCGCGGTTATCAGCCCTTTGAATGGTCGAGCGTCCTGCACCGGGACATTGCGGACGACAATGCGTCGTTGTCGTTAGATGAGAATGGCACACCTCGGGCACCAACGGCGATCATCACGCGACGTATCGGCCCAGAGGAGTCAGACGCATGGGCGCATCACTCGGCGTTAGGCTGGGCACATATCGAAGGGCTCCAGGATTTCATGGAGAACTTCGGTCGCATCATGGCGAGTGCGCGCGGCGTGCACTGCTTCGTGGCGGAACTCGGCGGCACGATCGTGGCGACGGGTGGAATGACGATCCACGGTGGTGTGGCACTGCTCGCGGGCGCGAGCACGCGCCCGGAGTGGCGGAAGCGCGGCGCGCAGACCGCGCTGCTGGAGGCGCGACTGGCTTACGCGCGCAACGCGGGGTGTGATATCGCGATGATGGCGGCCGCACCGGGCAGTACGTCGCAGATGAACGCCGAGCGCCAGGGTTTCGCGATCGCGTATACGCGAATCAAGTGGCGGCTCCCACTCCGATAAATCGTTAGGCTGCGTCGTTAGGCGGCGCGGGTAGCCGCCTAACGCTCCAGCTCCGCCAGGCGCAAGCCCTGCGTGGAGATGCGCCGGATGCCGGGATACGGTGTGCTGGCGCCTCGGATGGTGCGCCAGAGGATCTGATTGAAGATCCGCTCGTCCGCCTGATCCTCAAAATCGAGCGCGAGCTTGGCGCTCGCGCGGGCGTCGGCGGGTGTCGTGTTGCTCGCCGTATTGCGCTCGTCGAGCGCCACGGTGGGCATGAGCACCGTATAGGGGCGAAGGTCCGGTGTTGTCGCCCAAATCTCGCGCAGCGGGCGGCCATAGAAGTCGAACTGCGACATCGCTCCGAGCCCCAACAACTCCTCGATGGTGGCGAGAACGTCGGTCGTATTGGCGAAACGATGCGAGACACCTCCGCGGCTCCAGGGTGAAATGACCAGCAATGG
This sequence comes from Gemmatimonadaceae bacterium, assembly GCA_044224185.1. Taxonomy (GTDB): domain Bacteria; phylum Gemmatimonadota; class Gemmatimonadetes; order Gemmatimonadales; family Gemmatimonadaceae; genus SCN-70-22. The sequence goes on along the minus strand of JBGAKW010000004.1, from coordinate 314,687 downwards.
AGAGCGGTGCGAGTCGACATGATCGGGGCCGTTCTGCGCGTCGTCCTCGAGCACGAAAACGACCGTGTTCTTCCAGAAGGGTGAATGTGAAAGGGCGTCGATGATGCGGCCGAGCGCGAGGTCGTTGTCGGCCATGTAGGCGCGCGGTGTCGGTGCGCCGAGCTTGGCGCCAGCGGTGTGGTCGTTAGGCAGCCGCACAATCGAGAGCGCGGGCATCGCACCACGCTTCACAAACTCATTGAATTCAGCGATCCAGACGTCGGCGCGGCGTTGGTCGGGAATATCGAGGTTGTAGCCGGGAAACGCGGAGTTGGTGTGCGCCGCGAGGAAGGGCTTGTTGCCGCGATAGCCCGGCGGAAGCGGCCCGCGTGCATCGGAGGGCACGACGAACTCGCCGTAGTTGCGGAAGGTGAGTCCCTTGGACTGCACCAGGTTCCACAGGTATCCATTGGCGGGCTCGGCGACGTCATCTTCGGGGATGGCGTCTACCCCTTCGCCGCGATTGGTCCCTTCGTAGTCGTAGCTGCGTCCGCGTTCCGAATAGTTAGAGGGAACCGTCTTCTGGAGATAGTCGGTGGTGTATGCCGCCATTGACCAATTGTGACCGTCGGGACTCGACTCGGCGTTCACGAAGAAGCGATCGAAGAGGCCGAAGCGGTCGGCGAGGGCGTGCTGGTTGGGAGCCACCGCACGTGTGAAAAAGACGAGTGAGGTGTCACCGTCGCCTTGTGGCAAATCGCCGAAGACCTGGTCGTACGTGCGATTCTCCTTGACGATGTAGACGACGTGTTCGATGGGAGGGTAGCCGGCTCGCGGAGAGGCTTGCCGAGTGCCGGCCGGCATGTCCCAGCCGTTGGTGCGAGACACGCGCATCGTTAGGCTGGCCAGGGACGCGGAGTCGCCTAACGGGAGTGCGACCGACATGAGCGTTCCGCGCAGCTGCCCCCACGTGTACGTGGTGTCGGTGGGAGTGCGCGTACGAACTGTTGGTCCGTGGCGCTGCGTCGTGGAGCCGGCGATCGGACCTGGGCCCATTGGGTTGGCGCGCGTGCCACGACCCTTGCCGTTGGCAACGTAGAGAGAATCTCCGAGTGCGAGTACGGCGCTCGGGTACCACCCGGCGGGGACACGAGCAATGAGACGATCGCCACCATGGGGAGCTGCCGATGTGCCGCGTATGTCTGCGGTTGAAGAATCCAGCGCAAAGACGGCGACGGCGTTGGCATCGCCCTCCGCGACGTACAACTGCGTTCCGTCGGACGAGAGGGCTAACGCGTTAGGCGTGCTCCCTTCGCGCGGGCCTGCTGGGGGTGCGTCGAAGAGAGTGGTGAGCAAGCGCCGCGCTGTGAGGTCAACGACGTCGACGCGATCGCTGCTGCCTGAGGCGACAAAAAGGCGGGTGGCGCTGGCGTTGAGGAGGAGTGCCGACGGATGCCTCGCGACGCGCAGCATTCCGTCCGATGCGAGGGGGTGGTCGTCGTTCGAGGTTGACTTGAACGCTGCGATGGTGCTACCGCCCCACGTGGAGACGTAGACTCCGCCGTTAGGCGCCACGACCACCCCATATGGGTAACGCCCCGTGGAAAGACGCTGCACCACGCGCTTGGCTTCGAGATCGATGACAGCGAGTGAATCGCCCAGGTTCTCGGCCACGAAGAGAAAGCGCCCATCGCGTGACGTAGCGACGCCGGCTGGGTAGCGCACGCCGGATCTCCGAACGACGCGACCTAACGAGTCAGTGCGCGCAGGGGAGAGACGGATGCTGTCTGCAAGTGTGGCGCGTCCCGCGTCCCACTGATAACGATAGACCTTATCTTCGTTGCCCCCCGATGCCCAGAGCGAACGACCGTCGGGGGCGAAGGAGAGGCCGACGAAGGCAGAGCGCTGCGGGAGTGACTGCCTAACGCGACCGGAAGCGCGATCAACGACTTGGATGCCCTGTTCGAGGTAGCCGCTCGCCAGGAGCACGAGCGCATCGCCTTCAGGTGAGGGAAGGAGTGCCAGCGGTAGCGGCATGACGTCGACGAGGCGGCCTGCCGGATCGAGTCTGGCGCCAGTGGGGAGTCGTTTCTGCTCGCCATCCGCGGACGATGGCGTGGCGTTGGGTGTCGAGCGAGTATTGCAGCTGGCGAGGAGTGCCAGCGCGAACGTCGCAGCCATCGTGCGCGAAACGAGGCGCCGAGCACGCTGAGTTGTGGACCGAGCAGTAGAAGGCATGATGAGAAGCAACGCCATGCCGGCAGGAATCACAAGGCGCGCGATGGCGTTGACGTGTCGAGGATTGGGAAAACGGGAATCGCGACGTCGGAGCCTACGGCGAGATGCGTTCGAAGCGAACCGCCGACACGCGGCTTCCATTCAGCACAAACCCGCCACTCTTACCCTTGCTGGGGGCGGCGAACTTGAGCGTCACGAAGCCAGCGGCGACGTAAGCGTACGCCGAGTCAGTGGAGATAAGGGGCATCGGGCGATTGCGCGGGCGTACGAGCTCGAGCGATGAGGAGTCGTTGGCGAGTTTGACTTCCCATGTCGCGTCGTTGAGTTCGGAGCTCCGATAGCGTCCGACAATGGAGCGCCGTTCAGCGACGGGAATGGTACCGCCGGCGCGCCCCGCGCTCCCCGCGGCGCGCGGTGGCGCGGCCTCCGCGACTCGCGCGCCTAACGAGGAGGCGAGCACGATGTCGGCCATCCGTAGCGAAAGTGCCTCGGTGTTGGCGGTGGCGACGTTGCACATCATGGCGAACGACGTGTGTTTGTCGGGAAAACGGAAGAGCGCCGCCCGATATCCGCCGGTGGCGCCAGTGTGCTGCACAAGACGTTCACCGCGATACGACTCGACGATATTGCCGAATGCATACGTGTTTGGCGCGCCGCCATTGAGTGGTTCAGTGGTCTGCATCAGGTCGACGAACTCGCGCCCTCCGACCTTGCCGCTGTAGAAGTTTTCGTCCCAGCGCTGCAGATCGGCGAGCGAGGTGACGATGCCCCCCTGGCCAACCAGGTCGTTGTTCCAGATGTCGATGCGCCAGCCGCTGTCGTGCGGCGAGTAGGCGGCGGCGCGCCCGGAGACGATTTCGTTGTGATCGTCGAGGAAGAGGGTCTCGCGCATGCCGAGCGGTGCGAAGATGGCGGAATCGGCAAAGCGGCGAAGCGACTGGCCAGTGACACGCCTAACGAGCACACCGATAGTGAGGTATCCGGTATTGCTGTACCGATACTCGGCGCCGGGTGTGAAGTTGAGCCCTTTCTGGCGTGAGGCCAGCGCGAACATGTCGTCGACGCCGTAGCCATCGTCGGGACGCATGCCGGCAAGCTGCACCAGCTCCCAGAAGTCGCGCATTCCGCTCGTGTGATGCACGAGGTGCCGCACCTTGATGGGTGGCGAGTAGACGGGGAGCTCGGGGACGTACTTGCGAATGTCATCATCGAGGGAGATTCGTCCCGCGCGAACGAGTAAGGCGATTGTTGCCGCGGTGAACTGCTTCGAGACCGAGCCAACCGTGAAGCGGGTGGCCGGCGTGATGGGTACGTCGTAGGTGAGATTCGCGAAGCCGTAGCCGCGGGCGAAGGTAACGGCGCCATTCTGAAAGACGCCGACGGCACAACCGGGAGAACCCGAATGCGCGTACTTCGTGAAGAGTGAGTCGATGGAGGCGGCCATCGGCGCCGGGAGCTGCTGTGCGCCAACCGTGCGCCCTCCAATGAGTACGAGCGTAGCGGTTGATGCGAGGTGTCTGACGCGAGGAGAGAGCGGGAAGGCGCGCACGCGAAGCTCCGGAGAGTGCGAGTCGAAAAGGGTGAGTTGCAGCGCAAGACTGGATGCGAAAGTGTCGTCGAAACGTGCTTGGCGAAAGCCTTACGCAAGGCGCCGACGGCCTGCACTCTTGCTCTGAGAAGGCGTCTGCAGCATACCCGTATGCAACTGTTTCCCTTCTCTCGAACAGCCTGGCCACACCGATGCCCTTTCACAAACGCCTAACGACCGTCGTCGCCGTTTCGCTCGCGACCTTTCTGGCTTCTCCGCTCGCGGCGCAGGGCGCGAAGTCGGTGACATATCGCGCGACGATCAATGACGTGAAATACGTGTATGGTCCGGCGACGCCAGTCGCGCACCTGCGTTCGGGTGACACACTGGTGACCAACACGCTCGACGCCTTTGGCGATGTGCTGAAGAAGCCGGGCGACAAACTCAGCATGGTGAAGGGAGACAACCCACTTACGGGTCCGTTTTACATCGATGGCGCGGAACCGGGGGACGCGATTGCGGTCACGATTCTGGATTTGCAGGTGGCGAGCGACGTCGGTGTTGGCGCGTTTGTACCTGGCTTCGGCGCACTGAATGCGACCAACTACACGCCGATGCTGCAACCGCCGCTTGAGGCGCGCATCTGGTACTACCCGATCGATCGCGCGACGAACACGGCGACGTTCCAGGCACACGACACGAAGTTTTCGGTGAAGATTCCGATGCGCCCATTCTTTGGATGCATTGGTGTGGCGCCGGCGTTAGGCGAGAGTCGGGCATCGATTACGCCGGCGGAATACGGTGGAAACATGGACTCGCCCGAGGCGAGCGTGGGGAACACGGTGTACCTCCCGGTGAACGTGCCTGGTGCGCTGTTATTTCTGGGTGATGGGCACGCGGCGATGGGTGATGGTGAGATTGCCGGAACCGCAGTCGAAGTCGCGCTGCGCGCCAAGGTGCAGGTGCGCGTGGTGAAGAAGCTCAAGATTGGGTGGCCGCGCTTCGAGAATGAAACGTCCATCATGACCGTGGGCGCGTATCGTCCACTCGACGATGCATTGCGAATCGCCTTCACCGAACTGGTGGCGTGGATCCAGAAGGACTATGGCCTTTCCGCGTTGGATGCATACGAGTTGTTGTCGAAGGTGGCGAAGATCCACCTGAATGAGATGGTCGATCCGAACTATGTGATTGTTGCGTCGATCGACAAGAAATACCTTCCCAAACGCCTAACGAGCCCATGAAGTCCTCTCTCCTTCGCGCACTATTGTTGACGTTGCCGACCGCCACGTGGGGGCGCGTCGGCCTTGGGCAAGCCGCTCCCTTTCCCGCGGCGAGCGTCGACTCCGTCTTTGCCAAGTTCAATCACACCGATCGTCCCGGGTGCGCGTTAGGCATCTATCGCAACGGGCAAACGGTGTACGCGCGCGGTTATGGGATGGCCGAGTTGAACCAGGGAGTCCCGATCGGTCCCGACACGCGTTTCTATATTGCGTCGACGTCGAAACAGTTTGCGGCGGCGTCGTTGCAGCTGTTGGCGATGCAGGGGAAAGTCTCGCTCGACGACCCGGTGCGGAAATACGTCCCCGAACTCCCTGCCTACGCGGATGCCATCAAGCTGCACCACCTGATGCACCACACGAGCGGAATTCGTGACTATCTCGGCCTGTGGATGATGTCGGGCGAGACGATTGCCAATGAATTGCCGGAAGAAAAGGCGTTGGCGTCTATCGTTAGGCAGCAGGCGCTCGACTTCGAACCCGGGAGCAAGTGGTCGTACAGCAATTCCGGCTATTTCCTGATTTCGCTTGTGATCAAGCGTGCGAGCGGCAAGTCGCTCGCGCAGTTTGCGCACGACAACATCTTCGAGCCGTTGGGGATGCGCGATACGCACTTCCACGACGACAACCAGATGATCATTCCGCATCGCGCCGAAGGGTACGAACCGAACGGGAAGGGCGGTTTTCGCATCGTCCGCACGTCCTTTGCGTTGGTCGGCGATGGTGGGTTGTACACGACGGTCAACGACTTGGCGCAGTGGGATGAGAACTTCTACCACAATAGACTTGCCGGCGGTGATCAGTTCGTCGAGCGCATGTACACCAAGGGGATCCTGAACTCGGGCGATACGACCAACTACGCCTCGGGGTTGATGCGCAATACGTATCGCGGATTGCCCGAAGTCGATCACGGCGGCGCATTCATTGGATATCGCGCGGAATTGCTACGATTCCCGACGGAACACACGTCGATCGGCGTTCTGTGCAATGACTACACGGTTGGCTCCGAAGCACTAGCCAAATCGGTCGCGAATGTCGTGTTGCGTGACAAATTAGCGAGTGCAGCTATGGTAGGAAATGCCGGTGGCCGGGGCGCGACCAAGGTAACCGTCGCTCCCGCGACGCTCGATCGATATGTCGGACGATTCGAGATCTTGCCGGGGGCTGCAGCGACAGTAGCGCGTGATGGAGAAAGCCTAACGATCGAAGCGCTCGGTCAGCGCGGTACGCTGACGGCAACGAACGACTCGAGCTTTGTGAGCGACAAACTTCCGGGGACGTTCACCTTTGCGCGCATGCGTGATGGGCGATACAGCCTGAAGGCGACGGCCGTGGGAGTCGATGTGCCGACGCCACCGCTCGCAGCGGCACCGACACTGACCACCGCGCAGCGCCAAGCCATGGTCGGGCGCTTCGCCAGTGAGGAGTTGGGGGCGACGTATGTGATCAAGGAGGAAGGAGGACTACTGCGCGTGCGTCCTGGCTATACGGAATGGCTCACGCTCACGCCGTTCGCTCCCGGCGCCTTCTCCGTAGCCAGTGGGAAGATCGTCATCGATCAGGAAAAGGGAGGACGAGTCACCGCGTTTCACTTTGACGCGGGGCGGATGCGCAACCTCAAGTTCGTGCGCGTGAACTGACGCGCGGCGCACCGAGACCCGAGAGAATCGATATGGCGAGGGGTGATGCGGACGACTACGTTCGCGCTCACCCCAACCCACTCGTCATGAACTCGGTTCGCATTTCTCACACTGCACGCGCGATGGTCACGGTCGCGCTGCTCGCCACTTTCGGCGCGTTGCGCGAAGCAGGCGCGCAGGGCGCTGCCGCCGCGCCATACGACATCGTCATCACCAACGGCCGCATTGTCGACGGTACGGGCAATGCATGGTATCGCGGTGACATCGGCATCCGCGGCGATCGCATTGCGCGCATCGCGCTTCCTGGTTCGCTCGCCAAAGCCCCCGCGAAGTCACGCGTCGACGCACACGATCACATCGTCTCGCCCGGCTTTATCGACATTCAAGCCCAATCGTTCGGCAACTTTCTTATCGGTGATGGGAAAGCGCTATCGATGGTGACGCAGGGAATAACGACGGCGATCATGGGTGAAGGCGACACGCCGGCTCCCGTCTCGAAGTCGGGTGCTGCCGAGTTGATGAAGGACACGACGCTGGCGCGATACGCCAAGCTGTTCAGCGGGACCCATGGTTTTGGCAACTTGCTCGACGCGATGCAGAAGCACGGTGTATCGCAGAACGTTGGATCGTTTGTCGGAACCGCGACGGTACGTCGCTACGTGAAAGACAAGACGATGGGGGCACCAACGGCGGCGGAGCTCGACACGATGCGACGTGTCGTGCGCGACGCGATGAAAGACGGCGCATTCGGCATCGCCAGCGCGTTGATCTACCCGCCGGACAACTACAGCACGACGGCTGATCTGGTGGAAATGGCGAAGGCGATGTCGCCGTTAGGCGGCGTGTACATCACCCACATGCGTAGCGAGGGACGAAAATTCCTCGAAGCGGTCGATGAGGCGATCACGATCGGGCGCGAGGCACACGTTCCGGTCGAGATCTACCACCTAAAAGCCGGCGGCGTGAAGAACTGGCCGAAGATGACGCAAGCGATTGCGAAGATCGATTCAGCGCGCGCCGCCGGACAGGACGTGTCGGCCGACATGTACTTGTACGTCGCTGGTGGCAACGCGCTGGCAGCGTGCTTTCCGCCGAAATACGCGGAGGGAGGGAAACTCGTCGATCGACTGAAAGACCCGACCACGCGCGCCGAGATCAAGGCCGCGACGTTGGACGAGAATTCGAAGGAGGAAATTCTCTGTCGTGAGGCGACGCCGTCGGGCGTGATGATTGTGGGATTCACCAAGCCGGAGCTCAAGCAATATGAGGGAAAGCGCCTTGACGAGATCGCGAAGTCGATGGGGAAGGACTGGGTCGACGCGGCGATGGATTTGGTAATCGCAGAAGGCGAGAACCTGGGCGAAATCCTTTTCTTGATGTCGGAGGACAACATCAAGAAGCAGCTGCAACAGCCGTGGATAAAGTTCGGAACGGATGCTGACGCGTGGGATCCGAAGGACTCGGCGAAAGGGATGGTCCACCCGCGCACGTACGGGAACTATCCGCGCTTGTTAGGCAAGTATGTGCGAGAGGAGAAGGTGCTTCCGCTCGAGGATGCGGTACGCAAAGCATCGTCGGCGGTCGCCGCGCGCCTTTCATTGCGCGACCGCGGGCTACTCGTGGAAGGGATGAAGGCGGACGTGATCGTTTTCGACGCGGCGACGATCAAGGATGTCGCGACGTTTCCGAATCCACATCAGCTCTCTCAGGGTGTGGAGCACGTCTTCGTGAACGGCGTCGCGGTTATCAAAGACGGTCAGCACACGGGGAAGAAGCCCGGCGTCGTTGTGCGCGGCCCTGGCTATCAGCGTTAGGCGAGGTCGGGGCTCGCCTAACGATGTTGACGGGTTTCGGGGAGGGCGTGTCGACCGGCGTTTACGGGTGTCGATTAGTGTGACTTGAAGAAGTCGAGCAGCTTCGCGTTCACGAGCGGAGTCTGCTCCATGTGGGGGAGATGCCCTGATGAGTCGACGGGAAAGAAGTCGGCGTTCGGGATACTCTTGAGGACGTGCTCCGACAACTTGAAGGGCACCGTGCGATCCTGTTTTCCCCAGATAAGGAGCACCGGAAGGTTCGTGCGTCCGACGCGCGCATAGAGCGTGTCGAAATTCGTCTCCGAACCCGTGATTCTCGATCGAAGGAGCGCGCGCCCGAAACCCTTGTAGCGCATTTGGGGGCGATAGGGCGCATCCCAGTGCGGAAAGCGCTCGGGGTGCAGAAAGTCGGACGCTTGTCCATCGGCCATTCCCGGCACCGCCATCACCTGCCACAGATACGGTCCAACGATCGGCAGCTTCATCGTCGTTCGTGTCGTGGTCGATGCGGCGACGGGATCAATCAGGGTCAGGGTGCGAACGCGGTCGCGATGTGTTCCGGCGTAGTGCCCCGTGACGTATCCACCAAACGAAAGCCCCATCAGGTCGACGGGCCCTTTGATATGCAGAGAATCGAGAAGGCCGTCGATCTGCGCGTCGAAGAGCTTACCGTCATAGTCCACATCGGGGCGATCGGACCATCCGCGGCCGTAGACGTCGTATCGTACGGTGCGGAAACCGGCGTTGCTCAGCGCAATGAACGTCGAATCCCAGATGTACGCGGGAACCGAAAAGCCGTGTACCATGAGTACGATGCGACCGGTGTCAGGACCGGCGACTTCGTAATGCGTGACGCCTTGTGGGAGCCTAACGAATTTGCCTGGGACATCGGCGCGGTCGGCATCGGTGAGTTCGCGTTTCTCGGGATCTTTGGCCGATTTGTACGCGACGGCGCCTCCGAAGAGTACCACGAGGGCAACGATGGTGGCTTTGAGCGATGACGACATGTGGGGGGAGGGGAGTCGGATAATGCCTAACGAGCGAAGTCGATGATGGAGTGGTTACTGGCAATGGCGACATGCGGCTGCACGTGTCACCGCATGAAGTACGGATGCGCGCCGAATATACGCGCATCGCCGCGCCGGGCTAGAAACGCGTCGCGCGCTCGATGTTACGGAACCGACTGCGAACGGCGAATTGCGCGCCCTGGCGTGGCACCGACGACGAGCTTTTCGTCGCGCACCACGGGCACGCCATTGACCAGGACGTGAACGATCCCTTCGGAGAATTGCGCCGCGTTGTCGTACGTGGCTTTGTCGATGACGCGCGCCGGATCGAACATCGTTAGGTCGGCATCGCTTCCAACGCGGATTCGTCCTTTGCGCGTCATCGAGAGGTCGAGCGTTTCGAGGCGCTTGGCCGGGAGAAGCGTCATGCGCGCGATCGCGTCCATGAGTCCAAGGACGCGCCGCTCGCGGACGTACACACCGAGCACTCGCGCATGCGTCCCTGCTCCGCGCGGATGCCCGATCGGACGCCCGTCGACACTGGAGAATCCTCCATCACTCGCCACCATCACGAACGGGACGCGATACGCGGCATCGGCCACGGAATCCGGAATCATGAAGATGATCGCACGCCCACCTTGCTTCCGATACTTCGCGTAGCTCTCAGCGTTTAGGCGCTCACCGGTCGCCGGCATGAGGATGTCTTTGTAGTCGATTCCAATGCGCTGCTGAAAGCCTTCGTCCAGAATCGCCGCAGTGATGGACGTCGAACCCGCGGTATACGGATACGCTTCAGTCGTGACATCGAGTCCGCGTTGACGAGCGCCGTCGATGATGGCGAGAAGCTGTCCAGTGACGCCGAGTCCCATGGAGGTGACGTGCTCGAGATGGAGCGCGGCGCCGGTGGTTGCTGCGTCGGCAATGACTTCCTGCAATCCGGCAACACCGCCGGTTGCTTCGAGCGGTCCCAAGCCGCGGAGGTGCACGAAGACGGGAGTGTGCGCGTGCGCCGCGACTTCGAAGCCAGCGCGAATCTCTTCTCGCGTGGCTGCCTCGGTATAGTTGATTCCCATCCCGATGCCTAACGCGCCCTGCCGAAGTCCGGTCTCGAGTCGTTTGGTGATTTCGCCTAACTGCGCGTGCGGAATGCTTTGGCGCGCCCATGGCCCGTCGGCGGAAATGACGCTTGAGCCGGCGCGCGACGAATCGCGCTCGAGATACGCGCGCCGGACACCGGCGTGCGAGACCGTCGTTCCGTAGTTGATGCGCGCTTTTCCTTCGCGGTCTGCGTACCACGGCGCGACGGGATAGGTGCCGAGTTCCATCTCCAGCGCAGTCGTCACGCCGTCGCGTGCAAGAAAAGCGTAGTTCACCGAATCCTGTCCGTGCGAATGGAGGTCGATGAAGCCAGGCGCAACGACAAGTCCCTTCGCATCGATTGTGTCGCGGGCCGCGGGAATGGTGGTGGTGATGGAGACGACGCGTCCGTCGCGGATGCCTAACGACCGAACGCCATCGAGTCTGGACTCCGGATCCATGACGCGCCCGCCAACAATGACGCGATCGAGAAGCGTTGAACGCCTTGTCGTCGCCTGTGCGTCAGCATGCCCTGCGGCCAAAGGCGAGAGCGCCAGGACCATCGTGGTAAAGCGATGACGAGTCACGACGTTGCTCCGGCAAGTTTGTTGTTGTTGGCCACTCGTATCATCGCGGCGACACTCTTATCCACATCATCTGTTGTCGTTGCCCACGACGACACGCTGATACGCATGGCGGTGCGTCCTTGCCACTCCGTCACGCCAGCCCAGCACGTGCCGTCTTGCTGAATGGCGGTGATGGCGCGTTCAGTGGCTGCCGCGTCGCCAAACGCGACGAGGACTTGGTTGAGCACGACATCGTTCAGGATCTCAAACCCCGCGGCGCCTAACGACGTGGCGAAGTGCGTCGCGTGTCGACAGCAACGTTCGACGAGTTCCGCAACGCCGCGTTTACCGAGGAAGCGTAGCGCCGCCCACACTTCGACACCTCGCGCTCGGCGCGAGAGTTCGGGGGTGAAGTCGGAGGGATTGCGATGCGGCGTGACGGTTGGGAGATAGGCGGCGGTAATGGCCATCGCCGCCTGGAGTGCATGGGCATCGCGGACGATGGCGAGGCCGCTGTCGTACGGGACGTTGAGCCACTTGTGGCAGTCGGTGGCCCATGAATCAGCGCGCGTGATACCCGTCGTTAGGTGCGCACGCTCGGGCGCGGCTAAGGCCCACAAGCCGAATGCGCCGTCGACATGAACCCACGCCCCCGCCTGGTGCGCTACGTCGACGATCTGATCGATTGGGTCGAAGCTCCCGGTGTTCACATTGCCGGCTTGAACGCACACGATCGTTGGACCGGACATGTTCGGTAGGCGATCGGCGCGCATCCGTCCCTGGGCATCGACGGGCACCTTGGTTACACGCGACCGACCCAGGCCGAGTAGGCCTAACGATTTCGTTAGGCTCGGATGCGCTTCTTCGCTGACGATGACCGTGATAGGCGGCGCGCCGAAGAGGCCGTCGGCTTCGACGTTCCATCCTGCGCGCTCGAGGACGACGTGGCGAGCGGCGGCCAGGGCAGTGAAGTTGGCCACTGTGGCGCCGGTGACGAACGCCGCACCGGAGCCGGCCGGGAGCTGCAACACCTCGAGGAGCCAACGCAGCGCCGTGGCTTCGATCTGGGCCGCCGCCGCCGTGGCGCGATAGATCGCGGCATTCTGATCCCACGCTGTTGCGAGCCAGTTAGCGGCAACCGTGACCGGGAGTGACCCTCCGATCACGAATCCGAAGAAGCGCGGACCGGCCATCGCCATCGTTGCTGGCGAGCCGATGTCGTCGAGCAGCGCGATGACATCGTGCGCGTCGGTCTGTTCGTCGACGAGCACATCGTCAATGAGCGAAAGGCGATCCAAAGCCTCTGCAGTTGGAGCAACGCTTCGTGCGTCGAGGCCTTCCAGGTACCGAATGGCGCGCTCGGCGCCTTCTTCGAGCAACGGTCGCATAGAGAGGGTGGGTACCGCGACGTGCTGGTGCACGTGAGACGAGTGGATCGTGAGAAGCTGTGCGCGTCCCAATCAACGGCACAAACATTCGTCGTGGAAGACGCGGGGTGATGTTACGCGAGTGGTTGCGCGAGTAGTGGGAGGTGGGCGACAAGGGTAAGTTTGCGCCGACGGCGTTCCGACGTGGCCCGCTTCGGACGAAGTGTTCAGCGCCCGGAGTGCGGGCCAATTTGCTTGAGCGCACCGATTGTGGAGCACTACAGGCCATCTCATAAATGGCCGACGGCTCCTGGCCGGCGCGGGGCGCCGGCGCTCCGGCGACCATTTATGGGATGGCTTCTACATGAAGGGGACCATCGTGAAGAGTAGACCTCGCTCTATCGGATTCCGTCCGCGCACCTTCGCAAGCGCCTGCATTGCGCTGTTAGGGATAGTCACTGCGCCTGTTCACGCAAGCGCGCAACAGAAGTCCGCGGACCCTTCGCGTGTCGCACGGCTCCTGCGGCCGGCGGTCAAACTCGCGGACCATGCAGATACGGCGTACGCGATCGCCGATCGCATGAAGTCGTATCACGTTCCAGGACTGTCGCTGGCGATCATTGATGGCAACCGCGTGGTCTACGCGAAGGGTTTCGGCATTACCGAGTTTGGTGGGAATACTCCAGTCGATACGTCGACGCTTTTTCTCGCGGGTTCAATCAGCAAGCCTGTATTTGCAACCGGCGCATTGGCGCTCGTCGAACAGAAGAAATTGACGCTCGACGATGACGTAAATCGCTATCTCAAGTCGTGGCACCTTCCAGACTCACGTTTCACAGCGACTAACAAGGTCACGCTGCGCCGTCTCCTCTCGCATAACGCGGGGCTCACGGTGTGGGGCTTTCCGGGCTACGAGATGGGGACGGCGGTTCCCACAGTACCGCAGCTTCTGGATGGCGTGAAGCCGGCGAACACTGCGGCCGTGCGCAACGACACGATGCCGGGCTCGCGATGGTTGTATAGCGGTGGAGGGATCACGATCGCACAACTGATGGCGACCGACGTGACCGGCGAGCCATTCCCGGCTCTGATGAAGCGACTGGTGCTCGAGCGTAGCGGGATGGTGCACAGCACTTTCGAGAACCCGCTTCCGCGTGAGCGTTGGCGCGAAGCGGCGAGCGGGCACGAGAAGATTGATACGCCGGTGCCCGGGCGCTTCCACGTCTACCCGGAAAAGGCTGCAGCCGGCCTTTGGACCACGGCGAGCGACCTCGCGCGTTGGGCCATTTCGCTAACGCGCAGCTATTCAGGAGCGACGGGCGGCCCCATCTCGCCAGCGATGGCGCGCGAGATGCTGACTTCACAGGTCCACGTCAAGCCACCGTATGGAAATGGCGACTGGGGCTTGGGTGTAGCGTTAGGCGGTTCGGGAGACTCGCTGACGTTCAACCACGGTGGCCGAGATGAGGGCTTTGTCGCGCAGATGTCGATGTGGCCGAACCTGGGGCGTGGCATCGTGATCATGACGAATGGCGTCAACAACAACCTGATCACCGAGATTCTGCGCGGCTTCAGCGAGGAGTTCGACGTGCCGGGCGTCGGACGCACCGAACGCCGAGCCGCTCGCCTCACTCCCGATGAACTCGCGAAGCTCGCCGGCACGTATCACATGCCTAACGGGAAAGACACACTGAAACTCGTAGTCCGGGTGAGTGGGGAAATGCTCAGCGTCGTCGATCCCATTGCCATGCGTACGTCGCTGCTGATTCCGATCAGTGCTGATGAGTTGATCAACTACGAGTCGGGGACGAGTTGGAAGGTCGAGCGTGACGCAGGCACGGTGCGGGCGATGCTGATCGGGCGTGCACCGAACGTGCAGCGCGCGGTGCGCCAATGACGGCACTCGACGCGGCGGCGCTCACCTTCGACGCGCTCGCCGGCGATCCGTACCCCGTTTTGGACAAGCTACGCGAAGCATCTCCCGTTTTCTTCGCGCCGTCGATGGGGATGTGGCTGGTGACGCGGCGTGATCTGATACTCACGGTGCTGCGCGATCCTGAGACGTACACCGTGGAGCGAAACGACTCGCCCATTCGCGATACGTTCGGCGCGCACATGTTGAGCACCGATGGCGACGTGCAGCGCACATACAAATCGCGTTGCGCGCCGCCCTTCAACGCTCGCGCCGTGCGTGAAGATGCGGGGCCAGTAGTCGCCGCACGCTGTGACGCGCTGCTGGCGGCCATGGCTGGACGCGAGGATCGATCTGCCGATTTGCGCGCGTCGCTCGCGGGGCCGCTGGCGCTCTATAGCGTGGCGCATGTGCTGGGTCTTCCGGAGGCGATGCACGAGACGTTGCGCGCCTGGTACGACGACTTTGCCGCGGCGTTGGCATCTTTTGATGCTGCTTCTGCGGAGCGCGTACAGGGAAGGCGGCGCGCGGAAGAATTTCGCGGTGTGGTGACACGTCTCTTGCACGAACGCGGCGCCCTCGACGCCCGCACACTACTCGGACTACTGGCTCATGAGCCTCACGAACGGCTCGATGACGCCGCCATCTGCGCCAACGCACTCATCGTACTGTTCGGCGGTATCGAAACGACCGAGGCGGCGATCCTGAATGCCACGTGGGCGCTGCTGTCGCATCCGGCCGCCCACGCGGCGGTCCGCGCCGATCCTGCCAAGTTGCCTAACGCGATCGAGGAATCGATGCGTTGGGATCCGGCGGTGCAAACGTGCCATCGCTACGTCACGCGCGACGTAACACTCGGCGATGTGACGATTCGATCGGGCGCGACGGTGCAGTGCATGCTGGGTGCGGCCAATCGTGATCCTGCGCTCTTCGAGGATCCTGAGCGATTCGACATCTCGAGATCGAATGCGGGCGAGCATTTGGGATTTGGGACCGGGCGCCACTTCTGCTTGGGTGCGGCGCTTGCGCGTCACGAGGCACAGCTGGCGATAGGCGGGCTATTGGCGCGCTTTCCGTCGTTGGCGTTGGACGCGGCGCGTCCGTCGCGGCCAGAGGGGCACGAGTTTCGGAAGCCGCCGGCGCTGTGGGTTCGGTGGTAGAACGATGGTAGAACGGTGATAGAACGTGGTAGAACGGTGAAACTTGGCATCACTACCAGCGTAGGCCTAACGTCCCCCTCATCAAATACCAGTGCTCGCCGTCGATCTCCGCAACCTTACAAAACGCTACGGCGCCGTCACCGCCGTCAACGATCTCTCGCTCCAAATAGAGTCAAGCGAGATAGTTGCCTTCCTCGGGCCTAACGGGGCGGGAAAGACCACGACCATCGACATGTTGCTCGGCCTCGCCAAGCCCGATGCCGGCACCGCCACTGTGTTTGGTCATTCGCCCGCCGATGCGATCGCGCGCGGCGAAGTGGCGGCGGTGATGCAAACCGGTGGACTCCTGAAAGACTTCACCGTCGCGGAGACCGTGGAGTACACGGCATCGCTCTACGCGCACGCACGCCCGGTGAAGGAAGTGCTCGAACGCGCGGGCATTGCGGCAATCGCCGATCGTCGTGTGGGAAAGTGCTCGGGCGGCGAGCAACAGCGACTTCGTTTTGCCATTGCGCTGCTCTCCGATCCGCGTCTCCTGGTACTCGACGAGCCCACCACAGGAATGGATGTCGAGGGGCGTCGCGAGTTTTGGAGTGCAATCCGCAAAGATTCAACGCGTGGACGAACCGTGATGTTCGCGACGCACTACCTCGATGAAGCCGATGCCTACGCCGATCGCATCGTCCTCATTCGCCAGGGGAGCATCGTCGCCGATGGCACGACGGCAGAGATCAAGAACTTGGCGTCGGGACGTGTTGTGCGCGCGACCCTGCCTAACGCGGATGTCGTGAGGCTCCGCGCGCTCACGGGCGTTACCAATGTGGAGCTGCGCGGCGATTCCGTATTGGTGCAATGCAATGAGTCGGATATCGTCGCGCGGTACCTCCTCACCGAAACGACCGCGCATGATGTCGAGATCTCGGCGAAGAACCTCGAAGCGGCCTTCGTTGCACTCACCGCCACCGAGTCGCCTAACGGCTCAACCCCAGCTTTGTCCGGAGCCCGCTGATGTCCACTCCTGCTACGATTGCCCCTGATGTCCCGCACGAACGGCAGGTCCCCGCGTTAGGTGGCTTCAATTTTCGAGCGCTTTCGCTTGATCTACGGCGCGTGCTGCGCAACCGTCGGACGCTGATGTTCATCCTGGTTTTTCCATCGCTCTTTTTCTTTATCTTCCGCCTCCCGCAACGGGGGCAAAAGGAGCCGCCGCCACAGATGATGGGCTATCTCCTCATCAGTATGGCAGTGTACGGTGCGATGGTCGGGACCACGTCAGGGGGAGCAGCGGTTGCGGTCGAGCGCAGCTTGGGCTGGAGTCGCCAACTCCGTCTCACGCCGCTTCGCCCAGTCGCGTATGTGGCGATGAAGGTGCTCACCGCGATGACGTTAGGCGGGTTAGCCATCGTGTCGTCGTTCACTGTTGGTGCTCTGAATGGCGTGCATATGGAGCCACATGTCTGGCTCTTATCGGGCTTGGCTGCGTGGGGATGCTCGCTGGTGTTTGCTGCGTTCGGACTTTTCATGGGATTTCTGCTGCCCTCTGAGAACGTGATGCAATTCGTCGGTCCCATATTGGCGCTCCTGGCGATGTTCGGAGGGCTCTTCATTCCGCTCAAGACGCTGCCCGAGGCGATGCAGACGCTCGCCAAGTTCACGCCGGTGTACGGCGTCGGCGTGTTGGCGCGTGCGCCGCTCATCGGCGGCGACGTGAGCACAGGTGCGTTAGGGGTCGTGGTGTGGACCATCTTCTTTAGCCTTGCGGCGATGGTGCTCTTCAGGCGCGACACGGCGCGGGTGTAGCGAGCGGGCGGAGTGCTTATGGCGCATGTTGCGATTGTCGGGGCCGGAATCATCGGAAGTTCGTGGGCGCTTGTGTTCGCGCGAGCGGGGTGGGACGTGCGTGTTTTCGCGCGTCACGATTCGGTGCGAACCACACTGCACGAGCGCGTTCGCCGCGCCGCCGCGCGAGCCAGCGCGGTCGCTCCACACGTCGCGCTGGCCGACATCGAGGCGCGTATCGTGGTTACCGGCGCGCTGGACGAAGCCGTACAAGGCGCGGGCTGGGTGCAAGAGTCGGTCGAAGAGGACGTGGACGTCAAGCGCGAGCTTTTTGCTGCACTCGACAGTTTGTCTCACCCCTCGGCAATTCTCGCCTCGTCCACCTCGAGCATCGGCGTCTCGCGCTTCACGGCGGAGTTGCGCGGACAGGGGCGATGCATCGTGGCGCATCCAGCAACGCCGCCCCACCTGATTCCGGTTGTCGAAATCGTCCCTGCGCCCTACACGACGCCCGATACCGTCGAACGCACGTTCGATGTGATGCGGCAGGTTGGGCAGACTCCTGTGCTCGTTAGGCGCGAACAACCCGGTTTCGTCATGAACCGCCTGCAAGGCGCACTGCTTACCGAGATGTTCCGTGTCATTAGCGATGACCTCATGTCACCCGCCGATGTCGACGCGCTTATCCGTGACGGTTTTGGCCTGCGTTGGGCCTTCCTCGGCCCACTCGAGGGTGTCGACCTCAATGCACCCGGCGGAATTGCTGATTACCTCGCCCGCTACGGCTTCATGTTCGACCAGTTGGCGCGGGAACGCGGTGCGCTGGAACCTGTGGTGACGCCCGACGTTGTGCGCACGCTGACCGACGCCATGCGCTCTCAATTGCCATTGCACGAACAGCAAGCCCGCATCGCCTGGCGCGACCAGCGAATGGCGGCGCTGCGCGCATTGCGTGACTCCTTAGCGCAAGAGAGCGCAGTTCGATAGTTCCATCGAACGCCGGACGATGGAACTTCGGTGCCATGGCAGATCTAGCTGACGGTACATGAACGACGCGCCCGAATCGTCCAATTCCTCCGCAACGTTCGACTTCGAGTCGGAAATGCTTCCGCATCTCCCCGATGTCGCGCGTTATGCGCGCTCATTGACGCGCGACGCCGCGTCGGCTGACGATCTGGTGCAGGAAACCTACCTTCGCGCCTTCCGCGGTCGCGCGACATATCGCTCCGATCTCAACGCGCGGCGCTGGCTCTTCGCGATTTGCCGACACGAGTTTCTCCGCACCACCGGGCGCGAACAACGCATGGTCGGTTTTGGCGACGAACCCGAATTGGAAGCACTCGCGTCGGCGAGGCTCCACGTTGCAGCTGCCCGCGACGGTTTTGATGCGCTCTTCGCTGAGCCCGACATCGCGCCAGCAATCGCGGGTGCGCTCTCTGCACTCCCCGATATTCACCGCACCATCATCGCCATGGTCGATATCGAAGGGTTGAGTTATGGCGAAGCGGCGGAGTCGTTAGGCGTTCCCGTCGGAACCATACGATCACGCCTCTTTCGCGGCCGACGGGTGCTGCAGGAGGCACTCATCGAACACGCGCGCGACGCTGGTCTTGTTCCTCGCACTTCTGCGACTCTCTCTCCCGAACATCGAGCGTCATGAGCGGACCTACGCCTCCACTGGACTGTCTCACGGTGGTGCACCTGATGTGGGACTTCCTCGATCGTGAGCTTCCCGACCAACGGCTGGACGAAATTCGCCAACACCTGGCGACATGCACTGGGTGCCGCTCGCATGTCGACTTCTGCCGCTCGTTTCTCCAGCAGTTGCGCAGTGCTCCATTGGAGACGCGCGACGTCGATGCATTGCGCGGGCGCGTGCGTGAAGCGTTGCGCGCCGAGGCTGCGCGCGAAGGGTGACATTTCGTTTTTCGTTATCGGCGGTTTAGGCGAGCGCGACGACCTTTCGCAATAGCGCATTTGGCCGCAGTGAGGACGCGGGTGAAGTGATCGGACGGTGTATCCATAACGTTGGCGGGGCGCGAACGTCATACGTATGGGCGGTGCGCGCTTCACGACGATGCGGGGCGTTCGGTCGCTTGGCCCGCAGCGTTCTCGTTACATGGTCACTCACGTGCCTTCACCGCCTCTTCAGCCGAACGAGCTCCTACATCACGAGCAACGGGCACCGTCGACACGTGCCGCTGCCGATGTGTTGTCGCCGGCAGTACGCGAGGCGATGGTAGCTCGCGCGCTCGAGCCGCTTGAGGCGATCGGACGCGGCGCAAGCTCAGTCGTGTACAAGGCACGCGATCATCGTCTCGAGCGCGACGTTGCCGTCAAAGTCACTGACCCGACAACAGCGAGCGTCAACGCACTCGGACGAGTGAGCGACGAGATTCGACTGGTCGCAGCACTTCGCCATCCGAATATCCTCCCGCTGTTTGATGCCGGGCGCGCCGCTGATGGCTCGATTTTCAGCGTCATGCCGCTGGCCACAGGTGCAACGCTGCGCCAGCGATTGGATCGCGGTCGCCTGTCGCCGCGCGAAGCGCTGCGCTTCGCGCTACAGATCGCCAATGCGTTAGGCTATGCGCACGAACGCGGCATTGTGCACCGCGATGTCAAACCGGACAACATCTTGGTTGAAGACGGCGAAGCCATCATCGCCGACTTCGGGATTGCGCGAGGATCGAGTGGCTCCGCGTGGCGCGAACGGCGCGACCAGGATGACGTTGGCGACCATGACCCTCGTCGCACGCGCGCCGGGACATTCGTCGGCACACCGCTCTACGCCAGCCCAGAGCAAGTCGCCGGCGAACGCGAACTCGACGGGCGGTCCGACCTGTTCTCGTTAGGCACCGTACTGTTTGAAATGCTCACCGGTCATGCCGCGTACGCCAGCGAGGACATACAAACCGTCTTCGCCGCGCGATTCAAATCGCCGCCTACGCTTGCATCAGCCGGAATCACTGTGCCACGTGAGGTCGAAGCGATCATTGCGCGCGCGCTCGCGCCTTCGCCTGACGATCGCTATGCCAACGCCCGCGAAATGGCTGCGGCACTCGAGAGTGGCCTCGTGGCGATTGCCGCGCGTGCCCCGCGCACGCGTCGTATCGCTACGGCCTCAGCCCTGCTCGGCGCACTTGCCGTCGCTGCATTTCTCGCTTTGAGAACACCAGACCCTAACGACGTACCGGTACTCGATACCCATCGCGTGGTTGTGGCTGATTTCGACAACGAAACCGGCGACTCTGCGTTTGCACCGCTGAGTGATCTGGCGTCTCAACTCATCGCCACGCGCCTCCAGCGCAACTCACGAGTCGCGATCGTCTCGGCCATCGATTGGCTTCCGCGGAGCGCTCGCGGATCTCGGGCTGCCAATGGTGATGCGGCAAAGGCGCTGCGCAATGTCGCGCAGTCGGCGCGCGCCGCCACGGTTATTTCGGGTGCGCTCTTTCGCGAGGCAGGAGGACTTCGTCTCCTCCTCGAAGTGACCGATGCCCGCAACGGCGAGTTAGTGGCGAGCGCCGGCCCCGCGCCCATCGAACCCGCTCACCCCGATCGTGGCGTCGCACCGCTCGGCGAGCGCGTCGCGGCGGTGATCGACTCACTCCTCTCGCCAACCACAGGTGGTGAAGGGGTTCCTGTTTCTCCTCCGAAGATTCCGACATCATGACGTCATACCGTCGTGTGGCAACTGCACTTCTGCTGACTGCGATCGCTGTCTCGCCGGCCGTCGTGCACGCACAAGCAACCTCGTGCGCTGCCACCGTGCACCGCATGCCACTCATTGAACGTCCCGCAACGAGTGATAGCAATTCAACGTTAGTCATTCTCCTCACGGGCGACGGTGGCTGGGCCAATGCAGACGAGAAAGTCGCCGCTGGCCTGCGCGACCGTGGCGCAGCAATTGTCGGTGTCAACATGCGATCGTACCTGGGCCAGCGAAAAACGCCTAACGAGACAGCAGCCGATATCGGCTGTGTCGCCGAGGAGTACAGCAGGAAGTGGAGTCGCCCTCGGCTGATGCTGTTGGGGTATTCGCGCGGCGCTGACATCGCGCCGTTTGTGGCGTCGCGCTGGCCTTCGTCGCTTCGTGATCGTCTCAATGCGGTTGCGCTCGTGAGCTTGAGCCGCAGCGCGAACTTTCAATTTCACTTCATCGACCTCGTGCGCGACGTGAAACGCGATGACGATGTCCCCGTTGCGCCCGAACTCGCGAAGCTCGCGGGTCTCAAGGTGCTGTGCGTTTACGGCACCGAAGAGGCCGATTCCGGATGCGCAGACGTCGATACATCCATCGTGACAACATATGCCCGCGGCGGCGGCCACCGACTCACCGGTGGATTCGCCATCATGTCCGATATTCTTGAGCTTGGGCTCCGAGCGCCCGTTCCCACCACCTCGGCTCGTTAGGCAGAGGCGCCAGAGCGCGCTCGCCGTGCGCTCTTCGGGCAAATCGCCCTGTCATCATTGCCCTTTGTCACAATGCTCCAACGGGGCAGCCACGACCGCTTGTTTACGGACGGCGAGGGAGCGAGAATCCTCGTCCGCTCTTTCTTGGAGAAATCATGCGTCACGCCGTGCTGCTGCTTGCATGTGTTCTCGTCGCGCTACCTGCACGCGCGCAGGATGCCGACCGTTCCGTCAAAGGTGGAATCTCGGTCGCCGGATGGAAGGGGCGCGTTGACCGCGCGCCAGCCTCGAAGGGAAAGACCATCAACGACTCGAAGTTCGCCGCGATGGATGGCGGCTATCGACTCTCGGTCGGCCCCGCGGGAAATTTCTGGAGCGCTGCGAACGTCGCCAAAGGCGACTATTCGGTGAAAGCGACGTTCAAGGAGTTCAAGATGACGTCGTCACATCCGCACTCGTACGGCATCTTCATCGGTGGCAATGGCCTGGAGTCCGATACCGAAACACTGATGTACTGCATCGTCTACGGAAACGGGACGTACTCCGTAAAGACGTTCCACGGCTCGAACGTCACGACGTTGGTCGATCGCGCCACGAACCCCGCGCTACACAAAGCCGACGACAAGGGCGAGTCGACAAACGAAATCGGCTGGAGCGTGAAGGGTGGCAAGCCGTCCTGTGTCATCAACGGCACCACGGTGAAGACGTTCGAGACAAAGGACGTTGTTGCTCCGGACAAGCTCACGTCGCTCGACGGCGTGTATGGCATTCGCGTGAGCCACAACCTCGAACTGGCCGTCACCGGGCTGTCGAAGGGGAAGTAGCGCAGCGGTCGCAGGAGCGCGCCGCCTAACGAGTTCTGGTGGCCTACGTTGGAAAGGGGAGACACGCCGCTTGGCTGTCTCCCCTTGATCTTGTCGGTTGACGCTGCCTAACGAGCACGCCTCGCCGAGATGAGCTATGTCCCGGACCGGCGTGCACTCGCCCTCATCTGTTCCGGCGTCCGGCAAATCGGGCACGGGCCAAGCCTCGGCTCACGTCCTCGGACCACGGTGGCTGGACCAAGTGTGACCACCTGTTTCGCGACTGTGTCGTTGACCACAACCGTGACGATCACGTGAGATCCTCGCGCCGTCCCGGTGAAACGCGCTGGAAGCGATGGGCCAATCTCAAGGGGATAGGCGCGTAGTATGTAGCTTCCTGCCACGTCGAATCTTCCCCCCGCATCGAGCATCGGAGGACGCGGGAAGTCGCCTTTGGTGCAACCGATGTGTAGGTGCGCCGTCGTATCCGAGACGATCAATCCAGCGCCATCGCCGCCCCACGTCCCAAGCGCGAGTATCGTTGCCGGCGCCTCCGTCGCTGAATGGCACGCGGCGCCAAGTCCCCAAGCTAGGATTAGCGCGAGCACGCGTGTGGGCAGGACCGGGCGGAGTGAGCGCGTCATGTCAGAAGATATGACAGTTCGCGCCCGCCACGCCCCGACGGTCCCAGCCAAACTACAGGCCATCTCATAAATGGTCGGCGGCGCGCCGGCGCGCAGCGCCGGCCAGAAGCCGGCGCCCATTTATGAGATGGCTTCTACTCCTCGCGCATCGACAGCATTGGGTCGGTGGTCGACGCGCGGTGAGCTGGAATGGCGGTGGCCATCACCGACACGCCCACCAGCGTCAACGCAATTACGACGAATGTGAGAGGATCGAGCGGGTTAAGCCCAAAGAGGAATGGGCGAAGGGCGCGCGTCGCGAGAAATGCGAGTGCGAATCCAACTGACACACCGACCGCCACAAGGCGAATTCCATCGCGCAGGACCAATCGCATGATTCTCATTCGTGATGCGCCGAGCGCGAGTCGTACGCCGAGCTCGCGAGTGCGTTGCGCGGTGGAGAATGAGAGTACGCCGTACAGCCCAACGGCCGCCAGCAGCAAGCCGATGACGCCCAACGCACCTGTGACCGCGGCCGCAACGCGTTGGGGAAGGAGAGCAACCGCGGTTGCCTGGCGCAGTGTCGTGATGCGTGGCGGCGGGAGCGCTGGATCGAGTGCCGCCATCTCGCGGAGAAGGGCCGCACTCACCATCTCCGGCGCTCCGCGTGTACGAACGAGGATGTTTCCGGTTGAGCGCCATTCCTGCGCCGTAGGCAAATAGAGGAATGCTTCATTCTCCTCATCCAGCTTTCCGAACTTGGCGTCCTTCGAGATCCCGATAATCGTGACGGGGACGCTATCGCGCCGAATCGTTGCGCCTAACGCCTCGCGATCACCGAAGTAGCGACGCACAAAGCTCTCCGACACGATGGCGACGTGCGCGGAATGCTCGTCGTCAGCCTTCGTGAAGGCGCGCCCGCGAATGATCGGGATCTTGAGTGCAGCGAAGTAGGCACCGTCCACCAGATTCGCCGAAACCCCGAACGCATCGTCAGGCTTCCCGTTAGGCGGCGTGAACCCAGGAACAGAGACATCGTATCCGATCGTGTTCATGGACAGCGGGAGAATCCGTCCCCACGCGACCGCTTCGACCGTCGGCACGGCCGCCATACGGTCGCTCAACTCGCGGAACAGGAGACGCGCTTTTGCTTCGTCGTAACCGGCGCTCTGCACGTCGATGTTCGCTGTAACGACACCGTCGGCCGAGAAGCCTGGGTCCGTCGCCTTCCCGCGCCCTAAAGCACGAATGAAAAGCCCGGCTGATGACAGGAGGAGAAGTGACATGGCGATCTGTCCAACGATCAATCCATCGCGCAGGCGCGACTTGCGGCGTCCTGATCCGGCGGAATCGCTCCGCAAGGTGGATTGCACATCGAGCCGTGAACCTTGAAGGGCGGGTGCGAGCCCAAAAAGAATTCCGGTGATGATTGCAACGACGAGTGTGACGACGAGTACGCGTCCGTCGGGGGTGAAGTCGAGCTCGAGCGGCACATCAATCGGAAGTTCAATGCGCTGAAGGAGGCGGGTTCCCCAGAAGGCGAGTAGGGTTCCTGCCGCGCCACCGACACTGAAGAGCATCACACTCTCAACGAGCAGCTGCCTAACGAGCCGGCGCTTGGAGGCGCCTAACGCCATCCGCAACGCGATTTCGCGGCGTCGCACGACGGCGCGCGCAAGTAGCATCGACGCCACATTGACACTCGCGATCATCAATACAAGCGCGGCAATCGCCAGCAGAATCGTGAAGAATCCAGCGACGGCACCTGCCACTTCCCCAGGTACCCCGGCCACAGCGTAGACCTTCGCGGCGGTGTACTCCGACATCGCTTTCCCCTCTCCGATCGACTGCGACGACGCGAATTGGGCTGTGAGGGTACTCAACTCGTCGCGCGCGACATCGCGCGAAACGCCTGGACGCAGCGCTCCGACCAGTTGCATGTACGACATGTTCGGATCATTGAACCCATCGCGCGTGTTGTGCAGACGCGAGCGCATGCCGAGTGGCAGCCAGATGTCGGTGCGAAGCGCCGGGTACACACCGGTAAAGCGCGGTGGCGCGACGCCGATAATCACCGTGGGGATCCCGTTGACGCGCATCGAACGTCCGACGATGCCGCTGTCGCCACCAAACTGACGCTGCCAGAACGCGTAGCTGATCACTCCGACACCTTCGTTCATCAGGGCGACGTCGTCATCGCCGGAAAACATACTGCCTAACGCTGGGCGCACGCCGAGGACGCTGAAATAGTTGCCGCTGACCGCGTTGCCCAAGATGGCGACTCCCTGCGTCGATGGTGTGGCGACGACCGACACCATCGCCCAGGCTGCGACGCCACTCAGCGTCTTGGTCGATTTCCGCAGATGCTGGTAGTACGGATACGACGCCGAGAGCGTCCCATTCTCTCCCTTGCGGGTCCGCGCAACTTCAACCACACGCGATGCGTCGGGGACGCCGGGAATTGGTCGCAAGACGATGGCGTTGGCCACCGAGAAGATCGTACTCACTGCGCCGGTGCCTAACGAGACCACCAGGACCGCGATGCCGACGAAAATGGGATTCTTACGAAAGACGCGCAGCGCAAAGCGCGCGTCAGCGAGAAGTGCACGGGGAAGACTCACGTGTCGATTGGGAAAGGGGGAATCCGACGTGTCGATGGCCTCGCGCTGACGGCGCAGTGCCACCTCGGAGACTCGCTCGCGAAGACTCGACGAGATCAAGTCGACAACGATGCGAAGCCAGAGCACCGCGACGGCACGCGCGCCACCCTGCGAGCGAGCGTCGTGAAGGCGATCGCGGAAGAGATCGCCGAGCTCTTCGCCAAAGCGGTCGCGAAAGCGGCGCGGATAGATGACGGCAACCAGCGCGCGATAGCACCGCTCCGACCAGCTGGGAGCACGACGGCGATTCATGCGCGCTCCGCAACAGGAACAAGAGCAGGAAGCGCCCGAACCGCGGATGACGACAGAAGCGCGCGCAGTCGCCGTACTTCCTGCGCTGCAACACGAGCGCCTAACGACGTGATGCGGTAGTAGCGGCGCCGCTCATCGTCCAACTCCACCACCGGACGGCGCGCGGCGACATCTACCAGTCCATCGTCGACCAATCGCCTGATGATACGGTAGAGATTTCCCGGCTCGAGCTTGATGGATCCATCGCTGCGCTCCGCCAACTCGCGGGCGAGCGCGTACCCGTGTTGCTCCTCTTCGACGAGCGCGAGGAGGAGAAGGAGATCGGCGGGTTTGAGCGGAAGAAAGCTCTTGGGGTCGGTCGGCATCGAAGTCCTGGACTATGATCAAAACGATCATACGCGGACCATGAAGCCGGAGTTTCAACGCCACCCTGTCGTTCGCCAAACGCCCAGCTATTGAGCCGGGGTGCCGCGCATCTCTCGGCGGTTGAACGACTTCAGAGGAAATCGCTTCAGCGTTGGACGCGCTTATACGCGCTTAAGCGCGTTTCACGATACCTTGCGCGGCGCAATGAACCACGCGCATGAAACCATTGGACGTTGCATCGCGCGTTGTCGCGAGCTGCGCGCATCTTGAACGCCTAACGCGTGTCCGACTACACACTCATCCGAGTCCTCGCCGCCGTCGTCCAACGCGACGGACGTTATCTCATCTGCCAACGCCCACTCAACAAGCGGCATGGCGGACTTTGGGAATTTCCAGGCGGAAAGTGCGAGCCGGGCGAAACAGACGTGGACGCGGCGCGCCGCGAGTTACGTGAAGAACTCGGCGTCGCTGTTATAGAAGTCGGAGCAGAGCTATTTGCCGTCCACGACGCCGGATCTCCGTTTCTGATTGCGTTCGTACCGGTGTCGTTCGATGGAGAACCAGCATGCCTCGAGCACTTGGCGCTGGCTTGGGAGACGCCGCAGGCGCTCGACGACTATGCGCTCGCGCCGAGCGACCGAGCGTTCGTGGACTGGCTCAAGGCACGTCGTTAGGCGCGATTAACGACGGTCTCCTCCGCTCGCTTTCGCCGACGCCGCAAAGATCTCGCGAAATGCTACACTGAAACGCTGCATCTCCTCCGGCGTTCCGACCGAGACCCGCAAATGATCGGTCATCGGAGGAAAGGGACGCCCGACCAGCACGCCTTTCTTCTTGAACTCCTCGATCACGGGCTGCACCGGGCGCCGAATATGCACCATGAAGAAGTTGGTCTCTGAGGGAATGACGCTGTAGCCCAGCCCTGTGAGCTCCGACATCGCCTTGGTACGCAAGTCAATGGTCACTCGCTTCACCCGCGCTTGTGACTCGGTGTCCTTCAGCGCCGCCACGCCACCCCACTTCACGATGGCGTTGATGCTTCCGACGCTGTAGGCACGCATCGCCTGAATCAATTCCTTCGGCGCCAAAGCATAGCCCAGCCGCATGCCGGCGAGCGCCGCAATCTTGGAGAAGGTGCGAGTGACGATCACCTGTCTTCCTTCTTGCACGTATGGAATCGATGTCGCGTACTCCGCATCGTCGACAAAGTGATGATAGGCCTCATCGATGAGCACCGGCATATCTTCTGGGATGCCATCGAGCAGTTGGCGCACTTCACCTTTAGGAATTACGCGGCCAGTGGGATTGTTGGGATTGCACAGATACACGAACCCGACATCGCGCGCATGCATGCGCGTGGCGCGGATCATCGCTGGGATGTCCTGCCGATAGTCCGCAAGGAGCGGGAGCTTGATGGCATCCGCGCGGATTCCGGAGGCGTGCTCGTAGACGCTGTTGAATGTCGGCTCGACGCCAACGACTTTCTTCCCACCTTCCAGGAACGTCGTTCCCGCAACGTTGAGCAGCTCACCCGATCCGGCGCCTAACAAGACGTTCTCTGGCTTCACGCCATGGTGCTTCGCGATCTCGTTGAGAATCTCGCCGTCGGGATAGGCATAGCGATTGGCATACTTGAACGCCTTCGTCATCGCCTCCATCACCGACGCTGGCGGCCCATACGGATTCTCATTCGAGGCGAGCTTGGCGAAGGCGTCGTAGTCTTCGACCGGACCTTCGTTAGGCAGCGCGACGGGTATCCGCGGCAGCCGCGCGCGCGCACCAGGAGCCTGGGCCAGTAACGACGCGTTAGGCGCCAGCGTCAGAACTCCCGCAGCCGATGCCAATCCGCCGACAAACCCCCGGCGCGACACACTTTCTCTCCCCTTGGCGCGCATCTCAATCCTCCAGAAAAAGCAATCGCCCCCCCCCGCCCCCAGAGCTAAGGCTCCGGGGGCGTTCGCGCCAGCACATATCGGCTGGCTGGCATCAGAGGGAGAGCCTACCGCTGCTCTCCCTCCACCGGGAGCGCGTCGTGCGTCATCCACCATTGCTTGGGCAGTGCGCGTTGCCGCGGCCAGATCTCGTTGAGCGTGTTCCCTTCGTACACCCGCCCGTTCTTCATCACATAACGAATCGTGTTTGTGTTTTTGATGTTGTCGAGTGGGTTGGCGTCGAGGACAAGGATGTCCGCCAGCTTCCCGGCCTCCACGGTACCAATCTGCTTCTGCAGCCCGATCGACTCGGCGCCGTAAATCGTCGCCACGCGCAATACATCCATCGGCTTCATCCCACCGCTGGCAATGTTCCACATTTCCCAGTGTACGCCGAGTCCTTGCAGCTGACCGTGTCCGCCAAGTCCAACGCGGCCGCCGGCTTCGACGATCTTCTTCGCCTGCTCAGCAAAGAGCTTGAATGAGTACTCGCTGTCGCGGAACCACTGCGGACGGCGAAGTCCGCGGCGCTCCAGTTCGGAGAACGGAGTGAAGTGCGTGAGCTTCGGATCGCTCAGAATGTCGTAATGTTCGTACCACCAGTTCTCCGCCCACGGGCCACCGTATTGGACGAGGAGCGTCGGTGTCCAGGTAGTCCCACTCTGCGAGAAGAGCTGCACGGCATCTTTGTACAGCGGCGCGATGGGGAGTGTGTGCTCGATTCCCGCGTAGCCGTCCATCGCCTCCGTCATGTTCTTCTTGAAGTCGAGGCCACCTTCGAGCGTCGGTGTGATGTGTTGCTCCTTGGCCGCCATCGCGATCCACTGACGCTGTCGCCGGTCGCCCGCCATGTATTGCTTGATTGTCTCCGTCAGATAGAACTCGGAGTAGCGCTTCATGACCTCCTTCGCGTCCTCGGCGCTCGAAACGTCGTCCCAGACGAAGATGCCAGGCCCCGTCGTGTAAATGCGTGGGCCGATGATCTGCCCAACATCGACGGCGTCGCCGTACGAGATGACGTCGGCTGTCGACGTTTGGGGATCGCGCGTCGTCGTCACGCCGTACGCGAGGTTCACGGTGTACATGTACGGCTGCGGCGAATGCACCCCCCACTGCGGCCACATGTGAGCGTGCACGTCAACGAGTCCGGGCATGATGGTCTTCCCGCTCACATCGATGGTGCGTGCCCCGTTAGGCACGCTCACACTCCCCGTTGCGCCAACGGCAACGATGCGATTCCCGTTGACGATGATATCGCCGCTGGGAATGACTTCGTCGCCCTTCATGGTGATGATGCGTGCGCCGCGTAACACGACGGTTCCGCTGGGACGATCCTTCGCCGCGGTGATGGTGATGTCGGTGCGCGCTGCCTCGTACACCGGTCTGTTGGGTCCAGCAGCCGGCCCTCCCGCGGCCGGCCGCTCCGCCCGCACAGGGGCTTTGGCGGCGGAGTCGGCCGCCAGCGAGTCGGCGCGCGCGAGATCGTACTGAAAGAACGAACGCCCTAACGAGTAGAACACACCCTTCGAGTCGTTCTTCCATCCGATGAAGTCGCCGCCGATTCGCGACAGGCGACGGAATGGGAGCGAGCCACCCGTCGGCTGTTGAACGGAGATTGTAGGCGTTGCTCCTCCGGTCATCGCCAACGGCACCACAAATAACCTGTTATCGACCAACGCCAACACTCGGCTCCCGTCAGGTGCAACTTGAAGGTCTTGCGCCTGACGCGGTTGCGCGTTTGGCCCGCCGCCCGGCGGCTGGAACCCCGTGACCTTCAGGTGATCCTTGCGATCGGTGCCATCCCAGCGCATGGAAACGAGACCTTCTCGCGGCTCGTACACCCACACCCGCGTCGTGTCCGAGGTGAAGTGGGGACGCCCGGCGTTCGTGACCGACGTGATGAAATTCGTAGCACCGCCGCTCGCCGGTATCCACACCAAGTCGGTGAGCACGAGGCTTGGATTGATCTCGTCATTGATGATCGCGCGCTGACTGCGCGGAGCGCGCGCCGCGACGATGCGCGTCCCGTTAGGCGAGTACATGATGTCGTCGTAGAACGCCGATTGCGCGGTCAGCTTCTCGGCCTTCCCGCCAATGGCCGGGATGCGCCAGATGTCTCCGCCATCCTCGTTCCAGGAGACGTAAGCGATGTACTTCCCATCGGGCGACCAGGCCGGCATGTGCTCGCCGTCGGTCGAAGTCGTTAGGCGCTTTGGTGTGCCTGACGGCAGATCCATCAGCCAGAGATGGTCGAGCGCTGAGAACGCGAGGCGTTTTCCATCAGGCGAAGGACGCGCGCCGCGAATCTGCCGCACGGTGAGCGTCGAGTCATTCACTGGATACTCGAAGCGCACCAAGTCGCCGATCATCTGGTCGACTTCGGCGGTGAAGGGGATCTGCGTCTGCTTTCCGCTCGCGACGTCGAGACTCCAGATCTTTCCGTGATGCGCGAGGACAAGCGACTTCGAATCCGCCGTCCACGAGTACCCCGGGAGCAAGTCGCGCGACCCGCGCGATTCGATATCGTCGCGCTGAATATTGTCGGCTACCCAACGTTCGTCGCCGGTCGCGAGCTCCCGCACTTTGAGGCCAGTGATGGCCATGCGACGCGATGCGTACGCGAGCCACTTGCCGTCGGGGCTGATGGCGGGACGAAACGCATTCCCGAGGTTGAGGGTGCGCGTTGCCAAGCGTCCCGTCTCGCGATCGTACATCACGACCTGCGTCGTCCCCATCATCTGGTTGTAACCTGCCGGTCCGGTGCGCGCCCCAGCGTAAATGAAGCGCCCGTCCGGCGAGACAGACGCTCCCATGAAGTTCGCTGGCGCAGCGCCCCCGCCCGGACCGCCTGGAGCCGCCGCCGGCGTCTGCCCCGTTAGGCGCAGCCCACTTCCACCATCCTTGTGGTACAACCAGAGGTCACCGCTTTTGGACACCACGACGTACTGTCCATCGGGCGTCCAATCCGGCGAAATGAATGCCTGGCTTGGCCCACGCGTGAGCGGGCGCAGGTTCTTTCCGTCGGGGTCGATGAGATAGAGGTTCTCACTCCCCGACCGATCGCTCACAAACACGATCGACTTCCCGTCAGGTGCAAACCTCGGCTGCCCATCAAACGGCGAACCACTCGTTATGCGTGTCGCTCCCCCGCCCCCCGCAGGAATGGTGTAGAGATCGCCGAGCAGGTCGAAGACGATCGTCTTGCCATCGGGCGACAGGTCGAGCGAGAGCCAGGTCCCCTCGTCGGTCGTGAACTTGAGCGGACGCGTCGGGACGAGGGGGAGATCACCGTTAGGCGACGCGCGCCGAGATGTGTCGGCTGGTAGCTGCGCACTGGCGGCCAGCGACGAGGTGACGGTGAGAAGCGTGGCGGCGAGCGCAGCGCCGCGCTGCAGGACGCGAGTGAACGAAACTCTAGGCATGGTCGCTCCAAAACCGAGACAGGGTCTCGCTGACTTATTCGGCTATGGGCGACATCGCAAGTGCGGGGGCCGATCGCGTATTTGCCGCGCGAGTATCAGCAAGTAGGAGCGAGTGTGAGCTACCGCGGCGTCGTGACGGGTGCGGCTGGAGGATCCGTCCATCCCGCCTCGAGTGTCGGCAGCACTTTGGGAATGCGGCGGCGACCCAGATACGCCACGTTCCCAGCGGGAATGACGCGCGTCTCGAATTGCGCGGGGAAATAGAGAAAGACGTAGTTCGACGTGACCGAGAGGAGAAGCGCCGAGTCGGCGGGGAAGGGGCGTGCAGGAATGCCGGCGTTGGACAGTGATAATGCGACCTTGGTCCCCGCACCGCGGCGGATCCCCGCTGACACGCGATTGGCATACTGCAGCTGGAATGAAATCGCCCACAGAAATGCTACCGTCAGTTGCAACCCGAACTTGAATTGCGGATTGCCAAGCACTGCGTTTCGCCGGCGGTACGAGAAGTACTTGGTGGGATTCTTTTTCAAACTGCGTCGGTCGAGGTATTGGAGCCCGGCAAAAATGATCGCCGCCGGAACGAACGACGCGAGAATGACGAGTGGATCGCGAACGGTCGCGAGGAGAAAATCGGACGGAGCTGCGAACTCGATGTAGTTGAGACCGAAGCGCGCAAGAATCATCGCCTCGTGAATCATTCCAAGCAGTGAGAGTACCAGGTAGGTGACCGTGACCCACGCGCCAACGTGCTCCGACGCAATCAGGCGCCGCGCACTCTGTCGCAGCGCCGCGTGGATCTCGAGCTCTCGCGCGATCTCGGGATCATCCTCCAGGGGCATTTCTGGACTCATGCGCAGATCCTAGCATTGCACACCCTCATGAGCCAGATCATTCCGACCGCTGGCTCTCGCTCTGTGCACTCCGCAGATTTTCCGCGGGACTGGCCGATGGTTGACCCTCTTCTCGCGTGACACGTCTGACTTCGCACACTGGAATTCCGCAGCAGCTGCTCGAGCGATACGCCACCGCCGTTGGCGCGACGCGCCTCATCCCCATTACGCGGGCGCACATCGACGGATGTCTGTACCACGGCCCCGCGTCTCTTGATTTCGCCCGAACGCTGGCGGAGGCCGGGCACCAGGTAAGTGTCCCGACGACGCTCAACGTCGGCGCCATCGATCTTCTCCATCCGCATCTGTTTCGCGGTCGCCCCGAAGTCGCCGCCGCGGGACGTGAGATGATGCGCTACTACAGCGCAATGGGTTGTCGGCAGACATGGACGTGCGCCCCCTACCAATTGGTCGACCGCCCTAACTTTGGAGAGCAAATCGCCTGGGCGGAGTCGAACGCCATCGTCTTTGCCAACTCAGTGCTGGGTGCGCGGACCGA
This sequence comes from Gemmatimonadaceae bacterium, assembly GCA_044224185.1. Classification (GTDB taxonomy): domain Bacteria; phylum Gemmatimonadota; class Gemmatimonadetes; order Gemmatimonadales; family Gemmatimonadaceae; genus SCN-70-22. Next base: position 281,475 of record JBGAKW010000004.1, on the reverse strand, counting down.
GCGATACGGTGACTTCATAGATCTATGCGCCGCCATCGTCGGGCTCGTCCCCGACGTCGGACTGCACACCGACGACGGGCGGCGTGGACGCGTGCAGATCGACGTCCGCGGCATGAGCGATGCCGCCATGCAACGCGACACCTTTTTCGCGATGCTCGGGCACCTCGTCGGGCGCCTAACGGGGAGCGACATCCCGGTGATCACCGGCGTCCCCGCCGCCACCGAAGACGATCTGAAGGCGTTAGGCGCGGCGGCCGCCTCATCCGGTGCCGTGGCCATGTTTCACATGCTGGGGGTGACGCCTGAGGCCCAATCGTTAGGTGACGCCCTCGGTGGGCGTTCTCCGGAACGTACGCTCCTGATTGGCCCGGACGATTTCCGTCGCGCCATGGCGGAGCTCACATCCATCACGACGCAACAGCTTGGCGCGGTCGCCGTTGGGACGCCGCACTTCTCGCGCGCGGAGTTCGCCCGGCTGCATGATGCCATGGGGAACCGAACCGTTGCGGCTGACGTCGAGTTCTTCGTATCGACCGGACGAGATATCTTGGCGACGCTCGATGCTGAAGGTCTAAGCGCCTCTCTGCGCGAACGCGGTGTCCGCATCGTGACCGATACGTGCACGTATCTCACTCCCATACTCTCAGGGCGCCCCGGCGCCGTCATGACAAACTCGGCGAAGTGGGCGTGGTATGCGCCTAACAACCTGGGTTACGGTGTCGTCTTCGCCACGCTCGAGGAATGCGTCGAATCGGCGGTGCGTGGCGTGGTATGGCGTGACCAGCTGCAATGGGAGGCATGAGCATGAGTGAAGTACTCGTGCCAGGAAGCGCTGCTGGACTCGTGTTGGCGCTCACCGAACCCCTGTCGTTCTGGGGAGGTGTCCACGAGTCAACCGGAAAGATCATCGACACGCATCACCCGCAGCACGGCGCGTCCATCTCCGGAAAGATTCTGGTGATGCCATCGGCCCGCGGTTCGTCGTCGAGCTCGAGCGTCCTCGCGGAATTGATTCGTGGCGGCGTTGGACCAGCCGCGATTGTACTCGGTCAGCGCGATCCCATCCTCGCGTTAGGCGCAATGGTCGCCGAGGCGTTGTATCAGCGAGTCGTCCCCGTGGTGGTCGCCAGCGAGGACGAGTACATCCGACTTTCGCAGATGACCCGAGCGCGCGTCGAAGGGCGGTTGGAAAGCGCGACATCGCACCGCTTCACCCTAAACGAGCACTGAGAATTCGCCCATGCCCGACCATCTCGCGACCCTCCAATCCGTCTACGCCGCGTTCGGCAGCGGCGACGTCAACACGATTCTCGCCAACATGTCCGACGATGTCGCGTGGGAAACATGGGAAGACAATCGCGCCCAGCGCGCCGGCGTCGCGTGGATGACCGCGCGGCATGGAAAAGAAGGCGTCGCCGACTTCTTCAGCACCCTCGCGCGAACGGTTCGGGTGACCCACTTCGAGATTCGCGATATCATCGTCGGAGCGAAGCAGGCGGCAGTCGAGTTCATAATCGAGGGCGATGTCCTCGCAACCGGCGCGCACTATCGCGACGAAGAAATCCATCTCTGGAGCTTCGACGACGCCGGAAGAATCACCCGGCTCCGCCACTACATCGACACAGCAAAGCACATCGCGGTCTCTGGGCTTGTCTAGAAGCCATCTCATAGATGGCCGCCGGCTTCCAGCCGGCGCTGCGCGCCGGCGCGCCGCCGACCATTTATGAGGTGGCCTGTAACTACTTACAATGTCGCGCGTGCTTCACGCCGCAGTCGCATTCTGACGGGCGAACGGTCACGCGACAGCATCACGATCGGCATCCCCACAAAAATGCCGTGTCCGAAGAGCATGATCCAGAAGGCAGGAAGTGAGGGCGGCGTCACTCGAGCGTGACTCAGTGGGATAACAACGAAGTCCATCGCGAGCCAGATGCACATCCCATAGACGTAGGCGAACGCCAGCGCACTTCTGGTGCGCGCCGTCATCGCACGCACAACGCCGACGCGTCGCTCCAGCAGCACGAAGATGACCGTCCACGCCATCGCAATGAAGAAATGCAACACCGCGCCTAACGCGATCGCCGGGGCGCCGGACTCATAGCTGGATGGACCTAACAATCCGGAGGCGACCGACTGGAACACGCGCCCCGGATCGAAGATGCCGCGACGAAAGAAGTACGTCGCGTTGGCAAACGAAATATCGGAGACGCCAGTCAACAGACCAGCCGTGACGATACGGGCAACATCACTGCGAGCACGATCGGGAAACGAAAGCGCGGAAGTCATCCTAGTAGTCATCGTCGGGTGATGGGCGCACATCATGCCCCACTTGTTTCCAATTCGCTTGCACGTTCTTGGCGTATACGTCCTCCGCCAAACTCTCGCGTGCCAGACGCTGTTCGCGCCCCTCTCACCACAAATCGCCCCAGCACCGTTGGTGAGGCGGCATCGCGCTCACATCGTCGCCCACGCGCCAACGGAGCCGACGAATCATGCCATTCGCAGTACAACGACCGCCTGCGCAGCGAGTTCGCACGGAACGCTATGCGGAAATCGCCGCCACCGTCTGCGCACACTTCGAGAAGCAGCATCCAAACGGCGCGTCGCTCGCTGAACTCGCGTCGATTCTCGGACTCACTCCATGTCACGTGAGTCGCGCCTTTCGCCGCGCAATGGGACTTCCGCCACACGCGTATCTCTCGCGCGTGCGCGTCGCACACGCGTGCGCCCTACTCGAGCGCGGAGTCTCTCTGGCCGCGGTAACACATGAGACAGGATTCTTCGACCAGAGCCACTTCTCACGCACATTCAAGCGCATCGTCGGTGTCCCGCCAGGCAAGTACGTGCGACACATCGAACGAAGCTCGACCGAACGTCGATCTGCCTGACGAGTTCTCAAGGCAATTCGCCCCGCCATGCCACCATTCGTCCCGCGCGCGCGCCACTCCCGGTCGTCGCCTTGCGCGAACCCCCGTCACATGCGGGATTTCGGCATGCGCGACCACGAGCGCACTTCCCCCTCACTCGGCGATGCCGAGAGCGTCGCCGTTGGTGACGCCGATTCGTCACGCGAGGGCGCCAGCGAAGCCCACGTTCGCGCGGAAGAACTGACGTTTGACCCCGAGGGAGTGCGCGACCAGCCAGTGGATTGGCGGCACGCGTCGCTCGTCGCCATTGGTGCTTGCTTTCTCATCGGGATGCTCGAGACGGTCAGCGCACTGGTCATTCGCTACATCGATGGCCACCCGCGCGACATCTGGTTCACCGTGCGCGAGCAGATGCCATGGTGGATGCTGTGGATCCTCTTCGGGCCACTCGTGCTGTGGCTCGCGCGACACTTTCGTTTCGACGACGCCAAGTGGCGCTCGAGTGCCGTTGTGCACGGGAGCGCTGCCGTCCTCATGGGCGTCGCGCACGGGTCGCTATATGGCGCCATCCAACATTGGCGCGATATCCCGCTGCCTAACGCTCCGTCGTTAGGCGGAGCGATGCGTTACTTCCTGCTGCGCTACTTGTTCATGGACATCATGACATACGGCGCGGCAGTGGGCATCTACTACTCGTTCGAATACTTCTCGCGCTTCCGCTCCTCCGTGCGGGCCGCCGAGGTCTCGCGCGCGCAAGCCACGCGGTTGCGCCTGAATCTCGCGGAGGCGCGTCTCCATGCGCTGAGAATGGAGCTGAATCCCCACTTTCTGTTTAACACCCTCAACGCCGTCGCCGCCCTCATCCGCAAGCGCGAACACGATGGGGCGGTCGAAATGCTTTCCAAGCTCGGTGAACTACTGCGCACGACACTCGATCGCGACATGCCTGACGAGATCTCGCTCACGCGCGAGCTCGCTCTGCTGCGGCGTTTTGTCGAGATCGAAATGGTCAGGTTTGGTGAGCGCTTGCGTGTCGTTTGGGAGATCGATGCGGAAGCGCAAACGGCGCTCGTCCCTCCGCTCATCCTCCAACCGCTGGTGGAGAATGCATTGCGCCACGGCATCGCCCGCCGCCCGGGTGCCGCGCTGCTTCGTATTTCTGCCAAACGCCTAACGACGCAGCTCGAACTCGAGGTGCGCGACACGGGCGAAGGACTCACGCTCGTGAACGGACGCATGCCAGCCGAAGGAATCGGACTGGCGAATACGCGAGCGCGGCTGGAAGAACTCTATGGTGCACAGGCCGCGTCGATTGAACTTACCGATGTGCCGAGTGGCGGAGCACGCGCGCGCATTGTCCTCCCCTTCCGCACCGCTACGGAGTCGCATGATGTCGCACTTGGTGCCTAACGACCAATCGCACGACTCGGCCGCCACCGCCACGGCCTCTCCCCCGATGCGCGTCGTCATTGTCGACGACGAGCCGCTCGCGCGCGACAACATCCGCCTCGTCTTGGAACGCGTCGCCGGCGTTGAGATAGTCGCTGAATGCAGCGACGGGGCATCCGCTGTTGACGCCATTCGTAGTCAGGCGCCGGACATCGTGTTTCTCGACGTCCAGATGCCGGGGATGGACGGCTTCGGCGTGATCGAAGCCGTTGGTGCGGGTGCCATGCCCGTTGTCGTCTTCGTGACTGCGTTTAACGCGCACGCGATTCGCGCGTTCGAGGTGCATGCGGTGGGGTATGTGTTGAAACCGTTTCACGACGCTCGACTCGTGGCGGCCTTCAACCATGCGCGCGAAATCGTGCAGGAACGACGCCAAGGCGAACTCGCCCGCCGACTACAGAACGTGCTGCAGAGTTGGCAGAATGCCAACGTCCCTTCGATTTCAACGTTTGATGACATCCCGATCACTGCGGCGAGCAGCGCCAACGGGGCTCGTTACGTCACACGTTTCGCCGTGCGCAATGATGGGAACGTGCGTTTTGTTGCTGCTGACGACGTCGACTGGATCGAGGCCGATTCGAACTATCTCGTACTTCACGTCTCCGGCACCAAACACCGAATCCGCGCTACGCTGCGCGATCTTGTCGGCGAGCTCGATCCCAAACGCTTCACGCGCATCCATCGCTCGACGATCGTCAATGTCGATCGCATCCGTGAGTTGCAGCCGTGGTTCGGCGGTGACTATGTCGCCATTCTACGAAACGGTGAGAAGCTCAAGGTGAGCCGACAGCGAGTGGGCGAGCTGCTACGACCCATCGCCTAACGATAAGCGAAGAGGGAGGCGCCGACTGCTGGCGCTCCCCTCTTTCAAACGAAGATCCAATCCTTAGGGTACGACCGTGCACCCCTCTGGCTTCGGGCAGTTGGGGTCGATCGGCGTGAGCTTGAGTCGCGCCAACTCCTTGTTCACCGCGGCCAGATCAGTTTTCCAGACCTCGTCGAGTTTCGTCGTATACCCTTTGAGCTCCGTCGTGAGGATCCCGAAAATCTCCGGCATGTTATTCGTCGGACGCCCGTCCCCTCGCTCCGACATTGACAGGAGATTTGCCAGTCGATTGTTCACCTTGATCGGAAAGTTCAACGGATCCTGCCCGCTTTGATTGCGAACCTGATAGACGTTTTCCTCGACGGCTGACGAGTTGGTGCGGAGTTTCTCACCGGCGCTCTTCAGCGCTGCGTCCTCGGCCGCTTTCTTGTAGCGATCATCGAGTTGTGTCTTCACCCGGCGAATGGCAATGACCGCTTTGTTCGCTTCCGTCGCCTTGTCACGCACCTTCACGCCAAAGGCGTACTGTGCGCGCAGGTCGGCGTCGGTAACGTCGGTTATCCACGGATTGCGCCTAACGATTACCGGCGCCGTCACCTTGCGTCCGTCCGCCGTCAGGCGAATGGTGTAACGCCCCGGAGGAACGACCGGTCCGTTCGTGCCAGCTCCCCATAGAATCATCCCCGGGAACGGCTCGATGCCTTGGGCGCGCAGGTCCCAATTGAGACGCTGCAGCCCTGCACCTTTGGGCATGTAGGTGACGCGCCCGAAGAAATCGCCCGGCGAGGGTGGCTTGGTGGAGTCTGGCTTTGTCGTGTCGGGCTCAAAGGTGCGCAGCACCACGCCTGCCGAATCGAGAATCTCCACGCGTGCATCACGCGGCTCGGTCTTGAGATTCCACGAGATCACGACGCCTCCGCTCGACCGAATGCCAGCGGGTGGCGTAAAGAGATGGGCCTCACTCGCCAGGATCTCCGGCGTCGCCTGGCGCAGCGGCGCGATGTTGTCGAGCACCCAGAAGCCGCGCCCGTGCGTCGCGATCACCAGCTCATTCGTCTCGACGATTAGATCCGAAACGGGAACGTCCGGCATGTTGAGCGACAGCGACTCCCAGTTTCCGCCGTCGTTGTACGAGATGTACACGCCATGTTGTGTGGCGGCGTAGAGCAACCCCTTCCGCGTCGGGTCTTCGCGCACGGCGTGTACGTAAGCATCGGGGCGAATCCCGTTCACGATCTTCGTCCACGTCTTTCCGTAGTCGGATGTTTTGAAGATGTAGGGCGAGAAGTCGTTCAGGAGTGGTTTGCGCACCGAGACGTATGCTGTGCCTGACGAGAAGTTCGAGCCGTCAATCTGCGAGACTCGTCCGAAATCGGGCATCTCTTTTGGAGTGACGTTCGTCCACGTCTTCCCGAAGTCGCGGGTGACGTGCACCAGACCATCGTCGCTCCCCGTCCAGACGACGTTCGGATCCTTCTTGCCCGGCGCCACCGAGAAAATCACCGCATAGACCTCGGGGCCGTTCATGTCGCCAGTGATGGGTCCGCCCGATTTCTCCTGCGTCTCCGGGGCGTGCCTCGTCAGGTCCCCGCTCAACTTCATCCACGTCTTGCCACCGTCACGCGTTGCCCACAATCGCTGCGATGAGACGAACAACAACTTCGGGTCAGCCTTTGAATAGATGATCGGGAAGGTCCACTGCCAGCGCTCCTTGATCTCTTTCGACGGCTCGCCGGAATAGAACCACGGATACGGATTCACTTCGCGCGACGTTCCCAAGCGCTTGTTGAACTTGTCGACGTAGGCGCCGTTGTTGGTCCCGGAATAGAAAATGTCGGGGTCGAGCGGGTCGGGGGCGATGTAACCCGGTTCACCACCGCCCGCGACATATGAGACGTTCATTCCGCCTAACGTGATGTCACGTGTGGAATCACGGCTTGCGCGTCCGCCACCACCGCGCCGTCCTCCACCGCCCAAGCCGAATGCCGCGGCATTCCAATTGTAGGGTGTGCACAATGTGGAATTGTCCTGCTGCGATCCGCACACGTGAAACGGCGTGTGGGTCGTCGTGATGGCGTGATAAAACTGCTCCGTCGGAAAATCTTCTGCCGTCCACTTGCCACCGGTGTTCTCCGACACAGCGCCTCCACCGTCATTCCCGACTACCAGATGCGCCGGTTCGTCCGGATCGATCCACAAGTCGTGAAAGTCGCCGTGCGTTCCGTTGTCGATCGCCTTCATCGTCTTGCCGCCATCCGTCGAGCGGAACATCGACGTGTTCTGCATATACACGACGTCGGCGTTTTTCGGATCGGCGAAAACGTGTGTGTAGTAGAACGCACGCTGGCGGATGTCGCGCTTCTCGTTCACGAGCGCCCACGTCGCTCCCGCATCCTCGGAACGGAACAGCCCACCCTTCTCATTCTCAACGAGCGCGTACACACGATTTGAATTCGCTCCGCTCACCGCGACGCCTATGCGCCCCACCAACCCGTTAGGCATCCCCGGATTGCGTGTGATCTCGGTCCACGTCTCGCCGGCGTCGGTACTCTTGAACAAGCCGCTCCCCGGGCCGCCGCTCGACATCTGGTATTCCTTGCGATAGGCCTCCCACAACGACGCGTACAACACATTCGGATTGTTCCGATCGATCGAGATGTCGATCGCCCCCGTCTTGTTGTCGCGGAAGAGCACGCGCTTCCACGTCTTGCCACCATCGGTGCTCTTGAAAACACCGCGCTCCTCACTCGGCACGCTGAACTTTCCAAAAGATGCCACGTAGACGATGTCTGGATTGCGCGGGTCGATGCGAATCTTCGAGATCCCGTGAGAATCCCTAAAGCCGATGTGTGTCCATGTCTTTCCTGCATCGGTGCTTTTGTAGACCCCGTCGCCAGGCATGATGTTGCCGCGAATGCACGTCTCTCCTGTACCGATGTAGACCACGTCGGGGTTCGACTCACTCACCGCGACTGCGCCGACGGATGCCGCGGTAATCTGTCCATCGGTGACCGGCGCCCAGTTTTCGCCGGCGTCGGTCGTTTTCCACAGCCCCCCTCCGACCGCGCCGAAATACGCCTCTTTCGCACGCCCCTTGACGCCGGTGACCGCGATGGAACGCCCACCGCGATCAGGGCCGATATTGCGCCACTTATAAGCCTTTAACAGAGCCGAATCGATCGCCGACGTCAGCTGTGGCGCTGGCGTTAGGCTGGTCGTCCCTGATGGGGTCGAAATCGAGTTCGGCGGGAGTAGAAATGCCGCCGCGGCAAGCGCTGGGGCGAGGACGACGGAGAGAGGTCTCAGCGGGATCATTCGAAGGACCCGGGATGGTAGTAGAAGAGGTGAGTGTGAGCGCGCACAGATCGTTCGACCACGAAGCGCTGCCTAAGGCCAACGCTTCGATGCGGGGCAACGTTGGTCGTCCACGCTCCACGTGGCAACCGTGATTCCCGCACGTTACGGCACGAAATCGCCAATTAAGTACCGATACTAGCACTTGATGAGCGCTTCTCCGAACGCCAGCGGACGATACTCGCCCGCGCAAACCGACGATATCCGTCCGCGCGCTCCCTTGGCGATGGGCGGAATCGCGCGCGCGCGTTGGAGAAGGCCATTTGTTGGAGGACTCTTGGTCGCCCTCGTGGTGATGGCGACTGCCGTCGCGAGCACCTCCGTCATCGCGATGATGGTGCGCCGCGTCCTCCTGGCCGACCTGCGCACCTATCTGCAGCGCTCGGCCGAGACCACGGCGGCGATGATCGATGGCAAGAACGTCGCGCACATGACTGATTCCTCCCAGGTCGGAAGCGATGAGTATCGCGAGCTTTCCGCACCGCTCGTCACGCTACTTCGCACCAATCCGGATATTCGCTTCGCATATGTGGGAACGATTCGCGGCGACACGATGCGATTTGTGCTCGATGGCGATACCACGACGGAGCGGGCGTATGTGGGCCAGCAAGACGTCCCCACCCAGGGAGAGCTCGATCTCGAGCGCGAACAGCGGACGATCGTTGAAAAGGCACCGTCGCCAACGGCATGGGGCACCGGGATTCGCGCCTATGCCCTCGTACGCACGACGTCAGGCTCACCCACCACGTACGTTGGCATCACGATGGACGCCCGCAACTTTTCCGCGTGGATGCGGCGAGTGTACGAAGCGTCTGCCGTGGGGCTGGGTGTTGCGCTACTCCTCGCTGCGTTAGGCGGATTCCGCGTCGCCGCGACCGAGGCGGCCCGCCTCGAGGCCGATCGCGAGGTCGAACGCGCCCGTGAGCGCGAAGCGCTCGCGGCCGAAGAGCGCCGTGGGCTCGAACTCAGGCTAGAACGTCGCCAACGCATTGAAGCGTTAGGCACGTTGGCCGGCGGGGTCGCGCACGACTTCAACAACCTTCTCTCGATCATCCTTGGCAACGCCGAGCTGATCTTGAGCGATGAGCCCACCGATTCGCACGTGGCGGAGTCGGCGCTCTCCATTCGCACCGCAGCAACGCGCGCGCGCGACGTCGCCCGCCAGATCCTGGTGTTTGCGACACCGGCAGCCGAACGCCGCACCGTCGTGTCGCTCGTGCAATCCATCGAAGAAACGACGCAGCTTCTGTCCTCGACTTTCCCCAACACCATCGCGCTGGAATGGTCTCCACCGGATGTCGAGATCTCCACCGTTGCCGATCCGTCACAGATCGTCCAAATCCTGATGAACCTTGGCGTCAACGCGTCGCAGGCATTGCCGGACCGCATCGGGACGGTAGCCTTCGGCCTCAGTCTCGTGGACGTTCGCCCTAACGAGGCACAGCGCCTCGCGCTGACACCCGGAAGCTACGCTCGTTTCCTGGTGCGCGATAACGGCGCGGGCATGACCGATGACGTACGGCGGCGCATCTTCGAACCATTCTTCACGACCAAGGCAGTCGGGGAAGGGTCGGGGCTCGGCTTGTCGGTGGTGGATGGGATCGTGCGCGCACACGCCGGCGCCGTCGACGTCGTTTCGTCGTTAGGCATCGGTACCACGATGTACGTCTACCTTCCGGCGGTCGATCCCGTAACGAGCGACGAAGAAGAGTTGGTAGACGTGGCGCTCTAACGCCGCGCACCAGGAGCGCACGGTCGCCCCCGTCGGCTGCACCTCCCATCGCCATTCACACACGGCTCATCACAGCTAGGCTTGCGCCAATGAGGGAGCTTGTGCACGTTCCCCTCTAACACAGAGGGGAAAGGCGATGCTCGATCCGGATGGCGGTCTGCTGCGCGGGACACTCGATCTCCTGATTCTCAAGGCCCTGTCGTGGGGACCACGACATGGGTATGCGATAGCCGAGTGGGTGCAGGGGGTGACCGAAGGCGAGCTCCTCGTTGAGGAGGGGCCGCTCTACACCGCTCTGCATCGTTTGGAACGCCAAGGGTGGCTGACCGCCGAGTGGGGTTACTCGGAGAACAACCGCAAGGCGAAGTATTACCAGATGAGCCGGAGCGGCCGCCAGCAACTGCGCCACGAGCTGTCGAGTTGGGATCGGTACGTGCGCGCTGTGGGCAAGGCGATCGCCGCGACCACACCCGCCCTCGCCTAACGAGCCTCGTGTGATGCGCCAGCGCACCTGCTCGCGTTCGCTCCAATCTCGCGCCAACAGGTCAAGATGAAACGCGTTTTTCGACTTGGTCCCGGGCATGTCGACGTCGAGCAGGAAGTCGACGACGAACTCGCGTTCCACCTCGAGATGCGCGCGCAGAAGCTCGTCGCACTCGGAATGACCCCGGAGGAGGCGCGGCGCGAGGCAATACGGCAATTCGGTGACATTGGGCGTGTGCGTAGCACGCTGGTGACTAACGATCAAGAACGAGAGCGAGAGATGCGACGCGCGAATTACCTTGAGGAGTTGCAGCAGGATTTCTGGCAAGCGGGGCGAATGCTGCGGCACAACGCCGGTTTCGCCCTCATCGTGATCCTGATGCTCGCGTTAGGCATCGGCGCCAACACGGCGATCTTCACGCTGGTGGATGCGGTACTGCTGCGGAAGCTCCCCGTCCGCGCCCCCGAAGAGCTCCTCATACTGGGGAACCCGGCGTGGAGCTCGGCCTTTTCGGGACACAGCGGTCCGGCGACCGATCTCATTTCGTATCCGCTCTTCACCGAACTGCGCGCCAACGCAACCTCGGTGAGCGGCATGTTTGGAAGTGGTCGCGCTGACCGCATCGACGTCCGATTGCAACCCGGCACCAACGCAGAGCCAACACATCCTCGTTCGCGATACGTCTCCGGATCGTATTTCCATGTGCTCGGTGTCGGAGCGCAACTTGGGCGCGTGATGGACGAGCGCGCGGATGCCTCGATCGGTGGGGCGCCTGTCGTTGTGATCAGCGACTCCTACTGGCAGCGTGAGCTCAAGGGCGACTCATCCGTCGTGGGGCGCGAGATCGCGATCAATGGCAGCGGCTTCACCATCATTGGCGTTGCACCTCGCGGTTTCGAAGGCGAAATCGTGGGACAGCCGACGGAGATGTGGATCCCGCTGGTCATGAAGGATGCGCTCTCGCCGAATCGCCGAGTGCTCGACTCGCGCGAAGCACAGTGGCTCCTGATTTTCGGGCGCCGCAAGCCCGGCATTTCGTTCGAGGCGGCGCGCGGCGAATTCACCACACTCGTTAGGCGGCTGGAAGGCGCTGCCTGGAGCAAGACGACATCGGCTGCGGACATCGCCAAGCTGCGTGTGATGGTGTCTGAGGGTGCTCGTGGTGCATCGTCCGTGCGACACGGTTTTGCCGTTCCTCTCATGACGTTGTTGGCGGGCGTCGGCTTGTTGCTCCTTATTGTGTGCGCGAACGTCGCCAACCTGTTGTTGGCTCGCTCGGTCGCGCGTCAGCGTGAAATGACGGTGCGCGTCGCCATCGGCGCTGGACGCTTCCGACTCGTTAGGCAGCTGTTGACCGAGAGCCTCGTCCTGGCACTCCTCGGCGCGCTCGCTGGCCTCGCGCTCGCGTACTACGCGTCACACCTCCTGCTGTTGCTCGCCGGCGGCGGCACGACCGCCGTGCCGCTCACGTTGCACCTCGATTTACGCGTCATGAGCTTCACCGCACTCGCTGCACTGCTATCGGTCGCTCTCTTTGGCCTTATCCCCGCCTTGAATGCCTCGCGCGTTGACCTTGCGTCGACGATGCGTGCCAACGCTCGCGCCGTGACGTCGTCCATCGCCTCTGGACGCCGCGCGCATCGTTCCGCTGGGGCCTGGCTCATCGCTGGACAAGTGGCGCTTTCGCTCGTCTTGCTCGTCGGAGCAGGTCTGCTCGTCCGGTCGCTGCAACAACTGCAAAACGTCGACACGGGGCTCGATCGTGATCATCTCATGCTCGTCGAGATCGACAACTCCGCGCGCGGCTACACCGGCGAACGCAACGTGGCATTCCTGCGCGATCTCACGACGCGCCTTTCGCAGATTCCCGGAGTCGCCGGAGTCACATTCTCAGAGAATGGAATCTTCAACGGCACGGAGTCGGGAACGGACATCAAAGTCTCCGGCTTCGAGGCCCGGACGCGTGAGGACAGCATGTCGAACTACGATAAGATCGGCCCTGCGTACGTAAGAACGATCGGCGGCCACTTGGTGGACGGCCGCGATGTCACCACGAGCGACGTGGCAGGGAGCGAGCGTGTCGTCCTCGTGAACCAGAGCTTCGCCAAACACTTCTTCAAGGGGCGATCAGCGTTAGGCGGCTTTCTCACACTCGATGACAGCATTCATGCGCGAATAGTCGGCGTGATTGCCAACGTCCGCGACCACACACTAGACGGGGAGCCAGATCCGCGCTTTTACCTGGCTGCCCTTCAAAACACGATCGGCGAACTCGAACAAGTGCGATTCGAAGTTCGCACCAGCGTTGACCCACAGCTCCTGACCAACGCGGTGCGCACGGCGATTCGCGAGCACGACGCAGGTATTCGAATTGAGCGTGTCGAGGCGTTGTCGACATTGATGCGCCTCTCCATTCGCGAAGAGCTCATGCTCGCGCGATTGTCCACTGCATTCGGATTCCTCGCACTGTTGCTTGCCTCACTCGGGTTGTATGGCGTGCTCACCTACGCCATTACGCGCCGTACCGGTGAAATCGGCCTGCGTGTCGCGTTAGGCGCGCAACGTTCCGCTGTTGTCGGGATGATCGTTCGCGATGCACTCATTCTCGTCGCCGCGGGAATTGTCGTGGGAGCGCCGCTCGCCTATGCCGGTGGACGGATACTGCGCGGGCAGCTGCACGGCATCACCGGCGTCGATCCGCTGGCAATCGGTATGGCGCTGGTGGTCCTGGTGCTCTCGGCCATTGTTGCGTCATTGGTGCCGGCGCTTAGGGCGTCACGCGTGACGCCGCTAACGGCACTGCGGGAGAGTTGACGGCCTTATTGCGCCTAACGCACCACGCACACTTTGGGGAACGGGAGCGGCATAAAGTATTTAGGCTGATGCCGTGCAAAACGCGGGGAGTGGGGGGATTTCATTGCCACTGCACCGGCAATGCGCACGATGTAGCGCGCTAGGGGAGCTGCGTTCCCACCCCAGTGCTACTCCCGTTCGTCCCCGCCAACGCCCCCGCCGGCATCGCGACCACATTGTCCACAATCCCATAGGCACGCGCCTCCTCCGCTGACATGTAGCGATCGCGGTCGAAGTCACGCTCGATCTGCTCCATTGGCCGTCCCGTATGCTTGGCCATCAAGCGATTCACCTGCGCACGCAGGAAAACAATCTCTTTCGCTTGAATCTCGATTTCGCTTGCCGAGCCACCACCGCCTTGCTGCGACGGTTGGTGCTGCATGATGCGCGCGTGTGGCAGCGACGACCGTTTCCCGGGCGCGCCACCAGCTAGAAGAAAGCAGCCCATGCTCGCTGCGAATCCCATGCAGATCGTTGCCACCGGTGACTTGAGGAACTGCATGGTGTCATAGATCGCGAGCCCCGCCGACACGCTCCCACCGGGACAGTTGATGTAGAGATGGATGTCCTTTCCCGGATTGTCGGCGTCGAGGAACAGGAGCTGCGCGATGATGATGTTCGCGACATCGTCGTTGATCTGTGCACCGAGGAAGACGATGCGATCGAGCAGGAGACGCGAGAAGATGTCGTATTGCCGCTCGCCACGGCTCGAACGCTCGATGATCGAAGGAGGGTAGATCGTCGCCATGCGTGCAATAGATGGAAAGGTGAAAAACGTCGGCGCCTAACGGTGAACAGTGGAGCTGCACAGAGGTGCAAGCGCGAGGCGCTAGGCGGTGATGGCGAAACGGGATTCGCCCACGAAGCGTGCGAGCGACGCGCAGACAGCGCACCAGTACTCTGGCATCACGGAAACCATGCCTAACGGGCGCGCCGACATCGCATGGGTCACGGTGAGGCGCGTCCATATTTCGCCGTCGGCTGCGATCTCCTCAAGCGTATACCGGACCACTCCGGCGGCGCTGGCGTCGTCCGAATCGCGCCAGGTGAAGGCCAAACGATTGGGCGCGTCCACTTCGACAAAAACCCCACCGAGCGTGCGCGTGGTACCGTCGGGTTCGTCAACCGTCACGCTCCAAGCGCCTCCGGGTTGCAGGTCGACCGACCAGTCGTGCGTTCCAACGTCGTTAGGCGCGCGCATCCATTCGGCCAATGCCGCCGGGTCAACCAGCGATTCAAAGACCGTCGAAGGTTCTGCCGCTATCTCTTCAGTGACGGAGACGACGGGAGTGATGTCGTTAGGCGCAGTTGTCGACATGAGGCGATCTCGGCCGGTGGTTGATCGTCACTTGCGATGCGCGTCGCGGCTCTCGCCGCGCGCGCGTTTGCGTTCCACGTGTTGCTTGAGTCGCGCGACGTTCCCTTCCCAATACAACTGGTACACCCGCGCCCACTCCACAACATCGCGTAGCGGCGCGGGATCGAAGTGGTAAAGACGTTGCCGCTTGTCGCGCCCATCCCGACGCTCCCGCACGAGTCGCGCCTCACGCAATACCCGCAGATGTCGCGAGATGGCCGGCGCGCTCATCGGGAAACGGTCGGCGATCTCGGCAAACGGCGTTTCGCCGCGCCGTAGCAGGTCGAGAATCGCGCGGCGAGTTGGGTCGGCGATGGCGACAAAGGGGTCCGAAGCAGCACGCGGCGGGGCCATGGAAAATAGATAACGATTACGTTATCAACAACGCAAGCTGCGCTACTTCGTCGAGCGAGAATTTCTCGTGGCTTGAGAGAGCGATTTCACCCGTTGTACGATGCGCGGCGTCTCGTCCGATGACAGGTTAACGACGTGGTGTCCCACACGTCTCATTCCGGACTCGTCCTCTCCGCATGACCGCGATCGCGACCGCTACACCCCCAGGACCTCACGCCCGATTTCCCGGCGATATTGCCTGGCGCATGTCGCGCGGGCGTCTCGACTTCTTTCGCGATATCGCGCGGGAGCACGGTGACGTTGCGCAATTTCGCATTGCCTCTCAGGCCATCGTCATCCTCTCGCACCCGGATGACATTCGCGATGTCCTCGTCACGCATCAGAAGTCGTTCATGAAGGGGCGCGCACTGGAGCGCGCGAAACTGTTGTTAGGCGAGGGGATCCTGACGAGTGAAGGCGAGTTGCACTTGCGGCAGCGGCGCCTCATTCAGCCCGCGTTTCATCGAAGCCGCATTGCGACATACGCTCTCCAAATGTCCGCAGCGGCCGGCATCGCTCGCGATCGCTGGCGCGACGGCTCGATGATGGATGCCAACGCCGAAATGATGCGTGTGACGCTGGACATCGTCGCGCGCACACTGTTCAACGCCGATGTCGACAGTGAAGCGGGAGAAATTGCGGCTGCGATCAACGCCACGTTCGAAGCGTTTGACTTTGGATACGCACCATTCGCCGCCATCCTCGACCGCCTTCCGACGCCGCGGCGACGCCGTTTCCGTCGCGGGCGAGCGCGCCTTGATGCGACGATCTATCGCCTGATTCGCGAGCGCCGCGCTTCTGGTGAAGATCGCGGCGACTTGCTCTCGATGCTCCTGCTTGCGCGAGATGAAGAAGGGGACGGACAGGGAATGTCCGACGAGCAGATTCGCGATGAAGCGTTGACACTGTTCCTCGCCGGACACGAAACAACAGCGAACCTCCTCACGTGGACGTGGCTCCTCCTGTCGCGCCACGCCGACGTCGAACGTATGCTGCACGACGAAGTCGACGCCGCGTTAGGCGACCGACTTCCGACCCTCGACGATCTCCCGTCGCTCCCGTACACGCGACAGGTGTTGGCGGAGTCGATGCGACTGTATCCGCCGGCCTACATCATTGGGCGGCGTTCAACCGCGCCATATCGCATCCGCGACTTTGCATTCGACCCGGGGACGGTGTTCCTCCTTCCGCAGTACATCGTGCATCGCGATGCGCGGTGGTGGCCTCACCCCGACCGCTTCGATCCATCCCGCTGGGCAACGCCTGACGAGAACCGCCCAAAGTTCGCGTATTTCCCGTTTGGTGCGGGCACACGCATTTGCATCGGCGAACAGTTCGCGTGGACCGAAGGGACACTCGTCCTGGCGACGCTCGCGCGGCGCTGGTGCCTGCGCGTCATCGGACGAGATCCAGAGCGCGAGCCGATCATCACCCTGCGCCCTAAAGGCGGACTGCCGGTTCGCGTGGAGCGGCGTTACGGTCGATAAGCGATTTGCAGCTGTCCGCCGACGTGCGTTGGCGCCGGGCGTAGGGTCTACGAGGGCGGGGCGGCCGACTATTCCAGGCTCGGCTCGTACTCCTTACTCTCCGCCGGACGTACCTGCGGGTGCTGCGCCATTACGCGCACGCAGGTGTTCCAGCGCAGGATAGCCTCGTCGTTTCCTGCCGGACGCATCGCTTCTGCAGTGGCGTAGTGCTTCATCGCTTTATCGAACCACTCATACGCGATAGTCATCGAGTGCGACTGTGCACGCCGCAGGTGCACCTTGGCCCACCGCTCGCAAACGATCCCGTTGTAGTACGCGTTCCGATACGGATCGGAAATGCGCGCCACTGCCTCGCGCGCACGCGATAACCCGTGCGACATCGTCTCCGCGAACTGATCCGTCAATGAAAGGACGTAGGTGATCTGCGCATCCACATTCTGCGGATCGAGCGCCAGCACATCCTCACAGATGCTCTCGGCTGCTTGGGAATCGTTGAGCAGGCGATACCGGTGTGCCTTCTGCAGCGCCGTCGGAATCCCTTCAGGGGTGATCGGCTTCAATTCGGCCATATGACACCAGCTGGTTGACGGGAAAACATCCTCAGGTCGGCGCCTAACGATCTTCGACTCGTTAGGCTTTTCGCTTGCCGCGAAACAGGCGGACAAGCTTCACAACTGGATCGTAGAATTCGTCGACCACGCGTTCTTTCAAGGGAATGATCGCATTGTCAGTGATCGTGATCCCCTCAGGACATACCTTCGTGCAACACTTGGTGATGTTGCAATAGCCCAGCGCATGTTCGTCACGCAGAGCGCCGAGGCGATTCTCCGTGTCGAGCGGGTGCATTTCCAGCGCCGCCGTGTACACGAAATGCCGCGGCCCGGCAAACTCGGCGTGCTTGTGATGGTCGCGCAACACGTGACACACATCCTGGCACAAGAAGCACTCGATGCACTTCCGGAACTCCTGCACCCGATCGACGTCGCGCTGCTGCATGCGCCACGTTCCATCGGGAGCGTCTGGTGCGCGTGGCTTGAACTTCTTGATTTTCTTCTTGACCTCGAAGTTCCACGATACATCGGTCACGAGATCACGCAAATGCGGGAAGGAGCGCATCGGCTCGACCGTGATTGGCTTGTCCGTCGGCAAGTCACTCATGCGCGTCATGCACATGAGCTTTGGACTTCCGTTGATCTCAGCCGAGCACGAGCCGCACTTGCCTGCTTTGCAGTTCCAGCGAACGGCGAGATCGCCGGCCTGCTCGGCTTGTATCTGATGGATGACGTCGAGCACGACCATCCCTTCGCTGACGGTCGTCTCGAAGTCCTGGAACGCTCCCGTCCCTTTCTCCCCGCGCCAGATCCGAAACGTCGCTTTCGTCGCAGACGTTGCGGTTGCGCTAGCTCCGCCTAACGCGCCTTCGGTGGAAGCATGCGTCATTTCTCCTCCGCAATGATTTTCTGGAGCTCGTCGGGAAGTGGTGGGATGGCTTCGCGCGTGAGTTGCATCGACCCGTCGGCCGCGCTCCGCACGACGATGTTGTACTTGGCTGCGGCCGGATCCTTCTCCGGATAATCGTCGCGGAAGTGACCCCCGCGACTCTCGCGCCGTTCGATCGCCGCGCGCGCAATTGCCTCCGAGACCGTCAGCATATTGCGGAGATCGAGCGCGGTGTGCCACGCGGGATTGTACTCGCGATTCCCCGTGACCACGGTGCGCTTGGCGCGCTCCGACAATTGGCCAACAACCTCCAGCGCACGCTTCATTTCGTCTTCTCGCCTAACGATTCCGGCCAGATCCTGCATCGAGTTCTGCAACTCATGCTGAATCGCGTACGGAGACTCGCCCCCCTGGCGCTCAAACGGCGCCAGCGCTTCGTCAACTGCCGCTTTCACCTGAGCATCGTTGAGCGTGCCGGCGCCATTTGCTTTCGCGAATTGCGCCGCATATTGCCCCGCGCGCTGGCCGAAGACGAGCAAGTCAGAAAGCGAATTGCCACCGAGTCGGTTGGCGCCGTGCAGCCCCGCCGCGCATTCACCCGCTGCGAACAGACCAGGCGCTGTCGACATCTGCGAATCACCATCGACGCGAATTCCGCCCATGATGTAGTGCGTCGTGGGTCCGACCTCCATCGGTGTCGTCGTGATGTCGATGTCGGCGAGCTGCTTGAACTGGTGATACATGCTCGGGAGCTTCTTCTTGATGTGCTCCGACGCGTTAGGCAGCCGCTCCTTGATCCACGCAATGTCGAGGTACACGCCGCCGTGCGGACTCCCGCGCCCATCGCGCACCTCGCGCATGATGCAGCGCGCCACATGGTCGCGCGTGAGGAGTTCCGGCGGACGGCGCGCTGACTTATCGCCCTGCGTATAACGCCACCCTTCTTCCTCGTTGTCGGCGGTCTGCGCGCGATAGTTCTCCGGAATATCCGAGAACATGAAGCGCTCGCCTTTGCTGTTGCGCAACACGCCACCTTCGCCGCGCACACCCTCTGTCACGAGAATGCCGCGCACCGACGGTGGCCAGACCATCCCGGTTGGATGGAACTGCACGAATTCCATGTCCTGCAACGCGGCGCCGGCGCGATACGCGAGTGCTTGTCCATCGCCCGTGTACTCCCAACTGTTGCTCGTCACGCGAAACGATCGACCGACTCCACCGGTCGCCATCACGATTGCCTTCGCGTTGTAGGTGCGAAAGCGCCCGCGCTCGCGGTCGTACGCCAACGCGCCCACCACCCGATCACCATCCTTCAAGAGCTCGACGATGGTGCACTCCATGTGCACATCGATCCCCTGATGAATGGCGTGATCCTGCAGCGTGCGAATCATCTCCAGCCCCGTGCGGTCGCCGACGTGCGCGAGGCGCGGGTATTTGTGTCCGCCGAAATTGCGTTGGAGAATGCGCCCGTCGGGCGTGCGGTCGAAGAGCGCGCCCCACGCCTCGAGCTCGCGCACGCGATCGGGCGCCTCGCGCGCATGAAGCTCCGCCATGCGCCAGTTGTTCAGGTACTGCCCGCCACGCATGGTGTCGGCGAAGTGCGTGCGCCAGCTGTCGCGATCATCCACGTGCCCCATTGCAGCTGCAACGCCGCCTTCGGCCATGACGGTGTGCGCCTTTCCGAGGAGTGATTTGCAGATCAGCCCCACCTTCACTCCTTCGCTTGCCGCGGCTATGGCCGCCCGCAACCCCGCCCCCCCAGCACCCACCACGAGCACGTCGAAGTCAAATCGCTCGTACTCGGCCATTAGAAGAGCCTCGGGTCGTGGATGATTCCCATCGAACACATGCGGATGTACACGTCGGTTAGGGCAACGGAAAACAACGAGAACCATGCCCACCGGCCGTGCGTGCGATTGGCGCAGCTCGAGCAGTCGTACATCCACTGCCTAAACGGTGCCTTCGAAATGCGATCGAGCACCCCACCTATCACGTGCCGCGTTGAATGACAGCCGAGGAGGTAGCCGCCCAACAAGACAACGTTTACCGCCATCACGATGGAGCCGAGTCCAATACCAAACGATGTGGTGCCGGCAGAATTCGGAAACCAGAAGGCGAGCCACGCGTCGTAGACGAGCACAAACCAGACGAGGATGGACGCCAACAGTCCATAGCGATGAAAGTTCTGCAGGATGAGCGGGAAATAGCGTTCCCCCAAATACGTGGTACGCGGCTCACCGACCGTGCACGCTGGAGGATCCTGCCAAAACGCTTTGTAATAGGAGCCGCGATAGTAGTAGCAGGTGAAGCGGAAGAGCGCGGGAATCGGGAGAATCAGGAGTGCCGGCGAAAAAGGGAGCCAGCCAGGCCACCCAGCCGGTTTGGGGCCGAACCACGCATGAGGCGAATCGCCGAGTAGTTCGGGGGAATAGAACGGAGAAAGGTACGGCCCAAACGTGTAGTGTCCGTTTTGAAAGGCAGCCCACGTCGCGTAGATGATGAATGCCGTGAGCACTACCACGATCGGAACGTTGGGCAACCACCAAGCGTCGCGCCGGCGCGTTTCGCCAAACCTTGCGCGTTGAAGAACCGGCAATGGCGCATGTCCCATCAGGACCACTCCTCCGCGATTGAGAGACTGATAAACAGTCGTCGTCCTTTCGGGCGGCGGCAGCGAGGTCTATTCAACGCCCGCGCACTTTCGCTGTCAAATGCAAATCCGCGCGTAAACGAATTGAGATCGCGCTACGTTGTTGATCACCTCCTCTCCGAGATGACTTTGCATGCGTCTCCCTCCCAGCCCTCCTCGTGATTCGGTCTCACGTCGTGAATTCAGCCGGTGGGCAGCGGCCGCCGCTCTCACGCCGTCGCTTCTCGATCTCGGCAATGGAACTGGGGCCGAGGCGCATCACCGAGTGGTAGAGCCTGAACTGGCCGCTGCGAAGTGGCCTCGTTATGCAGGGGCAACGGTCATCGACTTTCTCGCATCCCCTGGCCCGTTCAACACGCCGGTGAGTGTCGACGCGCTCACACCGGAGATGGTGGCCAACGCAAAGGCGTCGGGGATCACGGCCGTCAATCTCACCATCGGCGGACGCACCCCGGAGCAGGTCTTCACCGACATGGCCAAGTGGGAGCGCGATCTCCGGGCACACCCCGATGTCCTGATGAAGATTGAACGAGGGAACGACCTCAAAACCGCGAAGGACACGAAGCGGCTGGGACTGATCTACGGTTTTCAAGACGGCGTTGCAATCGGCGATGACCTAACGAGGGTCGCGCTCTATCGCGCGTTCGGACTGCGCATCGTCCAGCTCACGTACAACGTGCGCAACATGTTCGGTGATGGTTGTCTACAAAAGGAAAACGGCGGCCTGTCGCCGTTAGGCAAGGAACTCGTCGCCGAGCTGAATAGGCAGAAAGTCATCGTCGATCTGGGGCACTGTGGGCAACAGACCACGGCCGATGCAATCGCGACATCGAACGTCCCTGTTTCTATTTCACATTCCGCGTGCCGCGCGATCGCCGACCGACCCCGCAGCAAGCGCGACGAAGAAATAAAGGCGATGGCGGATAAGGGAGGGGTCATCGGTATCTACCTGATGCCATTCCTGACGATGAACGGCCAGCCCAATTCGGACGATCTCATGCGCCACATCGAGCATGCGCTGAAAGTTGCCGGCGAAGATCACGTCGGTATTGGGAGTGATCTTTCGGTGACGCCTCACAAGGTCGACGCGGAATACATGAAGGTGCATCGCACCTTTGTGGAGGGACGAATCAAGGCGGGGATTGCCGCTCCCGGCGAAGATCCAGAAGTCCCGATGTTCGTGACCGATTTGAATTCACCGCGACGAATGGAGATGATCGCCGACAAGTTGATCTCGCGTGGTCACTCATCAGCACGGGTTGAGAAGATCATCGGCGGAAACTTCGCGAGGCTGGTGAACGACGTGTGGGGTGCCTAACGCCATCTCGCCAGTAATGCCCTGGCTCCGACGTTCAGGGGCAAGACGAGTGGTGGTGTCGAACTTCGCGTGCTCGTTGCGGCATCGACCACTCTCAAAGCGGAGCATCAATGTTTCTCATTCGTCGGACCCTTGTCGCGACAGTCGCAGGCGTTCTCGTCACCGGCTGTCGAAGCTCGAGCGAACCTGGCACCGTCGCGCCGGGAAATCCTTCCGTCGTGGTCGAGCAATTCGGCGGAATGATTAACGTCCAGCGACAAACCACGATCGTCGACTCCGCATCTGCCACCTGGGTTCGCATTGTGTGCGAGCCGAGTATTTCATCGTCGCCGTGTCTGCGCGGTACTCCGGTTGCGAGCGGGAATGTTTTGGCGGACGCGAAGCGAACGTTGTTCAGTGCCGTGCGAGCACCACAGTTTCTCACCCTTCCGCAGGTAATTCCGGGCGGCGGCGGCCCGGAAGTCGACGGCGTTCGGACGACCCTTCTAGTGACGGTATCGGGCAATCTCCACCTCGTGCAGTGGAATAGTGGCGCCGAGATCCCGACGGCGCTGGCGGCTGTCATGGATGCCTTTCGCGCAGCGACGAAATAGCGTTGGTCGTGACTCCCGGTGTAAGCGCGCGCGAGCGCCTTCGCGTTGTCCGGCATTTCGCTCTGGCACCAGCGGAATCGCTGCTACCATCGTAGCAGCGGGTAGATCTCGCGTTTCGCCTCTCACCCGGCCAGCACCGGAGCCTTCATGTATTCCACGTTGTTTACGACCACGCCGGCGTTCTTGCCGGGCGATCGGTTACCTCGAGTTATCCGCCAGTTGGTGGTCGGTCGCCTAACGCGCGTGGCTGCCGTCGCGGCGACACTCGCCATTGCTCTCCCCACACATTCTCTCTCGGCACAACCGCCGCAGCAGGGCAACCCCGCGCAGCTTCGCGCACGACGCGATTCGCTCGAGGCAGAGTTGCAGAAGATCGCCGTCATCGACCGCAAGGTGATGGTCTCGATGCGCGACGGCGCGCGGATGCAGGCCGACATCTATCGTCCCAAAGGGGCGAGCGAGAAAGTTCCGGCGATCTTCGTTCGCACACCGTACAACTTCAATTGGTGGGATGTGCGGTTAGGCGCCCCCTCCGACATGAGTGCGCAGCTCGATGCCGTAAAGCGAGGCTACGCCTACGTCGTGATGAATGAGCGGGGTCATTTCTTCTCCGATGGGAAGTACGATATCCTCGGGCCGCCGCTTACCGACGGAACCGACGCCATTCAATGGATGTCCTCGCAGTCGTGGAGCAACGGCAAAGTTGGCCTAATCGGGTGTTCCTCGACGGCTGAGTGGCAGATGGCGGTCGCCGCGCAGTCGCCGAACGGGTTGGCGACCATCATTCCCCAGGGTTTTGGCGCAGGTGTCGGGCGTGTGGGGCCATACTACGAGCAGGGGAATTGGTATCGCGGTGGCGCCGTGCAGATGCTTTTCATCGCTTGGCTCTACGGCGAACAGAATCAGGTGCGCCCGATGTTCCCGGCGAACATGTCGCAGGCAGATCTGATTCGCGCGTCCAAGTCGTTCGACCTCGCGCAGCAGATGCCGCCGGTCGACTGGGATAAGGCGCTCCGTCATCTCCCGGAGATGGACATCATCAAGGCGGTGGACGGCCCGCACGGGATCTTCGCCGATTCGATGCCCGGCATTGCAACTGGCGGCGCGATGATCAAGCGCACGCCTAACGACTCAGCCTGGTACCGCGGTGGTCTCTTTCACGACAATATGCGCATCAATGTCCCAGGGCTCTGGTTCATGTCCTGGTACGACGTCTCCGTGGGGCCGAACCTCGCGACCTACAATCACGTGCGAAAGACGGCACCAAAGGAAATTGCCGACAAGCAGTATGCCGTGATTGCCCCAACGCTCCACTGCTCCTACAAACGCGCCACCGAGAACACGATTGTCGGTGAGCGGAGCATGGGAGATGCGCGTCTCGACTACGATGCGCTGACGTACGGCTGGTTCGACATCTTCCTCAAAGGAGAGAAGAGCGCGCTGCTCGACACGCTTCCCAAGATCCGCTACTTCACGATGGGGATGAACAAGTGGCAGACGTCAGACTCGTGGCCACCGAAGGATGCAGAGACGCTGCGTTACTACCTGGCCAGCGGTGGAAAGGCCAACACCGCCGCGGGTGACGGAAAGCTCACCACCAAACCACCCAAAGAAGACAAGCCGGATGGCTTCACCTACGACCCGATGAATCCCGTCCAGTCGTACGGCGGCAACGTCTGCTGCACCGGAAACGCGGTGCAGGGTGGTTCCTTCGATCAGCGCAAGATGGAAGAGCGCGACGACATCCTGGTGTATACGAGCGACCCGATGAAAGAGCCGATGGAGGTCAGCGGCCCAGTCGAGCTCACGCTGTACGTCTCCACCGACGTGAAAGACACCGACTTCACCGTGAAGCTCATCGACGTCGACCCCGAAGGGCGCGCGTTCAACCTCGACGAGTCCATCCAACGCGCGCGTTATCGCGACGGGTATGACAAGGTCGTCTGGATGGAGAAAGACAAAGTGTACAAAGTGGTGGTTGGCCCCCTGACCACGAGCAACCTGTTCAACACCGGGCATCGCCTCCGTATCGAGGTGTCGAGTTCCAACTTCCCGCGCTTCGATCGCAACATGAATACGGGCGGCAACAATTACGACGAAACGACCGGCGTCACGGCGCACAGCAAAGTCCACCACGGCCCGAAATACCCCACGGAGCTCAAACTGACGGTCGTCAAGCGCAAGATCGCCTCATAATCGTTAGGCAGCGTACACAAACACAAAACCGGGGGACGCTCGCGATGGCGTCCCCCGGTTTCGCGCGGCATTCACTCAACGACGCACATTGCTCCGAGTGCAATGGAAAACACTGCAACGCCTCGCCGCGCGCCTAACGCATCGCACCACTCAGCATCGACGAGAGATTGGTGCCGCGGGCCAGCTCGCGGATGCGTGATTCGACACGCGGGAAGACCGTGTTCGCCTCGCCTTGGAATCGCGTGAACAATGCCTTGAGGTCGGTGGTGCTGAGCTTCCGCCCCTGCGCATAGTACTGGTCTGCGGCGTGACCGAGGGCATACGTCGTCGCGAAGGTGACGGCAACGCCAGCAGCGGCGCCGGTTGCACTGCCTAACAAGCCACCGAGTAGCCCGCGTCCCACGCTCCCTAGCACTCCGCGGACGATGCCTTCCATCACGTGACCGGCGGCGCCGATGCCCAGCACGGCGGCAAGATCCTTCGCCTGCGACATGTCGAACTGCTGCCCGTGCTTCTGCCCGATGTTGTATACCATGCGCAGCTGCAATGGGAGGATCGCCATTCCCGACAATTTGTGCGGAAGTAACTCCGCCGCACCGGCGAGCATCGCCTGATCGAGAATGAATGCGTCGGTCGCACCAGCACCCGGCGCATTCGGCGCCGGCGCGGTGGATACGGCTTGTGATGCGGCGTTGATCGTCGCGTCCGACTCGCCGATTCCAGGAAGCGCGCCGAGTTCGCGCGAAAGGGAGGCGAGAAATGCCGACTCCTTTGCGTTGAGCGTACCGTCGGAGTGACAGACGGCAGTGGCGACGTCATACGCCGCAACACGCGCCTCGTCGCTGGAGAGGGAATGCGCCAGCAAGGCGACGTCGCCTTGGCCCTGCAGCGCCTGTTGCAAACGTCCGTCGCTCGACGGGAGACCGAGTCGCGTGGCCGCCGCCGCGATGCTCTCACGCTCGGCGTCACCCTGATTGCCGTCGGCGTTCGCGGCGAGCGCCGCGATCGCAATGATGGTCTGAGCGTCCTGCTCGTTCATGATTTGGCTCCGTGCGAAACGCGAAAAGAGATGTCGATTTGCGGCAATGATACGCGATCCGACGATCGTTCGTGTCGGGCGCCTCTACGGGAGGGGACAACGAAGTCTGGCGTCGCGAGGTGCTCGGAATTGAACGATCGAAATCTCGTACAGAATTTGGACGAATGGCTCGGGGTGACTCGCGTCTGCGAGCTTGAGACGAGCATGAGCGTCAGATTCGGATGAAAAGCCGCAAGGTGTCCCGTAAATGCCGGCGCAGCCGATAATTAACGAGTCAGCGAGCACGGCAATGGCGCAGTAACTGCAGTGATCGCCATCACCGATCGACCTCACCATCAGCTCAAGCGCCACGCCGCGCACGAAGCCGAAAAACGCACCCTTTCCAATCCGTTTTGATGTACGCACATGCGAGCCCAGCGAACGCCGTGAGATCCGTGTCATGAATGTCCGGCGATTAATTGGCTTTCTTCCGGATCCAACGCGCGTCGCACTGCTGGCGCACGCGCGCCGTTGGCGCGCCAGGGCCGTGCATGCCACGCGCTCATATACCCCGGCCGAACTTCACGTCGCGATCGAACGACTCGGGATCAAGGACGGCGACACCGTCATGATGCATTCGGCGTTTAGTGCGCTGAACGGCTTTCTGGGTGAACCATCGCACGTGATCGACTGCATTCTCGACGTCATCGGACCCAAGGGACATCTCCTGATGGTTTCGATGCCATACGACGCGAGCGCACGCGATTACCTGGCGCAGCGCGAAGTGTTCAACGTGCGACGTACGCCTTCGCAGATGGGGGTCATTTCCGAATCCTTCCGGCGGCGGCCAGGCGTCTTGCGGAGCGCGAATCCACTGCATCCCATGCTTGTCCATGGTCCGCGCGCGGCCTGGATCATCGATGGGCACGAAACGCTCTCACACACGTGCGGCGCGGGCTCACCGTTCCACAAGCTGCTCGCACTCGACGCGAAGGCGCTCTTCTTCGACGTTGGACTCGAGACGCTGACCTTCGCCCACTTCCTCGAAGACTATTTCCGTGACGAGGGGCCGGTAAAGATCTACGCCGACGAGCCCATGACGTCGATCATGATCGATGCAAACGGCGAGAAGCACGAGCTGTCGCTGTATCCATTCTCTAACGATGCCTTGCGTTCGCGGAACTTCACCGTCCTCTACGATGAACTCCACGTTAGGCATAGAGTGCATCAGGTGAAGGTGGGCAACACGCGCCTTCAGTCGACCTCCATACGCGACGTCTTCGATGTCGCCCGCGAGCTGGTCGAAGGCGGCACGTTCATGCACGACGCCTCGCAGTTAGCGCCGCGTGTTCGTCCGACCGCACCCGGTTCGCTTCGGGCGATAGCCTCTCGTGTACACGACGAACGTCGCACCAAGCGTCGCCTGCGCGTGATTCGTTCGCTGGTGCGGCGGGCACTCGCGCCGATCGCCGAGCGGCGCGCCAGCATGCGACTACCGGCACTCGCGCGTACGCAGATCAGGCGTGACCATGCCGGACTCCCCACGACAGATCCTGGTGCCGAGCGTGCGTTGATGTACGCGCTGCGGTGGCTCTGCAACGCGCAGGATTGTTCAACCAGTAAGGACGGCGGTGTTGCGCACGACTTCTCGCTGATCAATGGATGGTCCGCGTCGTATCCGGAGACGACGGGCTACATCGTTCCGACGATGATCGAGCACGCGCGCCGCAGCGGTGACGAGCGCTACCTAACGAGAGCGCGCCGCATGCTCGACTGGCTGGTGTCGATTCAGCTTCCAGACGGGTCGTTTCAGGGTGGAACGATCGACGCACAGCCGGTCCAACCGGTGACTTTCAACACGGGGCAGATCCTCATTGGTCTGGCGGCTGGAGCCGCCACCTTTGGCGACGACGCGTATCACACCGCCATGCACCGGGCCGCGCAATGGTTGGTGGATACGCAAGATCCCGACGGTTGTTGGCGGAAGTATCCGTCTCCCTTCGCCGAGAAGGGCGAGCGTGTCTATGACACGCACGTGGCGTGGGGATTGTTCGAGGCCGCGCGCGTTGCGCCTGATGCAGGGTATCAGGAGGCGGCGATTCGAAACATCGAGTGGGCGCTGACGCACCAGCGGCGCAACGGATGGTTTGGTCGCAATTGCATCGACGACACGACGCAGCCCTTCACACACGTCATTGGTTACGCACTTCGCGGGGTCGTCGAAGCGTATCGCTTCACCAAGCATCACCACTTCCTTGAGTGCGCGCGCTTGACCGCCGACGCGCTCGTGAGCGTCATTGGATCCGACGGATATCTCCCCGGGCGATTCCGGTCCGACTGGACCCCCTCGGTGTCGTGGTCCTGCCTAACGGGAACGTCGCAGATTGCGCATTCGCTCTTTATCCTGCATGAGATCGCGCCTAACGATTCGTATCTGCAAAGCGCCGTGCGCTGTAACGGCTACGTCCGTCGGACGATGACGATGGAGGGCGACATGGGCATTGTCGGAGGTGTTCAGGGCTCATTCCCCGTGGACGGCGAATACAGCCGGATGGAGTTTCCGAACTGGGCCGCCAAGTTCACCATCGACGCCACATGGGCGGAACTGGATGCCGCCAACGCCGATCGCGCACGCTCGGTGGCGTGAGCGCCAGCGTCTGACGTCGCAGAGTCGTTAGGACACTGTTGGTGACCGCCACCGCAGCGCGCGACAGTTGCGTGCCCGGCGACGAGGATGGCGCGCAAGCGCCTGCTCTCGATCGTTTGCGCGCGACGGGTGCGACGGGTGCGGCGGAGCTGCGAGTTCCGGCGCTGGATGGCGTCCGAGGACTGGCTATTGCGCTCGTCCTCTTCCACACCTTCGCCGGTATCGCCGACACGGGCGGCGGCTTTGCGGTCGACGCACTGCGAGCGGTTGCACTCGCGGGGTGGAGTGGCGTCACGCTCTTCTTCGTCCTCTCGGGCTTCCTTATCACCGGCATTCTGCTCGACTCACGAGGCGGCGCCGCACGCGCGGGTTACTACCGGCGATTCTACCTACGGCGTACGCTGCGCATTTTCCCGCTCTATTACGCCATTCTCTTCGCGTGGCTCGTCGTCGTGCCGGTGCTCGCTCGCGCGCCCGCGTTAGGCATACAAGCGAAAGCCCACGGCATCTGGTACTGGCTGTATCTATCGAACTGGGTCAATCCGTTCGGAATTGGCGTCGATGGGCTGGGTCACTTCTGGTCGCTCGCCGTCGAAGAGCAGTTCTATCTCGTCTGGCCGCTCCTGGTAGCGATGCTCGCGTGGCGAAGGCTTGGCGCGTTGTGCAGCATCTTGCTGGTCGTCACGCCAATGTTTCGCTTCTTCCTCATAGCGACCGATGCGCCGGTGCTCGCGCCGTACGAGTTCCTTACCGCGCGCTGGGACGCCCTCGCCGCGGGAGCACTCCTCGCGTTGGCGTTTCGCGACGACGAGTGGCGTGCGCTCGCGAACGTGCTGATGCCGCGCCTAACGATTGCCGCGCTCGCCGGGACGGCCCTGCTCCTTGCCACCACGAAGAGCCTCGGACCTTCAATCCCCGCCGTCGTTGTCGTCGGACAGAGTCTCGTCATTGCCTTGAGTGCGGTGCTGGTGCACTCGGCAGCATCCATCCCCGCGTCCCATGCATCGCGCAACGAAGCCCATGACCGTGACAGGCCGCGCATGACCGGCGTTGGACGCCTATTGCACACGCGCGCGCTGAGATTTCTGGGGAAGTACAGCTATGGCATATACGTGTTTCACCTTCCCATCCACTTCATTGTCATGGGTCGCATCGCCCCATTCGTCACTCGCGGGGGAACAGGCGCATCGTTCGTTAGGCTCTCGCTCTACATCGTGGGTGCATCACTCGCCTCGATCGCGGCGGCGCTGACCTCGTGGCGATTGCTCGAGGCACCCTGTCTTGCGCTCAAGGAGCGCCTCGCACCGCGGAGTATCGGCGCGGCGCGCTGACTTCGTTAGGCGTTACCCCGCATCCATCGCAAATCGCGTCGTCGTATGAGCGTTAATCGGGCGTGCACTGCCAGATGGCGTCGCGCCCGGCCAACGCGCGCGCAGTCGCACAGAATGCTCCTCGTGCGGAAAGACGTGGAAGAAATTGTCGTCGACATCGAAGTCGGGGACGTCCAGCGCAACCCACTGCGCGATTCTCCGCGCTCCAAATGTCGCGACGAACGTGGAATCGCACTCCTGGCGCAACACGCACGTGAGGCCGACGTCCCGCTCGCGTGACCGCAACTGCGCGCCGACAAAATACGCCGCGCGCCCTGCCACCGTGCCCGTCATGTTGCGCAATGTTGCCGCGACGACGTCATGCTCCGACTCTCCAAATCGATATGCGTGATTGAGATCGATGAATCGGGGAAAGAGCGACGCTGCCGGCAGTGCTCGGGAGTCGTGCGGCGTAACCTCCACGTCGTGCGTGGCTCGCTCGACGATTGACTCCCCATCGCCTAGCAACGCCAACTCCAGCGAACCGCGAAAGTGCGTCGGAAAGTCGTTCGTGATGTGCGCATCGAGTCCGTTGAGTCCTTCGTCCGAAAGTGCCAACGACACGGGCAACATGGCTCGCCGGGCCACGTACCATGCCGGCTTGGGTTCGCCGTCAGCTGCAATCAGACCCCATCCCGCCCCTGACCACAAATCACGCAGCGCCAACACCAGCGCTCCACGTGTCGCCGAGCCTCCCCGCCGCCACTCGGCGAGGACGCGGGCCATCACTTCACCGGTCAACACGCGCGAGAGCTCGAGATATCGCGCATGGTCCACCGTGCGAAGTGCCACGGCGTTTACGCCAAACAACTCCTTCAGGTACTGGTCGCGCACATCTTCAAAGTCCCAACCGGCGCCCAGATCACGCGGCACGCGCTCCTTCCACCGCGGGTGATGCACGCGGAGTGATCGCAACAGCGGCGAGCCGTCCATCGACGCCGCGGTAGGAACATTCGAGAACGCCAGGCACTCCGAGGCAAAGCGCACCGCGCTGCGCCGTGCATCCTCAAGAGGGCGGAGGTATGCACCGACGCCGTAATACGACGTAACCCCAGTCGATGGCTGATGCGGGAACGCTCCCACCGTCGCCGACGACGGAATGTACGGTATTCCCGGTGCAGCATCGTACGCGAGCGTGGCAAGTGACTCATGAAACAACGGTGGTTCCCACGATTCCCGCGGCGCGCCCCACATCGCCGCCTGCTGCGCCCCTTCACTGTTGCCGCACAGAATCGTTAGGGACGGCCGCCCCTGCCACCGTAACAGCTCCTGCCGTGCTTCGTGCTCGACACCGCGCAGAAATCCCTCATCCTCACCTGGATAATCCATGTTCGCGAACATGAAATCCTGCCACAGCAGGATTCCGCGCGCATCGCAAGCGTCGAGAAAGTCGTCGCTCTCATAGATCGTCGTACCCGCGACACGGAGCATGTTCATTCCCGCCGCCGTCACCAGAGCCATCGCTCGTTCCAGCGCGTTAGGCGGGGTCGAAAGCGAGACGGGATCGAGCGGGTTCCATACTCCGCCGCGACAGAAAATCGGCGTCCCATTCAACCGCAGCGCGAAATCGCCGCCGCGCGTGTCGAGTGCGATCGATCGAAAGCCTACACGCCCAAGCTCCACACGTGTTGTCCCAAGCGAGTGCGAAAGTTCCACATGAACGTTGTACAGCGCGGGCTCGCCATGAGTGTGTGGCCACCAGAGCGCCACGTTCGGCACCGTGAGGCGCCCGTGTGCCCGGAGCGCAGACGGCACGATCGTCAACGATGCCCGATGCGCAATGCCATCGCGTTCAACCACCACATCGGCGCCGGAGATGCAGCGCCCGTTTAGCTCCGACGCGGTGAGGGAGATCTCCAACGTTCCGTCGCCTTCTGCGCGTAGGCGCACGTCGCCCACATGCACCTCGCGACGAGACTCGAGGCGGATGGGTCGCCACGGTCCCACTGCTGCAGCTGGCGGCGACCACCCTGGCGTGCGCCCGAGCAGCGTGGCGCGATACCAACGCAGCTGCTGTTGCTCGAGCATCGGAACGCGCCAGCGCGGTCGCGGGCGTCGGAAGGCCATTGCCGAGCCTAACGAGTGAAACCGAATGGTGATCTCGTTTGATTCCTGCAGTATCTCATCGACCGCACAGGAATGCCGCGCAAACATTCCATTCGTCGTGAGCAATTGCTCACCATTCAGCCAAACGGTCGCGATCGTCGCCAGTCCATCGAACGCGAGCCATCGTTCAATAGCGGACTCGCGCTGGCCGACTTGAAAAGACGTACGATACCACCAGTCATCCGCATCGAAATCGCGGGGCGGACCATCGAGACTCCAACGACCGGCTGCAGAAAGCGTCGAAGCAGCCGTCGAAGGAACGGTAGCTGAAACCCAGTCGGCTGACGTGCGGGTCAGCTCATCGGGCGATGTGATTGAGTTCGGGGGGACAGCGGTGACTTCCCACCCCGTGTCAATCGGAGCGCTTTCGTGCCCGGAAATGGCGCGAATGCGTCCGCGCCCCAGCGTCATCCCTCGAGAAGACGTTGCACAGCGTTCTGCATCGAGCTGATGCTCGAAAACACAGCGCGCGAGAGCATGTGGTCCGGAAACTCCACGTCGAACTCTCCCTCAATAGCGAGCATCACGTTCACACTCGCATGTGAAGACATTCCGGCGAGATAGAGATCGGCCGACTCGGCGATCGTCTTGGCGTCGGCCGACAGACGACCATGCTGTGTGAGGATGCGGCGCAGGGAGGCCGTTACTTGCTGGGAGGTGAATTTAGTCTTCGACATGGCTACCAGAGGGACGACTGACGACGACGGCCGTTGCATAGTCACCGTCATGACTGAGGCTGACCGCGAATTCTGCGGCGCCCCGCGCGCGCGCCAGCTCAGCGGCGCGACCGTGCAGGAGAAGCTCGCATGCACCTGACGCGAGGCGACGAACCTCGACGTCACGCCATCCGATGGCGTGTTGGTCAATGCGGAGGACCTTCATTGTCGCTTCCTTCGCGGCGAAACGTGCCGCTAGGCGCTCCAGGGTGCGTGGCGGGCACTCGAGCGCGTATGCCACTTCGTCGCGCGTAAAGACGCGATGCAGGAAGCGCTCGCCATGACACTCCAGCGACTCGGCGATGCGAGAGATGAGCACGAGATCGATGCCGACGCTCAATGGCGCGAGTGCGTGATCGCTCATGCCACTCCTGTCCACGCAGTGGTGCTGCATTCGTTCACGAGCAATGCCATCCCTTCGTCCCATCCACGAATCATCTGATCGAACGTGGCCGTCGCGTCGAGCGCACGTTTGGTGTTGACCGACCTCGCTGCCTTGAGCAGGAAGGCTTTTGCTCCGTTGCTCGCGCTCAGGAACGCATCGGCGGCGTGTGCGAGGCGGGACTCGTTAGGGACATCCTCAAGCCAGCGCAGGTGCGCCGCAAGAAGTTCGAGGGCTGCTCCCCCCTGGCGAATCGACGCAAAGGCCCACGCGTGAAACAGCGGGAGTCCGCCATCGTGCAGCATTCCCATGTCGCGTTGGACGGCATCGCGAAACGCGGCAAAGGGGTTGTGGATTGGGCGTTCCGACACGTGCCTAACGAGATTCTCGCGCGCCATGGCCACCAACTCATCACGCGTACGATGCACCAGACGATCGACACGCACGATCTCGGCAAAGAGCGGGAGTTGTTCCGGACGTGCGAAGCCTCCGAGGCGAAACGTGGCGTCGAAGTCTTCACCGTCGAGCGTGTAATAGCCCGCGTTGTGGAAGTAGCCCAAACGCCGTGCGCCAGGATCAAGGTCTGCCAGGACGATGGTCGTTTTCGCGTGATGTTCGCGATAGTCGGTGCCGGCGACATCGGGGAGATAGAACGCGTCAGCCTCGGTGCTGATGAACTTGCCCGCGCCGAGGTGAGTCAGCGCGTGGTCAACGAGCGGACGCCAGATGGTCAGCTCCTGCACATCGATGCCGTAGAAACTGCGGATCTCGTCGTGTGATGGCTTGAAGAAGGTGAACGAATCATCCTCAAAGCCGACACGTGCGCACGATCCCATCAGCGCCAGCGGATCCACACCTAACGAGTGAAGGAGCGCGATCCACAGGTCGACGTAGCAATTCTTCTCGACCCAGACGCGATCAAGCTCGTGAAGGGAGTGTCGTTGATAGGTCTCCGGCGTCAATCCCGGAAGCAGCTGTACTCGCGTCATGTCCAGAGGTGCGCGCGTACGTCGTCGGGCCATTCGGCCACGTCGTAGCCGTGCATGCGGAAGAGCGCCATCGTCACGCGTTCCATTCCGTAGCCGAGGCAACCTGAATGCGCGACCGCGCCGTCGGCACTGTGAATGCCGAAGACGGAGCCAAACTTGTCCAGGTGGTAGTTGAACGAGCAGCAGGCGGTTGGCTTTTCGTTTGAAATGACAGGGACCACGACCTCGAACTTGAGGCGCTGCTCGATCTGCCCGGCCGCCAGCATCTTGCCGGCGCGACCGAAGAACGGATCGGAGGCAATCTGAAGCTCCGCGGGGAGTCCAAGGGCACGCAGCAACTCCACGCCGCGTTGCATCCAATCATCTCGCCAGGCGGTCACGTCTTCAGGCGTGCCGAGCCTAACGAGTTCGCGCACACGGAATGCGCGCATCCGCGTTGGTTCGTTCGACGGTTCGTGGCGATACGCCCATCCCATCAGGGTGACGTGTCGCCCGCCTAACGGGAGGGTGCCAGCACACGTCGGGTACAGCGGGTAGCACGCGGCCGGCGCCAGCGCGACATCTGTCTGCTGCAGGAGATCGCCCCATGCTTCGCCCCGCGCAATGCGCTCCGGTATCGCACGCGCGTCGCGTTCACTCCCCGAAAATGCATGCACCGCGCCGCACATGTCGGGATGCGCATCGAGATAGCCGGTGCGCTCCAGAATCGAACGATCGAGTACCGGCGGGAACATCACCGATTCG
Organism: Gemmatimonadaceae bacterium; assembly: GCA_044224185.1. Lineage (GTDB taxonomy): Bacteria > Gemmatimonadota > Gemmatimonadetes > Gemmatimonadales > Gemmatimonadaceae > SCN-70-22. The sequence continues at coordinate 246,504 of JBGAKW010000004.1, read as the reverse complement.
AGAGATGCATCGCCGACGGCGCGCAACAGGTACGCGTCAACGCGAGCGAGCACATCTTCGAAGGTGGCACCGCGACCGAACGTACCTAACGCCGACGTCGGAACGATGTGACCATGGCGAATGAGCGACTCGCGGACGACATCTGCGTCCGCCGGGGAGGCCGGCGCGACGCCGGTGATGTCGACTGACATGAACGCGTTCCTACGCCTGATCGTCCTTGAGCACGAGCAACAGCGACGCACTCTTGGCGAGGATACGATCGTTGCTGATCATGAGCGACGCGGACAGCGCATCGCGGTACTGCCGCGCGACCGAAAACTTCGAGTCATTCTTGTAGCCCACGACACCGATGATCTGTAGCGCCTCGTGGACCATGCGGGAGACTGTTTCGGAGGACGCGACCTTGAGATTGTTCAGGCGGAGGGCCCACGACATGGTCGTGAGCGACTCGAAGTTGTCGCCCGACGCATCGAAGTCGTCCGCAACCGTGAAGACGTTGGCGCGGAACATCTGCAGTGTCGCCGCCAGATCGGCGAGGCGCGTTGCGGCTGGCGGCGTGCTCCCCGGCTTGCGACGAGCTTCGGCGCGCACGAACTGCGATGCACGCGCGTACGCGTCGGCGGCGATGCCAAGCCATGCCGCACTCCACAGAATGTGGGAATACGGCACCATCGATTGCGCCGCGATTTCGGCAAAGGGCGCGGGGAGGACCTGAACGCCCGGCCCGTCCGCGGTGATGAGATATGGCTCCGAGCAGGTTCCGCGCATGCCTAACGTGTCCCACGTGCCGCGGAGCTCCAGAGCATACGAACCGGCACGGCACAGCACCAGGAGCTGATCACCCGCAGGCGCCGATGCATCGCGTCGACAGGTGATGACGAGATCGTCAGCGTCGGCCCCGTAGGAGACGGTGGTCGCGTCTTTCACCAGGTGTAGCCCACTTCCCGCTTGCTCTAACGCGCAAATGCTTGAGCGCGTGTCGCCTGAGGTTCCGACTTCCGACGTCGCTGAAGCAAGGAGGAGTTGGCGTTCGACGACTTCTTCCAGATAGGACGTGAAGACACGTGAGCTGCGAGCGTGCCTAACGATGCACGCGATCTGGCTCAGGTGCATGGCATAGATCAGCCCAGCCGACGCGCATCCCTGCGCGATCGTCATCGTGATGGCGGCAAGATCGCGCATCGTTGCGCCATCTCCGCCAAACTCGGTCGGTATGGAAACGGACAGGAGCGCCTGCTCGCGCATGGATTGCAGCGCTTCTTTCGGGAACCGTGCGTTCCGGTCCACATCGTCCGCGTGCAACGCGGCGACGGCAGCAACGGCGCGTGCTCGTTCGAGCATGTCGGCCGATGCGCGTGAAGCGGATTGGGAGGCTGGAAATATCATTGGGGGGGAGCGATGGACGAGCGAAAGCAGAACGCCAACTCTCCCCCGATCGGGCATTTGTCATGCCAGCCCCAGCCATTTCATCCCTGAGCTCTAAGCCTTGGATGAAGTCCCCGGCAGCAGCATCGATCGTCCCCGTAAACAGCGCGTTAACACGTTGATATTCCAAAACTTGAGCGCATCGTCAAGAACAGGTTACAACGTTGGAAACATCACGTTCCTGAACGTGTTATAGAACGAGCCATGGAGTCGAAATGGTGACGTAGCGCACGAAAATGGCGAGCTCCCTACAGCCCCCACTTCAATGACAGGCGAAATGCGCGGGGCTCAACGGGATGGAAATGGATGTCCTCAACCCCACTCGCCGGCTCACCGGCTAAACGCGAGGCGTAGAAGTACTGGATGTCGCGGGCACGCCGGTTCAGGAGGTTGAGCAGCGTCCCTTGCACCCGGATATCGCCAAGCTGAAAGGCAATTTCTCCGTTGACTAGCGTGGTTGCGCTCGCGCGAACCGCATTGTTCCCGGTGAGTGGATAGGCGCCAAAATGCCGAAGTCGGAGCGCTCCAAACGGTCCGCGCCGGTCGCCACCCCACGTTACTCCGGCTGCGACAACGTTCTCGAGTGCGCCTGGCACGCGCGACTCGCCAGGCGCCACGCCGACGAAGCGGGCGCGCGCAAGCGATACGTCGGCGTCCAGCGTCAGCAGCGGAATAGGGCGATAGTAATTCGCCCAGGTGACGCCGCTACGGCGACTTGCCGCCGACGGCTTGGTCGCGCCGCCGTCACCCGCGAAGAGCAGTTCGCTGTCGAGTGTGAGCCCCCAGATGGCCAGCGTCGATCGCATACCGCGCAGTGGAGTTGCACGCAGCCCCAGCTCGACGCCACGCGACCTAACGAGCGGATCGACGCGCCGTGCCGGTGAATTCGTGGCTGGATCGACGGTGAGCGTCGTCCCGCGCGCATCGTTGCTGTGGAATCCGAAGCCAGCACTAACGTAGAGTTCCACGTTGCGCGATGGCACGAACGCCATCGACGCTTTGGGGCTCGCGATGGCACTCCACCTCTTCCCCGAGTTCTCGGTGTTGCTGCTTGCAACGTCGAATGAGTAGCCATCGCCGCGCACTCCGAGGATCGTGCGCAACCGCGACGTCCAGTGCGACTCGAGCGATGCGAAGAGTCCCGTGGCCGACTCCTGCACATCGTCATCGCGAACCGTCGCGACACGACGACGCTTGAGGGTCCGATACAGCGCCAGGCCATCTACAACATCCACGCGACTCTGCAACCCTACCGTCAACGTGTGCTCGGTGCCTAACGCGTTGAATGGTTGCACGTGCATGGCATTCATCCCAACGACCGTGCGCTGCTCGCGCTGATTGAACTGATCGCCGCGCGCTGCGTCGTCGAGGTAGTACGTGAAGTTCGAGTACAGATCGAGCATCGACCGGATGGCGAACACCTGCAGTGATTGCGCAGAGCGACTCCCCAACCGATCCAACGTACCGGAGAGCGAATACCGCGACGACTCGCCGCCCAACGTAGAATCAATCTGTCCAAAAGGGCGAACGATGCCTTCCGTCACGCTGCGCAATGGAATCTGGTCCGACGCCCTCCATCGGTTGCGATAGCCGAGCGCGAGGAGAGAAATGCGAGTGCTTGGCGATCCCCACGTGTAGCGCGCAATTGCAGACCGCTTTTGCACCCCTTCTGCCACGTCCCATGGTCCGTCATAACGCTTGAGCTCACCCCCCAGCAACAGCGTCCCGGCGCCTAACGACTTCGTTGCACCTCCAACAACGCGACCGTACCTTTTCATCCCGCCATCGACGCCGAGAAAGGGTCGGTCCAGCGAATGCACCAGATGAAACTCCGCACCGCCGGCGCTTCCGAAGTCGCCGATCGATGCGTGCTGCACTCCCAACCGATAGTCGACGTAATCGACGAATTCGGGAATGAGAAAGTTGAGATCTGTGTACCCCTGCCCGTGCGCGTGCGACGGACTATTCACCGGCATTCCGTCGAGGCGCGTCTGGAAGTCGGTGCCGTGATCGAGGTTGAAACCGCGCACGAACAGTTGGTTCGCCTTTCCGTCTCCAGAGTGCTGGGTGACAATCAACCCTGGCACGCTTTCGAGAAGCTCTCCTTCACGCACGAGAGGGCGCAGGCGGAGGTCGCGCGCAGCTACGCGCCCTTCCGATGCACTGGTCGCGACGCCCTGCAAGTCATCGATCCTTCCCGTCACCTTGATCACGCCTAACGAGGCTGATCGCGCGGTGTCGTTAGGTATCGCATCACGCGGTGCAGTTGTGCACTGCACTGTGTCACGGGCGATGCGAACTGTATCGCGACTGCCGGCACGCACGGACTGCGCGTGAAGCGGTGCGTACAAAGGGACGTGCAGCAACGCAAATCCGGCGACGACGCCGAGACGCGCACAGGTGGACGACATGCGTGAGTTTGGTTGAAGCGTCGCGGCCATCGCCTCGTCGTTCACTCGTCGCACTGAGCAATCGACCGATGCGAGCGACGACATCAGCGCCGTCTGACAGACATACGTCTCTCAACGCCCACCGGATTGCTCGTCCCAACTCTCGGCCCGCGTGTTCCCCCAAGCGAAGCGCTCGGCACCCCGTGGAGTGCCGAGCACTGCCTAACGTGAACTCAAGGCCCCAACTAGAAGCGCCAGTGCGCCTTGTAATCCTTGGTGAGTGGCGTTTTGAGCAGCCGCGCGCGCACCATCTCGATCGGCATCGGCCCCCCCTGCAGGATGGCGTCGTGGAATTCACGATCCGTCATCTTCTTCGTCTCGACTAACTCACGTCGCAGCGCTCGCTGCTGCAAACCGCCCAGCATGTATCCGGCCTGGTAGAGCGGGGAATAGGTTCCGTTAAATGAGCGACGCACTTCAGCGGCTGCGTTCGCGCGCTCATGTCCCACGCGATCCACGAGAAAATCGATCGCCTGTTGCGGCGTCATCGTCCCGAGATGGAACGAGAGCGAGAAGACGATTCGCGCCGCGCGATGCATGCGCCAGAAGAGCATTCCCACGCGCTCTTCGGGTGTTTTCGGGAATCCCATGTCCCACAGGATCATCTCCCAATACAGCGAGTTCCCCTCATGCCAGAACGGAGTGCCGAAGAGTCGGCGGTGCGGCTGATACCGATCGTTCATGAACCCTTGCAGGTGATGCCCCGGAATCAGCTCGTGATGCACAGTCGCTTTAGAGAAATTCGGGTTGTTCCCCCGCATACTCATCATCTTGTCGGACGCATCCATCGCATCCGTCGGATATGATACGAGGATTTCTTCACCACCAAGAAAGAACGGGTTCACCTTCTGGCGTTCAGGCGACATCATCTCCATTCGCCAAATCTCGTCGGCGAGTGGGGGAATGGTGACGAGATTGCGCTCTGTGACAAAGGCAACAGCCTCGCGCGCCAAGTCGCGAACGACGTCCGTTTGTTTGCCCGGCGCAACGTAGGAGTTCTTGACCTTCTCGAGCGCACCTTTCCAGTCGTCGCCGAATCCCATGTCGCGCGCAGCCTTCTTCATTTCCGCTTCGCACCACGCGAACTCCCGCTCACCGATGCTCAAGAGTTCGGCGGGCGTATATGGGATCATTTCCACCGCGAGATCCGCGGCGAGTCCTTGTGCTCCGATGGGATCGCCTACGATCGGAGGATCTTCGCCGGCTTTGTAGCCCACCAACTTTTCTCTCAGGAACTGCTGATATTCCTTGAGCGATGCATCTAATCGTTTGTACGGCTGTGCCACCCACCACGTGAAGAGCGGGTCGTAGCCGGCGTAGTACTGGTACCAGCTTCCAACCGCTTGTTTGACGACGTCCAGCGCCTCGGCGGCGCGGAAGGCTACTATACGGGAGGGGCGCTTGGTCTTGCCGCTGTCGGCGCCTAACGACGCCTCGAGTGAACTGCGCGTCTTGTCTATCTCGGTCACGATCGCTGCAACGAGCGTTGCGCTCGCCTGGGCATCGATGGGGACGAATCGCCTGCGCGTATCCTGCAACGCGATCAACCGCTCGGCGAAGGGAATCACCGGGCGCATTTCCGCCAACAGCCGCTCCTCGCGAGCCAGCAGCTCGAGTTCGTACGTCAATCGGTCACGCATCAGGACCCAATCGACTTTTCCTTCCATCCCCAGCGATGCGAAGTCGGCTTGGCCAAGGCGCTGTTGCCATTCCGTATAGAATTGCCGAAAGCGCGCGCGGCGCTCTGGCGAGTACGGGACATCGTATCGACGAAAGAGCGCGTCGCGGTCGAGCGAAAAACGCTCAACGACGTTTCGTAGTTCGCTTTGCGTTGCGGGACTCATCGCTGTGAGTGGCGGCACCATGACGGATGTTGCCGGCGTTCGCCCACCTTGCGCGTGGAGCGCGGCAGGCGTGATGAGCAGCATTGCGGTCGTTAGGCATGCCGATAGGGAGGTGGTGCCGCCGGCCCGATAGGCGCGAACTGGTCGAAAGCTCATGGGAGGAGTGCGAGAATTGCCGAGGAGTGCGACGGAGACAGAATCGCGATGCGAACGATTCGTCCTTCTCAGCGTCCACAAAATCGACGAGGGGAGCGCACCGTGTAAGAGGCACGCTCCCCTGGTTCGAGACGCTTACGTTCAGGGCGAACGGCTAGAAGCTCGTCGACGCGCGTAGCACAACGTTTATCCCCGGCGCGTACGCGAACTCCTTGTAGCGATTGAGGAAGTCGCGATACTGCGTATTGCCGGCGTTTCGTACGCGCAAATCCAAACGTGTCGTGCGCCCCGCCGGGTGGACCGACATCCCAGCGCCCAATTCCAGCAGAGTGTACGCGTTGGTGGCGAGTGGAAAATGTCCCGCCTCGACGGTCGCGTTGCGCTCGTCGCTGCTCAAGCGTGACGACTTGGCGACGTGCTCGACATCAGCGCTCAGATACGGCGTGCCGAATCGTCCGGCGTGCCCGCGCACTTCAGCGCCTAACGCGGCGCGCAACGGCGGCATCAATGGGAGCGGATCCTCGTGCAGATCGTCGGTTCCATGAACGGCGTCGAGACGTCCGCGCAACGTGAGGAGGTCGGTCGTCGCGACCGACGCTGACAGCTCGCCGCCGTACAGCGTGGCATCGGTTTGGGCATAACGGTACACGCGGAGGTCATCCTGCGTCGTGTTCGTTGGCGCAATGTAGATGTAGTCATTCACCTTCGTGTGGTACGCCGACGCCTCCGCGTGCGCGCGCGGCGAATCCCAGCGGAGTGATGCATCCAGGTTGAATGAGCGCTCGGGATCGAGGATAGCACTTCCATATTCGTAGCGCCCTTCACCCAGACGCGGTCCGTTGGAGTAGAGCTCGAAGAGCGTCGGGGCACGCCAGGCGCTTCCGCCGTTGACCGCAAGCGCGAGTGACGGCGCCAATCGATAAACCAACCCAACGTCGCCGGTGAACGCGCCAAAGTTGCGCGACTGATCCTGCAGCGAGAGGCTTGAATTGGCGTCGGCGCTGAGATGACGCAGGTCGCCGCGGACTCCCGCGAGAAATGCCAAACGGCCAACGGCAAAGCGCTCGAATGCGAAGGCGCCACCAGAGACCGTAGACGCGTCTGGGACTAACGGAATGATGCCGCGGGAATCGTTGTGCTGGAGCAATCCAGAGAGTCCGAGTGTCCCGCTCCACGACGGAGCGGCATCCATCTCCTCCGATTCCCGACCGTGATGAAGCAACACGTCCGCTGTCGCCGTGTTGAGCACGAGATCGAAGACGGTCGCCTCCTTCGGCTGCCCCGGCTGCGGATTCGGAAGGTCCGACTTCTCCGCGAGGTTGTGGCGTTGCAGCTGACCGCGCGTCTCCAACCGGAAGGCACCGACCGTTCGCGTGTGTGTGAGTTGGAGGCGATCGTCAAGCGTGACGCGGGCCGGTCCCCCTTCCTCTTGAGTGGCGCCGCCTGCCGGAGCATCAATCTCAAGCAACTTGTACTCGCCACCGTAGTGCGCAAAACGAACCGCGGTTTCGGCGCCACTCGCATGGTGCACACCCACCGCGAGTTCGCCGTTTCCAGCGACGAAGCCCGTGTTGCGAATGTCTCCGGCGGGCGTGCGTACGTCCTGGCCAAAGCGGCCAACGAAGAGCAATCGCGCACCCAATCGTCCGCGTGTTCCCTCGAGCCCCAACACGCCGCCCCCCTCGAGGTTGTTGCTCGCGCCATACAGCTCTATCTCACCGCGGCGAATTCGCGGACCGCCATTGGCGTTGGGGATCGCCGAAGGAATGGCGTTCACGACACCGCCTAACGCGTCGGATCCGTAGAGCACACTCGCCGGCCCGCGAATGACTTCGACGCGGTCGGCTAAACGTGCGTCGATGGATGGGCCATCCTCATCGCTCCACGAGTAATCCTCCAGCCGCAGTCCATTGTCGAGGACCAATACCCGAGCGCCTGACAAACCGCGGATAACAGGCTTGCCGATCTGTTCGCCCGTGCTGAGAGAGCGCACGCCAGGAAGGCGCGCAATCGTCTGCGCGAGCGATACCCCGTGGTCGCGTCGCAGGTCGGCAGAGTTGAGCACCGCCGTGGGAAGTGGCGACGAAAGGGGCGAGATGGAGTCGCGCGTTGCGGTGATGATGACGCCGCGGAGTTTGCGTATGCTGTCCGCTGCCGTCCGAGTGGGATTCTGCGCTGCGGCTGGACGCGCTACTGCGAATGTGGTGATCACGGCCAGCGCGTAGGAGCGCCGGACCCTAAAGGAATACTGCATCGCGAGTGAACGGCGTGGGGGGGAAGAAAACAGGACCGGCTGCAACAAGCGCCGACCATTCATGTTACGTTCACTGACGCCGCGCGGCCAGTGCAGACGGGGCGAAATTCCAACTTTTGAGACCAAAACCGCACCGCCCCTGACCACGCCTGCCTGCCGACTACCGCAGAGGCATCACCTCGATTCGCCCGTCCGCGCGCAGTTTCCACGCAGCGGAGGCACGCCCACCGCTCACCTCTTGGAGCACGCTCTGTCGATCTCGTGCGCTGAGCGCGCCTAACGCATCGACCGATGCCGGGCGCACTTGGGCGACCACACGCGCATTGAGTGCACGAATGCTCGGAAGCAGCGGGAAGACGTCGCCAATCACCACCACGTGTCGATCAGCAAATCCGCGCGTCGCCAGTGTGGTCGTTGAAAGAAGCGTTTCACGAGTCTGCGCAGTGACATCAGCGTTGATCATCTCGCCGCGCAGCCCGACTGAGAAAACGACTGCGGCTGCAACGAGAGGGACGAAGGACGCGAGCGTAGCGATGAGATTCGCAGATGTGGGGCTGGGGCGCCGTACGTTACGTGGCCGTGAGTTGTTTGCTTTCCGCAATGTCGCCGCCAGAGCCACCAGCAACCCCGCCACATGGAGATACGCGAACGGTGCCATGAGCCTCGGCTGCACTTGTACGGCGATAAACTGCGCGATGCCAACAGCGCCGAGTAGAGAGAAGAGGAGTGCTGCGTGTACCGGTGGCGACAGCTTTCGAGCCTGACGCGTTGGCCACCACAACACGGCAGCGGGAATGAGCACAACTACGTACAGATACCGTGCGAGGAATCGCAGCGCCTCCCAGATGTTTCGCACGACGATAGCTGCATACCGATCGGCGCTGAGGGGCTCTTCGGTGTGTGAACGAACACCGGCGCTCCACGCCGTCGGATCAGACCAGGGTGCCCACGTCCATCGATCGCCGTCGAATCGCGCGTAGGTGATTCCGGCACCAACGCCGCTGGAGAGAATGCCGTACGCGACATGATCGCCGGCATGCGTGTCAGGTGATCGCGAGTCGCACTCGCGCAGAAACCAGCAGGCATTGAGGCGCCCCGTCGAGCCGAGTGTTGGGGTGCCATACTTGGCGCTCATTGGCACGATCCATAGCAGCATGAGCACGATCACCAGTCCCGCGATTCGTGCCACGTCGCGCCGGGCGATGCTGCTCCACGGACTGAGCAGCACGCCTAACGACAAGAATAGCCACGGCCAGACCGATGTCTTGGCCAGGTAGGCGCTGCCTAACAACAAGGCAAGCAACCACCAGCGCGCTGAGCTTCGCCGCGTTATCTCCGCGGTGATGGCGACGAAGAATACGAGCAGAAGCGCGTCGGGAGTCACCGAGTTGATGCGAGTAAAGACCAGGGCGCAGATGGCGTACGTCGCCCACAGCGCGCGCATGACGCCGGCGTCGTACGCCTCACGCACCATCCACCGGTGCAGGAGCCAGGCTCCTCCGGCAATCACCAGCGCGTTCGCGAGGTGAACGGCAGTCAACAAGTCAACGCCGGCGGTGCGCGCCAGCGTGCGCACCACAGCAAGAAGAAGGGGATACAGCGGCGACCAGTACCCCTGCACAAAGGCGCCCAAATCACCGCCGCGCACTGCGTCGGCGAGATCGAGGTACGAGACGCCATCGGGATTGAGCTCGGCGCGTGTAATCCACGCTTCGAAGAGCGCGGCGATGCTCAGCACGACACCCCAGAGCATGGACTCCGTCGAAATCGTCGGCTCGTTAGGCGTCGCGATTCGTCGCGCGGTCGTTTCGCGTTGAACGGACATGGAGGTGCTAGTCGTCGAGCGCCTGCTTCACGACTTTGCGCAGTTCCGCGCCGGTAAACGGCTTCGAGAGAAAGGTGGCCCTCGACGAAAGTGCGCCTTGCAATACGAGCGCGTCATTCGTGTAGCCCGACATGAAGACGATCCGTGGCGGGGCGCCGAGTTCCGTCAGGTGCAAGGCGAGTTCGCCGCCGCCCATTCCGGGCATTTGAACGTCGGTGAGTACGAGGTCGATCCCCGGATGTTCGGTGGCCACGCGCAACGCCTCGAGCCCGGAGGGCACCTCTTCGACGTCGTACCCTTCCTCGCGGAGCATGCGCGCCGTCGTGCGCCGCACTTGCGGTTCGTCTTCGACCAACAAGATGCGCGGCCGTCCCGCATCAGCTCTGGTCACGGCGTGCGTGCCGTTGACGGGCGTGGGGGTACCGGATGTCACGCGGGATCTCTCGTCTGGCATCGTGCGAATGGCGGGCATCATCAGCCGGAATGTTGTCCCGATGCCCAGCGCGCTGTCGACGCTGATCTCGCCACCACTCTGCCGTACGATGCCGTATACCGTGGCGAGTCCGAGCCCCGTGCCGCTCCCCATCTCCTTCGTCGTGAAGAACGGCTCGAACACGCGCGCACGCGTCGCTTCGTCCATGCCAATTCCGTTATCGCTCACCTCCAGTAACGCGAAGTGCTCACCAGCGTGATCGGACGGCGCTGACCGGATGGTGACAACGCCACCGTTAGGCATGGCATCGCGTGCGTTCACGACGAGATTCACGATCACTTGCTCGAACTGACCGCGATCGACGCGGATCCACGGCGCGTGGGGGTCGAGGCGCTCCTCGAGCGTGACATGATCACCAACCAAGCGCCGGAGCATTTCTAGGAGGTCGCGCACGACCGCATTCACGTCCACATCATCGACCGCCAACAGCTGTTGCCGAGAGTACGCCAACAGCTGCTTCGTCAGGCGGGCGGCACGGCTGGCCGCCGTCACGATCTCGCGCGCTTCGACGCGCGATGGATCCTCGGGCTCCAGCTGCGACAACATCAGCTCACCACAGCTCATGATCACGGTGAGGAGGTTGTTGAAGTCGTGGGCCACGCCACCGGCGAGACGACCTACCGCTTCCATCTTCTGCGATTGCCGGAGTGCGCTCTCCTGCCGCAACCGCTCCCGAATGTCGCGTGCAATGGTGGCGATGAATTCGACTTCTCCGTCAGCACCACGATGGATAACGAGCACCTGCGAAACGGGAATGGAGCTTCCATCAACCGCCCGCAACGTTCGCTGGATTTCCAGCACGCCGGCGGACAGTGCCTCACGAACTACCGACTCACGTCGCGGTATCTCGTCTGCCGCAAGGAAGCTTGCGGAGTCGAACCGGTCCAGCGACTCGTTAGGTCCGATGCCCAGCATCCGACGACCCGCGGCATTCAGGTACAATAGACGGCGCGACGGATGAATGATGCAGACCAAGTCGCTTGTGGCCTCGATGACCACTGCCAAGCGCTCGCGCTCTCGCTCTGCAGCGTGTTCGTCCGTGACATCACGGGCAAAAACGACAACGCCGCGAATCCCCCCTTCGGCATTACGTACTGGACCCACCGCCAGTCGCGCTTCGATGGCGCTCCCGTTGGCGACCGATGTCGAAATCCCGTTAGGCAGCGCGGACCGCGCCAGAATCGCGATACTCGACGACGTCTGCCCTTCAAGCGCACCGCCAATCAAACCGCGTACGCGTGGCATCGCGGACATGGCAAACAGCTCGAGCGTGTTCTCCCCCTTGGTGAGCAACGGACGCCCGACGGCGTCTCGCTCCCGAAGCCCAAAAAGCCGCTCCGCCGACGCGTTCCACGACTCGACTCTCCCTTCGCGATCGAGCGTGAAGATGGCGTACGGCGACGCATCGATGAGCGCTTCGAGTGTTTCACGCGTCGCATGTTCCGCCTGCTGCGCCGTTTTGAGCGCGCGCACTCTCCGGTCGACGAGGACGTAAATGAGTATCGAAGAAGCGAGGACGAAGAACCACCCTTTGGCGGTCTGCAAATACGTGAGGGCTTCGCGATCGCGGACAATGCTCAGGACGGCGCTGTCGGATCCCAGGATCCAGAGCGCACCGACCACCGCGTATACCAGTGCAATGACCAGTGGCGAATAGTCGAAGCGTTGCTGGGCGTGGGTGCTCGTTAGGCTTCCGGCGTCACCATGGCCCACGGTGGCTCTCGACGGCGTGGGGTGCGCTCCGGAGTTGTCACGACTGGTCACGCCTAACGATCCGTGGGCGTAACAGGCGCGAGGTCGACACGGTCCACCGCGCGCTCGGCGATCGCATCGAGCCGCAAGTCCTGGTTGTTGCGCAATGCGCGCAGCGCACGGCGAATGCGCCGGTAGGCCATGTGCACGAAGACTCGCGTGCAGTCCAGCTCCGCCGCCACGGCGTCCAGGTCGCCGTTCGCGCGTTCGATCTCGGCCGTGGTCCGCGATAGCGTCGCCGTCGCGATGAAGATATCGATGGCCGCGTTGGCGAGCCGCTCCTGCACATACTGGCGATCGATGATCGACTTGCCATGCTTGCGCAACGACGATTCCACGTTGCGCGCGAGGGCATGCACCTCGCTGGCAATGAGCGCCGCTTCGTCCTTGAGCGCGGGATGCACGCGCTCAAACTCCGGCCGGCTCAACGTGCTCTTGGCTCGTCCGGTGAGATACGACGAGATGGCGCCAAAGGAGTGTATCGGATCCTGCAGCGCTTTCCCCAAGGCCTTGAGACGTTCACCCGGTTGCTGCAATCCCATGAGAGCGACGAGCGCCCGCAGTATCTCGTTCGTCCCCTCGAAGATGAGCATGATGCGAGAATCGCGCACGGATTGCTCATAGGGATACTCCTTCGAGTAGCCGAGTCCGCCCGCGATCTGCAATGCATCGTTAGACGTACGGTACGCAGTCTCCGACGCAAAGACCTTGCATGCCGCGGTCTCCAGCGAGAAATCGACGCCGCCACGATCGACCATCCCCGCCGTCACCATCCACGCCGCATCCGCCGCATAACACTCGGCAGCTGCAATCGCGATCTTGCGACGGATCATCTCGAACGAGGCAATCGGGCGGCCGAATTGCTCGCGCTGTTTCGCGTAGGCAACCGCTTCGTTCATGATCCGGCGAATCCCTCGCGCCGATCCGGCGGCGAGACCCAATCGCCCCGAGTTCAGGATTTCCAGCGCGATCTTGAACCCCTGCCCGACTTCACCCAAACGATTGGCAGCGGGAACCTTCACCTGGTCGAACGAGACCGTGCGTGTGTCAGACGCCTTGATCCCCATCTTCTGTTCGAGCTGGCCTAGCGAGATTCCGTCGCTGTGCGCGTCGACGATGAAGGCAGTCACGCGCTCCTTCTTTTTTCCGTCGACTTCGACGGGCACCTTGGCGAAGACGGTGAACACGCCGGCGTACCCAGCATTCGAGATCCAGATCTTCGTCCCCGTCAGGATGTAGTGCGATCCATCCTCACTCGGCAGCGCCATCGTTTTCATGGCTTGCGCGTCGGAGCCTGAACCGGGCTCCGTCAGGCAGAAGGCTGCGACGACTTCTCCGGAGGCGCAGCGCGGCAACCACTCCTGCTTCTGCGCATCGGTGCCGAAGAGCGTGATCCCTTTGCATCCAATGGACTGATGCGCGCCGAAGTACACGGCGAGCGCGGGATCAGTCGCGCCGATTTCGCCGAACACACGATTAAAGACTTTCGCCGACGCGCCAAAGCCACCGTACGCCTCGGGGATGTTGAGTCCCATGAGTCCCAATGCGTGAAAGCCCTCACGCATTTCGTCCGGGAAGCGCTCGTCGTGATCGTGCTTCCTGGCGTCGATATTGTCGGCGGCAAATGCCCGAAAGGCGTCGAGGACGGCGTCGAGTCCCTCTTTCTCGTCAGGCGACAACGACGGAAAGGGAAAGACGAGATCTTCGCGAATCTCGCCGAGGAAGAGCCCTTTGGTGAATGAAGGGTTTTCGTCGGGGTTGGCGAGATGCGGATGCGAGTCAGCGGCGCGCGACGGAGAAGTCGGCGCGGCGTTCGATGTTGGAGTCGTCACTTCGGACATGAACGAACTGTGAAGGCGGCACGCACCGCGCGGCTAGTGCGCGAACGCGTGAAAATGGGCGACGGTTTTGAATCGTGTACGTAGGATACACCAGCGTCCAGTGCCATTCTCCCCGTAACACAACTGGACTTCTTGCACGAGTATCGGCAATGTGCGCACGGCGACATCCCTCGTGCTCGCGTCGCCCATCGTCACACGAAGCGTCACTCCTACAACACCCGAACCCTCGATGTCTCTCGCTCAATTGCGAAGCGTCGCGCTCAGCGCGATCGCGCTCTCGGCAGCAACCGCTCAATCGGCCGTCGCACAGTCGAAGAATGCGCCCGCTCCCGCACTCTCGAAGAACGCGCCAGCCGTATCCAGTGCTACCGCCCCATTCGATACGACTGTCTTTCAAGCGCTGCAGTGGCGGCTTGTCGGACCGTGGCGTGGAGGGCGCGCCAATGCGGTCGCGGGAATTCCCTCGCAGCCTTTTACCTACTTCGTCGGGTACACCGGGGGTGGGGTATGGCGCACCGACGATGCGGGAATCAGGTGGCGCAATATCTCGGACGGATACTTCAAGACGGGATCGATCGGCGCGATTGCCGTCGCGCCAAGTGATCCGAACGTGATTTTCGTCGGCAGTGGAGAGCATGCAATTCGTGGGCAGTCATCGAGCTACGGCGATGGTGTCTACAAGAGCACTGATCAGGGGCGCACCTGGACCAATGTCGGTCTTGCGGCCTCGCGTCAGATCTCGGCCGTTCGCATCCATCCGACAAATCCGGACATCGTGTACGTCGCTGCACAGGGCGACCGATGGAAGGGAACGCCCGATCGCGGCGTCTATCGGACCACCGACGGTGGGAAGACGTGGGTGCAGGTTCTCAAGGGCGAAAACCTAACTACGGGTCCCGCGGGGCTTTCGATGGATCCAACGAACCCCCGCATTCTGTACGCGGCGATGTGGGATCATCAGCGCTTTCCGTGGAAGGTGCGCAGCGGTGGGCCGGGGAGCGGGATTTGGAAGTCGACCGATGGCGGCGATACCTGGAAGCGTCTGACAGACGGGCTTCCGAAGCTGATGGGGAATCTCGACGTCGCGGTGTCGCCGGCGAATCCTGATCGCATCTACGCGATCATCGAGGCGGACAAGAGCGGATTGTATCGCAGCGACGACGCGGGGAAATCGTGGCGTCTGATGACGGAAGACCGAAATATCGTGACGCGTTCGTGGTACTACATGGATGTCACGGCCGATCCGAAAAATGCCGACGTCGTGTGGGTCATGAATGCGCCCATCATGCGTTCAATCGACGGTGGACGGACGTTCGCGACGGTGAACGCGATGCACGGCGACAACCACCAACTGTGGATCAATCCGACAAACAGCGACTACATCATCAACGCGAATGACGGTGGCGCCTCGGTGTCGTTGAACGGTGGAAAGACTTGGAGCACGCAGGACAACCAACCGACGGCACAGTTCTATCACGTCACCGTCGACGACGACTTCCCGTACAAGCTCTACTCCGGCCAGCAGGACAACTCGTCGGTCATCATTCGCAGCGCCGGGACGCGCGGTGGCATCGACCAGCGCGAGTGGTGGAATGGGCCCGGGTGCGAGAGCGCCAACATGGGGGTGAGCGCGAAGAACCCGCGTTACGTGTACGGCGGATGTTATCAGGGATTGATCGACGAGCTCGATCAGCAGACCTGGTTGTCGCGCGACATCATGGCGTGGCCTTCCATGAACCTCACCGAGCCCACCGATAAAACGAAATATCGCTTCAACTGGACGGCACCGATCGTCGTTTCACAGCACGATGACGCGGTGATTTACCACGGGGGAAGTGTTCTTCTCCGCTCGCGCGATCGTGGTCAGTCGTGGTCGGCGATTTCTCCCGACCTGACGAAGAACGACAAGTCGCGACAAGGGTGGGGTGGTGAACCGTTCACGAATGAAGGCGCGGGCGGCGAAGTGTATGGAACGATCGTCGTCATCGAAGAATCGCCGCACGATGCAAAGGTCATCTACGTCGGCACCGATGACGGCAACGTGCAGCTGACGCGTGATGGCGGAGCGACGTGGACCAATGTCACGCCTAACAGTGCGGGGGACGGCCTAACGAATGAAATCGAAGTCTCGCCGCACGACCCAGCGACGGTGTACGTCGCGTACCGTCACGACCGCGTTGGCGACCCGTCGCCTCTTATCTACAAGAGTGCGGACTACGGAAAGACGTGGACGACATTGAACAATGGATTGCGGGCGGGCGAGCCGGTGCGCGTGGTACGCGAAGATCCAGAGCGCAAGGGACTCATGTATGCCGGCACGGAAACGGGCGTCTATCTCTCCTTCGACGGCGGCGCGAACTGGAAGCCGTTTTCCGGCAACCTTCCCGTGGTGCCCGTCACGGATCTTGACGTTAGGCACGGTGACCTGATTGCGTCGACCGAAGGGCGCGCCTTCTGGATTCTCGACGATCTTTCGGTCATTCGCCAGCACGCTGACGCCGTGGCATCGGAGAATGTGCACCTCTTCAAGCCGCGCAACGCATACTTGTTAGGCGGCGGCGGTGGTTTTGGTGGTGGCGAAAATGCTGGGCGCAACCCGCCGCCAGGCGCAACAGTGGCGTATCGCCTGGCGAGCGCGCCCGATAGTGCGACCACCGTCAAGCTCGAGTTCCTGGATGCGTCGGGGGCTGTGTTGCGCTCCTACTCCAACAAGGAAGGCACGGGGCGCGACAAACTTGCACCGAAAGCCGGCTACAACAGCTTCTCGTGGAACTTGCGGCGCTCTCCGCCAACGACCCTGCCCAACATCATGTTGTTCGGGGCACCGCAGGGGGGCGGCGCCAGCGTCACACCGGGCAACTATCAGGTGCGCCTAACGGTTGGGACGACGACGCAAACACAACCATTCACCGTACAGAATGACCCGCGCATCAACACTTCGCCGGCCCAGATCGCTGAGCGGGATTCACTGGCGAAGCTCCTCGTCACGCGCATCGGTGAAATTCACGATGCGGTGCTGCGTGTGCGCGACTTGAAGACCCAGGTACAGGGGTTCGTCACCCGTACGAAAGACGCCGATAGCGCGAAAGCTATCGCGGCCTCGGGCGGCACGATCGTCAAGAAACTCGAGGGGCTCGATCCGCGCATGACCACCAAGGCGCAGAACGGCCAGGACATCATCAACTTCGCCAACGGCATCAATGGACAGTACGGATTCTTGCTCGGCCAATTGGAAGGGAATCCGGTCGTCACGCAGGGAGTGAAAGAACGCTTCGCTGAACTCGAAAAGCTGTGGGGATCACTCCGCGGTGAAGTGGAAACTGTCGAGAATGTCGACATCGCGAATTTCAACAAACTGCTACAAGCATCTAAGGTCGATGGCGTGATTACCAAGAAGAAGACGAACACGGTGATGTAGCCGATCGCCGAACGGTATTTCCGGCAAAAAAACGCACGATTCGTCCATCAGGCGGCCCCCCAACCCTCGTCATCCGGGTGGGGGGTCGCTAACGTGTTTGTGCTGTAGTGCGCACCCATCCTCTCCGTCGTTCGATGTCTCTCGTCCTTTCCTTCGTTCGCTCCTCCCGTTCGCGGCGACTTTTCGGCGCGTCCACGCTCGTTTCGATCGCGCTTTTTGGGGCGTGTAAGTCCGACTCGACGACGAGTCCCAGCATACCTGGCTCCATCACGCTGCAAAGCGGTGATGCGCAGAGCACCGTGGTTGGAACGGGGGTGATCAATCCGCTGGTGGTGCATGTGACCGCGCAGAATGGATCGGCGCTGGCGGGTGCCGTGGTGCATTGGGCGGTCGGCTCGACGCTTGCCACGCTCGCCGATTCCGTGAGCACGACGGACGCAAGCGGGGACGCGAAGATGACATTCGCCGCCGGCGTGAAATCAGGGACATTGAACATCACTGCGACGGTGGGTTCACTCACGGAGGTCAAGTTCACGCAAAAGCTGCTCCCCGACGTGCCGACAGCACTCACGAAGTTCGGTGGTGATGGTGCGGCCTCGATCGTGAGTGGTGCACTTCCGCTCGCGGCCAAGGTGAGTGACAAATACGGGAATGCAGTAGCAGGGCAGACCGTGACGTGGACGATTGGCTCGGCGGGTGGCGCGCTGAGTGCGACGTCGAGCACCACAGATGCAGATGGTATTGCGCGCACGACGCTGACACTCGGCGCGACGCCAGGGCAATACACCGTGACTGCGACGTATGGGACGTTTCCCATCATCACCTTTACGGTGACGGCCATCTAACCTGACAGACACCTCGACATGGGGTGAGTAGGGTGAACGTGGAATCGCGTGTTGCACTGCCAGACATCGGACGATGCCCCACCGATTGGCAGCACAGCACACGCACCTTTCCACGGAGAACCTTCATGTCTCGTACGCCGCGCCTACTCTCGACTTCAGCGTTGCTCCTGGTAGCGGGGGCATGCAGCAGTTTCCTGAATAGCGACACAACGCCTAACGTGAACAGCGCCGTAACGGCGGCGTTCTCCACTGTCCCGTTAGGCTTTTCGAACAACAGCTCCAGTTTCGGTGGTGACGCGGACGGCATCCCATCGATGTGGCTTCCGGGAAGTCACGCAGCAGGCTTCGGTCGCGGAGACCTGATGGGTGGTGGACTCGGTAATGCCTTCGATGGCGGCATCGGCATGGGACACGGTCACGGACACGAAGGACCCTTTGGCGGTCGCTTCGGGGGTGGCTTCACCTGCAATGGATCGTTTAACAGCGCGTCGGGGCGGTATGTGTGCGATCCCGTGACTCGCGATGGCGTGACCATCAATCAGTCATCTTCCTACAAGAACGCAGCAGGTGCGGTTCAGCAGGCATTTGACACGCTGACGACGAACGAAGTGAATGTGCGAACGACTGTCGCGGGCACCGTCACCTTCGCGCGTGACTCTGCTCATGCCCAGGGGATGCACGGCGGCCCGCGTCACAACGGCCACTTCACGGGCGACACCACGACGATCCTGACCGCAACCACGACGGTGAACCACAAGAGCGATCGCACCGTGAGTGGACTCGCGAGCGGGAGCAGCCAACGCAAGATCAACGGCTCGTCGTCCGGTTCCGAGTCGACAACCGGTACGTCGAGTCGCGGCAACTTCACCGCAATCCGCACTGCCGCCGACACCACGTTAGGCATTGTGATCCCTGTTGCCGATGGTAAGCCCAGCTATCCTACGGCTGGCTCGGTAACGCGCGTGATGACGGCGACGGTGACTTATGCAGGGCAGGCGGCGACGACGGCAACGCGTCGCGAAGTGATCACTTATGACGGGAGCGCCACCGCGAAGGTCGTGATCACCACCAACGGCACGACCCAAAACTGTACGCGCCCGTTGCCGCGCGGTCCACTCACCTGTTCCTGACGGCCGAACTTGATGTCGAATACAACTGAAGGTGCATAGACCACTTTGCGCGTTAGGTGTATTCTGACATTCAAGCTCGACATCACGTCATATCGGAGGAAGTGACCATGGCGACACTTTCACGCTCGGCGCGCAGCGTCGTCCGCGAGGGAGAGAAGACGGTCAAGAAGACCGTTGCGAGAGCAGAGAAGGAAGCAAAAGCGCTCGCGACCAAGGTGGCCGACAAGGTGACCGGGCGCGACAAGAGGAAGAAGGTGATCAAGCGAGTGGCGGCCGGCGCCGCGATCGCTGGTGCGCTCGTCGTAGCTGGCGCCGCCATGCGGAAGCGCGCTAAAGCGCGGTAGCGGGACCGAACATTCAGCGCTCATACAAACGCGCGCGGGACCTCAGGGTCACCGCGCGCTTTGTTTGGCCTGCGTTTCAGCTGGCGGCGTCGCTGGCGGAGGAAGCATCAGGTCCTGCAGAAAGAAAGCAGCGAGCTCGGCACGCCCGCTCACGCCACCTTTTTCGTACACGCTCACGGCGTGCTGGCGCACCGTTCGCTCGCTGCGCGAAGTGATCGCCGCGATCTGTTTGTGACCGTGCCCCTGCAGTAGGAGAAGGGCGACTTCGCGTTCCGCAGGCGTGAGCTTCCAGCGCTCGAACTGGCGATCGATCTCGCGCGACAATCCTGCCAGCGCGCCCTGGGCACTCTCGCGCCATGCGTCTCGTTCTGCACGCTGCTCATCCAAAGTCCGCCGCGTGACCGCGAGCGATTGCTCGGTGCGCTCAAGGTCACCGCTTGTTCGTCGCCATCCCAGGAAAAGGAAGACGATGCACGACAAGCTGACGAGGACTGTCGCCCCTTCGAACGCGACGTGAAGCGACCAGAAGCTCTTCGGACGATCGAGGATGAGGTCGATGACGCCTGCTGCGGCAATAGTCGCGAGCACCGCCATGACGATGAGCGGAAGTCGTCCAGAAAGCGGCGTTTGTCGTACTTCATGATCTTCGTCCATAAGTATTGCAGAAGTGACCATATCCGAACGACTTGCCGCATCTCCGGCAAATGTCGGAGGGACAATCCGCCAACACAAGCGAGTCACTTGTCGGATGTTGTCCGGCGATCCTGACAGCGAGGTTGCTCCGTAATCGCGATGCCGCAGAGGCATGGCGACGGGTCCACTTCATATCACGCGGAGCACTTCCATGTTGCAATCGTTGATTCCGACGCCGCTGCATCCAGCGGTCGTCCACCTCCCGATAGCACTCACCGTACTCCTTCCACTCTTTGCGCTCGGAGCGTTCGTCGCCGTTAGGCGCGGCGCACGTCCGATTGCGGCGTGGGGAATCACCGTCGCCGTTGCCACTGCTCTCACGTTGAGCACCTGGCTCGCCGTCGAATCGGGTGAACAGCAAGGGGAACGGGTCGAGCGCATCGTGAGTGAAGCACCGCTCGAGGCGCACGAAGAAGCTGCCGAAGCATTCCTGATGCTATCACTCGGCATGACCGCGCTCGCCTTCGCAGGACTGGCGCGCGGCAAGCTGGGGACGGTCACGCGTGCAGTGGGAGTGGTAGGCGCGGTGGCGCTCGCGGGAGCGGGGTGGAACGTGGGTCACTCGGGCGGTCAGCTTGTTTACCGGTACGGTGCGGCCAGCGCGTATACCTCGACTACCCCCGACCTTGCGAGCAAAGCGGAACCACACTCCGACGACCGGTAGCGCGCTTCCCGCGTTCGCATCTACTACGAAGTACGACTAGGAGTGGTGTGCGTCGTGCCTAACGACGCACACCCATGGAGATACACACACATCATACTGAAGAGATAGACACACTCGGCAGTTTGTTCCGGGAGTCGTGTGGCGAGTTACGCGATGGATCGAAAAGGCATACGATGAGGTTGCGAAGCAATGGGAGCGATGCGCACATTTTTCTCGCGCTCCTCCCTCCCGTCGTTGTCGCTGACGTTGTTCCGTCCCCGCTCTTTAGCCGGTGCATCCAATCTCCGACGGCGCCGAGCCTAACGCTCCCGATCCAGCGCGCCCGCTCGACGAAGCGATCGACGACTTCGGCTACGAGTGGGATGTATTGACGCACCGAGTAAAAGGTTCTCCATCGCTTCTCCAGTTGTTAGGCGACGCGGGCGCCGATGATGTGGCAGCCGCTGAGTGGTGGTTTGACAAGCTACACGCAGACGATCTTGTGTCCTGGCGTGAACGACTCGCCGGGGCTTTCGCGGATCGTACCTGCACGCGCATTGATGGGGAGTACCGCGTTAGGCGTCATGATGGGCAGTACGCGACGATGATTGATCACGCTCGACTGCTGCGCGACGAGACGCTTCGCGTCGTTCGTGTCATTGGTACGCTTGCCGACGTCTCGACATTTCGCCGATCGGGAATCGATCGCGTGCACAACTCGCGCACGAGCGGTTCCGACCCCGTGGTCGATGTGGACAGAGTCCGGAGAAGTAGCGCATCGACGCATGCAGACCAATACGAGGCGGAGCGCCGCATGCGCGAGCGCGCCGAACAGTTGCAGCACCTCGCTGGCGCATTGGCGCGTGCCCTGACGCGCGAACAAGTCGCCGCGGTAATCGTCGACAGCGTGCGCGACGCTTTGGGAGCATTTGCTGCGGCGGTTTTCGCACTCACCAGTGACGAGCGCGAATTCGCTCTGCTGGCGAGTCTCGGCATGCCCTCGGGCGTCGCCCACGACTTCGCGCGATTCGACGTCGAACGCTCGCTTCCAATTCGCGAAGCCTTTCTCACGCGTGTTCCTGTCTTCATCGAGAGTTGGCAGCAGTGGAACAGTCGTTTCGCCGAGGCGCCGCGTGTTGCTCCGGAAGGCGGGCGGAGTGGCGCGTGGGCCGCGCTTCCTCTCCTGGTGGACGACGTCCTGCGTGGCGTACTCACCCTCGCCTTCCCGTCTCCGCGCGACTTCAGCGCCGAGGACCGCGCTTACATACAGGCATTCGCCGACCAGTGTGCGCAAGGCCTCGATCGGGCGAGTGCCTACGAGGCGGTGACCTCAGCCAGGCAGCGGGCGGAACGATCGGCCGCGCGCCTAACGGCACTTCACGCCGCGTCCATCGCGTTAGGCAGCGCCATGACACCTCGGGCGGTGGCAGAGGCGGCCCTGTCCACAGCGCTCCCCGCGTTAGGCGCGACGCGTGGAGTGCTGGCGCTCCTGGGAAGCGATGGCGATACGCTCGAAGTCGTTGGTGACGTCGGTTTTGCCGAGACGACGCTGGCTCCGTTTCGGCGCACGTCACTCAAGACACGATTTCCGCTCGCCGACGTGGTGCGCGAGCGGAAGACGATGTATCTCCCCAGCGCCGCCGCGCGACACGAGCGATACCCCGACCTCGGCGCCACCATCGATGCCAATGGCAACGGCGCCATGGCGTCCGTGCCGCTCCTTCGCGGCACCCAGGTCCTGGGCGCGTTCGGAGTGAACTGGACTGACTTGCGTGAGTCAGACAGCGAGGACATCGCGTTTCTCGAAGCGATGGCCGAGCAGTGCGCGCAAGCACTCGAGCGCGCCGCATTATTTGACGGCGAACGACGCGCGCGCGCGCGCGGAGAGATGATCCTCAACTCCATTCAGGATGGCTTCGTCGCATTCGACCACGCATTCAGGTTTACGTACGTCAATCGCCGCGCGGAGGAAATACTCCAGCTACCAGCGGCGCATTTGTTGGGGCGGGCAGCGACGGAGATCTTCCCGCAGTATGCCGACTCCCCCTTCACACGCGTCTTGCGCGAGGCGCTGACGACACGGCGCGCACGGATGGTCGAGGGTTTCGTTGCACCTGTCGGGGCGTGGACGGAAGCGCGCATTTATCCCACCGACGATGGCGCCTCGGTCTTCATTCAGGATGTCACCGAGCGCCGGCGCAACGAAGAGTCAAATCGCATCCTAGCCGTCGCCAGCGCGATGCTCAGCGAGGCAAACGGCCAAGGGGAGACGTGCGACGCGATCGTTCGCGCCACGGTCCCCTCATTCGCCGATTGGGTCATCCTCGACGGAGTCGCTGAGAATGGTGCCTTGCACCGTCTCACGTTAGGCACGGCGAAGGAAGAACAACGTGAGCGGATGGCAGAACTCGATGCGAACTTCGGGCCGGGCGTCTGGGCGCCGCTTGGCGCGCCGACGGTTTTCGTGACGGGAAGCTCCCGGCTGCTCGATCCCATCACGCGCGATGTCCTTCTCG
This sequence comes from Gemmatimonadaceae bacterium, assembly GCA_044224185.1. Classification (GTDB taxonomy): domain Bacteria; phylum Gemmatimonadota; class Gemmatimonadetes; order Gemmatimonadales; family Gemmatimonadaceae; genus SCN-70-22. The sequence goes on along the minus strand of JBGAKW010000004.1, from coordinate 222,875 downwards.
CCCTGCTCCGAGGCGAGCCTAACGCTGCGGCCCACGCCGATGCGCTCCTCCAACTGGGCCTGACTTCGGCGATTTGCGTTCCGTTGGTGGCGCAGGGGCGAACCACAGGCGTGCTGACGCTTGTCTCGACGTCAGTCCACCGACGGTATTCGGAGGATGATCTCCCACTGGCGCGCGAATTGGCAACGCGAGCCGCCACTGCGCTGGCAAAGGCGCAGAGTCTTGAAGCGGAGCGTACCGCTCGTGGCGAGGCCGAGGCGGCACGTCGCGACGCCGAAGAGGCAAACCGCGCCAAGATGGACTTTCTCACCGCGATGAGCCACGAGCTTCGCACGCCGCTCAACGCCATCGGCGGATATGCCGAGATTCTGTCGTTAGGCCTTCGCGGCCCCGTCACCGACGAGCAGCGACAGGATCTTGCACGGATCGAAGGAAATCAGCGTCATCTGCTGGGACTCATCAACGATGTGCTCAACTACGCCAAGCTCGATGCCGGAAAGGTGGAGTACACGATCGTTGATGTGGAGCTCCGCACGGCGATGTCAGCCGTCGAGTCGCTCATCGCCCCGCAGTTGAAGGCGAAGTCGCTTCGCTTCCTTTATGGCGTGTGCGACGACGAAGTGGTCGTGCGAGCGGACGCGGAGAAAGTGCGGCAGATCCTGATGAACCTGCTCTCCAACGCCGTGAAATACACAGCGAACGGAGGCGAGATCGAAATCAGTTGTGCGCGTGAAGGAAGCTTTGGCGTGCTGCGGGTGCGTGACACGGGTGTGGGGATTGAGACTTCAAAACTAGAGCACATTTTCGAGCCGTTCGTTCAACTGGGACGAACCTTGACGAGCCGAACTGAGGGGACGGGGCTGGGGCTGGCAATCAGCCGAGATCTGGCGAGGGCAATGGGGGGCGACCTAAGCGCAGAAAGCAGTGTCAATGTAGGTTCAACCTTTACTCTCACCTTGCCAGGACGCTGATGCCTGAGCGCGCGCCTAACGACGTCTCGACCGTGCGCACCCCCGAAGGCAGCATTGGCGCTGTTGCTCACAGCAACGTCCCCAATCGGCCAATTCCGCTCGCGACGGCGCTTCCACTGTTCACGACGTTCATCGTCGTCGCAGTGCTCATCACCGCACTCATCCTCACGTGGGTCACGCTGACCCGGACCGCGCTGGAGAATGCGCAGGAGCGCGTTGACCGGGCGGCACAGCAGCTCAAGGTCGTTCTCGATAACTCCACACGCGCGATGAACACGCGTGGTCGCGTGCTTGCGCGTGACACGCTGATCATGCGGGCGCTTCGCCAAGGCGTTCCGAACGATCCAAATGAACGCCAGCTCTTGCGGTCGTCGTTGCTGCGCATCAATCCGCCTAACGATACCGTCGGCTACGTCGAACTCTGGTCGGCCGACGGGCGTCGCCTCGATACGATCGTGCAAGACCTCGCCCGTCCACTAATGCGGCGCAAGCCGGAGATCGACGATGGAGCTGTTTCGTCGGCGACCCAATTCGGCATGCCGACGTTGATCGACACCGACTCCGTCCAGCTGAGTCATCTCTCGAATTGCGATGGGGCGGCGTGCTACTGGATCGTGATGCCCATCATGCACGGCGACTCCGCGCTGGGGTACGTCGCATCGTATCGGCGAATCGTGCGCAATCCGGGCGCGGAGCGCACAATCCACGGCCTCGCCGGCGGCACGATTGAGATCTTCTTCCGCAACGACGACAACTCGATGTGGACTTCGGTCTTCGGTGAGATACGACGTCCACCGGATATCAGCACGGATCGCAAACATCGTTCGCGCCCCGGCATCGGCGAAGTCTTGTGGGGCGAATATGAGATTGCTGGCACGCCGTGGGAGATGGTGACTGAAGTGCCGCGGCAAGAAGTGCTCGCGGGGCCGCGCCAAAGCGTTCGTCTTCTGGCAACACTTAGTCTCCTCCTCACCGTCGGAGGCGCCGTCGTCGCGTGGATTCTCGGTCGTCGACTCGTTAGCCCGCTGATCAGCGTGACGGACGCGGCGCGCAAGATCGCGGATGGAAACTTCGACATACGAGTTCCGAAGACAGGGACCGAAGAGATGGTGACGCTTGCGGCGTCTTTCAATCACATGGCCGCGCAGGTCGGTGCGTCACTCAAGGCGGTTGAAGCAGCGAGTCGTGCAAAATCGGATTTCCTGGCGACGATGAGTCACGAACTTCGTACGCCACTCAACGCCATCGGGGGCTACGTCGAAATCATGGAGCTCGGGTTACGCGGTCCGATCACCGAGCTCCAGCGGCACGATCTCTCGCGCATTCGGCAATCACAAGCGCACCTCCTGTCGCTTATCAACGCCGTGCTCGATCTCAATCGCTTTGAGCGTGGGCAGGTGAGTTATGAACTCGCGCCGATGCCCCTTGCGCCATTTCTCACGGGGCTCGATGCGTTGATTGCTCCGCAGGCTGCTGCCAAGGCACTGACCTTCGTGCACACACCGACCGCCGCGGACTTATGTGTCGTGGCCGATCGCGAAAAGCTCCGACAGGTGGTGCTCAATCTCTTGTCGAACGCGATTCGCTACACTCCCGCTGGCGGCCAGATTTCGTTAGGCGCGACACAAGTCACACCGGAAACGATCGCCATCAGTGTGAGCGATACCGGACCGGGAATTCCGTCCGAGCGACAGGACGAGATCTTCGAGCCGTTTGTTCAGCTCGACCGGTCCCTGACGACTTCGCGTGAAGGAGTGGGGCTAGGTCTGGCGATCAGCCGTGACCTGGCGCGTGGAATGGGAGGCGAGCTGCGGGTCGAGAGCGCGCCGGGGCAGGGTGCCCGTTTCATCGTTGAACTCCCCTGCGGCGATTTCAGCGAAGCGTTGCCGCTGGTGGTCACCGGCGAGATGCACGCACAGCGCCCCGCCCCTTTGCGCGCCTAACGATCGAACTTCCATGTGAGGCGAAGCCTAACGAGCTGCTTCCCTTTCGACGCCGAAAAATGTGTCGATCGTCGTGTGCGATGCAGGGGCCGTCGCCACGCTCACGACGAACATCAACAACGCACTAGCCAAGACACCTGCCTCTGCCGGATCGAGACCCAGATAGTACGGCGTCCCGACGCGCGACCAAATGAGACAGGCCATCATTCCGCCCAACATCGACGACACGGCACCAGCACGAGTCGCCCGCCGCCAGTTGAGCCCGACCACCACCGGGATGAACAGGAAACTCACCATCAGCTTCGCTGCCCAGATGACGATGAAATTCACAAGCGAGAACTGCTGATAGGCGAGTGCAACCGGGATCGCGCTGAAGGTCACGACGGCAGCGCGACTCACCCTCACACGCGCCCCATCACTCGCGTTAGGCGAAAGGAGCGCGCCGTACAAATCGTGCGAGACGGCCGAGGCTACCGTGAGCAGAATCGCTCCGCCCGTACGCGTGAATGTCACGACGGCTGCGAGGAGCACGAGCTGCCCAACGGCCGCCGGCAACACGCTCATTCCCAGCACTGGCGTTGCCAGGTCAGCCTGCGGAAGGAAGGGCATCGCGACACGCATTGAGAGCCCGAACAACAGCACTCCTACGCCGACAAACGCCTGGAAGAGAAAGGAGTAGCCAATGGCGAGTCGCGTCGCACGGCGACTCTGCATGGAATAGATCGCCGAGATTTCATACGGCGATGCCGCGAGCCCCAAACCAATCGCCATCGAGATCGCCAGAAGCTGGCGCCACCCAAACCAGTTGCCACTCAGGCGTGGATCGATCGCTGTAATCGCCTCGCCGATGGCGTGTACGCCGCCGATGTTCGCGAGGAGATACGGAACGGCCAACGCATATCCGCCTAACAACAGCGCCGCCTTCAACATTCCCACGTACGCGTTGGAGTACATCCCACCTAACACGGTGTACGCCGTCGTGATGCCGGCCACGAGGAGCACTGCGTGACGATACGGCATCCCACCGACGAGCCCGAACAGCAATCCGCCGGCTTGATACTGCGCCGTCAACATCATCGCATAGACGACGAGAATGAAAATCGCCGAGATGGCACGCGCACTCGGACTCTCGAAGCGCGCTGCGAAATAGTCGGGGAGCGTGAGACCAGCGATGCGTCGAATGCGTGGTGCCACAAAGAGTGCTGCGACAATCCATCCGAGCCAGGTAAGCGGCCACGTCCACGCGTACGAAATCCCAGAGAAGTAGTGAAAGCCGACCATCCCGATCGTCGCGCCAGCACTGACTTGATTTGCCATCAGCGTCGCCCCGCCCAAGATCGGCCCCAAACTGCGCCCTGCAGCGAGAAATCCTTCCTCGGTCGAAGCCTTTCGATAGTTCCACGCCCCGATCGCGCAAACGAGGATCAGGTATCCCGCAACGATGGTGTAAAAGACGACGAGTGCCTGCGCGGTCATGCGTCGGCGCTCGTGGCCCGCCGCGCCCAGGCGAGGTAAAGCGGCACCCACGCGACGAGAATCGCGACGAGGATGCCGAAGCGCCACACCAGGCCGCCGTCGTCACCACGCGTCGTCACCGCCTTGCACGGGGTGTCGGCCCCGTCAGTTGTCGTTAGGCGCACAAACGAGGGAATCGCCACGAAATGCCCGCGCCACGTCCCGGTACGCGCATCGCGCGTGAGTTGTGGAAAGCGCACCTGCGCACTCGGCGATTCGACCAGAACGGTCACATTCCCCTCTCGCATCCCTTCGGTACGCGGCACAGGGTGGGCAGGGAGTATGAGCGGGACATCGCGAGTGCTGCCGCCGCCTCGCACGACATAGCGCAGCTCGAACCCTGGCGCGGGATTGCGATGTGTGCCTAACGACTCGCGGTACTCTACCCATGCAACTGGTGCACCGGCCGATAGAGGCACCGACCCTGCGCTATCGCGCAGTTGAACATCCTGGACTGATGCGCACGAGCGGGTCAGCGCACGAAAGCGCGGGCGCTGCACGATCGAATCGCCCACGCCGACAAATCGCTCCTGCACTCGCGTCTCGCCGCCTTCGCCCGGAGTAATGGTGACGAGGACTTGCGTCGTTAGGCTGGCGGGCGGCGCCACCGACTGCGCTTGCCCCCGCCATGGCGCCAACCCGGAAAGCAGCGCGACCGTCGCGACCGACATCCAGAGCGACACGCGAGCGCTAATCCGTGACTGTCGTCGTGGTCAACGCATTCCCCATCATGAAACCGTAGTCGCCGGGATGAATGCGCGTGCGGTAGTTGCGGCACAAGACGACGATGTTTCGATCGAACGGTGCAACCATCGTCTCCAATGTCTCGAACGTGTAGGGACTGATGATGTCGGCCAGCGGCGTTCCTTTCTCGAGCTCCTCGCCGGGCGTGAGCTTCTTACAGGGAGAGAGAATGCCCCCCGTGCGCGGACGCATGACTTTCATCTCTGCCATGATCCGCTGCTTCGCGCGCTGCATTACGTCACCTTCGAGGACACCTGCATACCGTAGTTGGTTCAGCACACCGACAACGCCGTTTCCAACATGCGCGTTTTGCTCCTGATATCCGCCGCCGATCTCCACTACCATGCACTTCACGTGCTTTTGTTCAGCATACGTTGCCGTTGTTCCGTTGTAGCTCGACACCGGCTTGTACAACAACTCCGAAAGAAAGGCGCGCGATAACCCTTCGTCGTTGACGACGTAGCAGTAGTCGACCCACGGAAAGGTCCCACCGCAGTGAATGTCGATGAGATACTCAATGCGATCGATAAAGCCGTGGGCAATCGCGTACGCTTGCTGCTCGCTCAACCATCCGTCAGGTGCACCAGGGAACAGGCGGTTCATATCGAGCATGTCAATCGGCGTGTGGCGTGACACCCCTTCCATCGCCAATGGATTGGCGACGCCGAGAATCCATACCGATCCGCGCATCTTGGCCGGATCGAGATTGTCCCAGAGCTCTTTCGCGATCAGCAAACCGTCGAACTCGTCGCCGTGAATCATCGACGACACGCCAACCACTGGACCCGGACGATCACCGGTGATGACATGGATCGTGAGCGCGAGCTCAAATCCACTTGCCAAGGTCGTGATGGGAATGACGCGGCGCGAGCGACCGGCACCGAGATCGGTAACGGTCTCCGGAAGTCTTATCGACATGGCTGGCAGTGCCTGGGTGAACAGGGGGTCAAGGGCGCGTCCAACGTACCGCGGCGCTCCGCAACGCACCACTGCACGCGGGCGCAACGCGCAAAACGGTAACCGCTCCTGAACGCCGTGACGATGGAATGCTTTGTCGCGCCTAACGATGCGAATCGCATCACTGCATCGCACGCTGGGTTGCATGCGTCGAAGTCTGCCCCGTCCGTCTGCCCGGCGCGAGGCGCAACTTGTGCAGGTCGAGTGAAGACCGCCGCACGATGCACGTGGGGCGACGAACGTCTCAGCTCGTTCGATGGGAGTAACGAATGCGCGTGATCGTTATCGGCGCTGGCTTCGCCGGGCTCGCCGCCAGTCAACGCCTTGCGGCCGAGGGGCATGATGTCGTGGTGCTCGAAGCACGAGCGCGGATCGGTGGACGCGTGTTCACGAAACGCGCTGGTGTCGAGACGCATCCTGTCGAACTCGGCGCGGAGTGGCTCGATGCCCACTCGCTGATCCCAGACCTCGTGCGCGCGAGCGGTGGAACCGTGCACGAAGCCCACGGGCGTTATCTCGCGCGAATGAATGGTGACATCGTCGAATGGAACGAAGAGCCCGATGAGCGCCTGATGCGACGCCTGACGACGAAGCTGCGCGACGATCGCGCGCTCACCGATGTCATGCGCGAGCGCTGTGCAGGTGACGAGTGGGCGCTCGCGCGCGAGTATCTGATTCGATACGTGGAGGGTTTCCACGCCGCCGATCCTGCTCAGTTGAGCGTACAGTGGCTTCGCGATGTGGAGGCGACGCAATCAGCCGATGCGTCGCAACTTCGCGCCGATGATGGGCTCGATCTCGCAGCGCGTGCATTGCGCCCGGAGCACGACAGCAGGTGTGAGATGAGACTCTCGACCGTGGTCACCGCGGTCGGCTGGCGGCGCGGGGAGGTCGTGGTCAGCGTGCACCCCGCCGAGTCGCCTAACGAGACAGGAGAGATACGTGGCGACGTCGCGGTGATCACGCTCCCGCTTTCCATCTTGCGACTTTCGCCCGAGCATCCGTCGGCAGTGCGCTTTACGCCGTCACTCGACGCAAGGCGACCGGCATTTGATGGTTTGGCGACCGGTGACGTCATCAAAGTCGTCTTTGACTTTGACGCGCCGTTCTGGAACGACGATGCGGCAACTCGCGACATGCTCTTTCTTTTCGACTGGACGCAGCGGTTCCCCACCTGCTGGACGCAGCGCCCACAGGCCCTGGCGCGCCTAACGACTTGGGCCGGAGGGCCGCAGGTTCGTCGTCTGGGTGAGATCCGCGGTGAGGCGCTGGCGGTGTCCGCGCTGCAGTCGCTCGCTGGGATGTTTGGCCGAACGAGCGAAGAGCTCGAAAGAGCGGTTGTGGGCGTGCATCTCCATGATTGGCGTGACGATCCGCACGCGCTCGGCGCGTACAGCTGGGTCCGTTCGGGAGGAGTCGACGCACACCGTGTTCTCGCCCAACCGCTGCAGGACGCGCTGTTTTTCGCCGGCGAAGCCACCTGCGGTGAGGGGTTCAATGCGACAGTACGGGGGGCTGCTGAATCGGGGCGCCGGGCGGCTGATGAGATCCTGGCGGCTCACGCGCGGCTTGCGCACTAACGCCGCTGTGATCGTCGGGACCCCGATGCGCGTCGCCGTTGTATATGTGTTTGCGACTCGCCAAACACCGGGAAGCCGAGCTCTCGGAAACGATTGGAGGAGAAGGAGATGCGGGTGACGCCGCTCTGATACCCTGGCCCCGATCGTCGAGATCGCTGATCGCCTCGCGATAAGACTGCGCGATATTTTGCAGAGGTGCGTTCCCGGGCCGGTGCTCGCTCGTCCAGTTGAAGCGCGCCGGATGCCTCCGCACACAACGCTTTCTTGCTGCTCGAATTTCTCGGGCGCAGCCAATGCGCCCTCTTTCTGATGTCTGATACGCCACCGCCACTCCTATCCCGCCGCACCTTCCTCGCAACCGGCGCCGTACTTGCGGCTGGTGCGACGCTCCCGCGAGCTCTTCTCGCCAACACGACGGACACCCTCGATATCAGCGAGCGTCGCCTTGTACTTCCGGGTCTTCCGGAAGCATTCGAGGGATTTCGCATTGCCCAGGTGTCCGACGTTCACCTCTACGACGGTTACCACTCGACGGCGCTTCAGACGTTGAACGCCGTGAAACGCGCGAACGCAGATCTCGTCGTCGTCACCGGCGACATGTGGGACACGCCCGAAGGGTGTCTGGTCGCGCACGAATGGCTGCAGGAGCTTCCGAAGGGGACGCGAACCGTCGCGATTCTTGGGAATCACGACTACAAGCACCTCCCGCCGGGCTACTCACCCGAGACGGCGTACCGAAAGGCCGGAATACCGCTCCTCGTCAACGACTCGATGGAGATCGAGCACCATGGCGAACGCATGGCGCTGATTGGGCTCGACGACTTACGACACGGGAAGCCCGACGCGGTGCGCGCGGCGCGACACCTCTCAGAGGGGTTGGTCGAGTGTTGGTTGATTCATGAGCCCGGAACGTTCGATCGGATGATGTGGCCCGAATGGAACGGCGTGCGCTTTTCGCTGTTGGGGCATACGCACGGTGGTCAGGTGCGCATTCCCGGGCTCCCGGCGGTGCGTCCGACCGGGAGCGGTGGTTATCTGGCGGGATTGTACCACGTGGCAGGCGTACCGTCGTATGTGTCGCGCGGAATTGGGACGAGCGGGCTACGCATGCGTGTCGATTGTCCGGCGGAGTTGCCGATCTTCACGTTGACGGGTAGCGCCTAACGAGCGTTCGCTCGGCAAGGGAGTTACGGGGTCGGCGCCCTTTCGCCGCGTTATCACGCAACCGTAGAATGCGCGAAGGCACTCACGACTCTGCGCCCATCGCGCGGGTCGACGTACTCTCTTCGTTCTCACCATGCGACGCGCATTCCGCTTCTGCTCGTTGTTGCTCGCAACCCCCGCTTACCTCTTCGCGCAGAATCCGCATCCATTCCCCATGTCGCGCGATTCGGTCGTTGCCCGCATCGCCGACCTGCAGCGGATTCACACACCCGAGGGCATCGAAGAAATCGAGGCGCTCGATGTAAACGGGGCCAAAGAATGGATTTCGATTCGCGGCCTCAATCGCGCCAATCCAATCCTCTTCGTGCTCCACGGCGGCCCGGGCAGCGCGATGATGGGGATGTCGTGGTCGTATCAGAAGCCGTGGGAAGACTTCTTCACCGTCGTGAATTGGGAACAGCGCGGCGTCGGGAAGAACTTCGATCCAGCAGACACGGCGCGTTTGGCACCGAGCATGACCGTCGACCAGCATGTGCGCGACGCGGAATTCGTCGTTAGGCATGTGCTCAGGAAGCTGGGACAGCAGAAAGTTGTCGTCATGGGATACTCGTTTGGAACGACGCTCGCGCCATTCCTCGTACAGGCCCACCCGGAGCTGTTTCACGCCCTCGTCGGCGTGGGTGTGGGCGCAGTCGGTGAAGAAGGCTCCGACGACGCCGAAGCGGCACTATACGCCCGTGTATTGCAGCTGGCGACGAAGTCGAGTGACACGATTGCCATTTCCGCCCTCAAGGCATTGGCACCGTACCCATCGCAACCCTTCGACATCGGCAAAGCACTCGCCGTCCGGAAATACGTGCGGCAATTCGACGGTGGGTGGTACGGCAAGCCAGACTTCTCCTTGTACTTCTCGCTGCAGGACTTCAGCGCGGCGTATACGGCAGATGATGCGGCCAAGGTGATCCCTGGCATCCAATGGTCGGAGCGACTGCTGACCAGCGGTGAGGCGAACAACCGTGCGCCCTCACTCAACTACGATGTTCCGGTCGTCTACTTCCAAGGGCGCTACGACTTACATACGCCGTACGAAAGCGCCAAGCGCCAGTTCGACCGCCTAACGGCTCCGCGCAAGACGTTCGTCTCCTTCGAGCGCTCGTCGCACATGCTGATGCGGGAAGAACCCGGGAAGTTCCTCATGGCCCTTGTGAACGATGTCCTCCCACTCGCCGGCGGCCGCAGGGAGTTCGTCGTCATCCCCGACCCTCCGCGTCGACACTAGCAACGGCGCGTCACCACAGCCAACCGGCTCAGAGCGTGGACTAGCCCATCGCGTCGAACACTTCCTTGTGCGCGCCGAGGATCTGCGCGTCCATCTTCTCGTCAGGGAGGGCGCGCGAGTCGTCGAGATCGAACGTCCCGCCAAGAATGATTCCATCCTCGCGCGGCACCATGTAGTAGAACGGGCCGTGATAGAGCGTGTAATCCACCTCGGGCTGCGGCGGAAGCACGACCAGCTGGCCGCGCGCCGGGCGCACCTGGGTGTCGCCTAACAAGTTGCGCGCGCCAAGCCCGGTACAATTGAAGATTGTGCGCTCCTCGAGTTGGGCGAGCTCGCGCAACGATTCAAATCGCCGAATGTGCAACCTCGCTCCGCCCTGTCGCACATCGTCGAGGAGCGCGCGCAGATAGATCATCGGCTCGATCACGAGGTCGAGCCCCTGCCTAACGTGAGCGGAGCCAAATGGGTGTGAATGCTCTGGAAGGGGATGTGATTTTTCACCTACGACGCGTACGTGTACTTGCGTCTCGATATCTACTGTGCCGCCTCCTGACGCTCCTCCACGCGAGACGGTGAACGAGTCGAGCCACTTCACACCATACCGTGACCCGACAATGCGCTGATAGGCGTGATACGATCGACGAAGCGCAGGTTCGAACGAGGCAGTGAACGCAGGCGTGACGCGATCGGCGGCCACGACATGCGACGGATAGAAAGTCGCCGCCGACGCATTCGACGTCGTATGTGGCCACGCGGCAGCGGCGTAGATGTTGACGTCGTAGCCGAGCCGCTGCAGGAGCACAGTTGTCGTTAGGCCGATGACTCCCGCTCCGATTACCGCGACCGGCCCGGGCGGTGCATTCCCCTCGATACGGCGCACCGCTTGATCGGCCGTTCCCCATGAGAGCGTCATTCCGCCGCCCCCGTGGCCGTAGTTGTGAATCAGTTGCTTGCCGTCCAGCCGCTCACTCTCGAGCCGATACCCCGAGTTGCGATAGGGGCGCAGGCCGACGGTGCTGCGAATGTGGCGTTCCGCGCTGACATCGACGGGGACAAAACGCCGCGTGCCGCGCGCCACATCGAGCCGGTCGACCCGGAAATTGCGGCGCGCCTGCGCACACGCCTGCAGTGCACCGCCTAACGATGCGGCAGCGGGTAACGCGAGGAGGCGCAATAGGTCGCGCCGGGGCCAAGTGCGATGAGTCACGAAGATTATGGAGTCAGGATGGGAACGGTCTCGATAGTGACATGACGTACTCGTTAGGCGCCGCCCTTGAACTTCCCGCTATCCACATCCTTCAGAAACGCAATCACACCATTCATCCACGTCTCTTGGTCGTCGTACAACGCCAGGTGTGACCCGTTGGGACAATAGAGATAGCGTCCATTCTTGACCGTCTTCGCAATCATTTCCATGTGCTTCGGGTCCATGGTGTCGTACTGCGCTCCGACGGCCAGCGTCGGCACGGTGATCTTCGGCAAATCGGCCACGCGATCCCACTTCTCCAACTTACCACTCGCCCCCAACTCACTCGGCCCCTGCATGGGGATGTAAATGTCGTTGTTGATGTGCTTGAAGGCACGTTGCACGGGGTCGGGCCAGTCGGCCGCGGGCATGCGGAGCAAGTGCTTTTCGTAGTGCGCCGGTACCAACAACTCCATGTACCGAGGATTCGCGTAGTCCTTCTTGGCTTCCAGCGCTTTCACCTCCGCCAATACCTTCGGGTCCATCGCCGGCATCAGCGTGTTCTCGGCGTATTTCACGTACTGCGGAATGCTCGCCATCATGTTTGAGATGATGAGTCCTTTCAGATTCTTCTGATATTTGAGCGCGTACTCCATGCCGAGCAGTCCGCCCCACGAATTGCCAAGGAGGTAGAAGTTGGTGCTGTCCATGCCTAACGCGGTGCGCACCTGCTCGACTTCCTCGACGAAGCGATCGAGATTCCAGAGTGACGAGTCTTTGGGCTGGTCGCTGTAGTACGACCCGAGTTGGTCGTAGTAGTAGTACTCAATTCCTTCCTTTGGGAAATACGAATCGACTGCTTCCCAGTACTCGTGGGTGATGCCAGGCCCGCCGTGGAGGAGGAGAACCTTGATGTGCGGGTTGTTGCCGATGCGTTTCGTCCAGACCTTGAACGTTCCCTTGGGTGTGGTGACGGGGATCATGCGAACGCCGCCGGCGAGAACATCTTTCCGCCCGCTGTTGTCGAAATAGCTCGCCGTGGTAGGGGAGGCGACGCCAACCCCAGCGACGGGCGACGAGTCGGATGGTTTGCAGCTGGCGGCGAGCGCTACGGCGCTCAGGCTGAACAGCGCGATGACACTCCGAGCATGGGACACAGTGTCCTCCAGTGGCGTGTAGGGCGTTGGATTGGCCCGCATGTGAAAGAGCCGACGATTCAAGTGCTTGTTGCTGGGCGCGTGGAGCCGATACGCCGCTTGCTTGCGGAATACGCGTGCTAGCTGTGCGCCGCCGTCAGCCGATCTCGGGCATTTTCGCGATGCCCGCCAGCTACAACGTGACGCCCCGCTTTCGCGAGCCCCATACGCGGCATCGCGCCGTAGACACACTCAAACTCCCCGGCGCGCACGAGAAATGTCTCGTGCCAAATCCCCACGTCGCCGCTCGACATCCGGATCTTCTTGTTGAACCACGTCCACGCCGGCCAATGCTCCTGATCCTGCGCACGCGCGTACGCCTCGAGGTGTTCGAACGAGCGCCAATACTGCACGATCAGCCCGAACGCATCGTACACCGCGAGACAACCAGACTCGGGGTGTGCCTGCAACTCTTTGAGCATGCGTGGCATGGTGAACAGCATCGGAACCCATTTGTGCACCTTCCAGAAGCGATTGATTCGCATCCCGATGATGAAGACCACGAAATCGCCGTCGATTTCTGCGGTCATGCGCTGGGGAAAGATGGTGGCCATGGTCGGGGGGGGCTTAGAGCGAGAAGTAGCGATTCACCTTGATGAGAAAGACGTGGCGCATGTCAGAGCGGAACACATCGCCCAAATCGCCTAACGGGCGGAATCGCGGGTCACTCTCCACGTTCGCACCGCTGTTGTTCCACGCGAGAAAGATCGTCGAGCCAGGAGAATACTCCCAGCGCAACACCACATTGCTACGCAATGACACGACGTGGAAGTCTGGATTGCTGAACCCGAACGTCGATGCCGGACCCGCGCCATCGGGATCGACGCGGTACTGGTTGCTTGGCGCGTCGAATGAGATCGGGGCATCGGCACCACCATATGTGTTGAAACGGAAGTCGCGACCCGACACGATTTCCTTGAAGCCACGATAGTTGCCCGTTGCGACAAGCGGCTGCGCATATGTCTGCAGCGTGAGGTTCGGCGTGAAATACGCATTGAGCCGCAAGCTCGTGCTCATCGTGTTGCGAAGAAGTCCGGCCAGGACGTACCTGCTGCCGAATGTTTGGGTGGCCAACGCGTCGCGCACTGTCGTCACATAAAACGCCTTCGACTTTGTACGCTGCAACATCGTGGAGAGCTCGGCGTCCCAGCCAGATCGGGGCTGCAGGCGAAGGCGCGGGCCTAACGTCACCTGCGTACCACCGCGCTCGTCGCGCTGGAGCTCGATCGCGCCTCCTCCCGACACGAATTTGCGACCGTCGCTTCCGATCGAGCCGCTCACACTCAACGACGCGGGCTGTTGCAGGAGGGGTCCACCACGCGTCTCGCGATCGTCGAGCGAGCGTGCGTAGTAGCGAACATTGGCTCCCAGTGATGTGAAGCCTAACGTCGATGCACTCGCGTTCACGCCGGCGTAGCGCTGCACGTTGTTCCCACCGAAATTCAACGCCTGCAATCCGTAGGTAGCGAGCAGAGCGTTTCGAAAGTACTTGCCCGGCGTAAGCCATTGATGACCGACTTCGCCTCCCATGCGAATACGGTCGCCCTGCGTCTGGAATCCAGCGTCGTTGAGCTCGAGCCCCGGAGTGAAAAAGACGCCGTCCACAACGTAGTAGTTCGTCCCCGAGGACTTCTGAAACCGCGCATTGCCAGCGATGCCGCCTAACGACGTACGCGACGAATCGAGGTGCAAGTAGTCCTGGTCGGGGCGTTGGAAGTAGCGTGAGGGACGCCGTTGCAAGGTCGTCATGGCGAACGGCGAGCCACGTACGGACGAACCACCCAGCCATCCGGTGAGTTGGTACGCATTTCCCTTGAATCGGCGATAGAAATCCACTCCGCCGGTCAGGGCGGACGACGTGAGCGAGTCGCGCGTCTCCGCACCTAACGCGCGATTTACGGTCGACGCAAAGGCGCCAAATCCACGTGTGCCCTGCACGTCCTCGTGCCTAACGCGCGCGGTTGTGAAGTTCGTCATCGGCTCGACGACGCGATCGCCGATGCCCGCCCCGCTCGCGTCGGCGCGCTGCGCCACCTCGCGATCGGTGAGCGCCTCCAGGAGCCCAATCGTCCATCCGCTGCGCGTTCGCCCAGAAAGCTTTGCAGCGCCCAGAATCGACGTGGCAATCGGAGCGTCGACGTACGCGGCCGTTCCAGCCGCCGAAAGAGATGGAGCGCGCCCAATACGCCGCGAGTAGAAGAAGCGATTGTCGGTGAGCGAGTTTCCAAACTCGAATGCACTCGCACCCTCAACAAAGAACGGCCGTCGCTCCTGAAAGAAGACCTCGAACGCGGTGAGGTTCACGACCGCCGGATCTGCCTCAACCTGACCGAAGTCAGGATTCGCCGTCGCCGTCAGCGTCAGATCACTCGTTAGGCCGTATTTGAGATCGAGCCCGCCAGCGGCACTCGCGACTCGCCCGTCATCAAAGGGATTGCGCCGATCGGCGCCTTGTGTGAGGCGCGCTTGGCTTGATGCGTAGGGAAGAAGTTCGAGTCGGCGAGGCGCCGGGAGATCGTGAAGCCCGACGAGGTGTCCATACTTCGAGACCGACCCGGGCTCCGTACGTGGCGACCAATTCCAGTCCACCGCCTCGCCCGCGCGAACGATGTCGCGCCTGAACTGAATTCCCCAGAGCTGTTGCGAATCGGGGGGAAACCGCAGCTGCGAAAATGGGATGCGCATCTCGGCGACCCATCCCACGGAGTCGATGTGTGTTGCCGCTTCCCACACCGGGTCCCACGACGGATCGAGCGATGCGCCATCGCCAGCACCAATCGCATCTCGTCGCTCGCCAGCGGGAGTGACACCAAATACGAATTGCGAGCGATGATCGTGATACGAATCGATCAGGACGAAGAAGACATCGTTGAATAGCTCAAACGAATCACGCCTGTTGAGGCGGCGTGAGACGAGTGCCGGTGTGTCGTCAAAGAGGCGCACACCCACGTACAGCGCATCGCGATCGTATACGACGCGTACCTCCGTCCCCTGCGCCGCAGCGTGCCCATCGCTCGGCACGTCACGCCTGAAATCCCGCTCGACCGGCGTCGATTGCCATACCGCATCGTCCAGACGGCCATCGAGTTTGGGAGGAGTATCGACGCGCGTGGCCCGCGCCGCCCTCGCTGCCCGTCCGTTACGATGTCGAATTGACGCTAGGCGAGCCGAATCGGAGCGGGATGCGAGGGGCGGTCCCTCTTGTGCGCTCGCGCGAGCGCTGTGAAAAGTCGAAAGCGCGCAGACAACGCTGAACGCGCGCGTGAAAAGGGCGACGGGATTTCGCGACAAAGACATGGGCGCGAAAGTATGATCGGCCCAAGCGCTCGCAACCGCTTTGCCGACATCAAGCAGTGTTCACACTCCGCTCACCTAACGCGCACCCGCCGCCCTGCGTAGACTGGCTGCGCATCCGCGTGACGAAACGATTCGATTTGTCGCGCCTTTCCGCACTTCCGACTCCCTCCCGCGTTGCTCGGTGCTTCACCTCCACGGCACATGTCCAGGACACTCTGCATGAGACTTTCCAGTCGTCGACTCTCGCGCGTCGCGGTCGCCGCCCTTCTATATGGAGCGCCGATTCTCGCGGCCGGCGCGCAGCGCGGCGGTCCTCCCGATCCCAATGCGCCACAACCGACCCAGCCCGTACGATTTGAGTTCCTCGGCCCCGCAACAGGAGGGCGTTTCGCGTCGATCGCCGGCATTTCAGGCGATACGACGACGTGGTACTTGGGATCCGCGTCAGGCGGTGTGTGGAAGACCACCGATGGCGGAACGAACTTCCGCCCGATTTTCGACGACCAGCCCGTGCAGTCCATTGGCGCCATCGCCGTTGCGCCATCGGACAAGAACATCGTGTGGGCAGGCACCGGTGAAGCGTGGGCCGTGCGTGAATCGGACATCATGGGCGACGGTGTCTACAAGTCGACAGACGCTGGCGCTACCTGGACGAAGATGGGGCTCGCCGAAACCGGGCGCATCGCTCGCATCATCATTCATCCAAGCAATCCCGATCTAGTCTACGTTTGCGCGTTAGGCAGGGCGACCGGGCCGCAGCAGGAGCGCGGTGTCTATCGCTCCAACGATGGCGGAAAGAACTGGACGCGCGTTCTGAACGTCGACGTGAACACGGGCTGCTCGTCACTCTCTATAGATGCGAAGGATCCGAACACGTTGTTCGCCGGCATGTGGCAAGTCGACATCAAGCCATGGGGGATGGTCTCGGGCGGCCCCGGTAGCTCCATCTGGAAAACGACCGATGGCGGAACGAAGTGGACGCGCATTTCGCACCCGGGTCTCCCGAAGGCGCCGATCGGGAAAATCGGCGTGGCCATCGCGCCGACGAATTCCAATCGCGTCTACGCGCTGATTCAGACGCTCGACCAGGGATCGCTGTGGCGTTCTGACGATGCAGGCGCAACGTGGAAGATCGTCAGTTGGCAGCGCTCCCTCATCGGACGCGCTGGCTACTACATGCACCTGATGGTTGGCGCAGGCAGCGAAGACGAGGTGCTCATCGCCAACTCGTCGTTCTGGCGCTCGACGGATGGTGGCAAGACGTTCGTTGAAACCACGTGGGGCGGCGACAATCACGACATCTGGATCGACAACAAAGATCCGAATCACATCGGTGTCACGCATGACCTGGGCGCGACACTGATCTGGGGTGCACGTCGCGCGACGAAACGTGTGGCGCTGTCTAACGGCCAGATGTATCACGTCGCCATCGACCAGCGTATTCCCTACTGGGTGTACAGCAATCGGCAGGACAACGGCACCATGCGCGGGCCGAGCGACGGCATTGAGCAAGGAACGCCTGGTGCTGGCGGGCGTTTCGACTTTTTTGGTCCACCGCCAGAGGAACAGAGTGATTCGGCGCGCCGTGCAGCTGGCGACACCACACGCCGGTCCGCGACGGATTCCACGGCGCCACAACGCCCGCGTGGCCCTGGTCCGCAATCCTTCTGGGGAGGGTCTAACTCTCCGCAGCGAGAGTGGGAACATGGCATCGGCGGTTGCGAATCGGGCTTCACGATTCCCGACGTCAACGAACCCGACGTCATTTGGGCGACATGCTACGGCAACAAGCTCACGCGCTTTGATCACCGATCGGGGACGGCGCGCTCCGTCGCACCGTGGCGCATCACGCTCGACTCACCGCCCGACGATGTGAAGTATCGCTGTCACTGGACAGCGCCGCTGGCCATCGATCCGTTCGACACCAAGACGGTGTACTACGGCTGCCAGCTCGTGTTCAAGACGACCAACGGTGGCTCGAGCTGGACCGAAATTTCTCCCGATCTCTCGACTAAAGATCCGACACGCATCAAAGCGTCGGGCGGTGTCATTGGCGACAACCTCGGCCAGTTCTACGGAGAAGTCGTCTTTGCGATTGCGCCGAGTAAGGTGCAGAGGGGGTTGATCTGGGTCGGGACCAACGATGGTCTTGTCTGGAACACACAGGACGGTGGTGGAAGCTGGAACAACGTCACGAAAAACATCACGGGTATTCCGGTGTGGGGAACGGTGCGCGAGATCGAGCCGTCGCCGTTTGATGCCGGCACCGCGTACGTGGTCGTTGACGGGCACACGAACGACGATCGCAAGCCGTACCTCTTCAAGACGACGGACTTCGGAAAGACCTGGAAGAGCGTTGTCGGCGATCTGCCTAACGGTCATCCGCTCGACTATGTGTTGAGCGTCGCGGAGAATCCGAATCGTAAAGGGATGCTCTTCGCCGGGACTGGGCACGCCTTCTACTACTCGTTGGACGATGGCGCCAAGTGGACGAAGTTCCAGACCGGCCTGCCGGCGGCGCCGGTGACGTGGATCGAGATTCCGAAGCAGTTCAACGACGCGGTGATCTCGACGTACGGGCGTGGACTGTGGGTCTTGCGCGACGTCGGTCTACTGGCCGAGGGCGCGGTGCCTAACGCGACGGTCACGGAGACGAAGTTGTTTGCGCCGCATCCGGGGGTGCGCAGCGCCCGTGAGGGACGCGCCGACATCACCTTCCAGGTCGCCAAGGCAGGCAAAGTATCGTTAGAGTTCACTGATGCCGCCGGGAAGGCTGTGCGTACCATGCCGGTGATGGCGCGCGCGGGTCTCAATCGTGCCCGCTGGAACCTGCGCTACGATCTCGCAACACCGGTCGAATTGCGCACGGTGGCGCCGGACAATCCGCACATCTGGGACGAGCCAAGATTCAAGGGAAAGACGACGCGTCCGATCGCACACTGGGGCATCCAGCAACCGCAGAACGAAGGGCCGATCGCTGCTCCGGGGCGTTATGCCGTTCGTCTCGTAGTCGACGGTCAAGCGACGCCGACGCGACCGCTCGAGATTCTGAAGGACTCCGGCATTCCCTCATCGGACGCTGATCTCGTGGCGTCCACGGAAACACAGGTGCGGGTACGCGATCGCCTGACGGAAACGGCGAACGTCGTGAATCGCATCGAAGTGCTTCGCAAGAACATCGAAGACCAAACGAAGGAAAACGCCGGGAAGCCAGGTGTTCTCAAGGCACTGGCCGATATCGACAAGAAGATGCTCGACGTTGAGCTCATTCTGTTGTCGCGCCATGACCTGCATAGCGACGACAAGTGGTTCGTCGAGACGTACAAGACGTATCTGTCGCTGCTTTGGCTCGCCGGTGAAATCGGGACCGGTGCGGGCGACGTAGCTGGCGGTGCGGACTATCGCCCGACTGAGACTTCGCTGCGCACGCTTGGTGAACTGGAGAAGGATCTCGACCGCGCCAAAGCGGCATTCAAAGTCTTGATCGAGAAAGAGTTGCCGGCATTCAACGCAGCGATGGCGGCGCTGCTCAAGCCCATCGCGTAGCCGGTGGCGAGAGGGCGGGTGCGTTTCTCATCGCACCTGATGGTCGTCATTCGTGCGGTGGTGGTTCGGAACGCGGGGGGTGGCGAAAGCGGCATTCTCGCGTAACGCCTGCGGCGTCGGGATGTAGCGATCGTGCGACGCGTTGCCCGAGAACCGACCTCGACCCATTTTGCATCCGTGTCGCGAGTGGCGCGCGTTCGCGGTCGCCGCAGCGATTTTCTCTCCGCTTCATTTGTCGTAGGATCGCACGAGATGGCAGCTACCTATCGACGTCGAAAGATCGACGTCATCATCGACGTCCGCTCTCGGCTGGAATATCTGTTCGGCCATATTGCGACTGCACGCTGCATTCCTTTAGACCGATTGGAGGCACGCATTGCGCGGATACATGGCGTGGGGCTCGAGTCATCGATCCTTGTGTATTGCGCCAGCGGATCTCGCAGCAAGCTCGCGGCGGACCTTCTGCGAAAGCTCGGTTATCGGAAGGTGACCGATGGTGGCACGATCCGCCGCATGCGGATCGAGGCGAAGCCCGGGGGGGCGCTCATTTTCGATTGAGCCACGCCGGCGACGCCTAACGTGGACGGTCGATGCTCCCTTTCGTGGCCAGGCGATACGCGTGGACGAGTGCTCGAGGACGATGCGTCGGTCGTGCGGCGTGCGCCATCGACGCGGACAATGCGCGATTGCCGTAGTCTCGGAAGATGGAGAGAAGCTCACCAACATCGTACAGTCGCCGGAAGTTGTCCCAGGCGAATGTCGGTCCGGTGGCAGCGCTGAAGGCGATCGTCAGCTGGTGCGTGCGCGGGTCATATACCGACGACGCGCGGTACAGACTGGCGGTCGTCGGCGCGACATCGCGCAGTCGCTCAATCGGCTCGCCTAACGTGAGCCATCGGACGCCATCGGTGCTGAGCGCAGCAAAGAGCTCGATCTGCGAGCAGTTGCTGCTGACGGGGTAGGCGGCCGCAAGACCGAAATACAAGTCTCCAATGCGCGAGACATCGATGTGCCACGGAACCCACCCGGGCTGCATCCATTCCACCGCCTGTCCCTTGCTCCAGCTGATGCTGTCTTCGGCGCCGACGGGAATTCCGCGATAGCGTGTAACGGTCGTGCTCCTGGCTCGGCAACCATCGGCACCGGCGTCGACCGCCCACATTTGGTAGTTAGTCCCGTCCATCAGGAAATCAGGCGAGACCAGTCTGTGCGAAGGTGCGCGCAGCGTTTCGCGCGAGGGACTCCATGTGGCGCCGCGGTCACGCGAACGGCGAACCTCGATGATGTTCTGCTCGCCGCCCGCGCCTCGCGTTGCGACCGCGCGATTGAACGCGAGGTAGACCCCCCGTGTGGGATCGACGAGAAGCGAGCCGTCCGAGTTGTAGCCGTCGTTAGGCGCAGGGAAAAGCGGGGCGCGTGTGCCGCCTAACGGGGGACGCCACACGCTCCATTCATCGCTCATCAAGAGCGCCGGATTTTCCTGGCGAGCATCGTACGTCCTCATGGCGCTGTTGAGCACCGGATACCCAGTGAACATCAGCCACGGGTGACCGCCATCGACAATCAGATCGGGATGTACAAACTCTCCCGAATGCGCGATGCCTTCGAGCGAGATGTCGATGGGGATCAGCGACGATCGCCGGGCAGCGCGAAGGCGCTCCTCCAGCGTTCGATAGTTGATCTTTGGGGGGACGTACTCCGCGATGGTCTCGATCCCCGACGAAATGCCAACGAGGCTGCGATTGGGTGTCGCGAGTGCCCGTTGCTCAGCCAAACCGGTGGGATCGGCGCACGCGCCGATCGCGGTGGCGAGGCAAGCTGAAAGCGCTGCTGAACAGATGCGCACGCGAGAGATCGCGGACGCACGTGAGTCGTTCTGATTGGGGGCGGCGAAGGGGGAGATGAACGAGCGCCGCGGAAGGGAATTACGGCGTGCGAGAGCTCGTAAAGCGTTGCCGTACACTTACTTGGATTCCTCTTCGTCGATCGAACTGGCCGTTAGTGGCACGGGGGGTGGAATGCCACACGCTACAGGCCCAGCCGTACAGGGGAGAAGATCGTACTATTGACGGGGTCGCTTAGCAATAGGAAAAAGTGACACAAATCACGCTTTGTTTGCCGTGTGATAGGTCATGCGGATGTGATGGAAGTCTCCTAATGCGACGTTGAACGTCGTTTGGATTGGATCCTTGACGCGTCAGATGGTCTCCGCGAACCCGGGAAGCAGATCGGGCCGTTTTATCACCAGGCCAGCGTCCATCTGAGCGTCGCGCCAATCACCTGGATGGTTTTTGGAGTTAGGCCCTCGGTGAGCGACGGGATATTGGGAAGAAAGCGCGATTCGTAGCTCGTGCGCAGGCGGAACGAGTTTCTGATGCGACGCTCGACGTAGAGGCCCGGGGCTGCCGAGAACGTGGGGCGCAGCTCGGCCGCCAAGAAGGTGCGGCGATCGACGTACTTGCCGATTTCCAGCTCTGTTCCGCGCAACAGCGTACCGAGTCCGCCTAACGTGAGCGATGCCGGCACGTCTGCCGGCGTGATGTTCAATCGGTCGGCGCGCAGTGCCTCGGTGAGCTCGTCCTTGACTTCCTCGACGAGCGCATCGAGCGCGATGGTTGCGAGTTGCTTTTGGGCGAGCGCCGCGACGTTTCCCGCCAGCGACGAGCCACCTTGTCCTCCACCTGATAAGCTCCCGCCAGAGAAGGAGAGCAGTGAAGAGGACGACACGCCGAATGCGAGGAAGGAGAGAAGGTCCGATTGTGAAAGAGTCGGCTGCGCGTCACTCTCGAGCGTGAGCTTGGGCTGCTTGAGTGTGCCACCAATAACGACGCGGATGTCAAGTGGTGCGCGCCCGGCTTGGCGCACTTCGTAGTTAGCCAGGACTTGCAGCACCGGATTGAGGACGGGCTCACCCGTGAATCGCACCGAGCCGCGACTGACGACGAAGCGCCGTCCGACGAACGTGTAGTCTCCTTGATCCGTGTAGAGTGCACCGGTCAGCGAGAGTTGCTGCTCAGGCGGCGTTAGGCGCACACCGAGGTCGCCGTACACTTCGATGTTGGCATCGCGCGATCTTGCCCACGTCCCGCGCGCGACACTCAACTCGACGTTGACGGTAAGATTTCGGGACGCTTGGGAGCCACCGACGTCGATATTGAGTTTGCGCGCAGTCGCCGTGTCCACCACGGCGAAGATTGCGGGGTCACCGGTACTGATGACGTCCTGCAGCTCTGGATCGGGGATCCATACCACCCCTCGCGTGATCGTCACCTTGCCGCCGACCGTCATCGTGTCGATGGGGCCACGCAACGTCAGGCGAGAGTCGGCGAAAAGCTCTCCCAGGTCGTTCTGCAGCACGCGCGCGTCGTGTGACTCAACGTGGACGTTCAAGACCGGGTGCGACAACGTCGCCAGTTGCACGATGCCTCCACCGGTGATCGTCCCTCCGCTATGAGCAACGAGCGAATCGATGACGAGCGAATCGCCCGCCATCTTCAGGTGCGTGTATCCGTCACGAACCGTTATGCCCGTGGAGGGAAGCGTTGCCTGCCTGACGCGCACGGCCAGATCACCGCCAAATTGCGGCTTCTCATACGTGCCGCGAACGGTGACAGTTCCGGCAGCATCGCCATCGAGATGAGTAACGCTTCCGCCGGAGAGTTGAGCGAGCGGTGCGAGCGGTATGGTGTCGCCCTTGAGATCGAACGTGACCGGACCGTCGATGAGCCGGGTCTTGACGGTCGAATCGCCTAACGACAGATCGAGTGGGACATTGCCCGCCAGTTGGGCCAGTCGTGCTCCCGTCTCGCGCTGCAAGTCGCCCGTCATCGTTAGGCGCTTCTGATCGTACTGGAACGCCGTGCGCAGCTCGGGAAGTGGAAGGGAATCGTAGACGGCGCGCACAAACGACAGGTCTCCCTTGAGCCGAGGGTTACGCGTCGTTCCTTCGATCAGACCGTGCAGCGATGCGACTCCCGTTGCCGGAACATCGCTTTCGAGGAGGCGCAACCATGGCGCGATCTCCAGGGAATCGACCGCCACTTCAAGATGCCCCGGGTCGACGTCCGGCATTTCGCCGTTTACAAAGATGCGCCCGCCACCACTAATCGTCCGCAACTCCAATGAGTCCACGGTCACGCCATTTCCCTTCCAGGACAGGCCCGCTGGATGCGCGGTGCGCCACGTCGTACTGTCGATGCGCAGCGACAAATCACGCAGACGCACCTCGCCCTCTCCGGTGCGAAGGACATACTCGGCGTTGGCGCGATACTCTGACGTGTCGCGCGGGAAGATCGCCAGTTCGACGCTCCCTTCGCCGTTTCGGTACGTGGCTTTCACGCGAGAGGAGTCGAAGGCAAATCCCTTGGCGCGAAGAGAATCGAGCGCGAGCTCGCCGCTGATCTTCGTGTTCGGCGTCCGTAGATCTTCAACCACGTAGTTGGCCTTGGCGAGACCGACGGCATTTCCCGCCCAGACAATGCCGCCCGCGCCCGATTCTGCGGTGCCGCGCGTCGAGAAGCGTTGCAGCTGACCAGTCAGCTCACCGACGATCTTGATCGAACCCGACGTCGAGTCAACGGGGAGCGTCGCGAGTTCCGGAAGTGCGCGCTCCAGTCGCCGCCGGGTGCCGCGTCGCGGGCGTTTCTGCTCGGCGGCCAACTGCGCAGCAATGCTCATCGAGTCAACGCGCGCGGCCTCGCGAAGCGAATCGGCGCGAAGCTGTCGTGCCTCGACACGCTGACGCACACCGGGACGAGGCGGTACTGATCCTGTATCGTTGGTGGCGATGAAGCGTTCGAGTCCGGCGAGCGAGCTGATGTCGGCGCGATAGGTGAGCTTACCCTCGCGTCCCTCGGTAAGCCCAACCGTGCCCTTGGCGCTGGCCGTGGCAAATGGCGTCCGGATGCCTAACGAGTCGACCGACAGCCCACCTTCGCGCGCGCCTGCTCGCAGCGTCACTTCCTGCACGCTGGTACTGTCAACCACGAGCTCGTGGAAATCTCCCTTGACCGTTGCTTGCAGCGTGGCGAGGTCCCTGCCATGTCCATCGACCGATGCATCGCCGTTGATGTGAGTGAGCGGTAGCGATGGGGCCATCGCCTGTACGTTCACGTCATGCAAGGCGACGGTCGCAACGTAGCTGGGGCTCTGGGCGTCGAGATCAAACGTCCCGTCGCTCTCGACGCGCCCCTCGGGGAGCGTGAGTCCCAGCTTCACATGCATCTCGTCCCGCGTCCCACGTAGCGTCGCATCGCCACGCACAACGCCTTGCAACTTCGTGTCCGGCGCGAATCGTTGGGCGGTCGCGAGAGCCACTGGATCGAGGTGCAGCGTGGCATCGGTCGGCATCCGTCCGCGCACGTCGACCGACCCTTCACCACGGATGTGCGAGGTCGCGTCATTCTCGCTATGCGTGAGCGCGAAACGTCCGGAGATACGCGCAGTCGGCACGCCGCTCACCGTCGCATCGGCCGTAATCGTCCCGCCTAACGGGAGAGAAGGCGCGAATTCCTTTACGTACGCGACGGGAAGCGCATCGACACGAGCGCGCAACCGTTCGAATGACGTCCGCTCCCCGACCGAGACACCACCCTTGGCTGCAAAGTGAAACGGCGCATGACGCGATGGCGCGAAGCGCCCATCGACGTTCACCGCCATGCGCGTGAGCGGACCGTCAAGCACCGCACGCCCATCAACCACGCCTACCGTGTGTGGAGGGAGCTTGAAGCCAGGAACGAGGGCCTCCACGAAGCGCGTAGGAAAACCAGCGAGGCGCACGTCTGTGTCCCGAAACGCGAACGACGAATCACTGATGATCGCGCCGAACTTTCCAACAAGGCGCATCCGGCCCTGCTGTAGTTGCGCGTTTGTCACCGCGTACGTGCTCGGATGCGTCGTGCGAATGGCCGCGTCGAGGTTGAGCGTACCGCCCCCACTATCCGGAAGCGGCGGATAGAGAACCCGCAAATCGTTGAACGCTACCCGCGGCCCTTGGAGCGCCAGCAACAAGTCCCCCGAAGGGATGTCGTACGTGATGAGTCCCGTTAGGCGCGACTCGGGGAGTCGGAGGAGTGTATTGGCAACCGTTACAGTGTCCTTCCCGATGCGAACGTCGCCACGCAGCTCCTCCACGCGCGCGACCGGCGGGTGAAATGGCGCGGCAACCGTGGACAGTTGCGCGTTCGGCAGCGCAATGACGTTGCTGTCGGGGTGCGCAACCACGACGGTGGGGAAACGACCTTGGATGTCGCGAAAGTCCATCGTTTCGCGAAGACCCCACGGCGCGCGATCGATGCGCTTGCGCGTTTCGCCCGCCAGCGCGACGCGCACCGCACTGTCGCGAGCTGCACCTTGCAGTTTGTCATCCGGAGTCCACGGCTGCTGCACGATCATCGTGCCGTCGTGAACCGTCACGTTTCGCAGTTCCACCCAATCGCCAAAGCCCGGGACAGAATCCTTGGCCGTCGAGTCTGACTTCACGAGGAGACGCGTCGCGTTCCATTCGCCGCCGGGGCGCTTGAGGAGGCGAATGACGGGCGCGTTGATCGCCAGATCGGTGATCAGGACCTTCTTTGAAAAAAGGGAACGAGTGGCGAGGCGCGCGGAGATATTGTTGGCGACGAGAAATGGCGGATCACCGTTCTCCCCACCGATTCGCACATTCACGAGCGTGAAACGCCCGAGGAGGTCGCCATCGATGCGATCGATGACGACACCGCCGCGGATTTTCTCACGCAACAAACCCATCACGACGCGCCGCACGCGCTCGCGTCCGAACTCTGACGATGTCAACACAACAACCGCGCCGGTCGCCACGAGAAGCAACAGCGCAAGCAGGCCGATGACGAGGAAGGTGATCTTGACGGATCGGCTCATCAGAAGGGAGGCCCCACGGAGAGATGAAGCATGAGGCGGCCAAGAATCTGCCGCAGGATATTCCCACTGGCGTTCACCGGATCGTAGGCGCGCGACTTCTTGAGCGTCACGAGCGACGCGTGGCCTAACGAGTCGGTGATCTGTGTGATGACTGGCAGGTCTTCGCTGAGCGTGGGCCGAATCCCCAGATCAAGACGAACGGGGCCCACGGGTGTGGAGAGGCGAATGCCGAAGCCGGGTGTAATGGCGCCGGTCGCGCCGAGGATATTGGAGAAACGATCGGTGCCAATGAGCGCACCGTCGATGAAAAGCGCGCCACTCAGTCCCTCGTAGAAGCGGAGTGGGAATCGGTACTCGACAGTTCCCTCGAGGACCGACGTCCCGCCTAACGGTTGCGGCGCGAAATCGCGCGCTTCGAGCGACGTGTTGTTCGGATCGCACGAAGCGTCGACGATCTGTTGCGTTGTACACGGAGCAGGTTTGGGGTCACGTGGCGTCGTGAGCTTTTCCGGCGCGATCGTCAACACGCGAGGCCCCAACTGATTTTCGGCAAAGCCGCGGACGGATTGCGAGCCGCCTGCAAAGAATCGTTTGCGCGGATGGATGATGTCGGTCGCGCTTCCCTGAGGGAGCTTGAGTGCTTCGGCGGTACCGCCTAACGCCCCCACCCATCCCAGGCGCAACCGCCCGGCAAGCACATTGCGCGGTGAGAGCCGGAAGTAGCGGCTCGCGGTGACACTGATACGATTGTAGTGAAATTCCGACGCGGTAATGGCTGACGCATGCTCGAGCTCAAGACGGCCGCGATACCCAGTCGATGGCGACAGCGCATCGTTGCTGCGATCGATGATCGTGGTCAGTGCAATCGGGGCGATCGCATTTCCTTTCGAGACGGCATCGATCGACGTCGTAACGCAGACGCCGAACGTGACACAGAAGTACACGTCCGAGGCGTCGACCGTAGACGCTTCGTATGTGTAGCCGAATGTGCTCGAGACGCGCTGCCCGTGTTCGCGAGTTAGGGCGAGCGTCGCTCCCTTCCCGCGGTCGATGGCAATGCCGGGAATCGTGCGCCGATGCGCGAAGATGGACGAGCCCAACTGATTGCGTGCCGAGAAAAGCCACGGCTGCGTGAAGTCGATGGATGCCGCCCACGTCGGACTCAGAAACGCGTTGCGCGCGCTACCCTTCGCGGCGTTCGTGACATCGTAGAAGGGGCCGTTTCCGCTGAGCTGCGGGGCGCCGATGTTGGCAAGCGTTCCGCGCAACGTGACGCGTCGCCCACCGCCAAGGAAGTTGTAGCGCGTGAGCGCGGTCTCGAACTGCGCGAAGTCGGCGGTGCTGAAACCAGTCGTTAGGTCGAGTTGCTGAAGCTTTCCTTCGGCAACGCGTAGGTGAATGACCTTGGCCGTGTCTCGCGTGAGTGCGTCACGGATGCGCGCCATCCGGCGGGCACGAAAGCGCGCGGAGTCACTTTGAAGTGAGTCACCGCCGGTTGAATCGCGCCGCGCTGAATCGATGGGAGTCGCGCCATTCTGCGCAGACCCACTGTCCGAGGCCACGGTGCTCGGCGGCGGAGGAGGTGGCGGCGCGTCCATGTCCACCTCGGCGAACATGCCCGAGAGATACAAATTGCGCTGGCTTTCCAGCACGTCCTTGCGGCGAAAGAGATCACCCTCTTTGAAGGTCAAGAGGCGGCGAATGGTGCGTTCGCTTACGAGCGAATCTCCCTCGATCTCGATCTTCTTGACGGTGGTGCGTACGCCGTGATGAACGATGAGCGCTATCGGGCCGTGATTTGCCGCGTTCGAGATTCGCCCGGTGTCGAGTTCGATGCTCGCGTCCGCGTAGCCGCGATCAAAGAATTCACGACGCAGCTTGGCCACCGAAGAGTCGAGGAGAATGAGATCGAGCGGTGCTTTCTCCTTCAGCTGCAACGATCCGCGAACTATTCGCCGAGGAACGATGGAATCGACGCCGCGCACGCCGATTCGGTCGACAATTGTGGGCGGACCTTCTGTGACATTGAAGACAACCTTTGCACCGCCACCGCTCGGCGAGCTGCTGGTGGTGACGCGCGTGTCGCGGTAGCCGCGCAACCAGTAGTAGAGCCGGATTCGGAGCGCGTCGCGCCGCAGTTCGAGAGCGTCGAGAAAGTGTTTCTGGTAGAAAAGGTCCGACTTCGTGAACCAACAGATGGGCGTGTAGAGGAAGGTGCGGCACGAACTGGCTTTCGTCGCGATGCCGGCAAGGAGTTCCTTCGGATCGACGTGTTGGACTCCTCGCATTTGTATCGCCGTGACGAGCGGACCGCGCTCAACAGGCGGTGCGTTCGTGCTCGCTTGTGCGCTCGCGTCGCGAGCCTGCGCGCGAACAAGCGGCTCAAGCGCCAGCAGAGTGATGGCGAGTCCCGTGAGGTGGGCGAGCGCGAGGACGTGTAATCGTCGAATGGTGAGCACCGGGCGTGTCGACGGTCGATGTCGCGATGGGATGGAACGTGTGAATCCCACGGTCTAAGCGCGCACAACCGTTAGGCAGCGTAAGGCAGGTGCCGACGTAACGACTCGCACGCGATCTCGAGTTCACCGTGCGCAGTATGCGAGTCCTGTGCCTTCTGCTGTGGATAGTTGGGCTCGGTGCGGCGATCCTAACGATTCGTCGTGGAGTGGACGGCGGTATGTGGGGCGCACGGTGGTGATCAGATCGTCGCGGCTGGGAGCTGCCGTGCGGCTCGGGAGCAGCACGCTTCGGTTCGGTAATGCGGCCTCTTGACTCTCCGCGCTGTACCGCCGAGGATTGCACCTTGACCGGTGTAATCGTTTCCATTCGTGATGGAACGGCGTCAAACTCTCACGCGCGTCATCGCACGCACACTCATGGCCGCGCTGCGGCGCAAGAATCCTGGACGTTCACGCGGCGGCCTTCGCCCCGTGCGCCTCACGCGCCTCACGCGCCTCACGCGCCCACTTCGCGATACTTGCCTTGCGCTCGCGATGCTTCTTCTTGCATGGGCGAGTCATCCTGATGAACTGAAGGCACAACAACGCTCCGTACCGCGTCGCCTTCCTGCGATTTCGACAGCGGGCGTGCGATTCGTCGATTCGTTGCTCGCGACGCTCTCGCTCGCGGACAGACTCGGTCAACTCACGCAGGTGGGCGGGCAGGGCACGCCAACTGGCCCGGCGGTGCGAACGGGAGGTGAGCAGGAAATTCGCCTCGGACGCGTCGGTTCATTCCTCGGCGTCGTCGGAGCCATCTACACCCGTCAGCTGCAAAAGGTGGCGGTCGAGGAATCGCTTCATCATATCCCGCTCCTGTTTTCGTTCGACGTCATTCATGGCTTTCGGACGATCCTTCCGGTTCCGCTGGCCGATGCGTAAGGGCGAATATTCGATCGAGTTCTCTGATTTTGGCACCGGATACTCGTGCTTCGGGGCATTGGCCCTGACACGGGGCGACGGAATGACGCAAGGAGGCGGTGGTGAAGGGTTCCACCTCTATGTGCGAGACTTGGACACGGGTGCTGTCTGGTCTTCGGGACTCCTTCCGACGCGCGCAATTCCAACGTGGTATCGCGTTAGGCGGGGAAGTGACCGCATTGACCTCGCGCGACTGGATCATGAGATCGAGCTGACGCTCACCATCATCCTAACGAGCGAAGCGAACGCGGAATTACGCCGATACACGCTGAGAAATCTTGGTGCCTCGCCGCGGCGACTGTCACTCACGACGTATGCGGAGGTCGTGCTGAATTCGCCGAGCGGCGACGCCGGGCATCCGGCATTCTCCAAGCTCTTCGTGCAGACCGAGTTCGATGCCGAGCGTGGCGCGCTTGTCGCGCGTCGGCGGCAACGCTCGCCTGACGATGCAACGCTCTGGTTGGCGCACGCCTTCATCGGACACGGAGATCTGGCATCCGCGCCGCTCGCCGGCTTCGAAACCGATCGACTTCGTTTCATCGGGCGCGGTCGCACACTGGCGTCGCCGCAAATGCTCGACAGCAACGCGTCGCTGAGTGGGACAACGGGGAACGTGCTGGATCCCGTGGTTGCGATGCGGCGCGAAGTCGAAATTGGACCAGGGGCGGAGGTCACGCTCACCGCAGTGTTAGGCGCCGGCGCCGATCGCATGGCAGTCGATCGCGTGGTGGCGCGTTACGATAACGCCGCTGCTGTCGACGTTGCGATCGACGGTGCAGCCGCTGACGGGGACGGGGAATTCATCGACATCCTCCTTCCCGGGCTTGCAAGCGCAGACGATCCCTATCGCGCCGCCCGTGATGCCGATTCGCCGGCCGATGTTGCAGCTGGCGACGCCGAGCTTGAAGAATTGAACGGCGCGAATGGCTTCGGCGGGTTTACGCGCGATGGCCGCGAGTACGTGATCCAACTCCCGGCCGGGGAGGCACGCCCCGTGCGACCACCGCTCCCGTGGGTGAACGTGATTGCCAATGAGCGGATCGGTTTCGTCGTGAGCGAAAGCGGTGCGGCCAACACGTGGTGTGCCAACAGTCGCGAACACCGCCTAACGCCGTGGTTCAACGATCCGGTGAGCGATCCGCATGGCGAGGCGCTCTTTCTCCGCGACGAGGACGCAAAGATCTTCTGGTCGCCCACCGCCGGACCAACGCCCGCGCCGGGGGCACATGAGGTTCGCCACGGCCTTGGCTACACTCGCTTTCTGCACGAAAGCGTTGGCCTCACGCAAGCAGTCGCGCAATTCGTTCCGAGACAGGATCCGGTCAAGATCACGCGTCTCCGGATCACGAATCACCTCCCGCGGACGCGACATCTCTCGGTGTGGTCGTACAGTCACCTCGTGCTTGGCGTAATGCCTAACGAAACGAGGGCGCACGTGCATCTTGCGCGACTACCGCAGGGTGTTGGCCTCACCGCGACAAACCACCACGGGGGTGAGTTTTCGGAGCGTGTCGCGTTCGCCGCAGCTGGCGGGGCGTTGTCCGCGGTCCACGTTTCCGGCGACCGTCGCGCATTCCTGGGCGAGTGCGGGTCGATTGCCGAGCCGCGGGCGCTGCGATGCCTAACGAAGCTGGACGACAACGCTGCGTCGTACGGAGATCCCTGTGCCGCGATCCAGGGTGTGCTGGAGCTGGGAGCCGGCGCGTCGGCAGACATCGTCTTTCTGTTAGGCGAAGGCGACGATGACGCACACGCCCGTGCACTCGCCGAGCGCTACCTCGACGTCGAAGATGTTGATACGGCGCTTCGCAACGTTGAGGCGTATTGGCAGGATCTCGTGGAAGCGGTTCAAGTCGAGACGCCCTCGCCAGCCATCGACGTCATGGTGAATGCGTGGCTCCCGTATCAGAACCTGAGTTGCCGCATGATGGGGCGCACCGCGTTTTATCAATCGGGCGGGGCGTTCGGATTTCGTGACCAACTTCAGGATGCAGCGGCGCTGATTCACCACGATCCATCAATCACGCGCCGGCAGATTATTCTCCACGCGGCGCATCAATTTGTTGAGGGCGATGTGTTGCATTGGTGGCATCCACCGTTAGGTAAGGGGATTCGCACACGCTTTTCGGACGACCTTCTCTGGCTGCCATTTGTCGCGGCGTATTACATCGAGACGACGGGTGATACCTCGGTCCTCGATGAAGAGGCGCGGTTTCTGACCGCTCCTCTGCTTCGAGACGGTGACGACGAGGAGTTTCTGATTCCTGAAGAGTCGGGCGAGACCGCGAACATCTTCGAGCACTGCGCACGCGTGATCGATCGGTCGCTGACGCGGGGTGCACACGATTTGCCGCTGATGGGGACGGGCGACTGGAACGACGGGATGAATCGCGTTGGGCGCGAAGGCCACGGCGAAAGCGTCTGGCTCGGATTCTTCCTCGCCACGGTTCTGGATGCTTTCGCGCCAATCGCCGTGGCGCGCGGCGACGGCGTGCGCGCTGCGCGTTGGCGAGAGTACCGCGAATCGTTAGGCGCAGCGCTCAACAACGGAGGATGGGACGGCGGATGGTATCGTCGTGCGTACTACGACGACGGCACACCGTTGGGCTCCGCGGATGGCGACGAGTGCCGCATCGACGCAATCGCACAAGCGTGGAGCGTCATCTCGCGCGTGGCACCACCGGAACGAGCGACGATGTCGCTCGATGCGATGGAGCGAGAACTCGTCGACGAAAGTGCCGGAATCATTCGTCTGCTCACGCCAGCATTCGACCGCACGCCACACGACCCGGGCTACATCAAAGGTTACGTACCGGGGGTACGTGAGAATGGCGGACAATACACACATGGCGCGCTCTGGGCCGTTCGCGCGTTGGCCGAGGCGGGGAGGGAAGGGCGTGCCGCGCATCTACTCGAGATGTTGAGTCCAGTTAGTCATTCAGATTCTCGAGCAAAGGCTCTGGTGTATCAGGTCGAGCCCTACGTCATCGCTGCCGACGTATATGGCGTGGCGCCCCACGTCGGACGGGGCGGATGGACGTGGTACACAGGCTCCGCCGGCTGGATGGCACGCGTAGCCTTGGAATCGGTGCTTGGTGTTCGCGTCCTCGATGGGAACAAAGTGCGTGTACGACCGTGCATTCCTCAGCATTGGAGCGGCTTCAACGTTCGTCTACGGCTGCCTAACGGGGCGTCGGTCGAACTGCGAGTGATGCGTCACTCGGCGGCGACATGGGCTACCGTCAATGGAGTTCCGACGAACGTGACACCACGCGCGATCGAGTTTGAACTATCGGGCGGCGGCGCGCATCGTGTGGAACTGGCCCTCGGGTCGGACTACGAACCGGCCTACGGTGATTAGCGGTCAGCAGCCTTCAGCAATTCCGATCAAGCCACGCCCACTAGCGCCAGCGGTGGGCGTTTCATTGCTTGATGCAAATTCCATCCGTCCAGGAGTCATCGGCATGTCCTCCTCCACCGCCCCGTCCCCGTCCACTTCTTCGTCCCGTTCTCCTGAGGACCGCCTGCTTCGAGAACTTCGCGCGCTCAAGGCGTACGCGCTCGTCTCATCCGCGGTGCTCGTTATTCTCACGTTAGGCGCGTTCCGGCAGCAGACTCCGATCACGCAGAGAGCGAAGTTCGGGGAGATCGACGTCGAGCGCATCAACGTCGTGGAACCCGATGGGAAGCTGCGCATGGTCATCTCCAACCGTCCACGCTCGATCGGTCCGATCTACAAAGGGAAGCCGTTCGGATACGAAGGCGGCTCACGTCCCGGCATCATCTTCTTCAACGATGAGGGGACGGAGAACGGTGGATTGACGTTCGAAGGAAAGGCAGACGGGAAAGGGAATTACTCAGCGTCGAGCGGATTCTCATTTGATCAATTCAATCAGGATCAGATCTTGTACTTCCAGTACGCCGAGGAGAACGGGAAGCGGCGCACCGGTTTCACGATTGCGGATCGGGCGAACGTGGACATCTACGACATGGTGAAGGAGCGCGACTCACTCATGAAGCTTCCGGCAGGCGCAACGCGGGAAGCGGCAATCAAGAAATGGGCGGAGCCGCGCAACGGCGTTCCGCTCATGGCGCAGCGTATTTATGTCGGTAAGGACGTCGCGAAAAACGCGATCGTCGGACTGTTTGATCCGCAGGGACGCCCGCGCATGCGAATGATGGTGGATTCCTCGGGAACGGCATCGCTGCAGTTTCTGGACGAAAAGGGGACCGTTGTCGCTCGCTACCCCGAGGCAAAGTGAACAAGCGTCGTTAGGCGCCGCACAGACGTCGCAGCGCCTAACGATTCTGGCCACGTGATCGCTGCTAGTACCACCACGCCTCTGTCGGCTCGCCGGCGGGGGCGCGTCGTTTGATATGGGCCCCCATCTGCCGTACGACATCGCTCCAGGTCGCAGCATGCCATCCGTGTCCCTTCTTGGGGCGCCCGTACGTAAAGGTCGCATCGGATGCCGGCGACGACGCACTGTTCAAAAAGTCCTCGACGCGGTACACGGCGAGATTGAGAAAGAAGTCGTCCATGTCGCCGGCAAAGAAGTGAAGTTTCCCGGCGAGCTTCGGGCCTAACGACGACCAATTGCGCTGCATGTAGTCACGAAGGTCGTAGCCATGGTCGCGCCAATAGTTGGCGACGTCGCGATCGATGTGACCGGTGCGTTTGTCCCACAGCGGCTTGGGATAACCGTCGGCGTCGGTGGGGCCGAAGATGGCCTCCCACGCCTCGAGCTGATATCCCGAACGTCCACGGGTGCCGAGTACCTCTTCGAAGAGCGAGAGCTCGCGCACGCTCCAGACGTTTTGTCCGTCGACGATTCGCCGGAACGGGCGCTCGGCGTTCACGAATTGACCGGCGGGCATCACGAACGCGCTCGTGTCCTCGTAGATATTGGCGAGTTGATAACTGCGGAAGTCGATCGGATCCGGTTGAAGTACCCACGCGCCGCCGAAGAACTCCGGGTGATACAGCTGCAACGCGAGTGATTGCCACCCGCCGGTGGACGCTCCTTCGACAATGCGCGCGTACTCGTTTGGCACGAGACGAAAGCGGCGTTCCAGCTCAGGAATGATCTCCTGAATCACCGCGTCGCCGTACGGACCGTTATTGGCGGAATTCACCGAATACGAATCGGGGAAGTATGGCGTCCGCTGTTCCAGCGCGATGGCGACGACACGCGGCATGGAATCGCCTAACCAGGCCTGCGCGAAATCATACCCGCTCTCCAATCCAGTCACGGGGTTGATCTGTCCTCGCCCGCGTGCCTGCGACGAGTCCATCGTAAAGCCGAATGGAATGCTATGCCCAAACGTGTAGATGGCCGGATACCGCACACTTGGATGCGAGGCGAATCCTCTTGGGAGAAGCACGGTGGCGTGGATGAAAATCGCACGCCCCCACCACTTCGTGAGTAGCTCACTCTTGATCGTCGCGTGCTTGACGTACTCCGTGTCCTGCGGTTTCGGCGGAGCCGGCAT
Organism: Gemmatimonadaceae bacterium; assembly: GCA_044224185.1. Lineage (GTDB taxonomy): Bacteria > Gemmatimonadota > Gemmatimonadetes > Gemmatimonadales > Gemmatimonadaceae > SCN-70-22. The sequence continues at coordinate 187,709 of JBGAKW010000004.1, read as the reverse complement.
GACCTTGTCGATCGTTAGGCGAGCGACGGACTTGGCATCGATGTGCACGCGTTGGACGGCGCTATAGAGATTTCCCGCAGCGTCGGAGAAGAACTCCTGACGTCCATCGTTCAGGTGCACCCAGACGGTATGACCGTCGGCGCGAGCGGCGCGCTCGTACACATTCACGACTGCCTGCACGAAGTAGTCGCCCGGCGGCAGAGTGGCCAGCGACATCGGATAGCCGATAGCGCGTGCGTCGATGATCGCTGCGTCACCGGCGCGCTGCTGATCGAGATCGACCGCAAAAAGCGCCGGTCCTTGTGGCCCAATTAGCAGCCTTGGTTCCGGCGATTCTCGCTTGCTGACCACGAGCACGAGTCGCCCGGTAGTCGGCTGTGGACGCGTGGCGCCGGAGATCGAAATCTCGAAACGCTGCGCCTGCGCGCTGCGAAGCGCGCCCGCCGATCCGATCAATGCCGCAACCAGGTAGCACAGACGCGCGACGCGACTACGAGAGAACATGGACTGTCGCATTCGACACTCAGGGTGAGAGTGCGACAACGATATCCACGAATACGCCAGCGGGATACTGCTCCCGCGGACAGCGCGCTACTTGCTGTGCGACTTGGCGATCATGCGAAACATTCGCAGGTTGATCACGATAAAGCGCCAAATCTGCCACGGAATGAAGGTTCGCAGCGCGCGCGTTCGCGCGGTCGGCGCCGGGACGAAGAATCGTTGGTCAGGCGCGCGAATTGGGCGCGACGCTTCCGATGGTTGAGGAGTGTTCACGGTAAGGTGCGTTGGAGGATGGGCCAGGTTCGCGTTGGATGTTCGCTACTCGGGAATGAGCGACCAACCAAACTTCGCCTTCGCTTTCCAGATGAAGGCGTAGTGCAGAATGCGCTTGATCCAATGGGCGCCCAAACCGATTTCACCTGTGGTCAGACGCAAGTCACGCCCAAACTGCGGAAACCGTGCGAAATCCGGGACGATCGGATACATCGTCATCGCGGCCGCGGTTCCGCGCACCAGCGATGATCCTGCCGACGCCACGCAAGCCGCCCCCATCTCGGACATCGAGGCGCGATGTGTGGGAGTGGTCGACTTGTTGTTGATCATATCGGCGATCGATGACGCAACCGCACGTCCCATCATTCCCGATGGCATTCCCGTGCGCGGTGGAGATGGCGCGATCAGCGTTCCGTTGGGGCTCTTGTTCGGACGCGAGATCTGGTGCGGAGGGGCGAACGCAATTCCGACAGCGAAGACATTCGCGTACCGCGGCGTTTGATACGTTGATGGCCAGTCCGCCGCGGCCCACTCGTCGGCTGTTTTTGGTGTGTAGTCTGCGTCGACACGCATGAAGCCGTTCGGTGCGAAGAGTTCGGCGGTTGTGTCGGCGCCTTTCCGATCGAACGAGCGCAAGCCGACACCACCAAAGGGCGGAATCAACATGGCGAAGTCGAAGCGCAGTTCGTGTTTCTCTCCGTCGAGCGTTTCGTACACGATCATCCCCGCGTCGACCCGCTCGACATGCGCCTGCAGTATCCAACGAATCCCGCGTTCCGCATACAGCGACTCGGCCCACGTTTTGGAATGCGATATGTAGCCGCCCATCTGCATATGCATTCCGGCGACGCCAAAGTCGCCTAACTCGTGTTCATTGGAGAGGTAGATGATGTCAGCGAGATCTCGAACGCCTCGTGCGCGCAGTTCGTGCTCGACATTGAACACGTACTCGAAGGCGGCACCTTCACAGGTGCACGTTCCGTGAGATGTTCCAACGACGATGGTCTGGCGCTCACCGCGTTTCATGCGCGCGATTGCATCGTCGAGCGCAACCGACGCTTGACGAGCGTGTCCGGCGGTGCACACCGATAGCGTGTGGCCTTCCGGTCCGAGTCCGGGGACGGCACCGAAGTTCAACTTCGGCCCTGTTGCGTTCACCAGGTAGTCGTATGCGATGCGTTCTCGTTGTCCGGTGCGATCGGCCGCGGTGTGCTCGACGATGACATACGGTTGACCGTTGTCGGCATCGCCTTCGGGATGAATCTCAGTCGCCTTAGCCTGCACGAACGTGATGCCAAGCTTCTTGTAGACTGGGGCGAGTGGGAACGTGACGTCGCTTTCCGTCATTTGTCCGACACCGACCCAGATGTTCGACGGGATCCAATTCCACTTGCTGTTAGGCGCGACGACGACGATTTCGTGCTCGCGTCCAATCTGCTGACGAAGGCGTGCGGCGGCGGTGTGGCCGGAGATACCTGCGCCGAGAATCACAGTCCGTGCCATAATCCCTCTGTCGAGTGCCGGTGGTGATGTGTAAGTATATAACTATATGGTAGTATTATGATGTATAAGAACGCCGCTTGGCGCAATCCTCCAATGCCAAGCGGCGTTAAAGCTGTGCGGGCAGGGCGCCTTTGCGGTGCCACGCCGCATAATCGTTAGGTCACATACCGAATTTCAATCCGAACGTCAACGGCACAAGCTTCGCGCCAACACGCCCGCAACCGGATTTCCCAAGGCAATCCAGATCGGGGAGTGCAGTAAACACGTTGTGATAGCGCGCTTCGACAAACGCCGAAAAGCCGGCGAGCCCAAACTCCACACCGCCGCCGCCATTCAAGCCGAACTTCGTCGCCGACTCGCTTTTGCCGAACGGACACGACACGTTGCCCAGGCATTCCGGCGAATTCTTCAAGTAATACGCTCCTACACCTCCAATGAGATACGGTCGAATGGGCGAAGTGCCGACCGGAACTCCGAACGTGAGGTCTATGTTTCCGTTCACGATCGAATACTTGTTGGAAAAGGTGAACGTCGTCGACCCACCTCCCGTCGTCACGACATCTTTGTCGCCGAATCCGTGATACGCGCCCTCGAGACGAATGCCGAATGGTCCGGCGTTGCGCCCGAGGTCGAGCAAGGCGCCGAGGTTCCATCCGGTGTTGGCGACGTTCTTGTAATCGCTCACCGGTATGGTCGCGCCACCCATGATGCCTACTGCGACACCCGATCGGGCGCCTTGGGCTCCGAGCTGCGCGGCGGCAACAAACAGCGTTGCAGCTGCCGAGCAAAACAGGCGGCCAGCTTTCATGAAACAACCTCCAGGTTTGTGTTCCGTTTGCATGGACTGGACGGCGGTGCATCTGGAGTGTTCACGCACGTCCCAGTAGGTGCCTCGCATTTTGTGGACCGATGATGCACGGTCGCGCTCACTCGCTGCCTGCAACAAGACTCGTAACGCCATGCGAGCTGCGAACCTCCACGAGTCGGACGCCTAACGCCGCTTCGCGTTAGGCCGTGCTTTAACGTTGCATGCTCAGCTGTGGGTCGGCTCCGCGGCATGCCGAGACGATACCGCTCGGCACGCCGGGGCACGAGGGTGGGGAGTTTTGGATGGAGCGACGCGTTCAAGGCGCACCATGGGCGAGCAGAAACATTGCCCCGATGGGGAGATCAATGCACTCCGGCGTTAGGCGATATTGCGATGCGATCAATGCACGCTTTGCTCCAAAGCGCGCGCTGCGCCTAACGAGTGTCAGGAAGTTGCTTGGAGTCGTGTCATGCCAATGCCGGCCATAGTTCTCGCGGTCAACGGAACACTCATTGATGATGAAGCCCGGCGCGCCGAACCCCAGAAGCGACGCCTGAGAACGACTGCCGTCGCCGCGCTTCAATTGTGGCACACCGCGGACTATCGCATCGTCGCACTCGGCAACGAAGTCGAAACCGCTGAGCGCGGCGCCCAAGCGAGCGGAAGCAACAATGAGCGCGAACTGCGTGTGCTTTTTGACGACATCGGAATTCCGCTGGCGGGTTATCATTCGTGCCCGCCGAGGGTGGCGCTGGCCGACGTTGGTGGGTGGAGGGATGACTGTCACGCTCCGGCCGCGGGACTCATCACCCGGGCGATGGAGTTGTTAGGCGTCTCGCCGGCCCTGTGCTGGGTAGTGGGTAACGCCCTCGATTACGTGGAAGCGGGGAGCAGGGCGGGATGTACAACAGTTCTGCTCGATAATGGAGGAGAGCGAGAGTGGCGGCTCACGCCGTGGCGCATTCCGGATTATCTCGCGCACGACCTGCTCGAGGCAGCGCAGGTTGTCATTGCCACGGAAGAGGCGGCGCTGCGCGTCGTCGATGCCGCGACGATGAAACCAGCAGACGGATCCGTATACCGTGTGGATGAGACGACACGAGCCAGCCGCATCAACAATTGACTGCTCCGTGGTGGTGCCCACGAACCGGCGCCACGAAACGCTAGCCCAAACTCTACGCGCACTCGTTAGGCAGACGTACGACGAACGACGGTACGAAATCATCGTGGTTGACGACGCGGCGTCGGACGAAACGCGCTCGCGCGTCAAACGGGTGGCGCGGGTGGCGCCGGTCGCTATTCGCTACGTACCGGTGATCGCGCGCCATGGAGAAGCCGCCACGCGCAACGTTGGCTGGCGCCTCGCCCACGGCGACGTGATCGCCTTCACCGACGACGAGTCGGAGCCGCACGCGGGGTGGCTGGCGGCAATCATGGACGCGGCGTCCCGCGGCGCGGACGCCGGATGGGGAGTGACCATCGTCCCGACCGCCGACCCACCAACCGATCGCGAGCGATACGCGAAGCGCATCGAGCACGACGGCTTCGTTGCCGCCAACGCGTTCTGCCGCCGCGCGGTACTCGACGACCTCGGTGGATTCGACGAGCGCTACCTGGGGCGGTGGCGTTACGACCGCGATCTCTTTTTCCGTCTGCTCGAAGAGGACGTCGCGACGGAGCATGTCCCCGAGGCGGTAGTCGTGCGGCGCGTGCGGCCGCGCTCGTGGGCGGCGCCGCTGCGTGACGCGCGTGCACACGAGTGGGATGGGCTCTTGAAGAGGGACCACCCTGCGCTGTACCGCCGACACGCCACCAGGAACGCCGCATCGTTAGGCGGATTGGTCCTTGGCGCTATTGCCATGGGTGCGTACGGACTGGCGACGCGCCGTCGCCGCCTTGCCTCGGTCGGCTTTGGTGTGTGGGCCGCCTCGATTGGCGCAAGCGTAGCCACGCGTTTGCGCCACACCTCGCGCACCTCGCACGACATTGCCGGCGCCGTTGCGACGGCAACATTGGTTCCACCACTCGCTTTTTTTTGGCGCGCCCGAGGTGAGGTGCGCGCACTCTTGCAGCCGTAGTCGCTCCCTCACCGCGCACCGCTTCGTGTCACGCCTAACGACGAACCGTCACACGACTTCGTGCCACGCCGGAGACGAGGCGAACGCCGCGCGAATCAGCCCGACGTGTGAATACGCCTGCGGGAAATTCCCCCAGAATCGATGCGCCTCAGGGTCGAAGTCTTCCGACATCAGTCCCAGCGGTGGTAACTGCTTCGTAATGCGTGTCAACACCTCCCGTGCCTCCCTCACCCGGCCGACGCGAGCGAGCGCCTCGACAAGCCAGAACGTACAAATGACGAAGGTGATGGAGGGCATGCCAAAGCCGTCATCCACTTTGTACCGGTACATCCACCCTCGATCCTCCAGCGCAGCGCGATGGACGTCGATCGTCGACTGGGCACGCGGGTCGTCAGGCGCAACGAGCCGGAGCGTCACCACATTGAGCACCGATGCGTCGAGTTCCGATCCCCCGTGTGTGCCGGCAAATGACTGAAGCGTCGGATTCCATGCCAACCGCAGAATCTCATCGCGTAGCTTCTCCGCTGCTGGCCGGAACTCGTTCAGCAACTGCGGTGCATGTTGCTCGGCCACGAGACACATGCGATCCGCCGCGGCCCACGACATCAAGACGGAGAACGTGTGCTGGCCCACTGTCGGATGACGGTATTCCCAGATGCCCGCGTCGGGGCGACCAGCGACGGCGATCGCCTTTCTCGTTAGGCGTGTGAGCAAGTCGAGGAGCGAGGATGTCTGATCCGAACGGAACCGCTCGTCGAGAAAGACGGGGACCAGCGAGAGTACCAACTCTCCATAGATGTCGTTTTGCACCTGCGACACGGCGCCATTCCCGGTGCGCACCGGTTGGTTGTTCTCGTATCCCTTCCAATTGTCGAGAATGACCTCATTCAAATCAGTGGTCGCATCGACGCGATAGAGGGGTGCGAGTTCCAGATCGGTCGCCGAGGAGGCGACGGTGATGAGGTAGTGGAGGAACTGCTCGCGTTCCTCGAAGTGTCCCAGCATCTCAAACGCGCCCAATACGAAGTACGCATCGCGGAGCCAGCAGTAGCGATAGTCCCAAGTGCGCCGACTCTGGTCGTGCTCGGGAAGCGACGTCGTCATCGCGGCGATGATCGCCCCGGTGTCCTCAAAGCAATGAAGCTTGAGTGCGAGTGCTGATCGAATCACCTCACGCTGAAAGAGCGGCGGGACGTCGCACTGCTTCACCCAGCGAGTCCAGTACGCAACGGTCTCGTTGAGAAAGCGATCACACAGTGGTCGAAGCGGCTCTTCGACCGGCTCGCCCCACGCTAGCACCATGTGTCGCCGCTCACTCAGGGCGAAGGCCGGTCCGCCGACGTACGAGAGGGGAATATCCGTCGTTAGGCGCACGGTGGTGGGAAAACCGAGATAGTCCACGTGGTTCGACCCCATCTCGATGCGCGGCTTGTTCTTGCTCCAACCGAGCACAGGATCGCACGTCACGCGGACGCGCGGTGTTCCGACGATCGGGTCGAGGATGCGAATGAGCTTCGTGGGGCGAAACGAGCGGTCATGCAGCGTGAAGCGCGGTGCGAAGTCGATGACGCGGAACGCACCATCAGCCGTGTCAAAGCGCGTCTCCAGAACGTTGGTGTTCTCGAGATATCGCTGCACGCCCACGCCACCGCTGGCTGGCGCAATGCGAAAGCGACCACCCTCGTCCGCATCCAGCAGGGAGGCGAACATCGGTTCGGAGTCGAAACGCGGAAGGCAACACCACGTGACATCGCCGTCAGCGGCCACGAGTGCAGAGAACTGGCAGTTGCCGATGAGCCCGATTTCTTCGAGTCGCATGCAATTCGTAGTTGGTCAATGTCGGAGGTTCACAATGTGCGGATAAAGCGGTAACATCCCAAGCATGGGACCTGTACGCAATGCGCTGCGCCTAACGCTGCCACTGCTGTTCGCTATCGCTGCGGTCGCCGTAGGTGTGAGCGTGGTCACGACTCGCACCACTCGTGTCTGGTTCGAAGCGGAGCTGACGACGCGAGCGCGGCTCGCGGCCAGTAGCGCTCGTCAGGCAATTCTTGAGGCGCAAGGGCAAGGAAATCAGGCGCAACTCACGCGCCTACTTGACGACCTCTTGCGCGATGACCGTGTTGTTGCGGCTGCTATCTGCTCTACCGATGAGACGATGCTGGCGCGCACGGCGCTCTATCCTCCCGAAGGACTGACGTGCCCGGACGTGCACCAGAAGACCGCCGGTCGCCCAGGCGGGGCTGGGACACGATCGTCGGTCATCACGTTAGGCGACGCCGATGCGCCGCTGCACGTGAGCCTGACCCCAATCGTCGACGAAACCGGGCCGCGTGCAGAATTGGTCGTCGTGCAGGACTTCGCCCAGGTCCATCAACGTCAGGCGTTGGTGCGCACGTGGGCGCTTGCCATCCTCGGAACCCTCGCGCTCGCATCATCGCTGGTGACGATCCTCTCGGCACGCATTACGTCGTTAGGTTGGGTACGGCAGCTCACTAGCGCATTGCGCGGCGAGCGCGAGCGCTGGCGCGACGATTCGCCGCTCCTCGAGAACGTGCGTGCCTTGGCCCAGCGCACGACTGCCGCAGCGCTCGAAGCAGATCGAGACGGTCGATGGACGCGCGACCGATTGCGAAGTGCGCTCATCGAGCACCTCGACGAAGACGCGCTCATCATTGTCGCAAACCGCGAACCATACATCCACGAACGTCGCCCCGATGGTGGCATCGAGGTGCAGCATCCAGCGAGCGGGCTCGTTACGGCGCTCGAGCCGGTCATGCGCGCCTGCTCGGGGACGTGGATCGCCCACGGCAGCGGATCGGCTGACCGCCAGACAGCGGACGCTGATGGCCGCCTCGCCGTTCCGCCCGGCGAACACTCATACATGTTGCGGCGAGTTTGGATGACGGCGGACGAGGAGCAGGGCTACTACTACGGCATGTCAAACGAAGGACTCTGGCCGCTTTGTCATCAAGCATATGCGCGGCCGATTTTCCGCGCCGATGACTGGAATGCGTATCGCGAGATCAACGTTCGGTTCGCCGACGCGGTCGCATCGGAGGTGACGGTCGATGACCCGATCGTTCTCGTGCAGGACTATCACTTCGCGCTGGCGCCACGCTTTATTCGCGAACGCCTTCCGCGTGCAACGATCATCACGTTCTGGCACATTCCGTGGCCTAACGCGGAGCGCTTCGGAATCTTCCCTTGGCGAGAAGAGATTGTCGATGGATTGCTCGGTTCGAGCATTGTCGGCTTTCACACGCAGGCGCACTGTAACCACTTCATTGATGCCGTCGACACGTTCATAGAGGCGCGTATCGATCGTGTGGATAACGCGGCGGTGTTGCGTGGCGCCCGGACATTGGTGCGACCGTATCCGATCTCGGTCGAATGGCCGCCGCGGTGGACCGAAGGACTGCCTAACGCGGAAGAGTGCCGGCGTGAGGTCTTCGATGAATTGGACTTGCGCGATGATACCATCCTCGCTGTGGGCGTGGACCGCCTTGACTATACGAAGGGAATCGAAGAGCGGTTCGAGGCCGTCGAGCGCCTGCTCGAACGCCGGCCGGAGTTGATCGGGCGCTTCGTCTTTGTACAACTCGCGGCACCCAGCCGCACGACGATCCCGCGATACCAGCAATTGCACGAGGCCGTGGAACTGAGTGTACAACGCATCAATGAACGCTTTGGCCACGAGGACTATCGACCGATCGTTTTCCTCCGCGGCCATCATGAACCCGCGCGTGTTTTTCGATTCTACCGCGCAGGGAACATCTGCTACGTGAGCTCACTACACGACGGCATGAACCTCGTCAGCAAAGAGTTTGTTGCAGCTCGCGACGACGAGCAGGGTGTCTTGGTCCTCAGCCAATTTGCCGGAGCTTCGGCCGAGCTGAACGAAGCACTCGTCGTCAATCCCTACGATTTGGAAGAAGCCAGCTCGGCGCTTGAGCGGGCTGTATTCATGCCCAAACTCGAGCAAGCTGAGCGCATGCGAACGCTGCGAGCCGTCGTGGCTGAGAACAACGTCTATCGGTGGGCTGGCCGAATGCTTCTTGATGCGGCGCAGCTTCGACATCGCGCGCGCCGCACGTTGCAGCTGTCGTCGGAGCACGCGGCAGCGGTGTCGTGATCCATGCGGAACATACTAGCGCCGGAGAACATCTGGCGCATCGCGAAGTTAGCGGAGCATCGAACGCTCCTCGCCTTCGACTTCGACGGAACACTTGCCCCGATCGTCGATCAACCTGACGCTGCGGGAATTACGCACAAGACAGCTGAACTTTTGCGCGTGGTGACGTGTCGCTACCCCGTGGCCATCATCAGCGGACGCGCAGTCGAGGATGTGAGTGCGCGACTGCATGGAGTGAAGGTGGCGGCGATTGTCGGCAATCACGGAATCGAGCCTTCACACTGGATGAAGGAAGCGGCGGACGCGGTGGCGTCGTGGGTTCCGACGTTGGCCGAGAGCGTGGCGGGCATCGAAGGGGTGAGAGTTGAGAACAAGCGACATTCGCTCTCCGTACACTACCGGCACGCACGCTCGCAGAGCGGAGCATATCGCGCCATTCGCGAGGCCGTTGGGCGACTCCCCGCCGATGCGCGTGTGATGGACGGCCACAAGGTGGTGAATGTCGTCCCAGCGGGTGCGCCGACAAAAGGGGACGCGCTGTTGCACGTTGCGGCGCAATCGTCACTCGATGCCATTCTCTTCGCCGGCGACGACGTGACGGACGAAGATGCGTTTGCGGTCCTCCAGACGGGCGATTCGTTAGGCATACGAGTCTGCCCGTCGGAGCACTCGCGGGCGGCCTGGTACGTACCATCGCAGGTCGATATCGACCCATTGCTCGCCGAGCTGCTGCGCGTCCGCGGCTAGCGTCGAATCGTCGCAGCGACGGCGTGTGCCTCGTGGCCGCAGGCCCCGGCCGCGCGTAGTATTTGAGGCATGACCTTTCGCGATCACTTCGCGCCGCAAGCGGCCGACTACGCAAGTTTTCGTCCCACATACCCGAGCGCATTCGTTGCGCACGTCGCATCGTTGGCGCCGGCGCGCGACCTGGCATGGGACGTCGGGACGGGGAGCGGTCAAGCAGCCGTTCTCCTGGCCGAACACTTCGCCCGCGTGAGGGCGACCGATGCGAGCGACCGCCAGGTGCAATTTGCCACGCGCCACCCACACGTTGACTACGCCGTGGCGCCCGCGGAAGTCTCGGGACTCGCCGCGCAGTCCGTTGACCTGGTGTCGGTGGCGCAGGCGCTTCACTGGTTTGCGCATCGGACGTTTTACGCAGAAGTCGATCGGGTACTCAAGCCTCGCGGTGTGCTCGCCGCCTGGACGTACAACATGGTGCGCACGGACGCGGCCACGAACGAGGTGGTGGACTGGTTTTACGGTGAGCGCGTCGACAAGTATTGGCCACCGGAGCGACATCACGTGGAGACCGGCTATCGCGAGTTAGACTTTCCGTACCCGGAGATAGAGGTTGGCGAGTGGCGCATCGAGGCGCGATTCACCCGCGAACAACTGATTGGCTATATCTCCACGTGGTCCGCACTCCGGCACGCGCGAGAAGCGGAGCACGTCGACCCGCTTGACGAGTTCAAGTCTCGACTCGCGCGTGTGTGGGGTGACGATGAGACGCGTGACGTATGGTGGGAAGTCGTCGGTCGCGCGGGGCGCAAGCCGGCCGGCACCTGACCGCAGCGTACCTAACGAGGCTCCACCGTCACGGGGAAGTTCACCGAACGCGCCACGAAGCAGTATTCGTGCGACGCGTCGTGCAGCTGCCGCAGCGTCGCATCATCTACGGGCGCGCGAAAGCGGGCCTTCGGACGCAAGACCACACTGGTAAAGTACCCCGCCCCGTTCGCCTCCTCGTGCATCGCGCCTAACGGTTCATCGTCATACTCTTCCACGACGATCCCAGCCTCGCAGCACTTGTGCAGAAACCACAGCATGTGACACGTGGAGAGCGAAGCGACGAGAAGCTCCTCAGGGTTGTACCGGGTTGCATCGCCGCGAAACGCGGGATCGGCGGACCCTTCGATGCCTTCCTTGCCGGCGGCCTGGATTGTGTGATCGCGACTATAGCCGCGATACGAGGTCGTGCCGTTGCCGAGGTTCCCGGTCCAGCGAATCGCTACTGCATACATGTGTTCGGGCATCGCGCTGCGCGTCCTCCTCGTGACCGATGGTCCTCAGGTGCAAACGCCTAACGCGCCCGATCGAACGTGATGACGCCCGCCGAGCCTAACGAGGACGGATCATCGTCGTTGGGGCCCTTGGGGCCGCCGCGGCGTGCCTTGGCGCTCGATTCGGTAATGTCGACAGCCACATATGCCGTCGCCTCGACATGCGCGTCCGGGAGTGGGGCGTAATCGACCCCCGCCGTTCGCCCCGGAAAGTATCGCGCGATAATTCCCTCAGAGACTCGGCGACGCTCCGCCATGTCCGTGACTTCCCGCGCCGTTCCGAAACAGACCGCGCTTCGATAGTTCACCGAGTGATACAGGGCGGTGCGCGAGTACACGAGGCCATCGACCAGCGTGACGGTCACGCAGATGGGCGCGCCGCTCGCCACGTGCTTCATGAGCCGCGAATGATGACCGCCATGTATGTACAGGGTCGATGGCGCCTCCTCGCCGATGTAGTACGTCATCGGTATCACCACAGGGCCACCGTCATCTGCAATGGCGACATGCGCCACCATGCCGTCGCGAAGAATCTCGAAGATCTCTCCCGGTACGCTGCGTTCGGGATGAATCCGTATGCGCGTCCGATCGGATGGCGTGGCAGGACTCGCAGCGGTGCTCATGATGGCGTCCCTCGTTAGGTATGGATCGAATGGTTTCCAGCGCGGGCGTGGCACATGCGGGATGCTGGCGCCTGCGATGAGACCTTTGCATCTTACGGCATCTCTGGACTGACGAAAATGGCCAGAATGCCGCAAAAGCGTAGGGCCAGAAAACCATCGGCGCGAGGTCGCGTCGCCGCCAGCGTCGTCCCTGGCGTCGCGCTCGATCCTCTCTCGCGCGAACCGCTGCAGCGACAGCTCTACGCAGCTCTCCGCGACGCCATTCGCGCGTTGACTATCCCGGCAGGCACGCGCCTCCCCTCCACGCGCTTTCTTGCCGAATCGCTCGCGCTGTCGCGCACCACCGTCTCGCTCGCGTACGAGCAACTTCGGGCCGAGGGGTATCTGCGGGGGCGCGAGCGCAGTGGGAGCTTCGTGAATGCGCTGCTTCCGGACGACGCCCTGCTGGCGACGCGTCCGGGCGGGATGCCTAACGAGGGAGCGACGCGTCAGGCGACAAAAGCGCGGCGCGCGCAACCGTCGTCGAAGAGAGATCTGTCCCCCTCTGAACGCGGACGAGTCCTCTCGACACTCGTGGTCTCCTCGACGCCGACACCCGGCGGCTCGCCACCCATCTGTTTTCGAATGGGGACGCCGGCGTTGGATCGATTCCCATTGTCGCTTTGGGGAACACTTCTCGCACGCCGCTGGCGCGCGTTGACCGCGGCGCAGCTCGCATATGGAGATCCCGCTGGCTTGCCAACCGTACGCGAAGCGATCGCTTCCTACGCTCGTCAGGCGCGCGCTGTACGATGCGATGCCTCGCAAGTCATCGTCGTCAGCGGTGCACAGCAGGGCTTCGATCTGGTGGCGCGCGTCCTTCTTGACGTTGGTGACACGGCGGTCGTCGAGGATCCCGGCTATCGCGGCATTCGCGCGGCGCTCATCGCTGCCGGCGCGAAGGTCGCGCCCGTTCCCATCGATGCTCAAGGGCTCGACGTGACCGCGATGCGCTCGCTCGTGCCGCACGCGCGCATGGCGTGCGTCACACCCTCGCATCAGTTCCCGTTAGGTGTCACGATGAGTGCACCGCGCCGACACGCGATGCTTGAGTGGGCACGCGCCACCGATGGATGGATTCTCGAGGATGATTTTGATAGCGAGTACCGCTTCCGCGCGCGCCCGCTCCCTTCGCTCCAGGGAATGGATGACTCCTCTCGCGTTCTCTACATCGGCACCTTCAGCAAGACGCTGTTTCCTGCCCTGCGACTCGGCTATCTCATCGTTCCACCGGCGCTCGTTGCGACATTCACAAGTGCGCGAGCCGCCGTCGATCGCCATCCACCAACGCTCGAGCAAAGTGTTCTCGCTGACTTCATTGGTGAGGGACACTTCGCGCGACATGTTCGCCGCATGCGTGCACTGTACGCCGAACGTCAGGAGACGTTGTTGTCGCTTCTCGAACGCGACCTTGGTGAGTTTGTTGATGGAGAGCGCATGGAAGCCGGGATGCATCTCGTCGCTTGGCTGCGAGAGCCGTTGACTCGTCATGCGAACGTGATAGATCGCCGGGTTGCGGCTGCGGCACTGGAGCGTGGCGTTGCAGCGGTCGCGCTGTCCGCGCTCACCACGCACTCTCCTCCTCGACCCGCGCTACTGCTGGGTTTCTCGGCGCATGACGAGGCGTCGATGCGACGGGGGGTGGCCACATTGCGCGACGCGGTGCTCGACGTAGTACGTGAAGGTCCGCGGTCGTCATTGCGTGGAGGCGGCACAATGCGGAAAGCGAATCGTTAGGCATGTCCGCGATCGCCGCGCATCAGGGCTACGCAAGCTACGGCCGCATCGGGAGGGTCCGCGCCGTGTTCCAACGGCATTGTGGGCGAGCGCGGCAATGGCTAAGCTGGACCGCTTCCGACGGCGTTTGCGTCGTCCCCTTGTTCACCACGCAGCGCGGCCCATGACGTCGCCGACATTTTCGCCTCTCTCCGACGCCCCTTCCCCATCGGCCGAGCGACGCCGTCTGCTGCACGAGACGCTGCGAACTTTTCCCGCGTCTCTCTTTCAGTTCGACCCCCGCATGCGTACGGGGTGGTATGCCGATCGCTACTTCGTCAGAACGGCGAACACCGTCGTCTTTGAGGGGCGCGATCCCCTCGTGCGGATGCAGGTCTTTGCGAAGAAGCGTGGAATCATCGCTGGCGTGTACGAAGTGATTCGGATGCTGCAGACGCAGCTCGCGACGCATCCCACGATTGAACGCCGATACACCGTACGCGACATCGCCATCGAAACCCTGATGGACGGTGACTCGATTGAGCCGTACGAAACGGCGATGCTGATTACCGGTCCCTACGTCGCTTTCGCGCACTTGGAGACCGACTACTTGGGGGTGCTCGCTCGGCGTTCACTCGTAGCGACCAACGTTAGGCGTGTCATCGATGCGGCGTCGGGCAAGCCAGTCATCTTCATGGGTGCGCGTCACGACGATTGGCGCGTGCAGACGCCGGATGGATATGCCGCGCGAGTTGGTGGGGCGGGAAGCGTTTCAAGCGATGCCGGTGGCGCGTGGTGGGGTGCGTCGGGGGTTGGAACGATGCCGCACGCGATGATCGCCGCATTTGGTGGTGATACCGTCGCGGCGACACTCGCCTTCACGCGCTATTGTCGCGCCAAGGAGCCGGACATTCAGGTGGTGGCATTGGTGGATTATCACAACGACGTGATCGGTGAGGCATTGGCCGTCGCGCGTGCGATGCAGGAGCAGTTTGGCGCGGGCTCACTTGCTGGCGTGCGCGTCGACACCAGCGAGCGCCTGGTGGACGTGTCGCTCGGCGACGAAGCAAAGGCAGGGCGCCAGGGACTCACCGGCGTCAACCCAGAGCTCGTTAGGCGTTTGCGTATCGCGCTCGATGCAGCAGGCTTTCCCGACGTAGGCATCATCGTCTCGGGTGGATTCACTCCGGCCAAGATTCGACGCTTCGAGTCAGAAGGGGTTCCGGTCGCCGGATATGGAGTCGGATCTTCCCTGCTTGGACACAACGATGGTGAGGGTGCGGGGCTACTCAACGATTTTGATTTCACTGCCGACATTGTTGCGGTTGATGGTCGCGCCGAGAGCAAGTCTGGGCGCGGTTATGTGCCTAACGAGCGTCTCATTTCGGTTGACGTGACGACGCTGTGACTTTGGAGCGAAGAGCTGACATGACCAGTCGCCAGACGCCATCGAGCACGCCGACCTATCGTCGCCCTCGCGTGGGGTGGG
The DNA here is from genome assembly GCA_044224185.1 of Gemmatimonadaceae bacterium. Lineage (GTDB taxonomy): Bacteria > Gemmatimonadota > Gemmatimonadetes > Gemmatimonadales > Gemmatimonadaceae > SCN-70-22. Next base: position 172,481 of record JBGAKW010000004.1, on the reverse strand, counting down.
TCGTCGACGTCCAGAATGACTTCATGCTCCCAACGGGGCGTCTCTACGTTCACCACCTGTCCGATTCGTCCGATCAAGGCGCGACGCAGGCCGCCGAGGCAATCGCGGGCACCGTGCGCTGGATGCGTGCCAACTGCGACGTCGTGGTCTACACGGGAGATTGGCATGCCTACGGAGATCGGGAGATCGATACCGTTGCACCTGATCCGGCCAAGGAGACCTATCCCCCTCACTGTATGGGATTGTCGCCCGATCCGGTGGAGCGTGAAGGTGCTGCCCTTCTTGCCTCCATCGATCCTGGTGACTCCGCGCTCGTCCTTCAACGCGGCGCTGATGCCGACGACGCGCGATCGACGGCGAGTCACGCTGTCTTTGAGCGACGCCCGGTGTTCATTCAAAAATCGGAGTTCTCCGTGTTCGACGGCAACCCGGCCACGGTCCCATTTCTGTGCAAGCTCGAGGATTCGTTAGGCGACGCGCCGGAGATCATTGTGTGCGGTGTCGCCACCGATGTGTGCGTCAAGCGCGCCGTCGATGGTTTCCTCGATCGTGGCTATCGCGTTCGCGTCGTCACGGACGCCACGTGGTCGCTTGGCCTGCTGAGTGACGACCAGACTTTCGATAAGTGGGCGAGTCGCGGCGCGCAGCTCACGACGACGGGGGAGCTGGGGCCGGCGGCGCGGTAAGCGTGCGCTGTTCATCGCACACTATTCATCGCTTTCGACGAATCAGACTCGTTAGGCGCGGCGAATGGCCAAGGTCGGATCGATCCGCGTCGCTCGGCGTGCCGGCAGCCAACTCGCCACCAGCGCCATCGCGAACGCGAGAGCGGCGATGGATGCATAGGTCACCACATCCGTCGGCGTCGTGTCGTACAGGAGATTCGCCAAGACGCGCGTAATCGCCATCGCGCCCGCGACTCCCAACAGGACACCGACGCCAGCTAGCACGACGCCCTCCACCAGGACATTTCCCAGCACGCGGCGAGGTGCTGCGCCTAACGCCATTCGGAACCCGATTTCCCTCGTTCGTTCTCCCACGAGCAGCGCCAACACCCCGTAGATGCCGACGCCCGCCAGCAGCAATGCCACGGCGGCAGCGGCGGCGAGCAGCGAGGCGCGAAAACGCGGGGCTTCGCTCGCCGCCGCCACGCGCGCCGATGGGATTGGCATTCGGCCAGTACCGGCGCGCCGTCTCCTCGGTGACCAGCACGACCTTCGGGCTCGCCGCACGATCGCCCTCGGCAAACACTCGTCCGCGCCGAAGCGGAATGCGGAGCGTTTCGAAATATCCCGGCGTCGCCCATCGTACGCCAACGCCCGGCTCACCTAACGAGCTTGCGCTCGCTCCGTCCAGCAGCTCCATCCGCGTGAAGTTGCAGATGCCGGCGAGCGCAAAGGACGCCGAAAGAGCGATCGAACACGCGCGCGAATCCAAGGCATCGTCCCTCTCTCACGCCTTGGACGCCGCAAGGATCGTCGTCAGCGCCTGGACGTGGTCCACGAGTCGCTTCGATTCATCACGCAACTGCGCGCGCCCGACATTCGTTAGGCGATAGTAGCGCGCGCGTCGTGCATTTGCTGTCACCCCCCACTCGGCGACAATCCAGCGCCTCGCTTCCATCCGATGCAGTGCTTGCAGGAGTGGCGCGTCCTCGATTGTGAGCTTGCCGTCGGAGCGCGCCTCGAGCCAAGAGGCAATCTCAAATGCATGTCGCGGCGTCCACGACAGCGCCTTCAGCACCAACACGTCGAGTGTTCCACGGAGCAATGCCACCGTCGCTGCCTCCCCTCCACGGTTCTACCCTTAGCTTCGTGGGGGAGAACATGCGCCTATCTGTCACGGCACGCAAGGTGGGAGCCTCTCGAAGGCAGCGCGTGTCCAACGCCAGTGGTCGCTGGAGGCCATGCGCCGTTCAGCACCGTCATTCAGTCGTTAGGAAAAACTCAACGCGTCTTTCTCGCGAGGCTTCACATACGCCCTAGCCAGTTTATCCATCGGCAATGAAGCGGTCGTTACGCTCCAGATATGACACACTCGCCGCATATCGTCGCGCCGCGGGTTGCACCTTGCGCACCTCCCCGTAAAGCATCGTCACGCCTTTCCCGTTGGATGCTCGCTGGAGTTGCAGTTGCAGCGGTCGCTGGCATCGCACTGTTTGTCGGTGTGCGCGTCGCTGGTGGTTCCGATGCTCCGCCGACTTACGTCGCCCACGATCCATTGCTGCGCTCGCCGGGCATCTATCTCTATGCTGCGGAGCCCATCCCATCTCAGCCGCAAGGGATCGTCCTTTTCTTCGGAAACGATGTGGGCTTCTGGAATCCACATCGTCGCATGGCGTCGCTCCTGGCACGCGACGGTTACGCGGTTGCCGGAATCGATATTCGCCCGCTCCTCGCCGCCCTCCCAGCCGACCCAGCGGAACGCGCCGACTCGTTAGGTGCACGGATCACCGGACTGTCGAAACGCATCTACGTGGAGTTGGCACCGCATCTCCCGGCGCTTGCAGGAGACGAGATGCCATGCGCACTGCCGCCCGATCGCTCCGTGTCGACGAGTGCCCCGGCGAATACTCCGCTTATCTTTGCCGGGCACTCGTTAGGTGCTGAGCTCGCGTTGTGGGCGGTAGCGCACGCCCGCACTCCGCGCGTCGACGGCGTACTCGCAATTTCACCGGGATCGCGCAGTCACCTGACGATTGCGCCAAGCGACGTGTTATTGAACGCTGAGCCTACCGAGCCGGGATCGTTCTCGGTTGCGACGGTTATTTCCGACATCGGCCGTCGTTATCCGCATGCGCGCATCGCGATTGTGCGCGGAATGCGCGACGGACTGCAAGTCGCTGACGCCGGACTCCTTGCGGCTGGCGGACGATCGACCAAGCGCTTCGAAGTTCCCTTTGTCGGACATTCGATGAAGCAGGTCGTCGTTGCGATCCCCATTGTTCGTCGCGCACTCGCTTGGCTCATGGACGACTAGAAGCCGTCTCATAGATGGCCGCCGGCTTCTGGCCGCCGCTGCACGCCGGCGCGCCGTCGACCATTTATGAGATGGCCTGTAGCGTACTGCACTCGGCGTTCATCGATCCATATACGCTGTTTTCTGGCACCAGAAGTGCCAAAACACCGAGGCCCGGCCTCTCCAATGGAGAACCGGGCCTCGTATTGTTGCTCTAACTGCGAAAAGTATCAGACTAGAAATCGTAGCCGAAACCCACGTTGAACCCTTGCTTCGACGGCACAAAGCTCATGCGATGTGGGAGCGGAAGTTCGGTCCACCCCTCGCGGGTAAATCGTGAGCCGACCAAAGCGCCAAGAATCGCGCCGACTGCGGCACCAGCACCCGTGGTTCCCCACTTGTTGTATCGCTGCGTGCTGTCGGAAGGACTCGCGGCGCGCGCGAAGATGTAGCCTACCAGCGCACCCGCTCCGGCTCCGACAATGCCGCTCTTGATCATGTAGTCTTTGTTCTGGCTGCGCTGCCCTGCGCTCCTCTCGAGCTTCGTGATCTGATCGAGCGTCAAAGTCCAAATCCCGCGACCCGACGAGTTCTCGATGAAGACCGCGGTGTCGCCGCGCATCTCGAAGAAGTTGGCGATAAGCGGCGCGACCAAGGTGTTGGCAGAAATGCGCACTCTGGTTCCGGGAACGATCGGGAGCCCCACGCGCGGAGAAGCCGCAGCCGGCTTCGGCTGTTGAGCCGTGACCGCCATGGGGGTGCTGATCAACGAAAGTGCGAGAGAGACGAAAACGTGTGGTCGCAAGCGATTAGCTCCGCCGAAGCGCTGAATTTGTACGTGTGCGGCGTTGGGGGTGGCAGGAAACATACCGCAGACTGCGACGAAAGCGGACGCCGAAGTCGACTTCGCCAGTTGTACCCCAAAAGGACGGCTGGAGACCGAGCGGCGTAAAAAAGGGCTGCCGAGGGCGCATGCTCAAATCTCCTGGAGGGGTCGCATTGGAGTCAGCGCTCTGTCCCCGTAACTTGCATCAGCACGCGCCACTTCCTTCTTCAGATTCCCGATGACCGACACCGCCTCTCTCACCGACGCGACGGCCTTGGTCCGCGCCGCCGGTCTCCCCGGACGAATTTCGACTCCGGTTGGGACACTCGAAGGATCCGCGATCCTCAAAGTTGCTGCCGAGATCCGCCAGCGACTCGCTGCGGGTGAAAAGATCTGTAACCTCACCGTCGGCGATTTTGATCCGAGGCAGTTCCGGATTCCAAAGTCACTCGAGGAGGGTATCTCGGCGGCACTGCAGCATGGAGAAACGAACTACCCGCCATCACCCGGCCTTCCAAAGCTACGCGAAGCCGTGGTCACGTACTACGAACGCGGACTCGGCCTTCGCTATCCGGTGGAATCGGTCCTGGTGACATCGGGGTCTCGTCCTGGCGTCTACGGGACGTACTGCACGTTGGTTGATCCCGGCGACCGCGTCGTCTATCCGGCGCCGTCGTGGAACAACAACTACTACTGCCACATGGTCGGGGCGGTCGCCGATGCCGTTTCCACGACTCCTGAAGATGGTTTCATGCCGTCAGCCGAGACGCTGGCGCCGCACCTGCGGGGGGCGCGCATGCTCGCGCTCAACTCGCCCCTCAATCCATGCGGCACGGCATTCACTGCCGCATCGTTAGGCGCCATCTGTGACCTCGTGCTCGAAGAAAATGCGCGCCGGTCTCGCACGGAGCGTCCGCTGTACGTGCTGTACGACCAGGTGTATTGGCAGCTGACGTTCGGCAAGATCGTGCACGTCGATCCTGTCTCGCTTCGTCCGGAGATGGCACGCTACACCATCTATATCGACGGAATCTCCAAGGCGTTCGCCGCTACCGGCGTTCGTGTGGGGTGGGTCGTGGGTCCCGTCGACGTGATCACGGCGATGAACAACTTCCTCGGGCACGTCGGCACGTGGGCGCCGCGTGCAGAACAGGTCGCGACGGCAGAACTCTTGTTGAACGAAGAGGCGATCTCGAGCTATCGGATCGATCTCATCGGCGGTGTGCAACGCCGTCTCGACGCGTTGTACGAGGGGATCACGGCGTTGAAGAACGCGGGTCATCCCGTCGATGCCATCGCGCCGCAGGGGGCGATCTATCTCAGTGCGCGCTTCAACCTGTATGGGAAGCGCACACCGCAGGGTGAAGTGCTTCAGACGAGCGAGGCGATTCGCGGTTGGCTGCTGCGCGAAGCTGGACTCGCCGTCGTTCCCTTCCATGCGTTCGGGGCCGAAGGAGAAACCGGGTGGGCTCGCCTTTCGGTTGGTGCGGCCAGCATGGAGGAGATCGAGTCTGCGCTCCCACGCCTCGCGGCCGGGTTGGCTGCACTCTCTCACTAGTCGCGCAAGGCTGCCGTCCGCTCTCGCTCACGCCTAACGGTTCAGGTAAACGTGTTCACCATTCGAGTATTGGCCTCAGTCGTCGTCTGCAGTGTGGCATTCACGGCGACTTCGAACGCGCAGGGAAAGATCCCCCCTCGAGACGAACAGGTCGCAGCTGCGGTCCTTCCGCTCCCTGCTGATCTCCGGGCCAGCGCACGCGTGCTTGGGTATGGCGCCGACGGCAAACTCGTTGAGTTGCGCGCGGGGAAGACGATGACGTGCCTCGCGTCGGATCCAAAGAGCACTCGCTTTCACGTCGCGTGTTATCACGAGTCGATGGAACCGTTCATGGCGCGCGGACGTGCATTGCGCAGCGAAGGCGTGAAGGGCGATCAGGTCGATAGCGTTCGTTTTCGCGAAGTGAGGGAAGGGAGGATCAAGATGCCTAACGCGGCGGCGCTGTATTCCCTCACCGGCGGTGCGTTCGACGCCAAGTCGGGCGCCGCGCCTGGGGCGAAGCAGCTGTATGTGGTCTACATGCCGGGAGCCACAGCGGCGTCGACAGGCTTGTCCGAGCGTCCTGTCGGATCGCAGCCGTGGCTGATGTTCGGCGGCACACCCAAAGCCCACATCATGTTTTCCGGAGCGATGTAACGCTGAGTTAGTTGCATACTCGCGTTCGACGGGCCCTCCGCGTGTTACGGCGCTGAGGGCCCGACGTTTTGCCGGCCGTTTTGCCGGTCGTTTTGCATGTCGCGCAGCCGGTATCGGAAATCGCAGTGCGTAGCTCCGCCCATGATGGTTTGCGTGCGAGTCAACTCCACGTCAGGGTTAAAACCGTCGATGAGCGCTCCGTCGCGGTTGCACGACAGTATGGCCCCTAACTCAGGAATGCCCATTTCGCGATACAGCTCGGCGTATCGACAGCGTGTGACGTCGAAGTCGAACGCTGTGGCGTCAGTGCGCTGAACGTCGATGCGAAGCGCGTCGTCTGCGGTCCATCGCTCGAGCGTTTGTGCGAACAACGGAAGCGATCGTCCACCCGAGGCGCGGGCGAGCTCGTCGCCCTGTTGTTGGGCGATGTCGGCGATGACGCGACGCGTGACGTCGTAGACACGCTGCTCGCCAAATTCGGTCGCGAAGGCTTTCATCAGGGGGGCGATCACGCGTGCTTCGATGAGTCGGCGCTTGAGCACGCCGATGGCGTTGAGCTCTGCATCAGTCGGGAGCGGCATGTGATGCGGGATTGTATGGTCGAATGCGGCGCAGATGGCGTTTTTGTGCTGGTTGCGGGCGTACTGCAAGCAACGATGATATTGTCTCAGGCGTTCTCAAGATGCGCCTTGCCGCCAAAGAACTTTTTCCGTGTTGTCAGCGCGATGGCAGTCGAACGTAGCCCGTGGATACGTATTGCGAACTTCGCCACCGGATGGGAGGGGGAGCTCGCGGTGGCACGCCTAGCGAACGAGCGCGTTCCGGCGCGTGTCACGGGAAACGATCTCGTGGGACTGTTCGGCCCTGGCTTTCAAGGAGCGAATGCGCGCGGATTTTTTGTCGAGGTGCCATCGCGTTTCGTCTCACGCGCGCAGCTGATTCTCGCTCGTCCCGTAATGCCCGCCGTCGACGAGGGGGATGAAGGCGGAAGCGACGAGTCGCCGAAGGCGAGTTAACCAAGGCGGCGACCGCCGCCGACGGCGCGAGCGAAGAATCGTTAGGTGATCACATCACCGCTTCGATCAACCGAGGTCCCCGTTGCTGCATCGCGGAGGCGTAGAGCGAGGCGAATTCCTCGCATGTCGTCGCCCGATTTGCCTCCAGGCCCATGCCACGGGCAATCATCGCCCAATTGAGCTCGGGGTTGCGGAGATCAAAGAGCGAAAGCGCCTTCGCGCCAGCGCCGGATGCGCCAACGCGTTGGAGTTCGATGTTCAGGATGTGGTACGCGCGATTGGCGTAGATGACGACAGTCACGTCGAGCTGCTCGCGGGCGATGCTCCAGAGCGCCTGCATCGTGTACGCAGCACCGCCATCGCCGTGCGGGCAGATCACCTTGCGATCGGGCGCAGCAACGGCGGCTCCCACGGCGACGGGAAGTCCTTGTCCAATCGAGCCTCCGGTGAGCGGGAGATGGGAGTGAGGACGCGCGCGTGCCATGACGGGGAGGAGTGCCAGCGACGATGTGTTCCCCTCGTCGGCAAAGATGGCGTTCTCCGGCGTGAGGTTGGCAATGATCTGCGCGATCGCGACCGGAGTCAATGCGCCCGATGGAACCTCCGGCAGCTGCAACGGCAAACGCTGCACGGAGGGAGCAGGTCCGCCTAACGCCATGTCGAGTGATTCGAGGGCTTGCACGCCATCCTCGTGTTCGTGCGCCAACTGGGTAAAGTGGCACCCCGCTGGTGCACACCAACTCGGCTTACCGGGATAGGCAAAGAACGAGACGGGCGGTTTCGTGCCGACGAGGACGATCTGCTCGATGCCATCGAGCATGGCGACGATCTGCTCGGCGAAATACGGCAAGCGTTCCACGCCGACTCGGCCCGCCCCAAGCTCGGTGTGCGGTGCGAATGTGTCGCATAGCAGGCGTGCACCGCACTTGGCCACGACCCGTCCAGCAGCTTCGAGTCCCGCGCCGTGTAGCGCCGCGCCCCGCATCAACAGCGCGCTCCGTTTCCCGTTTCGCAGGAGCTTGGCAACATCGTCCACCGTCTTGTCGCTCACGGGATAAGGACTAACAATCGGGAGCGCGTCCGCCGGGCGTTGTGCGGGATCCCAAGCGGTGTCGGCCGGCAGGATGAGCGTGGCGATGCCGCCAGGGGCAACACGAGCGGCCTGCACGGCGCGCGCGGTGTCGGCGGCGACCGTGCGAGCGCTCGTCGACTCGTACACCCAACTCGAGACCGGACGCGCGAAGCCGACAATGTCGGACGTCAGTGGAGCGTCGTACTGCTTGTGATACGTGGCGTGGTCGCCGACAATGTTCACGATCGGTGTCGACGCGCGCCGTGCGTTGTGCAGGTTTGCCAATCCGTTGGCGAGACCAGGCCCCAAGTGCAACAACGTGGCTGCTGGTTTGCCGGCGATACGACCGTATCCGTCGGCAGCACCGGTTACGACGCCTTCGAAGAGAGCGAGCACCGCGCGCATCTCGGTCGCCGAGTCGAGTGCGGCGACAAAGTGCATTTCCGAAGTGCCGGGATTGGCAAAGCAAACGTCGACGCCGCATCGAACCAGCGTTTGGACAACGGACTGTGCGCCGTTCAGCGTTGCGGCTGACGGATCGATTTCCTGGGGCATGGCGGACGACGCTCCGAGTGGGCGTGGTGTGGCCTCGCCGTAGCGCTCGCGAGGTCGGCCCAACTTGTCGCGCGGAAGCGTACCCGGCAACGCATGAAGCCCACGCGTTATTTCTTGCGCCAGCGTTCAGGTATTGTGGGGTGCGTTAGCCAATGGAGCGCGCGCTCGATTGCGCGTCGCGCGGGGGTAAGGCGATCGCTCCCCGCGGCACGTACTGCCATTTCGAGCGGCGTCACGATGCACCAGGAGACGCTGAACAGGACCATGCTCACCGTCCACAGCGGAAGAATGACCCCTACACCGATGATTACCGCCGGAATGAGAACGAGGCACGGAATGATTGGGACTAGGACAACTAGCATGCTCGCCTATGGTAGCATCAATCGCGCCCCGTCCTGCGGGGCGTCACGGGAATGAAGGGCGACAACGACGCAAACGCTGAAGTCGCCAACTGTCGTTAGGCAGTTGAGACTCCGCCGCACTACGACTCCACCTTGGCAGCGGTGATCATCTGTCCGTGACGTCTGCGCCAAACGGAATATGCGCGAATGCCAACGATGATGACGAGAAGCGTGCCGAGCAGTGCGGCGACGAGCCACGACTCCTGAACATGGCGAATGAGACTGGAAGATCGAGCAACGCGGCGAGCAGGAGCGTAAGCTACGGCTGCGGCTCCCTAACGAAGCTCTGCGGCAGGACGAACATCGTTGCACCTGTTGCCCACGTCAGCATCATCGCTGGGTTCGTGGCGATGCGATACGGCCGGCGTTCCATGTGCATGAATTGTTCGACCAGTATCGAACGACGCGGCTCCTCGCCCTCACGTGCTTCGGCGTGAGTTCGAAACGCGTTGGGAGGCGAGAGAGCGGGGGGCGCGTGGCGGATTCGTGGTGCGTCGCTTGACGGGGAGGAGAATCGTTTGTAGCCTTTTATCCGGCTATAAGGATGATATGAGCGCTCCGGCATCTCTCGATCACCTCACGACGCTGGCCGACTCCACACGGAGCCGGCTCTTGCTCGTCCTCGAGAGGCATGAGGTCACAGTCGGGGAACTCTGTGCAATACTTCAACTTCCGCAGTCCAGCATCTCTCGTCACTTGAAGGTTCTGGGAGACGAGGGGTGGGTGATTTCCAGGGCTAACGGGACCTCTCGCTACTATAGAATTGGCGCCCCCCCAGATGATTGGGCCGAGCGGTTGTGGGCTGTGGTGAGGGAAAACGTCGGTGCGACGCCGGCGGCGGAGCAGGATCGTGTTCGTGAGGATGCGGTCGTTTCGGCTCGGCAATCGCGCTCACGGGAGTATTTCTCGACAGCGGCCGGCGAATGGGATGCCGTGCGCGAAGAGCTCCATGGAGAGCGTCTCGATGTTCGTCTCTCGCTGGCGCTGCTCGATCCCTCGCTCGTGGTTGGGGACCTTGGCTGCGGGACGGGACACTTCGCCGCGCTGATTGCGCCGCACGTTGCCCGTGTGGTGGCGATCGATGCCTCCGACGACATGCTCGGTGCGGCTCGACAACGTGTTGCCAACGTGCCTAACGTGAGTGTGCAGCACGGTGAGCTCGAGCGATTGCCCATCGGCGATGGGACGCTCGATATCGCCTCGTTTTCGCTGGTCTTGCAGTACGTTCCAGAGCCGATGCGCGCACTGGCCGAAGCGCATCGTGTACTCAAGACAGGCGGGCGTGTGGTGGTGACGGACATGATGCCGCATGACCGCGATGACCTGCAGCAGCGCATGGGGCATGTCTGGCGCGGCTTCAGTGAAGAACACATGCAGGCGTGGCTGCAGGAATGCGGATTCACGCATGTGCGATATACGCCGCTCCCGCCCGATGAATCAGCGCGGGGGCCCATTCTTTTCAGCGCATCGGCCAATCGTTAGGCGGTGCGGCGCTTCGATTGACAGCAGAGTCGTTCCGTTTTCCCGTTTCCCTTCAGGATTCTATGGCAACCTCAGTGGCAGCTTCGTTAGGCACTTCGTCACCCCTGGACCGTCCCGCCTTCAAGGTGAAGGATCTTTCTCTCGCCGAATGGGGGCGCAAGGAAATTCGACTCGCCGAGCATGAGATGCCCGGCTTGATGGCCATTCGCGATGAGTACAAGGGGAAGTTGCCGCTTGCAGGGGCGCGCATCATGGGGTCGTTGCACATGACGGTGCAGACGGCGGTCTTGATCGAGACGCTGACTGATCTCGGCGCCGACGTGCGCTGGGTCTCGTGCAACATCTTCTCGACGCAGGATCACGCGGCGGCTGCCGTTGCCGTCGGACGCACGGGGAGCGTCGACGAGCCGCGTGGTGTTCCGGTGTTCGCATGGAAGGGTGAGACGCTCGAGGAGTACTGGTGGTGTACGGAGCAGGCGTTGATGTGGCCCGACGGCGCCGGACCAAACATGTTGCTTGACGATGGTGGTGACGCGACGCTCCTCATTCACAAGGGTGTCGAGTTCGAGAAGGCGGGGGCCGTGCCGTCGTTTGATCCGAAGACCGACTCCGAGGAGTGGGGCGTCATTCTCTCGCTCTTGCAGGATGAACTGTCGACGCATCCCGGGCGGTGGACGAAGGTTGCCGCCGACATCAGGGGTGTGACCGAGGAGACTACAACAGGAGTGCATCGCCTGTATGAGATGATGAAGGTGGGAACGCTCTTGTTTCCGGCCATCAACGTCAACGACTCGGTCACGAAGTCGAAGTTCGACAACCTCTACGGGTGCCGTCACTCGCTCACCGACGGGATTCTTCGCGCGAGCGATGTGATGCTCGCGGGGAAAGTCGCCGTGATTTGCGGCTATGGCGATGTAGGGAAGGGGTGCGCGCAGGCGCTCAAGGGTCAGGGCGCGCGTGTCGTCATCACCGAGATCGATCCGATCTGCGCGCTGCAGGCGGCGATGGAAGGATATCAGGTAACGACGCTGGCCGACGTCATTTCGACCGCGGACATCTTCATTACCGCGACGGGGAACATGCGCATCATCACCGTCGACGACATGAAGCAGATGAAGGACAAGGCCATCGTCGGTAACATCGGCCACTTCGACAACGAAATCGACATGGCGGGACTAAAGCGCGAAGGCGTCACGCGCATCAACATCAAGCCGCAGTTCGACGAGTTCGTGTTCCCCGATGGGCATTCAGTGTTGGTGCTGGCCGAGGGGCGTTTGCTCAATCTGGGGTGCGCAACCGGGCATCCGTCGTTTGTGATGTCGGCTTCGTTCTCCAATCAGGTCATCGCGCAGATCGAGCTTTTTGGGCACACGGAGCGTTATGAGAAGAAAGTGTACGTGCTCCCCAAGCATCTGGACGAGAAAGTTGCACGGTTGCACCTGTCGAAGCTCGGTGCCAAGCTCACGACGTTATCGCATGAGCAGGCGTCGTACATCGGGGTTCCGGTGGACGGACCGTACAAGCCGGATCACTATCGGTACTAGCGTTTGTTCGTCGCGCGTTGCAGCGAGCGACATGGGGCGGCCCTGCACGGTGTGCAGGGCCGCGCTGGTTTTCGGAAGATGCGCTCCCCGTTCCGTGCGTGGTCGCCGCGCGCGCCGCGCGACGCCTAAAGATTACGTCGCCTAGCGATTACGTCGCCTAACGAGCGCGTCGCCTAACGATTGCGCGTCCAGACCAGGATCAGCCCGCACCACGCGTTCTTCTGCATCGATGAGTACGCGGGGGGAATGGAACCTGGGCTCGTGTAGATCTCGACGCCGTGAATCTCGGTGGGGTCGATGAGGTCGATCTGAAACGACCCTTCGCGCAACAGACCATCGACGGCGATGGGGACGACACAATAACCACCCGGGGCGGAGCGCGAGACGAGTGACGGCGTGTAGCTGCGATTGGCGACGATGAGTTTCAGTGACGCGCTGTCGACGACGCGAAGCCCAGGGAGTGCGCGAAAGAGGTCGGTCGCGCGAACCGGCGACCGATGCACGATGTCATCACGCGTGATGAAGACGCCGTTGGCACCGGAGGTACGGCGATGTTCGAATTCGGAGAGGCGGTCCGCGGGTTTGTGGTCGACGGTGGCCACCGCGGGAAGTTCTTGCGCCAGCGCGGCGGGCGGTGCGAGCACGACGTCAATGAAGAGCGCGTCCTCGATGCTGCGCGGGATGTAGCGCACGAAGCGGGCAAATCCCATCGCACGGACGACGAGCGTGTCGGCGGTATTCGGAACGTTGAACGTCGCGATGCCGCGGGTGTCGGAAACGGTGCGCAGCAACGTATCGGCGCCGAATGTCAGACGGGCTCCCGAAACTGGACGTCGCTGTGCGGAATCGACGATGGTAACGCTCAGCGTTCGCGTTCGCGGTGATTGTTGCGCGCCAATTGTCGGCGTGCTGCAAAGCGCGAGCACGAGGTAAAGGGTGACGAGACGCAGAGGCATGCGAGGCGTGCGTGGCGTGCGTGGCGTGGTGGCAGCGCAAAGCTACGTGTCGTTAGCGACGTCGTCGAGGCGATCCGGAGGATCGCCAGGAAGCGGGATTCAGCTCACAGAAGTGGAGTGGCGCGTGCCGGCGGCGCTAGTTGAGGATAAGTTCTGGGCATGTCTGACAATTCCCGTTTAGAGGCGCTGGAGTTGGCGGTCGCGCGCCTAACGAAGGAGATGGTGTCGCTGCGGAGTGAGGTGCGGCGACTGGGGGAGCGTGGGGGGGCGGCTGGGGGGGCGGCTGGGGATGCGGTAGCGGGGGGCCCCCCCCAAAAACCAATATCGCCTTCCGCGGCGGATTCGTTCGCACCATCCGATCGCAGCCCAGATCGTTCCAACGCAGCGACGCCACGCTCCGGTGATCGAGAGGGTACATCGGCCGGCGCGTCCGCGAGTTCCGGCGGCAGCGAACCGTTTGTCTCCGACGAACTCCGGCGCATTGCCGCGGGGGTCTCCCTTGCTCCTCGTCGCTCGCCGGGCGGGAGTGCGACGGAAGCGGAGGACGTTGCAGCTGGCGGCGCTGCAGCCGGTGGCGGTGCTGGCCGCCCAGGCAGTCACACCGGTCGTCGCACAAGCGACGGCGTCGGCGCTGGCGCGGGCATCGGATTTGGAACCGGTCGCCCAGCCACAGCGTGGCCGGCGCAGCGCGGCGATCTCGAACGACTCGTGGGACGCTACGGAACTCTCGCCCTCGCCGCGCTCACCATCCTCATGGGCGTCGGCGCCTTCCTCGGCTGGGCCGTGCGCAACGGGCTGATTGGTCCAGAACTCCGCGTCGCGTTAGGCGCAATCACCGCGACGGTCGTCGCCATCATTGGCTGGCGATTGCGTCGCGGCAATTCGCCGCGCTTCGGCAATGTGCTCCTCGGACTCGCACTCGCCATCATCCACGTCGTGAGTTGGGGCGCAGGGCCGTTGCTCAATCTCGTCTCGGACGGTGTTGCGCTCGCGGTCGCAGCGGCGGCGTCTGTCGCACTCGCCGTACTCTCATTACGCGAGGAAGATCAATCACTCTTCAACGTTGGATTCGGCGGCGCGCTACTCGCGCCGTTTGTGACGTCGTCGGGGGATGGGAATCCGCTGCTGCTCCTGACATACGGCGCATTCGTCCTCGCCGCCGGCATGCATGCGATGCGGGATCGCGAATGGGAGAAGGTCCCGTTCGTGCAGATGTTAGGCATCGTCGTGTACACGGTGGTGGCGACGGAGCAGTTGATGCGGGACGGGGATTGGACGCGAGGAGCAGCGCCAGCGCTCTTCGGAATCGCGGTGGCATGGGCGGCACTCATCATCGTGCGAGGCGCGACGCGCGGGCGCCTGTCACAGGTCGCTCTTGTCTCGGCGTTGGGTTCACTGGCAGTGATGTTCGACCAGGCGTCGACAGACTGGCCGAGGGTGGCGTTGGCGCTCGTCGTAACGATCACGGCGTATGCAAGCGCGCTGCCTAACGAACGAACGATCCGCAGTCGCATTCTGGTTGGGGTGGCGATCCCCATGTTCGCGCTCGCGGTTGCGCTTTCGACGCTCCCGTCGGCAACGAGCGGAACTGGCGGACTGCTCGCCGGTGCATGGTGTGTTGCCGCCGCGGTGTCGGCATGGATCAATCGCGATGGGGAGCGGTCGACGCATGCCTTTACCGCGACGCTCCTCGCGAATCTCGCGCTGACGATTCCCGATTGGAATTCCAACGTCCAAATCGGAATTCGCGTGGCGATTGCGGGCGCGTTGGCGTCCGTGCTGCTGCCGCGCCTTCGCCTCGTGGGAATGGCATTAGGCACCTTCATCTGGCTGTCGATTGGCGCGATCGCCGTCTTTTCGGCGTTGGACGCACGCACCACCTACGCGTATCGCCCGTTCCTCACCGAAGCGTCGTTAGGCTCGGCGGCCGTGTCGCTGGCGTGGCTCCTCTTCTCGTGGTTCACATGGCGCTACGCAGCGGAAGGGCGTTTCTCGCGCGCGCTGCCGCGGGCAGCAGTCGTTCGTCTGCTCGGTGCAACAGTGACCTTTTTCTGGATACATCAGGAATTGGCGGGAGCGTTTTCTCACGACGTGGCCACGTTCCTTCTGGTTGCGTACTACGCCCTCACGGGCGTACTCGCGATTGGGGTGGGGCGTTGGCGGGCAATTCCGCTGTTGCGCCAGGTCGGGCTTGGATTGTCGGTGTTGGCAGCACTCAAGGCGATCATCGAAGCGTCGGCGCTGCAAATTGGGTGGCGCGTCGGCGGCTACATGCTGGCCGGCCTCTTCTTGTTAGGTGTCGCGTATTGGTATCGCGCCAGCGGGCGAGGTGACGAAGAACGCGAAATGCGCGAGGGCTCGGTGCCTAACGCGGATGGGGACCAGATCGCATAGCAGCGCGCTCCATCGATTGCTGGACGTGTGTGGAATGAAGATCCGAGCCACTCGCCTAACGATGCGTCAGTCCTCGTGCCATCGCCGCACGCCAACCGCGCACTGCAGCGGTGGCCACGTCGAAGCGCTGATCGCCTTGTCCGGTAACGAGCAGGGTTGTGGCGCCAAGCTCACGGAGGCGAGTGACGAAGCGCTGGTGCACGTCGGCGCGCGCCTGCGGGAGGGGAAGGTCGCGGATGCCGTCGCTCTCCCAGCGGATATCGGGGGCGCAGAGGAGATAGAGATCGCCGAGTCGTTCGCGCGCTTCGTCGCGTACCCACTCCGGTGTGCCGCCGTAGTAGAAATCGGCATAGACGGTCGTACTCACCAGGTCCGTGTCCAGCACGACCATCGGGGGGATGTGGTTTGATGCAGCCGCCTCCTGCCACTGCGCGAACATCGAATCTTCGGCGGCCACTTGTCCGCGCGCGATGGGTTCGACGTCCGATGCGGTGAGCGCGCGCCCAGCCGAGGCGGCGTACGTCCGCGCGTATTCGTCGATGCTGGGGACGCCGAACTTTCTGGCGAGACGCAAGGCGAGGGTGGTCTTACCGGTGCACTCGCCGCCGGTCACCACGACACGAGCGACGCGCTCGCGTATGGCAACGTGCCCGAAGGTCGGAGTGCGCGTAGGCGTGAACTTGTGATTAGCCATGCCGAGTTAGGCGGTGGCCGCGCGATGCGATTCGAAGGAACGCTTCCAATCGCGATACCCCATCACGGCCAGGATGAGAAAGACCGAGTATTGAAAGGCGGTGAAATTGAGATGCTTGAGGAAGATGAACATCCAGACGTAGACCACATCGAGCACGATCCAGAGCGCCCAGTTCTCCAGGATCTTTCGCGTCATCATCCACTGCGCGATAAGGGAGAAGACGGAGAGCGTCGCGTCAAGGTAGGGGAGCGCGGCGTCGGTATTCTGATGCAGGAAGTACCCTAACACAAGAGAGCCGACCGCTCCAATGACGGTGAGCAGTGCCGCGAGGCGAGGGGTCACGCGCGACACGTGCAACTCGGTGCGATTCTCCCCGCCGTACAGCCACTCATACCATCCGTAAAACGAGAGCATCAGGTAGATGACCTGCAGCCCCATGTCCGCGTACAACTTCTCGCGAAAGAAGAGAAGGGTGTAGAGCCCGACGTTGATGATGGCGGTGGGCCAGCTCCAGATGTTTTCGCGCGTGCTGAGATAGACGCTCACGAGACCGAAGGCGACGGCGGTTCCCTCGAGTGGCGTGAGCGAGGCGAGAAGCTGCTGAAAGAAGTCGGCGGTCATGCCGCGAAAGCTACGGGCGCGCGCTCACCCAACGCGAGACGTCGTTACTTGGGGCGCACGTGAAGAATGCGATCGTCTTCGGCCGACGGAGAACCGCGACCATCGCGATTGCTCGTGGCGAGATACAACGACCCGTCGGGGGCAACAAGGACGTCGCGGAGGCGTCCGTACGCACCGTCGAAGTAGCTCTCGCCTTTTACGACGCTCCGGCCATCGGCTGAGAGCTGCAAGCGACGTAGCGCGCTTCCTTTGAGCGTCGTGAAGAGGAGGCTTCCCTGCCACCCCGGTATCGCTGATGAGCCGTAATAGTCGAGACCCGAGGGGGCAATGGTCGGTGTCCACGCGTCGAGTGGCTCAACCACCGAGTTCGCCGCGCAGAACGATGTCTCGTTAGGCCCAGTGTCGTTGTCGCATTTGCCGTGGACGTTGGGCCATCCGTAGTTGCGCCCACTCTCGATGCGGTTGACCTCATCGTTGTCGTTAGGTCCATGCTCCGTCTCGTAGAGCATGCCGGAAGGGGCAAACACCAATCCCTGAGGATTGCGGTGACCAAACGAGAACAGGTAGTTGTTGCGCGCGTTCCCAGGGGCAGGGGCGCCGTCGAGGGTGAGGCGCAGAATCTTTCCGGACAACGAGCCAACGTCTTGCGCACGCGCCTCGTCGCCGGCATCACCCATCGTGACGTAAAGCAAGCGGTCGGGCCCGACAACAATGCGCGAGCCGTTGTGAATTGACGCAGCGGGGATGTTGTCGAGGAGCACCTGAGGAGCGCCTAACGAGGATCCGTCCCAGCGCAGGCGCACCACGCGGTTGCGCAAGCCTCCACCAACAGAGTAGGTGTGTGAGGCATACACCCATGGCGACGTATTCCAATCCGGATGAAAGGCAATGCCCATCAAGCCACTCTCGCCACTCTCGGCCACCGCGATGGTACCCGCTTTGGTCACGCGCCCCGTGGCCGGATCGAGACGCGAGATGGCGCCACCCCGCTCCGAGAACCAGATGCTTCCATCGGGACCCCACGCGAGATCCCAAACCGTATCGAGTCCGCGCGCAACCGTGGTGACTTCGAGTGAGGCCGTCCCCGGCGTCGGCGCACAACACCCCGTTGCGCCGCTCTTACCGCACGCAAGAGTTAGGGCGACGAGCGAACCAAACGTCGCGCGTATGCGCCGCCGTGTGGCTGGACTCTCGAGAAAGGCCGTCGCCCGATAGATCTTCATCTTTTCTCCCGACCTCATGGTGTCCCTCGAGCCTGATTGAGGGTATCAGTGCGTGGAGGTAGCTTCGCGCGCGGTGACGACCAACACCAGCGAGGTCATCTCAAGCTTGGACACCAACAACAGACGGCTTTTCATGCATCGCCTTCCGTGAGCACTTCGCCCGTCCGATACGTCGTACGCCATCGCAATGTGTTCGTTCGCGCGTTGGCGATCGTTTTTCTTGGCACGATCGGTCTGCTCTCATCGTCCTGTGCGGCGCTCAACGCCAGTGGTCCCGGAGTTCCGTCTATTGGCGACTCATTGCTGGCGCGCAAGCAGCTGGAGGAAACGCTGGACACCTACTGGCGCGAGTCGCTTCCAAAACGTCCCGCGGTCGCGCTGGCGAATGGCTTCCTGGTCAACGGGTTTCCGGAGCTCTCGTACGAATCGTCGAAGAGTGCGACGCGATTCAGTCAGGGTGTTGTTCGTGATCTCGACCGCGTGAACGCCGATGCCCTCACGCCGTCAGACTATGTCACGCTCTTGATGGTACGGTGGGACGCGGAATCGGCGGCGGAAGCGGCACTTTTCTACTGGACTGACTTTTCCGAGTTGTCACCGAGTGCGGGGGGACTGCGCGACGCGCTGCGGCTGCTGCAAGAACATCCATTGCAAACGCCGCAACAAATTGAGCGATATCAGTATCTCGTCGAAGCGCTTCCGTTCCAACTTGGGCGCATTCGTGGGTCGCTGACCGAACGCCGCGCGCGTGGTTACGTAGCGTCGCGCGATCTCACGCTGGCCGGCATCGCGTATTTCAAGGAACTTCGCGCGTTAGGCAGCGCAGGGCCGTGGAGTGCAAGCCGCGATCGCCTCGCCGCGCTGGACTCGGCGCATCTTGCTGGTTTTGTTGCTGAGCAGTCGGACGTTGTGAATGCGCGCGTGCTTCCGGCGCTGGATTCACTCAGCAACTGGCTGCAGAACGACTATCTCCCCACCGCGACTTCGCAACTGGGACTCTGGCAGTATCCGGGAGGAAAGGAGTACTACCGCCATCTGCTGCGGCGTAAATCGTCGCTCGATATTCTGCCAGAGGAAGCGCATCAGGTGGGACTGGCGGAGCTCCAGCGCATTGACGCCTTGCTGGCGAGTGTACGCACGAAGATGGGGTGGAAGGGGACGGTGGAGGCACTGCACGATTCGTTGCGTCGCATTGGGCCGATGCCTAGCGATGATGCCATACTTGAAGCAGCGTACGCGGCCCAGCAGCGCATCGCACCGCTCATCGCTACCCGGGTGCTATCACTAACGTCCAAGCGAGACACTCTCGCTGCTGTGGACTCCGCCGCTCGCAACGTCGGACATCCGTCCGCAAACGCACCTCTAACAATTCGCAGCGCCACGCCGTTCGAGCGCGTCATTTGGCCGGACGGTGGGTTCATAGAGCCACTTCAATCTGGCGAACCCGGCGCACTCGTCGTCACGCCGCGATGGCATCGTGACGCGGCGACAACCAACGTGGCCGTGCATGTATTTCGCGCGGGCTATCCTGGACGTTCTCTCCAGCGGCGTGTCGTACTGAGTGATAACTCCATTCCCCCGGTGCGCCGGTGGTCGGAGAGTCGTGGGTATGTCGAGGGATGGCAGGCATACGCGGCGTCGCTTGCCGGGGAGCTGGGGATGTATGCGGACCCGGGAAGCGCGTACGCGCGTCTCCTCGACGAGGGATTCAACGCGGCGCTCCTCATCGCTGACTCTGGCGTTCACTATCTGGGGTGGACGCGCGCGCAGGCGCTGTCGGTCATGCAGCGCTACTCGTTGGTTGCACCTCAGGTAGTGGACTCGATTTTTGTCGAGCGTGTGATTGAGGATCCCGGTGGAGCGGGTGTCGCCACGTTAGGCGCGCGTGAGTTTGCCGCACAGCGGACGTGGATGCAGCGCGAACTCGGTCGCGATTTCGCCCTGCGGGAGTGGCACGCTGCTGTGCTGTCAGCCGGGGCGGTGCCGCTGCCCATTCTCGCGACGCATTTGGAGCAATGGTTGTACGACACGCGGCGTGCGCGGGCGGCGGCGCGTAGTGGGGCGCGGAAGTCACCTGCTGGCATGCCGTCGGCGAAAAAGCCGTAGTTCGCCGATACTACCTAACGAGCGACCTAACGAACTACCTAACGAGCGACCTAACGAACTACCTAACGAACTACCTAACGAGCCGATGGAGCGGCGCCCAATGTGGCGAGAAAGCGCATGGTGCCGGCGTAGTCCTCGTGTATGGCGAGTATGACGACATCGCCAGTTCGGGCGGCGCCAAGTGCAGCGGTTACGGCGCTACGTTCATCGGAGGTCATGATGAGCCGTTCGTTGTCCATGCCTAACGAGGAGAACGAGCGAGCGAGGATCGACGACGTCTCGCCGGCGGCGCGTCCACGCAGCATGCGAGGCAACTCCTTCACGACAACGAGGTCGGGTGAACCGCGCACGACACTCTCGGCCAGTGCATGCAGTGCGCCATCGTCGCGGTCTCCCGCTTGCCCAACGACGACCAAACGACGCGTCGCCGGGAGCGCGCGAGTGGCTTCGTAAATCGCATCCCAGCCATCGGGATTGTGGACGTAGTCGACAACGATTCGCACTCCGTCACGCTCAAGCAAGACCAGACGACCTGGGTTGTCGGCCGGATCGCGCCCGAAGGTGGCGAGCGTGTCGCGCATCACGTCGATGCTCACGCCGAGCGCTGAGGCGCAGGCGATAGCGGCCAGGGCGTTGGCGATATTGTGGCGTGCCTGGCCGGCGAGCGTGATGGTAATGTCGCGCACGGTACCAAGCGAATCGCAGCGATCACCGCGCTGAAGAACGACTTCGTCTCCGTCGAGGTACGTGTGGTAAGCCGGTGCGGCAGTCGGAGCGCTCGGGCGATTTAGAGAAAACCAGGTGACCGGCGCCCTGAGCGTGGGTGCGAGCCTAACGAGCGTCGGATCGTCGGCGTTGAGAACGATGCGCCCCGCGGGCGGCACGACGCTGGCGACGACGAGTTTGACGCGGGCGAGTGCATCAAGATCGTGAATACCGTACTCGCCGAAATGGTCGGCGGCGATGCGCGTGACGACCGCGACGTCGGCGCGTTGGACGGCCAGACCGCGTCGGAGTATGCCTCCGCGCGCCGTTTCCAGAACGGCGCAGGTGGCGCGTGTGTCGCGCAGTGCGAGTCGCGCACCGCCAGGACCTGAATAGTCGCCTTCAGCCAGCGCTTCCGTTCCGAGCCACACGCCGTCAGTGGAGGAGTGGGCGACGGTGTGTCCCGCCGCGGCGAGCATGGCGCTCGCTAGTCGCGTCGTCGTCGTCTTGCCGTTGGATCCGGTCACGAGCGCGATGGGAATTTCGTGCAGCGCACTCCATTCTACCTCGTTAGGCAAGGGGAGTGTGCGCCGTTGCACGGTCAGCGACCCCGATCCCGATCCTAACGAGACCTCATCATCGTCGGCGATGCACTGCAACGATCGGGACTCGGCTTCTTGCGCGAGCGCAACGAGGCGGTCGCTCTTTTCGTGGAGAGCAGCCACGCGGAGGCGCGCGATTGTGTCCTCAGCGTCAAAATCGCTGGGGACAATGGCGGCCAACCATGCTTGCTCGGCGACGTCAGTGGCGGTGAGGAGCGCGTCGATGGGAGCGGTAAGAAACAGGTGCGCGCCCTTGGGCTGCTGATGAACGACGACTTCCTGATCGCCCCACTGCAGTCGCGCAATGAAGGTGCGGACGTTGGTGCGCCAGCGTTCGACGCACTGGGCAAGGTCGTCGACTCCCTCCAGTGAGACTTCCAGCACGGCTCCCGCGCGCCGCGAAAAGACATTGGCGCCAAGGAGACGCCGCGACGCGAGGAGTTGTGTAGCGTGGAGTGGGAGCGACGACACGTTTAAGTAGCTTTCAGTGACTAATCGTCGCTTTCACGCGCGATGCGGACCCCGCGCTCGTCGCGAACCAGGACGACGTCATCACCGCCCGCGCTACCGAAGGGGGACGAGAGCGTGCCTAACAAGTCCTGCGTCACGACGGGGGCAGCAACGACGGGTGCCGCGTTAGGCGTTGCGGTCGCGGTTGCGGCCGCCGGCGAGGCGCCATCGGTCGCCGCGCTTTCTCCCCCGGCGCGGAAGTGCACCACCTGTTTCCAGCTTCGGGCGAGCGCGTCGGCGAAGATCAGGAGCAGATCGCCGCGCTGCGCGGTGCGGAGTGCGGCGTCGATTGCCTCCTGCTCGTCAGGGATGACTTGAAGGTGCGCGTCGTCGATTCCGCTACGGAGGAGCGCGGAACGCAGCATCGTTGGAACTTCGTTGCCGTCGCGTCCACGCAAGTCGTCGTCACGTCGACAGATGTACAAGTCAAAGCCACCGCGCGCGGCGACCTCGCCGATTTCGATGATGTCTTCGTCGCGGCGATCGCCCGGTGCGGCAACAACACAGATGCGGCGCCCTTTCACGTCGAGCTTCCGGACTAGCTGACAGACCGAATCGACTGCCGCGGCGTTGTGACCGTAGTCGAGGATGACCTTGAAGGGGTGTTCGTCGAAGACGTTGAGGCGGCCCGGCGCCTGATAGAACGTTGTGTGGAACGTGCGAAGTCCATTGCGGATATCCTCGAGCCTAACGCCCATCGAAAAGGCCATCGCTGCGGCGAA
Organism: Gemmatimonadaceae bacterium; assembly: GCA_044224185.1. Classification (GTDB taxonomy): domain Bacteria; phylum Gemmatimonadota; class Gemmatimonadetes; order Gemmatimonadales; family Gemmatimonadaceae; genus SCN-70-22. The sequence continues at coordinate 149,900 of JBGAKW010000004.1, read as the reverse complement.
CATCGCGTTTTGCACATTGAAAGTCGCTTTTCCTTCAATCGTTGCGGGGACCAGGTGCGTCCATAAAAGCGGGATGTGCGCGCCGCGATCGTATATCGTGATCATCTGCCCGTTGATCCCCGCCTCGAGCGCAATTGCTCGGCCACCGGCGCGAATGTGCTCGCGAACGAGTTCGTGCTCGGGATTGAGCGTCACGTAGCAGACGTATTTCGCTTCGGCGTATCCCGCCATGCGCAACACGCGCGGATCGTCCGCATTGAGCACGACGGTATCGCGGGCGACTTCGGCGATGATGCGTTTTACTTCGGCGAGATCGTCGAGTGTGTCGACGCCGCGCATGCCCAGGTGATCGGACTGTACGTTGAGGACGGCGCCAACATCGACGTGTCGAACTCCGAGTCCGGCACGCAGGAGTCCACCGCGCGCAACTTCGAGAACAGCGACTTCAACCGAAGGGTCGCTGAGCACCATGCGAGCGGCGACTGGGCCTGTCATGTCGCCGGCGACGGTACGCTGGCCGTCGATGTACACGCCATCGGTGCTCGTTAGGCCGACCGTGCGACCGGCGAGTTTGTGGATGTGTGCGAGCATGCGTGCCGTCGTCGTCTTTCCATTCGTCCCCGTAACGGCGGCGATCGGAATCCAGCTTGGGCTTCCCGACGGGAAGAGCATGTCGATGGTCTTTCCGGCCACATCGCGCGGCTTTCCTTCACTAGGCGCCATGTGCATGCGGAAGCCGGGGGCGGCGTTCACTTCGCAAATTGCGCCGCCGTGTTCTTTGTACGACTGGGCGATGTTGGGCGTAAGAAAATCCACGCCGCCGACGTCGAGGCCGATGGCTTTGATGGCGCGCACGGCCATCTCGACGTTGTCCGGGTGCACCACATCGGTCACGTCGCTGGCGGTCCCGCCGGTCGAGAGATTAGCCGTCAGCCGCAAATGGACCACTTCGCCCTCTGGCGGTACTGACTCCTTCGTATACCCCTTGCTCGCCATGCACCGCTCGGCTTCGTGATCGAGTTCGATGCGGGTGAGGACTTTCTCGTGCCCGATGCCGCGGCGTGGATCGGTATTCACCGTCGCGACCAGCGCTTCGACGCTGTGGATGCCGTCGCCGACGACGTGTCCAGGTTCGCGGCGTGATGCGGCGACCAGCTCGCCGTTGATGACGAGCATGCGATGGTCCGCGCCCGTGATGAACGACTCAACGATGACCGAGCGTGAGTGTTCGCGCGCTTTCTGGAAGGCAACGCGAACCTGCTCCTCACTCGTTAGGTGAATGGAGACTCCGCGTCCGTGATTGGCGTTGTATGGCTTGACCACGACGGGAAAGCCGATACGCCGCGCGGCCGCCACGGCCGCATCTTCGCCCTGGACGAGCCGTTGCTTGGGAACGGGCAAGCCTAACGAGCCGAGTATGCGGTTGGTCTCTTCTTTGTCCGAGGCCAGCTCGACGGCGATGTGCGGCGTGCTCGACGTGACGGTGGCTTGAATTCGGCGCTGGTGCTTGCCGTAGCCGAGTTGGATGAGCGACTGCTCGTTGAGGCGAATCCAGGGAATGCCGCGATCAGCGGCAGCCCGCACGATCGACGCTGTTGATGGACCTAGCGCGCGCCGTTGAGCCGAACGGATGTACTCATCGCGTGCGGTTTCGAAGCTCCAGCCGGCGGGGAAATCGTTAGGCTTGAGCTCAGCGGGGAGGAGCGAGTGCAGCAACGCAACGGCGAGATCGGCAGCTTCATTGCCGACGTCGGACTGCTCATACTCAAAGACAACGTCGTACACGCCAGGACTTCCGTCGACGGAGCGTGTCTTTCCGAACGTGACGTCTTCGCCGGCGATGTTCTGCAGCTCAATGGCGACGTGTTCGAGGACATGTCCGAGCCAGGTGCCGTCGTCTTCGGTCATGCGGCGAATGAAGCCGCCCGGTTCGCCGTACGAGCATCCGTGCTCCCGTAGTCCCGGGAGGTGCGCGACCAATGCGTCGACGAAGGGAGTCCCAAGTCGCATCGTCGGCCATTCTTCGAGCACACCGAGATCGACTTCGAGACGAATGACGGGGAAGTGTGCGTAGATGGACGGGCCGACGAAGACGCGGCGGTCGACGATGCGCATGTGGCTTGCTCTTACTCGGTGGCCACCGTCTGTCCTTCTACGGTCGCTTCGCGAGTGTGGAGGTTGTAGGAGGCGCCGTGTGCGAGAACATGGAGCTTCATTCCGACGAGCGACACCGGCTGACCGCGATCGGTGTGATCGGCTGAGGAGAACTCGACGTGCGACGGGTCGATGAAGGTGATTGCCCCTGAACCACGCACTTCGATGACATCGTCGGGTCCGAGAAACGCGGCGGTGTCTTCGTCGAGGCCCACGCCGACCGCAAACGGATTGAGGGCGAGCGCCATGAGCAATCGTCCCAAGCGATCGCGCTGCCGAAAATGTTGATCAATGACGACGCGATTCGTGAGGCCGAGTCCCGGCGCCAGCGTCATCATGCCGACTTTCGGTGTGGGTCCTTCTTCGCCGAAAGCGATCATGTGTTCGGAGAGAAACGCGGCTCCTGCGGACGTTCCACCAACGTGCAGCCCCGCGGCATTGCGGCGTCGCAGAAGCTTGGCGACGGGCGTCCCGCCTAACGTGGTAGAGAGCTTGAGCTGGTTCCCACCGGTGATGAAGACGCCGTCGGCGTGTTCAATCAACTCCAAGTAGTCGCCGTCGTCGGCGTCGCTGCGACGATCGATGCCGAGTGAGCGCGCATCTCTGGCGCCGAGCGAACGAAAGATTCGCTCGTATTCGCGCCCCGTGTCGGCATCGGATGACGCGGTCGGGAGTATGGCGATGCGCGCGCGCGAGCCGCCACACACGGAAACGAAGCGCGCGAGAATGTCGGAGGTCCCGATGTTGCCTCCGATCGGGACGATGAAGCCGCGAGTTGCGTCGGTGGGTACGCGCGAAGGAGACAATCGGATCAGCGTTTGGGGTCAGAGCTGGGGGTCAGAGCCCGGGGTCAGAGCTGGGGGTCAGAGCCCGGGGTCAGAGCCCGGGGTCAGAGCCCGGGGTCATTTCCATGCGATTGGAGCGATCGAGTGGCAAAGGGTGTTGCACCGTCGCCTGCAAAGGTAACGTCGGGATTCGATTTCGGCTCACAGGGTGACGCCAGCTTTCTCGTGTGCACGAGCCGGCAGCTGTCTAGCTGCGATTCACTTCATCGTTTGGCTCCGGGCAATGGCTCTCCGAGCACGCTCAGAACCGTGATGCACGTCGCACGTGCCCCCGTTCAGCGGCGAATTCGACCGGGGGAGCGGCAGGGATTGCAGGGACTTCGTCACCAACGCGGGGTGACCTTCCGGCGCGCGTGGCACGTGTGCAGCGAACGCGCACGGCACGCGCGCCACAGCCGTCCACAAATACTCGTTAGGCACGACGGACAAATTGTTGCCAAGCTTCGCGCTCGCTGGTCAATGGGGCGCACGCGATTGGCACTCTGCGTACCTCTGCACGATGAGAATGTTGGAGCTCACCGCATGACGCATCACTTCGGAGGGGGCGATACACATCGCCGCACTCCTCCCATGAACCGCCGCAATGCTCGGCGCAGCACACCGCGTGAACTGGGATCGGTCGGGCAGGGAGCGAAGTATCGCGTGTGCGTCATTCTCGGAACGCGCCCGGAAGCGATCAAGCTCGCGCCGGTAATTCACGAGCTACAACAGCATCGCAAGTCGATCGAGACCATCGTCATCACAACAACGCAGCACCGCGATCTTCTAGCGCAAGCGCTCGACGCGTTCAATATCAAGCCTAACGTCGACCTCGGGCTCCCTTCGATACCGCAGGCACTGGCCGACTTCACGGCGCGCGCGCTCCTGGCGATGTCGAGCACGTTTGCCGAGTTGCGTCCCGACCTCGTCCTGCTCCAGGGCGATACGACGACGGTGTTGTGTGCGGCGCTCGCGGCGCACTACCTCGGCATACCAGTGGCGCACGTCGAAGCGGGACTCCGCACGGGAAACATTCGCAATCCATTTCCCGATGAACTCAATCGACGACTCGCGACGGTTGTGGCCGACTTGCACTTCGCGCCGACCGACCGCGCCCGCAACAATCTCAAGCGCGAAGGTGTCGCCGAGGAGAAGATCGTCGTCACGGGCAATACCATCGTCGACGCGGTGCGCTTCTTTCCACGGAAGGCGTCGTTTAACGAGCCGCGACTCAACGCACTCCCCTGGGAGAAACGTCGCTTCATCCTGGCCACGATCCACCGCCGCGAGACTCTTGGTGAAGCGCTGTTGAACGTTTGTCAGGCGATCGCGGAATTGGCGGCAATCCACACCGACGTACAGTTCGTGATCCCCGTACATCCTAATCCACGCGTGCGCGACGTGGTCATCAACGAATTGATGGGGATGCCGCGCGTGGAACTCGTTGAACCTGTGGGATACAGCGACATGGTGGAGTTGATGCGCCGGTCGCTCTTCGTGATGACAGACTCCGGTAGCGTGCAGGAAGAATGTCCGGTTCTTGGTAAGCCGGTCCTCATTCTGCGAAAGTCGACCGAGCGTCCGGAGGTCGTCGAGTCCGGCTTTGGACGTTTGGTTGGAACCGAAACGCTCTCGCTCGTGGATGCTGCGTCGTTGCTACTCGACGATCCGCGTGTGATTGATCGTATGACGGAAGGCGAGAATCCGTTCGGCGATGGGACTGCCGCACAGCGCATTGTGCAGACATTGATGCAACGCGCTCCAACTCGAGCGGGGGGTTCGCCGATTCCTGAAGGGCCAGCAATGATCCCCACACATCACGCCGTCGAGCGCTAACGGCCCAGAAAAATTCTCGAAAAAATTTTCAGAAAATTCTCGAAATCGCCCTCCAAATGCCGATTTCGTGCGCGAATGGCCGGTGGCAAGCCATCGCTCACGTGCGGCAGCTCAACCGGTGGCGAGGAGTAAAACCAACGTGGTAACACAGGAAAAACGCCTCCGGCTCGATTGGAGGCGTTTCTTCGTTAGTGGTATTTTCCCTAGGGAAATCATCGTTAGGCGTGATGTTTTCCAGATGTTGACCTCCAAAACGCATGCGGCACCAGGGTCCCCGGAGACCCTGGTGCCGCATGCGTGTCGCAGGCGTTGACCTACCGCCTCATTAAACGTAAGAAGGTCATGTCAATTGCGCGAGTCCAGTGCCATCACTCGGCATCACTTGAGATAGAGCGCCGCGAGTCGATCAGCGATATCCCACGGCGCCGAATCGCTGCGATTCGTGAGCACGATGATCGTGAGATGATCGTCAGGATATCGCGAAATCGCATTCGTGAATCCGCGCGTTTCACCGTGATGGCGCAAACGAGTACGACCGAGATGCGATTCAACGAACCATCCGAATCCATACGTCGTCGCTTTGCCTGAGGCGAGAACGAAAGGTGTCGTTGCCTGTTTCCATAACGAATCATTCACCACTCGCCGCGCGGTGAGTGCGGCATCCCACTTTAGCAGATCGTCGATCGACGAGTAGATCCCACCGTCACCCAACACCGCGCTCGTGGCGCTCTGGTCTGTCCGTTGCGCGACATCGCCGTGCATCGTGTGTCCGTATGCGCGGCGTGTGACCACATCACGTCCCTCGACATGCGCGACCGTGTTCTGCATTCCGAGCGGCGCGAAGATGCGATCGTGGAGGAATGCCGGAAATGATTTTCCCGAGACGCGTTCGACGATAAGCGAGAGGAGCGCGTATGCCGTGTTCGAGTAACGCCACGACGTTCCCGGTGTGAAGTAGAGCGAGTCGGTCTTGTCGTGCGTGAGACGCAATACGTCAGCATCGGTAGTCTGCACGTGCTGCGTATCGGGGACGAAATCTTCGTAGTCCCACAGCCCCGACGTGTGCGTCAGCAGGTGTCGGACGGTGACGCCTGACGCGTATGACGGAAGCTCGGGGAGGATCGTTCGCGCTGGCGCATCCAACGAGAGCTTTCCACTCTCGACGAGAAGCATGATCGACATCGCCGTGAACTGCTTCGTCAGCGACGCGAGCCGATAGTTGGTGGCGGTGGTAGCTGCAATTTTCGCGTCGACGTCGGCGAGTCCGAATACGCGATGCACGAGGAAGGTGTCGTTGCGTACGACGAGCACCGAGGCTCCTGGTGCTCCCGGGCGCGAGAAGCGCGCGAAGAGAGAGTCAATCACCACTTGCTCGCGGCGAGACGTTGGGCGGGTGGGACGTTGGGCGCTGGCAAGCGAAGGCGCAGTCGCGACGAGTACGACGGCAAGGACGTGCCGAGTGAACAGCGACGTGAGCCTAACGATTGGCATGCGCCGAGCGCCAGCATGTCCGACAGCGGTCATCTCAAGTTTCCCGCGAGGGTGGGAGAATCATTGGCGGCGACGAGGGTGGCGAAGATTGCGCCGCCCCACGACGCGTCCCGGGAAGAACGACCGCGCGCCACGCGCGCCGTTTTGAGCGAGGTGGACTTTCGTCCTGCATGACGCGCGGTTCGCGAGGCACAGCAACCTAATGCGCGATTACATCTTCGGCCCCTTGCCGTCCAACTCCTGAATGGTCTTGTTGGAGGCTGGGCGCTCTTTGCGCAGGCGGGCAGCGACCTTGTCAGCCTGGGCCCACGCGCGCAGGAGATTTTCGCCCGCGACTTTGCGCAGGTCGGCATCGCTCCAGCCGCGACGCGACAGTTCGGCGAGAAGCACCGGGAAGGTCGAGACGTCCTGCAATTCGGCCGGGAGGTCGTTGCCGGTGCCGTCGAAATCAGAGCCAAAGCCGACATGGTCAACGCCGGCGACTTTGCGAATGTGCTCGATGTGGTCGGCGACGTCCTTCACGGATGATGGCGGGCGCTTGTGCGAGTCATTCCACTCTTTCATCGCCGCTCGCGCCTTCGCCGAGTCACCGTTGGCGGCGCGAAGGGCGGCCGCAGCGGCCGCGTTACGTTCGGCATCAAAGGTCGCGATGGCTTGCGACGTGAATCCGGGAACGAAGGCGACCATCACGACGCCGCCATTCTTCGGAAGGCGAGCGAGAATCGAATCGGGGACGTTGCGCGGTACGTCAGTGAGTGCGCGCGCGGCGGAGTGCGAGAAGATGACGGGTGCTTCGGCGACGTTGAGTGCGTCGCTCATCACGCCAGGTGAAACGTGCGAGAGATCGACGAGCATGCCGAGTCGATTCATCTCGCGGACGACTTCTTCGCCGAACTTGGTCAGGCCGCCGTGTTTCGCAGAGTCGAGCGCGGCATCGGCCCAATCGAGCGTGACGTTGTGCGTCAGGGTCATGTAGCGTGCACCGAGGTCGTAGTAGGCGCGCAGCGCGCCTAACGAATTCTCGATGGCGTGTCCGCCCTCCATGCCGAACATCGACCCGATCTTGCCCGCGGCCTTGGCGCGCCTAACGTCGCCCGGCGAGAGTGCGAGTTGAAAGACGTCGGGATACTTCGCGACGATGCGTCGGGCAATATCGAGTTGCTCGAGCTGGATGCGGGCGTAGCCGGAATCTTTGACTTCGCCTGGGACGTACACCGACCAGAACTGTCCGCCGACCATCCCTTTGCGGAGGCGCGCGATGTCGGTGTTGCCCGGTGTGTGCTTGCGCAGATCATACGCCTCGACGTCGCGCGGATGCTCCTTGTAATCCTCGCGGATGTACCACGGGAGATCGTTGTGTCCGTCGATGAGGGGCGTTGTGCGCAGGATGCGCAACGCACGCGCCATGTGGGGATCGGTCGACGATTGCTGCGCCGCGACTGGCGTGAGCGCGAGTGATGCGAGCGAGAGTGCGCCAACGACGAAATGCGTGGCGCGAGCGAATGTGGACGAGGACATGTGAGAGTGGTGGGGAAACGCGAAGGCGCGCGACGACACTATTGGGTGACGTCGACCTTGAGCGCCGGAAGGATGGTGCTGTAGTTCAGTGCGTTGATCTCGCCCGAGATGTAATACGTCCCGGGAGCCACGTGATCAGAGGTGACGGTGGGGAGAAATGCGGTGCCGCCGGTCCAGACAAAGACGCGCAGGACGCTGCCATTCGCCGGGAGCGTGAGTGTCGTGTTGATCGGGAGACACTGCGATTTCCCGGTGACGGGAATGACGATGTTTCCCTTGGCGTCACGGACAAACATTTCGAGCTGACAATCGTTGCTGTATTGCAAGCGCACGCTCTGCGCGAGCGTGTTGGTGATGGAAACGCGCAGCGTGTCGGGGGTGCCGATTTTGAACGAACGGGACGAAGCGGTGATCGTGAGCTTCACCGGTTGGTCGCCGATCTTGGGGATGGTCGGCGCCTGCGAACATCCGGCGGCGGCAGCGAGAAGTGCAGAGAAGATCAATCCCTTCGACATACTGACTATAGTAGGGAGCGACCGGGACTTCCGACAGAGACGCTCGGCGAGCGGCGGGTGCGTGCGGTGAGGGCGACCGCGAGCACAACGAGCGCAGTCAGCGCGAGACGTTGAGGTTGTACTTCATGATGCGTCCGTGCGCTCCCTCACGGTCGCGTTCCAACTCGTAGACTTCGCCTGCCGGGCCCGGGTGCCGTGCGAGGATCGCGCGCAACTCGTCGTGATCACGTTCCGTCAGCTGCAACGATAGGGCACGGACGGTGTCGGTGAGATGGGCGCTGTGGCGCGCGCCAACGATGGCGGCGGCAACGCACGGCTGGTCGAGCGTCCAGCGAATGGCGACAGTCCCAATGTGCGCTCTGTGACGCCGCGCAATCCGATCGAGTGATCGGAGCAAGGACTGGAATGCATCCCATCCGCCGAATTCCTCGATGATGAGCCGGTACTTGACCAACGATCGATTGTCGAGCGACTCGCGCGGATCGTCAGCGCCGAGCCATCGCTCGGAGAAAAAGCCGCCGGCGAGCGAGCCGTAGGCGAGGATCGCAACGCCTCGCGATGCACAGAGCTCCGTCATCGAAGCGGCTGGTCGACGGTCGAGCAAGGAATACTGCACTTGGTGCGACACCACGGGAACGCCGGCGTCCAGCAGTTGCGCGAGATGCGCGGTGTCGAAGTTGGTGGCGCCGATGTTCCGAATCGCGCCGCGCTCTCGCAACTCGGCAAGCGCACGCCCCGCCGCGGCGAAATCTCCACGTGCGTAGTCCCACCAGTGGAATTGCACGAGATCGAGCGCGGCCACGCCCAGTCGCTCGCGCGAACGATCGATAATCGCGGCGATGTTAGCTGGAGTGAGTGTCGCGAGTGCGTCGAGGTCGGGGACGAACTTCGTGTGCACCCTAACTCTCGGAAGCGCAATATCGGCCGGTGTCACCTTGCGCGATCGAAGAAAATCGCCAATGAGCGACTCGACACCGGTGTAAATGTCGGCACAGTCGAACGTGTCGACTCCCGCACTGACAAACGCTTCCATGTCCGCGAGCGCGCGTTCGCGGTCTATCGCGCCGTGCCCCCCAGCGAGCTGCCACCCCCCTTTGATGATGCGCGAAATGGTGTAGCCGGAGGGGAGCGTAACGTGAGTCGCTGACATGGAGATTGTTCCGTGGGGAAACGTCAGGCGTCGCGCATGGGAACGGCCGAGACGTCGCTGTGACGGAAAGTCCGAGTGGCGATGCGTGTGATGCGAAAGCGCGCGCCGCAATGTGGGTCGGGACAGGCGATGTCGGTGTCAGTCGTCATCCAATCGGCAGGGGCAGTCATGCGTTGTTTGGCCGGCAAGATCGGAAGGAGCGCGGCCAGCGAATAGATCGGAAATGTCTGGCCGTCGGGGAATCGCAGATTCTCACCGGAGAGCTCGAACCAATCGCCCGCCTTGTGGTTGCACACCATCGCTCGCTCGGTGGCGATCACTTCGACGCGCAGGTCATAGAGCGTAAAGGAGTCGTCAGGCATGGGGCGACCGTTGGAAGGGAGGCGGGTCGAGGGAGTCGTGAGGATGTTCGGCGTGTTGAGCGCGCTATATGATAACCGCCGTGAGCCACCCCACTGATACCGCGGCTTCCGCGCCGCGCGCGCCGCTCGAGTTCTACGGCAACGTTGTTGGCGCCCTCGCGCCTTTTGCGCTTTTCCTCGTTGGAGTTGCGTGGCTCGCCCTCTCTGGAGCGCCCGACGAGCGAGGGTTCTGGCCGATCCTGCTCGCCGCACTCGCCTTGGGATTAGCCCTCGCGCGCGACCGTACGCGGTACAGCGAAGTCGTGGTCGAAGCGATGGGCGAGCCGATCGTCATGCTGATGATCATGGCGTGGCTCTTGTCCGGCGTGATCGCGGCGGTGCTCAACGCATCCGGTTTTGTGCAGGCGCTGGTCTGGCTCGCGCGCGAAGCCCACCTAACGGGAGCATGGTACGTCGCTGGAGCATATCTCACCTGTGTGCTCGTCTCGACGTCGACGGGGACATCGTTCGGGACGATCATGCTGGCGGGGCCGCTGTTGTATCCTGCTGGTGGCGGTGTCGGCGCGCATCCGGCGGTGCTGATGGGAGCGATTCTCGCCGGCGCCACGTTAGGCGACTCCATTTCGCCGGTGTCCGACACGACGATTGCAAGCGCTGGATCGCAGCTCACCGATATCGCTGGCACCGTACGCTCGCGTCTCAAATACGTGATTCCCGCCGGCGTGGCGGCGCTGGTCGCCAGCATGCTGCTCGCGTCGATGCGTGGAACCGAGGCGTTAGGCGCGGTCGCAGCAGTGAGCGACGCGTCGCCGCGCGGGCTTCCGATGTTGTTGGTCCCGCTGGTGGTCATCACGATGCTGGTGATGAAGCGCCACCTGTTGGAGGGATTGCTCACCGGTGCTGCTCTTGCGGTGGCGTTAGGCGTCGGTTTGGGATTGTTAGCGCCGAGTGCCGTAATGTCGATCGACCGCGCGTCGTTCGGGGCGAAGGGAGTGATCATCGACGGAATCGGGCGTGGAATCGGCGTGTCGATCTTTACCATCCTCCTCATTGGACTCGTCGGAGCGTTGCAGGCGTCGACGTCGGTGGCCGGCGCACTCGAGTGGGCACGCGGGAAAACACTCTCTCCGCCTCGGGCCGAGCTGTGGATCGTTGGAGCGGTGTCGGCCGCAGTACTGCTGACGACGCACAGTGTGGTGGCCATGCTCACCGTTGGTGCTTTCGTTCGCGAACTGGGTGGGCGCGCGGGGATTTCCGCATACCGTCGCGCCAACCTCCTCGACATGACGGTCTGTACATATCCCTTTCTCCTCCCCTATTTCCTGCCGACGATCCTGGCGTCGAGCGCGAGCCAATCCGGAGCACAATTCGGAATGCCGCGTGTGTCGCCACTTCAGGTGGGAATGATGAATACCTATGCGTGGGCGCTCGTGGTGACGATTGCGATGGCAATCGCAACGGGGTGGGGACGTGGCGAAGGGGGACGAGAAGACAAGACGCGATAGTCTTGTTCCCCTAGGTCGAGTTGTGCCTAACGAGCGTTACCATTATGGGGACGCACTCAGTTCCGCACTGATGGCGCGAAAGCCGGCGTCGAGCGAGGCTGCAGGGACGCGGGCACTCACCTCGGCGTAGAGTTTCTGCGTTTCTTCGTCGAACACCTTCTCGCGCTGCCACGCCTCGAGCAATAGCTCGAGCACGCGCCGATCGGCGGCGTCGCCTTCGGCGGTGCGCTTCATCTCGCGGAGAATCTCCGCGTCTTCGTGCAATAGGCGAGCCCACATCGCGATGCGCGTTGGATCGCTCACGAGGTTCGCAGCCGTGCGCGAGTCGAGCATCCCGACCATCGCCGCCGCAGAGCCTAACAACTCGACAGTGGCGTTGTGCACTTCGCGGCGGGCGGCCACCAGGTCACCGCTCTCGCGACGTTTGCGGATGCGCGCGATCGCCGCCGCAATCGCTTCGATCATTCGCAGAATGAAGTCGCGCTGGATGAGTGCCATCTGACCGACCGAAAGAGTCCGCTGCAGTCTAACGCCGAAGCATCTCGGCGTCGAATGACGGAGACACTTCGGCGTGTGAGGTTTGACCGGTTGTAGCCGCTGCGTACGCCTACACCTTGGGCGCCGTGAGCGAGCCGGTGTAGTAGTCCATCACTGTTCCCTGCAACACGAGGTTGTATCGCGCATTCACGAGCGCGCTGGCCGCTTGAACTTGCGTGGCGCGTGCCTGCGAGACTTCGACGAGTGTGGCGGCACCCGCGTTGTAGCGCTCCTGGCTTGCGGTAAGCGCTTGGTCAGCGGCACGGACCTGCGCCTGCGCGGCGATCAACTGCTCACGCGCGGATGTGAGATCCAGCCAGGTGCGGCGTACCTGCAGTCCCACATCGCGGCGCTGCGCGTCGAGCGCGATGCGGGCGTTGTCGGACTGCAGACGCGCCTTCTGCGTCGCGGTGGAGGTGTTCGCGCGATCGAAGAGTGGGAGCGAAACGCCTAACGCAATGGAGCCACCGCGCCGCTGGTCGAGCTGATCAGCAAAATTGAATGACGACGCCGAGGAGAATGAAGTGTTGTAGCCGACGTTGAGCGACAGCGATGGCCAGCGCGATGCCGATGCTGCGTTGACGCTTGCGTCAGCCGCTTTCAACCGCGATTCGGACGCGGCGATGTCGGTGCGCGTGCGCATGGCGACATTGATGAGTGAGTCGAGCGCTGGCGCCGGCGTTTCTGACGATTGTTCCGGAAGCTTTGGGGTGACGAACGTGTAGTTGAGCGCCGGATCGAGCTGCAGCGTTGTCATCACGTCGATACGCGCGAGCTCCAGTGCGCGCCGCGCCTGCGTGACGTCGAGTCGCGCGCTGGCGACGTTGGCCTGCTGGGTATATAGGTCCGAGATGGGGCGCGACCCTGCGTCCACATACGCCTTCACCTGCTCCTCGAGCTTGACCTGCGCGGCAAGCGCCTCCTGGCGCACGCGCAGCAGTTCTTCCTGCGCCACAACGGCGACGTAGTTGGACGCGACAGTGAAAACTGCCGTCTGACGTGCCCGCGTCACATCGTTTTCGCTGGCGCTCTCGGCGTATTGCGCCTGACGGATGGTGGAGATGTTGCGCATTCCATCAAACAGCGTGAGGGACGACGAGAGGCCAGCATTCATCGTCTGCGTGGTGGAGTTCACCAGCGCGCCGTCGATCTGGTTGAAATTGCGGCCATACGACTGCGCTCCCTGCGTGGTCAAGCGCAGGTCGGGGAGCAGCTGCATCCGTGCCTGCTTCACGCTGACCGCATCGCTGGCCGCGGTGTTCTCCGACTGTCGGAGGGCGACGTTGCGCTGTAGCGCGATGCGCAGTGCCTGGTCGTATGTGATGGTCTCTGGCTGTCCCGCTGCCAGCACCGAGCCCTTCGCCGGCACCGTGTCGCTAGGCACGGACTGCGCGTGCAGCCCGGCCGGTGTCATCAGCGCCATCATCATCGCCACCGTGGCGATGCGCGTCGCAGTAGTTGTCGTGCGTGTCATGGCTATGTCTCGTCAGAATGTATGCGTGCAATCGTTAGGCGCGCTTTTCGTAGCGCGTTAGGCGCGCTATTCGTAGCGCAGCGCCTGGATGGGACGAAGCGCGGCGGCCTTGCGCGCGGGATAGAAGCCGAAGAAGACGCCGACCGCACCCGAAAAGAGGACGGCGATGAGAATTGCCTGCGGGGAAGTCTCCGTGCTCCACCCCGTCACGCGACCGACGACGAACGCGCCGACAATTCCGAGCACGATGCCGATCAACCCTCCAGCGAGTGAAATCACGACGCTTTCCACCAGGAACTGCGTGAGGACATCGCTCCCGCGTGCACCAATCGCCATGCGAATGCCGATCTCGCGCGTGCGCTCAGTCACCGAGACGAGCATGATGTTCATGATCCCGATGCCGCCCACCACCAGCGACACCGACGCAATCGATGCGAGGAGCCACGACATCACCTGCGTGGTTCCGGTCGCCGCGTCGGCCAATTCGTTCTGGTTGCGGATCGTGAAGTCGTCGTCGCCACCACCCAGGCGGTGTGACTCGCGCATGATGGCACGCATCTCCTCTTGGGCCGAGGGTATGTCGTTAGGCGACGTCGTCGCGGCGAGAATCTGCCCGATGAACGAGAAGCCACTTAATCGCGTCTGCGCGGTGGTATAGGGAACGATGACCACATCGTCCTGGTCGCTGCCACTCGCTGTCTGGCCTTTGGGTGCAAGCACACCGATGATGGTGAACGGGACGTTGCGCAGTTGAATCTGCTGGCCGACAGGGTCGCTCCCGGCATACAGATTCTTGGCGATAGTCGCGCCGATGACGGCGACCTTCCGCATCGCGCGAACGTCGGCGTCAGTGAAGAACGTTCCGCTGGTCATCGACCAATCGCGAATCTGCTGGAAGTCGACCGCCACACCCCAGATGGGAGCGCGCCAGTTCCCCGAACCGCCGATGATCTGGCCACGGGTGAAAATCACCGGGGAGACACCGGACAATAGCGTCGACTCACGCTTCAGTTTGTCGGCGTCGTCAATCGTTAGGCGATTGAACGTCTGCGCGCCCTGATTGACGCCGCCAGCCGTGCTCGCCCCCGGCGTGATGACAATCATGTTCGTGCCTAACGCATTCACCTGCTGCTGAATGCGCGACGTCGCCCCCTGGCCAATGGCGACCATGATGATGACGGCCCCAACTCCAATGACAATGCCGAGCATCGTGAGGAGCGTGCGCATCGTGTTCTTGCGGATGCTTTCGGTCGCAATCCGCGTCAGTGTCATGGTTTTCATGTCGTCACCGTTCCTGCGTCGGAAGCGGCCAGCTCCCGCAGGTCGTTTGCGGCGATGCGCCGGTTCGCGACCATCTCGTCCCGAATGATCCGTCCGTCGCGCACCTCGATGATGCGGCGCGCATACGCCGCGATATCGTGCTCGTGCGTCACGAGGAGCACGGTGATGCCCGCGTCGTTCAACTGTTGAAAGAGCGCCATGATCTCAACTGAGGTGTGCGTATCGAGATTGCCCGTCGGTTCATCGGCGAGCAGAAGGCGCGGTTGCGTGACGAGTGCGCGGGCGATGGCGACGCGCTGCTGCTGTCCGCCGGAGAGCTCGTTAGGCATGTGGTCCACACGATCACCCAGCCCCACGCGCCTCAGCGCCTCCTCGGCGAGTGCGCGTGGATTGCGGAATCGCCCCGTGCGGTCGTACAGCAGTGGAAGCTCCACATTGTCGATCGCGCTGGTGCGCGACAGCAGATTGAAGCCCTGAAAGACGAAGCCGAGCTTCTGGTTGCGCAGGTCGGCGAGGGCGTTGGTTTCCAACCCTTCCACCCGCACACCATCGAGCAGGTACGACCCTGCCGACGGCGTGTCGAGGCAGCCGAGGATGTTCATCAAGGTCGACTTGCCCGACCCTGACGCACCCATAACGGCGATCATCTCTCCTTCGCGCACCGTGAGATCGATACCGCGCAGTGCATTCACGCGGTTCGCTCCCATCTCGTAAACCTTCGACAGTTCGTGCACTTCAATCACGTTAGGCGACCTGGTAGTCGCGATCGCGTGTGAATCGCGGATCGAAGGGCGTAGTATCGTGGCCATCGCTAGCTGCTCCTTAGAAACCAGGGCGCCGTGGGCCGCCCTGATTCGACGTCGACTGGAACGGGCTGGTGTTTGTGCCAGTGGCGGCCGCACTAGTCTGCGTGCCGACGATGATCTGCATCCCTTTTGAGAGGCCGTCGCCCGTAACCACAGTGCGTTGCCCGTCGCTGATGCCCAGGCGGACGCGCAGTGGGCGGAGCGTTCGACCCTCGGCGAGATACCAGAGCGTGGCGCGGCCACCAGACGTGGTGCGCGGAGCACTGCGCGGCGCGCGCTGCGTGCCTGTTCCCGGCGGACCGTTGTTCTGTCCACCGCTCCGCTGCGGCGTCGCTGACGACACGCCTGTGGTCGAGCCGGACGCTGAGGCACCGTTGCTGCTGGCGGGGTTGGCCGTGCGAAGAATCGATGAGTCGACACCTGCCGCAGCGAGCATCGCGCCCGTTGGCTTGAATCGCAGCGCCGCGTTAGGTACGACGAACGCCGAGTCAGCCTCGCCCGTGATGAAGTCGACCGTTGCGGTCATCCCGGGGAGGAGCTTCCCAGTTGTATTCTGGACGGCAACAACGACGGTATAGTGCACGACATTTTCTGTCGTCGTGCTCTGTAGGCGAACCTGCTTCACCGTGCCCGAAAACTTCTCGTCCGGATACGGCTGCACCGTAAAACGGACCACCTGCCCTTCGTGAATGGCGCCGATGTCGCTCTCATCCACCGATGCGAGGATCTGCATCTGCGACAAGTCGTTGGCGATGAGGAAGATCTGTGGCGCCTGCAACGAGGCGGCCACAGTCTGTCCAACGTCGACGTTGCGCTCGATCACGACGCCATCGATCGGCGCATAAATGGCGGTGTAGCCGAGGTTCTTCTGTGCGCGCGCCAACGCAACCTTCGATGATTTGAGGTTGGCGGTTGCAACCGCGAGTTTGTATTGCGAGGTGTTGTACTCGGCGGTTGTAAGCACCTTGCGATCGAAGAGCTGCTTGTTTCGATCGAGCTCGCGCTGCGCCTCGTCCACCTCGGCCTGATTGCGCTCCACTTGAGCCTGCGCGTCGGACACGGCTTGCTGCTGCAGCGTAGGGTCAATGCGGGCGAGGAGCTCTCCCTTCTTCACGCGCTGGTTGAAGTCGGCAAAGATGGCGGAAACCTGCCCCGACACCTGCGTACCAACCTGCACCGTTGTTACCGCGTTGAGCGCGCCAGTGGCTGAAACGGTCGACTGCAGGTTGGTTTTATCAACCGTCGCGTAGCGGAACGATGGAAGATCGGCCGCTTCGGCGCGCTTGTACCACCAAAGTCCACCGGCGCTCGCAAGGATCAGCGCCGCTGCGATGCTATATCTCGTTTTCTTGGTCATGAGAGTCACGTCGTCCGGCGCGGTATCAGTGATTTGGCGAGGGGCGGGCCGGTGCACGCATCGCCTCACACGAGATGTGACACGGTGCAGGGACGAACGTTTAGGGCGAATTCACCAACGGCACGGTGGCGTAACGAACGGCACGTATCGGCACACGAAGGGAGCGTATCAGCACTCGAGCGCGTGGGAGTGCTACTCGTGACTTCTGGGTGCAGCTCGCACGTCAGCCATTGGCGCCCCCTACCGAGCACCGTAACGTTGAGGAGGCGCAGAGAACCCCGAAAGCGCCTAACGGGATGCGTGAACTAGCGAGGAGGGCGGTTGGCCCAAGCGAGTGCAGGAGCGAGTGGCAACGGCGCTGGGCGGTCAGCAGCTGCAACGCCTGGGGGCGCGTTCGGCGCGCCAGCGAATGACGCGGCCTCGCGAGTAAGCGAGCGCGTCGCACTGAGTCGCGGCGAACTCCTTCTCATCCTCGCCTTCTGGAGCTTCATGGCCGTGCTGACGGCCGCGAACGGCATTCTCGACCCTCGTGCGCGTGCCATTCAGCCAGTGATTCAGGGTGCGCCGATCGCGCTGGCGTTCATCGTTTCGTATCTCTGGGCGGCGTTGACGCCCGGAATCTTCTGGCTCGCCGACCGATTTCCGCTCGACCGTACGTCGCCGCGCCGAGTCTCGCGCATCGTGCTCATTGCAGCTGCCGGCGTCTGCATTGCCGTCGCAATGGACGCGATTGGCGCCTGGCTGCGATTCGGTGTGCTATATCAGGGCTTTCGGCGTCCGCCCGAGTACGGGCCGCTGGTCACCGTTTCGCACCTCTTTTTCCTCGACGACCTCATCGTCTTTATCGCCGTGCTGGCGGCGGGCATTGCACGCGCGTATTCAATGCGGCTCCGCGCGCGGCGCGCCGAGACGGTGATGTTGCAGGCAGAAGCGGCGCAGCTCCAGGCCCAACTCGCCGAAGCGCGGCTCTCGGCGCTTAGGTCGCAAATCGACCCCCACTTTCTCTTCAACACGTTGAACGCGGTTTCGTCGCTGGTTGAGCGCGACCCCAAGGGTGTGCGACGCATGATCGCACGCTTGAGCGAGTTGTTGCGGCATCGGTTGGAAGGGGCCAACGAGCAGGAAACAACCGTCGAACAGGAACTCGATTCGCTCTCGCGATATCTCGAGATCATGCAGATACGCTTTCAAGGAAAGCTCGAGGTCGTGACGGACGTGGAGCGTCGTGCGCGCGAAGCGCTGATTCCAACGCTCCTGTTGCAGCCGCTCGTCGAGAACGCGCTCAAGCACGGCGTAGGACGTTCCGAGAGCACGGGGCGCATTGAAATTGGCGGTCGGGTCGACGGCGATCAGTTAGTGCTCACCGTCCGCGATAATGGACCCGGACTTGGTGACGGTGACGTGAAAGAGGGAACTGGGGTGGGGATTCGGAACACGCGCGATCGCCTGGAGCAATTGTATGGCGCTGATCAATCGTTCGAGTTAAAGAACGTTTCCGAGAGCGCCAACGGGGGGGGATCACGCGGGGGAAGTGGCGTGGTCGCCATCGTCACGCTTCCATTTCACACCGCGGCGGACTTGCGCGTGAACGCTGTGACTGACGCCGTTCGTACTTCGCCCTGACGTTGCTTGAATGGTCGATCGCCTGCCTAACGCCGCAATACGCGTTTTGATTGTTGACGACGAGCCGCTCGCGCGACAGCGGCTCGAGGATCTGCTGGCCGTCGAGCGCGGCGTAAGCATCGTCGGCAGCGCCGACACCGGCGAGAAAGCCATCGCCGCCATCCGCACACTCAAGCCCGATCTCGTCTTTCTCGATGTGCAGATGCCCGGGAAGACCGGGCTCGACGTCGTGCGCGAGATTGGCCCGGACCGCATGCCAGTGACGATCTTCGTGACAGCGTTCGATCGTTTTGCATTGAAGGCGTTTGAGTTGGCCGCGCTCGACTACCTCGTCAAACCCTACGATGACGAGCGCTTTGAGCAGTCAATGGAGCGCGCTCGGAAAACCGTCGAGCTTCAGGAAGTTGGTCGCTTGTCGGAGCGACTGCGCGCGGTCCTGGTGGGAGAAAGTGCGGGGCCGGCCCCGGCGACACCAGAAGCGCCTGCGGAACCGTATTTGGAGCGCATTGCCGTCGAGATGCGCGGTCAGGTCCGCATCGTCCCCGTTAGGCAGATCGACTACATCGAGGCCAGTGGCCCGTACGCCGAGCTGCACGTCGGCGACCGCAAGTATCTCGTGCGCGAGCGTATGCAGACCCTCGAGGAACGCCTCGATCCGGCGCGCTTCTTCCGCATCCACCGTTCGGCAATCGTTAGGCTCGACCTCGTCGAGACGTTGTTGCGCAACCCTGGTGGCGACTACGGTGTGCAGCTCAAAGGTGGGGTGAAGCTCAAGGTGAGTCGTTCGCGTTACGAGGAGCTCGCACAAAAGATGGGCGTCTCGCCCTGACTTACGTTCCCCCCCGCCTCGGCTTGGCGCGGTGTGTGGGCGTTGCGCTCAGCGGATCGTCGGGCCACACATGCTTCGGATAGCGCCCCTTCAGTTCTTTTCTTACGTCGTAATAGGAGGTGCGCCAGAAGCCGGCCAGGTCGCGCGTGACTTGCACCGGGCGATGCGCCGGAGAGAGGAGGTGTAGCGTTACTGGTATGCGCCCGTGCAATACGCGCGGCGTCTCCGTGCATCCAAACATTTCCTGGAGCCTGATGGCGACGACAGGGGCTGCAGGTTCGGAGTAGTCGATGCGAATGCGATTGCCCGTGGGCGCCTCGAAATGTGTCGGGGCAAGCGCGTCCAGCTGGCCGCGCTGTTGCCACGTTAGGCGATCGAGGAGGAGCGCGCTCAGATCGAGTGTGCGCAGGTCGTTGGCGGTGCGTTTGCCGGCGAGATGCGGTGCGAGCCATTCGTCAAGCGATGCGACCAGCGATTCGTCGTCGACGGAGGGCCACGACGCGTCGTGGGTGGCGACGAACGCGAGACGTTCGCGCAAGCGCGTCGCTCCATCGGTCCAGTCGAGTAGCGTTAGGCGGGAGCTACGAATGGCTTCGGCGAGCACCGACTGCACTGTCTCGTTCGACGGGTCGCGCAGTGGGCGCTCGCGTATCGTAATCGCTCCCAAGCGCTCCGCGCGCGTCGCGCGCACCGACTGCGTCGCATCGTCCCAGAAGACGCGATCAGCGTGCTCGATCTGCGCGGCGAAGTCGCGCTGAACGTCTGCGTCGTCGAGTGCCGCGGCCAGGTAGACGCGCGCTTCGGGGCGACGTCCGTCACTCTCCGCCACGACGATCCACGGCGATAGCGCGAGCGCCGGCGAGTCGTGCAGTCGCGCGCCATTGCCATTGCGCAGAAGAAATCGCCCGTCTCCACCTGGACGCAACTGTCCGACGCGGTCGGGAAAGGCCAGGGCAAGCACTCGCCCCACCTCGTCGGAGGGATGAACGTCGTTAGGCACACGCAGCTCGCGACGCCACGATTTCGCCTCTTCCAGCGCGCGCGCTACGGCGTCACGCGATACTCGCATTCCGGAAGCGCGCTCGGGGAGTCGTTCGCCGCGCCGCATCGCCTGCAGCAGATCGAGTCGCGCACGAATGTCCGCGTCATGCGCCGGGCCGCTCGTCGCCGACCCATCGCTTCGTAGTGGGTCGCGATCGGCAATCAGTGCCGCGAGATCGCAGGCGAGGGCGCGATCGTTAGGTGATTCGCAGCGAAGCAGCATATGAGCGAGGCGCGGATGCGCGGGGAGCCGCGCCATTGCTTCACCGTGCGGCGTAATCCGACCGTTGCCTAACGCATCCAGCTCGGCGAGAAGTTCACGAGCTTGCGCGAGGGGTGCGGACGCCGGAGGGTCGAGCCAGTCGAGCGACAACACATCATCCACCCCCGCGGCCGCCAGTTCGAGTGCGAGGGGCGCGAGATCGGCTGCCGCGATTTCCGGCGGTGTGAACGGAAGCAATGAGGCTTCTTCTTCCATCGCCCAGAGGCGATAGCAGACTCCCGGCGCAGTCCTCCCCGCGCGCCCCGCACGCTGCGCCGCTGATGCGCGCGAAACACGCACCGTCTCGAGACGCGTCATCCCGACACCTGGCGCCCAACGCGGAACGCGCGAAACGCCGCTGTCGATCACGCAGCGCACGCCCTCGATCGTCAGCGAGGTTTCGGCGATCGACGTCGCAAGCACCACCTTGCGTCGCCCTTGAGTCGATGGCGTAATCGCGAGGTCTTGTTCCTCGAACGAGAGGTTGCCGTACAGCGGAGTGATGTCAACCTGGGCGCCTAACGAGTCATTGGAGAGCAGCGCCGCTGTACGACGTATCTCCCCCTGCCCTGGAAGGAACACGAGGACATCGCCATCTGTCTCGCGGAGTGCGAGGCGGATCGCACGCGCCACCGCCGGCTCCAGCCACTCATCCGGACGACGAGGGAGCCAGCGGACATCGACGGGAAAGCTCCTCCCCTCACTCGTGATGATCGGCGCATTGCCTAACAAGTGCGCCACGGGAGCGCCGTCGAGCGTCGCTGACATGACGACAATCCGCAGGTCGTCACGCACCAGACGCTGCGAATGGCGCGTCAGCGCAAGTCCTACGTCGGCGTAGATCGAACGTTCGTGGAATTCATCGAAGATGACAGCTCCCACCCCGTCAAGCGTTGGGTCGCTGTTGAGCATGCGCGTGAGCACGCCCTCGGTCACAACCTCGATGCGTGTGCGAGGGCCGACGCGGGTATCACGACGCACGCGAAACCCGACCGTTTCTCCTACGCGCTCGCCTAACAAGTACGCCATCCGGTGCGCCGCCGCACGCGCGGCCAAGCGGCGTGGCTCGAGCATGATGATTCGCCCTGTGCCGCCTAACCAGGACTCGTTGAGCAGCGCCAGCGGAACAACCGTCGTTTTCCCCGCGCCAGGTGGTGCCTGCAGCACGGCGTTACTTCCGCGCGCGAGCGCTGCGCGCAGCGAGGGAATGACGTCGACGATCGGGAGATTGGGAAGGGAAATGTTCAGCGGTGTCTGAGACGAAGTGGAGTCGCCTTACTACGATAGGACTTCTCGCGGCATCATGCGACGACGCGTTCGCATACGTGTTGAATGGGGAAATCAATCATCGATGCGTTTGCGCACCGTCTTCACCCGACCCCCTACCGCTCAGTCCACGATAAAAAGCGTCGCACCTAACGACGTGGACGAACGATGCGCCTCGGCATCGTCCGCGACTTGATAGCTCATGCCCGCGCCGAGCGTGAAGGTGCGTCCGTCTCGGAGTTCCGTGTGCAGCTCACCGCTCAGGCAAAGCAGGATGTGGCCCTTGGCACACCAATGGTCGGCGACATATCCCGGCGAGTACTCCACCATGCGCACCCGTATATCACCAAACTGTCGTGTGCGCCAACGTGCCACGCCGCACTCACCAGGATGTTCGGTGACCTCGACCTGTGACCACTCAGTGATCCCAAACGGGATTGAAGAAATGTGCATGCGTCAGTGTAGCTAGCGGGCCGAACGGGGCGCCAGCAGCGAGAAGTGCAGCGAGGCGCACACGCACATTACCGCGTAACTAACGATGTAACGCGCCAGCGCGTGGCCGGCGTAATCTGGCACTCGCATATTGGTTGGCCCCCCGCCCCCCCCCGCCGCCGCCCCCCGTGCCGAGGTTAGTTCCATGAGCAGCACTCCCAGTCGGATGCGTCGGTACACGGTTTCGTCTCGCGAGGAAGGGCAACCAATATCCGGGAGCGCTCTTACGGGACTGCCCGCATCCGCCCTCGCTGCTCGCATCGCAACCCCGACGCCGGGCGAGGTGCTACCTCACCACACAAAGGCGAAACTCGAACACAGCTTCGACCACTCATTTGGCGAGATGCGCATTCATCATGACGCGTCTGCAGATGAGATGTCGCGCGCGCTCGATGCCCGCGCCTTTGCAGCTGGCGACAACCTCTTCTTTCGAAGCGGGCAGTACGTGCCCGATTCTTCCGAGGGCCTTCAGCTTATCGCGCACGAAGCAGCGCACGTCGCGGCAAACCATGAGGGCAGCGGCACGAGCATGCGCGAATCAGGTATCGGCTCCGCCGTCGACGTCGTCGATGCGAACGATACCAGTGAGCGCGCCGCGCACGACGCGGCCGAAGCGGTAGTGCGCGGCGCACCGGCCGTTGCAACTGGAGCGCGCGCCCCCGCCGCGCGAACATCGTCCACCGCGATGGGCGAAGCAGTCGTCGTGCAGCGCTGGCCCTGGGACGACGACACGCCAGCGGCCCCCGACGCCGCGAATAACGTAAGCGCTCCTGCGGCTGGCGGAGGGCTGACAGGATTGCTTTCGAGCGTTGGAGGCGCCATCGGCGACGCTGCGGGTTCCGCCTACAACTTCGAGAAAAAAGCCCTCACCACCGACTACAATGCCGTAAAAAGCGCGAGCTCATGGTGGGACGAAACCGCGAACCTCAACGGCAAGAGTACGCCGAGTGCATGGTATGACCCCACCGCGGGGCTACGAGGCTTTCACGAAAACTTCAACACCATGGGCGATGGGCTGAAGAGTGGAGTGTCTGCTGCGACGAGTTGGGCCGACGACGCGACGAAGGGAAACTCCGTACTCAACTCGGTGGTGAATAACTTCGGCGGCGCCGCGAATAGCGTCGCGAGCATCGGCTCGGGCGCGATCAAGGGCGCGGGCGACCTCGCCACCACCACCGGGAACGCATTTCTCCATCCCATCGACTCCGCCATCGGCATGGCGGGCAGCATGTGGAACATGTGGGAGCACACGCCAATCATCGGCGGCGGCTTGAAGGGGTTGCACGGTATGTACGATCTCGCGACCGGCAACGAGCACGGGAAGTACGGAAGCTCGATGAGCGAATTGAACAAGAATCTGTCGATGGGTGCGCAGATGGACTCCGACATCGACTTCTGGGCGGGGATCGGTGGCGGGCGCGACGCGTGGGCACAGGATCCGCTCGAGGCTGGTACGCGCACGCTCACGAACTTCGCCCCGATGTTGTTAGGCATGGCGGAGGGGATTGGTGCTGGCGGACCTCGCGGTGGTCTTCCTGAAGGAGCTTTGCCGGAAGCGGGTGTGCCAGCGCCTGAGGGCGGCGTTCCCGCGCCAGAAGCTCCACTTCCCGAAGGGAGCGTTCCCCGTGGGGGCACGCCTACTCCGGAAGCGCCGTTCGATCCATCGAAGCCAATCGACTTCGACGACTTCAGGAGCAGAAATCCGGACTTGGTTCCAAAAGAGGAGGGGATACCGGCGCGCAACGAGAAGACCGTCTTTCGCGACGAGCCGCTCCCTCTCAAGAAAGGGCCGAGCGAGCTGGATCAGATTCGCGTCAAGGTTGCCGAGCAGCGGGGCGGTGGCGCACAGTTCTCGAAGAACAATGCGCGACGGCGGTAACTCCATGACCCGGCATGCCCGAACTCCCCGATATCGTCATCTACATCGAAGCCCTTGAGCGACACATCGTCGGACACCGACTGGAGAGTGTGCGCCTAACGAGCCTTTTTGTTCTCCGTTCGGTCGATCCCCCGCTGGAATCGATTGTCGGAAAGGAAGTGGGCGGCATTCGGCGGTTAGGGAAGCGGATCGTCATCGATTTTGGCGATGAACTTTTTCTCGTCATCCATCTGATGATCGCTGGGCGTCTGCGCTGGCGCCCGAGAGGCGGTAAGGTGCCCGGGAAAATGGGGCTCGCCTATTTCGACTTTGCGCACGGCGTCCTCATTCTCACGGAAGCCGGCACCAAGCGCCGCGCCTCCATGACGCTGGTTCGAGGCGAGCGCGCTCTTCAACACATCGATCGCGGCGGCATGGAAGTCCTCGGCGCGCCGCTACGCGAGTTCGCTGCTCGACTAAAGAGCGAAAATCACACGCTCAAACGATCGCTCACCGATCCGCGACTCTTCAGTGGAATCGGTAACTCGTACTCAGACGAAATCCTCCACCGCGCGCGTCTGTCGCCGATGCTCCTCACGTCGCGCATCACCGACGAGGAACTCGCGCGATTGCACCTGGCGACCACGGAAGTATTGACCGAGTGGACGCAGCGATTGCGCGACGAAGTGGGAAGCGGATTTCCCGAAACCGTGACGGCGTTTCGAGAAGGCATGGCGGTGCACGGCCGCTTCGGCCAACCGTGCCCCGACTGCGGTGCCCCCATCCAGCGCATTCGCTACGCGGATAACGAGACCAACTATTGCGCGCGCTGCCAGAACGAGGGACGCGTCCTCGCCGATCGCGCGTTGTCGCGATTGCTCAAGCAGGATTTTCCGCGAACGCTGCAGGAGAGCGACGGCTAGAAGCCACCTCACAAATGGGCGGCGGTGCGCCGGCGCCCATTTATGAGGTGGCCTGTAGGCGCCTGTTGGGCGGTCCGCACCACGTGTAGCTTCGCTCGCGCTTTGGTCGCCCCATCACGAGCCACTCCCATGAGCTATCGTCAATTTCCGCACGCCGTGTTCACCGTCGCGGTGCTCTCGCTTGCACCGCTTACTTTCCTCGCGCCGCTCACGGCGCATGCGCAAATCGCGTCGAGCGTCGATCCTCAAATGCTCCAGCGCATTCGCGAAGAAGGCGCGCAACGCTCACAAGTCATGGAGACCATCTCCTGGCTGACCGACGTGAATGGGCCGCGCCTAACGGGAAGCCCGGGCTTCAGGAAATCGGGTGACTGGGTCATCGCGCAGATGAAAAAGTGGGGCTTCAGCAACGTGCACTACGAGCCGTGGGCCTTCGGGCGCGGATGGTCGCTCGAGCGCTTCTCGGCGCACATGATCGAACCGCAGATCCAGCCACTCATCGGGTATCCCAAGGCGTGGACACCCGGAACCAACGGCGTCGTAACCGGCGACGTGGTACGGGTGACGATTCGTACGGCGGCAGACTTCGACCAATACAAAGGGAAGCTGCGCGGGAAGGTTGTCCTGCCGCAGAGTGCGCGCGATGTGCACATGCTGGAGGGACGCATCGTGCTCAAGATGACGGAGAAGGAGATTGCCGAAGCGCAGACAGCTCCGCCTAACGCGAGTACGCCCTCGCGCCCGAGCGCTCCGGCCGTCAGCACCGCTCAGCTCAACAAGTTCTTGGTCGATGAAGGCGTCCTCGCCGTCCTCGATCGTGGCTCCGATTCCGACATCTCCGCGGGGGGAAGCGATCTCTCGTGGCAAACGCAGCGCGTCGACGGCGGAACGATCTTCGTCGGCTCTGGTGGCGGGCGTGCGCCTAACGCGGAGCCCGTCCCCGTCCAGGTCACGCTTGCGGTTGAGCATTACAACCGAATGGTGCGCATCCTCGAGAAGGGCGTCCCCGTGAAGGTGGAGCTCAACGTTCGGGTAAAGTTTCACGACGAAGGGAGCACGCCTAACGGTTTCAACATCATCGGCGAGATCCCGGGCACCGATCCAGCGTTGAAAGATGAAATCGTCCTGATCGGTGGTCACTTCGACTCGTGGCATGCGGGTACCGGCGCCACGGACAATGCCACCGGCAGCGCGGCAATGATGGAGGCGCTTCGCATTCTCAAGAGTGTGAATGCGAACCCGCGGCGCACGATTCGTGTCGCGCTGTGGGGAGGGGAAGAAGAAGGGCTGTTGGGTTCGACCGAATACGTGAAGCGTCACCTCGGTGATGCCGCGCATCCCGGCCCCGAGATGGACAAACACTCGGCCTATTTCAACATCGACAACGGCACGGGAAAGATTCGTGGGATCTGGATGCAGCAGAACGCCGCCGTCGAGCCGATTTTCCGTGACTGGATCGCACCGCTCGCGGACCTTGGCGTTACCACGTTGGGCCCGCGCTCCGTGACGAGCACCGATCACATGGCATTCGACGCGGTCGGCGTTCCCGGTTTCCAGTTCATCCAGGAGCGACTCGAGTACAACTCACGCACACATCATTCGAACATGGACGTGTACGATCGCGTCCAGCGCGATGACATGATGCAGATGTCGACCGTTGTCGCATGGGTGGCGTACAACGCCGCGCAGCGTGATGAGAAGTTGCCGCGGAAGGCCGGAAAGACGGTTCAGTAGATGTGCTCACCGGCGTTGCCTCCAGCGCAGGAGTCGAATGCTCGATCGTCTTCACGAGGTGCTGCAGCCCATCGTTGGTGATACGGCAGACGTCGAGCGATGTGAACGACGGGTGAGTCGTTTGGAACGCATGGCGGACGCTGCGCCCAGGACCCATCGTCTCGGCGTGAACTCAGACGACGAGGCTCAACGCGGCAAACTCCACATCCGCCACGAAGCCTAACGAGTCGTACAACGCCCGCGCCGACACGTTGGTGTGTTGCGTCTGCAGTTCCAATCGCAACGCCCCCTCCGCGCGCGCCTGCGCGATCGATGCTTCCACCAGCCGGCGCGCCGCACCACTCCGGCGCGCATCCGGCGAGACGAAGAGATCGTTGAGAATCATCGTACTGCCTAACGACAACGATGAGAGCGCGCGGTAGAGCTGGGCGAATCCAACCAGCTCCGTTTCGCCGTTCTCCATGGCACGCTCGGCGACGAGAATCACCGACTCGTGGCGAGAAAGTCGATCGCGCAGAAAGTCACGCGCCTGTTCAGGCGCTGGCGACTTGCCGTAGAATGCGCGATACGCTTCAAAGAAGGGCACGACACGGTCCACGTCGTCCAATGTTGCCCGGCGAATGATGAGTGGTCGCGAGTCGTTAGGCGTCATTCCCCTGCCTCATTGTTCGCGGTGAGCATCACGGCGTAGTGCGCGTGCTCAGAAGTTCCCTTCGTCAAACGACATGATCACGTCGCTCCCGGCGGTGAGTGACGCGTACAAGCCTTCGGTCTGAGGCAGGATGCGCGAAAAGAAGAAGCGCGCGGTCTTGACCTTCGCCTCATAGTACGCTGCAGGGAAACTGCCGCCAGCTGCAAGCTTTTCTCGCGCAACGCGCGCCGTGCGGAGCCACATGTGTCCCATCGCCACATGCCCGAAGAGCCGGAGATACTCGCTCGCCGCCGCGCCCGCTTCATCGGGATTCTTTGCCGCGCGCGTCGCGACCCACTCGCTGGCACCCTGCAAGCGCCCCGCCGCTTTGGCCAACGCGGCCGTGCAATCGGCGAGTTCAGGGTGTGCCTGCGCTGCCTCCAATTCTCGCGCCACGATCGCCGCGTACCGCCTAACAAGACGTCCGTCGCCCTCGGGAAGCTTGCGCCCCACCAGGTCAATCGCCTGCACGTAGTTAGTCCCCTCGTAAATCTGCCCGATACGCGCGTCTCGCACGAACTGCTCCATCCCCCACTCGCGGATGTAGCCGTGCCCGCCGTACGTCTGCAATCCGATGTTAGCGCTCTCAAAGCCCAGATCGGTGAAGTACGCCTTGATCACGGGCGTTAACAGCGCCACCAGGTCCGCGGCCTCCTCACGCCGCGCCGCGTCGGGATCGCGCACCTCCTGGTCGATCAACATCCCCGTCCACGTTGCGAGCGCCCGCGCCCCCTCGATGAACGCCCGCATCGTCAACAAACCGCGACGGATGTCGGCGTGCACGATGATCGGATCGGCCGCACCCTCCGGATTCTTTGCCCCCGTGAGCGAGCGTCCTTGGAGGCGATCGCGCGCGTACTCTACTGCGTTCACGTACGAAATGTGCGCCTGACCCAACCCCTGCACGCCGACGCCGAGCCGCGCCGAGTTCATCATCGTGAACATCGCGCGCATCCCCTTGTTCTCCTCTCCCACCAGAAAGCCGACCGCGTTGTCGAAGTTCAACACACACGTCGCCGACCCCTTGATGCCCATCTTGTGTTCAATCGAGCCACACGCCACACCGTTCCGCGCGCCTAACGAGCCATCCGCGTTAGGCAGGAACTTCGGCACGAGAAACATCGAAATGCCGCGCGTCCCTGCCGGCGCGCCCGGGAGCTTGGCCAACACCAGGTGGCAGATGTTCTCGGCAAGATCATGCTCGCCGGCGGTGATGAAGATCTTCTGCCCGGTCACGCGATACGTCCCGTCGTCGAGCTGCTGCGCCTTCGTGCGAATCATCCCGAGGTCTGTGCCAGCGTGTGCCTCGGTGAGGCACATGGTCCCCGTCCATTGCCCACTCACCAACCGCGGGAGATAAAACGATTTCAGCTCGTCGCTCGCATGCGTGTGGATCGCCTCGTACGCCCCCTGCGTGAGCCCGGGATACATCGCGAACGACAGATTCGACGAGACCACCATCTCGTCCATGACAAACCGCAACGTGAGGGGAAGACCCTGCCCCCCGTGTTCCGCATCAGCAGCGAGGCCGATCCACCCCCCTTCAGCATATGCCTTGAACGCTTCCTTAAAACCCTTCGGCGCACGCACGACTCCATTCTCCCACGTACAACCCTCGGCGTCCCCCGATGCGTTTAATGGAAAAAGCACTTCCTCACACAGCTTTCCGCCTTCTTCAATGACGGAAAGCATTAAGTCGATGGGCACCTCTGCATATTCTTTGTATGCCGTGAGTGCCGAGGCGTCGTAGAGTTCGGTGAGAATGAAGCGGAACTCGTCCGTAGGAGCGCGATACGTTGGCATGAAGTCGACCTGTGCGCGGGAGTGGCTCCCGCAAGATACTGCGACCCTGCGAGGCATGCGCTCCCCAACGTTTGCACCGCGACGCATCGCACTTTCGAGATTCATGCTGGCGCTCGTCGCGCTCACAGCGTGCATTCAATCGCCCATCCCTCCACCGGGCGGAACGCTTCCGCAACGTCTCGGGCGCATCGAGTCGCTCTATGGCGATGCGCGAGAGCTGTACTTCCAAGGCTACATAGCCGAGGCGCGAGGGAGCGGACGCACGCAGCGCGGGCAGTCACTCGCCGAGGTGCGCGGTGCATACCGTAC
This sequence comes from Gemmatimonadaceae bacterium, assembly GCA_044224185.1. GTDB lineage: Bacteria > Gemmatimonadota > Gemmatimonadetes > Gemmatimonadales > Gemmatimonadaceae > SCN-70-22. Next base: position 120,259 of record JBGAKW010000004.1, on the reverse strand, counting down.
AATGTCCGAACGCATCTTGGAGCAGCTCGGCGCACTCGATTCGGCCGCATACGGCGCTGAGGATCGCCGCGCCATTCGCGTCATGCGCGAGACGATTGCCAGTGGGTCGAGTGCAGATTCGGCCACTTCGTCCACCAGCGTTCCGAGTTGCAGCTACAACGCCGCGGCACTGGCAGCGAGTGTCGATGCGTACGACGTCCTCTCGCGTCGCATCTACACCTGTTACGGGGAAGCCGCGCGACATGTCGCCACCGCCACTGACACCGTCGATCGCCTAACGGTCCTCGCCCGACTCGGCAACGAGCGGAACGCCGATGCACGTCGCGCCCTCTTCCTCTCGTTGCAGCCGCTTTGGCGGTCGGTGAACGGCGATGGGTCATCCAACGCGCCGTACCGCGCACTCATGCCGCTCAGCGCCGCCAAGTGGAAGCGTGATGGATCTCCCGTCGACCAGGCAGCGCGCTCGTTAGGCTTCGATCCCGCTCAAACTGAGCAGACGCTGGTTCGCATTCTCTCCACATGGCGCGATCACACACCCGCCACTCCGGTTGAGCCTTGGGATTGGTGGTATCAGAACGGCGAAGCGTCGCGCTTTCTTTCACCGCGTTTGGGAAACCGCGATGCCCTAAGCACTGTAAACGCCAACTTCTATCGTGATCAAGGCGCCGATCTCACCAAACTTGGGGTGCATTTCGACCTCGAACCGCGCGAAGGGAAGACACCGGTTGCTTTCACGCAATTTGGGCAGCCGTCGCGGCGCCGAGGGCGAGACTATTCCCTCGCCGAGGCGTGGGTCTTCGCGACGTATCGGACGGGAGGTTTCGACAACCTGGTCGAACTCCTGCACGAGACGGGGCACGCGATACACATCTCCGCCATCAGCACGAGGCCAGCGTTTGCCGACTGGCCCGATAGCGATCCGTTCACCGAATCGTTAGGCGATCTGCTGGCCATGGAGGCGTACGAGCCGGCGTGGCAACTGCGCTACCTCGGTGCCGCTGCTCCCGAGCAGGCATCGCTCCGCGCCAAATACTCGTCCATCGCTCTCGATGTCGCTTGGGCGCTGTTTGAACTCCGCATGCATCGAGATCCGAGTGCCAACCCTAACGAGGTGTGGTCGTCGATTACCAGTGACTACTTGCACATTCGCCCGCACCCCGAATGGTCGTGGTGGGCCATGCGCGGCCAGCTGGTCGATGCACCGGGCTACATGATGAACTACGCGTTAGGCGCGATTGTCACCGCGGCAATGCGTGATCACACACACCAGGCGCGGGGGAGTTTTTCGCGCCCGGATAAGAAGATGTACGTCTGGCTCGCTGACAGGCTCTATCGCTGGGGACAGGAACGCCCGAGCCGCGATGTCCTCCGAGACTTTCTCGGATCGGCACCGTCGGTCGCCTCCCTGGTGAACGACATGGGGCGCCTAACGCGCTGACAGCTTTTCCTTGACCATCGTGGCAATGCGCGCTTCCAGCAGACCGGTCGTGGCGCACGCGACGGGCGCTTTCCCCGACCCTCCCATGTCGCGCGCGCCGGCGGCAAAGCCGGTGCCGATACGCGATTTGGTCTCCGACACGCTTTCGACGTAGGTCGCGATGGCCATCGTTGCGCGGAAATAGTCGGCGTTTTCGCCAGAGGGGCCTACCCCACAACGGAGATATGTGGACATGCGTTCGCCGGCGAGTTGTGTCGACCCGGAGAACTGGGTGTTGTACGCCACGCCGTGCAACGAATCCACCGTGATCTTCGGAAGCTTGAGCGTCGCGTACACGTCTCGCAGGATGGCAAAGACCTGGATCGCGGGTACATCCAGGTTCGTCCGCGAGTAGACGAGTGTGTCCAGCGCGACTTCACGGTCGAAACCGGGGAGGCGAGTGACAAGGCGTCCCGGCTGCACCTGTGCACCTAACGACGTGCTGCATGCAAGGGTGGCGATGGTGGCACAGCGACGAAGCCAGCGAATATCGCGCATGTAATATCAAATGGGCGTGGAGGAGACTCGATGACCAACAGCACGAGTCTGCGCCACGCCCACGCCGTACGCAATGCTCTACTTCAGTCGCGCCAGTGCATCGCGTGCTTTTGTGTTGCCGCTCTTCGCTGCCGCGGTGTACCAACGTCGCGCCTCATTGACATTCGCAGGGACACCACGCCCAACGAGATACATTTCGGCGAGCATCACTTGTGCGTCGCTGAATCCCGCGTTGGATGCCTTGAGCAACCAATCGGCCGCCGTCTTTTCATCACGCGCAACGCCGTCACCAGTCGAATACAGAATGCCGAGCTTGGTCTGCGACAGCACGTCGCCCAACTCCGCGGCGCGCTGGAACATGGCGACGGCTCCCTGCATGTCCCGCTTCATCCCGCGCCCCATCTCCAACGAGCGAGCGTAGTGATACATCGCTTCGGGCTGATCCTGATCTGCGGCTTTGCGTAGCCAGTCGTTTCCGCGGCGTTCGTCCTTCTTCACACCGTTGCCATTGATCGTCATCAGACCCAGGCGAAACTGCGCCACCGGGTCGCCCGCCTCAGCCGCACGCTGATACCAACGCGCGGCGGTCGCCGCGTTCATCCCCGTCCCTTGCCCGCGCTCATATAACTGGCCGAGGAGGCGCATGGCGGTTGCACTTCCCGCTTCCGCCTCGTTGCTGCACTTCGTTAGGGCTTGCGAATACTCGTGCGCGGTCGTCAGCGACGTACACGTCGTGCGAGTCGACGCCTCGTTGATCGGCGCCTCGGTCCGTTCACCAGCATTCTCCGGTGGAGTGGCTTTGGGCGGTGGTGGAGGTGGAGTGTTCTTGACGACCGGTGGACGAGTCGTGGTGGGTGCTGGTGCGATCGCAACGGTCTTCGCCCTAACGAGTTGGGGCGTCCATACGGTGGCCTCGTTGACAGAAATCTCGATGTCCTGTGTGGCCGTTTCGTAGCCCGGCGCGCTCAGCGACATCACGTGTGTCCCCACCGCAGCGCGAGCGCGTGTTCCGTTCACCGGCTGCCCATCGAGCGACAACACCGCGCCGTTAGGCGGCGTGATCCCGAGTCGCACCGACCCGGAGTCCATGACAACCGGGGCGGGCGGCGGCGGCGCAGCCACCGGCTGCTGGGTGACGACTTGCTGGTCGTTCTGGTTCTTCTTGACGATGATGAAGGCGAGCATCGCGAAGAGCGCGACGCCACCACCAACCAGGAGCAGGCGAGCGAGGTTCGATCCTCCACCGGGAGTGACTGGCGGTGGTGGGGGTAGCTCCTTGGCTTTGTGTGCGAGATCCGGACGCGGCGGCTCGACCGCTGTCGCTTCTGGCGCGTAGACCTTCTGCTTGTTGGTGTTAGGCGGGAGCGTGGGGCCGTCAACGACGGTCGCCGATGCCTCAGCACCTAACGAGTCACGGAAGTCGTTGAGGGCTTGCGCCGTGGGTTGCAGCTGCAGGATCTCCGTGCCGCCGGCGGACGGCGCTTGGCGCAGCAAGCGCAGCGCGATCAGCTTGCGGGTCTTGGCGTCCTTGGCGAAGTAGACGATGCCACCGCCGTCGGCGCGGTCCATTTGTCCCAGGATGTCGTACCGCCCGCGCGCCGCCGCCCGCACCTGCGCCAACAGATCCTCCGAGGATGTGGTCTGCTCTCCCTCGTTCGCACCAGACAGGTCTGCGCCGCAGTGCCGGCAGAATCGCGCCCAACTCTTGAGCTTTCCGCCGCACGAGGGGCAGCGGGATTCGAGCGAGGGGACCGATGCATCGAGCTTGCGCACCACTTCGACGAACCAGTCCTCATCCTCACCCGCGGTCCCTGCTTTTGCCAGTTTGAGTGCGACGAGCCTGCGCGTGGCGATCTCCGTCGCGAGGTAAATCACTCCCCCCGCGTCGTCCCGCCCCAATTCGCCGTGTAGCTCGAACTGGCCGCGTAACGTGTCTTGCACTGCGTGCTGTAACCGCTCCTGCGGCGACGCCTCCCGCCGCAGCGATCCCAGCACCGTTACGCGTGTCATTCCAGTTTCGTCGTCGCTCATTGCTCCCAATCTCCCAGGGCTCCTGCGTTACAGCGTCGTCGTGAGTAACGCGCCGCTCGAGGCTACCGCCAGTACTGTACGATGTAATCGCGCTGATTCTGGCGCGAGTTTCCGCGCCCGATAAAACACTGCGACGTGTGACGCTGCGCATACTGCCAGATCTTCGTCGCGTCATCCTGCGTGTCCGCGAGCAATACCGTGCGCTTGCCGTCTAACAATGCAAAGCCACCCGTTTGAACGGGATTCACCTTGAGGGCCGTCGCGCTGTACGGCGTGCATTCCGCGTTCTCCACCACCACCGGCACGCCGGTTGGCTCATTCCAGTACTCCAACACGTAGCTGCTGCGATTCGGGCGTTTGTTGTTGCGCCCCAGGTAGCAGTGCTTGCGATACCCCTTCGCCAGCTGCACCGTGTGCTTTGCATCCAGCTCGTCATCAAGCGTCGCCACGGTGTTGCTGCCGTCCGACACGAGGAAGCCGATCAACTTGTCGCGCACCACCTTGAGCGCCGCCGGGTCGTACGCGATACAGTCTTCGCCCGCGCCAGCAGCCGCTGCCGCCGCCTTCTTGATGGCGTCGAGCATGGCTGCGTTGGGCCGCACCATGACCATTGCGGTCGCTGTCTTTCCTTCGGACATCGCCGTGATGGTCGCGACGCCGGTGTCGCTGGCCACCACCGTGCCGTTGGCGACACTCGCAACCATCGGGTTACTCGACATCCACTGCACGTCGCGCTTGAGCGTCGCGCCGTTCTCGTCTTTGATCGTTGTTCGGAATGCAGCCCGCCCACCCACAATGAGCCCTGCCTGCGGCGGCGCGATGACGAGCGATGCCACTTGCGCCGCCGTTACCGACACTTCCACCGTCTGCGTTCGCTTCAAGACACTCGCAGTCATCACCGTAGTGCCAGCCTTCAGGCCATGCACCATCCCGCTGTCGTTCATCTTCGCGATGGTGGTGTCGTCTACCGTCCATCGCACCTGCTTGGCGAGTGAATCGACCGCTTCACCCTTCACGTTCGTCACCGCCGCCTTGATCGGCGCACTCGATCCAACCGACACCGCCACACGCGTCGGTGTGACCGCGAGCTGGAATTGCGTCCGGCGGCTCCACCAGAACCAGAGTCCAAGCGCCAAAAGCAGCAACAGTGGCGGCAGCCAGAGCGGGATAATCGCGCGATGCAAATACTGCCCGGGCGCAACAGGCGGAGTCTGCACGATCGGTGGCGTCCCATCGAGCGCTGGTACCGGGTTCGCGCGAATCATGAACGTGCGCGCTTCGGTTGCGCCTATCCAACGAGTCTTGCTGCGCACGTCGACACTCAGTTGTGTCGAGTCGCCAGGGCCTAACGAGACAACTGTCTCCCCAAAGCGATACTTGAGGACCGCTTCGTCATCGTTGGCAACGAGTTCATAGCGCGCCGGCGCATTTCCATCGTTGCGGAACTTGATGCCGTACCCCGCGCGCGTCCACGCGCGCGCACGCGACGGCGCGAGCGTGATCACCGAATTCACGAACGGCGTCACGGTCCACTCGCCGACGCACGTCGCCATCTCTGTCGACTGCCGCATCGCCGTCACACGGATGATCACGTTGTAGATCCGCGCTACACTCTCGGGAATGCGCGGGACATTCACCGTGATGTTGACCGCCGCCCGATCGCCGGGATTCAACTGCGGTGGCGACGGCGGCAATTGAACCCAGTTGGCTGGAACTCCCTCGACGGCAAACTGGAAGTGATCGACGATCTTGCCGCCATTGAAAATCGTCGCGCGCAAAACCGTTGGTTGTCCCGGAATCAGTGTCACCAGCTGCCGGTCGATCGAAATCTTGATCAGCTTGGACTCGGCGGCGCGCGCAGGAGCCGCTTGCGCCGCCGGCTCTTTCGCTTTAGCGCGCTCGCGCTTCTGCTCGTCGCTTTGCGGGAGCTTCACGCGAATCTTGTCCCCAGGCACCACACCACCGCCCACCGGCGTCGACGCCTGGCGCGCATCGCGCGGACTCGGTGCGTCCTCGTCTCCTTCGAGACGAATGCGGATCTTCTTCTGCCCCCCTGGCGTCGCGACATCACGCGGAACGTTGGCCGCACCCGCGCTACCCTCCATGACGATGCGCCGGTTTTGTGCCTTTAGGGTCAGCTCCAGCGCCGACAGGTCGCGCCCCACGTCATAGGCCGACGAATAACGATCGTCTGCCTTCTTGGCCAAGCAGCGCAGGATGACACGTTCCAACTCTGCGGGAATCGCCGAGTTTACCGAGCGCGGCGAGGCAGGGGTGGCCGACAGGTGCTTGTCGATCGCCTCAGCCATCGTATTCACCTGGAACGGCGGATACCCAGTTGCCGCCTCATACAGCACGACGCCTAACGAGTAGATATCGCTGCGAGGCTCCGGTGGTCGCCCGGCACACTGCTCCGGCGACATGTACCGCGGCGAGCCGGGGGCGTTTCGCCCCACCATCGTCACGCCCGTGTCGATGAGCTGCATCATCCCGAAATCGACGACCCGAACGGTTCCCGCACCTGCCGATGCATCGGCGCGCGCCAGCATGATGTTCTCAGGCTTCACGTCGCGATGCACCACACCCTGGGAGTGGGCGTAGCCTAACGCTTCAGCCGCTTGGCGAATGAGATCGACCACCCGTGCGAGCGAGGGACGATCGTCACGCCGTTCGAGCATCGTGCGCAACGACCCGCGTGCGAGCAGCTCCATCGCGATGAAGTACTCCTCTCCTTCGTTCCCCACGCCGTAAATGCGCACAACATTCGGATGACGCAGCGCGGCGGCCGCTCCTGCGACGCCGCGAAACCGATCGGGGAAGCCTGGATCACCGGTGAGCGTGTCGTGGACGATCTTGAGCGCGGCGCTCGAGTTGTCGCGCTTCGATGTCGCCTGGTACACCGTCCCCAAGTTCCCCGCACCGATGACCGCCTCCAGCCGGTAGTCGCCCATCGACCGCCCGACGAGTGTATTGCTCATGACGACACCTCCAGCACATAGCCCACGTGCGCCGGCTTGTGAACCTGAATGAGGCGCTCGATCATCTCCGACCGAACGTACGAGTCTTTCGGGATTCGCACACGCACATTCATCACGAACCGCCGCGTCGGATCTTCGGTGATGGTGATGGATAACCCTGTGCACACTTCGATCATGCGCGCGAGTCCGTACGGCGTCCCGCGCCAGCGATACAGCTCCATGGCCTCCGTCAGCAGCTCGCGGCGACGCTCCTCTGGCCAGTGTTTATCAAGCGTTAGGCCCAGCCACGATGCGAGCCATGCGAGAAACTCGGTCGGCGTCGAACGCGGATCGAAGTAGAGATGGATGTGATTTTGCCGCCACTCCAACGGCTCCCACACCGACTCAAAGATCAACAGCATGCGGCCGAGGAAGTCCGCATCGTGGAAGACGCCAGGGAGATAACGCAGGTAGCGGCTACGCGGATCCGGCGGGGGAGGGACCGGAAAGCGAGGACGCATCGGAAACGCGATGATCGTCTCCGGCGGTTCTGGCGGCTGCGACGGCGGTGTGCCCTTCGCTCCCTTCTTCGCGCTCGCTTTCGCTTCGCTGCGCACCTCTGCAACACCGCGGTCCGCGCTCGCATACTCAACAAAGGACGACTGCTCGCGGCGCGCGGTCGGCGCCACATACGTCAGGTCAAACGATCCAATGCGGAACGCCTGACCCGGCGTTAGGCGATACGGCTTCTGCGGTGCGAGTTGCTCCTCCCCGACGAACGTCCCTCCTGAACTTCCCACATCCGTGAGTGTCGCCTCCCCTCCCTCGACGCGCACCTCCGCGTGGTAGCGCGACACCGAAGCGTCGTTGAGCACGAGCCGACTTTGGGGAAGTCGTCCAATCGTAAGCGGCTCATTCCCTCCCCCCAACGGAGCGGTCTGCACGACCACTCCTTCCCGCGACACGATGATGCCGCCGGTGGGAAAATCAGGAGGTGAGGTGTTCGGCGCGCTCACTTACGTCCCACGGTGTGTACGTCCGAACAGATGACGCCTAACGGCGGAACCGCGAGTCGCTGGCCGGCGGGCTGCCCCGGCGCGCCCGGCGCCTCGCGAATGTTGATGCGCAGTTCGTCAACGAATTCGATGTGCGGTACGCGCTGCAACAATGCGAAGAGCTCAGACGCGTGCAACTCACGGCCGAAGGGCCACCCTTGGCCATCGGGGCCACCGGTAAAGGGATTGAGATACGCATACAGCGCATCCTCCGCCTCTCGGCGCGTCTCGGCGATTTGCGCGGCTTCGGCGGCCGCCGGAAAGCGCACTTTCGCTTCGACCGATATCCAGATGAATTGTGGCTGTACGACGGAGAGACGTGTCCCGATCACGCGCCGTTCGTTGAGATACCCCTCGACCGACTGCTTGAGTTCTGCCGAAAGCGTTAGGCGCTCCGGCTTCACGACTCCGGTGATCTCGTCGCTGTAGGGAAGAACGGCGACGAGGACTTCGCCCGGCAGCGGCTCGCCCTCGCTCCCCGGTTGCGCCCGCGGTGAGAGGCAATGCGCGCGCCTAACGCCTGGGACCTGTCGCGCGAGGAACTCGAAATCGTCGGCAGTGACCGCGCGAGTGCGCGTGCGTAGCGATTGCGGCGCACGAAGCTTCGCATCTTCCACGCTTTGACCGTCGCGTCCGCCCACGGCGCCGCGCCGGTTGCTCACACGCGCCACGTACGGAATGGATGACTTGAGGACCGTCAGCATGCCGCGCGGCACGTTGCCCAGGTTGCCGCCACCGTGCTGGTAGCGTGAGAAGGTCAGCTTGCTTCCTTTCGTCGGAACTTTGCCAAAGCGGTAGACTCGCCCATCGGGTTGCAGCAGCGCAGGACCTAACGAGAGTGTGCCGTCGTTGCCGTCGAGGGTATAGTGCGCGTCGTCGGCACCGGAATCGCCGAAATCCGGGACCTCGCTCCACGTCTCGGACTTTCCGTCCGGCGCGGTCACGATCAAGACGTCACGACGAGCATCGCGCGTGAGAATCGGTGTGTAGCGCAGGCGGAACGACTGTCCCGGCGTTCCATCTGTCTGCCCAACATCTTCGTTGAGAACCGTGACGGCGTGCCGCGCCGGACCCGTTATTCCGCGCGATTCGAGGCGGAGCTGCGAGATCTCCGGCGACGTGATGTAGCGATTCAGTTCGCCCTTATCGATGTTGCGACACCGCAGCCAATACGCCGAGAGTCCGCGAAATGCGACTTGCGTCATCTGCGGCATGTGCAGGACAAATTCACCACGTTCGAAGTTGAAGCCACCCGTGGTGTCCGCTTCTACCTCGCAAGCTGCCCAGCGCGCCGCACCTCCCTGCCACACTTCCCACTGGATGGGTGGGTTGCGTGGGTCGACACCCTGACCGCCAGCGACTTCGCACTGCATAACGAGGGCGAGAACGTGATGACTCAGGTCGGGGCGAAACGCGAGGTAAAACGCGTCGTCCGGATTTGGATCGGGAGAAAAGACTTTGAGGCTTTGTCCGGGAAGGCCGATCATCTCAAGGTCATGTTCTTCCCACTGCTGCTCCTGTCCGCGATCGACGTCGCGGGTAAACGCGCCGATCAACACCGGGGGGCGAATGGTGAGTTCCTTTTCCGTCGTGAAGACGATGGCCGGCGTCGATTCGGTGCGAATGGTCGCGACTTCCGTGTTCTCCGGAATGAGCAACTCGTTAGGCTGCGGCGCCGCGAGATAGAACGTCACCGGGACCGACGCCGGTAGCGGTGGCGCCAGGCGCACGCCGATCATCTCCAGGAACTTCACGTACATGCGGTCCGGCACCTGGTTGGTGCGGTAGAGCAGCAAGTCCGTCATCCACGCAAACAACTCGATGAGCGTGACGCCGGGGTCGCTCACGTTGTGATCCGTCCACTCCGGGCAGTAGTGGGGGATCATGCTCTTGGCTTGGTCGACGATGTCCTGGAAGCGGCGATCGTCGAGCGATACGGAGGTGAGCGGCATAACGAGTGCGCGAAAAGTCGTGGAGTGCGGTGCGGAAGCGTGTCGAGTCCTGAAAGCGTTAGGCGACTATTCGCCCGGAATGCGATAAAACGGAAAAACGAGCGTCCGTCGATCGTACGTACTGCGAACTTCGTACGAGATGTGGATCATGAGCCGGCCATCGTTGTCGTCGTCGGGCCGGGCATCCACTTCAATCAACCGGATGCGGGGCTCCCACATGCGGAGCGCTTCTTCGACATAGTAAATGGCGAGGCCAGCGGTCGTTGCGTCGTTAGGCGCGAAGACCAGATCGTGGATCTGACAGCCAAACTCGGGGCGCATCACGCGTTGACCCTTCGATGTCATGAGAATCACGCGAATCGCTTCTTCGATGTCGTGCTCACGACGCGAGAGCGCCAGGCGTCCACGCGCGTCCACGCCCACGGGAAACGACCACCCACTCCCGATGATGTCGACCGTTGGATCCTTCATGCGCACATCACCGTTCCCACCGCGACCACGCTCCCCGCCGGAATATCGACCGGATCGGAGCAGAGCAGCGCCGTGTCACTCGTGCGCGCCATCGGTTGGTTGTTCACCATGACCGTCGGACTCCCCGTGATGATTGTCGCCTTGTTCTTCGGTGGGATCTGGAAGGGACCCGGCCCCATCGGAATGTGCGGCGGTGTGTTATCTGCAGTGCTGCCTAACGTTGCAGCCGGCATCCCCATCACGTTCACGTTGCTGCTCAGACTCCCCGAAATGATGCCCACGAACGGGTGCGGTAAAGGCGTCGGGACCGGTGCCCCCGCCGCCGCCGGAATCATGATGATGTGAATGCATGTTCCGACGACCTGATCGCCCTGCTTGGCCGCTGGCTGTCCCACAAATGCTCTCCGTCGTTAGTTGAGGTTGACCATGCCGCCCTTCACGTCGGTCTTCATTCCGCCGTCCAGCGTCGCGCCCATACTCGCCTTCATCGACAACTCCTGATCCGCGGTAATCTCGACGTTTCCGCTCGCGTGCAGCTTGATGTCGCTTGTCGCGGTGATGTTGATGCTCCCCTGCGACTTGACCTCGATATCGCCCTTCATGTCGACCGTCATCTTGTTGTCCTGCGACTCGACCTTGATGACGTTCCCCTTCTTGTCTTGCAGCGTGATTCCGCCTCCACCGTCATCGTCGATGAGCACGATGAAGTGCCCATCGCGCGACTTTATAATCCGTCGCTTGACGGCGCTCCCCGAGAGCGTGTCACTCGTGCTCTCCGGCGTCTTGTCCTTCCCATTCCACAATCCGCCCAGGATGTACGGATGATTCATATCGCCGAGCTCAAATCCGACGAGCACTTCGTCGTCCACCTCTGGAAGGAAGTAGACGCCACGTTCTTTTCCCGCGCCCGGCGCAATGACACGCGCCCAGTAACTCTCCGCCTTGTCGTCAAGCCACGGGTACTTCACCTTCACGCGCCCCATCTCCTCGGGGTCCTGATTGTTGGTGACCACCGCCACAACCAGGCGATCGGCCACACGCGTCTCGGCATCGCTCCCTAACAGCGCGGTGCGGACACTCGGCACGTGATGTCCTGAGATGTGAAACTCGGTCGTGTACCCCTGTTTCGCCGTGTCGAAGACATGACGTGCCGTCGTCACGAGATACTTCCCGGAAAAGCGCTCCCCGATGTTTTCGAGCTTTAGCGTCGATCCCGCGAGGAGTTTCGGATTGCCATGGACTTTCCCTTCGGCTTCGATGAACTGTGTGGTGACGCGATCCGCCGCCCCCTTCGAGATCTCGTCGGCGTAGGACATGTCGTGAATGGCGCGATGCATGACAAACTTCGGCGAACTCGATGCGAAGATCCCCGCCATCGCCTTTCCGTCTTTCGATTCGCCGACCTCCGGCTTTCCGTCGCCGTTCTGTTTCACCGACACCACCGACTGCTTCTCTTTCGGATCCCATCCCTGCGCGCGGAACTCCGTCGCCTGCGTGGTGGTGTCGAGCGTGATCTGAAAGTCGAGCAACGTCTCACCCCACTTGGCCGAAATGTCCGGACCTTTGTCCGAGGGGAGACGGCAATTCAGCTCCCCTAAATGGCCGAAGACGAGCAATCCCAGCGGCGCCATTCGATCGCACACGAACTCCCAATGACTCTTGGCGTCCTGAAAGACGTGTTTATGGACGGTCTTGGTCGTCGCAATCTTCGCCGTCACCCCCCCTTCGCCGGCAACTTTCTGGACGATATCGGAATCCTTCGAGTCGACGTATGTCGCGCTCTTCCGAATCCTCGTTAGGCGATGTGTCTTGTCGAAGGCGCGAACAACGAGACGCTGCGACGCGGCGCTGAACACCGGCTCGAGCGACACGATCTCGCCCTTGAAGAGGAGATTCTCCGTCGTCTGCGCCTTGGTGGAGATCTCGATTTCGGTCCCCGGGTCGAGCTGCTTCGCGTCTGCCCACTTGAGACGTGTATCGTGCAGCGTCAGGACGGCCATGTCGGGGAGCTGCAGCGACGTCTCCACGACAAGCTCCAGCAAATCCGCTTGCAGCTCGTCGTTGAGTGAACCGGCGAGCTTGATGTACGCATGTTCGAGAAGCGTCTGGTCAGGCATTGGGAATGAGCAGAGTCGAACCCGGGATGAGATCGCGTACGCCATCGAGCGAATTCGCATCCGCAATCACGCGCCAGAGCGACGTTTGCCCGTACTCGCGGTACGCGATCGCGCCTAACGTGTCGCCCGCCTGCACCGTACAGAAGCGCTCCCCGCCGTCACCACCCGAACTGGGGTTCTGCGGTGCCAGCGCCGATTCGTCCTTCTCCTGCTGGAAGGTCACGTTCAACGTTGCCCGCAAAGGAGTCCCATCCGATGCAAAGAGCGTGAACTTCTGCTGGATCTGCGTCAGGACCGCATTGAAGCTCCATGCCCGTCCCCACTGAAAGCGCACCTTCGGTGGGCGCGCCTTTTTGCTCTTCTTGTCCTTCAGCCGCTCGTCGACGTACATCAGCTTCCAGATCTTGTCCGTGTACTCCTTTCGCACGTCGATCGGCGTCGACGAGTCGCGCGACTTGACATCGCCTTGGGGGACGTACGTGTCGAAGAACAGCTCCATCTGCAGCGTCGCGGGGTCGCCGCCGCCAAACGTGAGCTGCGGGACATTCTTCCCAGTCGTCTTCTTCCGCTCCCATTTGTTGCTCTTGGAGAACGTGTACTCCTTGGGATTGAAGAGCACCTTCACCCGCTCGCTCTCGAAGTCGATATTGATGATCTCCGCCTGCACCAGGGATCCGTACATAGCTGTTTTGCTCCTTTAGCTGCCGCGCCGCCGCTCGGCCAACAAACGCCGGCGTAGAACTTGGTAGACTTGTGCGGCAAGGCGATCGAGATGCTCGCCGTCCTCATGCCCTTCCGAATGCTTGCTCCCCTCGGGCGTTGAGCTCTCGCCCGAGTGCTCCACACTCCGCCCCGACGGCGCAGTCTGCACCGCTGGCGACACGTCGCCTCCCGAAAAGTCGTGCATGCTGCCTAACGAATCGCCGCGCGCCGAGCCCGATCGGCCCGCCGCAGTCGAAAGGCTGGGCGCCACCTCGGAACGATGCCACGATGACGGCAGCACGAGCGGCTCGTTAGGTGCCGGGAAACCGCCGAACGGATCGCTGTCAGCATCGGATGCATCGGACTCACCTGAGACCGACGGCGCCTCACCGGGATTCCAGACCCGAGCGGATGGAACTATCGGTGCCGTCGCGCCCGCGTCCGTCGAGGGACGCTGCTCCTCACGAGCGACATGCCGCACGGCCCGTTCAGCGGCAAGGGCAATCTCCTCTTCACCCGAACTGGCCGATGGCGGAACGAACGGCGCGTTAGGCAGTGGCCGTGCGCCACCGGCCAGTCCTTCAGACGGCGACGGCGCTTCACGCAAGAGTGGCGGAATGAACGACGGCGTGCGCTGACGCGCCACGTGCGTCAACTCGTGCGCCAGCAACCCTAACGACTCCGGCGTGTCACTGGTCGTGCTGGCGGGGGGCGCGACGATGCGTTCGCCCACGGCAAGCGCGTCTGCCTTGCGGGCGTCAGCCGCGGCCCCTGCATCCACTCCCTCGTGCACCGTCACAGATGCGGGATCGATTCCGAGTAACGGACGCAGAAAGGCGCGTGCCGGCTCGCCTAACGACGCCGGCGGCGTCGCATCGATGGCGTGAGCCAGATCTTCGTCCAATCGCGGCGCCGAATCCTGTTCTCTTGACGTCGAAGGACCCACGCGTGTCTGCTCGACCGCCGCCCCCGGAGAAGACGCGACCGGCGGGACGAAATGGCGTCCGCGGGAAGCCGCTGCCACTGGTGTTGCGCCGGGCGGAGCTGATGATGCCACGCCCGGAACCTGTGTCGTGCTCGCGCGCGCTCCCTGAGCAGTAGCACCCGGTGCACCAGAAGCGGTGGTCGCTGTGCGCGGCTTCGACGCACTCGGCGTCGCTGTCGATTCCGCGCCTAACGTTGAATCGGCAGGCGCGTCCGCGCGTTGCGGAGACTCACTCGCCGAGCGTGCCTGCGCCTCACGGTACCGCTCGCGTCCTCCAGCCGCCTCGATCTTGGCTGCCTCACGCAAGCGCTCGAGCCAAAGCATCGGATTGACTGGAGCGGGATCTGACGCGAGTGTGCTCTCGTTAGGTGGCTCGCTCGGTGCTGCGGTCGGCGGCTCCGCCGGCTTTGCCGCGCTGGACGTTGCGTCACTGGTGCTTCGCGCTTCCGCCAGGCGTTTCGCCAACTCCGGCGGAAGCGGGCGCGCACGACGTACTTCGCGGACGGCGGCGTCGCGCACGGGATCACCGGTGCGGCGTAAACGATCGTCCTCGGCGTTGAGTGTCTCTCGCCGAGTGTCGGTAACCTCTGCTCGCGCTGTCGGCGCTGGGTCACCTGCCGGCGACGCGTTGGCACCGCCAGACGCCACGTCCACCTCAACCGATCCAACCGCGCTCTCCACTGCTGATGCGGGTGAAGTAGGCTCGGTCTCGCTCGACGCACTCTCGCTCTCCGTCGTTTGCGCGCCTAACGAACTTGCGGCAGCTTGCCGCACGGCTTGGATTTCCGCATCCGCGGGCGATGTCAGTACTGACTCCGCCTGATCTGCCTGGGAAGCAGCCGACGTCGACGAAGCAGCGGCAATCGGCGCGCTTGAATCTTCCTTCACGTCGCGATCTTTGGACGCCGCTGCGACTGCCACTGCTGGAGCCGCCGCAGCCTGTCCGGCCGGCTCTGCTGCTGGCCCAGACTTCATCGTTTGCGACAACTCGTTAGGCGCACTTGAAACGCTGGGAGCCGGCGGACCGACTTGCTTCGCGTCCGACCGCGAGACCGGCGGTCTCGACTCGCTCTGGGCGTCGGGCGAGGACGGAAGTGCAGGGGGCGACGGCTGATTTGCCTCTCCGCGGAGGACGGCAAGGATGTTCGCCACGTACGGATCGACGAGCGTCTCTTCCGCGCTGTCCTCAACGCTCGGCGCCTTGCCGCCGGCACCCTTGCCTAACGACGACTCTGGCGCGTTAGTGATTGGCGGCGTCTCCGCCAAGTGTGCCGACCGAGTGTCTCCTGGAATTGATGTCTTTGCGGTGCCCGTGTGCTCACTCGTCCCACTCACGCTCGTTTCCAGAGCGTCGCTCGCGATGTCCGCAGCGCGCTCTCCCCACGGTACCTCCAAAGTCCTGGAAGGCGTCGTCTCGCGGCTCGGCACCGCGTCCGCATCTTTCGCCGATGCGTCTGACGACTCCGCGGCGGTCACTGGCATCGACCGTTCCGTGCTCGCGTCGCGCGGCGCCTCAACAACGGAACTCTCGCGAGTACTCGAGAGGCTCGTGGCATCTGGTACCACAGGCCCGGACGCGGCGTCAGCGACAGCGTCTCCCAAAGCATTCGCCGCTCGTTCAGAGATCTGCTTCAACAATGCCCCGGCATCAGCCGCCGCTGTCGGCGCACCGCCGCCGGCAGCTGCAACCTCGCTAACGGATCCCTGAGCCTCCGCGCTCGGAGCCAGTGCCGCCGGTGAAGGGACTTCTGTCTGCTGGACCACTCGCCCAGCAGGTGGCGTCGCGCCCTCCGCAGCTGTTGACTCCTCGCGCGATACGTCGCTCGAGGGTGGAGTCGCGCGTGGTGGAACAAACATCGAGTCGCCACCTCGCGGCGCCGGAGCCATCGCCGGCGGCGCTGGCCGCGTCGAAACGTCTGCTGCCGACGTGGTTCCCGTCACTTCGCGGTCGTTAGGCGGAGCCGGCGCCGCCATCGGAGACTCAATCGCCTCACTCTGCGCCAGCTCGCCCCTCGCACCGGCATCCGAGGGCTCCGGCACGCCCATCGCCAACTCGTCGGCGAACATCCCCTCTGCGTCGTTCGTTCTGCCTAACGCGTGAGTTGGCGATAGCGCCTCTCCCGGCGCATGCGGTGGCGCGAGCAGCGCGGCACGCGCACGGTACAAGGGGGGCATCGGCGGCGCCGCTGGAGCACCCGGTGCGTGTGGCGCCAGGAGCCGCTCCCCGTGCTCCACAATCGCCGAGCGATGCGCGAAGGCGCGCTCGAGCGCGCCGTGACCTCGCATCCACTCCTGGATTTCGCGCCGCGCCACGAATCGCTTACTCCTACGCCGTGAAGCCGTCGTGTGCTAACTCCAACGACTCGATCGCAATGTCCTTCGAGTCGGCATTGAACGTCGGACCACTCCACTTCACGGGGAATGCATTGGCGAATTCCCACGTCATCGCCACGGTGCCGTCGCTGTCGAACAGCGTCACCGTGAGATTCTGCTTCTCGATCTTTCCGCGTGTCATGTTGAGGCACCAATCGAAGAACTTGTTGTTCTTCGTGATGCCACGTTTGAACACGAGGTTTCCAATCTTCGAGCGTCCCGGCAGACGGTGCGGATGGTCATTCTGTCCGCCCTCGTGATACTCGTACACCTCCGTCTCGAGACTCAGCCCCGACAGCTCCGTAAAGACGGCCACCTTGTCGTTGCCGATCTGCAGGTAGAACCTCGCGGAGCCGTACACAACGTCAGCCATTTATCGCTCCCCTAAACGCCGAATGCCTGTCTGTCCCGTGCGCCGCCGCTCGATCTCGAGGTCGCGTAGCAAGAGCTTGAAGACGCGATCGGCCAGCGCATCGATCGAAACCGAAGAAGCCTGGCCGGGAGTGTCTTCATGATCGGACGTCGGGCGCACGCTGTCGCTCATGACGATTCAACTCCCCCCGCTGCGGAGAGATCGAGCGCGAAGCGTGTGCCACACTTCGGACACTCGGTCTCCAGCACCGGTGGCGCCGCGTCGTTGATTCGTACAAAGAAGTCCTGCAGGTACGCGTAGTCCGCCGAGAACATCGCTTCAATAATTGAAGTGGTGATCTCACGCTCGTCGCCGAGTTGCACGATGACGCGGCTCAGCAACACGACACTCAGGTACGCGCGATTGGCGCGCACCCGAGCATCCTGCATCGCTTCCAATTCATCCTGCGCTGTGCAAAGCCGCATGACACCGGAGCGTTGCAACGCACCGGTGTCATCGACGAAGCCGACGGGAAGCGTGAAAGCGAATTCGGTGAAGAGCATTCGTTAGGCCTCGCCCGTCGTTACTTGACGCGCTCGTACCCCTCGTGCGTGATCACCAGCTCTTCGATCCCGACCTGGTTGTCACCCGCGTTTGCCGTGGGCCCGTTCAACTTGCTCGGCCACGCATTCACGATGTTCCAACGCGCGATCTCCTTTCCTTCGGTGCTGTACATGACCACCGACCCGTTCTTGCGCGCTTCCGTGACTTTCCCCTGCTCACAGAGTTTGCGCCATTTCCACATATCGACGTTGTCGGTGATGCCGCGCTTGAGCGTGATGTCATTCCACTGCATGCGTCCCGGAAGACGCTTGTAGACCATCTGCCCTTTTTCGTCGCTCGCTTTTTCTGTTACGACGGCGTTCTCGCTCCCGAGCCCCGTGCACTCACGGAACGCGCCCGATACCTGTCCCTGAAATTCGATGGAAAACCATGCAGAAATTAGGGGATCTGCCGCAGCCATGTCCGTCTCCTTGCTCTATGAAATGAGAAGTGGATCGTTAGTCTCGTTAGGCTCCGCCGCCCGCATATTGGCTGAAGCGGAAGATCACGAACTCAGCCGGCTTCACTGGCGCCATCCCGACCTCGATGATGAGCTGACCGCGGTCGCGCACGTCCGGCGGATTGGTCTCGGCGTCGCACTTCACGAAGAATGCTTCCTGCGGCGTGAGGCCGAAGAGCATCCCGTCGCGCCACACGCCCGTGAGGAAGGCGCTGACGTCACGCGTCACGCGTGCCCACAATCCTGGATCGTTAGGCTCGAAGACCACCCACTGCGTTCCGCGTTCGATCGACTCTTCGACGTAGTTGAACAGTCGACGCACGCTGACATAACGCCACGCGGGATCACTCGAGAGCGTACGTGCGCCCCACACCCGCACGCCGCGTCCGGCGAATGTACGAATGCAGTTGACACCAATCGGGTTGAGCGTGTCCTGCTCACCCTTCGTGATTTCGTTGACGGGACCCAACGCACCACGCACGACTTCGTTCGCTGGTGCCTTGTGCACACCACGCTCCGTGTCCGTGCGCGCCCAGATGCCGGCCATGTGGCCGGAGGGAGGCATCGCCATCGGCTTGCCATCGGCACCGTCGATGTTGATCCACGGATAGTAGACCGTCGCGAACTGCGAATCGTAGTTCGTGTCCTTCTCACGCCACTTCTTCGCCTGCTGTGGATTGAGATCGGGAAGCGGATCGATGATCGCGACACGATTCCGCATGCGCTCGCAGTGCGAGATCATCGCCAGCTGCACCGACTTCACGCCGTCGGCATCGAGCTGTCCACTCTTGTACGCCGACATGAGATCGGGACATGCGACCATCGTCACATCTTCCATCACCTCGAGCCCTTCGAAGCCGGTGCGCTGCGAAACGTCACCGACGAAGTTCTTCGTCGTCACCTTGAGCGCCGACGAAGACGATGTCGTCACCGACGTCGCATCCTTCAGCGTCAACGTGTAGATGCCTAACGTCGGCGTACGATCGAGAATCGAGCCGCTGGTGCTCGTTTCCGTGAGCGTGATGACCTTGCTCTGCGTGTTCACCGTGTCGACCACGTTCTTTGCACCCTTGCCGCGGCCCAGTGACACGTTCTCGTACGTTTCTTCAGTGTCGCCGCTCTTCACCTTCATGGTAAAAGCGCCTTCGCCCGGATCGTCACCGGTGGGAGCGGCGACTTCGATCGTTAGGTCCGCCGTTGGCGTCCCCTTTGGTGCGGCGCTCAACGCCGCCATCCCCTTTGCGCCGCCGCGTGACGGAAGCGCAAGCATCGGCGCCGGTCCCTTTATTTCGGCCTTTCCATCGGTCGGGACGACACGCACCACATAGCAGCGCCCACCGCCGTTGTTGAAGTACCCGTAGACGGAATGCGATAAGTACGCGCCGTCTAAATGAGGATTGCGCCGACCACCAGCTTCCAGTGCGCCGAACGTATCGACGTACTGCGACCAGTTGGTTACGAGCGTCGGCGTGTTCGCCGGCCCCGAAGGCGCGAAGCCGACGAAGGCGGCCATCGCAGTGCCGACCCCCTCGATGGGGCGCGGCCCGGTGTTGAGTTCTTCGATGTATACGCCTGGTGAGAGGTACTCGGGCATGGCTCCTCCTAGAGGGTGTGTTACGGGATCACCAATTCGTACTCGTCCGACGGAACGGTCACTTCGACTTGCCGTGCTGCTTCTCCTGCGCGTGCGACCTCAAGCGTGACTTTCCCTTCCGGAACGCTCACGATGACAAAGCGCCCCTGTTCATCTGTGCGCGACGGCGCACTCGATCGCCCAGCCACCGACACCTGCGCCCCCGGCACCACATCACCGCGCGCGTTGCGCACCTCACCACCGATGTGCACCATGCTCTCCATTGAGCGCAGGCGATCGTGGGCAGCCCGGTAACGCGCCGTGCGTGTGTAGACCAATGGCGACTCGAAGACGATGTCCAGATCGAGCGGCGCCGTGACGACGTAGACGAGTGCTGGACGTGGATGCACGTCGAACGCACTCCACAGTTCGCGAATCTGATCGTCTTCGTCAGGTGGCCGCACTTGAGCACTCACGGTCGGTTCCAACGACGCCACTGACTGCGGTGTGACGTCGGCCGGGTAAGTCGAGTGCTTGAGCAATACGGCAAGTGCGTGCCACAACAACAACTGCTCGTCCTCGACCTGCGTCGTGAGTGCGCTCACCAGGAAACGCAGGTCGAACCGCCGCGGCGGCAACCGAAAACTCGGGACGCCGTTCGAGCGATTGCTCGTCGGATCGGAGTGCCGCAGCTCGGTGTTCTCGCGGACATCGAACAAATAGAAGTCGAGCGTCGGGCGCGTCAGCGCCTGCACGAATTCGCGTCGCGGTGCGTCGAAACGCACGTCGACCTCACGAGGAGAGAGTTTTCCCTTCTCATAGACCAGACGGGCGATGACTTCGTGCAGTCCGAGGATGAAGCTCATGGCGCTGGCTGACCGCGTTCTCGCGCGACGAATTCGTTATCGCAAGGGCGGAAAACGTCGGACAGATGTGGAGAGGCGTCAAGGGCGTTGCGCGCGCACCGCACTTACGATGTGACACAACGACGTCACCATCGATCGTCGGACTTCCGACGTTCGCTTCCCAACGCTTCCCGCCACCGCCCATAAAGATTTCCGAGAGGACGCGCCCGGCAGGTGCAACGCGCACACCGCGTCCACAGCATCGAGCACAGGGACATGCGACGCCTAACGCGACGATGGAGAACTCGCCGCGCCCGACTTCACTCTCGATTGGTCGAGGACTACTCCAGGTCGCTTTCGTCCGGAAGGCGCAGCATCGGCGCGCCCCCTAGTCCGCCGGCTATCCCTTCGCCGATCCCCTCTCCCATCCCCAAAATTCCCTCCAACTTCCCACCTCCCCACTCCGCCGCGCGTCCGATTCCACTCACAACGGGATCGATCACCGATTCCACGCCGCTCTGTACTCTTCGCACTGTCTGCCCCACCTGCTTCGCCACGCCACCGGGACTCGGCAAGATCGAAGACATGATTCCCTTTCCGGCGCCGAGGAGCTGACCGGGGAGCGCACCCAGATTGTCAGTGTTCGCGCGCAACCCACCTCCTCCCAGCGCGCTACCTAACCCACCGAAGCCTCCGAGACCGCCAAGGGTGCCGAGCGTGCCGCCACCCCCTTCGTCGTCCCATGGCCAACGCTGCGCCGTTCCAGCTACGACGGTCGAGGGAGCGATGCTCGCCTGCTCACCACCAGAAACAGCCGCGGCCCCCGCGTGCGCCTCACGCTCCGCAACGCGCATCATCTCCCCCTGTTCCCCAACCTCAAGAGCTGCCGAATCGGGGCGTGCCTCGTTAGGCGTTGCCGTCGTTTGATATTCGGCTGTCGCATCGGAGAAAGCGCCGGCGGGGGAGCGCTGCTGCACCACGTGTACCAACTCGTGCGCCAGCACATGCGCTCCAGCCGCGCTCTCCGGTGCATACTCTCCCGCCCGGAAAAACAGATCGCTGCCGACTGTTAGGGCGCGCGCATCGTGTGCTCGCGCCACTTCATCTCCCTCCACGCCATCGTGCACACGCACGTCGGCAAAGGAGTGACCGAGCGCGTTCGCCATTCGCGACTCCGTCGCCGCAGGCAATGACTTTCCCCCCGACGCGGTCTCGACGTCGTTCTTCGTTTCGCCCTGGCGCCGGCGCTGCGCTCGTTCTCGATCGGCGTATGCCATGAATGTGAGTCTTAGTTCACCGCAGTTCGTCCGGCATCCCCGATTCCTTCATGAGGAGCGTCACGCTAGAAGTTGAAACGCGCGCCGAGCATGGCGCGATTCTCTTCGTCACTGTGTGACAGCTGCAATCCCACTCCCCAGTTGGAGCGCGACGGCTTCCCGGCGTCGTAGATGTCACCTAACGCGGAGAAGCCTCCAAGCGCTCCCAATGTGCTCGTCGACAGCCCGCCGCCATTCATCAGGGAATTCACTCCGCCAGCCGCTCCACCCAGGTCGCGGTTGACGTCGCCCGTCCATGGAAGAAGCGGGGCTCCGAGTCCGAGGTTAAGCGATGCGCTTCCGCCAAAGCCAAGCGACGCCTCCCCGTGAAAGAGGCCACGCGAGTAGTCGGCCCCGAGCCCACCGGCGCCTAACGACAGATTGCCGTTACCGCCTCCCGCACCGAAACCATAGTTCAATTTCGGCGGAAGGAGTGAGAAAGAAGGACCCGGCGGATCATCATCGTCGCGGGCAATCGCGGCGCTCGGGGCGCTTGTGATCGTCGGAGCTACCCCCGACAGCACCGCCCGCGATGCCGCGCGAGCCTCGACTTCGGCGCCTTCGGAGTGTTCGGTCCTGTTCTCGTGCGCCGTGCCCGGTATGTCCCGCGCCGACGACACGCCGAAGCGATCAAACTGCACGACGTGCGCGAGTTCGTGCGCGAGAAGTTGATTCGCCTGCGGGTCGCTCTCTCGAAACGTCCCTTCACGAAAGAAGATATCGTTGTCAATCGTTAGAGCCCGAGCGTCGTGGGCACGCGCCATGGCGTCTCCCTCATGGTCCGCGTGAATGCGCACATTGCCGAATGAATGCGCATACGCACGCTCCATCGCGCCGCGGATCGGGGCGGGAAGACGAGTCCCTTGATCGCCGGCGAGTTCAGCGTCGCTAGTGGCGGGACTGTTGGCCCGTCGGGCTCGAGCGTCTCGTGCGCGAACGGAGGACATCGCGGGTAACGATGAAAGTCCGGTTTAGGAGGCGGGAGGCGGCCGTCAAAACACCTAACGAGCTGCCGCCGGTTGCCAGAAGCATGAGAGGTGTCGGTCCTCGGACGTGCTAACTGGGTGGTGCTATCCTACGACGCAACTGTCCCAGCGCAACTACTGTTGCACCACGGCCTCACCTCATCGGTGATTGCAATAACCAGGAACTTGTTCGAAAGCGGGCTCCGCTGCTCACCGACTCTAGTCGCTCCCGAACAAATGAAGAATCATCGCGCACTTTCCGCTGAGCAGCCGCCCAGTCGAGCAATCCGCCGGTCTCGTTCGTCTTGTCGCCCTCGCTCTCCGGGCCACCTTCCAAACAGACGCACCAATTTCATTGCGGCTTCTCCCCCAGTGCTGCTACTCCTCCCACCCCCGCACTTCCGCATCCGTGAGCGGCTTCTCGAGCTTCGCGTACTCAGCACGCGCCGATCGCAGGACATGCGCCATGCGCACCGGGACCCCTTCGTCAGCTGCAAGAAAGGCGGCGTTGAGCGCAATGCTCTTGATGTTGCCGCCCGCCACATTGAGCTGCGCCAGCCTGATGGCGTCCAGCCCTTCGGTCGGAGTCGCACTCGGAAAGACTCGACGCCAGATCTCCGCGCGCTGCACGGGATCGGGAAAGGGAAACTGCACGATGAAACGAATGCGGCGGAGAAAGGCAGTGTCGAGTGACCCTTTCAGATTGGTGGTCAGGATCGCGAGTCCGCGGTACGCCTCCATCCGCTGCAGCAGATAGCTCACTTCGATGTTGGCATAACGATCGTGGCTGTCTTTCACTTCGCTACGCTTCCCGAATAGCGCGTCCGCCTCGTCGAACAGGAGAATTGCTCCTCCGCCCTCGGCTTCGTCGAAGATGCGGCGGAGATTCTTCTCTGTTTCGCCGATGTATTTGCTGACCACCGCGCTCAGGTCGATCCGATAGACGTCGAGTCGCAGCTCGGTCCCGATAACGTCCGCCGCCATCGTCTTTCCTGTTCCACTGGCGCCTGAAAACAGCGCGCTAATTCCCAACCCGCGGGCCCCCGCACCTCCAAATCCCCAGCGCTCGTACACCGTCGCGCGCTGACGCACCTGCGCGCCGATGTCGCGCAGGATCTGTTTCTGCGCTTCGGGAAGGACGAGATCGTCCCAGCGTGCACTCGATTCTATACGCTGCGCAAGCGCCTCGATTCGAGGTCGCGCATGGAGCCGGCAACCGTTCCACAGCGCATCCGCTAACGCGCCATTGTCCTCGTACGGCGCGCGCGCCATCGCCTCGGATGCTACTGCGTGCACCGCATTCGCCCCGAGATGAAAGTGCGACGACAGTTGCTCGAGCGATTCACGCATCGGGTTGGCGAGCTCGCCTAACGCGTTGCTCCATGCCACGTGCTGCTCTTCTGCTGTTGGGCGCGGCACTTCGAACGCCACTGAGGCGTCGCGTTTGGTCGGGCGGCGATCGCGTGTCGCGACAAACAACGCACCTAACGAGCGTTCCAGCAGACGCTCGATGGCGTCCGTTCGCGCACGGTCGGATTCGTCGAGGTCGTCGCAGTCGAGCATGAAGACGTGCTGCGAGAGAATCCCCTCGCGCTCGATTTCCCGGCACATCCGATCGATCTCGCTCGGCCCCGTTGGCAGGAGCGACGCATTGAGCGCGAAGGGGCGAAGCCCCAGCGCCTGCGACACCGCGGCTGCAATCCCTGCTTTGTCACCCGTGACGTCGCCTAACAACTGGACGACCGGCACACGCCCCCCTTTGGGCATCGCCGTCGTCCACACGCGCAGCACCTGCTCGGCCACCGTACGGTGGACCGGCGCCAAGGCGCGGGGAGGCGGCAATGGCTCCGACAGTGTGGCGAGTCGCTCGTCCATGTGCGGCGTCCCGGCCAGGAAGTGCAGCACCACTTCGTCGAGCGCGAGCGGCGCGTTGGTCAGGGAGCTCGACTCGCGCAGACGAAGGAGGTGCCAGCGACGGAGCGTCGCCATTGGCGTGAGGGCGCTCCAGTGCGCTCCCGGTAATACCGCCATCGCCAGACTAAATGTCGGATGCCGCTGTCCGGCGTCACCATGGGCCGCGGCGCACAGCGCCGCGATGCGTGAATCCAGCTCGACACCGGCGCAGAGGAGGAGGAGGTCGCGTTCGAACGGCGACAGCCGAAACTTCGTGCTCAGTGTGTCCACCGCGCTCGCGCTATCGGGGACCGTGGTCTCCGCTCCATGCGTCGGCGTGGCCGTCATGTCCGTTGTCGGGTCGCCTTCACCCGAAATCCGCTTTCCGGCCGCGCGTTCGAGATAGCCGCGGATACGTTCGAGCTCACTCGTCAGGCGCTGCTGGTTCAGCGCCTGCCATTCGGCACGACCCCTAACTAAGGGAAGCGTCGACTCGCCGTTGCTCATGATTGCGCAGGCGCCGACACGAGGGGCACGGCGGTCACTTTGTACGTGGCCGAAGGGCGAAAGCGTGCTTGAAGCGCCGACCAGAGGCGCGACACACTCTCCGCATCGAGAAATTCGGGGATGATCTGAAGCGACTCGACCTTCTCGGCAACATCGGAGGCGGCGAGAGTGGCGAGAGCGGGAGGGACGACACGGCGCTCGCTCCCCGAGGTGAGCGCGGTGAGCGCCGCTCGGATGGCCGCCGAATCGAGCCTCGCGTTCGCGTGCAGGACATCGATGGCGTGGCCAAGCAGGATTTCTGACTGAAAGTCCTGCGCGCCGTACGCTGTCACCAGGTAGTGCAACTCCACCGCCACGCCCGTCCCGCTGCGAGGGGAGTTGCCTCCGCCGTTGTCGAGGCGAACATGCGTGTGTGGGGTTACTTGATGCAGGAAAATGTTCAACTGCGCTCGCTCATCACTCCCCGACGGCACCCGATCGGGGGGTTGGGCCGAAATCATCACATCTCCACCGAGTTGGCTCGTGACGTTCCGCCCTGCAAGACCGTTCTCTATGAGATGCTTTATCACCGCCGTAACCGCGGCGATCGAGAGGCCGTTCGCGGCGTTACTCGCAGGGAGCTGCTGGGATCGGCGTGCTTCAGGCATGCTACGATCTCCGACGTAAGGATGATGAAGGCGCCGTGTAGCTCTAGAGCACAGCGATAAGGGGCGAGCGCTACCTACGCTCTCCCGCCATGGCACGTGCTGTCAACTGTGGTGATCCCGAGATAGTCCGGACATGACGCCCGCTCTTGCCTGCCCCAACTGCAACGCCCAGCTCAACGCCGACGACCGATTCTGTGCGGATTGTGGGCAACCCCTCTCACAACCTGGGGTCCCACTCGGCGCAGCCCAAAGCGACTCGATACGCGATGCCAAGAGTGATGCAGGAGTCGGGCGAGACGCCGCTGAGGCTTCGGTGAGCCCGCCTCCGTCGGCGTCGCAAGCGTCGCCGACATCGGCAGTGTCGGCGCGCATGGCCCGCCAGCGAACGGCACTCCTGGAGACCGTGCGAAGAGCGATCGCTGGGCGATATCAACTTCTCTCAGAGCTCGGACGCGGGGGAATGGCGGTGGTCTATCTGGCCAACGATCCCCGCTTGGCCCGACGCGTCGCCATCAAGGTCATGCTCCCCGGTTTGGCGATGAACGAGGGGATGATCGAGCGGTTCGAACTCGAAGCGCGCAACGCAGCGCAGCTTGAGCACGAACACATCGTCACGATCTACAGCGTGGAAGACGCGGAAGATCTCGCCTACTTCGTGATGAAGTACGTCGATGGCGTTTCGTTAGGCGACATACTGCGCGTGAACGGCGCCTTGCCCATCGCGCCGTTGCGCGAGGCGCTGGCGCAGGTAGCCAACGCGCTGGATTTCGCTCACCGGTCGAAGGTCGTGCACCGCGATGTGAAGCCTGGGAACGTGATGGTCGATGTGCGAGGGCACGCAGTCGTCACCGACTTCGGCATCTCAAAAGGCGGATCCACCAACCAGCAACTGACCGAGGTTGGGGCGGTCGTCGGGACACCTCCGTACATGAGTCCCGAGCAATGGCGGGGCGACGCGGCTTCTCCGGCGTCAGACCAATACGCGCTCGGGGTCATGATGTACGAGTTGCTCACCGGAGGGCTCCCGTTTCGCGGCAACACGATGGAGCTGTCGCGACAGCATTTGTTTGAGCCGCCTCCCTCGATTGCGGAGCGACGGAGCGACTGCCCGAGCGACGTCGTGGCGCTGCTCGATCGATTGCTCGCGAAAAATCCTGCCGAGCGGTTCAGTACGTTGGAGGAGGTGCAATTGGTGTTGGAGGCGCCGCCGGGGCTGGAGAGGCGGAGAGCACGTGAGGAGCTGGCGGCGTTGGTGGCGTCCACTCGTGCTTCGAGTGAGGCGCCCGAAGCCGTTCCACTCCCGCCGACTCCCGAGGCAGGTGGTGGCGATCGTCCGAGCGCGTCGCCGATCGGAGTGGGAAAAGCTGAGGGTGTGACGCCGACTCGGATACTGGTGAAGTACGATCGTGAGGCGGAGAAAACCGCGCTTCAAGGGAGCATTCAGGCGACATCACAGCAACACCGCGACGAAAATCGGAGCGTATCACTTGAATCAGTAGTGCCGAAGGATGCGGTGGTTGATGTGACAGTCGCTGGCGGAAACGATCGCGCTGTGGACGGGGTGGTACAACCGTCAGCGAGCCAAGCGGCCGCGAGCGATTTGCCAGCCACCGTCGAGCCGACGATCGTCGGTCGCGCGGAAATCGTGGACACCTCGCTCAGTGGTCAGCACACGACGTCTGGGCCCTCTATCGCACCAGCGCAGAGCGAATCCGTGCGTCAGGTGCCGGCCGCACCTCCGCCTGCCACGCCGCCAGATCTTACTCCAGTAACGTCGTCGGTCAGAGGTACTAAGGCGTTGCCGCAAAATCGCTTGGTCGATGTTACTTCGACCAACGCTTCATCCAGCGGCGGTCGGCGTCGTGGACTGGTGGTCGCCGCAGTGCTGGCCATTGCCGCGGCGGGTGCCTGGTTCGCCATGCACCCTCGCAATCGAACTGGGAGTAATGCACCGGACGCCGACACCCGGTCCGCAGCTTCAGCGGCCGGCGGAGCCAGCAACACCACGACGGCGATTTCATCGAGTGATTCACGTCCCATCCCAGTTGCTCCCACCGTCGACTCCACGTCGGTGGCGCCCGCTTTGGGCGCCGGCGCCGACAGCACCGGCATCGCGCGCGACAGCGTCAACACCGCCGTCAACGCCACCGTCAACACGACCGCAACTGCCGCTGTGCCGCCTGGCGAGCCTCCGGCGACACCGCCAAAACCGATTGCCCCTCCCGCTCCGACGGCACTCGCGGTCGCGGCGAGTGTCACGGTCAGCGGATTGCCCAACGACGCGATGAGCGTCGGTGAACGCGTGCGCCTGCGCGCTCAGGCAAAGACCGCTGCCGGAGCCCGCATGCCTAACGCCACCTACTCCTGGCGGGTGGAACCGTCCGGGATCGCTCGTGTCTCCGCACGCGGCGAGCTCGAAGCGCTCGCCCCGGGAACTGCGACCATCGTCGTCAGCAGCGGAAAAGCGACGGCGCGACAGGAGGTGACGATCATCGCCGCTACACTGGCGTCGCTCAAGCTTTTTGTCCGGAGCCCGCTCCACATTGGCGACACGGCAACATTCTACGTCAGGGCAACCGACCAGCGGGGGCACCCATTCCCCGCGTCCGACGTGACGTGGAACTCGTCGAACGATCGAGTACTCAGCGTCGATGCTGTCGGCGTCGCAACCGCACGCAAAAAGGGAGGAGCGAAAGTGCGCGCTTCACTTGGCGCACTCTCCACAACACTCGAAGTGAAGGTCGAAGACCGCGCGACAGCGTTCGACGCAAAGGCTGAAGAGCGAGGCGGCACCAGTGGTGGGTCGCGCGCCACAATACCGGGTTCGGGTACAACGCCGGCGAGTCCGGGCGCGAACGAAATTCCCTCCTTCTCCGAAGCGAGCGTGAGAGACCAGCTGCAGGCCTGTCTCACAGCGCTCAGAAAGCGCGATACTGAACGCGTCCGAGTGCTTGCTGGCACCCCAGTGACAGGGGAAGCGTCGCCCTTGGAGCAACTCCTCGCTGTGATGCGTCCGAAGGAGGCAAAGTTCCAGCTGCTCAACACCGACCTTTCCCGTCCTACGCGCGTCGCAGGGTCGCGCGCGACGCTGGATTTTCGCGTGCGCGTCGGCTGGATCAACAATGCGGGAAAGGACGCGGAAAGTTGGCTCGATTATCGCGCTCTCTTCGAGCCCAAGGACGGTGCTTGGCGCATGAGTTGGTGCGCTCCACGCGGGAGCGCCAACCTGACGCGCTAACTGTCACCGTTCGCAGGGTACAGAAACCCTGTACATGCGAAGCGATAGACTGGAAGTTTTTCGGTGTGAACTGTAGCGTCTTCCGTCCCCGTCCATATCGCGGACGAGGGCGAGGGTGGACGTCGCCCAAAGGCTGACTCGAAGCGCTGCCGCAACGGAGAACGCGAAGTCGTGGTCACGTGCACGGGATGCGGTAACCAACTCGAGGACGACGCACGATTCTGCGAGCGGTGCGGTCGTTCGCGCACGCCCCTGAACACACAGGGCGAGCCATCGAAAGCGAGCGCGAAGCAATCGTTTCTTGAGCGCGTTCGCGCGCTGACGGCGAGCCGCTTCGACGTCCGCGGCGAAATCGGACGCGGGGGAATGGCCGCCGTCTTCGTCGCCGAAGATCTGCGCCTCAATCGCCCGGTGGCGCTCAAGGTCATGCTCCCCGGCCTCGCATTTACGGAGGGAATGTCCGAGCGCTTCGAGCAAGAGGCGCGGACGGCGGCAAATCTCGACCATCCGAACATCGTCACGATCTACAGCGTCGAGCAGCTCGACGACCTGCTCTTCTTCGTGATGAAGTACGTGAAGGGGAAGTCGCTCGACAAAGTCACGCGCGACCTCGGCCCGCTTCCGATCGATGTGACGCAGTTCATCCTGAAGTACGTCACGCTGGCGCTGGCGTATGCGCACGACGAACGCGTTGTTCACCGCGACGTAAAGCCGGGAAACGTCCTCCTCGATCGAAAAGGAACGCCGATCGTCACCGATTTCGGCATCGCGAAAGCGGCGGAATCGCCGTCGCTGACAGTGCCGGGCTCGATTGTCGGAACACCGGCGTACATGAGTCCCGAGCAGTTCATGGGACTTCCCGCTGTACCGGCATCGGACCAGTACGCGTTAGGCGTGATGGCGTACGAGATGCTCGCTGGCGAACTCCCCTTCCAGGGGACGATGGTGGAGTTGCAGCTGAAGCACATTCAGGACGCGCCGAAACCGGTCCGCGAGATTCGGAAGGATGTGTCGCCCGCACTCGAACGCATCGTGATGCGGATGCTCTCCAAGCAGCCGGGCGATCGCTTTTCCACGCTCCACGAGGCCGAAGCCGCTCTTCGCGCGCTGCCGCTCGACGAAAATACCGCGCGAGTGCGCTTAGTTGAGTTAGGCTTTCTCACCGACTCCACCTCTCCCTTCGGGCTCCCGCCCACGCCGGCGCGTTCGGGCGACAAGCCGAAAGTCAGCGGCGAGATCGCGCCACCCAAGAAGGAGCTGCAGAGCGATTCCAAGGGGCAGTCGCGCGAAGCGACCCCGCCGCGCATTCGCCTCCTCGACCGGGAAACTCCACGCGACGTTGCGGCTGTCGGCAACGACGATAAAACCGTCGTCTCGCCGCGACAGACACCGGGTGCCACGCCTTCGGTTCCGCCCATTCCCGAGGTCGCGTACATACTCATCACCCCGCTCCCCGCCAACGTCGCCGCCGGCGCCGCGGTGCCACTGCAAGGCGTCGCCTACGATCAGACCAACACCCCCATTCCCGGCAAACACGTGGCGTGGGACGTGTCACCGGTGGGAGCCGGCAAGATTGCACCTGACGGAACGCTCATTACGCTCGTGCCGGGAGCGCTCACCGTCACCGCGATCTGCGACGGCAAACGGTCGTTAGCCGAGATTCAGGTGACGCCGGTCCCGCAGAACATCGCGCCCGTCCGGCCCAAGACACCCGAGGTCGCACACGATCCGGTCAAACCCCCGGAACTGCCGCGCGAGCCCGAGCGTCGCGAACGCGTCATCGTGAAGGGACGCGAAGACAGCGCCGAGCGCACAAAGACGCCAACCTTCCTGACTCCGCGTGTCGGCGCCATTGCCGCTGGCGTCGGTGCGCTGGTGCTGGTGGCACTCTTCACGATCCCGCGCCTAACGAGCCCCCGCGAGCAGCCGCAAGGTCCGTCGCAGCCGGGCGGCGCAGTGCCGGACAGTGCGCCGCAGGGCAGCGCACAACAGAGCCCAGTCAATCCATCGACGGCGTCGACCACCGCCGAGCAAGCGCCTGCCGTCAACCAAAACGCGGGCGAGCCGGGAACGCCGGAAGTGCCGAACAGCACGACCGCGAACGAAGGAACGGCTGCCGCGGCGCTAACGCCGGCAAGCGTCCGAATCGTCGGCCCCACGACGCAGCTGCGCATCGGAGATCGCTCGCGCGTCCATGCCGAAGTGCGCGCGCAGAATGGAAGCGCCATCGCAGCGCCCCGTGTGACGTGGAAGAGCTCCGACCCTAGCGTGTTGCAGATCGACGGGAGAAGCGGTGCTGTCCGTGCCCTGCGCGCGGGGAGAGCGGAGATTACTGCCAAATCCGGACTGGTCGAGGCACAGCTCTCGATGCAGGTAGCCACGCCCAAACTCCTCGCCCTCGTCGTGGAAGACGCGCGATCGCTCACCGTCGGCGAGTCGCTCACGTTGCATCTGACGGCTCAGTCAGACGCGGGCACCGTGGACGCGACGACGTTAGGCACCATGGGCATCACGCCACACTGGACATCCTCGGCGCCGGCTGTCGCGCGCATCGATGCACGCACCGGCGAAGTGACCGCCGTCGGACGAGGCAACGCCACGATCACGGTCGACGCGGGAAGCGTGAAAGGGAGTGCGATGCTGGCGGTCGCAGGGCCGCAACAAGTGCCCGGACCCGTGATTGCGAATCCCCCGCAGCCCAACCCGACGACGGACCGCACGCCACGCATCGCCGAGCGGAAGGTGCGCACCGAGGCGGACGTACGGCGAGAGGTCGGCGACGCGTTGAACGCCTACGCCGCAGCCGTCAGGGCCCAGGATCTTGATGGGATCCAACGCGTCTTCTCGGGAATGCAGGAGAAAGACCGCGAGACCTGGCGTGGCTTCTTCGCTGCCGCGACCGACTTCTCGTATACGGTCGATCGCCTCGAGTTTGCGGAACCCATCGATGTGAGCGAGGGGGGGCAGGTGCAGCTGACGCGCTACTTCACACTTTCGTATACGACGAAGAAGGACAATCGCGCGCAGCGTTCATCGGGCAAAGATCGCGTAACACTCGTTCGCAAGAGCGATGGCTGGCACATCACGCAGGTCCGATAGTTCCAGCGCGTCGACCTGCGACGCTGCTGACGTGTTGGATAGCTGCCACTGGTTGTAGGTATTTCTGACGCCGGTATATTCGCGATCCACTCGCGATTCGTCGTTGCCATCAAACGACGTACGCATCATCCGGCGGTCGTCGATATGCTGCTTTCTTCCCTGCGCCGCACGCAGACGTGCGCGCGTCGCCCGCGCTCCGTCGCTCACGCAACGACTGGTTCGCGCCGCGTGGCGCGCGCGCTCACTACCCTGAGCTTCTTTCTCGCCGCGTGTGGTGGAGGAGGCGATGGCGGCGGAGGGCCGAAGGCGACGGCGTTGCGCGTCGATCCATCGGCAGCGACGATCGACATCGGCAACACGTTGCAGCTGACGGCTACCTTCGTGGACAATCAGGGGAGTGTCGTCGTCAACGCGAACCAACCCATCACGTGGCGAAGCCTCGCGCCGACGATTGCATCTGTCGACGAAAGCGGGCTGGTGACGGCGGTGACCGCTGGAACAGTGTCCATCGAAGCGAAATCCGGATCACTCTCCGGAACCGCCAGCGTCACCGTGAACCGCCCGCCGGTTGGTCGCGTCAGCATCGAACCAGGAGCCCTGCAGCTCTCGCGCGGCGGTACCGCGCAACTCTCGGCGCGTGTCTTCACTGATGCAGACGTCGCCGTTACCGATCGCACCGTGACGTGGACGTCGAGCGACGAGAGCGTTGCAACTGTGACGGCGACCGGTGCTTCAGCGACAGTAACCGCCAAGGCACCCGGAAGCGCAAAGATTCGCGCAACGAGTGAGAATGTCTCGACCGAAGTCGACGCGTTCGTGGGCGCCGATCCCATCATCGCGCTTTCGAGTGCGACCGTGAATCTCTCGCTGCCGCGATTGGCGACGGCGCCGATCGATGGAGTCGTCCAGATCGCGAATTCGTCCGCCGGAACGCTGAGTGCGCTCGCAACGAGTGTCACGTACGGTGCGGGCGAGCCGGCCGGGTGGCTCGCGCCCTCGCTGTCAGCGACGACCGCACCGGCGACACTAACGCTTCGCGCCACCGTCGGATCGTTAGGCGAGGGTGTGTATCACGCGACCGTGACTGTCTCGACGACACTGCCGGCCGTGGCGCCGAAAAATGTCGCCGTCACGCTGACCGTTGGGCCGGGCCCCTCGGTCGTGCTGTCGCCCTCGTCGGTGGCGCTCAACACCTTCGCTGGCGCAGCTCCGGCGTCGGCGACCGGGGTGACCGTGTCGAATGGCGGTGGTGCCACGCTGAGTGGGTTGTCGTTAGGCACCGTGACGTGGAGTGGAACCCCGAACTGGGCGAGCTTCGCGCTCTCGGGCACGACGGCGCCCGCGTCGCTCAGCATCACGCCGCTTGCCGCGATCTCGTCACTCCCGACGGGGAACTACAGCGCCACCGTTCCGGTCGCCAGCTCGCTGCCCGGCGTGGCGTCACGGAATCTTGTTGTCACGCTCACGGTGGGTCCGGCGCCGGTCATCGCGTTGACACCACCGACGGTGTCGTTCACTGCGGCGTTAGGCGGGTCCCCGCCGGCAACGCAGCAAGTCACGATCAGCAATAGCGGAGGAGGTTCACTCTCCGGAATCGCCATTGGCGCCGTGAATTACGCCGGCGGACCAGGAGGGTGGCTCACGCCGACACTTCAAAACGCGTCCTCGCAATCTCCAACGGTACTTCTCGCCGTCAACAACGCCGGCCTAACGACTGGGACATACAACGCGTCGATCGCGGTGACATCGACCAACACGTTCGTCGCTGCCAAGCAGATCGATTTGACACTCAACGTCGGAGCGCAGCAGGTAATCGCCATCGCGACGCCCTCCATCGCGTTGACGGCGACACAGGGGGGCGCCAGTCCGTCGCCGATGAACGTGGCGTTGACTAACGGTGGCACCGGAACGCTCTCCGGACTGTCGCTCGATCCCATCACGTACACCGGTGGATCGCCGGGATGGATGCTTGCGACACTGGCTAACACCACGGCTCCAACCAACGTCACACTCACCTTCGCCACAGGGGCGTTAGGCGTCGGGACGTACACCGCGACCGTCAGGGCCAAGTCCTCGATTGCCGGAGTGATTCCCGCCTCGATTGTCGTGACGCTGACGGTGCGTTCGGGAGCCACCATCGCGCTCAGCTCAACCGCGGTGACGATCCAGGGATTGAGCGGTGGAAGCAACCCGGCCCCCGTCAACGTCAACGTGACGAACGGCGCCGTGGGCACGCTCTCCGGACTATCGTTAGGCACGGTGGTCTATGGCGCCGGACAGTCGTCGGGGTGGTTGGCGGCGAACATTGCTGGGAGTACCGCGCCCACGGCACTGTCGCTGACGGCGAGCATCGCCGGATTGGCCGCTGGCACCTACAACGCCTCGGTGCCGGTCCAAAGCAGTCTTGCCGGCGTCGCTCCGGTGATACTTGCCGTTACGTTGGTCGTAAACCCGGCCACCACCATGGCCGTTTCGACGTCAAACGTCACGATGAATGCGCCTAACGGGGGAGGGAACCCATCGTCGGTCAACGTCACCGTCACGAACACCGGCTCGAATCCCCTGACCGGACTTGCCGCGAGTGTGAGCTATAGCGGAAGCCCTCCAACCAACTGGCTGACGGCCACGGTTACGCCCGCGACCGCCCCGGCCACCCTTTCCCTCTCGGCCAACGTCGCTTCACTCCCGAGTGGAACGTACACCGCGCAAGTCTCCGTATCGTCACCGGTGGCGACTAACAGTCCGCTGCCGGTGCAGGTCACGCTTGTGGTTCCCCCTCCCACGATCGCGCTGTCCTCGACCAGTGTCGCTGCCGTGGCCACGCAATCCGTCGGCGTGGAAACCACGTCATTTGGATCGATACTCGTGACCAACAGCGGTGGTGGCATACTGCAGGGGATCAAGGTGGACAGCGTGCACTACAACGCGGGGAGCGGTTGGATTAACACCAACGTCTCGCCGACGCGTGCACCGGCAACCCTCGCGATCTCCCTCAACACGCCGGTTGCGTCGGGAATGGCGCGCGGGTCGTACACTGCGACCATCTGGGTGAGCGCCACGGGCGCGACGAATACGCCGAGGGTGATCAATGCGAGCCTAACGCTGATCTATACCTACAACACGCACATCGCGTCGCTGTGGAGCACGCTACCGCCCCCTCCATTCACGGGGACAAAGACGTGTTCGTCGTCCGGCTGTCACGACAACAACGCGGTCGCCAACGGGGCAAAATTCAGCCTCACCGCCGGCGATCCCTACCTTACGCTTACTACAGCGACCGGTACGGGTGGCGTTCGGCTCGTACTCCCCAACTTCCCATCTAACAGTCTCCTGTACCAGCGAACGTCATCCTCCACGAGTCCGATGCCCTCGGCGCCTAACGGTGGCTCGAACGTATTCTGGTACGCAAAGATCCTCGCATGGATCAATGACGGCGCGCGACGGCAGTAGCTCAAGAGACCGGCGAGGCCACCCACTCGAAGCCTAACGAGCAACGTGCCTGACAAGCGACAATACAAGAGCGGAGTGCCGTCCACCGGCACTCCGCGTTTCGTTTCCATGCGCTCCGAGCGGCCTCGCTACCACTAGAAACTGTATTCGATCCCCCCGCTCAATACGGCGTTTGGGCGCAGCCCCGTATTGAAGATCGGTACGACGGCATTGAAGATTCCCGTGAGCCCCTTGTTCGACGCGAACTTGAGACCGAGCGAGGCGTGCACGAAATCGTAGCGCTTGTTCTCGAGGTTCGTCACATGAACGGTCTGCGAGCCCACTTGCACCGGCGCTGGGAACGTGAAGGGGTCTTTCCCCGCCTGAAACTCCGAGAGCACGTCGAACGCCAACGTCGCATTGGCTGCCAACAGTTTGTCAAAGCCAGCGTTCGCAATGATGGAGTTGTTCTGGAAATCACCGGTACGCAACGCGAAGCCGGCATTGGCGTGTGGGGTGAATCCATTCATGTCGCGCGACGCGATGGCGGTGATACGAGCCGTGGTGCCCCCCGTCCCCTGGAAGTTTTCCACCGATCCCGTTGGGAGCCGCACGTCGCCCAGAATGCCTAACGCCGTCTTGCTCCCGGCGGCCGAGAGATTCCCCTTCATTCGCACTGCGATGTCGCCGATGCCGAATGAACTGGCGTCGGTCGATGTGACGGCCGACGTTATCGGGTTGGCCGCCGTGCCACCGAAGTAATGCGGACTCACCGCGAGGCTCGTATTGATCTTGGCTCTCGACGTCCCCGACAGCGAAGAATTCACCATCGGGATCGCCACGCCAAAATCCACGCGGTCAGAGATGCCATACGTGAAGACGAACGATGACATCAGCAGCTTGAGTGTGACGTTCGTCTTGACGTTGATCACGTCATCTTCGAAGGTCGGGTCGCCTAACCCGGTCGGGGGATTGTCCTGGTGCGTGAAGTTGAAGTCCAGGTCGGAGAGGTTCGTGCCGCGCAGCTGCGTAAAGCTCATGTAACTGACCGACACTCCCAGCAGCGACCGACCTTTGCCTAACGTATTGGCGCGCTCGCCAAAGATGGGTCCCGCCGACGTTGTCGCCTGCACCGGGACGCCGCGCACCATCGAGTAGGTCACCCCCGACGTCGTTGCGGAGATGGGAAGGTTCGCCGCCTGCGCGCCCACGGCATTCGTCAGGTAGTTCAAAACCGCCGAGTTTCCCTCCACCGACGCTGGGATGAAGTGATCGCCGTGACCGCCCGTGGAGGCGAGACACAAGATCTGGCCGCAGCTTCCGAAGCGAAACAGATCGGAGAAGTGTTCTCGGAGTGTCTGTGCTCTCACGGAGAGCGGAACAGCGGCTACCAAGAGGAGCGCGCGAAAGAACTGCTTCATGCTCGAATTCCTCAATCGAAAGTCAGAGAGCGCGAGGAGAGAGACATTGACCACTCTGCTCGCCGCGCGCCAGATGTTGCACGCGATGCACAGCAATTCAGTTCCACTTCAATAAAGAAATTCGTTGCCGCATCCCCACGCGCTCACTTCACGTGCGCGACGCCGTTCCCCGGCGTCGCAAAGGTCTCGAACAATGTCCCGTCGTGACCGGGAATGACGAAACGTGGGTCGCTCGCCAGTGTGAACATGCGTGCCTGCGCGCGGAGATTCGAAAGCGAGTCGAGTGTCTGCGCGATCGGACGCCGGTTGCGGAGGTTCTCGTACAAATACGCATTGTCCGACGCCACCACAGCTCTTCCGCCGCCCGCCAGCTGCACGCCCACGAACTGCGACGCCCACGTATGTTTGCCCCCCGTGTAGACGCGAATCCCGGGGAGAATCTCGCGATCGTCACCTTCCACCAACTGCACCCGCCCCGCATTCGATAAGCGTCGGAGCATCGCCGACACCTCCGGATCAATGGCCGGTTTCAGTGCCTCGCCATTTGGTCCGACGTAGTAGTCGAACTCTTCGCGCTGCAGCCAAACCCGTGCGTTCGGGAAGAGGTCGATGCCGTCGGCGTGATCCCAATGAATGTGCGACACGATGATATCCGTCACGTCGCTAGGATCGATGCCAGCCTGCCTAACGGCATCACTGGGACGCATGAAGTCGCGCGGCTTCCACTGCGTAAGAAACTTCTGGCGATAAAAGCCGGCATCGACCAGCACTGTCTTTCCGCTGGCCCCGCGCAGCGCCCAGACCATCACGGCGACATCGATCCGCTTGGATGAATCCGCACCGGCTACGAGACCTCGTAACGGAAAGTTCGCGAGGGTTCCAAACCGAATGGCGTCGAGCGTATAACGACCACTCGCCACGGATGTAGAGGATGACGGCGCCGCATGTGAGCAGGCACCAACGACGAAAAGCAGTGACGCGAGCGCGATTCGATACATGGGAATTTGGGTGGTGAGCGCCGTGGCGGGCGCGAATGTATCACCACGTGCACGACGTCGCTGGCTCACGCGGCGCGCGCGAGGTAGTGTTGATTCGCTGAACGTGCTTCGACCCCGAGTCCAACGACTTCTCGAGCCGCACATCCATGCTCATCAAGTACCTCCTCGCTGCCCACAACATCCTTCGCTGGCTCGTGCTCGCCGCGGGCGCCTATGCAGTCTTTCGCGCGTGGACCGGTTGGAGCGGGCGCAAGACCTGGACGGATTCGGACGCGAGCGCTGTTCGGCTCTTCGTCAACATGCTGTCGTTGCAATTCGTCGCCGGAGTTCTGGTCTACGCAACGAGTCCGCTCATTCGCACCGGATTCTCGAACATCGGCGACGGGATGCGCGAACCGACCATTCGCTACTTCATGGTCGAACACGTGACCGTCATGATCATCGCCATCGCAGTTGCGCACATCGGCGCGGCGAAGGTGCGCAAAGCAGCTTCAGATTCCGCGCGATTTCAGACCGCGACCATCTGGATGGGAATTGCGTTTGCCGCGGTCGCTGGCTTCGTCCCATGGGGACGCCCCCTTTTCCCGAATTTCTAGTCGCGACGCCGCAACAAGCGTTGCGCAGATCCGTCGGCAATCGCGCGGGCGCCAAGACATTTCCTGGCGCCCGCGCTTTCCTTGACTCAACGAACCATCCCCTCATGCGAATGCGATGATCATTTGATCCCGATCGCAACACCGGCGCGCAACACGATGTTCTGACCGTTGCCGCTCGTCCCGTTCACCGTTGTTGACCCCCCGCTCGACGCTTTGGCCTCGACATCGCCGAAGTGCACCAAGCCGTAGGTTGCGCCAAGGTCGAGATTGACCTTGGGAGTGAGCCGAATCAGGACGCCACCCCCCCCGTTCACCTGTCCACCGCTCGCCGATAGGCTCACGTTCGTTCCGTTCACATCGAACGACATCGACTGCTGGAGATAAGCCAATCGTGCGGAGACATATGGGGCGAACTGCGAGCTCCCGACGTCGATCACGCGACGCGGTTCGAAAAACGCACCGGCGAGCGTGACCGAATATCCATCCAGCGACGACTCGTCAAACGAGTGCGATGACGCCTGAAATCCAAAACCGAACGACCAGGCACTCGGCGATATGCGGAACTGCGCTTCGAAGCCCGGACCCGCTTTCAACCCCTCGTAGGCTTGCCCGAAGGTACCGACGTACAGTCCGGACGCTTGGACTGAGTAGCGCTGCGCCGACTGGGCAAGGGCGCGCGCGCTAGGGAGCGTGAGTGCGAGAACGCCGGCGCCGGCGACGACGAGTGCGCGTGCGAATGGCATGAAGAGTCACCGAGAGTGAGTGGTCGAGCGAGATTCGCTCGAGGTGCGCGTGCAAATCAGGGCGATTTAGCAGCCACTCGACCACGCGCAGCCGCTCGCGATTTCGGCTCACTCACCATTGTTCGAAGTCGCGGACAATTGCCTAGCGCTCAGCTGGCCTGCGACGTGCAGATGGTCAAAAGTCACATTTTCCCGCGACCTGGCCGTGTCCTTCGCCCCCACGCCAATCCCCTCCTCGCGCGAGACATCCCCCTCCCCGAACTCTGCGATGCCCTCGGATCGAGAGGTGGGCGAGTCAAAGCCTGATCGCTCCAGTGGACCGTCGCACGACGTCACGCGACTTCTCCTCGAGATGAGCGAGGGGAAGACGGGAGCGTCCGACCAGCTCATTCCCCTGGTGTATGGCGAGCTACACGCGCTCGCCGTTCACTACATGCGCGGCGAGCGTGGCGATCACACCCTGCAGCCCACGGCATTGGTGCACGAGGCGTACATGCGCCTCGTCGACCAGCGTCATTCGTCGTGGCAGGGGCGCTCACACTTCTTCGGCATCGCTGCCCAGGCGATGCGCCGCATCCTCGTCGACCATGCACGCCGCAAGCGCGCGGGGAAGCGTGAAGGAGGCGAGCGCGTGACGTTGGATGAGTCGGTCGCCGAAGCGCCCGAGCGCTCAGTCGATCTGATCGCACTCGACGATGCGCTGCTCAAGCTGGCGGCTCTCGATTCTCGTCAGGCAAAGGTCGTCGAGCTGCGATTCTTCGGCGGACTCGACATCGAGCAGACGGCGGAATCGTTAGGCATCTCGCCGGCGACGGTGAAGCGCGACTGGACATTCGCACGCGCCTTTCTTCAGCGAGAAATGGACGGAGTGTGAGCGACTCGGAGATTTCGGCCACTCGATTCGCGCGTGTGCGTGAGCTGTTCGACGCCGCGCTCGAAATTCCGACGGCTGAACGACACGAGTTCCTCACACGATCATGTGGTGACGATTCGACGATCGGCGAGGAGGTCGAGAGTCTTCTCGCGGCGCTCGACCGCGGCGCCGAAACGTGGGAGAGTCCGCACGCATCGCTGCTCGCAGCTGCCACCGACGACCGCAGTACCGTCGGCGCGCGAATTGGCGCCTATGAAATCGTTAGGCTGATCGGTTATGGCGGCATGGGCGCCGTCTTCGAAGGGGTGCGCGCCGACGACCAGTTTCGAAAGCGCGTAGCGCTCAAGTTCCTGCGCCGCGGGTTGGAAGGCGACCTGGCCATTCGCCGATTTCGCTACGAGCGCCAGATCCTCGCCAACCTGAGCCACAAGAACATCGCGGGACTTCTCGACGGCGGCGTGACGCCCGACGGCCAGCCGTACATCGTGATGGAATTCGTGGATGGTGAACCGATCACGGTGTTCGCTGCACGTCAGCAACTCGATATTCGCGCGAGAATACAGCTGCTCCGCCAGGTGTGCGCCGCCGTCCAACACGCGCACCAGAATCTTGTGGTCCATCGAGACCTAAAGCCGGGAAACATCCTCGTCACTCCCGATGGAACAGTCAAGCTCCTCGACTTTGGCATTGCGCGCCTGTTGCGCGAGAGCGAGGGACTCGAGCAGCTCCCGGCGACACAAGGTGGCCTGCACGCGTTTACACCCGACTACGCGAGTCCCGAGCAGCTCCGGGGACAGTCCGTCGCGACGCCGAGCGATCTCTACTCGTTAGGTGTGGTTGCCTGTGAGCTCCTCTGCGGGCATCGCCCCTTCGTGCTCGATGGCAAGCTCTTTTCCGAAATGCAGGAGGTGGTGTGCACGACTCCGGCGTCGCCCCCTTCGACGCTGGTGACCGCCCACGACACCGCGGATTTCGGCGGGACGTCGCACGCGAAGCTCCGTCGGCAGCTGCAGGGCGACCTGGACGCCATCGTCCTGCAGGCGCTCCGCAAGGAACCGCAGCGACGCTACACGTCGGCAGAACAGCTCTCGCTCGACCTGCAACGTTACCTGGCGGAACTCCCCGTCACCGCGCGCCTCGATTCGTTCGCCTATCGGACGCGGAAGTTCCTGGCACGCCGTCGCGTGGAGGTGCTCGCGGCGACGCTCGTCCTGCTATCGCTCGTTGGCGGAATCATCGCAACGACCAGACAAGCAAATCGTGCCGCGCGCGAAACCGCCAAGACGCAACAGGTCAACTCGTTCCTTGCGAACATGCTGACCGCGGTCGATCCGGGGTACAGCGGGCGAGACGTCACGGTGGCTCAAGTCCTCGCGCAAGCAGCGAAAGATGTCGACCACGCGCACCTCGATCCCGACATCGAGAGCGAAGTACGACACAGCATCGGACAGACCTACTACGGCTTGGGACTCTACGACTCGGCCGAAGTGCAAATCAAGAAAGCGTGGGCGCTCCGCCGCGTGGCCTACGGAGAAATCGACCAACGTTCGGCACAGACCTTTTCGTATCTCGTCGCATTGGCCGAGGCACGTGGTTCGTTCGCCGAGGCCGAATCGTTAGGCCGCATCAACCTCGACCAGCAGCGGCGGATGCCGCGCGCCCAACGCAGCTCGGCCGAGATCGCGACGGCGCTCGACAACCTCGCGCGTGCAGTCGAAGGGCAGGGGCGCCTCGACGAGGCCATGAAGCTCAAGCTCGAGTCGATCGACATACGCCGCGCGTCGACCGACAGCGCGGCGCAGCAACATCTTCCATATACGCTCAACAACGTCGCCGTTTCGTATCAGTACCGGGGCGAATACGCCAAGGCCGACTCCCTGATGATCGAAGCGCTCGCTGTCGAGGAGCGCCTGAACGGACGGAAGTCGGTGAACTACGGGAATCTCCTCCGCAACCTCGCCTCAGTCCGCGCCGATTTGAACAAACAATCGGAAGCGGACTCTCTCATTCGCGAGTCGATTTCCATCCTGCGCACAACTGTTGGCGAGCACCATACAGAGTATCTGCGCTCGGTGAGCATGCTCGCTCAGCTGCTCTACCAATGGAACGACATGCGTGGCTCGGTGGTCGCGTCGCGCGAAGTGGCGGCCGAGATCGGAAAAGGGATGCACGAGGGCGAGGCGTCGTCAGCGCAGGTACTGCAAGCGCTCGGCCTCGCGCTCGACTCGTTAGGCCAGCACGTCGCCGCCGATAGCGCGTTGCGACGGTCGCTTGCCATACGCGAGAAGTACCTCCCCGCCGAGCACTGGGCGATTGCGTCATCGCGCGCGGTGCTCGGCTACCACCTCGGCTTGATGGGGCGCAACGCGGAGAGCGAAGCGATGCTCTCCTCGGCGTATCGCGCTCTTGTCGAGAAGCGTGGCGAGGATGCGCAGGTTACCAAGCGCGTGGCCATTCGGCTGGCGGAGTTACTCGAGAAAGTCGGGCGGCGCGAAGAGGCGCAGAAGTGGCGCGCCAAGGGGAAGGCATAGCGACGAACTGAGCGAGTGAGCCGATCTGCACACGCACTGCGCGTGTTCCTGTGAGCCTCTACCGGCAACCGCATTCCCGGGCGTCACGCCCCGGTCACGCTCCAGGAGAAACAACCCTATGGAAAAGGTCATCCTTCGTCACCTGAAGGGATCCAAGGCGTCGCAGATCGAGGATTTTCCACTTCAACAGTTCGTCGAGCTCACGATCGGCCGTGATCCCGCGTCGACCGTCCGCTTCGACCCTGACAAGGATGATCTCGTCGGCCGCCAGCACGCGCGAATCGCACGTGATGCGAGCGATCCGTACAAGTTCAAGCTCCAGGACCTCAACTCGCGCAACGGCACCTTTCTCAACAAGCTCCGCGTCGTTGGGGAAATGCTGCTGCAACCAGGCGACGTCATTCAACTCGGTGCCGGCGGTCCGGAATTGCAGTTCGATCTCGATCCGCTTCCTGCGGCGTACGTGAAGGCGACTCGCTTGGGGAACGTTGGACCGGTAGGTGCGACCGTGCAGGGGCCTGCCGAGACGCGGGTCAACGCGACGCATGGCTCCTCGCCCGTGAGCGCCCCCGTGAGTGGGAGCGCCAGCGTCGCGCCTAACGCGATCGGGAAGGCGACGGTCGAGCGCATGATTGGCGAGACCAAGACCAAATCGAACCGAAACAACATTCTGGTAGGAGCGGCAGCGCTGCTCATGGTGCTGGCCGCCGCTGCGTGGGCAAAGAGGAATTCCGACGTCGCGTCGGAGAAGGGGGACAAGCAGTTGGCGCTCGTTCGCGACAGCATTGCCAAAGCGCAAAAGCAGGAGAAGGGGCGTCTCGATTCGTTAGGCACCGCGCTTGGGCGAGCCGGCACGCTGTCGAACCAGTTGCAGCCGGCGGAAATCGCCGCGAAGTACCGCGCCGCCGTCGTGCAGGTCGATTTTAGCTGGAAACTCACGTACCGCGGCACGGGGGGGCAGGTCTATCACCGGCTTGTGGCGAATCAATACAAGGGGAAAGATGGGAAGCTGCATCCCATCATGGACAACGGACGCCAGTCCCTTCCGGCGTATGTCCAGGTCGATAACGGCATCGAGCCGGCGCTGACGCTAGACGCGAACAGCGGGCGTCCGATCGGTGTGAGCTCGCGTGGGTCGGGCTTCGTCGTCTCGTCGAGCGGCTTCATCATCACGAACCGTCACGTCGCCTACAACTGGCAGACGTGGTACCGCTTCGATTCGCAGAACGACGTCGGACCAGTGATCAGCGCGCGCACTGGTGCCGTGTTGGTCGACGAAGCTGGTCAGCCCGTGCTTACACGTCCGCCTAACCAGTGGATTCCGTCGGAGACCAAGCAGGCCGGCCCCAAGGGCGAGATCGGCGATTTCCAGGCGCGCGTCGAGTACTTGATGGTGCGATTCCCCAAGGATCCGGCCCCGTTCGAAGCCAGCAACGTTCGTCCGTCGCAGCAGCATGACGTGGCGCTCATCAAGGTCGATGCGCCCCCGACGCTGCAGTATGTCAACATGGTCGACACGTACGACAAGACTCAGCAGGGCGACGCGGTGACGGTGATGGGGTACCCCGGTGTGTCGGACGAGGTGATCACG
Source organism: Gemmatimonadaceae bacterium (assembly GCA_044224185.1). Lineage (GTDB taxonomy): Bacteria > Gemmatimonadota > Gemmatimonadetes > Gemmatimonadales > Gemmatimonadaceae > SCN-70-22. The sequence goes on along the minus strand of JBGAKW010000004.1, from coordinate 75,960 downwards.
GTCATCAAGTCGCGCGACATGTTCAATCGCGAAGTGCAGCAGCGCACACTCCCCGATCCGACGTTGTCGACCGGAAACATCGGAAAGATCCTGCGAGCAGCGGACGCAGAGGTGCGCGATGGATTCATGACCTTTGCACCTGGCGGTGATACGTACCAGCTCACCATCAACTCGACGGGTGGCGGGAACAGCGGCGGCCCGATGTTCGACGCCTTCGGCAACGTCATCGGCATCTACTTCGCTGGCAAGACAACCGACGCGCAGATCTCGTTCGCCATCCCGATCCGTTACGCCCTGGCGATCATGCGCATCGGCGACCCTACCGGCAAGTAGCTACCGTCAGCTGCAACAATCTGCGCGCCGCGCCAATGTCCGCCGGACTCCCAATGCACACATCGATCGGCCCGTACAGGGTGGTCGATTACCTGGGGGCCGGCGGCATGGGCGCGGTGTACCGTGTAAGCCACCGCGCGTCCGGACAGATCGCGGCGGCAAAAGTGATGAACAGTGGCTCGCTCACGCCACGCGCGCTGGAGCGCTTTCGGAACGAGGCGCGCATTCTCCAAACGATGTCGCACCCCGGCATCGCCGCGATGTACGACTTCCTGGATGTCCAGGGCGCTCCGTGCCTCGTCATGGAATACGTCGACGGCGAGACGATCGAGCAGCTACTTCGCACGCGGGGCGTCTTTGCGATCGATGAAGCCCTTCGCATCTTCTCAGCGCTCGTCGACGCCGTGAGCTACGTGCACCAACGCGGCGTCGTGCACCGTGATCTGAAGACGAACAACGTCAAGATCGATTCCCGCGGCGTCGTGAAGTTGTTGGATTTTGGGATCGCGAGAGGCGAAGGAACCCCGCGCCTAACGAGCACGGGCAACGTTGTTGGAACCCTGCTTTCGCTCGCGCCGGAACAACTTCGCACCGGACGTGGTGAACCGCGCTCCGACATCTGGGCGCTCGGCATCGTCTTTTACGAGATGTTGATTGGTCATCCGCCGTTCGGCGGTGGAGCACCGGCGTTCGTGGGAGAACGCATTCTTCGAGGGGAATATGAAATCCCTTCGTCTCTCCGCCCCGACGTCCCGCCAAAGATTGACCGTATCGTCGCGCGCTGCCTCAAGGTACGCCCCGATGATCGGTACGCGACGGCCGAGGCGTTGCTGACCGATCTTCGCCAACTGTCGTTAGGCGAGGTGCCGAAGGAGCGCACAACCGGCGACCTCTGGCGAGTGAGCGGAGAGGTCACCGCAACCCTCGCGCGCGAATGGCGCGCCACCTTAGCGGGGGGCGTCGCTGTAGTTGCCGCACTGTTCTTCTTGTGGAGCCTTCGCGCATCGCCCGAACCCGGCGAGAGCAACAATTCGCACGCAGCCGTGAACGTCGCTCGTCCCGACACCCTGGTTCGCGATGCGCACACCGATTCTCCCATAGCGGTTCCCGCCGCCTCGGCCGGGCCGGCCAAACCGGAGGTCGCGCGCGACCCGTTTGCCGCGTCCAACGTGCCCGACGTGAGCCGCGGCGCCCTGATCATCCGCGTGTTGGAAGGGAGCGCCGACGTCTACGTCAACGAGATGCTCGTCGGTTCGACACCCTACACACTCAAAGCGCCGCTCGGCACCGAATTCCAACTTCGATTGCGTCGCTCCGGATGCGACGATCTGCAGCGCACTCTGCGTCTCGACGAATCGATGCGTGAGACGATCGAAAGCCTGCCGCACTGTCGCATACCGTAGTCGCAACTTCCTCTGAGGACGCAATGTCGTTTCTGGCCAAGTTCTTCGCGCGTGCTGGCGATCCGACGCAGGGTGCGAGCGATACGCCGACTACCGATGAACTCGCGATGCGCAGCATTCGCGGCGGTCGCGCGCTGGAGCTGCGCATCGAAGCGGGATTAGCGACCGACCCGGGATGCGTCCGCTCAAACAACGAGGACTTCGCGCGCATCATCCGCCCCACCACGCCCGAGGAGCGTGAGCGGCAAGGACTCCTCGCCGTAGTCTGCGATGGAATGGGAGGACACGAGGGAGGCGAAATCGCCTCTCGGCTCGCTGTGGAAACGATCGTTAGGCGACTCGAGGGCGACGCCGCGTCGTCTGACCCGATGAGCGCACTTCCGCGTGCCTTGCAAGCCGCCAACCGCGCGGTGTATGACTGTGCCGCGGAAAACGAACGGTTGAAAGGGATGGGAACGACATGCGCGGCCGTCGTGCTGCGCGACGGCGTCGCGTACGGTGCGCATGTCGGTGATTCTCGCGTCTACCTCATTCGCAACGGCGACATCTTCCTTATGACGGAAGACCATTCCGCGGTGATGGACCTCGTTAGGCGCGGTGTCATCACGCGCGAAGACGCGCGCCATCATCCCGACAAGAACGTCATCAATCGCGCGCTCGGAAGTCGGCGCGACGTAGAAGTCTCGGCGTGGCCGCACCCGTTCACCCTTCTCCCGGGCGACACATTCCTCCTCTGCTCCGACGGCCTGTACGACCTCGTCGGCGACGATGTCCTCCTCGAATGCGCCCTCAACACGCATCCACAAGTTGCCTGCGACCGCCTCATCACGCGCGCCCGCGACGCCGGCGGATATGACAACATCACGGTTGCGATTCTCACCATGAGCGCCGCCAATGAGCCAGCGCCTAACGCGGCTCGCGAGACGCGCTCGCTGGAGATCCAACCATGATCGGCACCACCGTTGGCAACTACCGCATCGTTGCCAAACTTGGCGACGGTGGAATGGGATCGGTCTATCGTGCGGTCGACGAGATGCTCGATCGTGAGGTCGCGATCAAAGTCCTTCGCCCCGAGCTCGCGCAAAACGCCTCGCTCATCGAGCGCTTCCGCCAGGAAGCCATCGCCCTCGCGCGACTCAATCACCCAAACATCGCCACGCTGCACGGCTTGGAGCGTCACGGCGAGTCGCTGTTGATGGTGATGGAGTTCGTTCGCGGTCAAACGCTCGAGGCCATCGTGCAGCGGTCGGGACGAATTGCGTGGCGTCGCGCCGCCGAGTTGTGCGCCGAGGTCCTGCTCGCGCTCGATCACGCACACGATAAGGGAGTGGTCCATCGCGATATCAAACCCGCGAACGTCATGCTCGACGGATCAGGCATGGTGAAGGTGATGGACTTTGGTATCGCGCGGTTGATGGGAAAGAACCGGCAGACGCAGGTGGGGCACTCCGTCGGTACGCCGATGTACATGGCGCCCGAGCAACTACGTGGTGAGGAGGTCGACGGGCGCACCGACTTGTATGCTGCGGGCGCTGTTCTGTTTGAGCTCATCACCGGTCAGATGGCATTTGAGGCGGACTCGGACTATGGGCTTATGATGAAACAGCTCCATGAGCCGCCGCCAGCCGCAAGCACGATCGTCACCGACATCCCGGCCGTCATCGATTCCATCATTGGGCAGGCGATGGCCAAGCGGCGCGACGATCGCTTCCCGACTGCGAGCGCGTTCCGGGAAGCGTTGTTGCAGGCGATCGTTTCCAACGCCCCAGCACCTCGCCGAGTCCCGGCAGCACCAGCCACGCGACTCGCCGACACACCGGCGGAGAGTGCCAATGCGGCAACAACTGATCCTAAAGAGCCGCAGCGTACCGCGGAACACACAACCTCTCCGCGAGTGGCGGAGACGCGTCTCTCCGATGAACCGGCAGCGGCGAGCGCCGATGCAGGACCGCACGCAGCGCCGGCAACGCGACTCGCCGCGCCTGAGCAGCGCCCAGACGATGCTCGGAGTGAGCACGCATTCTCGCGCGACGCCCAGCGCGCACAATCTCCACACACGGCGCGATCCGAGCGTCTTCGCGATTGGCGCACGTATGCGATCGCAGCGACGCTGTTGATCGCGGCGACTCTTGCTGTCCGTACGTTTCGCCCGTCCCCGACACCCGTCGGCCCCGTCAAGCCCGAAACGCCCAAGGAAACCACGGTTGTCGCGGCTACTCCCGTCCTGCCGCCACCCACTGATACGGCAAAGGCTCCGCGGCGCGAGGATGCCAGCGCACTACTCCTGACGCCGCCGCCAGCTGCAAACGTCGACCCGTCTCCACCGGTCACACCACCCACGAGCGGAACCGAGCGCGTCGCACCGGCCCCCGTCAGCCGCAAACGTTCAGATCCTCCGACAAAGTCATCCGCGCCGCCCTCCAAGGGAGATCAACCGAAGGAACCCCCAAAGGTCACGGAGGCTCCGAAACCCGAACCACGTCGCGAAACGCCGAGCGCAGCGGAGAATGAGTCGGAAGCCCGCGCTGCAATTCAGCAGGCGCTGAACGAGGCAGCCGCGACGCTCAGCGGACAGAACGCATCGGCGGCATCGATGCTCTCCGGAGACGTCTCGAAGGACTGGGGCGCACTCATGAAGGAAGGACGCGTGTCGATGAAGATCGCCGGAGAACCGAGCATCGAGCTCACGGGCGGCCGCGCATCGGCGTCGTTCGATGCGAGCGTCAACGTTCGCACTCCCTTTGGCGGTAACCACCGCAAGAACGCCCGATTCTCTGCGGACCTAACGAGAAGCGGCGGGTCCTGGCGCGTGAGCGCCATGCGTCCGACGGGAGCGCTCGAGCTGAAATGACATCGACAAGAAGTCGTAGATCGTCAGTTGTCATCGCAGCCATCATCCTGACGCTGGTGCTCGGCGGGGCGCGCTGGTATCGGTGGATCAATCGTGCCTGCTGCGTATACCCAGCGCACGACTTGCTTGCCCTCCAGCCGATGCCTAACGATTTCGCGATCGAGATGGTGAGCGGGACGGGCACAGTCGCCCCACCGTACCACTTCTCGTACAGCGTGCGCATTGAACACGATGGGCGCGCTGAACTGCGTTACTGGCCCGGAAACGATCGACTCGATTCGATGATGCTGCGCGACACATTTCACGTTGCCGCGCCCGCGCTCGACACGCTTGCCGATCGCGCGCTGCGGATGCGTCGCGCGCCAGGAGGCGTGCCGTCGTCGCAACAGCCGGTTGGCGGGAGTTCGCCGCGCCTAACGATTGTCGCCGAGGGTACGACGACGGTCGTCGAACCATATCAGCCGTCGCCGTGGAATGAACAGGTGCAGCACGTGGAGGAGTCGATTCGTGCCGCGATTCCCCCGTCGGTGTGGGCGCGCTGTGAGGAGATCCAGCGCAAGTTCGCTTCGTCCCTCGGAAAGGGGACTAGTCAGTCCAGCGGACGCCATTGAGCCCGCGTCGTTGACAGAAGCATCAACCTAGGCGATCGTACCCTGAACAATTCAGGGTAGGCGGTGCGCCGTCACTACCCTCAACATTTCAGGTGACAGCGATCCCAGCCCCCCCTCCCCGATGCCACGCGAACCGCTTGACCTCCTCCAAGGCACCCTCGACGTCCTCGTCCTCAAGACGCTCACGTGGGGGGCGCGACACGGCTACGCGATCGCGCGATGGATTCGCGAGACCACCGGCAACGAGCTCCTTATCGAAGACGGGGCGCTGTACACGTCGCTCCATCGTATGGAGAACCGCGGGTGGCTCTCAGCTACCTGGGGACTGACCGAGGACAATCGCCGCGTGAAGTTGTACGCGTTGACGCCTGAAGGGCGCCAGGAACTCCGCGCGCGTACCTCGCAGTGGACGCGATATGCGCGAGCAGTGGCCTCCGTCCTTCAAGCCTCGTGAGGAGGAGAGATGCCTAACGATCGCAAGATTCGGCGCCTTCTCCGCCTCCCGGAGCGTGCAGCGTCCGTGGATTCCGATGTGGACACGGAGATTCGCTATCACTTGGAGCAGACGGAGCGCGAGTTGCGCGAGCGCGGACTCACCGCCGACGAGGCGAGGAACGAAGCGCTGCGGCGCTTTGGGGACGTTGATCAGGTGCGAGCATCGTTAGGCGGGATTGACCGACGGGGAATGCGCCAGCGCCGTTGGCACGATCGATGGCTCGCGCTCTGGCAGGATGCCATGCGGACTGCCCGCTCGTTGCGCCGTGAGCCGGCGCTGGTCGCGACCACCTGCCTAACGCTCGCGCTTGGCATTGGCGTCAATGCCACGATGTTTGGAATCGTCGACCGACTGCTGCTACGTCCGCCGCCGCATGTCCGCGACGACGGATCACTCTCGCGTCTCTTCTTTCAGCAGGAGTCAGAGGCATTTGGACGTGTCACTTTCCGCAGCCAGAGTTACCCTGCGTTCGATGCATTGAGGGCGAATCACGGCGCATTTGCGGATCTCGCCGCGCACTGGGAAACACGCATCTCCTTGGGCACCGGAGCGAGCGCCCGGAGCGTCGATGTCGTGCTGATGACGCCCAACCTCTTCACGATGCTGGGAGTTGCACCGCGCGCCGGACGATTCTTCCCCAATGACGAATGGATCACTGCCGCCGAACCGACGGCCGTCGTTACGGAATCATTCGCTGACCGGGAGTTCGGAAGCGCAGAGGGAGCGCTCGGGCGCACCATCGAACTCGAAAAGCAGCGACTGCAGATCATCGGCGTCACGCCGAGGGGTTTCTCGGGCGTCGATCCACGACATGTGGATCTATTCCTCACAATGGCGACGGCTGCACCGCGTAATTTGGGGAAAGAGTGGCGCACGAACATCGGCATGCGCTGGCTCACGATCGTTGCGCGTCGCGCCACCGGTGTGGGTGAAGCCCAGGCAGGACAGATGGCCACGGCGAGCATTCGTGCGTATGGCCGAGAGAACAAGAAGGGTGACTCCCTTACCACGGCGTTAGCTGCATCGATCATCCCCGCGAGAACACCTGAGGGGTCAGTGCAAGGGAAAATCTCGCTCTGGCTGGCGGGAGTGTCGTTCCTCGTGCTGCTCGTGGCGTGTGCGAACGTTGCCAACCTGCTGTTGGCGCGCACGCTGCGCCGCCAACGCGAGCTCGCGATGCACTTGGCGCTGGGCATCGATCGACGTCGGCTCAGCGTCGCACTGGTGACCGAGGGTGTGCTCCTTGCCCTCCTCGCAGGAAGCATGTCGCTGCTCGCCGCGCGTTGGAGTGGCGACTTGTTGCGGGCCACCCTTCTGCGTGAGTACGGCTGGGAAGGGTCGATCGTCGACGCGCGGTTGATGGCCTACACGCTGATTGCATCCGTGATCGCGGGAGTCCTGGCTGGTCTGGTCCCGGTCTCGGTGTCGATGCGCATGCCCTTGTTAGAGTCGCTGCGGGCCGGCGCGCGTGACGGTGGCGGGCGTCGTTCGGGGTTGCGGAGTGCGCTCATCGTGCTGCAGGGTGGGTTGACGGTTGTCCTTCTTGTCGGTGCCGGTCTCTTCGTCCGCTCGTTCGCTAAGGCGGCGACACTCGACCTGGGGTACAACGCGCCATCTCTGATCGTCGCGACCCCGGATATCAGCGGGATAGCCCACGACTCGACGCAATTCGAGGGGTTGTGGGAGGGTTTCGTGCGTCGTATCGCTGCGATTCCCGGAGTCGTCGGCGTGTCCCAGAGCGTCACGACACCGTTCGAGTCGCAGTGGAACTACGACATCGTGCTACCCGATCGCGGTACACTCCCGCCGCTCAAGGGAGGAGGTCCGTTCGTGAACGCGGTCTCTCCGAGTTACATGCGCACGATGGGGATGCGCCTAACGCGTGGGCGCGACATTTCTGTCGAAGACAAGGCGGGGAGCGAACGCATTGTCGTGATCAACGAGGCGATGGCGAAGAACGTCTGGCCGGGCGAGGAGCCGATCGGAAAGTGTTTTCACACGAAGAACGACGACAAAGTCGATGCCGCGTGCCTAACGGTGGTGGGAGTCGTCGCTGACGCGCGCATCACGTCGCTCACGGATATCCCGCCCGCGCAGTACTTCACACCACTGACACAGTGGCATCCGGACATGCGCGCCATCTTCGTGCGAGTGAAGGGTTCGCCCGATTCACAACTGGCGGCTGTGCGCCGCGCCATTCTCGCCGAAGCACCGTCGCTTCCGTTCACGCAGGTGCGGCCGCTCAACCAGATCGTCGATTCTGAGCTGCGCACCTGGCGAATGGGCGCGACGCTTTTCGGGCTCCTTGGTTCTCTCGGTCTTCTCGTCGCCGCCATTGGGCTTTACAGCGTCATTGCACATGATGTCACACAACGCCGCCGCGAGATCGGTGTGCGCGTCGCCTTGGGAGCTCGTGCGACGCAAGTGGCATCCCTCGTCATGCGCGACGGATTGCGCTACGGATCGTTAGGGCTCGCACTCGGCCTTCTCATCGCCGTTCCCGCCAGCGCCCGTGTCTCGTCCCTACTCTTCGAGACGTCCCCACGCGAGCCCTCGATCTATCTTCTGGCCGCCGGCGTGTTGATGGTCGTTGCAGTCGCGGCGACGTTGATTCCTGCGCGACGCGCAGTGCGCGTCGACCCGGCTGACGTGCTGCGGGACGATTAGCCGCATCGCCCGAACGCCGGCTTCCGATGGCCGGCGTTCGGATACTCGTTCGGCGTCAGTTCACGCGACAAGCGGGCGGAGGGGCGAGCGATTCGCCCTCTTTCATCGGTGTCACGGCGAGAAACTGCACGCCGGCAGGTTGGGTGGGGGCGAGGGTGATTGCGACGCGTAGTGCCCCGCTTGCGCACCGCAGACGCCACTGGCCGCGCAACGCATTCTCCGCCACCATCTCGCCGTCGGGACGGCAGCTTCCGCCAGCCGCAACGCGCACGCGTTCGAGTGCGACCTTACGGCGGGCCTTCGATTCATCGCGATAAAGATTCATTGCCGCGAGGGAATCGGCGAGCGCGTCGTTCCAATCGTTCACCAGGCGCGTGACCTGCGCCTGCCGCTGAACGAGAATGGGCGCTGGCTGCGGTGCACGGGGAACCAGCGCGCCACTCTTGGCCATGATCGCCATCGCCTCGTCGGACACACCGTTCCATCCGGTGTACGTGAGGTTGCCTAACGCGACAATGCCCACGCCAAGCTCGGGGAACCATCGCATGTGCGACCCGAAACCGGGAAGTCCGCCGTTGTGCGCCACCGAGATGCGGAATAGACAGGTCTGCCTAACGCCAAGCCCGTAACCATAGCCGCCGGCGCTCAAGGTCAGGTCACCGGACGCCGCGTCGCGTACCGCGGTGGCGCCGTTGAAACGCGCGACCTGTTGCATCTCGCGCACCGACGACCGCTTCACGGGGCCACGTTCCGCACCATCCCGCGCGGGGAACGCGTCGAGCATGAAGGCCACCCACCGCCCGAGATCGGCAATTGACGTCAGCATTCCCCCCATCGAGCCAAATGCGCCGTCAGGGAGTTGCGCCTCCTCCAACCACTCACCGTCTTGCAGGCGATATCCATGTGCCAACCGCTTCGCTGGCACTTCCGCCGTCTCCAGCGTCGACGAGGTCATGCCTAACGGAGTGAGAATCCGCTGGCGCACGTAACGCGTGTACGGAATGCCGGAGACATTCGTCACGATGCGGCCGAGGATGGCGAAGCCGTAGTTGGAATACTCGTATCCGGTCCCCGGCGATGTGGAAAACGGAATGCCGCTGCGCATCATGCGCGCCATATCGTCGTTCGTCGCCGAGAGCTGCTGGTCCCCCCACGGATTGTCCTCCGGAAAGCCCGCGGAGTGCGACAACAGATGCCGAATCGTTATGCGCGGCGAGTCGGTAGTTGGATAACGCAGCCCTTTCAATTCGGGGACGTATTTCTCCGCCGGGTCCTCGAGCGAGAGTTTTCCTGCATCGCGAAGTTGGAGTATGGCGAGCGCCGTAAACGACTTCGTCATCGACGCAATGCGAAAGACTGTCGAACTGTCGACCGGACTCTTGGTCGCCACCTCGCGGAGCCCGGCCACTCCCACGTGCACCACCGCGCCGTCGACGATGATGCCGTAGGCGATTCCTGGCACTTTCGATCGCTCGGCGAAGCCGCGCATCACCCGATCGATATCAGGAAATGTCTGTCGCAGCTTCGAGAGACGCTCGGGATCGGTGAAGCGGGCAGGCGGTGCCCAGCCGCTGTTCTTCTGTGCTTCGCTGCGCGCTGCGACTACGCAGAGTACCGCGAGTGCAGCAAGCGCGAGATGACGACGTGACATGATGACCGAGAGCGAAAGTCAGACGAAGAGAAATCCCCCCAACACTCGCGATCATGCAGCCACGCACGAAGCCACACCAGTGGGAAGTTCCATGCGAATCACTCTCCCAAGCGCACCGCCTTCGCGATCTTGCCAACGGAGTCGAGCACGCCGGCCGCCGCGAGTGAATCGCCGCGAACGCGCAGCACTTCTCCGAGTTCGCTCCCGCTCACGAGATACGCGTATGGAATGCTCACCGACGGACGATCGACCCAGTCACCGCGCCTGACGAGTGATTTCGGCGCCTTGAACACATCGTACCACAGTGCCTTCGAACGAGCTGCGTCGAACCATCCACTCCCGTTGACATACACGGCGCCCGCTGCCTGCGCCGCGTCGGGGAGCATGAGCTTGCGCGCGAGTCCCTGCCCGACCACATACGGCGTTAGGCCGAGTTGGTCCGCATAGTTTCCTGTCGTTCGCGAGATGTAGATCGGGCGTGAAGGCCACGCGTCGGCGATCATGCGAAGGACGACGAGATCGGCACGCATGAGAATCCCGCCACCGCCACCGTCCTGTGGGAGCTTCTTCGGATCAATGACGGCGTTGATCCCATGTTGCTCGAAACGCAGCGGCTCGCGAACGGAGATGTATTCGGGGAGAGAATCCGCCTGCGCCAGCGTCATGGCGAGCGGGGCACCGTTAGGTTTTGGCCACTTGCGATCGCGGTACACCGCCGGTCCGCGCGCCGCATCGTACTCGCGAATCGGCTTGCGAATGAGCCCGCGCACGAACCAGTCGGTATTCATCAGCGACAGCACCCCGACCGTGACATCGCGACGTATACCCTCGACTTCCTGCGCGTACCACAAGGGGAAGGTGTCGTTGTCGCCGTAGGTGATCAGGACTCCGTAGGGCTCGACGGAATTGAGGAGGTCGTGGGCGAAATCGGCCGTGGCGGTATCGTGTGCACGCGAGGCGGACTTCCAGTTGGCACCTAACGGGACAAGCGCCACCGCGAGCAGCGGCGCCGTTGTCACCCACCGCGCGGTGCCTAACGACGGAGGCAACGTCTTTGCCGCCACTCCCCACAACTCGGCCAGCCCTAGCGCGACCCACACGCCCCACGACGAGAACGACCACACAAAGAAGTAGTCTCGATCGCGCACCTCGCGTGCAACGCCCTCTCCCAACTCGGGCGCCTGTGACGCGCCGTACTTGAAATTCAGGTAGAACACGAGGACGACGGACAGCGTCGCGACGAGCGTCCCCAGAAACCAGAAGGTGTCGCGATCGCGCCGAAAATGAGACCACCCTCCGATGACACCGAGGAAGAGAAAGAGCGACGCCATGACACTTTGCATCGCGACATGTTCGAAGTGCACATCGCGGAACCACTGCCAGCGGAAATACTGCCACCACATTCCCATCTGCGCGCTGAATGGTGCCTGGCGATTATCCAACGACGGCTTGCCGTACTGCTCGCGATTGAAGTTGTATTTGAAGGCGCGCCACGTTTCCGCGGACATCGTGCACGACAGCGCGATGCCGCTGCGGCACGCCGTCGGTTCGCCTTCGTTGATGGGCGGATTGTGGGCCGAGCGAATCGGTTGGGTCGCGAAGGGCGAGGCGCCGAGGACGAGTGCGGCAGCGCAGGCGAGAATGACGCGCGGACGAATGATGACGCGTGGCTGAAGCACGAGGATGGCCAGTGCGATCGCCGGCGCCGCGAGCAGTCCCGCCATGTGGTTCGCATACCCTAAACCGCAAATGTAGGCGATCAGTACGAGTAGGGTCGGACCGCGCGGCGTCTCACGCTCGTCGATCCAGCGCATGGCGAGCCACGCGACGATCGCGAGACCGAGGAGTGAGACGGTGTAGACCTTCTCGTTTACGACGGACTGGTTCCAGACGGTGAATGCTGTTGCGCCCGTGAGCGACGCGAGTGCCGCGACCAGACGTCGGCGCCACGTGTCGTCGATCCACCGCGCGGTGATTCGCTCCGTTACGAGGAACCAGAGTCCGGCCGACGTCGCACTGGAGAGCGCGGCGAGGAGATTGATGCGCAGCGCCACGGTCGGAGCGATGGGGAGTACTGCGAAGGAGCGCCCAATCAGGACAAAGAGCGGATTCCCCGGTGGGTGCGGGAGCCCAAGGGTGTAGGCAGCCGTGATGTACTCACTCGTGTCCCACATCGCCGTCGTTGGGGCGAGCGTGGCGAGGTAGATCGCGAAGATCACCAGCGCCACCAACGCGGCCACGAGAAATGACGGTCGGTAATCGTTAGGCAGCCCCGCAGCATCTCGGCGGAGTGCCGAGCCGCGGGACTTGGCCAGTCGCGGGGGAAGCGTGTCGAACGACGTGCGCCAGATGGCCCATGGCAGGAGGAGGCAGTATCCGAGGACGAGGAGCAGTGGTGCGATGGTGATCCCGCCACGCCAGAGGTCTGCGTATCCGCCGAGGAGGGCGAGCGTTGCGAGCGAATAGGGGAGCGCGCGGGGAATGCGCGTGCGTGCGTCCGGGAGTTGCGCCATCGAAGTAGGCATAGTCGTTAGGCACCGGTGGTCTGAGACAAACGGGTCACGTCTAGGAGAGAAATTTTTGTCACTTAGTGGCAAATTTTTGTCATATCCAACTGTGTCATGTTGCTGATCGCTGCTTGAAGAAGTTCTTCGCCTGCCCGTGCCGACAATGCGCACCTCAAGGGGAAATCCGCGAGCTGCAACGCGAATGCCCACCCCGATCCGCGCCGAGCTACTCGGTCAGCGGCGACATCCTCGGAAGCTGTGCGATGGGTTGATCGCTCGCAGCGCGCGACATGGGGGGATGCGCTGCACGCCGTGCAGCCGCGCTCCGAGAGAGCGCCAACTTCGCCCACGCCCTGACGTTTGGACTCGGATCACCCAGCGCCGCCGCGCGCGCGACGTCGAGCGAGTCGGCGCGCTGCGCCAACCCGATCACTGCGTATGCGCGCGATTCCCACGCCGACTCGCGCATCAGCGTCGTCAACACGTCGCGCGTCGGCGCCAGGCGTACACTCGCCGATGGCGCCGCGACCGCGACCGTCATCGCCGCCGCAAACGCCATCGTCCGTCGCAGCGGCGCGCGCCGGTCGCGCGCCGTATCAACGATTGCCGTTAGGCGGTCGCGCACGCCGCCGTCACGAGAGAGGGCAAAACTCGCCGCGCTGAGCGCACCGTCGTCACGAGCGTCGGCGCGCGTCACCGCTTGCACGAGCAACTCCGCATAATCGCTCGCGCGGACTCCCGACGTCAGCACGCGATCGTCAGCGGCGTGTTCGCACGACTGGCGCAGGCGACGCGCCAGCACCCAGACGCCCGGGTGAAACCAGAGCACGGCACACGTTATTCGGAGCCCCAACGCGTATACCACGTCGCGCTCGCATACGTGTGCCAACTCGTGCAGTAGCACCGTTCGGCGCTCACTCGCGCTCCACTCGGCAGACGAAAGCGGAAGCACGACCGAGGGACGAAAGACGCCGCACGTAAACGGCACGCGGACGTCGCCGACAGACAGCAGCACAGGTCGCCGAACGCCTAACGATTCACATGCTTCATACAGCGCCGCCTCCCACTCACGCGAGTCCAGGCGTCTGGCGTTTCTCACGGCCGCGCCAACCTCTCGCCATCCGCGCCAGGTCCATACCGTAACGCCCAGCGCGCCCGCGCCCCACAACGAAACGAGCAGCATCACCAGACGCGCATCCCCTAAAACCGCTTCCTTGACATCCGCGCTGGAGTGCAATCCGCTGGCGACACTATCCGCCAGCTGCAATTTCCCGAGCGCCACCAGTGGTGCTGCGAGCGACGGTGGCACAACGGCGGTCACTGTATGCACCGCCAGCAGATTTCCAACACAGACAATGGCCACGGCCAGCGTCGCGGAACGCCACACTAACGCCTGGTTGCCGAACGAGCTCCGCCTCGACAACACCCACACGACGGCAGCGGCCAGCATCGGAATTGTGGATGTCAGCGTCAGCGTGTAGAGCGCGGCCAATACGCGCGCGCACCACGCGGCGTCAAATGCCCACGCTTCGCGCACGACGGTGAACAGGGCCGCGATCATTTCCCCTCGCGGCGGAGGCGCGCGATCACTCCCTGGATCTCTTCACGTTCGCGCGAACTCAGCGGACGCTCGCTCTCATCAAGAAGTGCTGCCACCGCGGCGGCGCGTGAACCACCGAAGAAGGTCCCGATGACATGCCGCAACGCTGAACTGCGTGCGATGTCGCGCGGCGTCGTGGGATAATAGATGTGCCTGGGCCCGCTCTTCTCATGTCGCAGGTGCCCCTTCTCCTCCAGAATACGAAGGAGTGTCCGGACCGCCGCGCTGTGCGGGGGATCGGGAAGGCGCTCGTGAATTTCCGCCGCGGTCGCGCGCCCTAACGCGTACACGACATCCATGATTTGCCGTTCGCGACGGCTCAGGGAGACCGGCTGCACGGCCGAGGGGCGGTTGGTCATGATATGACAATATTTTATCTCTCCGCTTGAGTCAATCGGGTGGGGATGAAAGGTCCTACTGTCGCCCCCCCCCCACCACGGAACTCCCCCCACACATCGATACTTTGAAGGGTATGCGCGCCGTCGTCATTGTTACTCGGCTCTTCCCGATCTTCGTGTCAGTCCTCCGCGATTTCCGACGGTGGATCTGGTGGGGAGCGCCCGCCAGGCGAGACCGAGAATTCCATGCGCGCCGGGCCAAGCACGTCGTCGATACGGTCACCTCGTTAGGCCCGACGTTCGTGAAGATGGCGCAGATCTTTGCCTCGCGCGCCGATCTCATCCCCGAGCCGTACGTGAGTGTTCTGAGCACCCTCACCGATCGCGTCTCGACGGTGCCGACGCCGGCCATTCGCGCCGAGATCGAGCGTGCGTACGGCGCGCGCATCAGCGAGATCTTCGAGCGATTCGACGACGCGCCAATTGCTGCCGCCTCGTTAGGCCAGGTGCACCGCGCTCGCTACAAGGGCGAAGAGATCGTCCTCAAGGTTCTGCGTCCGGGCGTCGAAGAGCTGGTCGCCAAGGACATGAAAGTCGCTGTGCCGCTGGTGCGCTGGCTCGCGCGACGGTTTCCCAATCCGCACGTGCGAAATGCGCGCACCGTGATCGAGGAATACTCGTCGAAGATCAGCGAGGAGATGGATTTCGTTCTCGAGTCTCGTTATGCAACGCGCATCCGCGAGAATTTCGCGCGACATCCGCGCGTTCTGGTGCCGCGTGTCGTCGACGGGCTGGTGACCAAACGAGTTCTCGCGCTCGAGTACATGGAGGGTGTGCGCATTGACCAGGTGAGCGCGCGCCACGGCGATGCACCGTACGATCCTCGCGGCGTGGTGAGCGTGGTGATGGAGCTGTACCTCCAGATGATGCTCATCGACGGCCTGTTTCACGCCGACCCACATCCTGGGAACCTCCTCGTCTCCCGCGACGGCAAGGTGATTCTCCTCGACTTTGGAATGGTCGTCGACGTTCCGAAGGAGATGCGCTGGCACCTCGTCACGACGGTCTTTGCCGCCATTCGGCGCGACACCGACGGCGTCATCGCAGGCTTTCAATCGTTAGGCTTCGTCGACGACGGCGCCGACATGGGGCGTGTGCGCGAGCTGGCCGACTTGCTCATGTCGCTGGCGTACGAACGCACGACGACGGCCGAGCGCATTGAGCTCATCGCCGACCAGGTGATGGAGACGATCTATGATTTTCCGATTCGGTTGCCGAGTGAGATGGTGTACTTCGCGCGAACGGCGGCGCTGATCGAGGGATTGGGAACGCGTTACGATCCGCACTTCAATCCCATCACCTTCGCATCACCGATCGCGATTCGCATGCGGAGTCGCATCATGTCGTCGTTGAGCGATGCGAGCGGTCGTTCACCCGTCGACGCGGCGACGGTGGTGGGAGCCGCGCTAGGCCATGTGGCCGGTTTGGTGGTGAAGGGGGCGCGCGACTTTTTCGGGAAGCTGTTCGAGCCCGCGCCTTCGCGCCCCGAGCCGATGGTGCGCGAGGAGCGAGCAGACATCATTCCGATCGAGACTCGGCAACCGCAGTTACCGGCGCCGGCGCCTAACCACACGCTTGCCGCGGGCGACTGAGCAGCACGGCGTCGAAGCGCCTAACGAACTACTTCACCAAATCTGACGGCTTGGGTGCCGGATACTTCATGCGGTCCAGGACCCACGACGTCCGCCGCCCGGCGATCGCGCTCGTGGGCGCCCATCGCCGCGGCGCCGGCAACACCGCCGCCATGCGCGCCGCCTGATCTCTCGTTAGGCGCTTGGCGCTCGTATGAAAGAACGTCTGCGCCGCCACCTCGGCGCCAAAGATCCCGTCCCCCCATTCGGCGGCGTTCAAATAGATGTCGAGGATGCGATCCTTCGGGAGACAGAGCTCAAGCACAACGGTGAGCCAGGCCTCGAGCCCTTTGCGGATATAGCTCCGCCCTTCCCACAGAAAGAGATTCTTCGCGACCTGCTGCGAGATCGTCGATGCGCCTCGCAACCGACGTCCGTGTTTGGCGCGTTCGAGCGCGTTGTTGATCTCCTCGAAGTCGAATCCATCGTGCAAGTAGAAGCGATCGTCTTCTGATGCGAGCACCGCGCGCCGCAGCAGCGGCGACAATTCGTCGCGACCGACGACGGTACGACGCGGGTAGATCGGCCGTTTCCCCTGAAACAAGCGCTCGCCTGTGCGCCGCAACATCACCATGGTGGTGACGGGCTGCACGAGATTGAGCGGGAGAATCAGGACGAACGGCCCAACGATGAAGACGATGAGCGCGATGAGGGCCCAGCGTCGAATGCGCTGAAACCATGTGCGTTTGGTGGCGGGCATCGCGGAGAAATCTTGAAGGCGTCGCGCTCGCCACAAGGGGACAACGTGACACGATGCGGGTGACGGGGTATCATCACCCCGGCTTCCCGCTCCATTCCATTTCTAGCGTCGCTCACTTCGATGAACACTTCGCGCATCGCTGCGCTCGTACTTTCTCTTGGCGCTTCCATTTCGTGCGCCGCACCGCGTGCTACCGCGCAGAATCGCCCTGCCTCGGAACGGCTCGTCAGGCGTGTTCGCACGGGGCTCGAAGTTCTACTGACCGATTCGATTCACCTGATTCGCGGAAAGCGCGTCGGCTTGATCACGAACCATACGGGCGTTGGTCCGATGGGGAAGTCGTCGATCGATCTCCTGCATGCTGCGCCGGAGGTGAAGCTGACGGCGTTGTATGGTCCAGAGCACGGCATTCGAGGAGTAGCCCGTGCCGGCGATCACGTCGGGTCGTCGGTCGATGCGGAAACCGGAGTTCCGATCTACTCGCTGTACGGCGAAACGCGCGTGCCTAACGACTCGATGCTCAAGGACGTCGACGTCCTGATCTACGATATCCAGGACGTGAGCGCGCGCTTCTACACGTATCAGTGGACGATGGCACTCTCTGCCGAAGCGGCGAAGCGCAAATTCATCGTTCTCGATCGTCCCAACCCTGTTCGTGACGATATCGTCGAAGGGTCGATGCTCGATCCGAAGTATCGCTCTTTCGTTGGCCAGTATCCCGTGGCGACGCGGTATGGACTCACCGTCGGTGAACTGGCGCGCTATCTCGTCGGCACTGGGCAGATCAAGGCGGATCTCACGGTGATACCAATGCAGGGGTACACGCGCTCGATGTGGTGGAATGAAACGGGGCTGCAGTGGGTCAACCCGTCGCCGAACATTCGCACGCCTGACGCGGCGATCTTGTACACGGGCACCTGCTACTTCGAGGGGACCAATCTCACCGAAGGGCGCGGAACGCCGTATCCGTTCCAGATGATCGGGGCGTCGTGGCTCAACGACGCTGGGGCAATTGCCGCAGCCCTAAACGCGAAACACATCCCAGGTGTCGTCTTCGATTCCACGAGCCAGCAAGTCGATTCGGGTTACAAGTTTGGTGGCGAGAAGATTCCGGTCATCATGGTCGTCGTCTCTGAACGCGACGAGGTGAAGCCGCAGCAAGTCGGGCTCACGCTCATGCGCGAGATCTACAAACGACATCCCGCCGAGTTCAAATGGCGCGTGGAGCATCTCGATCGCCTATTTGGATCGCCGCGGCTGCGCGCCGCAATCGAGAAGGAGGGAGGGATCGAGGAGTTGCTGAAGGTGATGGAGAAGGAGTCGGTAGACTTCAAGGAGAAGTCCAAGCCTTTCTGGTTGTACCAGTGAGTTGCGTCCGCGTTAGGCGCCACACCGCGATCGCGACCTAACGAAGCTTTCTTCTGTGCCGCAGCCCCGTCGCTGCGGCACATCTTCACGGTCACATCCTTACTCCCCCCGCAGCGCCTCCACCGGCGCAATCCGTGACGCAGTGCGCGCTGGAAGTGCGACTGCCAGCATCGCCGCGACCAGCGCCACCGCCGACACCCCGATATACGTAAGCGGATCGCCCCGCGTGACTCCGAACAGCAACGAATCAAGGAGTCGCGCACTAGCCGCCGCGCCTAACAAGCCGAGTGTGGTGCCTAACGCGGCGAGGGCCACGCCACCGCGCATGACCATTGCGGCGGCGCCGCGCTGCGTGGCACCGAGCGCCAGGCGAATACCAATTTCACGTGTGCGCTGCGCAGTAGCGTAACGCAGCACGCCGTGAATACCAATTAGCGCCAACACGAGCGTCAGCGCTGCGAAGCTCCCGAGCACAATCATCGCGAATCGGCGGTTGCCTAACGACGACCGGAGCGTATCGGCCAACGGTTCGACGCCGTACACGGCCAACAGTGGATCGGCGGCGCGGATGGCGGCGCGCACACTGGCGGCGACGGCCATTGGACGTTCGTCGGTGCGCACCAACAACACGCCATTGTTGGAAGGCGCCTGTGCGATGGCGGCGTAGACCGCCGGCGCCGTTGCCTCCGTCACACCCTTGAAGCGCTCGTTGTCCACGACACCGACGATGCGGCGCGGAATACCCCAGAAGCGAATCTCGGCGCCTAACGGCTCTCGCCCCTTGAAGAAGCGGTCAGCTGCTTCTCGGTTGATCAGCGCGACGAGCGGTGACTCCGCATCATCCCCGTCTTCGAAGAGACGTCCGCGCACCAGCTTGACCCCCATCGTCTCGAAGTACCCGGGAGTCACGAGGCGGAGCGTGATCTCGGGCCATGTGCGTGACTCGGCTTCGCGCCCGATGATCGAGAACGAATTCGTGAAGCCGGCGTCGAGTGGGTGCGCGCCAGCGATTGCCACCGACTTCACCCCAGGAATCGCCCGAACTCGCGCCAGCACATCGCGGTTGAACGCGTGCACCTCACGCCACTTTGGAAAACTCCGATAGTCGCGCGGATAGCGCTTCTCCGGGAGTTGATACTCACTCTTGAGAACGCCTGCGACTCGAAAGCCTGGATCGACATCGGTTGCGGCACTAACGCTTCGCAGCAGGAGCGATGCCCCGAGGACGAGTGTCACCGACAACGCCAACTCGGCCACGACGAGAATCTCGCGCACGCGGGCGCGACGCCCGCCAGCGGTTGAACCGCGTGCTTCGCCCTTGAATGACTCCGATACGTCGACGCGTCGCGCCTGCAGCGCGGGCACCAGCCCGAAGGCAATGCCGACGACAATTGCAACGCCGGTCGTGAGGGCCAGCACGCGCGCGTCAATCGCGACTTCGTGCAATCGCGGGATTCCGGCGGGGGCAATGGCCACCAACAACTTCAACACGAGCACCGCCAAGCCGAGTCCTGCCGCTGCCCCAACGAAGGAAAGCAGCAGTGACTCGGTCGCAAACTGCCGGCACAGCCGTCCCCAACTAGCGCCTAACGCGCCGCGGACCGCCACCTCACGCACGCGTACCGTGCCGCGGGCCAGCAACAGGTTCGCCACGTTCACGCACGCGACGACGAGCACCAACGCCACCGCGGAAAGAAGGAGAATCAGCACCGGGCGCACCGGCGCAAACACAACATCGCGCAGACTCTCGACAAACACGCCGCGATCGGCGTTGGAGCGATACGCCTGCTCCAGTCGCGCCGCGATTCCCGTCAACTCCTCTCGCGCGGCACCAATGCTGACGCCGGCGGCGAGTTTTCCCATCAGGAAGAAGGGGTGCGTGTCGCGCGGAAACGTGGCCTCACTCGCCTGCAGCGGAACCCACACGGCGACCTCGCTCCCAGCCGAAAACGGCCCATGGTACGCCGCGCGCGCGTGGAGTTGCTCGAGCCCGAAGTCGGCGCCTGACCTAACGATGCCAATGACTTGGTACGGCTCGTCGTCGATGCGAATCGTCTTGCCGACGACCGAACGATCTCCATTCAGTCGCGACTTCCAGAACCGTTCGCCAAGTACGACGACGCGGGGAGCGCCGATGGCCTCGTCGCCTTCGCTGATCAAGCGCCCTGTGAGCGCAGGAGTACTCGTTAGGTCGAAATAGCCGTGGGTCACCGCGACGGCGGAGATCCGCTCGGGGTCTCCCTGCTCGGGGGCGAAGTTCGCCTCGGTCCCTGCCACCGCCGCCGTCGTGGACAGCGTTCGCGTGTCGCGGGCGAAGTCCACGATGTCGGGCCACGACGCCGGCTCGCGCGTAGTCCCGCTCTTGCGGTCTGTCTCCCACACGACGACCAACCGCTCGGAGTCGTCGAAGGGCATGGGACGCAGCAAGACGCCGTCGACGACGCTGAACAACGCGGCGTTCGCGCCAATGCCTAACGCGAGCGTCCCGATGACCACAGCGGTGAACGCTGGCGAGCGCCGCCACTGGCGAAGCGCGTATGGAATGTCGCTCCGCAGGTCGTCGAGCCAACGTGCACCGCGTGCGTCGCGCGCGGCTTCGCGCGCATCGCCCACGCTCCCGAAGTTCAGTCTTGCTCGCCGGCGCGCCTCCACGGGCGACAATCCGGTGCGCTCCAGCTTCTGCGCTTCCATCTCGAGGTGAAAACGCACCTCGTCCTGATGCTGGCGGTCGGCGCTCGCGCTGGAGAATGCGCCGCGCACACGACCAAAGAGATCGCCTAACGAATCGCGGAAGCTCATGGCAGCGCCCCCGACCACGAAAGAATCCCGTTCACGGCCGCCGACGAACGCTCCCACGACGCACGCTCCGCCTCCAACTGCTTCGCCCCCGCCGCGGTCACTTCATAGAAGCGAGCCTTCCGGTTGCTCTCGGTCACGCGCCACTCCGAGCGCAGCCACCCCTTTCGCGTCAGGCGCTCGAGCGCTGGATACAGCGAACCCTGGTTCACGACAAACACTCGGCGCGACATCTGCTCGATGCGCTGCGTGATCCCCCAGCCGTGAATGGGTTGGAGCGAAACGATCTGGAGGATCAATAGCTCCAGCGTTCCCTGAAGCATCCCCTCGCGTTCGTCAGACACAGCGACACCCTCTCCTCTCTACGGTCGAGAGAAGCTTCACCGCTTCCTCTCGGCTGTCAAGAGAAGTGGTGACGAAATGCGCCGCCATATCCCGTCGACATGACGACGCGCGATCGACTAGCGCCGCCGAAACCCCACCTCTCCCCAGCGCGTACGCAGCCCCATGTCCCCCATTGAAGCAATTCGTTTAGCACTCGCGCAAATCAAATCTCAGAAGCTGAAAAGCTTCTTCACACTTCTGGGCGTTGCCATCGGCGTCACCTTCCTCATTGCCGTCGTCTCCATCATCGACGGGATGGGGAAGTTCATGGAAGATGACTTGGTCGGGAAACTCATCACCAAGAACTCCTTCGAGCTCCGCCGCCAGCCGAACATCAACATCGGAGACGTGGATGAATCGGAGTGGCGCGCCTGGCGCACTCGCCCCCGCATCGAGGAGGCCGACGTCGCCCCGGTCGTTGCCGCGCTCCCACCGGGAACGCGCTGGGCATACGACGGATCAGGATCGCTTTCCCTTGAGTCGCGCTACGCGAACCCACGCAATGTCCTGGTCCAAGCGGTCGACGGTCAGTGGTTCGACATCAAGAACCTTGGCGTCCAGGAAGGGCGGCTCCCTTCGCCACAGGAATACGACCTGGGCACTCCGGTCGCCGTTCTGGGCGATGAAACGAAGAACCACTTCTTTCCCGGCGTCTCGCCGATCGGGAGAGAGCTCAAGATCGGAAATATTCCGTACACGGTAATCGGTGTGGCGGAAAAGCAGGGAAGTGCTTTCGGCATCTCGATGGACAAGTTCGTCATCGTTCCGTACAAGACTCCCGCGCACCGCCTTGTAAACCGCTTCAAGATGCTTGATGGAATCACAATTCAGGCAGCATCAGAGCAGCAACTCGTCTCCACGATGGAAATTGTGCGCGCGGTCATGCGCACACGCCACAAGCTGCGCCCCGGCGTCCCCGACGACTTCTCCATGCAGACGGCCGACGCCGCGCTCGCCTTCTGGAAGAAGATCCAAGGCTACCTCGTGCTCGCCGGCATCGCTCTCCCCGCCATCGGACTCATTGTCGGTTCCATCGTCATCATGAACATCATGCTGGTCGCCGTAGCCGAACGAACGCGCGAAATCGGCGTTCGAAAAGCACTCGGCGCCAAACGGCGTGACATCCTCTCGCAGTTCATCGCCGAATCCACCACCTTGGCAATCCTCGGAGCGACGATGGGGATCGCCGCCGGTTTCGGACTCGCAAAGCTCATCTCCGTCGTCTCGCCACTCCCCGCAGCCGTTGCCCCGTGGTCCGTCGTACTCGGCGTCACCGTCGGCGCTGGAGTCGGCATCATCTCCGGCGTCTACCCCGCGTCGCGCGCTTCTCGACTTGATCCAGTCGCCGCGCTGCGGCAGGAATGACGCATGAACTTGCGTGATCGCCTAACGAGCCTCGGCGAAGGCATTGTCATCGCCATCGATGCGCTGCGCGCCAATCGCGTCCGCGCCGCACTCACCATTCTCGGCATCGCCATTGGTGTCTTCGTCGTCGTCGTCATGTCAGCGGCGATTCAAGGCATCAACGACTCGGTCGCCCATGAGTTCGAGAAAGCCGGACCGACGACGTTTTTCGTCAATCGCTTTCCCATCCAGCTCGAAGGGTGCAGCGACGCCGACGATGAGAGTTGCAAATGGCGCAGCAATCCGCCGCTCCGCCTCAACGAAGCGGCGACCATAAAGCGCCTCCCCACCATTCAGGATGTGAATGTCAGCACCGGCGGATCGGCGCCAGCGAAGTACCTCGACCGTCTTCTTTCCAGCATTCGCGTCAGCGCACAAACCGCGAATTGGATCGAGGTTGGCGGGGGCGACATCGTGCAGGGGCGCAACTTCACGCAGGGCGAAGAGACAAACGGCGCGCGCGTCGCGGTCATCAATGAAAAAATGGCCGAGCGCCTCTTCACGGGCGTCGACCCCATAGGAAAAACAGTGCTGCTCAGCAAGTCTCCGTTTCAGGTCGTCGGTGTCTACAAGGACGCGGGCGATTTCCTGAGCGAGCCGAGTCCGCGCGTCACGGTGCCGTTAACAGCAGGGCGTCGCTACCTCAATCTCTGGATCGACTGGATCGAGTTCACCGTGAAGCCCAAACAAGGCGTTGCGCGCGACGAAGCCATCGATGACGTCGTGGCCACTGTGCGCGGACTCCGTGGGCTTCGCCCCGGTGCTCCCGAGAACTTTGCCGTCATCACGCAGGACAAACTCTTCGAAACATGGGGGAAGGTCACGGGGATCTTCTTCCTCGTGATGATCGCGCTCTCCGGAATCGGACTTATCGTCGGCGGTGTGGGTGTCGTCGCGATCATGATGATCAGCGTGACCGAACGCACGCGTGAAATCGGCGTACGCAAGGCGTTAGGCGCGACGCGGGGCGTGATTCTCTGGCAGTTCCTCATCGAAGCGGCAACGCTCACCGCCATCGGCGCCGTGGCTGGCCTCTCGGTCGGCTGGTTGGTGGCGTACGCCATTCGCTCTGCGACGCCGCTGCAGGCGCAGGTGCAGCCGATGGCCATCGTCGTGTCGTTCCTCGCCTCGTCGCTCACCGGAATTCTGTTTGGGCTCTTTCCCGCGTCCAAGGCGGCGAAGCTCGATCCGATCGAGGCGCTGCGTTACGAGTAACACGCGTCGTTAGGCGGTGAAACGACAACGGGCGGATGCATTGCGTTGCATCCGCCCGTTGTCTTGCAGCCGCGACGCGTTACGACGCTCTGGCGAGCGCGCGTTTGCCCGGGACCTGCTCCGTCGCCCATGCGACCGCTTCGGAATAGACGGAGGGAAGCGATGCCGGATCGAAGCGCATCTCCTGCGCAGCTTCAGCCGCCGATTCCCACAGCCCGAGCTCGTACGCTTCGCACACGCGTAACGGTGAGGCGAGCGCTCCCGTGCGATCGAGGAGCGCCGCGCGCACATCGTCGGCGAGCTGCACGCGATCGAGCACTTCGCCCATCGGCATACGAAAGACCGCATCAAGGAGCGAGAAGAGGCCGACGAGGAACATCGATCCTCTGTCGAGTCTCGTCTCGCGCGTCGAGAGAAGTTCGCAGAAACGCGCGCGCTGCACCGCTTGGCGAACCAGCTCGTCGTCGGTCCCGCGCTTTCCCGTGGTGGCCGTCGCCGACGCCAGCGCTAACCAGCGCACCACATTGTTGCGGCCGACAAGACGCAGTGCATGCTGAATCGAAGTGATGCCACGTCCGCCTAACGCGGCGGAATTGACGATGCGCAGAAGTTGGAACGTGATCGCGGGGTCGGCGCTGATGACACGCTCCAGTTCGCGCTCCTGCGTATTCGGGTCGCGCGCGAGCGACAACAGACGCAGCGCCGTAGCAGTCGACGTCGGAAGCTCCGCCGACGGAAGCGGCTCAGGACGCGAGAAGTGCGGTCCCTGAAATCCCTCGAAGCCAAGCGACAGACACGCCTTGTAGAGCTTAAGGTCGAGCACGTGGTCGGCGAACGCCTTCTTCCCTTGTCGCTTCAGGGCTGCAACGAGCGGACCAAGCTTCGCGGGATCCTGGGTGCGCAAGTCGATCCGAACGGAGCGAACGTGCGGGAGAAGAGTCAGGATTGGCGCGCCCAATGCGGACGGAAGCTCGAACTCGTCGAGAATCACATTGACGCCGCGCTTGGAAAGTCGCTCCACTGCCGAGACAATCTCCGGCTCCGGCTCGGACGTCAGCGCAGGTGGCAGAAGTACGGCAAGCGAACCCGCTTCGGGAGTATCGAAGATGCCGTCACGCAACTGAACTGCATCTGCCTGCACATATGCGGGAAGTCCCGATCGCAGGAACTCGAACGAGCCGCTCAAATAGCTGCGCGCGAACGGATCGCCGCCGTCTTCAGTTGGACGGTAACGAAGCTCGTAGCCAACGGCGCTGTCCGAGCGATCGAAGATGGGTTGGCGTACGAGAAAGATGTCTGACATGAACTCGGAAGCGAGGCGACCACTTGGGAGTATCGGCGCGCGTGGTCAGAATCTTCAATTCCATCCGTGATTGACTTCCCGCAGGCCCCGGTAACGGGCAACTTGTTGCGCCATAACAATGTCTGTTTCGACGCCGCTCCTCCTGCTGATCGTCGCACTCTCTCTCCTGGCCGGAATAGCAATCGGTCGGGCAATCGTGCGCGCCCCTCGCGGTGACGAACTGGGCAGAAGTGGCGCCGACGCGGCGAAGGTCGCGCGCGCTGCCACCAACGAGAGCGAACGTCTTCGCGCTCAAGCACTCGATGCATCACTCGAAGCGATCTTCATTGTTTCTCCAGAAGGACGAGTGCGTGACTGCAACGCTGCCGCGCTTGCGCTGTTCAATCGTCACCGAACGGAGATTGAAACGCTCGACGCGGTTGCGCTGCGTCGACTCTTTGCGCCTAACGGCGTGGAGATGAAGTGGATTGATCTTGTGGGGACACGGTCGCCATGGATGGGTGACGCGCTCATTCGTCTCCCCGACGGCAGCACACGCGAAGCGCTCACACGCATTGTCCCGATCTTCTCGGCGTTGGGCGACGTCGAAGCGCTGGTCGAAGTGCATCGCGATCCACACGACCAGAGCATCGTGAGCACGCGTGCGATCGGATTCCCGCATTCGGCCTTGCTGTCTCAGGGCCCAGAGGCTGAACCTGAGGGCGAGCGCGGCGACCTTCGCTTTCTGGCAGCGGCGTTTCAGGACCTTGATCGCGTTGTGCGCCAGTATGAGCGTCTTCTCCCCGCGATGCGCGCCGAGGATCCGCTTTCGGAAGTGATTGCTGGAGTGGCGGCGGAGACGACGGAGGTGACGCAGTCAGTCGATGTCCCGACGTTGTTGCGAGAGATTCCGAGAGTTCTTGGTCGTTTGGATGCACAGGTGGCGCGACGCGAATTGACGCGCGAGGCGGATAGCCCGTCGAAGCCGCTGTCGTAGCCGTCTTACTCAGGTGGTGAGGCGCGCGATGGGCTACGTCATACTAGTTTGCGGCGCTCTCACGTTAGCAGCCATCTCATAAATGGTCGCCGGAGCGCCGGCGCCCTGCGCCGGCCAGGAGCCGTCGACCTTTTATGAGATGGCCTGTATACCTCACGAACGCGACCGACTTTTTGGCGGAGCTCGCATAGTGCATTTCGACATTCCTGCTACTCCCGCGGAACTCGTCAACGCGACCTGGGAGGATCTTGCGCCGTACTTCGAGCGATTACACGCTGTCGAGATCGCCCCAGAGGAGGCTGAGAGCTGGCTCGACGCATGGTCGCGATTGCAGGGCGTGATCGACGAAGCAGGAACGCTGGCCATGATCGCGTACACGTGCGATACCGCCGACAGCGCGAAGGAAGAAGCGAATCTCCGTTGGTCCTCCGACATCTATCCGAAGATGAACGAGGCAAGCGTGAAGCTCGCGCAACGACTCGTC
The DNA here is from genome assembly GCA_044224185.1 of Gemmatimonadaceae bacterium. Classification (GTDB taxonomy): domain Bacteria; phylum Gemmatimonadota; class Gemmatimonadetes; order Gemmatimonadales; family Gemmatimonadaceae; genus SCN-70-22. The sequence goes on along the minus strand of JBGAKW010000004.1, from coordinate 49,182 downwards.
GACATCGGGTTCACACGCCCCGACCTCGAAGTCGTCATTCATGAATTCCGCACGGACATCGAGATCTTCCGCGAAGCGAACGTTCCCCTCGTCGCAGAAGTCGAGGAGCACGTCGCCGCGTATCAGAAGATCACGGGCGGCATGGAAGTGGAGTGGGAAGGGGAGCGCAAGACAATTCCACAGTTGCAGCCGTTCCTGCGCGAACACGACCGTGGTGTGCGCGAGCGCGCCTTTCGCGTCGGTGCAGATGCGTATCTCGCGCAACGCGACGCGCTGGCGGCGCTCTTCGACAAGATGTTCGAGCTGCGGCAGCGCATTGCGCAGAACGCCGGATTCGCGAGCTACATGCACTTCTGCTTTCCGGCAAAACATCGGTTCGACTACACCCCGGACGACTGCGCGCGTTTTCACGATGCTGTCGAGCAGACGGTCGCTCCGGCGGTTGAACGTCTCATGCTCCATCGCAAAAAGGCGTTGGGCGTAGACACGCTTCGTCCGTGGGACACGCTCGTGCAATTGGAGAGCGATAAGCCGGTACGTCCGTTTCACGATCGTGCTGGCTTCGTCGATCCGGCGCAGCGCATCTTCGACGCACTTGATCCCGAGTTAGGTGCGCAGTTCCGTGACATGGCGACCGAAGGGCTCCTCGATCTCGAGAGTCGTCCGGGTAAAGCGCCCGGCGGTTACTGCACGAAGCTCACGTGGCGCGGCAAGCCGTTCATTTTCATGAACGCCGTCGGCGTTCCTGAGGACGTGAGCACACTGGTGCACGAAGCGGGACACTCGTTTCACGATTACGCATCGAGCGGACTCCCCTTCATCTGGCAGCGCGGGACCGGGCACGAAGCGGCGGAGCTGGCGTCGATGAGCATGGAGCTGCTGGTGACGCCGCATCTCGCTGCGCCTGTCGGCTACTACACGCCATCGGAGGCGCGGGCGGTCGAGATCGAAGCGCTCGAGGACGTGCTTACGAGCCTGGTGCACATCGCCAGCGTCGACGCATTTCAGCGATGGATCTACACCAGCGGCCACGGGGACGACGCTGAGGCGCGTGATGCGCAGTGGCTCGCGTTGCGCGCGCGGTTCGAGCGCGGCGTGGATTGGCGCGGGCTCGAGCGCGAGCGCGTGGCGCGCTGGTACCGCCAGCTGCACATCTTCGAGCTGCCGTTTTATTATATCGAATACGGCATTGCGCAGTTAGGTGCGTTGCAGCTGTGGCGCGATGCCCAACGCGATGCCTCGGCGACGATGCAGCGGTACAAGCGCGCGCTCCGCCTGGGTGGCACCCGCACGCTCCCCGAGATCTATGCCGCAGCCGGCGCGCGATTGATCTTCGACGCCGAAGGCATGGCGCCGTTAGTGTCGTTGGTGGAATCACGCATTGCAGAGCTGCGCGGCGAATAACGCGGTGCACCGCGCGCTCGTGCGCCGGTCCATCTACGGCTTGGTAATCTTGTCGCCCGGGTCGCGTTCGACGCCGATCGTGTAATGCGTGGCGAGGGCCGCCACAGTTCCGATCGCTGCCCAGAACGGCAGAAGCGCTGCGCCTGCGACACCCGCATTCAGCGGGATATCCAGTAGCGTGCGCCCCTCAGGGTTTCGGATCACGATGCGTCGAACGTTCCCCTCGTGAATCAGCTCCTTGAGCTTGGCCTTGAGGTTACCGCCCGCGACCTTGATCTCTTCCATTCGTTCCATGCCTGCTCCTCCATAGTGAGGTTCGCGCGCTGCGCGCGTCGTCTTGAAAGTACGGTCCCAATGGCCATGCGATACAACATCCGCCCCGCCCAGCCGTCTGATCGCGACGCGGTCATCGCACTGACCCCGCGTCTCGAAGCGTTCGGTCCACCGGCCAACGTGGTGCCGGGCGAGGTTGGCGCCGGCGAAGCAAAGGCGCTCGAAAGCGTCTTCGCGCGCATGCCCGAGGGGGCCGCACTTCTTGTGGCCGACGCAGGCGACGGACGCATCGCCGGCTTTGTATTTCTCGAAACGAAGGTCGACTACTTCACCCAACGCCCGCACGGCCACGTCGGGATTCTCGTCGTCGCGCACGAATTCGAGGGACAGGGCATCGGTCGCATGCTCCTCGATACCGCGGACGCGTGGGCGCTTGCATTGGGATACGAGCGATTGACCCTCTTTGTTTTCGAAGGGAATGAACGAGCGAGGGCGACCTACCAACGTGCAGGCTACCGCGCCGATCTGGTGCGCTATCGGCGCGATCTTGTCGCCGTTCGCCCGCTTCAGACGGAGCGCCTGGTGCTCGCTCCAATAACCGAAGCCCTCATATCGGCGGAGATGGATGGAACGGAGACCCTGCAGCGCGCGCTCAATGGCGTCGTGCCTGGCGAGTGGCCAATTGCCGGACGAGACCACGCGTTCGCCGAGCGTTGTAAAGCCCGTGCGCGAGATGGTATGGAGCGGATGTGGCCCAGCTATTACCTGACCACTCGCAGCGATCCTCAAAAAACACTTATCGGCGTCGCGGCTTTTGAGGGTGCGCCTGACGATCGCGCTTCGGTCCAGGTGAGTGTGGAAGTGCTTCCATCGTGGCGCCGGCGTGGATTCGGCTCGGAGGCGATGCGTGCCTTGCTCACACGCGCTTTTGCCGTCTCGACGGTGCGGTCGACAACTGCGGAGGCGACCGATGATAATCTTGCGGGACTCGCGCTGCTCAAGCGCTTTCACTTTCGTCCTACGACGGAGCGTTCGGGAAGCGCGGGGCGCCGTTTCGAGCTCTCGCGCGACACGTTTGCCCACGGCGCAGAAGCCTAACGGACGCCCAACGGACGCCCAACGGACGCCCAACGGACGCCCAACGGAGCACGAGCCGCCGCCGAGCGGACGCCTAACGGTTGACGCGAGCACCGTGACGCGGCGCAACTTCACGTCGTCGCACATCGGTCATCGACTTCCCGCTCTATCTCGAGATCGGTAGCTTGCGAGCGCCGCTGCGCCGTAGAAGCGCGGGACGTCGACATTCGTTCACTCGCATTCCATCTCAGCGCATGGTCAACATGGTTGTCGCCCGGTATGCCGACGGGCGCACAGTGAAGGGGAGCAGTCTCGACGTCGATCCGCTTCGTCCCAAGTGCCATGTCCGCACTGCGGAAGGCGAGATGGTCGAGGTCGTCCTGGACGACCTGAAAGCGCTATTCTTCGTACGTTCGCTCACCGGCGACGCGCAGCACGTCGAGGGTAAGGAAATTGCACCCGCCGACCCTCGACTTCGTGGATCGCGTTTGATTCAAGTCACGTTCAACGACGGCGAGCAGCTGATTGGACTCGCCACCCGATTTCCCCCGCTCAAGAAGCTCTTTTTTCTCACGCCCGTGGATACGTCGAGCAACAACATCCGAATTCTCGTCAACGAGAAACACGTATCGGCGATGGCCCCGCACGCTGCGCCAACCCAGTGATCGTCTTCGGCGCGTCGACGCTCCTCGCCACCATGAGAAGCCTTCGCTTCGCGTCCATCGCTCGGAGCATTGCCGTCGTCTGCATGGTAGGAGCGTCTCTCGCCTCGCCGGTTGGGGCACAGTCAAAGGCGCCGTCACTTTCAGCGGCGCGCGTAACAGCACAGATCGTTGGGGGAACACTCGTGGCGCCGGTCGCGTTCTTCGGCGGCGGTCTCGCGTCGAAGCATATCGCGAAGAAATTTGGCGCAACCGATGAAACGGCGAGCCGTGCGGGCTACATCGGCGCGTACACTGCGACGTGGCTCACGACCGCCACCATTCCCGCGGTCATCGCGGGCGACGGGAAGTTTCCCGCCGCGCTCGCGGGGTCCGCGTTAGGCATGCTCGCCGCAGTCGGCACGGTGAGAATTGGCAACCATCTCTACGACAGTGGGAAACGTTCGTGCGGCGTTCTCTGCTGGACGTTGGGAGCGGCCGTGTTCACGCTTCCGTCGATTGGAGCCGCGCTCGCGTACGATCAGTCGCGCCGTTAGCGGGTATTGGTCCATTGCGTGCGCTACAACCCGGCCAAAGCTGAATGGGCACGAAGCCCAGTTTTCGCTCAGTTAAGGCGCGCGATTTCGAACTCTGCACATCTTTTCAATGTCTATGAAACGCCCCGCCACGCTCGTTGTCTCGCTTTTTGCCCTTGTGGCGACGTCAGTTGCCGCGACCGCGCGCCGCGCCGACGTTCCGCAACAGGGACAGCCGCACTCTACCGCCGCCAAGCCGGTCATGCAGGTCTACAAGTCGCCCACCTGCGGGTGCTGCGCCAAGTGGATCGAGCACGTCAAGGCGGCCGGCTTCGATGTTCGAGTGACCGACTTGGATGACACGAAGCTCGATGCCCAGAAGACCAAACTTGGCGTTGCGCCAAAACTCCAGTCGTGCCACACCGCGACGGTAAATGGCTATGTCGTTGAAGGGCACGTTCCGGCAACCGATATCTGGCGTATGCTGAAGGACAAACCAGCGATTGCTGGGCTGGCGGCGCCGGGAATGCCGCGTGGGAGCCCGGGGATGGAGATGGGGGCCACGAAGGACAAATACGATGTCGTTTCGTTTGATAAAGCGGGAACGACGAAGGTCTTCGCTGCGCACTAAAGGCGTCGTGCGTCTCGGTCGCATCGCTCTGTTGGCTGCATTCTCAGTGTTGTCGTCCTGCGGCAAGTCGGGATCGTCGGGGAATGTCCCAACGCGCACGGTCGAGACACTGCGAGTCTCGGCGCTCTCCGTCCGCGTTGACGACGCAACGATCGATGTGTCGGCGGAGGCTTGGCGGTCATTTCAGCCGATCGCCGGCAAGAATAAGTCGCCGCTAATCGCACTCGTGCGGGTGCGCTCGACGGGCGCTCCACTCCCGCCGTCGCTCCATGCGGAGGGGATTTATCTGATTCACGGTAGCGAAGTATTCGCCGCTGAGCCACGCGAAGAAGAAAAACGTCCGTCCGAAGCGCGCTTCGCTGAGTTCACGGTTCGCGGCGGTCCCATGTGGCCTGTGGGCGATTCCATCGATGTCGTCGTTGCGCTAAAAGCATCGAGCGCGACGACGTATCTCCTGCGCGCTCCCAAGACCGTCATCACGCGCGTCGACTGACCTTCCCGATCGCCGCTCCTTCGTTTTCTTCCATGCGATGAGCCGCGACGCCGATGATCTAGATGCCGATCGCCCCGCGCTCCCTCCGGATCCTGACGAGGAATCGGAGGCGGATCGCGAGGTGTCCGATGCGCTCGGCCAGACGGCTGCCGCGGCTTTGCGCGCGGGTGCGTTCGAGACACCGCCTCGTTCACTGCGCGACAGGATTATGTCGCAGGCACGCGCGCTTCCATTCTCGTTCGTTCACCGTGACGAGGGAATCTGGCTCCCAACATTGGAGTCGCCGGTCGCGACGAAAGAGCTCTATCGAGACTCTGGCGACCGGCTGGCAACGCGTCTCGTGCGCGTGCGCGAGGGACAATCGCTTCCTCCTTCAGCGTTAGGCGGTTGGCGCAGCTGGTACGTGGTGAGCGGAGCGCTGCAATCATCGATGTGGGGCGAGGCGTGCGAAGCGGGAGATGCGGTGATGGATGCCGACGATCGCGTGGTCGCAACCGCACTCCGCGATGCTGTCGTTCTTGAGCTCACGCGTGCCGCTGTCGTTGAATCGCGCTATCCGGCTGAGATGGAAGGTGGACGGATCGTGCGGGCTGCCAAGGGCACATGGCTTCCGTATGCGCCGGGGATTGAGGTATCGCCCATCGCGCATGGAGGGCGAGATTCTCTCGTTGCGCTCCGCCTAACGAGCGGTGCAACACTGGACGATCATGAACACGACGGCGTGGAAGAGCTCTTTGTGCTGTCGGGGAGCTGCGTCGTCGAACGTCGCCCACTCCGCGAGGGGGACTATCATCGCGCCAATGCCGGCTCGGAGCACGCCGAGACACAATCAGGCGACGACGGATGCCTCCTTCTCGTCTCGCTGCGCCCACCTTGACCACCAGCGCACACCTAACGATGCGCAGGGCGCCGGGTGACACGACCGGCGTCACCGCGCGCTCACACATGCATAGCCAATGATGACCGCACGTCCGTGGGTTTTGGGCGAATCGGCACTCCCGACCGTCCGCGAGGCCAACTACGAAGTCGCTGTCTTGCCGTGGGGAGCAACAGAAGCGCACAACCTGCATCTTCCCTACGCCACCGATGTGATCGAGGCGGAGGCTGTCGCCGTTGCGGCTGCCGGCGTCGCGTGGGAGCGCGGGGCACGCATCGTGGTTCTTCCCCCCATTCCGTTCGGTGTCAATACCGGACAGCTCGCCGTCCCCTTCTGCATCAACCTGAATCCTTCGACGCAGCTCGCGATCCTTCGCGACGTGGTGCGCGCGCTCGAACCCCACGGAGTTCGCAAGCTTGTTGTCCTCAATGGTCACGGCGGCAACGACTTCAAGGCGATGCTCCGCGAGCTGCAACCGCAGACGCCAATCTTTCTCGCGATGGTCAACTGGTGGACGGTACTCGACGCACGCCGTTATTTCGCCGAGCCTGGCGATCACGCGGGTGCGCTGGAGACTAGTGCCGTGATGCATCTCGCCCCCGGGTTGGTGCGCCCTCTTACCGAGGCGGGACGCGGTCATGCGCGTCGTTTTCGGATTGCCGCACTTCGCGACGGGTGGGCGTGGGCCCAACGTGACTGGCCCTCTGTCACCGACGATACCGGCGTGGGGGATCCTGCCGGGTCGACGGCAGCGGACGGTGAACGCTTTGTACGCGATGCAGCAGAAAAGATCGGCGGCTTTCTGGTAGAACTTGCCGCGGCCGAGCCTAACGAGATGTACGAATGAGCAACGTGCGTGTGAGGGAAGGGAGTGGGCGTCCCGTCCTGTTGGGACTCTGTTACGATGCCAGCTCGTCGTTCCTGCGTGGACCGGCGCATGCACCGCCGAAGATTCGCGAGGCGCTACGCTCCGATTCATCCAACTGGTGGACGGAGTCGCTTCGTGATCTTAGTGTCGGCGGCACCTACGGCGACGACGGTGACATTGCGCTTGGTGATGATGCGGTTGCTTCGCACGCTGTGATAGAACGCGCCGTTCTCGACATCATGGCGCGCGGCGAGCGTCCGGTGCTGCTTGGTGGCGACCACTCCGTGACGTACCCAATTCTGCGCGCCGTCCGGCAGCATCATGAGCGATTGAGCATCCTCCATCTCGACGCGCACAACGATTTGTACGACGTATTCGAAGGCGATCGCTATTCTCACGCGTGCCCGTTTGCACGCATCATGGAGAGCGGTCTCGCCGATCAGCTTGTCCAGGTCGGAACGCGAACCACCAGCGGACACCAGCGCGATCAGGCCGATCGCTTTGGCGTGGAAATCGTCGACATGAATCGATTCGTGCGCGGCGAACGTTGGACGTTACGTCATCCCGTGTACTTGTCACTCGACGTGGATGTTCTTGATCCGGCGTTCGCGCCGGGAATTTCGCATCGCGAGCCGGGAGGCATGTCGGTGCGCGATGTCGTGGGGATCATTCAGTCCATCGATGTGCCGATCGTGGGAGCCGATCTCGTCGAATACAATCCGCGGCGCGACATCGACGACATGACGGCTCCTGTCGCGGCCAAGCTGCTCAAAGAAATTCTGGACGTCATGCTCGGCGGGAGCGCAGCGCGCTGACTATCGCGCGCATGGCGCGCGGTGCATGTTGAAGGTCGTGCGCTCACGGAGGGTGCAGCGCGCAATACACGCTGGACGCGGAGCTTCACATGTCGTCGGGACGCCTTGTGCTCGTTGCATTGATTCTCGCCACCGCGAGCCGCTCGGTCGTGGCGCAGGACTTTCGTATCGCTGGCGGTGTCGCGCTTCCGCGTTTTGGTGGAGGGTCGAGTGGGTCGATCGGCGGACAGGGGCAGGCGTCCATTGAGATGGGGCCGCGCAACGCGGGGTTCGGAATGCGGGTGGACGTGTTGTTTGCGCAGGCGAGCTCCGCGCTCTCACTCGGCGATGCGGTGAAGAATGGCGAGACGTCGCGTACATATGCGGCCGCCGGCGGAATTTTCTATCGCCGAGATGTGCGTGATTTTGCGCCGTACGTCATTGCCGGTGTGGGCGCGTACGGACAAACTGCGAGCAGCGGAATGGCGTTAGGCGTGAACGGCGGACTTGGTGTCGATTGGCGCGGAAGCCGGACGCGACCCTTCATGGAAGTGCGGATGCATCGTTTCCACGGCGACGCACGCGATGTGGTCGTCCAGGACCGCCAGCGCTCCCTCGTGTCGGCATTGGTTGGCCTGCGCTTCTAGTGTGGTACCTGCCGCGTGTTCGCGGTCAGCATGCAACGGTCCGCCTGGTCATGGCACTGATGGTGGCCGCGACACTCGCCTGCTTTTCACCACTAGGCGTTGATTACCGGGGGGCCGTGCCTTGTCCTCGTCCCTCCGATGGATCGGCGGCCATTTCGTGCGCCATTGTCTCGGGAAGTGTCGTCGACGTGAACGGAGCGCCGATGGATGGAGTGACGGGAAGTGTCCGCTTTCAACCGACGTGCGATTGTCTCTCGCCGGTAATCAAGGTCGACGCGTCCGGCCTCTTCTCGGCGACCGTTTTCCGGGTACGGGCTCCCGTCTCTGGACTTGATACGACCACGGCGACGGTCGTGCTATTCGCGACAGATCCAAAGTATCCGATGCATCCGACGGGTGGCTTCTATTTTGACACGGCGCGTGTAGCGTTGTCGTTTGCACCCATCGGGCATCCATCGATGTCGGTGGCGACGCGGCTGCATATGCCGATTGCGATTCCTCCGGGACGATCGTAGCGGCGCTGGTGACGTATCATCGATACATATTCGTGCGCTCACGACATCGAGCGCCCAACACCTAACGAGAATGTGAGTAAGACATGCGTGCTTCTATGGTCACGATGGCAATGCAGCTCGACGGGTATACGATCGACGCCACGTTAGGCATTGTGCGCGGGATCGTGGTCCGGTCGCGCTCGATCTTCGGAACGATCGGGGCGTCACTGCAGACGCTGCGCGGTGGCAACATCTCGCTCTTCACCGAGCTGTGCGAGCGGGCCCGTTCAGACGCGTTCGCGCTGATGATCGCGCACGCCGAGGAGCTGGGAGCGAACGCCGTGATTTGCGTGCGCTACGATGCGACGGAAGTGATGCAGGGAGTGACGGAAGTACTCTGCTACGGGACGGCGGTGCGTGTCGGAGCCGCGCCACCGACAGCGTAGCAGGAGTTTCGACGCATTCCTACGTTAGGCAGTGGCGGCGAGCATGATGCGCCGTCTGATGCACGGGCGACTGGCGCCGGGTTGACGCACTTCTAGGGAGAGAGCTTTATGGATGACATCAAGGCGAAGTGGGCGGAGATGTTGAAGGAATTGGAGCAGGAGCGTGATGAATTGCGCGTCAAGTTGAACCTGGCCCAGAAGGATGCGAAGGAGGAAATGGGCAAGTTGGAGGTGAAACTCGATGAGCTTCGCGCAAAGGTCGCGGCGTTCGACAAGGAAGGCGATGGTTATCTCGACGACATCGGTGACATGGCGCGTGGTGTGGCGGGAAACGTGGCGACCGAAGTGAAGGAAGGATTCGAGAAACTGCGGAAGATGTTCTAGGAAGGAGGAGAACCGGTGCCTGTATCGTTAGGCGCGCGCGGGCAGGGAGGGGGGCGTCGCGGTGGCGGAAAGATTGGCGTGACGCGTTTTCTCGACGCGGCGCGCCACTGGGAGGCGGAGGTTGTCCGCGAGGCGTTGCAACGATCGCCGGAGCTTGCGGCGGCAGTCGATCGCGCCGGGCGCTCGGCATTGCACCTGTGCGCGAGTGCGCGTGCGGCGCAAACCAAACGCCCCGTCAGCGCTTCGGTGACGACGGCGCGTGCGCTTGTGACCGGTGGCGTGCCGATCGACGCCGTGCACGAGATCCCCGATGGTGGCGAGCGATTTCCAGCAAGCGCGCTCTGGTTTGCGATTGCGCGTGGGGGCAATCGTCCGTTAGCGCGCGCGCTGTTGCGTTTGGGCGCGCGTCCGGACTTTTGTCTGTGGGCCGTTGTGTGGGATGATGACGTAACAACAGCGAAACTCCTCCTCGATCATGGCGCGGACCTCGACCTCTCCTTTCGAGGCGAGACTCCGTTGATTTACGCGACGCGCCTGCGTCGCACGCGCATGCTGCGGTGGCTCTTGCATCACGGCGCAGATGCGAACATTCCTGATGCGCAGGGGCGCACAGCGTTGTGGTATGCCCTCACGCGACGTTACGACGCCCGCGAGGTCGAGGAGTTGAAGCGATTTGGCGCCGTCGCCGGAGACGCGCACCTGCTGCGCCGCCGTGCCGTGGTCATGGGTGCCTAACGACGCATGTGGCTGAAAGTTACCGGGGCGATCTACGTCGCCCTGTTTGCGTTCGTCATTCCGCTGGCGGCCATCGCGAGTGCACGCGCACTCGCTCGTTCGGATCCCCCGCCGCGCGCCCCGCTCTACCGGGGGATCATCCTGCAACAGCTCGCGTTTCTCCTTCTGTCCGTCGGCGTTGCGTACGCTGCCGGCATTCCGCTGCTGGAGATTCCGCGCGACGTTGCGCGGTCGGCGCTGGTCGCGTTAGGTGTGCTCGCCCTTCTGCTCGTCACGCTGCGCCCCCTGTGGCGACGTGCGATTCAGGGTCGCGCTCGATTCACGGCGCTCACGATGCCCGCCACCGCGGTCGAGCGGCGTCTTTGGATTGGAGTATCCATTGCGGCTGGCGTGAGCGAAGAAATTGCCTACCGAGGAGTGCTCGTCGCCATCCTGTCGCGCGCGACCGGGAATCCGCTACTGGCGGCGATGGCATCGGCCGTAGCCTTCGGGGGTGCGCACGCGGTGCAGGGTGCGATTGGCGCGATCGTCTCCACGGTGATCGCGCTTCTGTTTCAATGGCTCACGGGGTGGAGTGGTTCGCTCATGCCGGCGGTGATGGTGCACGTCTGCTATGACGTCGTCGCGGGCTTTGCCTATGCGCGTTTGGGGAGGGAGGCGGGGGTGATTCCGCGCGGGGCTGCCTGACGAGCGGACGACTCGTCAGGCAGAGGAGGAGGATTTCTTGGGCAGCTGCAATCCGGTGCAATCTGGTGCAATCTGGTGCAATCCGGCGGGAGCGTCAGAGCGTAGCGTCTGTGAAGAATCGTTTCATCTGACGCTCCGGCTATCACCCGATGTTCATCTTTCACCGCCTGACGAGTCGTCAGCGGCGTGCGCGCACGCTGCTGCTACCCGTGGGGGTGGGGGCGGCGGCGCTGTTCGTCGCCCTTGTCCCGGCATTGGGGCACCTGCTTGGAGGCTTTTGGGGAATCGGTCTCGTTATGCAGGGGGTGGGAACGCCGTTAGGTGCGCTATGGTGGGTGAGTGAGCGGAATGCGAGTTGGCGCAGCGCGTGGTGGCGTGGTGCGGTGTTGGCGCTGGCGGCGACGGTTGCATACGCGTGGGTATTTGCCTGACGCGTGCCTGTCGCACGCCTGACGCGAACGTCGTTGCGGATGTTGTGGGTTTGTGACCGTTAGGGCCTAACGCGCGTCCTGCCTCACGAGACGCGTACTTCGCGTCAGGCGGGGGGCGCGAATTTGGGCGGAAACGCTTATAATTGGGGCGCTCACCGGCCGCAGCCGCACGAGACGCGGTCGGCGCCCGCCCACCCTAACGACGTCACCCGGATTGCATAACGCGCCGGGGACCTACCCCGAGACCCACATGGCCGCGAAGAAAGCAACGAAGAAGGCAGCCAAGAAGGCGCCGGCGAAGTCCGCCGCGAAGAAGAACGGCGCGAAGCCAGCCGCAAAGCGGAAGAGTGGAGCCACCGCAACCCCTGGCGTCAGCCGCATCGATCAGGAGTCGACGCGTACGCACGGATACTTTGTGCGCGTGGGCTACCATCGCACGAAGGAAGGCGCGTGGCGCCCGAAGCAGCGTGCATTCTTCGGCGACGCGAGCCACGGCGGAAAGGACAAGGCCATGAAGGCCGCCGTGAAGTGGTTGAAGGACAACTCGTAGTCTCGCGTCTCGAATTCGCGCGAACACCGTCGTTCTCCTAATACCACGCGGCAGCGACTCACCGCGACTGGTTAGGCAGCAGGCGCGGAGGGTGCGTGAGCGTGAGGCGGCCGGTGCTTCCCCAATGGGAAGGCGCCGGCCGCCTCGTTTTGATTCGGCCTGCATGCCGCCACCACTCGGCGTTAGGCGCCGCCGTCGAACACGCGCCCGCCGCCCCTCCGATGCCGATCGCATGTTACCAACTGCCTAACGCGATGGCGCCCGACCCCGACGTGCCCGACGAGCACGCCCCTGCATTGCTCGGTCGCTGGCGACTCCTCCGGGCCGATGCCACGCTCGACTTTGCGCCCGGAGTGAGCATGGACTTCCGCAGCGGCGGACGCCTGCTGTATGGATTCGACGTCGGCGATCGCCGCGAGACCGTGCGACTCATCTACCGAGTCGACGGAAACGAGCTGCATACCGACAACCCAGCCACTACCCATGAAGTCTCCACGCACTTCGCCTTCGGCGAAGGCGGAGTGCTCATCCTCGACTTTGCCGGCGCGCGCGCGTGGTTCGTGCGCGAGTTTTAGAAGACATCGCATAAATGGGCGCCGGCTTCTGGCCGGCGCTGCGCGCCGGCGCGCCGCCGACCATTTATGAGATGGCCTGTAGTCATCCCCCCTCGCCTGTACATGTCTGCCATCTCGCAAACCGTTCTTCTCCTCATCGGCTCCAACGTCTTCATGACGTTCGCGTGGTATGCGCATCTGCGAAATCTCAATGGACGCGCGTGGTATGTCGCGGCTCTCGTCAGTTGGGGGATCGCACTGTTTGAATACCTTCTGCAGGTGCCGGCCAACCGAATCGGATACACCACGCTTTCTCTCCCGCAGCTCAAGATTCTGCAGGAAGCCATCACACTCACCGTCTTTGTTCCGTTCGCCGTGCTCTACATGAAGGAGCCGGTGAAGCTCGATTATCTGTGGGCGGCGTTATGCATTGCCGGCGCCGTGTACTTCATGTTTCGCTCCCATGGCGCCGCAGCCTAACGAGTCCGAGCTCGCCGGAACGAGTGGCCGGCTGGAGCGCATCTGGATCAAGCGGAACAAACGCGGTCCGATGGACGCGGCGACTGATGCAACACTCGACGCCGCACGGGGAATTGCCGGAAACGCCAACCGTGGCGGGCGCCGGCAAGTCACCATCATCGAGCGCGAGCTGTGGGAGCGTCACATGGCAACGCTCAACGCGTCGCTCGATCCATCGGCTCGTCGCGCGAATTTGATGGTGAGTGGTTGCTCTCTCGCCAACATGCGCGGTCGCGTCCTTCGTATCGGGACATGCCGCATCGCCATTCGCGGCGAAACACGCCCCTGCGAACGGATGGACGAAGCCTTTCCGGGTCTGCGCCGCGTCATGGAGTCCGATTGGGGAGGGGGCGTCTTCGGCGAAGTCTTGGACGACGGCATTATTCGCGTGGGCGATCGCGTCAGCTGGGACGAAGGGCCCGCACCGGCGCTTCGCTAGCCCAGGGCAGCTTCCGGTAGCGCCCGAGACGCAGGGCGCACACGCGGTAGATTCATCGCACACCCTACGCATTGCAGCGAGACTACCGTGGCGATCTTTCGGAACTCGATGTTCAGAACCGAATGCGACGAGTGCAATCGCCCATTCCCCATCAACAAGGGGGGAGTGTGCGAATCGTGTCGCCGTATTCTCTGCGCCAAACACCTGCATGGCTCCATCGCACATCGTGTGGCAATCGCATTTGGCGCACCACTTCGTTGCGTGCGCTGTCGGGCCGGCGAAACTCCGACGATTCCCGAACCGCGATGACCGAACGACTCTACTACCGCGACGCGTATCTCTGCGAATTCGAGGGACGCGTCGTCGAGCGCGCTGACGAGGGCAAACGTATCTACCTCGATCGATCGGCCTTTTATCCCACCTCGGGCGGGCAGCCTAACGATTTGGGAAGCCTTGGCGGCGTCGACGTCATTGATGTTGTTGATGAGGAGGATCGTGTCGCCCACGTCCTGGCCTCGGCGCTCTCGACCGATGAGGTGCGCGGCGAAGTGGATTGGCGCCGGCGTTTCGACCACATGCAACAGCATACGGGACAGCACCTCCTCTCCGCGATCTTCGCCGACTCGTTAGGCTGGCCGACGCTCAGCGTTCACTTCGGCCCTGACTACGCGACGCTCGATCTGGACACGGAATCCATTGCTGTCGAGCGACTGCGCGAGGTCGAACTGCGTGCCAATGCGATCGTCGCTGAGGATCGTCCGGTCACGGTCTCATTCGAGGAGGCGGCGACCGCGCAAGGATTGCGGAAAGCGTCGGAGCGCGGCGGTGAGCTTCGAATCGTGACCATCGACGGTGTGGATCGAAGTGCGTGCGGAGGGACGCATGTGCAGCGCACCGGAGCGATCGGTGCGATCCTGCTGCGGCGCCAGGAGAAGATCCGCCGCGCCACGCGCGTGGAGTTCATCTGCGGCCAGCGCGCCATCCGGCGCGCGCGCGCCGACTTCGAGGCATTATCGGCGATGGCGCAGGCGCAGTCGTGCTCCATTGACGAGCTGCAAGCCATCGTTGGTGCCCAGGGTGACCAACTCCGAAGCGCCGAGTCCGAGCGGAAACGGATGGATGGCGAACTGGCGACGTTTCGGGCGCGTGACGCGTTCGACCGCGCCACCCCCGACGCTCGAGGGCGCCGCTGGCTGGTCGATCGCCGCCGCACGGGACGTGTCGACGACATGCGATCGCTGGCGCTCGCCTTCGCGGCGATACCACGCGGTGTCTTCGTCGGCATCGTTGACGATCCGGCGACCATTCTCGTGGCTGCCTCGGATGAAAGTGAGGTCGACGCGGGGGCGTCGCTCAAGGCCGCCCTCTCCGCGGCGGGGGGGCGCGGGGGAGGGAGCCCGCGTCTCGCGCAAGGGAGTGTCCCCACCCGCGACGCGCTGGAGAGCGTCCTCATCTCGTTAGGCGTTCCCGGGGGGCGACTGAACGACGGAGCTACCTCATAGCGCGAGAGGTTCTGTTTGCTGAGGACGGGCGCTGGCAAGTGGGGTGCATTGCCGTTTCCACTTCGCTTTACTTTGACCATTTGACCCTCTCGCCTTCGCCCACGATTACTCCATCTTTCTCGGCATGAAGACGCCACCCACCGCCCTCGCCGTTCGCCACCAGCTCGTCCCAGCGGAACTCATTCGGGAGCGCGGCGGGATTCTCTCCGTCTTCAGTGCTCAGGAGCGTCGCGGCGACTGGGAGGTGCCGCGGTACTTTCGCGTGGCGACCGTCTGCGCAAATACGGAACTCGACTTCCGGGAAGCGCGCATTGCAGCTGGCGAGACGGTCATCGAGGTATTCTGCCTGTTCGGAAACGTCGAGCTGTTTTTCCCTCCCGGTGTCCGCATCGACAATTCGGGCGACGCACTCGCTGGGTCATTCGTCATTCACACCGACCCTACCGTCATACCGCCGCACGACGCTCCCGTCATTCGGATCAAGGGAACCGCGTACTTCGCCAACGTCGAAGCGCACGTGCGCTACGCGGGCGAACGCGCGCGCGACGCTCGCAGACGCATCAAGTCGGCTTGGGGATAGAACGGTTCGTCACGCCTAGAATCGTCTAATCCCCGAATTCACTCTCGCGAATCCGGCCCGGCGGCCTTAGGATAGGGCACCTCGATGGTGCTGGAGCTGCGCGCTCGACTGTTCTGCGCGCACCTACTCTACTGGCTTCGGAGCGGCGAGATGGGCACACCGGTCGTCAACTGGCTCGCGAGTGTGGGTTCCACAGCGTTCGCTTGGTCGGCGACCGCGTTCATCCTGGTGAACGGCGCTGCGCTCGCCGCTGTCGCAATGACACGCGACCGGAGCCTGGTGAATCGGTGGACGGGGACGCTCCTGGGCATCAACCTCGCGCTCGCGGGCACGGGATTGGGCGTTCCTCTCGTCACGTCGTTGGCGCAACTGGCCGTCTCGGCGGTCACCCCGGCGGTGCAAGCGGCGATGCCTGCGGCCGAGCCGACCGGTCCGTCAGCCGCAAATCGCTCGAGCCTTCCGCGATCGCATTAGCGCCTCCGGCGTACACGAACAAGATCGCCCCCGATGCTCACTGGCACCGGGGGCGATTCGTTAGGCGGGGAGGTTTGTAACGTTAGTGAGAGGTGCTGTCGGCAATACGCTCCCGCTTGCGCTCCCGACGGTTCTCCCGGCGGTCGCGCAGGTTCTCTCTGTGATCGCGACGATCTTCGACACGGTCGCACTTCGAGCCTTCGGGGCATCGCAGTCGCGGCCCTGTGCTCTGCGCCTGCATCGACGCAGCCGAGACCACGAGCATTATTGCTGAGGACAGCGAAACGACGAATTTGGTACGCATTTAGCTAGCTCCGACGAGAGGATCGGTAACACGCAAATTGCCTTCAATTCGGGAGACGCCTGGCTTGCCCGATTGTTTACAGACGGGTCGTCCCCGCCAGACGTCTGCCTACCATATCCCCCTCACCTCCAAGCTCCTCGCGCAACAGTTTTTCTCTCCCGCACGACTTTATGCAATGACGGCCCTTCCTCCGATCGTATGCGTCGCCTTTTTGCACACATCTCGCTGTTAGTCATCTCGGCGCTCGCTGCTATGCCAGCGAATGCCCAAAGCGCGCCCAGCGCCGAAGCCGAAGTCATGAAAGTCGTGAACCGGCTGTTCGAAGGAATGCAGAAGGGAGATTCGGCCATGGTTCACTCGGTCTTTCACCCGCAACTGCGGATGATTTCGGCCGGGAAGGGGCGCGACGGGAAGATGCGGCTCTCGATCGAAACGACACCCGACGACTTTCTGAAAGCAGTCGGAACTCCGCACACGACCGTATGGAACGAGCGCATCTTCAACGCGAAAGTGCATATCGATGGCTCCGTCGCATCGGTCTGGGCAGACTACACATTCCATGCAGGCGACAAGTTTTCTCACTGCGGCATCGACCATTTCCTTCTCGCCGCCGACGAAAGTGGTTCGTGGAAGATCATCGAGTTGGCCGACACACGCCGCACCGAAGAATGCAAGCAGACGCGATGAAAGACCTAAAGGTTAAAAGCAACCGTCGCCGCCGCCGCACCTCGACGCACCGACCTCTGTTGGCGTTCTGTGCCGCACTCTTGCTGAGTGCGTGCTCCAACGGCGGCGGACGAGGAGACGACACTGCTCGCATTCGCTCTCCGGGCGATGAGTCGCGTGAACTGGCCGTGGCCATCGATCGTTCCGTGGCGTCTCTCGCGCGCACGGACTGGTCGAGCAGTGTGCCTAACGCGGGCGGAAACGCGAAAGTCTCGGCATTTCGCGATCCCCAAGCGCTCCGCCTCGTTCGAGAGCGAGTCGAGCTGACTCCAGGTGGCGTGATGTCGAATCGCTACTACTTCGCGAATGGACATCTGCGCTATTACGAGTCAGAAGGCGATGTACAAGCTCCGGATTCGACCGGAAAGACAGTCGCGCCGCGTAAGCAACGCGTCGTGCTCGCATTCGACATTCGCGGAGTGCTCGTCGAGGGGTCGCGACAGCTCGACGGCGAAACCGTGGCGATGGACAGCGCTGTCGCGCGGGGAGCGCAGTCCCGCGCGCTCGAGCTGCTGCGACAGGAAGCCAAAGCACCGGCCGCCGCACCGAGCGCAAAGAAATCCTGAGGGACTTTCGGTCATCACATGTCGCCAGTCACCATCTTCGTGTACGGCTCGTTGCGTCGCGACGCCTCCGGAGCGGCGCATCCCCTGTTACGACGGGCGCGCTTTGTTGCAGCTGCCGGGGTGCGCGGCACACTGTACCGGGTTGACTGGTATCCGGGACTGGTTCCCGACGAAGCGTGCGAGACGCTGGTGCACGGCGAGTTGTTCGAGCTCCCGGACACACTCGTCGACTCGATGATCAAAGCGATGGACGACTACGAGGGGGGCGGCTTCAGACGGCGTCGCGCGCCGGTGCACGCACTGCGCGAATCGGCACCACAGCTCTCGGAAACCCTTCCGGCCACCACATGGGTCTATGCGTACACCGGAGCGACCCACGCATTGGAGCGCATTGAATCCGGTGACTACGGCACCCCAGTGCATCGCGCTCGGCCGTAATCGCTATCCGTCCAACAAACGTTCGTAGAGAGGTAGACAATGTTTGCGCGCACCCGCGTTCTCCTGACCGCTGCCGCCCTCACCCTCTTTGTAACTCCCGGCGCCGCGCGCGCGCAGTCGCATGAACACCGCGCTGGGATGCACGCGACTCCCGACTCAACCCCTGGCGCCTCTTCTCGCCTCGCGACGCTTCCCGGCCAAGATGCCTTTGGAGCAATCGCCGAAGTCGTCGCGATCCTGCGCGCAGACAGCACGACGAATTGGAGCAAGGTCAATATCGAAGCACTGCGACAGCACCTGATCGACATGAACGCTGTCACGCTGCGGTCGGACGTCGTCTCGACGAACGTGCCTGATGGCGTCCAACTGCGTGTCACGGGAGACGCGCGGGTGCGCGACGCCGCGCATCGAATGCTGACGGCTCATAGCCAAGCGCTAATTGGCGAAGGGCTTAACGCAACGGTGACTGACGAGGGTCCGGCGCTGCTTTGGACGGTGACCTCACCAGGCGGCGCTCGCACCGCCGAATTGCGCGCGCTGGGACTCGCGGGAATCCTCACGATCGGCAACCATCACTCCGCGCATCATCTGCAACTTGCGCGCGGTGAAACGCCGGCCGGACACTCTCATTGAGTTTTTATCCGGGCAATATGGCGGGAGCGTTTTTGCCCGGGTATAATGCGGATCCGAAACGTTGAGTACCATGGACCGCAAAGAGCTCATTCGCGCCTACAAAGAAACGCGTCGCCCCATGGGCGTTTTCTGCGTGCGCAACATCGTGAACGGTCGCGTTCTCATTGGCGCGTCCAATGACTTGCCCGCACGACTGAATCGTGAGCGGACGCAGCTCAAGTTCGGCGCACATCGTAACGTCGAGCTGCAGCGCGATTGGAACGAACTGGGAACTGATGCTTTTGCGTTCGAAGTACTCGACGAACTCAAGGTTCCGGACGACGCACCCGACTACGATCCGGCCGACGACCTCGCCGTGCTTGAATCGCTCTGGCTCGACCGCCTTGAGCCGTTCGAGGATAAGGGATACATGAAGCGGCCGCGCGACAAGAAGTGACGCGCACACCAGGCGGCCGTCGGATCGTTAGGCGGGCGCGAGTGCGCCAAAATCGCTTCGCACCCCCTCGGCTACGCGATCGGCGAGCGCCATCACGGTCAAATACGGATTGATTTCGAGCGAATCGGGAAAAAGCGATGCGTCAGCGATGCGAAGCCATGGGAATCCATGAACGCGACCGCGCGAGTCGGTGACGCTTCTTCCTTCGCTTCCCATCGCGCATCCTCCCATCAGGTGCGCGGCTGAGACGGAGAGTCGTCCCGGGAGGAACTGATCCTCGAGAATGAGGTCGTCCAGACGGTAGGCATCGTCGCGCGAAATCAGCGCGGGCTCTGCACCCGGGGCGTGCACACGCCGCGCCCCAGCTGCAAAGAAAATTCGCGCGCTCGTCTTCGTCGCTTCAAACAAGGAATGCAGCACTGACGGCGTGAACGTATAGTGCACGACTCCCTTGCCGTCGGCATCGATCGTGACGCGGTTCGCCGGGATCGCCTTGTCGCATGCGAGCGCCAGGATCATCTGCAATCGGGGGAAGGCGCGCATGATGGCGCTGTGCGATGTACCAAACCCCGTTAGGCTCTTGGCGGCGACGAACGGGAAATACATGCACGTCTCGAGGAGATACCCGCCGTGCTCCGCGTGGTCGATGTAGTAGCTCTTGGGGTGACCGACATCGTTCGTGATGTCGCGGTCATGTTCGGCAGCGAGAATCATTGCCGGATGACAGGTAAAACGCTCGCCCACGCCGGGAATGCGCGCCGTGACCGGAGAGCGCAGGAGCAGCGCCGGACTGCCGATCGCGCCAGCTGCAACAACGATGGTGCGTGCCGACACACGGTACGAACCCGGCGCCCACGACGACGGCAATCCCTTGCCGCTCAGTCCCCGCTCGTGGATGCGCACCGTCAGCGCGCGTTCCTCGATATGCAGAACCTCCGCGCGCGTCACGACCTCGACGCCAAGACGCTCCGCGTTAGGTAGCTGCACGCGGTTCGTCCCCATCTTGGCAGCATTGGGGCATCCGAGGTTGCATAACGAGGAACCCTTGCACCCGCGCAGGTTCAGCGGGAATTGCTCGGCCTTGTAGCCGGCGCGGTGCGCACCGGTGAAGAACAGCTTGTTGTTCTCGTTGAGCAACACGCGCGGGAGATAGTGCACGTCGTTCTGCGCCATGAACTTCGCCGAGCGGCGCTCCACATCCGACGCGTCGAGCCCCGAGACGCACCACTCGCGTATGACACGGGCAGGTGCAACGAGTGACACCCCGGTGTAGACCGCAGTGGAACCGCCGTACGTGCGGCCATACGCCAGCGTCATCGTGCCTTCAGCCGTGAGCACGGCCCCACCCTCTTCGTACAGAGCGTCGGCCATCTCGCGCTCACGGCCGCTGTATTCGTATTCCTCGAGCTTCGCCCCTTGCTCAAGCACCAAGACACGGACGCCCTGCGCAACCATCGGCGCCAATTCTTGCGCCACCGTTCCTCCCCCCGCGCCCGACCCGACGATGACGATGTCGTATTCGACAGTTTTCACGACTCGTTTGCGCTCGACGTGGATGGAATGACCGACGCATCGGCCGTAGGCGTGCTCGTTCCGACCGATTGCTGCGCCAACTCTGCGGCGGCAGCGGCGCGCATTTCTCCGGAGGTTCGACGCGCGCTCCATCCATTTGCGTGCGGGCGATACCCGATCGCCGCTTGCACTTCATCGCGCGTGTAATAGCCGAGGAAGACGAGGGTCCGTAGCCCCCAGAATCCGCGACGGATTGCGAGCCTAGGTGAGTTCTGCAGCTTCGCGAGAACGCTCGCTCGTGTTCGCACATCCAGTCGCGAAAATCGGCGCAAATGGCGCCATAGCGGGAGGTACTCGATGACGCGCAGGAACGTCACGAGTTGCCTTCGCACGCGTTCGGGACGCCTCGCGAGCGCTTCCTCGACGACAGCCTGTAGTTCGCGCCACTCCTCAGGGCGCAGCGACGTTGCCTCCTCCACCACCGTCTCCGCTACCGCCCGAAACGTCGACTGCACCGGCTGCAGTACCGACCCGGTCATTGTTCTCTGTGCGAGGTGTCAGTCGCGCTCGGTGAGCGGCGCACAAAGTAGGACGTAAGTCACAAAGCGGCAATCAGGACCCACGCTCGGCTCACATCAAGACTCGAAAAGCGTTCCAAGCCGGGGAGGCTATTCGTCGTTGACTGGCCATCACCCGTTCGCCTTCATGCCTCAACCAACGCCCTCGGCAGTTGTGGATCTCAATGCAATCGTCATGTCGTCGTCGATCGCCGAACAGTCATCGGCGACGCAGATCGCGATGGCTGACGTGCTGGCGGCGTTGAGTCGCGCTCTCGATCTCACCGAAGGACAGCCGATGGGGCACTCGGTGCGCTCCTGCGTCATCGGGATGCGCATTGGCTCGGCGATCGGTTTGAGCGAGGGCGAGCTGTCAGCGCTCTACTACGCGCTCCTCCTGAAGGATGCCGGGTGCTCGTCGAACGCCGCGCGCATGGCGGCGCTCTTCGGAAGCGATGACCAATCGGTCAAGCCGTCGATGAAAGTCGTCGACTGGGACAATCGTCTGCAGGTCGCCGTTGAAACGTGGCGCGCGACGGGTCTCAACGAGTCGTTGTGGAGCAAGGTGCAACACTTCGTCACTATCGCTCGCCAGGAGAACATGACGAAGGAAATCATCGCCGCACGATGCGAGCGCGGTGCTGACATTGCACGCCGGCTCGGTTTCCCCGAAGCCACAGTCCAGGCGATTCACTCGCTCGATGAGCATTGGAATGGAAACGGGTATCCCGATGGACTTCGTGCTGAGGCGATCCCAATGCTCTCGCGCATCCTCAACATCGCGCAAGCGGTGGAAGTTTTTGTGGCGCGAGATGGTGTGGATGGCGCGTTCGAGATGTTGAAGTCACGCCGAGGACGATGGTTCGAGCCGCGGTTGGTCGATGAGGTGCTGCAGTGGAAGAACGATCGCCTCTTCTGGACCGGGGTTCACGCGCCCGAGGTGCACGACGAAGTCCTGTCGCTCGAACCCGCTCGTCAGGCGCGCGTTGTTGACGAGCACGGACTCGATCAGGTTGCGCAGGCGTTTGCCGACATCATCGATGCGAAGACACCGTACACGTACCGCCACTCCTCCAACGTTGCGATGTACGCTCAAGCTATCGCGCGGGAATTGGGGTTTGACGAGGCCCAACTTCGACAGACGAAGCGCGCGGGGTTGCTGCACGACATCGGCAAAGTCGGAATCTCGAATCGCATTCTCGATAAAGCGGGACCGCTGGATTCCGCGGAGCGTGCAGCGATGGAGCGGCACCCTGAATACACGTGGGAGATACTTGGGAAGGTGAGTGCGTTTTCGTCGTTTGCGTGGCAGGCGGCGACGCACCACGAGAAGCTCGATGGAAGCGGATATCCGTTCAGACTGCGCGGCGACGCGCTCGACTCGGCGTCACGCTTGATGGTAGTCGCGGACATTTATGACGCACTCACGGCTGACCGCCCGTACCGGGCGGGAATGTCGCACGAGAAGGCGATATCGATTTTGCACTCAGAGCGCGATACAAAGATCGACGGTGCGTGTCTTGATGCACTCGAGAGCGCGTTGAGCGCGCGAGGAGAGAGCGCCGAGCTGTAGGGCGCTCTTGTCTTGCGTCGAGCGGAGTGCTTGCTGACGCGGTGTTCGGGTTGCACGTTCCGCCCCCAATCCGCTTGCACGTCACGCGTCGTCTGCACTTTCCCCTCCGCCCCATCGTTCATGGATCGCGAGTCACGCCTCAGCGACCTGTCGTCGCGTCGCACCCGCTTTGCTGCTGTGCTCACGGCGGCGATGGTGGTGATGTACTTCGGCTTTATTCTCCTGATTGCGTTTGACAAGCCGTTGATGGGTTCGCTGATCGTACCGGGGTTGAGCGTGGGGATTCTACTCGGTGCGCTGGTGATTGTCGCGTCGTGGATCATGACGTGGATCTACGTTCGCTGGGCGAATACGCATTACGACAAGGCGTTAGCGGAGCTGCACCAATGAGCGGCGCCTACGGTTACCTAACGAGTGCGCTGCTGCAAGCGACGGCGCCAGCCGCTGCTTCAACGGCGCAGGGCGCGCCGGCGACACAGATAGGGCAGCCCAACGGCGTGGCGATGGCGCTCTTTTTCATCATCATTGCCATCACGTTAGGCATCACATATTGGGCGGCGCGGCGCACGCGCACGACCGAAGATTTCTACGCCGCCGGCCGCAGCATAAGCGCCGGCCAGAATGGTTTCGCACTCGCCGGGGACTACATGAGTGCTGCATCATTCCTTGGCATCGCGGGTTTAGTGTCAACGACCGGCTTCGATGGACTTATTTACTCGACGGGATGGCTTGTAGGGTGGCCGGTGGTGTTGTTCTTGATCGCCGAGCCGCTGCGGAATCTGGGGAAGTACACCTTCGCCGATGTGTTGGCGACGCGATTGCGTCAGACGCCGGTGCGTGTGGCGGCGGCGATCGGGACGCTGGCGACGGTGATCTTCTATCTCATCGCGCAGATGGTGGGCGCCGGTGGACTCATCAAATTGATGTTCGGTTTGAGCTACGAGACCGCGATCGTGGTGGTCGGGATGGCGATGATTGCGTACGTCTTGTTTGGTGGAATGATTGCGACGACGTGGGTGCAGATCGTGAAGGCGGGTTTGCTGCTGGCCGGCGCAACGGCATTGGCCGTGATGGTCTTGTCGCACTTCTCGTTCAATCCGGTCGCCCTCTTCAGGGCGGCGGCAGAGAAGTATGGCGATGCCGTGCTGGCGCCAGGAAAACTCGTCGCCAACCCGCTCGACGCTGTCTCGTTAGGCATGGCGTTGATGTTCGGGACCGCTGGGCTCCCGCATATCCTGATGCGATTCTATACCGTGCCCGATGCACAGTCCGCGCGGAAGTCGGTTTTCTACGCCACGGGGCTCATCGGCTTCTTCTACCTGATGACGTTCATTCTGGGCTTTGGCGCGATGGTGCTGGTGGGCCCGGATCTCATCAAGACGGTCGACAAGGGGGGCAACATGGCGGCGCCACTCCTCGCCGAGGCGTTAGGCGGCACGCCGTTCCTCGGTTTCATTGCGGCGGTGGCATTCGCGACGATCCTTGCCGTCGTTGCCGGGTTGACGCTGTCTGGCGCCGCGGCGTTGTCACATGACCTGTGGGTGAGCGTCGTGCGTCAGGGTGAAGCAACGCCGATCGAACAACTTCGCGTGGCGCGCATCGCGACCGTGGCGTTAGGCATCATCGCGGTTGTTCTCGGAATCGTCTTCAAGGGACAAAACGTCGCGTTCATGGTGTCGCTCGCATTTGCAATTGCGGCGAGCGCGAACTTCCCAGCGCTGCTCATGGCGATATTCTGGAAGCGCTGCACTACCACTGGCGTCGTCACCAGCATGTTGGTGGGAACCATTTCAACGTTATTGCTGATATGGCTCTCGCCCACGATTCAAATCGACATTCTCAAACACGCGACGGCATGGTTTCCGCTCAAGAATCCGGCGCTGGTGTCGATTCCCATTTCGTTCGCCGTCGGTTTTATCGTCTCGATGGCGACGCAGGACGCGGACGCCGAGTCGAAGTTTGCGAGCGTCGCGCGCCGCATTCATCTCGGGGCTCGCGCCTAACGCGCGCCCCCTCCGCGTGCTCCCCCTCGACCTCCTTCGCGCCGAGCTCGCGCGCGTGTATGACCAGGCGCGCGAGCTTCCAGTAACGCCGAGCGTTGATGTGCTGACCATGCGACGCATGGTGGCAGAGCGGCTCAACCTCGATGAGACACTCCCGTTAGGCGAGCTATTCACGCGCGTGACGGACTTGCTCCGCGAGCAGACGCTCCACATCACCCACCCGCGCTACTTCGGACTGTTCAATCCGAGCATTCACCTCTCGGGCGTCCTGGCGGATGCACTCGTGGCGCTTTACAACCCCCAGGTCGCGGGGTGGACGCACGCGCCGGCGCCTAACGAAATGGAGCGGATGGTACTGGAGCGCCTCTCCGTCGCCATCGGCTTTCCGCCTAACGAAACCGCCGCGCACTTTACCAGTGGTGGCAATGAGGCGAATCACACGGCGATACTGGCCGCTCTCGCGGCGCGATATCCCGAGTGGAGCAACGGCGGCGTACGCGCGATTGCGCATCGCCCGCTCATCTACGTCTCCAGCCAAGGGCACCACTCGTTCATAAAAGTGGCGCGTGCCACCGGACTCGGCGCCGACGCTATTCGCTACATCGAGGTCGACGATCGTTTCCGCATGCGCATCGACGCACTCGAGCACGCGCTGGCGCACGACCGTGAACATCATGACACCCCCTTCATGATCGTCGGCACGGCTGGAACGACAGGCGCGGGGGCCATCGATCCGCTTTCGGAACTCGCGGACATCGCCAAGCGCGAAGGACTCTGGTTTCACGTCGATGCGGCGTGGGGAGGGTCGGCCGCGCTGGCCCCCGCGCTCCGTCACCATCTGGGTGGCGCCGAACGCGCCGATTCACTCACGTGGGATGCGCACAAGTGGATCTCCATCCCGTTAGGCGCTGGCATGTTCTTCACCCGTCACCCTTGGACGCTTGAACGCGCGTTTGGCGTCGAGACCGGATACATACCGCCGACCGCGCACGGAGCGCACGACCTCTATAAGACGTCGCTCCAATGGTCGCGACGCTTCATCGGGCTCAAGGTGCTCTTCGCGTTAGGTGAGCACGGCGTGGAAGGAATCGGAAGGTTCATCGAGCATCAGGCGCGGATGGGCGTGTTGATTCGCGAGCGACTTACCGCCGATGGTTGGCGTGTGCTGAACGACTCACCCTTTCCACTCGTTTGCTTCACGCACGAAACGCTCGGAAACGGCGAGCATCAGACGAAGCGTTTCATCGACCGAATCATCGAGCGTCGCCGCGTGTGGATTTCGAACGTTCATCTCCCTCGCGTGGGGTGGGCACTGCGCGCTTGCGTCACGTCGTATCGCACAAATGAAGGCGATGTCGATGTGTTAATGGATGAGTTACGCACCGTGCTGGCGGACGTCTGAGCACGACACCGTTTTCGATCTCACCCGCCGGCGTCGAAGATTTCTTCGATTGGTTCACCAAAAAGGGCAGCGATGCGGAAGGCGAGAGAGAGGGATGGTTCGCATCGTTGCGTCTCGATCGCATTGACAGTTTGGCGGGAAACTTCGAGTCGAGATGCAAGATCAACCTGCGACCAATCGCGCTCGGCGCGCAGTGCGCGCACCCTGTTCTTCATGGCAGTGTCATGACAAGAATTGCAGGAATTTATGGATTTATAAACACAGAGTGTAAAGTTCACCTGTCATGAGGACAAGCACACTTTACAGAGATCTGTACGAGCAAAATTATAAACACGCAAACGATTGCGTGCAGCTTGCGATTCTCGCTGAACTCTTGGATCGCAATCGGCGCGTTATAATGCCAACATGACTGCCGCTTTAGACAAAATCCCGTATCTCCCCGAGCGCATCGAAGGGCTCGGCGCTGTCGCGACGAATCTCGCTTGGAGTTGGAGTCGCAATGCGCGACGACTCTTTTCGATGATCGATGAGCCGCTCTGGCATCTCACGCGACATAATCCGATCGCGATTCTGCGACGCGTCGATCCTGAACGGTTGGTTGTGTGCGCACGTGAACCACAGTTCCTGGACTTGTACGATCGCGTGATGGAGGAGTATCGACGTGACCAATCGTTCGCCGGAACGTGGTTCACGAATCACCACGGAGAACTCGCCGGGAAGACCATTGCGTATTTTTGCGCCGAATTTGGGCTCCACAACTCAGTGCCCATTTACTCCGGTGGTTTGGGAGTACTCGCGGGCGATCACTGCAAGTCGTCGTCGGATCTCGGCGTGCCGCTTGTTGGAGTCGGGCTGTATTACACGCGCGGCTACTTCGACCAGAAGCTCCGGCTCGACGGATGGCAGGAGGATTCCGATGAGCAGTTTGACGTAAACAACACCCCGCTCGAGCAGGTGTTTGGGCCTGGGCGCGAACCGTGGCTCACGAAGGTGAGCACGTTCGGGCGTGACATTCATGTGGGCGCGTGGAAGATGTCGGTGGGGCGAGTACCGGTGTACTTGCTCGACACTAATCATCCGCAGAATGACCCCATCGATCGCGACTTAACGTCCAAGCTCTACACGGGCGGGCCCGAGGTCCGGCTTCGGCAGGAATGGATTCTCGGTGTTGGCGGTGTGCGTGTGCTGCGCGCACTCGGGATTGCGCCCTCGGCGTGGCATGCGAACGAAGGGCACGCGGCCTTCATGTTGGTCGAGCGCATTCGCGAGCTCACGTCGACCGGCGTTTCATATGAAGAAGCCGTGAAGCTCGTGCGCGCGTCGAGCGTGTTTACGACGCACACGCCGGTCCCAGCGGGGCATGACACGTTCTCGTTCGAGCAGGTCGAGAGTTGCGCCGGCACGATGTGGGATGAGATGGGCATCACGCGCGAGCAGTTCCTTGCGATCGGACAGCATCCGACTGAAGAGCTTGGGCGCTTCCATATGACCGTCTGTGCTCTTCGGCTCTCGAAGCACGTGAATGGGGTAGCGCGTCGTCATGGCGAGGTCTCGCGCCAAATCTGGTCTCCGCTCTGGCCCGATCGAGCGACGGAGAACGTCCCCATTGGGCACGTGACGAACGGAGTGCACAAGGCGACTTGGATGTCGCGCGACATCATGGAGCTTTTTGATTTCCGGTTTGGGCACGACTGGGGAAATCGCGTGGAGGATCCGGCGCTTTGGGAAGAGGTGCTGGAGTTAGATGACGCGCGATTATGGAAGACGCACTGCGAGCTCAAGGCCGAAATGATGAGCTTCGTTCGCGAAGAAGCGCGACGTCGCTGGGCGCGTCACTGGAAGGAGGCGACGCACGTGGTGGGTGCGGGGACGTTACTCAACCCTGACGCATTCACCATTGGCTTTGCACGCAGATTCGCGACGTACAAACGCGCCGATCTCATTTTCACCGATGTAGAGCGTCTGCGCACGTTGTTGGTGAACAACTCACGTCCCGTGCAGATCATTTTCGCGGGGAAGGCGCATCCCGCCGACACGCCGGGGAAAGAGGTGCTACGCAACGTGTATGCGTTCACGCGCGATCCGAAGCTCGAGGGGCGTGTCGCGTTCATCGAGGATTACGATCTGCACCTCGCGCACCGTCTGGTGCAGGGGGTCGATCTCTGGCTGAACCTTCCGCGTGTGCCGATGGAGGCGAGCGGAACAAGCGGGATGAAGGCAGCGCTGAACGGTGTTCCGCAGCTCTCGACACTCGACGGGTGGTGGCACGAGGGGTACGATGGGCTCAACGGATGGGCAATACCGCCAGCTTCCTCGCGGGCGACGCCTGACGAGTGGGACGCGGAGCAGTTGTATCGTGTGCTGGAAGAGCAGGTGGTCCCGCTGTACTACGAGCACGATGAGCGCGGAATACCACACGGGTGGATCCAGAAAATGAAGCATGCGATCCGTGTGGCGGGGCAGCAGTTTACGTCGCGGCGAATGATTCGGAACTACGCGAACAAGTATTACTCTCGCGCGATGCGCAGCGACTTACAGGGAGACGATCCCCCGACGGCCTGAGGAAGGCGATGGCGATACGAAAGCGCGCGCTGAAGACGAAGGGGGGAGAAGCGATGAATGCCGGGGACACGCCTAACGCGGCTCCCGCTGCTCCGCCCCCGGCAGATTCGACCGAGGCTGTGCGCGAAGTGGCGCCGCCAAAGCCTAAAGTTCCGAAGAAGCGCGCTCCCCGTGCTCCCCGTGCTCCTCGGACGCCCCGTGTGCCCGAGCAGGGTGAGGCTGCGCCAACAACCAAAGCACTGACGTCGAAAGGGCGGCTCTATCCGCTCACGGCCGCTGACGGCGCGCCGGTGAGTGTGGTGCACTTCACCGCTGAGCTGGCTCCGTTTGCACGCACTGGTGGTTTGGGCGAGGCCGTGGCTAACCTCGCGTTGCAGCAGATCCAGGCGGGGCTCAAGGTGGCGATCGTGATGCCGCTCTACCGCCAGGTGCGTGAGGTAGTGACCGAGTTCGTGCCGGCCACCGAGCCGTTTACGGTGACCGTGGGGCCGCGTACCGAAGAGGTGCAGCTCTTTGAGAGCAAGCAGTTGCGGGACAGCGGCGGTGACGACAAACCGCGCGTCTACTTTCTGGCCAATTCGTACTACTTCGATCGCGAGGGGATCTACGGCGACAGCCACGGCGACTACGGTGATAACGCGCGCCGCTGGGCGTTGTTCTCGTTAGGTGCGCTGAACTCGCTGCAGCGAATTGCCACAGCGCCGGTGATGCTGCACACCCACGACTGGCACACCGCACTCGCACCGGCGTACCTACGCGCTTACAACAAGGGCCACCCGTTCTACAAGCAGGTGTTCAACGTCGTCACCGTGCACAACGCGGGCTTTCAGGGGCATTTCCCGACGGACACAATGGCCGACGTCGGGTTGCCGTGGGACTACTACAACGTCGACATGTTCGAGTGGTACGGGCGCATGAATCTCCTCAAGGGAGCGATGGCCTGTGCCGATGCCGTGACGACGGTGAGCCCCACGCACGCGCACGAACTGCGCACACCCGCCGGTGGTTTCGGGCTGCACGAACACTTCATCGCGATGCGTGAACGCTTTGTCGGGATCCTGAACGGGATCGACAATGCATCGTGGGATCCGGCGACTGATCCTCACATCGAGGCGCATTATTCGAGGAATCGTCTCACGGGAAAGCGGCGCTGCAAAGTCGCGCTGCAGCGCCATTTTAGGCTCCCGGAACGCGCCGGGACGCCAATTTTCGGAATGAGCGCGCGCATGGTGGCGCAGAAGGGGCTCGACCTCATCCTCGGCTCGCCACGCTTTCTGTCGTTAGACGCGCAGTTCATCTTCCTCGGCCAAGGGGAACGGCGCTACGTCGACATCCTGAGCGAACTGGCACATCGCGCGCCCGGTCGCATTGGCGTGCAGACGCGTTTTACCGTGGAGCAGGAACATATCCTGCTCGCTGGCGCCGATATGATCGTGATGCCCTCGCAGTACGAGCCATGCGGCCTCACGCAGATGCGCGCTCAGCGCTACGGAGCCATCCCGGTGGCGCGGAGAGTCGGTGGCCTGGCTGACACGATCGAAGATGGCATCACGGGATTCCTCTTCGATGACTACACACAGGATGAGTTCATCAACGCCTGTGCGCGCGCCATCGACTACTATCGCCATCCCGTCACCTGGACCTCGATGGTGAATGAGGCGATGTCGCGTGACTTCGGCTGGGCGCACTCGGAGGCCAAGTACCGCGAGCTGTACCGACGCGTAATTGCCAAGCCACGCTGGGGGAGGGGG
The DNA here is from genome assembly GCA_044224185.1 of Gemmatimonadaceae bacterium. Lineage (GTDB taxonomy): Bacteria > Gemmatimonadota > Gemmatimonadetes > Gemmatimonadales > Gemmatimonadaceae > SCN-70-22. Next base: position 18,683 of record JBGAKW010000004.1, on the reverse strand, counting down.
ACTTAGGCTGACTCACTCGCAAGGAGTCGACTTTGTCCTGATGCTGCACTCGCACCTCCCGTACGTCTTGAACCACGGGCGGTGGCCGCACGGAAGTGATTGGCTCTGCGAGGCGGCCGTCGATACGTACCTCCCGTTCATCGTTAGGCTTCGGCAGCTCGAAGAGCGGCGCGTGGCGACGCCGCTCACGATCGGCGTCACCCCCGTCCTGGCCAACCAGTTGATGCACGCCGCGTTCGGCGAGGAGTTGGACGGGTATTTCGCGCACCGCCTCGCCGCGTGCGAGTCGGCGCTCTCCGCGCCGGATGGATTGGATGCAGCAGCGCGCGAGGTTGCGCTATTCTGGCGCGGACGATTTGAGCGACTCCGTGACGCGTGGCGCGAGATCGGTCGGGATATCGTCGGCGAACTCCGGCGCTTGCAGGATTGCGGCCGCCTGGAAATCACGACATCGGCGGCAACACACGGGCTTCTTCCCCTGCTCGCGCGCGATGAGTCCATCCGGTTGCAGCTGGCGGTTGGAGCTGCTGAATATCGGCGGATGTTCGGGCGTAGCGCGCGCGGAATCTGGTTGCCGGAGTGTGCGTATCGGCCGCGTGGCGCGTGGGCCCCAGCGGCCGATGCGCCACCAGCGTCGCAGCGTGCAGGAATCGAAGACTTCGTGCGCGAGTGTGGCATCGACTACTTCTTCGCCGACGCGCACATGGCACGCGCGGGGGCACCGGCGGATATGTACGGGGAATTGGCGGGACGAGCGGACTACTCGCCGCTATTCGATGATGCAGAAGCAGCGCGGAGCCTAACGACCTGGCAGGTGCAACTGTCACCGGCGTCACCGAATCACGTGTACAAGTTGCGGGACGACTGCCGCGGCGCGAGTGTCGCGGTCCTCCTCCGCGATCCCGCCTCGTCGATGCGTGTGTGGAGCCGCGGCTCCGGATACCCCGGGAAAGGGAAGTATCTGGAGTTTCACAAGATCTCGTGGCCCGAAGGGCTGCGCTTGTGGCGCGTGACCGATCGCGATGGCTCGTTAGGCGACAAAGCGCCGTACGATGCGCTCGTGGCACGATTCGCCGCGCGTGCGGATGCGATGGACTTCGTTCAGATGTTGGCGAGTGCGCGCGTCGCCGACGACGCGGCGAGTCGTGTCGTGGCGACCCCGTTCGATACAGAGCTCTTTGGTCACTGGTGGTTCGAGGGCGTCGACTTCCTAGGAGATGTCTTTGAGCACCTAACGAGTGAACCATTCGTGCGCCCGTGCACGGCGGAGTCCTGCGTTCGTAAGGTCCCTGGAGCGCAGACCATCAGCCTGCAGGAAGGGAGTTGGGGGCGCGACGGCGACTTCTCCATGTGGATGAACGCCGGCACCGAGGCGTTGTGGCGCGTGATTTGGGCGCTCGAAGCGCGCTTCTGGCACTTGGCGCCTGCAGCGATCGCCGAGCCGTCGCTGCATCCACTCCTGTCGCAGTGCACGCGTTCGCTGTTGCTCGCCCAGAGTTCGGATTGGCCGTTCATCATCACGACGGGCGATGCTGCCGACTACGGGCGCGCGCGTTTCGATGGACATGCCCGCGAAACCGATGAACTGCTCGCCGCGCTCGAAACACGACTTGCGGGCAATGAACCCACCGCGGGAGACGCGTTGGCGCGTAGCTTAGCCGAGCGCGACGCGCTGTTTCCCGATGTTCTCGACAGTGTAGCCAGCGCCCTTTCGTTAGGCGATGGCAACAATTCCATACGTTAGCGCTCGCCATCCATGCGTTCACTCGTCATTCACGCGCATTTCTACCAGCCCCCCCGCGAGAATCCGTATTACGACGAAGTCGAGACGGAGACTTCGGCGGCGCCGTTCCACGATTGGAACGAGCGCATCGAACGCGAATGTTATCGCACGGTTGTCGCAGCGCGCGTCACCAATGCACAGGGACAGATCGAACGCATCGTGAACACGCTCGGACGCATCTCATTCAATGTCGGCGCGACATTGTTCGAGTGGATGGAGCGGCATGCGCCCGACACATATCGCGCGATTCTCGCCGCCGACGCCGCAAGCTGCGCGCGTTTAGGGGGACACGGGAATGCCATCGCGCAGCCGTATCACCACATCATCCTCCCCCTCGCTACTCGACGCGACAAGGTGACCGAGGTGCGGTGGGGCATTCAGGATTTTCGGCGGCGCTACGGACGTGAGCCCGAAGGGATGTGGCTCCCCGAGACGGCAGTTGACGACGAAACACTCGACGTGCTCGCGGAAAACGGGATTCGATTCACGATACTGGCGCCGTATCAGGTGAAGAACGCCCCGGCGTATGGGCATCCCGGACGCTACACGACGTCCAACGGTCGCACGATTGCACTTGTCCCGTACGACGGCGACATGTCGCACGGCATCGCATTCGGCAATGTGCTTCGCGATGCATGGGACTGGGCTCGGCAGATTCTCGCCGTGCACGCTGCCGATGCCGGCGAGCTGCCTGACGGTGACGACGAGGTAGATGAGGGCAGCGAATCGCCGCCGGTGCTGGTGTCAGCTGCCACCGATGGAGAGACGTATGGTCATCACCATCGCTTTAGCGAGATGGCGTTGGCGCGTGTCCTCGAGCTGAGTGAGGAGAATGGCGTGGTCGTCGAGAACTTCGCGTCGTGGCTCGCGCGGATGCCGGCGTCGCAGGACGTCGAGTTGGTGGAGCCGACGGCGTGGAGTTGCTCGCACGGTGTCGAGCGGTGGCGATCGAATTGCGGCTGTCGGATGGATCAAAGTGTTCCGCCGCATCAGGAGTGGCGCACGCCGCTACGCGTCGGCTTGGATCGTCTTGCACAACAAGTACATGAAATCTTCGAGTCGGAAGGCACCCCGATCTTCGGCGATCCGTGGAATGTGCGTGACGAATACGCGACCGTGGATATCGCCGAGCCTCACGAGACCTATGAGTTTGTCCGTGCGCGGTTAGGGGAGAAGGCGAGCGCCGACGTTGTGCGGCGTGGGCGCGAGCTGCTTGAGATGGAGCATGACGCGCTGCGGATGTTCACCTCGTGCGCTTGGTTTTTTGACGATATCGGCGGGTTGGAGCCTGCGCAGGTGATTCGCTATGCGTCGCGCGCCATCGTGCTGAGTGGAGCGCGTGACGCCCTTGAGGCGCCACTGCTGGAGACGCTCGCCACGGCGCTCAGCATCGATCCGAAAGTGGGGAACGGGGCGGAGGTGTATCGCCGAGTGGCGCTGGCGGTGGATGCGCCGACGCGTGTTGCCGCGGCCGCAACCGCGCTCGCCTCGTTAGGCCTGGAGCCTCAGGCGCTCCTGCCTCGGCGCGCCTTTACCGCTTCGGTGAGTGGCGATGTCGTCAGCGTGGTCTCGCAACGCACCGGTGGCAAGTGGCGCTATCGCGTGCGCATCCTCGAGCCTGAACTTGAAAGGTGGTCGAGCGAAGTCGCGCTCCTACCCGTGGGCGACGAGGAGACGGAGGGTGCGGCGGGGGATGCGCGCGTCGTCAGCATCGGCGACTTGCCCGAGGATGCCCGCCATGCAATTCGTGCGCAGTTGCGGCACGCCTTGATCGCCACCTGCCTAACGAGTGACGAGCGCGCGCGTCTCGCGGCAGGTGAGGCGTCGCTGCGCGACCTGGCCGGATTCGCCTTGGCGCGGGAGCTACGTGCGCTTGCCGCGAGCGGCACGTCGGCAGACTCCGATAGCGTGACCCATCTCAAACGTCTGGTCGATCTGATTGAGCAATTGGAGACGACGGTCCCGTTTGACGCGCAGACCGCATTCTGGCGACTGTGGGAGCGCTCCACGGCTGAGTCTCGCGCCACGCTTGCCGGACTCAAGCAGCGACTGGGATTTGCGTGAAGGCGTGATACGCGCGTGAGTTGATGGCGCGGCACGCGCGCGAGTCGATAGCGCGCCACGCCGACAATTGCGAGCGTTGCAGGTGACGGTCCGTTTCTTGGGAACCGATGGGACACGTAATCGCTACTCTTGTTGACCGAGAGGGATTGCCCGATGACGACGATGTTTGGCAAGGAGTGGCTGGAAACGCTGGGTCACGCACGCGCGGCCTTCCCGTTGCCGCGCCGCGCACACCTTCGCGCGGCCGCGTTTACCGACCAGGTGCTCGCGTTTCTCTTTCCGCACTTTGCGGCCGACGTGCATCCCGCAAGTGCCGATGTGGCGCGAGAGGAGGCGCAGCTGCAACTGGACTCTCATGCCCTGCTGTCGGCATTTGGGGGAGAAGCTGAGTGCCACGATCGCAGTGACGGGTTCATGCGAGCGCTGCCAGAGCTGCGTGCCGCGTTGATCCACGATGCGGAGTTCCTCGTCTCTTCAGACCCGGCCGCTAAATCGCTCGATGAGGTGATTCTGGCGTATCCCGGCTTTCTGGCGGTCGCCTGTTATCGCATCGCCAATCGCCTCAACGCGTTAGGCGTGCCGTTGTTGCCGCGCCTCATCACCGAGTACGCGCACCAGCGCACGGGAATCGACATTCATCCCGGCGCGACAATCGGCACTCCTTTTGCCATCGATCACGGTACGGGCGTGGTGATTGGCGAGAGCGCCGAGCTCGGGGCGCGCGTGCGGTTGTACCAGGGGGTGACGTTAGGCGCGCTCTCCGTAGAAAAAGGGTTGGCGAGCGCCAAGCGCCACCCAACGATCGAAGATGACGTCGTGGTCTACGCGAACGCGACGGTGTTGGGCGGGCGAACCGTGGTAGGTGCAGGGAGCGTCATTGGGGGCAACGTGTGGCTTACGCGTTCCATTCCTCCACGGAGCGTTGTCGTCCACAAGTCGATGGAAGAGCGGAGCGTCGACGACGGTCTGGAGTTTCACATCTAAGAACGCAATCCTCGACCAGCTGCATTCAATAATTAGGCAGACGATGAGAGCCGACAACATCCTTCAGACCATCGGCGGCACACCGCATGTCCGCATCAACCGAATGTTCGGTGACGAGCACGAGGTCTGGTTGAAACTCGAACGCTCCAACCCGGGTGGATCGATCAAGGACCGTATCGGGATCGCGATGATCGAAGACGCCGAGCGGCGCGGCGCGATCGACAAGGACACCGTGATCATCGAGCCGACATCGGGAAACACGGGGATCGGTCTCGCGCTGGCGGCAGCGGTGAAGGGGTACAAGCTCATTCTCGTGATGCCCGAGTCGATGACGGTCGAACGACGGCGGCTCATGGCGGCATTCGGGGCGACGTTTGATCTCACGCCCCGTGAGAAAGGAATGAAAGGAGCGATCGCCCGCGCGCACGAACTCCTCAAGCAATACCCAAACTCGTGGATGCCGCAACAGTTCGAGAATCCGGCGAACGTCGAGATTCACAAACGAACAACGGCGCAGGAGATCCTCACCGATTTTCCGAACGGCTTCGACTTCATGGTCACCGGAGTCGGAACTGGTGGGCACATCAGCGGCGTGGGCGAGGTTTTGAAGGAGCGCTTCCCGGAGTTGACCATTTGCGCCGTGGAACCCGCCAAGTCGCCGGTGCTCTCGGGAGGCGAGCCGTCGCCTCACCGGATCCAGGGCGTTGGTGCGGGCTTCGTTCCCTCCATTCTGAACCGCGACGTCATCGACAAAGTGCTGCAGGTGACGGACGACGACGCGTACGCATTTGCGGCGCGGGCGGCGCGTGAGGAGGGGATACTTGTCGGACCATCGTCCGGCGCATCGCTCGCGGCGGTGGCCCAACTCCTCGAAAGTGCACCCGAGAAGTCGCGCGTCCTCACCTTCTGCTACGATACGGGCGAGCGGTACCTGTCGATCGAGGGACTCTTTCCGATTTGACGCGGACGTGGCGCGCGAGGTAGGGCAATCCTCGTTGCGGCGCCGCGGACTTCGCACGACTTTGGGGCTCGGCGATCACGCGGGATGCAACGCGCGTGGCCTGCCTTGAGACTCTTGCCCGCGCCCCGCACATGCCCTTCGTCATTTTTGCTGCTCCCCTACTGAGCGACAACGCTTTCGGAATGATCGAAGCGATTGCCTCGCTACCCGACGTGCGATTGGGAGTGATCACGCACGACCCGGCAGAGAAGCTGCGACATCTCTATGGAAGTGTTGCCCACTGGCGCATCAACGACATTCTGAGCGTCGACCAGTTGGTGTGGGCGGCGAAAGGACTCCAGGATGCGCACGGAACGATTCACCGATTTTTCGGAGCGCTCGAGCAGGCACAGGTGCCGCTGGCTGAAGCGCGCGCCGCGTTAGGCATCGAGGGGATGAGTGTAGAGGCGGCGATGAACTTCCGTGACAAGGCGCGGATGAAGACGCTGCTGCGCGACGCGGGACTTCCGTGCGCACGCCATCGTTTGGTTTCGACGCTCGATGCGGGGCTCTCGTTCGGGGAGTCGAACGGCTTCCCCATCGTGGTAAAGCCACCCGCCGGTGCCGGCGCCATCTCGACATACCGTGTCGATGAGATGACACAGTTGCGTCAGGCGCTGGCGATGAATCCCCCATCAACGACTCACCCCGTCCTGCTCGAAGAGTTTGTTCAAGGCGAAGAACATTCGTTCGAGACGATGACGGTGAACGGCGTGCACGTCTGGCATTCGCTCACGCACTACTATCCGACACCGCTCACCGTTCTTGCCAATCCGTGGATCCAGTGGTCGATCATTCTTCCGCGCGAAGTCGACGCGCCGCAGTACGACGATATCCGCATGTCTGCGCGAAAGGCGCTCGACGTGTTAGGCATGCGCACAGGGATCACGCACATGGAGTGGTTCCGTCGTGCTGACGGAACGATCGCGATCAGCGAAGTCGCGGCGCGGCCGCCGGGCGCGCAGATCACGCAGCTCATGTCGTATGCGCACGACTTCGATGTGCTCCGCGAGTGGGGACGCGCGATGATTTTCGGAGAGTTCAACGTCCCCGAACGAAAGTACGCGGCGGGAGCGGCCTTCCTGCGCGGATCCGGGGAGGGGCGCATCGTCGCGGTGCACGGAGTGGACGAAGTGAACAACGCGTTAGGCGACCTCATTGTCGCCGCGCGCAACCCGACCATCGGAGCGACGCCCAGCCCGAGTTACGAAGGCGACGGGTGGGTGATCGTTAGGCATCCGGAGACCGCCGTCGTCGAAAGTGCCATCCAGACCATTGTCTCGACCATTCGCGTCCAACTTGGCTAACCACAAAACGCCGAAACATCCATGAATGTCATCATGCTGGCGCCCGGGTATCCCGGCGAGATGCCGTACTTCTGCCGTGGCTTGTCGCTCAATGGCGCCAAGGTGTACGGGTTGAGCGATGTTCCCTATCAGTCGCTCCCCTCGCTCACGAAGGAGCATCTCTCTGGCTATTTGCAGGTGCCGCACTTCACCGACGAGGATGCGGTGGTGCGCCAGGTCGTCGCCGGAGTGGGAAAGAACACGATCGATCGCGTGGTGTGTATGTGGGAGCCTGGAATCGTCCTCGCGGCGAAGATTCGCGCCGCGTTAGGCGTCCCGGGGCAGGACATCGAACAGGCGACGATGTTCCGCAACAAGGACATCATGAAGCAGGTGATCAACGAGGCGAAGATTCGCACTGCGCGACACGCCTCGGCCACCTCCATCGCGCAGATCAAGAGCGGCGCGGAGTCGATTGGGTTTCCGGTGATTGTGAAGCCGATCGCAGGCGCTGGGTCGATGGATACGTTCCGTGCTGGCTCGATGAAAGAACTCGAGCACGAGCTCTCCAAAGTGCAGAGCTACGACGAAGTGAACGTCGAAGAGTTCATTGAGGGCGAGGAGTACACCTACGACACCATCAGCATCAACGGCACGCCGGTGTACGAGAACGTCTGCTTCTATCGCCCCAACCCCCTAATTGCGCGCAGCACCGAATGGATTTCGCCGCAGACGCTGGCACTTCGTGATTTGTCTCCAACGCCGGTGCAGGCGGGGATCGAGATGGGGCGGAATGTTCTAAAGACGATGGGGTTTCAAACCGGCTTTACCCATATGGAGTTTTTCTGGACGCCCAAGGGTGAAGCGATTTTTGGAGAAATTGCGGCGCGTCCAGCCGGTGCGCATACCGTCGATCTCATGAACTTCGTTGGCGACGTCGACCTGTTCACGGGATACGCCGAGGCGGAGTTGAAGGGGACCTTCTCTCCGTCGACAGAGCGAAAGTACAACGCGTGCAACATCTTCAAGCGCGCGCAGGGGCAGGGGCGCATTTCGCGAATCGAAGGGCTGCAGCACATCCTCGAGCGTTATGGCGAGCACATTGCGCATATGGATTTGCTCCCGTTAGGCGCGGAGCGCCGCAACTGGATCCTGACGCTGGTGTCGGACGGGTACGTCGTGGTGCGTCACCCCGACTTGCAGACGTGCATGGATATCTCGGATGCGATCGGGACGGACTTACGGTTGTTTGCGTCGTGAGGCGTAGTTCGTGTGGGTGCGCTGTCTGACGCCTGCTCGCAGTGCAAACCAGTGATGTCACCCGTCGAAACCGCCCGCTCAACGCGGGCGGTTCTTGCTTGTGCGCGCCGTACCTAACGCATTGTGAGCGTAGTGCTACCTGCCGTTGCGTATTCGTAGCGAGCGTGCACCTGCTTTCCGCGCCAATACGGGAAATACCCGTCGGGCATCACCCAGCCCACTTCCCCTTCAGTCGGTATCATCATCCCGTCGATGCGTGTGTAGTGCGAATGCTTTCCGACCCACGGTCGCAAGACATTCTGCCCACTCTCATCACGGTAACGCTCGCCAACAATCCGCGTGATGCTTCCGTCAGCTGCAAAGGTGAATAGCAGCGACGCGCGATTGGCGCCATCCACGAGCGTGGCACGCGCGCTGTCGTCGTCCTTCGCCTCCCACGTTACGCCGTTGTCCGGCAGAAGCGCCGTCGGCATCCACACCGCTTCGGCGAGGTAGCGCATCAGCGCCGCCTCCCCCAACTCGGGCGTGCCGCGCTGATTGACTAACGGAAAAATGCCGGCAATACGAGCCGCCATCGATCCCTGTCCGTTGGCATACGCGTCGCGGACCCTGACGGAGACAAGCGGATACATGGAAATCCGTGCATTCCACGAAAATCCTACCGGGTGCGCGGTGATATGCTCGGTCGCCGCAAAGGGGTGCCATGCGTCGCGCTTGATCGCAAAGGTCCCCTCTTGGTCGAGATAGGCGTGCAGGATGGCCGGTTGCTCTGCGCGCAACGCGAAGGCGAAGTACCGTCGCACGGGTGACGGGAGATTCGCACGGTCCTCAAGTGTGCTGAGCCAGTCTGTCACGCTTCCCTCCTTCAGCGCATGCGCCATGAATTCTCGCGAAGTATCGCCCGTAGGTGCGATAGGGCACGTCGTCCTTTACCCTGCGATGCGTGCGGGAGTGCGCGACCGTGTCACGCCCTATGGACGGAGCGCTCGCAACCCGTGAGTTTGCCCAGGTCGGCAAACGTCTCGCTCAGCTTCCTATTGCATGCCCGTCAGTCACCAGTTTTTGCGAAAATGGATGGTTCGCCGGCGAACACCTCCAGGTTCGCTCGAGGTGATTCCTGACGTCTACAGCCCGCAACTCGGCAATCGTCGCGACATCCTGGTTTATCTGCCGAAGAGCTACGCGAAGACCGACCGTCCGTACCCCGTGCTGTACATGCACGATGGACAGAATCTGTTTGACCCGACGACGTCCTTCGCCGGTGAGTGGGGTGTCGATTCGGCGATGGCGCGAGCGCCGCGCAAAGGTCGACGCGCGATCGTCGTTGCGGTGCCTAACATGGGCGTCGACCGCATTCGCGAGTACTCGCCGTTCGTTGATCCGAAAAACGGCGGCGGAATGGGCGATGCGTATCTCGACTATCTGCTGCACACCGTCAAGCCGATGATCGACGCGCAGTATCGCACGATGCCGAGCGTCGCGACGACGGGAATCGCGGGGTCGTCGCTCGGCGGATTGATCTCGCTCTACGCGTTTTTTCGTCAACCGCAGGCATGGGGATTTTGTGGTGTGATGAGTCCCGCACTCTGGTTCGCCGAGGGGGCCATCTTCCGCTATGTGCGCGAAGCGCCGTACGTTGCGGGGCGCATCTACCTCGACGTGGGGACGCGCGAAGGGACAGGGACGTTGCTCAACGCGCGCGAGATGCGTGACATCCTGCAGCAGAAGGGCTACACCCGCGGAAAGGAGCTGTGTTGGGTTGAGGACGATGGCGGAATGCATAACGAGGCCGCATGGGGGCGCCGCATGCGCACAGCGCTTCCATTCCTGCTCGAAGAGATCTCCGGAGACGGATGATCGCGCGCGTATCTCTCACCGCCCTCGGGTCGAATTGCCACTTCACATTCGCGTGACCAATACGAAATGAGCACACGCGTGCACGGACATCACCACCACTGGTATTCACCAGCGGCAGGTCGACATATGCAGGTCCGTTGGTTTGGACATGGCGGTGCGCGCGTGCTCGCCTTTCCAACAACGATGGGCGACCATAACGAGTGGCCTAACCGTTATATGCCGGACGTACTTCGGCATCAGATTGAAAATGGATGGATTCAGCTCTGGTGCGTCGATACGAACCAGGATCAGAGCTGGTACAACAAACGCATCCATCCTCGCGAGCGCGCTATTCGGCATCTGCGCTACGATGCGTATCTCAAGGACGAGCTTCTTCCCTTCATCTATCACGTGAATGGAACGCCCTACACCATTGCGACCGGTGCGTCGTTCGGCGCGTATCAGGCGATGGCATTTGCGCTGCGCCATCCGCAGTTGGTGCAGCGAGTGATTGGGATGAGCGGGATGTACGACATCGGTGGGATGACCGGGGGTTACAGCGACGAATACGTACACGCCTGCAACCCCGCCGCTTTCATTCGCCATGAATGGGAAGGGTGGCGCCTTGATGCGCTGCGAAAGATGGACATCATCATCGCGGTGGGCGAAAGTGATCCGAACATCGAGGAGAATCGCGAATTCTCCGGCGCGTTGTGGGAAAAGAGCATCGGCAACGCGCTACGCGTGTGGAGTGGGTGGTCGCACGATTGGCCGTACTGGGAGCGCATGATCGTGAAGTACATCGGCGGCCACGATTGACCGCCGCGATAGATCGGCGGTCACGACTGACCGCGACGCAGTAGAATCTTTTCTTCGTTAGTCACAAAGCATCTTTGTACTTCTCTGCGAGGTTCGAATGACGAAGCGCGTCGGGTTGGTGGTTGGCCGCGAGTGGAGCTGGCCGCCGGCATTCATCGAAGAAGTGACCAAGCGCGACCAGGGCGTCGTCGCCGAGTACGCGAAGATTGGTGGCGATCACTTCGACGATCCGGTGGAGTACGACGTGTTGATCGATCGCATCTCGCACGAGGTGCCGATGTACCGCTCGTATCTGAAGAAAGCGGTGCTCGAGGGGAAGACGGTCATCAACAATCCGTTCATGTGGTCGGCCGACGACAAGTTTTTCGGCGCGGCACTCGCCGGAAAACTCGGCGTCGCTTCGCCCAAGACGGTGCTCCTGCCTAACAAGGACTACGTCCCGGGGATCGTACCGAGTGAGTCGCTCCGCAACCTGCGCTTCCCTCTTGATTGGAAGGGGATCGTGGAGAACGTGGGCCTTCCGTGCATCCTCAAGGATGCGCACGGCGGAGGATGGAAGGAGGTATACATCTGCCACACGCTGGAAGAGCTCATCGCTGCGTACGATCAATCGGGATTGCTGACCATGATCGTACAGGAATTTATCCAGTGGGATCAGTTTGTGCGCTGTCTCTGTTTAGGGCAGGAAGAAGTGTTGCCCATGCACTACGACCCCAAGGCGCGGAAATACATCGTCGACGATGACTATCTCACGCCCGCGCTGCGGACGCGCATCGTCGCTGACTGTCGCACGTTGTGCGGCGCATTGGGCTACGACATGAATTCGTTGGAGTTCGCGGTGAAGGACGGTGTGCCGTACGCCATCGACTTCATGAATTGTGCGCCCGACATGGACATCTATTCACTCACGCCGACCTACTTCGAGTGGGTGGTGAAGGGGATGGCCGATTTGGCGATCAAGCTGGCGAAGAATCCGCGACGCCAGGCAGTCGAGGCCAAGTGGAGCGCGCTGTTCGCCGCGTCTCGTTAGGCGATTCAGGCCAGCCATTTTCGTAGTCGAACCTACGCCCAACGTCGACACATGTCCGATCTGATCTCCCGCTACCACGACATCCTGAGCGATGAAGTCGCCGAGGAGACGAACGCTCATCTCGAGGCCGCGCTGACGAGGCGCGGGCTGATCTTTGGGGGGCGTCCGCTCTGCACCGTGCTCCGGCCTCGCCTAACGACTCCAGGCGAGATTGCCGCGCTCCAGCGTCGCGTGCGACCCTTGCTGCGCGCCTTTGGCAAGGCGTACACGCGCGCAGTGGCCGATCGCGACTTTCGCTCGCAGTTCGGAATGCTCGATTGGGAAGAAACGCTGTTGGGCGACGATCCCGGATATTCAAACCCGAGCCCAACCTCTCGACTCGACTTCTTCTACGTCGCCGGCACGGGAGCGTTAGGGCTCACCGAGTACAACGCCGAGACGCCTGCAGGTGCCGCATACGAAGAAGCGCTTCTGGAATCCTTTCTGGATACGCCAGCGGTTCGGCTCTTCTCGCGTGAGTACGAGATTTTCGGATACCCGGCGCTCGCTGGCGTTGTGGGTTCGCTCCTCGACACCTGGCGCGAGTTCTCCGGCGGGCGCAGCAAACCGCGCGTCGCCATTCTCGATTGGGACGACGTCCCCACCCGCACCGAGTTCGAGCTCTATCGCCAGCACTTCACCACGTTAGGCATCGAGGCCATCATCGATGACCCTCGGCGCTGCGAGTATCGCAACGGAAAGTTGTGGGCACAGGGCGCACCAATCGATTTCATCTACAAGCGCGTCCTGATATCGGAGTTGATCGAGATATGTGGACTGGAGTCGGACGTTGTGCGTGCGGTGCGCGAGCGCGCCGTCTGCATGGCCAACGGCTTCGGTTCGAAGATTCTGCACAAGAAGGCGTCGCTGGCGGTACTCTCGGACGAGGCGAATGCTGACACCTTCGCCGCCGATGAACTTGAAGCGATTCACGATGCTATTCCGTGGACGCGCGTGGTGCGTGAGCGCAAGACGACGTATGGCGGCGAGCCGATCGACCTCGTCCCATGGATGCTCGCGCGCAAGGACTCGTTAGTCCTCAAGCCTAACGATGACTACGGCGGCAAGGGCATCACACTCGGCTGGACGGTCGATCACGCCGGTTGGGAAGGCGCGGTGCGTGGCGCGCTTGAGGCACCGTTCATCGTGCAGGAGCGCGTCGACATTCCCAGTGAGCCCTATGCCTCGTGGAGCGACGGGCGCGTGCAGATCGTCGACCGCATGCTCGACACGGCACCGTTTATTACGCATGGCGGGTACATGGAGGGATTGCTGACTCGCCTCTCTACCGCGGCGCTGCTCAACGTCACCGCTGGGGGCGGGTCGACGGTTCCGACGTTGGTTGTGCAGCCGCGGTAGCATCTCGCGTGCGAGGGAGGGGGGAGGCATTGCTCGTCGCATGACGCCCGCGCCTAACGAGCCGACGTTCTCGGTCATCATTCCCTGCTACAACCACGCGCGTTACCTCGCCGAGTCGATTGAGTCGGCGCGCGCGCAGGGAGGGGGAGATGACGTCGAAGTCATCGTCGTCGATGACGGATCGACGGATCGGTCGGTTGACGTTACGGCGGAGTATCCTAACGTAACGCTGGTGCGGCAGCCAAATGCGGGGCTTCCTGCGGCGCGTAATGCTGGCGTGCGCGCGAGCCGCGGACGTTTTCTCGCCTTTCTCGATGCCGATGACCGGCTCCTCCCGAACGCGTTACGAGCGGGGCAGGCCGTTCTCGAGTCCGCGCCCGACGCTGCCTTCGCCGTGGGTTCGTTTTACTACATCGACGCAGCAGGTCATGTAACGTCGGCCTATCCGCCACTCGCGGTGCACGGCGACGCGTACGAAGCGATGCTGCGACAGAGCTTCATCCCGATGCACGCCACCGTGCTATTTCGGCGAGAAGTGATTCTCGAAGTTGGCGGCTACGACGAGTCGCTCCCGGCGTGCGAGGACTTTGATCTCTATCTGAGAATTCTGCGCGGGCATGGAATGCGGCAGCACGACGCGCTCGTTGCTGCGTATCGGCGACACGACGCCAATCTCTCGCGCAACGCCCAGCTGGTCGTTGCAGCTGCTGTCCGAGTGCTCGGCAAGGAGTGGCGGTTCGTTAGGCACGACGACAGGCTGCGGCGCGCCTTCAACGACGGTGTGCGCTTCTGGGTAACCTCATCGGCGAACACTACATTGTGGCCAGCGGCCAGCGGCGCGTGGTACCTCGGTGGCTGGGACGCGCTCCGCGGCGCCGGCGTGTTGCTGCAGCACGTCCCAGTTTGGTTCCTGCACCGAATGCGCGATCACGCCGTGAACGAGGTGCGCACGCTTGCCGGTGGCGTGCGCGCAATGATCAGGCGCTTTATCGGCGGAGGGCGCCGCGCCGAAGTGGAGCGGCTGTCCGTGGTGTCGCGTCACTATCGTCTGTTTCCGCCGGCGGTAGGCGACGTGGACTTGGGCGACCTTCGCCGCATCTCACCAGTCGATCGCGATTTCGGATTCAATCGCGGGTGGCCGATCGATCGGTACTATGTCGACGGCTTCATGTCGGCGCACGCGAATGACGTTGCCGGACGCGTCCTCGAAGTGAAGGACGGCGCGTACACTCGGCGATTCGGAGGCGATCGCGTTAGGCAGCTCGATGTTGTGGACATCGATGCGACGAATCCACTCGCGACCATCGTGACTGATCTCACCACCGGCGATGGCATCGAGGACAACGCGTATGACTGCGTGGTTCTCACGCAGACGCTTCATCTCCTTTACGACATGCGGAGCGCGGTTGCGACGATCCATCGCGTGCTCAAAGCTGGAGGTGTCGCGCTCGTGACCGTCCCCGGAATCAGCAAGGTCGACTCGTCGGTCCCCTGGCACTGGTCGTTGACTGTGGCTTCGGCACGAAGACTTTTCGAGGAAGTTTTCCAGGCGTCGGAGGTAACGGTGTCCGCGAGGGGGAACGTCCTCGCCGCGACGGCGTTTCTGCAGGGACTGTCGACGGATGAACTGACGACGGCGGAGCTGGATGTGGTGGACGCAGAGTATCCCGTGACTGTATGCATTCGCGCGCGAAAAGAGGGGGCAGTCGCGACGACAGGCGATGATACGGGAAGTCGTTAGGCGCTGGTGGCGGCGCGCGAGTGCCGGCGCTCCGCGGACACCAGCGCTGGTGCTGATGTATCACCGTTTCGCCGAGGGTTTGGTCGATCCGTGGGAGCTGTGCGTGGCGCCGGAGAATGTCGCTGCGCATCTGCGGCTGCTCACGCAGCGATACCGCGTGGTTTCGCTCGCGCAGCTGGCGAGGGAGTTGCGGAGCGGGCAACTGACCCCGCGCACCGTTGCCGTGACGATCGACGACGGGTATGCCGACAATCTCTCGTTAGGCGCGCCTTTGCTCGCGCAATTCGGGATTCCCGCCACGTTATTCGTGACGACGAACGCCATCGATGCCACGCGCGAGTTCTGGTGGGACGAACTCGAACGATTGATACTCGCGCCGGAAGAACTCCCCCCGCTCTTTGAGCTATCTCTCCATGGCGCGAAGCATTCATGGCGAACCGGCGATGCCGCGCGCGTATCGCCCGACCATCGTGCGCGGCACGCCAAGTGGCGCGCGCACGAACCTCCACCCACGCCTCGTCACGCGATGTACCGCGAACTGTGGACGATGCTCTACGAGATGCCGAGCGTGCAGAAGTGGGATGTGCTCGAGGCATTGCGCGAGTGGAGCGGTGCGCGCGTCGATGTCCGACCGTCGCACCGCACCTTGACGCGCGCGGAACTCGAGCGAGTCGCGCAGACCAAGGGAATGCATATCGGCGCGCATGGTGTGACGCACGACGCACTCGTCAGCTGCAATGATCGAGAGCAGTATGACGAGATCGCCACTTCGAAGCGCTTGTTGGAGGAGTGGTTAGGACAGGAGGTGTTTAGCTTTGCATATCCTAACGGCGCCTACGATGATCGCGCGCGGGCGACGGTTCGCGAGCTTGGATTTGCGGTGGCGTGTACGACGCATGCGTCGGGAGTTTCCGCAAACTCGCCGCTGGACGAGTTGCCACGCGTGGGCGTGCGGAACTGGGGCGGTGGTGCGGACGGTCTCGAACAGCACCTCTTGTACTGGTTAGGGGAGTGATTTCGGGGTGTGTTGCCACCGCGCCGGATCCGCCGTCGCGACATTTGCGCCGCCGCGCCACGTGTTAGAGAGTCCCAACGCGATTCCCGAGCAGCGATCGTTCTAGCGGTGCATAGCCGAATGGTCTAGCTTCGTGCTACCTAACTGTGCAGTGCAGGAGTTCACTCACTGAGAGGAGGGGCGTATGATGCGGACGGTGCGGATCCTCGGAGTGCTGGTGATTGCTGGTGATTGCTGGTGATTGCTGGTGATTGCTGGTGATTGCTGGTGCGTGCAGTGGAGGAGCGAAGCCCGCCGGAGGTGAAGGCGGGAGTGCGATGGCGTCGGCGCCGGTGCCGGCGATGGCGGCGTCCGATCCGGCGGCGGTGCGGCAGAGTATTGACGCGGCGAATCGCGTGGCGATGGATGGCTTCAACAAGGGCGACATCGCGCCGATGCTTGCCAACTACGAGCCTCAGGCGCTCTTCATGATGGCCGGCGCCCCTGCGTGGAAGGGGACGGAGATGGAGAAGAATCTGAAGTCGATGATGTCCGAATCGGACATCAAGGATATGGTCGGGATCACCGACGACGTGATCGTCACCGGCGACTACGCCATCGAAACAGGGCACGGCTCGTGGAAAATGGGGCCCAAGGGAAAGAAGCTCACGGAAGACAAGTTCAAGTACCTCACCGTCTGGCATAAACAGGGCGACGGGAGCTGGAAGATCGTGCGCGACATCAACAACTCCGATCTCCCTCCGAAAATGTGAGACGGAGCGATGTGCGAAGCCTCGGCGACAGCGCTGTCGCCGGGGCTTCGTTTTGTTTCTACCGAGTAACCATTTCGCACGCAACCGATGGGGTCAGAGCTCCAGCTCTGATCCCGGGCTCTGACCCCGGGCTCTGACCCCGGGCTCTGACCCCGGGCTCTGACCCCGGGCTCTGACCCCGGGCTCTGACCCCGGGCTCTGACCCCGGGCTCTGACCCCGGGCTCTGACCCCGGGCTCTGACCCCGGGCTCTGACCCCGGGCTCTGACCCCGGGCTCTGACCCCGGGCTCTGACCCCGAATCTGGCTCGCGCGGCGGCGCGGATCGATATTCACGCCGCCAACCATTCTCCTCCTCCAATCCGCCTCCCATGAAGTTCCGCGCGCACTCGATACTCTTGAGCGCCGTGATCGCGTCGCTCGCTTCGCAGACTCCCATCGCGATCGCGCAGGACCGCGGCACGCGCCTCCTGCGCATGCCCTCAGTGTCGCGCACACACATCGCCTTCGCGTACGCCAGCGACCTCTGGGTCGTCGGACGCGAGGGGGGCGATGCACGCCGCCTAACGAGCTCGCCCGGCGTCGAGAGCTGGCCACGCATCTCGCCTGACGGCAAGACGGTCGCCTTCACCGGCGAATACGCCGGAAACAAGGATGTCTACACCGTCCCGATCGACGGCGGAGAACCGGTCCGCCTTACGTCGCACCCAGGCGCCGACGTCGTGCGCGGATGGAGCGCCGATGGTTCGTCGATCCTCTTCACCTCTGGTCGCGATCAAGCACCACTCGGCCTTCCGCGACTCTGGTCCATCAAAGCGACAGGGGGCGTGCCAGAAGCATTGCCGCTATCCCGCGCCGCAGCGGCAGCGGTCTCGCCCGACGGCGGCAAAGTCGCCTATCAGATGGTCGCGCAGTGGGACAGCGAGTGGCGCATGTATCGCGGCGGACAAGCGCAACCCATTCGCATCGCAGATCTCAAGACGCTCGACCAGATACATCTCCCGTGGACGGGGAGCAATGACACCGACCCGGTCTGGTTAGGCAACGGCGTGTACTTCCTCTCCGATCGAGACAACACGACGAATGTATACAAATACGACGTCGCCTCTCAGAAGGTCGAGCAGGTCACGCGATACAAGGACTACGACGCCAAGTCGCTCGCTGCCGGCGCCGGCGCGCTCGTCTTCGAACAAGGCGGCTACATCCATCTTATCGACGCCGCCACTAACAGCGACAAGCAGGTGGTCATCAACGTCCGCGGCGATCTCCCGTGGTCCATGCCACGCTGGAAGGACGTGGCGAAGGAAATCTCGAACGCCTCGCTCTCGCCCACCGGCGTGCGTGCCCTCTTCGAAGCCCGCGGCGAGATCTGGACGGTCCCCACGGGGAAGGGCGACGTCCGCAACCTGAGCAACTCGCCCGGCGCTGCCGACCGCAATCCCGCATGGTCGCCTAACGGTGAATGGATTGCCTGGTTCTCCGACAAGAGTGGAGAGTATCAGCTCATGATCGCGAAGCAGGACGGCAGCGCGCCGGCACGCAGCATTACACTCGCCAATCCGACGTTTTACTACACGCTCACGTGGAGCCCCGACTCCAAGTCGGTCGCCTTCACCGACACGGGGCTCAACCTCTGGGTGGTCGATATCGCGAGCGGCGCACGCACGCTCGTCGACACCGATCAGTACATGGTGCCTAACCGCACCGTCGACCCAAC
>JBGAKW010000044.1:0-10581 GCA_044224185.1 Gemmatimonadaceae bacterium | reverse complement strand
TCCGCGACGATCGAGCACGAGCACGCTCCGTTGTTTTGGCGTGTGCGCGCGTCACGCAAGCTGCGCGATGGGGCTTCGCTCGGCGCGCTCCCGCGCCCACTCGCTCTTGGAGGTCAGATGTTTGGTCGTCATCTCGTCTCAGCTGCACGCGCTGCTTGGCTCGAGGACGAAGCGCGGCGCATGCGGTTTTCGCCCACGACGGGCGAGCAGATCCTGTGGCGCGAGCTCTCTGGGTCGAAGCTCGGCGTTGGATTTCGGCGGCAGCTCGTCATCGGTCACTCCATCGTGGACTTCGCGTGCACGAAGCTTCGGCTGGTCGTCGAGATCGATGGGGCCTCGCATGAAGGGCGCGAGCGGCATGATGCGCGGCGGGACCGCACGCTCGAGGCGCTTGGGTGGCGTGTGCTCCGGGTTGAGGATGCGGAGGTGCGGCGTGATGTTGGGCTGGTCGTCGAGCGGATTCGATGGGTTATCGTGCGGAGCGTGTGAGTGGGCGTCGCCAGTTTCCATTGTCGGTATCCACGTCACTTCGACACTTCGTCATCGTCTAACCTCAGATCACCCACTCCGCTCTCCACGTCGTGTTCCCCCTGTCCATCGACGGGTGTTCAGGTCTGCGGGTTGAACTCGCACAATCCGACAAGATCCTCCACGGTCGCGAGCTCTCGGGCAGTCGATCTCTCGACGACTCGCGTTTCGCGATTTCGCTTGCCAGCTGCGGCATCCTGCGTCCGTTCTGCGAGTGCCCCCCCTTGCGGTCTCGGAGTGCAGCCTTACTGTGCGCCTCTTGGTCAACCGCCAAGAAGGAAGGCCGTATGGCAACCGTAGGAAGAGATCCCGTCGAAAACCTCGCGCACCTGGCCCTCGTCATCGCCAATGACGTGAGGAACGCCGTCCGCGCCTGGTTGGTCACGAGCCTGGCGAACGCCTGGTTTCACCAGTTCCCGGAAGAGGAGCGCAAGAAGCTCTTCACGCATCACCCTGCGAACTGGAACATCGTCTACACGGGGCTGAAGGCGCTCGAAGGCCAGTCGATCGTGAACATCTACGAGACGCTGAAGGACGAGCACAAGCTCCACCCGATCGCGGCCACGATCCGACGCAAGGGCGATCTGCGGCTACACCGCCATTCCGTCAGCCATCCGATGACCGTCGAATGGGACGACAAGAAGATGCAGGCGTTCGCCGACGCTGATCGCGATGCCTACGATCTTCGCCCCGCGCTCGTGTGGGATCTCCAACGCTCGATCAACGAGGAACTGCGGAAGCACGGACGCAAGACCTACAACGAGTCGTTTGCAGTCACGCACGACATGGCCGTCGCTCTCCACATGATCCTCGATCAAGCACGCAACCCGGCGTACCCGATCCCGACCGTCGAGCAGCTCTTCGTGCAGCTCCAGGAGCGAGCGCCGAAGTATCAGGCCCGCTTGGAGAAGCATCCTGACGGAGCCCGAAAACCGGAGCGCGAGAAGGCCGCTGTGGAGCGGCGCCAGGCACGAAAGGAAAAGTGGGCGAAGCAGCGGGCCGAGAAGACGGCGGCCCCGCCGAAGTAGCGGGTCACGCTGACGGCGAGAACCGTCCCCGGTTTCGATCCCTGCGTACAGGGAAGACGCAGCCTCCATCAAGACGAAGAGGCACGCTGCCTCCGAAACTTCTCAATGTAGTGCTCGATCGGATGCGCCGTACCAGTGACGTGAAGGTCTCCAGTGTGCCGGTCAACGATCAGCGGCGAGTTTCCGCCGAGCGCCCATTGCACGTCACCCGTCTCGACAAACTTCTGCGTATTGTAGAAGAAGACCCACCCAAAGTCCTCCTCCCTCGTCCTCTGATCTAGGACGACAAGCTTGAACGGGCGCCCGACCTCAAGCTTTGCCAGGTATTCAGCGACTCGGACCTTTGCTTCATCGCGCGTCACTAGTTGGTCCTCATCATTTGGAAAAAGGTGAATCCAAGAGTGTCCGCGATCTTGCCGGTCGAGCCATCGATGAAGACAACGTTCCCGTTGTTGTTCACAACGTTGAAGAAGTGTGCAAGCTCTCCATTCGCACGACCTCCGTACACAATTCCCCGCGCCCCATCCCCGGCCCGACTCATGAAGTTCACGATGGAAGCCAGGCTCGGGTAGCTCGCCATTCCTTGGTTGCCGTATACCTCGGCAACTTCGCTCATGTACATCGGTCCGGTATTGATGGCGGATGCTGGTGCGCCAGCGAGGGTGCGGTCAAGCGCAATCGCAGCAGAGCCGCAGTTGTTCTCGAAGCCCTGAGGATTCACCCGACTCTTCAATGCGTTGGCTCCGCCCGCAGCAGCGGGCAGCGCAACTGGCGCTTCAGGAAGCAAGAATCCAAGTGTCAGAATGGCAAGGCCGACCATTCCCGCAAAACCATCCGCTTGGATGGCCCAAGGCTCGCCCATGTCCATCGTCTCCAACTCAAACGGTTCGAGACCGAGCGGATCGCTGAACCGTACCGGGTTGTTGTTGACGTACCCGTACAGGTTCAAACCGCCGCGGTGGCCGATGGGATCCCTACTGAGCCACCGCCCGACGTTCGGGTCGTAGGCCCTGTACTTCGTCAACGCTAGCCCCGTCGCCCGGTCGGAGTAGTGCCCCGTGTACGTGAAGTCGCTGAGGGCGCCAGAGCCCGTCTCCGTCACCTTCCCCCCACGGATCGTACGAGAGCCGCGACGCCACCGTCGCACCGTCGCTCCCCACCACCTCACGCACGCTCCCGAGATGGTCCCGCGTGTAGAAGTACTTTGTCGGGCCGCTCTCCTCGAAGCCCTGCCCGAAGTAGCTCCGCACCACCGCCCCGCCGCTCCGCTTCTGGCAGATCTGCGACCCGCACCACACGAACGTCTCCTGCTTCGTCTGCGTGCCGTTCTCCTTCTCCGTGATCCGCACGCGCCGCGACGCGCCGTCGTACTCGTACGCCGACTCGTGCGTGCCGTGCAGCTCCTTCACCAGTCGGTTCTGCTGGTCCCACCGATACTCTCGGATGACTGTGCCGCTCGGTTGTTTGACGAACCTCAGGTTGCCCGTGGCGTCGTACTCGTACTTCTCGGAAGTACCGGTGGTGGCGACGGAGTACGTCTTTGTGGAGGTGTTGTTTTGGCCGTCCTTGGCCTCGACGACGACGGTGTTGACGCCCGCGTCGAGGTCGACGAGGGCTTCGAATTTGAAGGGGGCGCCGCCGTCCGTGGACAGCACCTTCGCCGATTTGCCGTTCACCTTTACCGTGGACGGCTCGTTCACGAAGCCTGCGAACGATGTCTTGCCGAAGTCTCTCGACGATAGAAGCTGATTTAGCTTGTTTGTTTCGTAGTTCGTTGGGGCTGTGGTTGCGTTGGCGACCTGCGTGCGATTGCCTGCTTTGTCGTAGCCGTAGGAGAGAGAGTCGAGCAGGACGTTGCTTGCGTCGCGGCGCTCCGCCTTGATGAGCTGCCTTGCGTCGTCGTAGCCGTACGACCACGTGTTTGCGCCGCTGCCTTGATCCTGCTTCCACGTGGCGATGCTTCGGTCTGGTGCATACGTGTAGTCGAATTGCGAGATGGTGGATGGGACCACGCCCGACGTCACGTTCTTGATTTGTTTTAGGGCGAAGTCGGTGGACGCGTTGAAGTAGTCGTACTGCGTTTGCATCCCATTCGCTTGGATGGCGGTGGACGGACGGCTCGATTGGCCTACGAACGCAAACGTGGAGTTGCCGAGATTGTTGAGGACGGCGGTGATGCGGCTTCGGGCATCGAAGGTGTATTCCTCCGAGTACGAGGCGATCGATTGCGTGGCGTCGTCGACGATTTGGAGCTTCTTGAGGCGGCCGAGCTCGTCGTAGGTGAGCTTTTGCGTGTCGTCGGTGAGTGGGCCATTCACCAGCGCGAGTTGGCCGGCGCCATTCGTTGATGTGCCGTAGGGGTGGTACGAGAATGTTGTGGTGCCCGCGCCGTCCTGCCTCGATGTTGGTCTTGGATACGTGGCGTCGTAGACGTAGGTGACGTCGGGGGTCGCGGGATCGCTGTAGTCCTTCTTGAGGAGAGCGTCGTCGTTTGCGTATTTGTACGTGACCGTCTTCGAGAGGGTGTCGACGGCGGTCGAGAGGCGGCCTGACCACTCGTAGGTGAACGTCTCGAAGGTGCCGTCGGGGTAGATTTTCTTCGTGACGCGCGCGCCGATGTCGCGCTCCCACTCCGTGATGCTGCCGTTGCCGTCAACGAATCGTTTGAGCTCGCCGCACCGGCACCAGTCGAACTGCGTGGTTCGCAACGCTGGGTCTTGCGTCACGACCCGCTGCATCAGCGGGTTGTACATGTGGCGCGTCCATCGGCCTTGGCGGTCCTTCGTGGCCACCAGGCTGTGGTCGGCGTATTCGAGTTGCTCGATCGAGCCGTCGGGGTACGTCACCGTGCGGAGGCGATCGAGGCTGTCGTAGGCGTAGGTTAGCGTGTAGCCCTCGGAGTCTGTCGTCGTCTGGACGCGGCCGTACGTGTCGTACGTGAATGTCCTGTTGCCGCCCGCTACGTCACCCGTGATCGAGAGGAGACGGCCGTAGGCTGGTGAGCTCGTGTTGGTCTCGTACGTGAGCGTGGTCACCTCGCTCTTTGCGTTCGTGATCGTGAGTACCTGACCCGTCGTCGCCGAATACGTGAAGGTCGTCGTTCGTCCGGCGCCGTCCGTGACGCTGGCGGGTCGATGCGGTGGGGCGCCCGCGCCGTAGGTGTAGGAAGCCATCGTCACCGAGGATGAGCCACCCGTTCGCTGCTTCAAGGCGACGACGTCGATGCCGTTAGCGTCATAGTCGAGCAGCGTCTGACGACTTAGCGGGTCCGTGATGGTCGTGACGTTGGCTTGGGAGTTGTACGAGAACCTCGTTACCTGCGTTTGGTTGGCGCCCGTGGAGTCTTTGACTACGCGACCGACGGCGGAAGGGAATCCGAGCGTGCCTATGGTATTTGGGGCGGTTTGACCCGGGTAGTTGTAGAAGACGCGGCCCTCGAGTGGTGGTACTTCGCTCTCCAGGATCCCGGTCACGGTGTTCGCGTCGGCATGAGCCCAGTGATAAAGACGGGCCTTTTGGAAGTCGCCGCGCGCAAGCTTCGTTAGCAGCTTGTCCCAGTAAAAGGAGTTTCGGTAATTCGTATTGGTAGCCGAGAAATTGATGAGTCCGGAGTTGGGTTGAGGCGACTCCAGAGAGCTCGGGACCCCCGTGTTGGGGCTAATGTTGAATTCGACTCGCTCCGTCTGGCCGAGGGGGTCCGTTGCCTCGACGTATCGCATCAGGTTCAATCCAGTATTGAGATATGGATCGCTTAGGTTGAACGTCGTCGTGCCGTACGGCGTGGTCATCGCGACGACTTGTCCTGCGGCGTCGTAGGCGAAGGACGAGACGATTCCGTAAGGGTCTTCGGTCGACTGCAAGCGCACCCTCCCACTGACCGCCGCGTACGTGAAGGTCGCGGCCCGACCGAAGGGATCGTCGATGCTCGTGACGAGGTAAGGCTCGCCTGCGTAATCGTAGTGGAAGAGAGTCGCGAGGCCGGTGGCGTCGACAATCTCATGGATTCGCGTGGGGTAGGTGGCGTCGTATGTGATTGACGCCTCTCGCCCTTGCGCGTCGACCTTACGCGTCATGAACACCCGTTGCGGTCCATCCGCGGGGTCACCGACCGCATGCTCGTAGAAGGTCTGCCTTCCGTCGGGATAAGTCAGCTTGAAGGTGTTCGTGGTGAGTTGGGTGAAGATCTCGCCCGTCTGGGGATTGCCAGGAAAGGTGCCGGGAATAGGGATCGGAGTGATCACAGCAGATCCGCCGCCACCCATCTTCAGATCGATGAACGATCCATTCTGCGCGTACGAGACCCAGTTGCTGACGAACTGAGGACCGAAGTTCGTGAAGTCGATCGCCGTAGGTTGGCCAGCCTCGCGCTGGTTGTACGCCACTTGAACTCGGACGTCCGGTCCGTACGCGGCGTCGTAGCCAACAGGCGTGTCCTCGATGTGCAGGCTCGCCGCGAGCGTGTGAAAGCGGTAGGTGGCCATGGCCAGGCTGCCGCGATCCGATTGGCAGAGGCCGCCGACCTTGTGATCGACGCCGCCGGTGTTTCCGCCGTTGAGAGCCGTAAAACCTTTTCCGAAGAGCTGCGCAGTCTCGGTGATGTCTGCGCGAGACCAGCCTGACGGTAATGGCGTCGCGGCGGGGACGAGAAAGTATCCGCTCGCCTCGCGATCGAGCGTCTTGGCGGTGATCCAGAGATCATGACCAAACGTTGGGTCTTTGAGTAGGAGTTGGCCGTTTGCTTCACGCACGACGGCGGCGAAGTGGCCGAGCTTCCAGTGCACGACCGCGGGTACGATCACGGGGGCGCCGACGTCGCGCTTTGCGATCTGGAGCTTTAGCCCGAGCTCGGCGGACATTCTGTGAACTTCGGGGATCGAGAACCCGCTTCGCGGCGACTGCGTGTGCTCGAGGAAGGTCGCGGCCTTCTTGCCGAGATCGCCGGTTTGCTCCTTTGCGATGTTGAGGAGCGCGTAGGGGCCGCAGCGAAAAGAGTCGCCGGGGCGGTTACGCATCATCCACGCGCCTTCGGCGGCGGCCTCGATCTTCGTTCGCGCGTCGCCCATCAGCGTTCGCTTCTGCGCTTCGGCGAGCAAGGATTCGAGCTCGTCGACGCGGCCAATTCGAGCGTTCATCTTCGCCGACTCGGCGAGCGCGAGGTTCGCGAGGTCTCGCGACACGTCGTCGTCGCCCGTCTTGGCGAGTTGCCACCCAGCTCTCCAGTGCGTGAGCGCGTCTTGGAAGTAGCCCTTGTCGTACGCCATCGCGCCGAGGTTCACGTGGAGCGCGGTCGCCCAGCGAGACGCCGGGTAGGCTTCGAGAAAGCGTTCGAGGGCCTCGCTCCGTCGATCGTTCTTCCACTCGACCCGAAGCGCCGCGGCCAGCGCGTCGGTCTCCGCGTCGGTGGACGTGCCGGGCGTTGGCCGAAGCGGCTCGAGCATGAACGACACGGCGCGAAGATCTGCGTCGGAGGGATGCAGGCCGACGTTTCGGGTCGGCACGCCCCAACGCTTCGACGGCGTCACGCGACGTAGGGTCCGAGCTGGCGCTGTTCGCGTGGGCGCGGGCGGCTGCCAGTCGGGAGCCATCGTCAGGCTCTTGCTTGGCGTCGGCGTGCGCGGGAGTCTGGGGTCGAACGCGAGCTTCGCAGACTCGCTCGGGCCCGCGCTCGGGGAAGTCTTCGAGTCGGTAGCGCCGGAGCAAGCGACGAGCGCGAGCCAGCAGACGATCGCCAGGGTAAGAGCGAGAGAGTGAGCGCTGGAACGCTTGGGGAACCCGGCCGTGGGTTTCGGCTTGAAACGAATCATGATGTCTACCTGCTTGGTTGGGCGGGCTATTGCTGGATCGCGTACCAAGGGCTCGTCAGCGTGATGACGGGAGCCGTCACATCGAGCGGATTGGTTGGGAGCGCGCTGACGAGCGGGTCGTGGGGAAAGACATCGGTGTTGTCGGGAACCCCATCTCCGTCCGTGTCGGAGCGAAGAACGTTCGTGCACATCAAGAGCTCGTCGGCGTTCGACACTCCATCGCCATCGTCATCCATTTGATCGGGAGGATGGCCGAGCTGAGCGCCGATGCTGTCGATGAGCCCGTCGTGATTGAGGTCGCCCCAGAGCTGGTCCGAGTCGGGCACGCGAGGGTTCATGCCGAGCGACACCTCGAGGCCATCATCGACGCCGTCGCGGTCGGTGTCCGGGTGCTGCCAGTCTGTCTCCAGATCATGCTCGACGGCGTTGCTGAGGCCGTCACCGTCCGCGTCGCCCGCGCCGTCAACCATCGTCGTATTTCCGAGCGTCGCGATCTCCCAGGCATCAGGTAGACCGTCGGCGTCGGCGTCGTTGAATTGATCGACGCCGATGTCTGGAGCGCTCGCTGGTCGGACCTCACCATCCACGTCCGTTCGAGACTGTGGAACGGCCCCACCGGCGCCGCGAAGCGGGGAGTCGGAACGGAGATGACCGTCGGAGAGCAGCTTCGGATTGACGGTTCCGGGGAGGTTGCCCGTACCGGTGAGCGTCTGTCCTTTGACCAGGCAGTTGTTGGTCGTGAGTGTCGCGCTGGCGGCTTTCAAGAGCATCGTCCCGGTGCCTTGGCTCCAGACCACGGTGTTCGTGATCGTCGCCGTCGTGTTGCTCAGGTAGATCTGGTGCGCGAGATTGGCGTTCTTGTTGTCGAGAAACGTGGAACCGACGAGGAACGCCTTCGCGGCGGTGTAGACGTGAAGCCCGGCGGCGTACGTCGGGCCTGCGTTGTCTCGAACGATGAGATCGGCGAAGCGCACCTCTTTCGACGGAGCCTCGACGTAGAGCGCGCGCCACCAATTTCGAAAGGTGAGAGAAGAGATGACGGCGCTGTTCATGATGTCCCAGCCCGATGTCGTCTGGTTCTGCCCATCAAAAATGGTCTTCGCCGCTCCCTGGAGGCCAATGATGAGGAACGTTGGCTTCGAGGTTGGGAGCGTCAGCTGATTGGCGGTTCCTTTGTAGACGCCCGGGGCTACGCCGATGATCTGGTAGGTGCCTCCGCCCGCGATCGTCGCGGCGCTGACGGCTGCGCTGACGGTGGTGTGTGTGCCCCCGCCCGCGCCGTCGACCGTGAAATCTGGCGCCGGGATGGACGCGCGGCTCGCTGGATTCGTGCCGCGCACGTACTCGAAGATGTTCGGATAGCCGTCGCCGTCCGCGTCTTCGAATCGATTGGGCGTGGTCGCTCCAGTGCCGTAGGTGACCTCCCATGCGTCCGGCATTTCATCCGCGTCCGTGTCGGCGCTCAGCGGGCTCGTCCCGTGCACGAGGACCTCGTCACCGTCGCTCACGCTGTCGCCGTCGGTGTCTGCGACGATCGGGTTCGTGCGGTTTGCATACTCTCCGTCGTTTGACAGACCGTCTCCATCGGAGTCTTGGGCGCGACTCGTTAGCGTCGTGAGATTCGAGGCAGAGGCTAGCTCCCACTGATCAGGAAGCTGGTCGGCATCAGAGTCGACGAATTGATCAACGCCAATATCGGGTGGGCTTGGTCGCAGCTCACCGTCCAAGTCCACACGCGACTGCGCGATGCTTCCGCCCGCACCACGCAGCGGAGAGTCCCAGAGGAGGTGGCCGTCGGAGTGCAGCTTGGGGTCGACGGTCCCTGCGAGGTTGCCGGTGCCCGAGAGCGTTTGCCCTTTGACCAAGCAGTTGTTGATCGTGAGCGTCGCGCTCGCCGCCTTGAGGAGCATCGTTCCCGTGCCTTGGCTCCAGACCACGGTGTTCGTGATCGTCGCCGCTGTGTTGCTGAGGTAGATGTGGTGCGCGAGGTTGGCGTTCGTGTTGTTGATGAACGTGGACCCTGCGACGAAGACCTTGCCCGCGCTGTAGGCGTGAAGTCCCGCGGCGTAGGTGGGACCGGCGTTGTCTCGGACGATCAGATCAACGAATCGCACCTCTTTCGAAGGAGCCTCCACATAGAGCGCTCTCCACCAATTTCGAAACGTGAGCGAGGAGATGACGGCGCTGTTGTTGATGTCCCAACCCGACGAGGTCCGGTCGACTCCGTCGAGGACCGTCTTTCCAGCTCCTTGAAGGCCGATGAAGAGAAATTTGGGCTTTGAGGTCGTGAGCGTGATCTGGTTTGCGCTTCCGGCGTAGAGACCTGGTGCTACGGCGATGATCTGGTATGCGCCTCCGGACGCGATGGTCGCCGCACCGACGGCGGCGCTGATCGTCGTGTGCGTTCCGCCGCCGGCGCCGTCCACGGTGTAATCGGCGGTTGGGGTGCTCGCCGCGTTGTTTGGATCTGACCCTCGGCGAACCTCGAAGACATTGGGGTAGCGGTCGCCGTCTGCGTCTTGGAAGCCATCATCCACGGTCGGGTTGAACGTGCTCGCAAACTCTTCGCCGTTCGTCATTCCATCGGCGTCGAAGTCACCGGAGGCGGACTGAGCTAAGTTGCCGAAATAAGTGGTTTCCCAGGCGTCGTCCATGCCGTCGAGATCGGTGTCCAGGTGTTGGGCGATGGTGCCGAGCGGAGGGACCGTGGAGGTGCTTTGATCGTCTTCTGTCGCGCATGACAGCACCACGAGCAAAACGAGCGATGCGAGCCATGGTCGTTTGGAACCAACCTGTGTGCCGACGATGGTGCGCACGTGTTCTCCCTCTCTCTCGATGCGTTGCGGAGCAGCAGCAGTGAGCCGCTTACTGAAGCGGAGAGTGCAGGAAGCAACAAGCTCAATCGACACACTACGTGATCACCGCATGTCCAGAATTCAGACCTGCAATGATGATGCGGCGAGCGATCCGGTTTACCTGGCGCTTGCTCTTGCTTTGGCGGCGAGGCGTTCGCCGATGGTGGCGAGGACGTGTTGGATGCGGAGGACCGTGGCGTCGAGGGCCGCGCGATTGACGCCCAGCCGGGAGGCTTGCGCGGAGGCGTTGTAGATGCCTTGTTCGCAGAGGGCGATGTAGCGCCGTTCGAGGCTCGATCGCGGGAGCTCCGCCTTCAGCGCGGCGATGACGCTGGCCTCGAGGGCTTCGCCGTCGAGCGGCTCGAT
>JBGAKW010000021.1:0-80128 GCA_044224185.1 Gemmatimonadaceae bacterium | reverse complement strand
AACGAGACCACGTCGAACGAGGTCCCCGTCAGCCAGAGCGCCAAGACCGTACCGACGAGCGCCAGCACCGCCCCAAAGACAATGGCGATAGGCTCGTGCAGCGAGCCGAATTCGAGCAGGAGAACGGTAAAAACGAGGCCCACGGCCGTCAGCAGCACGAAGAGCAAGTTGCGGAACGATTCACGCTGTTGCTGATAGAGGCCCCCGTACTCGATGGTCCCGGGCGGAATCGTACTGTCAGCGCCAAGCACCGATGCGATTTCGCCCATCGCGCTCCCCAGATCACGACCTTCGAGGCGCGCCGTGATCGCCACGTCCTGCCGCGAGTCTTCCCGCCGTAGTTCGAGCTGACGCGGCTCTTCCCGCACGTCCACCACCTGCGACAGTTTGACAAGTCGGCCCAGCGGCGTCCGGATCGGGAGGGCGCGAAGCTGGTCCAGCGTTCGACGTCGCGTGGAGTCCACCATCACGCGGATGTCCACGATGCGATCGCCTTCCAGCACCGACGAGGCGGGACGTCCGAGCATCGCAGCGTTCACCGCCGCGGCCGCATCATCGGAGCTCAGCCCAACGCGTTGCGCGTCGAACGGTCGTGGGTGCAGCGAGATCGTCTCCCCGGTATAGACCAAGCCATCAAAGACGTCGACGACGCCGGCGAGATGGGACAAACGCTCGGCAACAACTGGCGCCTTCTCCTTGAGCCACCCCTGATCCGTGGAAAAAAGCTTCACTTCGATGGGCTTGGGCGACCACATCAAGTCGCCGATCAGGTCACCGAGCACCCCGGGAAACTCCCAGTGCGCGCCCGGAAATTCCCGGTTGAAGCGCGCCCTCAACTCGGAGATCACCTCATCCGTCGACCGGGCCCGATTGCGCTTGAGCTTGACGAGAAAATCGCCCGTATGCGGTTCGGAGATGGCGAGGGCCAAGCGCGCACCCGTCCGCCGCGAATAGCTCTCGACTTCGGGTGTTGCCTGCAGCACCGCTTCGGCCTCTCGCAATTGCCGGTCGGTCTCGGCGAGGCTCGTTCCTGGAGGTGTGAAGTAGTCGATCACGAATCCCCCTTCATCCATTGGAGGGAGGAATTCGCTGTCCAGTCGCCCATAGAGCAGGGCGCCGGCTGCGATCACAAGGGCGCAGACAGCCATTACGCGCCAGGGATGACGGAACGCCGGACGAACGGCGCGCTCATACACCGCGATCACGCGGGCGAGAACGGGACCATGATCCTCTGCGGTTTGCGATGCCGACCGATGACCCCGCAGTAATCGCACTGCGAGCGCCGGGATCAGCGTCACGGCCATGATGAGCGACGTGAGCAGCGCCACGATCATCGTCATGGCGAGCGCGCGGAAGAAGACCCCGGTGATGCCATCGAGCAGCGCCAAGGGGAGGAAGACCACGACCGGCGTGAGGGTAGAGCCAACCAACGGACGAACGATCTCACCGATCCCCCCCTCCACGGCCTCCTCGGCCGCGGCGCCGGTCATCATGCGCGCGTGGATAGCCTCCACCACGACGATGGCGTCGTCGATCACGAGCCCGATGGCCGCGGCGATGCCGCCTAACGTCATCAGGTTGAAGGTGAGCCCGATAGTGCGCATCGCCAGCATGGTGACGAGGATCGTCACGGGAATGACCAAGGTGGCGACCAGCGTCGTCCCCCAATCGCGGAGGAAGGCGTAGAGAATCAGCACGGAGAGGAGGAGTCCGAAGAGGATCGCCTCCCACACACTCCCCACTGACGCGCGAACGATCTCCGATTGGTCGTAGAAGAACGCGACGCGCATATCCGGCGGGAGTGTCTGGCGTAACGCCCGCACTTCCGCTTGCAGGGCCGCGGCAATCCCCAGCGTGCTCCCGTCCGGCTGGCTGCGGATGTTGAGAAGGACGGCTGGATGTCCGTCGGCGGTCACCTTGTTGAACACCGGCTCCGGCCCGCGGCTCACCGTAGCGAAATCGCGCACGCGCACGGGATGCCCGTTGGGTGCACCCACCACGAACTGTTCGATGTCTTCGCGCGACTTGAGTCGCCCATCGACCGCCGTGAGATATAGGGTATGGTTTTCCTGGTGCATGCCGGCCGACGCAACCAGGTTGTTCCGCTCAAGCGCCGTCGCGACATCCGCGAGGGTCAGGCGGGCTCCTTCGAGGCGCACGGGATCAACGATCACGTGGTATTCCGGCATTCGCCCCCCCACCAGGTCGACGCGCGCAACACCGGGGAGCTGGAGAAACTTCGGCTTGAGCCGGTAGCGGGCCTCCTCCCACAGTTGCGTGATTTCGCGCGTGTCGCTCGTGAGGCTGACTCCGATAATTGGGAACGCCGAGAAGGTCAGTCGCTGCACGCGCGTGCTCGCGCCCGCTGGGAGGGTACTTCGAATCTGGGACAGCCGGCTCAGCACGTAGAGCTCGGACTGCACCATGTCGACCTTCCACGTGAAGAACAGGTTCACCTCAGCCGAGCCGCGCCCCGTCGCCGACTTTACAGTCAACGCGCCGGGGATGTCTTTCATCGCTTCCTCGATGGGACGTGTGACGCGCGCCATCATTTCGTCGGCCGGCATGATCCCGTTGTCGACAAGGATGACGACGCGTGGAAAGTCGGTTTGGGGAAAGACGGACGACGCCAGGCTGAACGCCGCACTTGCGCCGGCGAGGCAGAGCGCCACACAGATAAAGATGATCGACAACGATGAACGGGCGGCGAATCGTCCGAACACAGGTCAATGCCTCGCCAGGTGGACTTTCGTGCGCGCCGGAAGGCTGTAGGCCTCGACCGTGGCGACGCTCATTCCCGGCGCCAGTCCTGGGGCTGAGACTTCGGCCAGTCCTCCTTCTCGAATGCCCACGATGACGGGCGTACGGCTCGCCGAGTCGCCAGCGACCACCATGATCCAGCTCCCTTCTCCGCTCCGCGAGACGACCGCTTCGTTGGGGACGACGAGGACGCTGCGGTGCGAAGCCGCTAGGATCTGAAGATCGGTAAACTGACCTGGAGCGAGCCCGCTTCCCGCTGCGAGGGACGCCGTCACACGGACGGTACCCGTTTGAGGATCGACGTTCTTTCCAATGATCGAGACAACGCCCCGACGACCCGAGCTGTCGCTCCCCAGCACCACGCGTGCGCCAACTCCAAATCCGCCTGCCTCCACCACAGGGACGTCGGCTACCACGACCATTCGCCCGAGATCCACGACCCGTCCGAGAACGCTGGATGCGTCGACCGCCTGTCCCACTCGCACCGAAAGTCCAGTGACCGTTCCGGTAATCGGCGCGACGACGTTGAGGTAGGACCGTGCAGTGCGTGCGGCCGCCAGCGCGCTCCGCGCGTCGCTCAACCGTTGCTCGGCCTCTTGCAGCGCTCGTGGCGACGTGGCCTCTGATGGGAGGAGCTGCCGTTGGCGCTCCACGACGCGCTCAGCGAAGGCTACCTCCCGCTCTCCCTTCTGCACCGCGACGTCGGCCATTCGTGTATCCAGGCGCAGCAGCACGTCGCCTCGAGAGACGTGTGCCCCCTCGACCGTCCGAATCTCCGTCACGATGCCGGTGCCCAAGGGCGCGAGCACGGCGCCGGCGGGACTCCGGCCGTTGCGCGCGGGCTCCGGTTCCACGTAGCCGTACGCAGTGATAAATCGGTGCATGTCGCGTGTTACGACGGGCGCGGTGTGGACCGCGACGTTGGTGGCCACCGACGCCTCCTCTTCGCCACCGCTCGTCCCACACGATAACGGGACGAGCAGTACGGCGACCACCTCGAGGACCGTCGTCCCCACGCCTCTCAAACCCAACATCACTCTTTCTCCTTCGGGGGCGTCGGTGCGCGCCGGCGATCCGGCGCCGTCAACGACCAGCGTTCCATATCCAACGGGGACTGCATCGCATCCTCGAGCGCGCCAACCGCACGTTGGGCGCTAGCGAGCGCCCCGAGCCGCGCCAACGCCAAGTTCACGAGCTCGAGCTGCACGCCCAGCAATTCCAGGCGCCCCGTCTCGCCTGCCTGGAAGCTTGCGCGTGCCGACCGCTCCTGCCGTCGCACGCCTGCGAGCAACGAGTCGGCAACCGTGACTTGGGCTACCGCCGATCCCGACGCAGCGAGCGACGCGTCCAATTCCGCTAACACGCGCGTCTGGACGCTGGTCAGGCGCGCCGCCGCCTCGGCTCGGCGCGCGACCGCTTCGGCAATCGGCCCCTGATTCCGGTTGAGCAACGCGATGGGAAGCGTCAGGGCTAGGCTCCACTTGCTGTTCGTCTGGTCGAGCTGATAGCCCGGGCCGAGCGTGAGGTCGGGATACTGGTTGCGGATCTCGAGCTGCAACGCTTGCTGCGCCGCTTCGTAGTCGGCGAGCGCACCGCGAATGTCCGAGCGGTTGATTACCGCCTGGCGGCGAATGGCAATGGTTGGGAGTGCGACACTGATGCGCTCGAACGATGGCCGGTCGAGCGACGCTCCCTCGAGTGCCACTGGAGAAAGTCCCATAGCATCGGCTAAAGCACCGCGCGCCCGGGCCCGCTGTTGGGCGGCGTCGAGCACCGCTAAGCGGCTGTCAGCCTGCGCCAAGCGCGCCTGCGTGACGGCGAAGGGCGACACTTCACCAACCGATTGCTGGGCTTCGAGGATGCGGACCATCGCCGCGTGGACTTCGGCCCGTTGCTCCAGTAATGAGTCGGATGCGTAGGCGAAAAACAGCGTGACAGCAGCTTCCCGAACGCGTCGTCGTACCAGCCATGCTTCGCTCACTACGCTGAGTCGTGCTGACTCGGCCATCGCGCGCGCCCGATCCGCTCGAATGCGACGCTTACCCGCGATGTCGACCGGAATGGCCAGCGTGACCTGCGGAATCCACGGCGTGACCTCGCGTCGGTTTGTCGTCGCGTTGTAGCCCTCTCCCGCAGTGAGACTCGGGTTGGGTCGAGCACCAGCACCGATCGCGGCGCCTATGGCGGCAGCCCACCGTGCACGCGCCACGTCGAGCGCCGGAGAGAAATAGAGCGCCGCCACGGTGAGGTGACGGAGAGCCCATGTCGATGGGGGCCACGCCTCCGTATCCCCGCCAGCGCGCGCAAATTGTACGACGGCGGGATCATCGAGGCGACGGGCCTCCAGCGCGCTCAACGAAGCCCCCGAAGATAAAACGACAGGGTGATACCGGACGCATGCGGTGATCACCGGAAGGAGCAGTGCAACGTAGCTCACCGATCTGACGCGAACTTTCCGGCGGTACGTCATATGATCACGTTCGAAGGCTCGTAGCTTGGTCCCATCGTTCCTAACGCCCTTCAAGGCTTTCGCGAGCGCCGCGAAGGTGGAGGCTTCTGGTATCGAGGGAAGACAGTGCCGTACCTGTAGCATTGTCGAAGGCGGACGGGGGAACAGGCTGGACGGTACGAAATGCATGCAGCGAAATCGCAAGAATGAGTACGTTCAGGAAGTGACGCCCAGATGACTGACATGTGGCGACTCGAGAATCGCCTCCCGTCGTGCCGCTGTCCGCGTTCGTCAATGCGCGCACTCATGGCTCTGCTCGCCCGTCACCTGCGAACCCCGCAAGTCCAATCGCAAATCAGCTGCATACCGCGAATGGCTCGCATTCTACGCGAATTCCGAAAAGCGGGGCTCGATCGTGGCCGCCGATTGATACGAGTTGGCAAATGGTCCCATGACCCGCAGGCTGCGGTCTTGATCTGAGACTTCGCTACGTCGTACAGATCAATTCCGCGTCGCGTTGAGACGCACGTGAGGTTCCAAAGACAACCTTAGGCCGCCGCGACAAGAAAGTGTCTCGAGTTGCGGTGTCGCCTTTTCCCGACTGTCTTGCTCACACTTGCTCTGTGCTGCGCCCAGCTTCACGTCGTCCAGCTGCCTGACAGCACTGCACGCGCGCGTGGATACGGTACGCTGAGCGCCCTCATCGACTCTGTTTCGGCGGTAAATGCGCGTGTACCACGAGGGCTGCGTGGATACACAGCGAATGCCGAAAGCGAGATCGCGGTTCTTCTGCGCTCTTCCACGGAGCGCGAGAACATTCTGCAAGTCGAACAACTCCAAAGCGCCGTACAGTGGCGCACAACCGACGGTTTGCAGCAGCGAGTCACGGGTTACCGCGCGCAGTCGATGACGGCTACCGTATCTGCGCTGACGTGGTTTCGCCGCCCCTGGATCGTTCCCACGCTGTACGGCAACCGCTTGTTTGTCGCCATGTCGCGTGATGCGAAGGGTGAAGCAAAGGGTGCGGCGTCCTCCGAGCGCGCGCTGCGCGCCGTACATCCGTTCGGCGCCGATCATAAGTCGTTCTACCGATACGAAGGTGGTGACACGGTCGAAGTACTCCGCGCCGATGGTCGGTCGATTCCACTCGTGCGGATCGAGGTCACACCACTCACCACGACACCTTCATCTGCACTTCTGTTTCGCGGCGAAGTCGACATTGACGTCACTCGCTTCCAGATCGTGCGCATGCGGGGAGAGCTGCTCCGCTCGTTAGGCCACGGTGGCGTGCTGGGGCAGTTGCGTAGCCTGGTACTTCAAAGAGAAGTGTTCGTCGAGCTTGAGAATGGCGAATTCGTTGGACGGTACTGGCTCCCCACATTCCAGCGCGTTGAGACGCAGCTACGCTCACCCGTGGCTTCGGAGCTTCGCCCCATTGTGCGTGTGGTGACACGGCTCCGACGCCACGTCATCGACGATGCGATGGCCGACTCGTCGGCGATCGCCGCGGCTGGTGTAAGTTCCGACAGCCAGACGATGGTGTCGACTGACGCTCGTTTGATCCGCGCGCTTGGAGATTCGACCAAACACAGTGTTGCATGGGAGCGCGAGCTCGGGGAGGAGTCGACCCGTGCGCGTGCAAGCGACTTCGATGATGTCGCCCCGGATGCGTGGCGTACGCGCGGCGACCCGCGAGTTGACTACCACGCCGAGCATCTCATGGACGTGTTGAGGTTCAATCGCGTGGAGGGAATGTTCACCGGTGCCAGTGCGATGCTTCAACTGCGCGATCGACTTCCCGGAGGCGCAATCGGAGTGGTGGGTGGATATGCGTGGAGCGAGTCGGCGTGGCGTGGCACCGCATTCGCGCGACGTCGCAATGCACATTCTGCGCTCGAGCTGTCGGTGCGTCGCGAACTTGCGAACACGAATGACTTCCGTCCGACGATCGACTTCGAGTCATCGTTGATGGCAGCGCTGGTCACGGCCGATGATTACGACTACTTCGACCGTCGCTCCGCTAACCTCGCGTACAGCCGTGCTGTTGGAGGATGGGACCAGTTGCAGTGGCGAGTGGAAACAGGACCTCTCAGCGACCGCAACGTCATCTCCCACGTGCGTTATGGGCTCTTCCACGCCGATTCCGGCTTTCGCCCGAATCGGACAATCGATAGCGGGCGAGCTTGGCGCTCAGCGTTGTCGCTCGCGCTGCATCCGAACGTTAGTGGTGAACTGCTGGAACCAGGCATCGGCGCCGGGTTGCGCTACGAGCGAGGCGATGGACCATTGTCGTGGCAGCGCGTTGACGCACGATTGATCGGGCGACATGTACGCGGGGCCTGGAGTTATGCGGCGCGACTCGATGTGGCGGCTGCATTTGGATCGCCTGTTCCGCGACAGCAGCTGATTGAATTCGGCGAAAACGAGGGGCTGCCGGGCTATCTCTATAAGGAATTCGGGGGTGATCGCGCGGCGATTCTGCGTGGAAACATGGCGTATTCACTCCCGTTCCTGAACACTCCCGTGCGCGCCCCTCGCGGTGTGGTGCTTCCTTCGCTGGCACCGGCAATCGCAATTGGGATTCAAAGCGGCTGGTCGGGTGCAAGCAATTCCACTCGGCAGCAGCTCGCACTATTTGGGATCCGGCGCGACTCGCTGACACATCTCCCACTCATCGACCCGTCGACCGGCAACGCGCTTCTTGCCACACGTCCGACGGCGGGGATTCGCAGCACCGTCGGAGTTTCGCTGCGCTTGTTTGGTGGGGCGCTCTCGATAGGCCTGGCCAGGGGTGTTG
The DNA here is from genome assembly GCA_044224185.1 of Gemmatimonadaceae bacterium. Taxonomy (GTDB): domain Bacteria; phylum Gemmatimonadota; class Gemmatimonadetes; order Gemmatimonadales; family Gemmatimonadaceae; genus SCN-70-22. Next base: position 72,122 of record JBGAKW010000021.1, on the reverse strand, counting down.
ACCGGCGCTCCCCATGGCGCCTGACGTTCGCCGCAGGGCAAGGATTGTGACCGAGCGGGATCTTCGATTCCTCCTGATAGATGCAAACATTTAAGAATCGCATAGCGCGCCGCGCTGTTCTCGGAGCGCTGGTATCGCTTGTAAGACTCTTTCCGCTCGGCGCTCAACTGCCCACTCGACAGCTTGGCGATGCGTCGCTACACGTTGAGCCACCGCATGTCGCCGCGCAAAGTGTTCCATCGTTAGGCAACGTCGGCGAAGAGCCTTCGCTCTGGCGGTCGCCGCACATGAAGGTTGCCGGCGTCCTCGCCGTTGCGGCTCTCGCCGCGGCCCCGTTCGACGCGCGATGGACGCCGGCGTTGCAGTCGCCTCGCTTTCAAGGAAATGCGCCTCTCCGCACTACTGCGAATGCATTGCGCACGCTTGGTGACCCAGGCGCGCTCCTTCTGTCTGCGTCGGTCTTCGCGGCTGGGCGTCTCGCGCAACGGCAGGGCCTCGCGGATGCCGGCTGGCACGCAACAGAGGCGACCGTCGCGGGCGGTCTTGCTACGCTCGCGCTAAAGGCGTTGATCGGTCGCCAGAGAGCTAACGCGGGAGCGGGTCCCGACGCTGACGATTTTCGTTTCGTGCAGGGATTCCGTAGCGGAAATGCTTCCATGCCCTCCGGCCACACAACGGTGGCATTCGCCGCGGCGGCAGCGTTCGGGTCGGAGCTTAGCAGGACACATCCCAAAGCCGCTCGGATTGCGACACCTATACTCTACACAACCGCAGCAGGTGTCGGCCTCTCACGTCTCTACAACAACGCGCACTGGGCGAGTGATGCGATCAACGCTGCTGCGGTGGGGCAGCTGGTCGGACGAAGCGTCGTCGCCATCGCGCATCGGGCGGGCGCGCCGCGTCACAATGTTGGCCCGCTGCGGGGGGCGCATGCGCGCGCAACTCTACCAATGCGTGACAAAATCGGAAACGCCGTATCGGTGAGGGGGGCGTCATCTCTCCGGGTTGATCTTACGTGCCGTACCGCTTCGGTGAACTGGCAATGACCACCGCCGCACTTCCTTCAGTTGCGCAAACCGACGTCCACCGCGTGAGTCCGCTGCGTTTGGTGGAGACGACGGTTTTTCTGTCCATCATCGTTCCGACCTTTAACGGTGGTGAGCGACTGCGCACCACGCTTCGCGAAATCGCCTCCTTCGCATCGCGACAACCCTTCGCTGTCGAGCGCATCGTCGTCGACGATGGGAGCGATGCAGATACCGAGCGAATTCTGACGGAGTGGCAGCACCACGATCCGAATCTCCGTGTGGTTCGCAATGCGCGTAATGCGGGCAAGGGGTATTCGGTACGCCGTGGGATGGAGGTTGCAAAGGGCGCGTATCGCGTTTTTCTCGATGCAGACCTCGCGTATCCCGTCAGTGAGATCAGTCGAATTGTGGAAGGGCTGGAGCAGGGAGCGGACGTCGCCATAGCGTGTCGCACCGACGTGCGGTCGCGTTACGTCATGAGTCCCGCGTACTTCCATTACCTGTACACGCGACACCTCATGAGTCGACTCTTCAACGGGCTGGTGCGTGTCGCACTGCTCCCGCGCGTCGTCGACACGCAGGCTGGATTGAAGGGCTTCACGGCACGCGCCTCGGAGCAGATTTTCCCACAGCTCACTGTTCCGCGCTTCGGGTTTGACTTGGAAGTCCTCTACATTGCGCGTCGTCTCAACCTTCGGCTCTTGCAGCTGCCGGTCGAGTTCCGCTACGATAGCGAACCCAGTACGGTGCACTTTGTGCGCGATGCGTTCACGATGTTGCGTGACATCGCGGTTGTGAGGTGGCGCGGGTGGCAGGGGCACTATGGGTGAGCGTCGCCTGATCATCAACGCCGACGATTTTGGCCTTTCGCACGGCGTATCGCAGGGGATCGAGGAAGCCATCAAGACCGGTATCGTCACATCGACATCGGTATTGGTGAACATGCCGTCGTGGGAAGAGACTGCGGCGCGCCTGCCGGCGCTTGAAAGTCACGCCTCCATCGGCCTTCATCTGAATCTCGTCGCTGGGAAACCGCTCACGGAATCGCCGTCGCTCTCGAACCCTTCAACCGGGACCTTCGCGTCGCTGCAAGAGCTCGTGTGGCGAGCAGCGAGAGGGCGATTGCGCCGCCGTGAGATCACGGAAGAGTGCCAAGCGCAGTTGGCACGACTGGTCGACACCGGCGTTTCCGTCACTCACGCCGACAGTCATCGCCACGTACACATGCTGCCAATCGTTTGGCAATCCATCATGCCAGTACTTGGCGGCATCCCTTTGCGTCGGTCGTCCGAGCGGCGCGTCGGGCACTTGGGTTACCGGGGTGCACTCGGAAGTTTGACGAAGCGTCTAGCGTTAGGCGCCAGCGATTTGGTGATCGGCGATCCCGCTCCGCGAGGCGCCGATTATTTCGTGGGGCTCGCCCTTCAAGGTTCTGAGCGCTTCGAGAGAGACCTCGAGCGTGCACTTGCGCGGCTTGGCGTCGGGACTACCGAGCTGATGGTGCATCCTGGTTATGTGGATCCGGCACTGCACTCCCTCGATAGCTACTTGTTGCCGCGAGAGAGGGAGCTTCGCGCGTTAACCTCGGGGGCCGCCCGGGAGTGGCTCGAGCGCTTCGGCATTCGGCTTGTGAGGTTCCGCGAATCGCGCAGTCATGCGGCAGCGTGAGACATCACGCATAAGCTCCCACTGCTGAAACGCCCAAAGCAGGGAGCAGGGAATCGCGCCGCGCCAGAGCGACGGAACGGCTGCCTTGAGAAGCACTGGAGCCGCATCGGTCGAGGGCAAGTTGGTAAGCGCAACGACGGCGACCGCGCCAGCGAGACGCCAACGCAGCTCGGGGCGGCTCGCCCACCAGACAGCGACGCCGCTGATCGCGATCACGTATGACTCCGCTTCGGCTTTATGGTTGAAGATGACCATGAAAACGAGCAAGGAGGCCAGCAACTGGAGACGAACAGCGCGACTCGCCGTCGCGCCGCGGCACATCCGCACAAACGGAATCAGCAGAACTGTCAGTCCGACGAGCTGGAACAACCACTGGGGCCAATGTGAGCCCGTCATACGCTCGACGATGGTCATCACGCTTTGACCCGCATCGTCTCGTTGCGCCTCGTGAAGACGCCCCCACGAGGCATATTGCGAGACAAATGTTTTGGCGTCGGTGACGGCGAGAGGCGCTGACAACAGCGCGATCCCGCTTACAACGAGCGGCGCAACAAGTCGACGCCCCTCGCGCTTGCAGAGTGCGAGAGCGACGGCAGCAGCGGGAAACACCTTTATTGCAGCTCCGACGCCCAACGCCATCGCGGCGCGCCACCAGCGTTCGCTCTCAAGTGCGAGAAACGTCGCAATGACCAACGCCGAAATGAGTGAGTTACTCTGCGCGCTTTGCAAGTTCCGCAGAAACGCGAGGTAGACCAAGAGCTGCGCCGCAACCGCCTCACGCGGGGGAAGGAGTCGCCACAGTGCAAGACAGAGGGCGACGGCACCGAGAACGTTCCAGAGTAGAAGTCCGGCGAGCGGAGGAAGCAGAGCGATCGGCGTAAAAAGAAGCGCGAATGATGGACTGTACTTAAAGAGATCGAGCGCTTGCGTTGGATGCAGGATGTAAAGGTCATGTCCGCTCCTCAGGTTCAATGAGGCGGCGCGAAAGATCGCGAAGTCGTTGGCGAAGCCGAAGACGCCTCGTTGCACCGACACGACCAAGGCGCTTGCGATGTACAGCGCGCCGACTAAGCGCGCGCGTTTCGCGTGCGAATCAGCTGATATTGAATCACAATCCATAGTACGAGGCAGGGAAGAACCTTGAGCTTGTGCGCCACGACGAAGTCCCCAACAGACTGAGAAAACACGCCGCTGGGTGCGACCGAGATGATGGCGAAAGCGAGAGCGAGCAGAATTTTCTCCAACGCTCTGCGCTCGGAAGCGATGTACCAGATTGCGGCGCCGGTCATTGCGATGACAAACGACGGCGACTCCACCTGCGGATTGAAGATGGTCGCGAACAGTAAGAGGGAGCTGAGCACGCGAAGGCGAAAGTTCGCGTCGCCCCACTCGGTCGCACGGATAAGGGGGGCCAGAAGGAAGAAAAGACCCGCGAGCTGAATCGGTCCGTTCGGCCACGAGACGTTGAGGGCGAGGCGAACCCAGTGCATCGCGCCTCCATAGAGCCCTGCCGCTCCACCTGTCACTCCCGCCGCAGCATCGATTCGCTCGCGCGTATACCACGACGCGTACTGCTTGAGGAGAATGGGCGCGTTCGTGAGAAACAGAGGTAGCAGCATCGCAATCGCGCTGACAAGCAACATCACCACCGTCATGCGCGACCGTCGCGGGTGAAAGAGTGCTGGAACGACGGCCAGAATCGGAAACAGCTTGATGCTGGTGGCGATCACGATCGCTGATGACGCAGCAACTTGGCGTCGCTCCTCCATGAGCGCGAACGCCAGCACCATCAGCGCCGTCACCAGGACGTTGCTTTGCGCACGTTGCGTAGAGTGAACAACTTCGATGAAGATGACCGCCAGGACAAAATTGGCCTCATGCGATGGGAACGTGCGACGGGTTGCATACCACATGGCCAAGACGTTCGTCGTGTTCCACACGAACAACGCGGGTAACGCCGGGAGTAGCGCAAAGGGCCCGAACAAAAACGCGAACGTGGGGCTGTATTTGAATAGGTCGGTCTGCTCTCCCGCGTACGGAGCGTACAAGTCGCTCCCATTTCGCAGGTGTGCGAACGAGCGGCGAAAAATTTCGAAGTTGAAGTCGATGCGCGTTCGCGCTTGGATGACCACGACGACAACGACGGACGCCAGATAGACAACGAACATCCAGCGATCCTGACGCCCCGCAAGCAGGGAGGAGACTCGCCGCGAAGCGAGGGGTGTCGCGATGATACGCGCGCCTTGATTAATGGCCGAATCGTGCGACGTCGTACTTCCGGCCGGCTGGTCGTCGATCCGCGGCACAAAGAACTCGTGCTGGAAGGTCAGTGACTCGCGGCAACGGGTCGTTGACGTCGCGGTAACAGGCAAATCACAATGAAGGTGAGCAGCACGGCGGACGCGGAGTAACGGCTCAACGCGAGTCCACCTGCGGCGACAGGTTTGTCGAGAAAGTCACCGACAACCGCACCTAAAGGCCTGGTCAGAATGAATGCCGTCCAGAAAAGCGCCGTCAGCGAGATGGAGGTAGCGAAGTACATGACGATCACGACAACCAGCAACCCCGAAAAGACCGCTGCTCCGCCCGTGTACCCCAGCCCCGCAGTGTCGGCCGTCCAGTCTCCCAATGCGGTGCCTAACGTCTGAGAAAACGTGATCGTCAACCAATAAAACGCTTCGGTTTTCGGAGCGCGCACGGCATCGACAGACACAGATCCCAAGGTTCGATACCAGACGGTGAGCGACCCGATTAGAAGGACGAGGAGTATCGCCGAACCGCCGGCGTATCCGATTCCGAGCGTCCGGTCGGCGAAGTCGGCCAACGTTGTCCCGACTAACGTGGAACCGACGATGGTCGCCCAATAAAGGAAGGGTTTGAACTCCTTCGCGGAGATCTGTAGGCTCGCGAGGAGAATGAAGACGGCGGCGAAAATGCCAGTCGCGGCCAGATATCCAAGGTTCAGCGACATCGAGACGGCGTCGCCCCCCGTCTCGCCGAGTGTCGTCGCTGCCACTTTGATGACCCAAAACAGCAGCGTCACTTCAGGCACCTTGCTCGTAACGGGATCGGTGGCGTCTCTGGTCGTGGAGCGCGGAAAACTCGACATGCGTGAGCGTGGTGGGAGCAGCGGTCAAATTCACAACCGTGAGCTAAGGCGTTTCTAGCGCACGCGACGGGCTGTGGATAAATGATGGGTAAACGTACCAGCAAAGAGTTCACGCGCGGATGAATTCGGCTCCACGCGCACAGCGCCGCCCAGCTATGTCGTCGTGGGGCGCCAGTCATCTCCCCGTCATGGCGGAGCCATACGTTTCACAATCCGCTACTGCGGCCTCGCTGTCGCGCCGCACGGGGCCGAGTCATGGGAGGTTTGGCGATGCCCAATTCTTGGTGGTCCAATCGAGGTTTGAAGTCCGGCGGACGCGTGCTCTCGATGCGAGTCTCCGCAATCCCACGCGTCCCCGTACGCTGGATGACGTGTTGCGTCATCCTTACGAGTTGCGGTGCGTTGACAGAAGGTCAAAAGCCGCGCGATCCGCTTTTGCAGCGTTGGTCGATCGAGATGTATCCGCCAAGAAATGCGCTCGAGTGTCCAACGGCGTTTGTTTTCTTCTTTGGTAACGACGTTGGTTTTTGGGGTGCACACCGAGACGTCGCCTCGGCGCTAACGTATCGGCGAATCGCGGTGGCGGGTCTCGACATTCGACCCGCCCTCTCCGATTTGCCGGAAGCCGACTCATTGCGCCGAGCGGCATGGATCAAGCGCATACTCCCGCTGATCGAGCGGAGCCGACACGAACTCGGCGCCGACTGCGCCCCGGAAATTATCGCAGGCCACTCGCTCGGCGCTGAAATCGCGGTATGGACGGCGGCCTATGCGCGTCCACCAGGGGTTGCCGGAGTGCTCCTCCTGTCTCCTGGATCGCGCAGCCATCTCCGCATTTCGCTCAGTGACCTCACGATGCGTGAAGAGCCATCCGGCGCAGGAAGCTTCAGTGTGGCGGATGCGATACGAGCATTGCCCCAGACGGAGAACGTATCAATTGTCCGCGGAAGTCGCGACAAGTTCGCATTCGCCGATAGTTTACTGCGCGAGGCGAGCGCCGGGCGCGCCCGCGTTTTCGTCGCCCCGTTCAGTGGTCACTCGCTCCGCTCGCTATCTCTCTCGTACCCCGCGGTCTCCCGTGGTATCGACTGGATCTTGGAGCACCGCCGTACCGACTTGATCCAGTCCGACAAACGCTCGCCCTATCGCGCGCGATGACGAATTGACGCGAACTTCCAGTAGCGGTGCACTCCTGAGTTGCGAAATCACGCCACACCTCAAACTCTGAATAACGGGCATCACCCATGCGCATCCTCGTGGTCGAAGATGACAGTTCCATCTCCAACGTTTTGGTCCGCGGGCTTCGCGAACTATCATTTGCTGTCGATCACGCCAGCGACGGAGCGCAGGGTGAGTATCTGGCCGCTGTGAATCCGTACGATGCCGTGGTGCTCGATCTCGCGCTTCCGAAGGTCGACGGGATGCAGATCTGTCGCGCGATTCGAAAGCGAGGGTCAGAAACGCGCATCCTCATGTTGACGGCACGCGACGCCGTCCGAGATCGGGTCGCTGGATTGAACGCGGGCGCTGACGATTACCTCGTCAAGCCATTCGACTTCGACGAGCTGGTGGCCCGCGTCCGCGCTCTCATGCGGCGGAAGGGCGAAGTCCTGGAGCGCCAACTTGTCGTACACGATCTCGAAGTAGATACACATCTCCAACAGGCAACGCGAGCAGGGCACCCGCTGTCTCTGACGAACAAAGAGTTTGCGTTGCTCGAATTTCTCGTGCGCAACCGTGATCGCGTGGTCGGTCGCCGAGAGATTTCGGAGCATGTGTGGGATGACAACTACGATCCCGTTTCAAATCTCATCGAGTCGTACATCAATCGCCTCCGCCGCAAAGTGGACAGCGATTTCGATCGCCCCCTCATCCACACGCGGCGCGGCGCAGGCTATGTCCTCAGCGCGGATCTCGCGCCATAAGCGCCGCCGATGCCGCTCCCGCGTCTGACATCCATTCGCGTTCGCCTCACGCTTTGGTATTCCGCGGTGACGTGTGCGCTCGTGGTCTGTTTTGCCGTCGGTTCGTTCATGATTATTCGAGTGGTACTCGCCCGACGCGCCGACCGATTTCTCCAGGACGTTCTCGTCACGTTCTTCGATGAAGTTCAGAAAGAGCGTTCATCGAACACAACGTTGGTCGACGTCGTGCGCGAGGAGCTGGCTGGCTATCGTTTTCGAGAGATTGCCTTCTATGTGTTGCAGAATGGGCGGGTGATCGCGCGCAGTCCGCAGCGACCGGCGCTCGTGCGAGACGCGGAAGGCGAGGAGATAGCCTTCGACGAGTCTGCGCTCCTTCGATCGATGGCGACCGAACGCATCGACACAGTTTTTTCCTTGGACGATTCGGAGGGAGGATTCCGCGTAGCGGTCGCGCATCTGTCGGAGCCGCCTGGTCAATTGACGATCGCGGCCGTCCAGTCATGGCATGGATATGATGAAACGCTCGAAACGATTGCGCTCGCGTACGTCGTCATCGTTCCGTTGATGCTGGCTGTCGCAGGTGCGGGAGGTTACTGGCTTGCGACGCGCAGCTTGGCGCCGGTGACGGCCATCGGCAACAAAGCGGCAACGATTGGTCGCGAGAACTTGAGCGAGCGACTTTTTGCTCCAAATCCGCACGACGAACTCGGACACCTTGCTTCCGTGTTCAATGAGATGCTCGCACGCTTAGAGGCTTCGTTCGAACAACAGCAGCAGTTCATTCAAGATGCTTCGCACGAACTTCGGTCTCCCGTGACAGCCATTCGCATGGAGGCCGACGTCGCATTGCGGCAGGAGCACCGGACCGAATCAGAATATCGCGACGCGATCGCGACCATTCGGCGATCAACCGCTCGCCTGTCGAAGATCGTTGACGATCTGTTTTTTCTCGCGCGACAGGATGCGGAACGACCGCTGGCTGATGAAACGATCGTTGATCTTGGCGAGGTCGTGTACGAGGCCGTGCGTAGTCTTCGGCCCGTGGCTGCAGCACACGAAATTCAGATGCAACTCCTTGAGCCTCCAGAGGCTCCTGTGCGGGGCGCGTCATCAGAAATTGTTCGCGTCGTCGTTAACATCGTTGAAAACGCGCTGAAGTATGCTCCCATAAAGAGTCGGGTGCTTGTGAGTGTCGAGGAAATTGAGGGCAACAGTTACGCGGTGCGCGTTCAAGACGAAGGTCCGGGAATACCGCGTGCGTCGCAGGAACGCATTTTCGATCGGTTTTTTCGCGACGTGTCTGCGCCGTCCGAACCGCTGCAGGTGTCACCGGCGGGTGCCGGGTTGGGTCTCCCAATCGCGCGCGCCCTCGCGACCAAGCTGGGAGGACGCTTGGAGCTTGAGTCAAGCGGACCCTCGGGGTCGGTGTTCGCTTTTACACTTCCGAAGGCCGCTTGAGTGACTCGCGCATGGCCCGACGAAGCGACAAACGAGGAAGCGAATGTTCGCGACTTCTCCACGCGCGCCGCAGGCAACAAGCACTGACGTTCGGCATGGCGGTGAACCTCTCGTCATGTACTCGCCGCTAGCGTGAGGGTACAGGAGTCGCGGTGTAGCGCCTCCTCTCCCTTAGCTCTGAGAGCCAATTCACATGCTTACATCGAAGAAGATTGCGCTAGCGGCATCGATCCTCTGGTCACTCTTGATCGTGACGGCGGCAGTCGCGCAAGATCCGCGACCGATGAAGGAAGCCAAGCCTGGTCTCCTCGCGCAGGCCAAAATCGCGCCGGAAACCGCCCGAACAACTGCCCTGTCGCAAGTGAAAGGGGGAACGATCAAGGAAGAAGAAATTGAACAGGAGCACGGAAAGCTTGTGTACTCGTTCGACATTCAAGCACCGGGCAAATCGGGGATCGAAGAAGTGCAAGTCGATGCTCGCACAGGGAAAGTGGTTTCCGTCGAACACGAGTCGGCGAAGCAGGCCGCGGACGAGGCGGCGAAAGACGCGCGAGAAGCACGACTAAAAGGGAAGAAGCCAACAAGCCGAAAGAACTGAGTGACAGCGGGTGGTTATTAGCGGCGAAGTGGGCGAGTGCGCAGGAGGTGCGCGACGGTGCTGACGCGCTTCTCATCCGCGGCCAGTTCGACCTGCGTGCTCGCCTTCCTTTTGTCGGTGGGTGCAGCTGCAGGCGCGCAGTGCGTCGTGCATCGCGACGAACGCGACGTCGGGCATCTCGATGGAATGATGGTCGCGAGTGTGGAATACGAGACGATTCCACCATCGGGGTTCGGAATCGGATCGTTCGCGCGACACTTACATGCGCGAACAACAACAGCCACGCTGAAGCGACTTTTCGATCAAGCGTCCGCAGTACGAATTGATTCGTTGCGACTGGCTGAATCACTGCGGCGGTTGCAGCAGTCAAGTCTCTTCTCCCACGTCGAGCTCGACGCCCAGGAGTGCGTGGCCAAGGGGTCGGCAACTCTCACGGTGCGGGCCACCGATGCGTGGAGCGCGCGCGGAGGCTTACGCATCAATCGTGACGGCGCAGCCGCCACTCTCGGCGAAGACAACTTCCTAGGAAGTGGCCGGTCGGTGCGCACCAGCGTACGCGTTGATCAGGGACGACTCGGGTTCGGCGTGCAATACTCCGACCCATGGCTTGCTGGCTACCCCATTTCGCTCGCCTTCAGGCACAATCGATATCGCGGAGCGACCGAGACTGCAATCCGAATAGCGTCGGCTTCCCGAAGCGTACTTGATGCGTGGAGAACTGAGTTGCTCGCAACCAGTTCATCGCGCCAATCGCTCCTGTCGAATAGTGAATTTGTCGCACGACGTGAGCTTCGCGTCGATGTGGAGCGTCGACTGTTCACATCAGATCACGCCGTGTCGGGTGGCGTAGTCGGATTTGAGCGTACCCAGGCTTCGCTAACGGCGTTCCCGTCTTCGGGTTTGGTTGGACCTTCGCAAGTCAACCGCGACTTCTCTGGACTGATGCTCGGGTATACACGTCGCTCGCTTTCGTTTCGTCCTCAACCCCTCGCGCGCGGAATGATCGAAACGCGAGACTTTCCCGATGCAGTAGAAGTTGACGCGGCGGTGAGCCTCGGTTGGGATCGCAGCGCGGGTCGACCAGCGCAGTACGTCGACGCGTGGATCGGTAAAATCTGGGCGCCGCACGGGAGTGCGATTGTTTCGGCCAACGCATGGTGGTCAGGGTATCGCAGCGACAACGGATGGAATGCAGGAGACACGCGAGCATCGATTCTGTTTGCCGTGCCCGCGGCATCAGGCCTTTGGACCACGCGCATCGCGAGCGAGTTGTTGCTCGACCCCGATCCCGACATCAGAGCGCTCGTATCTCTGGATCCGACTGCACGTCTTTTTCCCGCACGCGGCCTTGCAGAAGCCGCAAGCATCTTTTCGGTTGAGCGAAGCCAGACTTTTCATTCAATTAGCCAAGGGTACGCTCTCGGCGGAGCGCTTTTTATGCGTGCATCTCGTCGTTGGGATCTGGCCGCCGCGGACGGCGATCGTATGCGACAGGTTGCCCTCCTCGGCGCCGGACTTCGGCTCCTGCCACGCCGCACTGGCAGAGCAACATTTAACGTCGACGTTGCACTACCTGTTGGAAATGTTGCCGTGCGTATCCGCCCCGTTCTTCTGCTGAGTATCTCACCCTGGTTTGAGAGTGAGCGGCATCGAGATCGAAAGCGAGGACAGTAGTGTGAGTATTTTCACGTACGAAAGGACTCGAAGTGTGCCTCTCGTTGCCGATTGCCGTCACGTCAAGAATTGCGTGGCGCGCTCTTTCCGCGACGTCGTAGATTGAGGCTTGCTTCGTGCGTGGTACGTTGATTCGTAAGTTTCCCCGCCAGGCAAACGGCACTAGTTGGACTCCGCGGGCGCGTTGACGCCGGTCCAGTTCTCTTACAGCACTAAACAAGAATAGCTTCCGCTCTTCGTTCCGGACCCGCAAAGCGGGCACTCGTTAGGTAGAATAAGTCCGCTGCGCATCAACGAGATCCACCGCACGTCCGACTCTAACGTCCCGACCAACCTTTACCACAAGTCCACAATCGGCGGATAAGCAGATCTCTTCCGCGCAGTGAGAACCGCCGCCATTTCCATTCATTGCGAACCAGCGGCGGCTACCTCATCATTCGAACGAACGGTCCATCCCCTGTCGCAGGGTCTTTTGCGCCACCCTTCGTGCCAAGCGGGAGTCAGACCCGGGCCTGACCGCGGACTTTCATGTCAAAGAAGCGACTCCTGTTCGGTACTTCCGCGTTCCTGGCGGCACTACTCTCGTTAGGCGCCTACATCGGCCTCTTCACCGGCAACGTTCGGACCGTCGCCGAGGGCCAAGTCTATCGCTCCGCGCAGATCGCGGGGCCATCGCTCCGATCAGAGCTTGCTGCCTTGTTTGGCCACGATCTCGAGCGAGAGGTCAAAGCCCACCGCATTCGAACCGTGATCAACCTGCAAGGCCCCTCGCCCGACAAACCGTGGTATCAAGCCGAACTTGCGGAAAGCCAGCGCGCGGGTGTCAAACATTACGACGTCGCGTTATCCGACAACAAATTGCCACCGCCCGAGCGCTTGAAGACGCTCTTCGAGATTCTGGATTCAGCCTCTTACCCAATCCTGATTCATTGCAAGGCCGGAGCTGACCGCAGTGGTTTGGTCAGTGTTCTGTACTTGGCCACGTACCGGGACGTTCCGATTCGCAGCGCGGTGGACTCGCAACTCACGTGGCGCTACGGTCATATGCCGATCGGACGCGCCGTCGCCATGGACCGCTTCTTCGACCTCTATTTCAAGACGAACGACGGATTAGGGGTGCGCGAGTGGGCGATCTCGCGCTACCCGGCGCTGTACGCGGCCAACCGCTAGCGATTGGTCGTCGCCCCGTTAGGCGCGGGATTCTGCCCGGCGCGGCAGGTGTGAAACACATCGAGGGCGTCGTGATAAGCCGGCGCATTTATCTCGAGGAGACCCACAGTGGTGCTGAAAATATTGTCGTGGGAGTACGGCGCATCTTTGCGCTGCCTAACGCATTCCATGTTGATTTTCTGCGCCGTCTCCAGACCCGGTGAGACCCACAGGATGAGCGGCACCCGGACCTGATCGTCCGGTGCGATCAACTTCGGCAGCCCGTGCATGTACCAGCCCCCCTCACCGGTGGACTCGCCGTGGTCCGACACATACAGCAACGCTGTATTGAAACGGTCGCCCAGACGCTTCAGATACTCGATCGCGTCGTCGATGTTCGCATCGGTGTACAGAATCGTGTTGTCGTAGGCGTTCACAACCGCCTCGGGTGAGCACGATTTGAGTACCGAACTGTCGCAGTCCGGCGCGAACCGGCGGAACTCCTGGGTATAGCGCTCAGCGTAGTCGGGGCCGTGACTTCCTCGCTGGTGCAGAATGATCAACTGGTCTTTCTCGGACCGGGCTAGCTCCTCTTCCGACGGGAGGCTGTCGATCAGGATGCGGTCACGCTCGGCGTGATAATACGACCCCAGTTTCACCACGGTCGCGCTGCGGGTGACGGACTGCGTCCCCATGCCGTTCTCGAACCAAGTCACCTGGTATCCGGCTTTCTTCGCCACGTCGAGCAGATTGTCGGTCTCCTTGGACCGCCTAAAGCTGAAGCCCTTCTCACCCAGGCTGGAGAAAAGGCATGGCAGCGATTGCGCCGTTGCGGTGGCGCACGCGTCGACGTGGGTGAAACTGATCACTGCTTCTTGGCGCAGCCGCGGGTTAGTCTCGCGCGAGTAGCCGTTCAGCGAAAAGCTCCTCGCCCTGGCTGATTCTCCGAGAACAAAAACCAGAACCGTGCGCTTGCCCGAAGCCGGCAGCGCGCGCGTGTACTCGGCCACCGCAGCCGTCGGGTTTGTTGCCGGCGCGGCGCCATTCGCGCGCTCCTCGGCGGGGCGCCCGGATTCCAGCTCCTCGCGCAGATAGCCGCGCAGTCCACCCAGGTAATTGAACGGTAGGATCATCGACTTCAGCCGGTAATTCGCTGCGTTGTCCGCAAACGCATTGAACAACAGCTGATTCGGCAAGTACAGCGCGATCGCTATAAGCAGCACTGCGACAAAGGCGATCACCTTCTGGCCGATGAGGCGACCGATCGGGGGAAACTCGATGCGCACCCGGCTCAAAAGAAAGCAGGGCAAAACGGCCAGCAGGAGAAACTCGATTACAAAGCGAACTGAAAAAAATCCGGTTGCTTCGGCGACATCGGTGGAAAAAACGCTGCGGATAATGAGTGGGCTGAATTCCGTGCCGAAGTTTGCGATCGCCCCGGCCGCGGGTACGGCGGTGAGCAGCAGGAAATACCCGATGGGTTTGGTCACCCACTTCCATGCGGTCAGAGAAAAGAGCAGGAAGAGAAGGGCGTACAACGCGAACAGGAGCGTAAAGGAGTCCCAGGCGGCGCCAAGCGTTAGGCCGCCCTGGCTTCTGATGAGCGCGTCGATGAACGGGTAATTGAGCCCCAGGAAAACGAGCGCCATGCCGATCGAGTAGACGAACGGCGTCGTCTTCCATTCGGGGATGCGACGGGTGCTAGGGGCCGAATTCGGTGGCGTCATGACGAGATAGAACGGCTGAAAGCGCGCCAAGTTGCGCGTTTCGTTTTTGTTCGGGCACGTTGTATCACTGTGGAGGCGAAGGAAGAATGCCGAGTCGAAGCGCAGATGAACTGTCGTGGGCGCGTCGCATCTTAACGCAATGGGACGATCGGGTTACAGACCGCCTGTTGCAGGCCTAGTAAGAAGCGCGGGATTTTGAATTCGGCGAGGAGACGGCCGCGGTTTTCGATGACATGCTGCTGCGCTCCGCCACGATTTCGAACGATCGAATCCGCGCCGCGTGGTCAAAGATCTGCCCCGTCACAATCAACTCGTCCGCGCCTGTGCGCTCCACGAACGCATCCAGCCCCCGCCGCACCGATTCCGGTGACCCGACGACGGTGCAAGTAAGTAGATCGTCCAGCATCGCGCGTTCGTACGGTGAGAGCGTATCCGCAAATTTCTCGTTAGGCGGTTGCAGCAATGTAGGCCTCCCACGCCGCAAATTGATAAACGCCTGCTGCAACGAGCTAAGCAGCCGCTCCCCCTCCTCGTCGCTATCCGCCGCAAACGCGTTAACCGCAAGCAGCACGTGCGACTTCTCCAGCTGCGCTGACGGCTGAAACCGCTCCCGATAAATCGCCACCGCCTGCTCCATATGCGCCGGCGCAAAATGCGACGCAAACGCAAACGGCAGCCCTAACGCCGCCGCCACCTGCGCTCCAAACAGCGACGACCCGAGTATCCAGACCGGCACTTCAAGCCCGCTCCCGGGCACGGCGCGAACTTGCTGTCCCGCTTTAGGCTCCGCGAAGTACGACATCAACTCCACAACATCGCGCGGGAAGTTATCGCCAGCGCGCGGATCTCGCCGCAGCGCCTGCGCCACCATCTGATCGGAGCCAGGCGCGCGCCCGACACCGAGATCGATTCGACCGGGATACAGCGACGCCAACGTCCCGAATTGCTCGGCGATCACGAGCGGCGAATGGTTAGGCAGCATGATCCCGCCAGCGCCAACGCGAATGGTCGACGTCCCACCAGCGACATGACCGATGAGCACAGACGTCGCAGCACTCGCGATGCCAGGCATCCCATGGTGCTCGGCCAGCCAAAAGCGCTTGTAGCCCAAACGCTCGGCGTGGCGCGCGAGGTCGAGCGAGCGGCGAAAGGCGTCGGCAGCGTCGCTCCCTTCGACGATGGGGGCGAGGTCTAGTACGGAGAGTGGGACCATATAGAGAAGATACACTTTGGCATAACAGCGCCTTCGCACAGGTCGCCTAGAGCCAAGTAAGTTTGAGTATGCATATTCTCTTTGGCTACCTGCGCCAATACTGGAAGCTCGTGCTCGTCGCCCTCCTCCTCGCGACGATCAACCAGGTCTTTTCGCTGCTCGATCCGCTGATCTTCCGGCACGTCATCGACAGCTACGCCACCAAGTACGACCAATACACGCGGCAGCAGTTCTTCCGTGGCGTCGCGCTCCTCCTGCTCGCAGCGGTCGGCGTCGCCTTCGTCTCACGCGTGGCGAAAAACTTCCAGGACTACTTCGTCAACGTCATCACGCAGCGACTCGGCGCACAGATGTACAGCGACGGGATTCGCCACTCGCTCGGACTTCCGTACTCGACCTTCGAGGACCAGCGAAGCGGAGAGACGTTAGGCAAGCTGCAGAAGGCGCGCTCGGACACGGAGCGGTTTGTCACCGCCGCGGTGAACGTGGTGTTCACGACGCTCGTGGGCGTGGTCTTCGTGATGATCTACGCCTTCAAGGTGCATTGGTCGATCGCGCCGGCATTCCTGCTCACGGTTCCCCTGCTCGGCGTGCTCAGCTCCGTGCTGAGCAAGCGGATCAAGACGATTCAAACCGTCATTGTCGCCGAGACGACGGCGCTTGCGGGAAGTACGACGGAGTCGTTGCGCAACATTGAGTTAGTCAAAAGCCTGGGGCTCACCGAACAGGAGGTGATGCGGCTCAACAGCGTGACGCAGAAGATCCTCAAGCTCGAACTCAAGAAGGTGCGCTATCTGCGGTCGCTGAGCTTCATTCAGGGCACAGCGGTGAACTTTCTCCGCACGTGCATTCTCTTCCTGATGTTGTACCTGATCTTTGATCGTCAGATCACGGTCGGGCAGTTCTTCTCACTCCTCATCTACTCTTTCTTCATTTTCGGACCGCTGCAGGAGCTGGGGAACGTTATCAACATCTTTCGGGAGACTGAGGCGTCGATGGCGAACTTCGAGAAGGTGATGCAGACGCCGCTCGACCCGAAGCCGGAGAATCCGGTGGCGATCGACGCGCTCGACGAATTGCGCTTCGACCATGTGTCGTTCACGCACCAAACCGCGTCCACTCCGGCGCTCACCGACATCTCGTTTGGCGTTAGGCGGGGCGATACCATTGCCTTTGTTGGTCCGTCGGGTTCAGGCAAGACTACGTTGGTCAAGCTCCTCGTTGGGCTCTACACGCCGAAAGCAGGGCACATCTACTACAACGGGCACGATAGCACGCGCATCGATCTCGATCGGTTCCGCGAGCGCATGGGGCTCGTCACGCAGGACACGCAGCTTTTCTCGGGGACGATTCGGGAGAACCTGCTGTTCGTGCGGCCAACGGCTACAGACGAGGAGTGTCTCGACGTGCTACGTCGCGCCGCGGCACAGAATCTCCTTGCGCGCGCAGACAAAGGGCTCGACACGCTCATTGGCGAGGGCGGTGTGAAAGTGTCCGGGGGAGAGAAGCAGCGACTCTCGATCGCGCGCGCCCTCCTGCGTCACCCACATCTTCTCGTCTTCGATGAGGCGACGTCGGCGCTCGATTCGCTCACCGAAGAAGAAATCAGCCAGACCGTGCGCGAGGTCTCGGCGCGCGAAGATGCGGTCACGATCCTCATCGCGCACCGGCTTTCAACGGTGATGCATTCGGATCGGATCTATGTGCTGGAGCGCGGCCGCATCACGGAGTCGGGGCGGCACGAGTCACTCTTGGCGGAGCGCGGACTTTACTACGCGATGTGGCGTCAGCAGGTTGGCGAACAGAAGACGACGGATGAGTATCGGGTGCCGGTAGGAGCGGGGCGTTAGGCAGCGCGCGAGATGGGCGGAGGTAACGCCGCGCGTAAGGGCACTCGCTTCTCGAATAGACTGTCTCGTTCGTCAAGCGACGTCCGCCGCGAAGCTCACTGTTGGCGGTGCTATCTAGCCCGAGTTCCTGTCTCGGCGATGGCCATTCTGCTCCGCCACGATCGCTCGCGAAGCTGGATCGTGGCGGAGGCTATTCGCCAATTCGCGGCGCGCGGCGGCGAACTCTCGAAAGACGACGCGGCCAATCGACTCGGCGAGTCGCGCCTCGAGCAGCTTCGGCGCGACTTGGCTCTCTCGCCTGAATCGCGCGTGCTCGAGGCGGAGGAAACCTCGGGTTTGGGCAGCGCCAGCGCCAAGCCGCGAGGCCCGCGCCACTTTTCCTCCTATGACGAATTTCTCGAGTGGCGCCGGCTGCGTGAGACGCGTTGACTAACGCTCCGCAGTCCAAGCTTGCGCGTGTGTGCCTGTTGCTGAATGAGCAGAACGCGCGCTACGTGCTGGTCGGCGCAATGGCGATGCAGCTGTGGGGGACGAGCCGGGCCACGCGCGACATTGATATCCTAATCGAACCCACAGTAGAAAACGCCGAACGCGTTTTGCGCGCGCTGTCCGCACTACCGTTCCACGTCGCCGCAGAGATCGATCCTCGTGAGCTCGCGGGGAATCCAGTCACGATGATTGGCGACGTGCCTAACGTGTACGTACTCACGCGCGCGTGGAATGTCACGTGGCGCGATGCAGAGCGAGACATCTCGGTCTTTGAGGTGGAAGACGTTCCCGTGCCTACGATGTCGCTCGCCCACTTGATCGAGTCGAAGCGGACGGGGCGTACGCAGGACGCCGCGGATATTGAAGTCCTTGAGGCATTGCGCGAGAGCCGCGGGAAGTAAGAGAGGAAGAGTGGTGGATCTCAGGGATGAAGTTGCATCAATCGTCACTGCGCGCTCGTCACCGTCGGCACCAGCGACTTGTACAGCAACGCATACGCAAGCTTTCCCGGCTTCGGATCGCTACACGGCTCGCTGAGTTTTCCAAACTCCCCACTCGCCTCTGACTTGCCAGCATTCCTCGGCGTGATCTTGCAGAGTTAGATCGCGGTCTTGCCACCGCTCGGAAGATTGTGATGACCGTGTCACGGTCATGTTACAGCTTGCTACAGCGGAGCGGAGCAGGGGCGGTGCGCGGAGTGACGCTCAATCGATTTCGGAGTGGAGTGCTCGCGGTCCATGCGATTCATGCGAGTAGACCTCAAGGTGATCTTCGGGCTGGATGTTCAGGGCGCCGTCTGTGCTCGCTCCTCCGCCCCAGGTGCGCGGTAGCGCGAGCGTAAATGCCGTGCCTGCGCCGAGTGAGCTGCGAATCGTTATCGTGCCGCCAAGCATCCGCGTTAGGCGTGCGACGATCGCCAATCCGAGGCCAGTACCTGAATGCGTGCGTGTTTCCCCTTGATTCACCTGCCAGAATGCATCAAAAACCTTGCGATGATACTTCGGGTCGATACCGATCCCCGTGTCCTCGACGACGATTTCTACCTGATCGCCAACACTCCGTGCGCGCAACGCGACTCGCCCATGGGCGGTAAACTTCACGGCGTTTGACAGGAGGTTCACAATGATTTGGCGCAGACGGTCAGGGTCAGTTTCTATCGACCCCAGCGCCGGGTCGGCGTGTACCTCGAGCGCCAACTCCTTTTCGCGTGCGAGGGGAACGATGATCGCAGCTGCATCCTGAAGTACGTCGTGTACCTCGATGCTTTTTGGATGTAGACGCAATCGGCTGTCGTCGAAACTCGCGAGACTCAAGACCTCATCGATCAGTACCAGGAGATGCCGCGCACTCCTGTCAACGCGTTGCAGCTGCTGATGCTGATTCACCGTGACTGCTTCGGGAACGCCCTCCAGCAATAGGCTCGTGTACCCGATAATCGCGTTCAATGGTGTGCGAAGCTCATGCGACATCGTGGCCAGGAAATCATTCTTCGATCGGCTGGCCTGTTCGGCCAACGTTCGCGCCTCGTGCTCGCTGCGTTGTGCCCCCTCGGCAAGCGCTCTTGCGGTCAGGGCCTCCCTCAACGCGTTGGCGCGCTCCTCTTCTGCACGACGCAGGGACTGTGCACTTCGCAGCGTGACTGGCACAAGCAACGCAATGACGAGGACGACAAAAAGCGCGACACCACCTTCACGACCGAACAGCGAAAGTTCGCGGCCTCGTAACCAGAGCCATCCGAGCGTTAGGCAGCCTACGACATTCGTCGCGAGGAGTCCTCGGATCAATCGCGCGGTCTCGGAGCTGGCTGTGATAACGCCGAGCGCCGCGCGGCTTGGACGGAGAAATAGGATGCCCAGGTGCAACGTCGCGAAGCTCAGCGCCGTGATGAGCGCCATTCCTGCGGCCGCATCAATCGCGTAAAGTGGTCGCGCGCCGTAGAAGTAGCCGACGAGCGCGATAGCGGCGATGGAGAATCCTGCCGTGGCGAGCATCTGTGACGGAATGCCCGGCCCATCGGGGCGCTCGGTTGGACTTCGCCGCGACGCGAGAAGGAGCGCCATGCCGGCCAACATGAAACTCACCGTCGAGTTTGTCGCCATACGTCCGGGCGGCAAATATGGGTACGTCCGAACCCGATCTGCAAAAAACAGAAGATCAATGCCGAAGTCGGCACCGCTCATTCGCTCGATGAACGTGAGAAGGCCGAGCAAGAGAACGATGGTTGCACCAACGCTCGTCGCCAGATGGGGGAGTGAAAAGTGCGTGTGGTCGAAGGTCTTCTCATTCTTTGACAGGCGCGTTTTCGCAAAGGCGCAACGCACGTCCGCCAGCAGCCACAAACAGATGGCAGAGACAACAAACCCGATTGCGGTGTTAGGAAGCATCACAATGAGACCTGGCAACAGTCCCATGAATGATTCGACGTTGAACGCCCAGCCAACGAGCACGAGAGTGCCGAGAGCGGCCGTAATCGCTGCAGCAAATCGCGCAATGCGTAGCAGAACGAGCTCGCGTTCCCATCTGTCCTTCACTTCGCGCGTGCTCACGTCGTCGAACGATCCCTTTACATTCGATCCATCGCTCATAGCGTTTGTGGCGCCGTGGTGGCAGGGCTCGTAGGAGAGGATTTCACGTGTAGAGCACGCAATCATGAATTAGTCGAGGTACGCCGACGGCTGCAACTAACGCACTCAGCTGGACAACGAGTTTACCCAAGCCCGTGATATCAGACTTCGGATCGATATCCTTTCCCGCTGGCGCCGGCTGCGTGAGACGCGTTGACTAAGGTTCCGCAATCGAAGCTTGCGCGTGTCTGTCTGTTGCTTAACGAACAGAGCGAGCGCTACGAGCGCTGTCCGCACTACCGTTCCACGTCGTCGCCGAGATCGATCCTCGGGAGGTTGCGACGAATCCAGTCACGAAGATTGGCGATATGCCTAACGTGGACGTTTTCACTCGCGTGTGGAATGTCACGTGGCGCGATGCAGCGCGAGACATCGCGGTCTTTGACATTGATGATGTTCCCGTGCCAACGATGTCCCTCGCCCATTTGATCGAGTCAAAGCGGACGGTGCGTACGCGGGAGGCCGCGGACATTGAAGTCCTTGAGGCTGTGCGCGAGATGCTGGGGCAGTAAGAGAGGAGGGGGACGGACGTTGAGCTTTCTAAACGCGGCCCTCGTTTCCGAAGTCCTGATCGTCCACCATGTTGCGCTCACTTCGCCGCCCCCGCACATTGGCCGGCTCGCGTCTCACTTCCTCGCGGCGACCATGATCTTCCTTCCAGAGCACAAAGTCGGCTTCGACCTGAACAGCATCGGTTTCCCGAGCATCAGCGGGTGCCACGCCATCGTGGTGCAGGTGGCGGGCGGTCTTTTCGGGTATCACGCGTACGGCGGTTCGACCGCGAACGCGTACAGTCAGCGCTCGCCTGCCTTCGCCGGATTTGTCACCGGACACGCGTCGTACGGGGGCGGTCCGGTGCTGGGCATTTACGGTGCCGCCTTCCGCAAACTTCGCTATTCCGACGAGGACGTGGGTTGGCGTCAGGAGATTTCGCAGTACGCCCGCGACCTCAGGTACACTGGCAAGATCCGCGGCCTCAACCTCTCCGACGTGGTCACCGAGGGGAACGCGAGCGGTGCGTCCGCCTACGTGCAATTCGATCTCGCGAACGGGGAAATCACCGTCAGGTACAAGAACTGGTCGAAGATGCAGCTGGCGGGACAAGTGGCTGGCGTCGGCGCGGCTAACTACAAGCAGCTGACCCCGAAGGGTGACAACACGCGCGTGGAAGACACGGCGCACGGGATGTCGGCGGCGAAGATTATCGTTACCGCCAGCAACAAGGGCTCCATGCACGTGGCCGGACGCGGACGACTCGACAGCTTCACGCCGTCATGACGTAAGCTCCGCCAGCTGCAACATGCACATGCGCTTCATCTTCCCAACCTACGCATGATCGAAAAGCTGATCGTCGGCCGTTACATCGAATTCCAGAATCTCCAGGAGCACAAGCCGGTGCTCCCCAAAGGACAATTTGCCCCGCACCCGATCAAGACTCTAAATCTGCTCGAGTCGACCGGGATCGAGGATGGAGATGATCTGAATCCGGGGTGGCGCACGCGGAACTTCTCCAAGACCCGCACGAGTGCCGTCACCGCGGGGGCGCATGCGTCGAAGCAGCACCGGAGCTTCCGTTGGTTGAGTTGGTGGCCGGCCTTCATCAGTGAGGTCCAGCTCGATGCGGACGACGTGTTCACGGGACCGATGAGTGGCTGTTGGATCATGGTGTACAAGAAAGGCCTGCACACGTACGTGGGCCACGTCGGGACGCTGGGTGGGAGCCAGGCCGCCGCTGCTGACTCGGCGCTCGTGAAGGCTGCGTGGAATCAATGGGCCGCCGCTAATCATGCCTCCCTTCTTTGCGGTTTTCAGCCGAATCGTCACTGGGATGACAACGGCGAGGCTAACAAACCGCAGCCGGTAACGACGAAGATCAACGGTGTCGATCATGGCGACCATTCATGGCACGGAAAGATCTACGCCGTCGTCACCCCAAACCGCGACCTGCACACGGTCTATCTGTACCGCCAGCAACAGGCGCCAACCCGGTATCGAATCGCCGGAACGCACCAAGTAACTCCGATCGTCGCACCGGGGGTGCTGAGCAACATCTGACAAACTCGGGATTGCGGAAGCAACCGACGACACCAACGCTTAAGCCTTCCCGGAGTTCAGACTATGCGCGCGCTCGTGCTCGTCACGCTCTTGTCGCTCGTCGTGGCCACCCCCGCATTCTCCCCAAAGCAGACGTCGGTGACGCGTGCCATTCAACTCCCCGATACGTTAGGCGCCAACTTTCCGGTCGCAGACTCCCTAAGAGGGAAGAGCGCACCGGGGGATTTCGATTTCCTGATCGGTACGTGGCAGTTCACGTTCCAGGGGCGGAATCGCGATGGAAGCTTCACCCCCGCTTTCCCTGGGCACTGGACGTTCACTAAAAAGCAAACCGGGGGGCAGGGCGTGATGCTGGAGGATCACTGGCGACCCGACGACCCTTCGTCGACGTGGGAAGCGGGGACGTGGACGTATCGCGCGTTTAACCCAGAGCGCCGGCTCTGGGAGATGGAGGGGATCAACATCAGTCGTGGCGCATGGCAGCCGGGGTTGATGTGGACCGACGGTGACAGTCGCGTGCTCACGGAGTGGTACGGTCCCATGCTGGTGCGCTTTCGGTATTTTGCGCTTCAACCCGATCGTTTTCTGTGGCGAGCCGATGCGAGTTGGGATCGAGGGAAGACGTGGCTCAGGGACTACTGGACCATGGACGCTCGCCGCATCTCGCACTAGCGCTTGGGCGCTCGTTAGGCGAATGGGCGTCACGCCGTTTCCGTCTGCCTGCATCACTTTGATCTCTTCGGGTGTGCGGTCGTCTCTCCACACGTTGCGTTGCAGCTCGCGGCTCGCACACGCACGCGGGTACCCTTGCGCCCTCATCGCGCTTGCTCTGACGCTTGTTGCCTGCCGAGCGAACACGAGTCCGGTTGCTGCCGAGCGCACCTGTGTCGCGACGACGATCGCGAGTTAGATCGCGATCATCCGTTGCACGCCGGTCCACTTCTCTCCCGGTGCCAGCACCACCGGTGGGTGCACAGCCGTGGCTTCGACGCACAACATCCGCGTCTCGTCGCCGCTCTCGAAGTCTCTCTTCGATGAGGTGATCACGGCGCCAGGATTCCAGACCACGGCGTCAGGGAATCCCGATTTCTCGAGGCGCAGTCCGCGGTTAGGTTCGCGAAGGAAAAGGACATCGGGTGCCCCGTAGTAGATGCGGTCGAGGGGACCGGTTATCGCCATGCGCTTCGCGTCTTCGCGCGAAAGTGCGCCGTCCTGCAGTCCGTCACGATACGTGAGGCCCTCGAGCCCTTCCACGAGGACGACGAACGCGTCACGTACGGCGAAGTACGGGTGAAGCGCCGCGGTGAACGAGAACTGCGTTGTTCCCGTGTTGGTGGCAACGAGACGCACCGAGAGTGCGTCGCCTCCGACATGGACGATCGCGTCGAGCGAAAATGCGTGCGGCCATGCGCTCACCTCCGCTGCCGGTCGCTGCTCGGAGACCTCCACGTGTGTGAGGCGGAGCTGCACCTCGCCCTCCGCGAGTCTTGAGTCGTTAGGCACCGTCCAGCGTACGTTGCGCGCGAAGCCGTGTTGCGGCAGTGGCCCGAATGGACCAAACTGCGGAAAGCAAATCGGAATTCCGCCGCGCGCCGAGCGTCCTGGGCCGAGTTCGGCGCGTCGACTGAGGAAGAGTCGGTCGTCGCTAGTGCCCGCGGGAATCCAGGAGACGACTTGCGCACCGTCCAGCAGGACCCGGGCCTGCGCGCCGTCAGGCGAGCGAATGACGATGGCGGGAATGGAGGAATCGGTCATCGCGTAAAGCTATGACGGTTGGCTCAGTGCTGCTTTGCGCAGCGGCTGCTGCGCGCACAAATATCCCGGCGTGCCAGCGACCGATCCACACGGATACGCACCGGCGCCACGGGGGGCGGGATCGTCCCACTCGCCAAACTGATAAGGGCGACTCTCCGGATCCGCCGCGTACTGGCGCTCAAAGAACGTCTACCAGCCGACCAGCATGGTGTGATCGAGACTGCCGTCGGGAAAGAGAGAGAGCTGCTGCAGCTCTCGTGGAATCAGCAGGCTGTTCCAGACGCAATCCTCTGGGTTGGCGATGTGCGCGAGCACCTGCGCCGGACGAGGGCAACTACATGCGCTTCGCCACTTTCGGCACTAAGATCTCGAGTCGCTCGGCGCACCCCATCTCCCGAAAGATGCATCCCATGATTAGGCCAAGGACGGAGGTACCGAGCGTACTGCGGCGTGTGAGCACCAATGGTCGCGACTTCGAGGGTGGGCTTTGGGGGATTCGGGGGCATTCCGTGAGACTCAGAACCACTTCATCGGATTCAACGTCCTCCCCCAGTCAACATCACCAATGCCTGTCGCGAGATTCTCCTTCGTGTAGTCATACGCCCCGCGTCCAAGGCTGTATGCCGTGTTGACGATCCCGCCTCCCATTGCCGTCGCGCCGCCCGCGATGCCTCCCATCTTGTCGAGTACCCAGTTGTCGTGGCCGAAGGCCTCGTCAACGGTCTCGCCCCAGTCGGCCGCCTCGGACGTCCCTGATTGCGGATTGCCGTAGTCGTCGTGGAAGTAGCCGCGTCGTTTGGAAATTTCATCCGACTTCTTGACCCCCACGGTCCCGATGCCGTAGCCGAGGAGGCCCGACGCGGCGAGCGCGGCAAGCGGTCCGGCAAGTCCTCCGGCGAAGATTCCACCCTCCACACCGGCTCCGGCCACACCAGCGCCGCCGGCACCTACACCGCCGATGCCGCCGAGTCCAGCGGCGCCGAGTTCACCGGAGAGTGAGCCGGCGGTGATGGTATCGACGAGCGGGCCCAGGAGTCCCATCGGAAAGAGCGACACGGGCGCCGCGGGCGCGGATGGGGCGGGGGCGGTGAGTCCGGACATCACGGCGTCCGCAGTGGCTGAGGCATCGCGTTCCGCGAGGTCGTCGGGGCGGCTCACGGTTGGTCCGTCAGCCGCAACATCTAATGTGTCGTTCTGGATGACGTGCGCGACTTCGTGCGAGAGCACGGCCATGCCGCCTAACGATTGTGGCGCGAAGAGATTGGACGCGAGCGCGATCTCGGATCCTACGGTGTACGCGGCGGCATCGAGCTCCGCCGCTGCCTCTCCGGCTGCGGAGTTGTCATGAATGCGGATGTGGCCCAGGTCGTGGTGAAATCTGGGTTCAAGCCAAGAGCGCACGGCGGGATCGAGTGGGCGCCCCGCCGATTGCAGGCCACGCGCAGCGACGTCGCGCTCGACTCCATCTCGTTGCACGGTGTGTTCACGCGACTCGTTAGGCCGAGTCTTCGTATGTTCACGCGACGAATGGTGCATGACTTCCCTCGTGTCGTTGGCGCCGGACAGGCACTGCCCGTTTGTGCGCTCCATGAGCGCGCTCGCGCATGTGGGAGAATACGATGCCGCGCCAGTGCGCAGTCGTCCAGTCTTGAATACGACACTTCTGCGGTCGTGCCCGGTATCAAGCGAGAGTGGCGATTCGCCCTTGTGAGAGCAATGGTGGTCAAACTGTCGATTGCAAGTCTCCTGGATCAGAACTAGGGTGATCGACCTCGGTGTGCAATCGTTAGGCTCATGAAGACGTCCGTCGTTGTGGGAACGCTCCGCTGCGGGCTCGATTGCACGGGCCTGAAACTGTTGGGAAAAGTCCGGACTCACAGGCGCCGATTCTCTCGCAACACGGTGCGGCACGCGGTTCTCCACCGACGTCCCGGATCAATGGCCGGACTACCGCCGCTCAATGATCTTGGTGCCGGAGACTGGCGTACCTGAGGCACGGACCTTGGCGGACATGCGGGTCGTGGGGCGAACTGTCATGTCTTGAAGTATCGCGTTGTCAACGAGCACGCGTGTAGTAGCATCCCACGGCGTGCGTCCCGAAGCGCGAAGTACTTGGGGAGCAGTTCGTTCGCTCCGAGAGCACGGACGATGCCACGTGCGACCTAACGATAGGAGGAGACGCCTACTGTTGCGATGGGAACGATCAATCGCTCTTTGGGCTGGGAAGTGACACGCGGATCTTCAGTGAAACACCCATTCGCGTTCTTTTCCCGATTGGCATTTCGGGGATTGTCGTGATCGTTAGGCAGGCGTGCGACCTATCGACCGCAGCCGAGGCGTGGTGCTGGGATCCACGTAGGCTACGATCCTCCGAGCAACCGGCGTCCCGCTGAGACGTTTAGGCACCTGTATACGGAATCGCACGATCCGCATGCCGTGTGTGGAATCACGCCGAGTGGGTCGCTCGTGTGTTGGACGCAGTGTGACTCCGCGTGTACGTTCGTATGCGCGATTGAGCGGTGCGATTGGGAGGCGATACGGAAGAATGCAAATGCGACTTATCACGCGAGCAATGCGTGCGTCAACAACCCTGCTTTGCCTGCTGCTCGCGCTCCCCCAAGCCAGCGCCCAACGCCCCGCGCTCGTGTTGGCGGCAGGTGTACACGCGCAATCGGTGGGTGGCATCTCCGCTTTTGGCACCGAACTCGAGGCTGGAGTCAATCTCTACGTCTCGCCGGCGATCACGCTACGCCCTGAAATCGCGTGGGCACTTGCGCCCAGTCAAGGGATGAGGGACTACTCGGTCTCTCCGAATCAACGCGCGTTCAACGTTCAAGCAGGAGGCTTGCCCCAGCTGCTCTTTGCCGGCGGGAGCATTGTCTTGAGTCCCATGCAGATCGATTCCGCCAAGTGGTACGTATTCTTCGGTGTCGCTCGAGCGTCGGGGACGGGCAATGACAACTGGGTTGCAACGAAGGCTGCGTTTCCGCTGCACGTCGGAGTTGGGGTGCGTGCGCTGCCTGGTTTTCCGCGTTTAGCCTTCGAGGCGCGCGCGAGGTATGCGCCGGTGTGGTTCGATGATCCGCTGCGCTACCTCGGAGTGGTGGCGTCGTGGCGAATGTAGATGCAGCTGCATGAGCCGGCGTCGCCTGAAGAACCCAGGGCAACGCGCCTGGCGGACCGCGCTCTGTAGCCCACGCTTCTATCAGGGCGACGACGATTCGGCCCGTCACACTCAACATGAGCGAGTTTCATTGAGTGGCGAAGATGCAATCGGTCGCTCCGCTCCCGACGGATGCGGTGAAATGCCACCACCGCGACAGACGGATGGCGCAGCCGCCGCCTCATGGTGCCAAACTCCACCATGCCCGCGATCGTTCGCCCTTGCGCGCTCGGCGTCGACGAACGGAATGTGTGTCCATGCCTGCCGCGCTGGATCGGTATTACATGAGGGAAGAAGTGCTGTCATTCCCGGATGACGGGAACCGGTACGAGCTTGTGCGCGGTGAATGGATGATGAGTCCAACTCCGCGCGCGATTCACCAGACGGTCGTTCTCAACGTCGCGCTTGCGCTCAAGGCGCACGTGAAGCAACACGACCTTGGAGACGTGGCCGGAGATCGAAGCGACGGCGCTGGTTTGGGCTCCCGCGGGTGACAAGTACGCTCTGAGTTTCGAGCTATCAACGCTATTTGAGGTGTAGGCCGCGCCGCCAAACGCGAGCACGAGACTCGCGCTTCACCCCTCTCGCGGACGCTCCGTCAATCAGGCGTTAGCCGAACGCCTGGGCGCTAGCGATCTTTGGCAGCATGCATCCTCCAGATCATCGCACAACGCGCCGCCGCTTCCTGACCTCGCTCACCGCCCTCGGTGCAGCCGTCGCCACGTCGGCCGCGTGCAAGAAACTCTCCGCCTCGAATCCAGAGCCCGACGGCAGCGCCCAGCTCACGGCGCGTCCGGGGGCGCCAACGCTTTCGATCTCGCCCGGCTCTCACCAGTTAGGCTTCGGAAGCGCACGCGACGGGATGCTCTACGTTCCGGCATCATACCGCCAAGGCGAAGCACTCCCGCTTGTGGTGCTGCTCCACGGCGCGACCGGCGCAGCCTCGAATTGGTTCGGGTCGTATAGCGCACGCGCGGACGCGCATCGCTTCCTCATGCTCGCCCCGGACTCGCGCGAGTACACGTGGGATGTCGTCAACGGATCTTGGGGCGCGGACGTGGCCTTCATAAATGCGGCGCTGCTCTGGGTCTTTCAGCGCTGCGCCATCGCGCCAGGGAAAATCGCGCTCGCCGGCTTCTCGGACGGTGCGTCGTATTCTCTCTCGTTAGGTCTGGCGAATGGAGATCTCTTTTCGCACGTCGTCGCGTATTCGCCGGGCTTCTTCCGCAAGGCGCCAGCGTATGGAAGACCACCGATTTGGATTTCCCACGGACGTCAGGATCCCGTCCTTCCTATCGATCAGACGAGTCGACGGCTCGTGCCGTTGCTGCGCTCGTATGGCTATCAGGTGCAGCTGGCGGAATTCGACGGAGGACATGAGGTTCCACCGGCGATGTCGGATGCGGCGCTGAATTGGCTGGAGAGCGCGTGGGGGCCGGCGTAGTCAAAGGCGTGGCGCTTCAGGCGAGTGAGTTGACGCCGGCGTCGCGTGCGTGAATCGGTGACTCGTTAGGTCACGTCGAGTTCACGCCTCCCCATGCGCTACGCGAAAGACATCCGCCGGGTCAATCGATAATTCGTCGAAGGTGTCGTGAGGCTTCCAGCTTACCGTCTCGAACAGCACTTCGGGCACAAAGTCGCGCACACGCCAGCGCTCGACCATCCGAGTTGCGACATCGACGATCCAGTACTCGGTGACACTTTCTCTTTGATACAACACCTTCTTTCGGTACCGATCTACGCGAGCGGTCGAAGGGGAGAGAATTTCAATCACAAGCTCCACGAGCAACTGAGTCTCCGCCTTACCTGACTCCTCACTCCTATTCAACGGAACGACGAGCATGTCAGGCTGCACCTCCGTTCGCTCCGACCACATGATGGCGAACGGCGCATCGAGCAGTTCTACTCCGCCTAACGACGCCTCAGATGGAATGAGACGTTGCACGAGTTCGCGCGACGCACGCTGAAGCGCACGACTCGGCGTGGGACTGGCGAACAAATCCCATCGATCAGCTCGTACCGACTCCCGTCTTCGGGAAGGGCATGATGCTGGTCCACGTCCCAATCACGCGCATCAAATGGTACAGGCATGGCCATAGCATACGCTCGGCGACGGGGTCGAGGGAAAGTAGTATCGCTCAGTATACGTCAAGCGCGACATGCGAGCAGCACCAATTCGTTGCACCCGGTAGCCTCACGACGCATCGACACGCCCAATGATGAGTACTGGCATTCTCGACACTCCCTATCTATCGCAGTTCGCACGACGTCGTGTTGGCGCCGAGTGATTTGGACGAATGTGTTTTGTGCAGCCGATGAATGATCCGTAGTGGAAGACCATTGAGTTTGACAAGCTGGGTGACTTGAATAGAACGTGATTCACGATGGGGCGTTGTACCCGTCGGCCATGACCTTGACGGTCGTGCCTGCCGCGAAATGACCATGGGAGTGGGTATGCAACAAGCATTTACTCCACGACGGCTATACATGTTGCATCTGCGCACGAGTCCCGGCGGCGAATCACTGCGTGCGGCTATCGCGCGCGCCCTCGCGCTTCCCGATGACGAGGTGCGTGCGCTTGATGATGAGGTAAATCGCGATCCGGTGACCACTGTCGAAGTGTTGGCGCAGGCGCTCGCGCGCGAGTGCGAAAGTGATGTTGCATATCACCGTGGCCCCGCTCCCTTCACGTATCTCGTCGCGTGCACGTCTGGAGCCCGCTACATCGCGGACGAATCCGCCGACGACGATGATGACGGACTGTCGCTCGACGAAGCACCCGAACGTATACGCACACTCGTCTGACAAACGGTGCGAAACATCTTATGAACTCCGACTCGGCGGCCCAGCTACGCGACCTCGTGGAGAATCACCTGAGTCGCGGCAAGCACAGCGATGTCATACTCGCGGGCGTTTGTGTGGGACTTGCATCCGTGGGGTCCGCGTTGTCCCGCGCGCAGGAGCGGACGCCGAATTGGGCGGCGGTGTGCGAGGAACTGCGAAGTGGAATTCGCGATCTTCGAGCCGTCATGCCGGAGCTCGACTCCTCACACGACGTCGCGTCCCTCAAGGCGTTCGCAGAACGACAACTCTTGTTCGCCGAGTTTCTCGAGCGGGAGATAGTGTTAGGCGAGAGCGACGCACCTTGACGCCGTAACTCATCGCGCCTGCAACCGCTCTCACGTTCATCGCGGAACTCGCAAGTCGTTCGACACGTCGACGGCGCCGCGCGTGCTCCTGGGATGAGTGCGTCGTAGTCTACGCGAAGTCTGCGTAAAGCACACGGCGCAGGGTGTGGTGGGTTACTTGCGCATCGTCGAGGGCGAGGATGCAGCGTACAATCGCGCGTCGGTGTGGATGCTCGTGCACGAGCTTACCGCGAGCTTGTGCACCTCGGATTGGTCGCCCTCGTGTCGCGCGTGGTGAGTGGGCGGTCTCCGCACGTCCGCTCCGATACGTCGCCAAGCGTTCAGTGTGGTCTTGAATAGTGTCCGTAACTAGATGCACAAGCGACAACGTCGTCGGCGACAACGCGCTCGTTCCACGCTTAAATCTCCCGCGGGATTCTATCGATGTCGCCGAGTAGTTCGTAGAGTGGCGTGCCTCGCCGTGTGGCATCCTCGTGTGACGAGCGCCTATCAGATTGGTGACTGCCTAACGACGACGCTGCAGTCAGTACGCCGCTGCATCGGGCTTGCGAGTCAATCAACGATTCCACGTCCGGGTTTCAGACCAACGCCTGAAATGTCTCGAAAGCCAAATCGGCAATGAAATGATGATGCTCCTCACTGAGTGGCGCACTAACGTCCCTGCGTAAGCCGTTTTGCAGGGGAACATGCCAGGATCGCGAGTACTTGGCACCGACGAAGAGAACGACCAACGGAGTTTGCATGGGCGCTGTTGAGGCAAGCAACGCGCCCTATTGGGTCGCTCTGGAAAGGTGCTCTCGGACACTCGTCGCTTGAATCGCGCGAGTCGAAGGATCTCGTGATCTGAAGCTCATCGACGGAGAGGAAGCTTCCTCCGAAGCCTCGTGTGTGGCGGCTTGCGAGCATTAGTCAACACCTCGAACAACCTTGCCACGAGGTCACAAACCATGGAGAAACGCAGATCAGG
Organism: Gemmatimonadaceae bacterium; assembly: GCA_044224185.1. GTDB lineage: Bacteria > Gemmatimonadota > Gemmatimonadetes > Gemmatimonadales > Gemmatimonadaceae > SCN-70-22. Next base: position 40,521 of record JBGAKW010000021.1, on the reverse strand, counting down.
TGCAGTCATATTGTCGATCGATGGCTGGACGCGTAGAACTGCACGTCGATTCCAACGACTGAAGTATCCGAGAAGCGCAGCGCTCGTGAGCGCGTTGCTCGTACTGAGCTGCTCCTCGCCCGCAGAGCGAATTCTGCAGGTGAAACCCGTGAAGCCCAACGCCATTTTCGACGACCCCGGGACGGGGGCGCTCGATCCATCCATCAATCCGAACGACACCTACGTCGTCACCACCGCAAGCGTCCAGAGCTCCGTCACCGTCTCGTCGTCGACGCCAATGCTGGATCCGAATACGGGCAACACCACCAATGCCTTCACCTACACGTCGCCAGCTGAAAGCTTCACCCTCACCGCTGGCTACACCCCGTCGCGCGCACCGGTGGCCGTCGCCGACTACTCCCAGGATCCCACGTTGCAGCTGGGTGGCTCCGAACTCGGCAAAACACGCACGATCGGGAGCGTCTCAGCCGACTACAGTACACTCGGCGCTCCGCTGTATGCGGCGGAATATGAGACGAACGAAGGGCCAGACTCGTTAGGCACGGTGGTGCTGACGTCGTCGCTCCTTACGGACGGTCTGGTCGGAGGCGTCTCGCCACCACCCACCGCCTGCGCCGTGAGCTGTGGCTACTTGCAGGCGACACGAACACAGTTGGACGACTCGACCATCGTGATCGCCTCGCCGCCGCAAGCATTGACCGCCCTGTCGGGACAGAACGTGAGCACGACGACCACATATCGGCTCTCATCGTCAGGACGCTGGCGCATCTCCAATCTCGTCACGCGCGCGGTGAAGAGCTCGAGCGGAGCGCAAACTGCCTCGACGACGTCGATGTCGCTGCGCGTCACGCGTGAGCACATCAACGCCGCACTCGATCAGGAACGACACGAGCGATTGGCGAATGGGCGAGTCGACGTCGCTCCACCGTCTTGGGTGACGGGGCGAAATGAAGTGCCGACGATTCACTCCAGCACCAGATCTGCTCCCGATCCGATTCCTCAGCTTCGTTCACGCACGTGCGGGCCACAGCCATATGCCGGAATCCACGCGCCCATAGTAGCAGGGGGCGACGGTTTGGTCATGGCGCATGGCATTCTCTCCGATGCGTGCACGTGGTATCGCATGGAGAAGAATCGGATCGGAACGCACTACGGATGGGGACAGCGCATCGTCGAGAATACGACGTCGACGCTACCGTATGACATGCAGCGCGATGAGTTGATTGCCAAGATGCCGACATCGACGACCAACTACGTGCTCATCGGCCACAGCAACGGTGGAATAGTCTCAAGGCGCATTGGGCAACTCGCGGCGGCCACCGGCGTACGCAGCGTTCGAGGGGTCATCACGGTCGGCTCTCCGCACTTAGGCGCTCCGCTCGTCGACGGCCCAATCGGCCCTGCCATCGCACTGGTCACTGCGACCGCAACCACGCGTGTCTGGCTCTGCGCGAAGAATAAGCGCGGGTGCGGAGAAGTGCAGGCTCTGTTGAGCAACAATGGCCTCTTGCAATATACGAACGCCATCGCTGGCAGTGGATCGTTAGCCTCGCAGCTGTCACCGAATAGCGCCTTTCGCAGCGTTTTGGCTTCGGGGAGCGAGCCGTATATCAAATCGGCCGTCATCAGTCATTCGCCGAATCGCTGGCTTTTCATGCGCTTGTTAGGCGATCGCTCATGCTATCCCGACGATCCAACGTGTGGAGGGCGGGCGCGCGCCGCGGGAACGGAGCGCTTTTATCGGCATCTCCGTCGCACCGCGATCGTCTATGCGATCACCGGCACCATGGCATCGCTTTTTGGTGCGACCCAAGCCATCGCTGGCCCTTCGTTCGCCCTTGCGATTGAATCGGGAAGCATGATGGTTTTTCTGGACATGATGGATCTGGCGATTCGTAACTGGATCATTCGAAGCAATGATTCCGATGGTGTGGTGCCGGCGAGTTCGCAGTTCTATCCGAATGTGCCGATCAATCTGCAGCAGCAGATCCCTGGGGCGGACACGCATGTGGGGTCGACGTCGAGTCCGTGGGTGGGGGATGCGTTGGACAAGATTCTGCAAAGTGGGCAACTCTTTGCGAAGAACTTTCGACCGTGATTGAACGCGACTATACGAGTGGGGTGTTGGCGCGCTATGCGCCACGCCCCCGGATGCGCCAGATGCTTCTGTGCATCTTGGCATTAATGTCCAGTGGATGCTTCGACGGGTCGCCGGACGCGAGTGCGCAATCCAAGCGCGTTCTCTGGCGTATTGATCTCGCGCCTAACGAGTTTTATGCTTGGCGGGGCGTGCCGTCTACGCGAGACGGAATCGCTTATTGGAAAACGAGCGATGGTCTTCTCGCGTTCGAGATGGCCACCGGAAAACGCCGCTGGACGACACCTTTGCCTGTTAAGTCTCTGCAGGCGCCTAACGTCTTGTTGCAAGATGGTCTTGTCGTCATCGCTGATTGGTGGGGTGTGACCGCCGCCGATATTGAAAGCGGCAAGGTTGTGTGGAGCCTTTCTGATACAACGAAACGCCACGATACGTATCTCGATGCGAGAGACAGGGAGTTATTTCACTTTGAATGGACGGACACCGACCGGCCAACTCGACCGTTTCGAGGCGTGCTCCGAGCTGTTGACCTGCAAACCGGCACAACTCGGTGGGAAAACCTCCTCATCCAACAAGACTCCTTCTCGGTCATCCCGAGCGGCGTCGTCATCCAAGACGACGCCGTCTACGCCATCGGCGGCCGAAGCCTGAGCGTCTCCGGTCACCTCAAAACCGTCTTCGCCTTCGCCTTCCGTCGCACTGACGGCACTCTCCTCTGGCACAGTGAGCTCCCCGGCGAATTCCACGCGCCATCGATCAACGCCACGGTCTCAGGCTCACTCCTGATCATGGGAGATCAATTCGCGTCCGGATTCTTCGCGCTCGACCGCTCCGACGGACATGTGGTGTGGCGATTCCCGGGAGAACCGGGATGGATCGGTCCCAACTACGCTCCTCTGCTGGCTGACGGAATCGCATACGGCGTCTCCGGCGACCGTCACGCCTACGCCTTCGATCCGGCGACGGGCACGAAACGATGGACCACCAAACTCCCCGCAAGCGCTTTCCACCTCGCACTCTGCGGACGATATCTCCTGGTCGAAAGCCAGCTGGTGACGCTGATTGAGCGCTCCACGGGCAAAATCGTCGACACCCTCATCAATAGCCCCGACGGCCACGAAATCCCAACGAGTGGCTTCGCCGTCTCAGGCGACGTCGCCGCAATCAGCACCGATCACAACATCATCGGGTTCTCATGCAAGTGACGTCAGAGCGAGCCTGAATAGTTAGAGCATCAAACGACTCACACGTCGAATGCGTATGCGCTACGCGCCTCCTCAAATCGGGAGGCGCGTTTTTTTTCTGCGCCGATGGTCGACTCGCACCTACGCACATTCGGCGCGCACCAATGCACGGTTTGCGTGCACTCGCGCGCGAGCCGCGCGCACCAATGCACGGTTTGCGCGCACCCTCGCGCGATCCGCGCGCACCTACGCATAGAGTGCAGTCGCACTATCGAGGGTGCGCAAACAACTCTGTCGCCATGCTCGCCGCATTAAGAGTGTGTAACGCCCACACACACCTACACACTCAAGACACCCCCGTCATCCGCCGTTAATGCAGCTGACGCTCAATTCCGCGGCTCGACTCTCATCTCGACCCGCGAATCAATCCGATGAACGTAGGTACGACCGCTGGAACAATTGTTACTGGGCTCATAACGCTAGCCGTCCTCCAAGCCTGCACCAAAGCAGCGGCGGTTGAGGAAGTAACACCGCAATACCTCGCCACTCGCGCAATGACGATCGATACCTCCTACGAAAAGGAATACGTCGCGCAAATCAAATCGGTCAGGAACATCGAAATTCGATCGCAGGAGAAAGGCTTCCTCGACGAGATCCCCATCGATGAAGGGCGGAACGTGAAGGCGGGACAGCTGCTCTTTCGCATCGCACCCAAGGTCTACGAAGCGGAAGTCCAAAGGGCGGAAGCAGAGGTTCGCTCCGCCGAGATAGAACTGGAGAATACGAAGTCCCTCGCGGCGAAGTCCATCGTCTCGAAAAACGAAGAGGCGATGGCGGAGGCGAAGCTCGATGGAGCGCGCGCGGCGCGGACGCAGGCGCAACTCCACCTGGGTTTCACGGAGATCCGCGCGCCGTTCGATGGGGTCATCGATCGTCTCCCGAAGAAGTTGGGGACGCTCGTGGAAGAAGGGGACCTACTCACGACGCTTTCTGATAACTCCCGAGTGTACGCCTATTTCAACCTGTCGGAGCCGGAGTACCTGGCCTACCGACGGAATGCAGCCACCAAAGGAAACCAACGTGTCTCCCTACTACTCGCGGACAACTCGCGCTACGCACACCAGGGGGAAGTGGAGACGGTCGAGGGGGAGTTCGATCACGAGACGGGGAACATCGCCTTTCGCGCCACCATCCCCAATCCGGAGCGGCTCCTCAAGAACGGCGAGACGGGGAAGGTTCTCCTCACCGTGCCGTTCCTCAAAGTGCTGGTCATTCCACAGAAGGCGACCTTCGAGCTGCAGGACCGCACGTACGTCTTTGTGATCGACGAGAAGAACAGCGTCCACTCGAAGCAAGTCACCATCATCGGCCAATTACCCGACCTCTTCATCGTCGGGAGCGGACTCTCGCCTAACGATCGCATCCTCCTCGAGGGCGTGCAGAAAGTGAAGGACGACGACGTGGTGCGCGTCGACCTGAAGGAGCCGCGCGAAGTGATCGCGAAGCTTCGCCTAAAGGCGGAATAGCGCAAGCCTAACGACGACGCGCTCGCCCTTCACTCGCCGACATCCATGTTCAATCGCTTCATCCAGCGACCGATTCTCTCGATCGTCGTCTCGCTGCTGATCGTCTTCCTCGGTCTCCTCTCGTACGCGTCGCTCCCGGTCACGCAGTTTCCGAGCATCTCACCACCGAAGGTGACGATCGTTGCGGACTATCCTGGGGCGAACAATGAGTTGATGATCAAGGCGGTCGTCATTCCGCTCGAGCGCGCGATCAACGGCACGCCCGGACTCAAGTACATCGAGTCCGACGCAGGCAACGACGGCGAAGCCAACATCCAGGCTGTCTTCAACCTCGGCACCGACCCTAACGCGGCAACGCTCGCCGTCCAGAATCGCGTGGCGTCGGTCGTCAACAAGCTTCCGCCGATTGTCGTTAGGGAAGGGGTGAAGATCTCGCGCGAGGAGCCGAACATGCTCCTCTACATCAACGTCTACAGCGACGATCCGAGCGCCGATCAGAAATTCCTCTTCAACTTCGCCGACATCAATCTCCTCTCGGAACTCAAGCGCGTTGACGGCGTCGGCTTCGGCGACATCCTCGGCAATCGCGAGTACGCGATGCGCATCTGGCTCAAGCCCGATCGCATGCTTGCATTCAAGATCTCGACCGACGAAGTGATGGACGCGCTCAGCGCGCAGAGTCTCGAGGCGTCGCCAGGGAAAACAGGGGAGAGCTCCGGTAAACGTTCGCAGGCGTTCGAGTACGTGCTCAAGTACCCGGGGCGATTCACCACGAAGGAGGAATACGAGAACGTTGTCGTTAGGGCGGGCGCCGACGGCGAGATCCTCCGCATCAAGGACATCGCCGATGTGGAGTTCGGGACGTCGATGTACGACATCTATTCGACGCTCGACGGCAAGCCGTCAGCTGCAATCGTCCTCAAGCAATCGTACGGCAGCAATGCGAGCGAAGTCATCAAGAACGTGAAGGCGCGCCTGGCCGAGATCGAGAAAGCATCCTTCCCCAAAGGGATGCACTACGAAATCAGCTACGACGTCTCGCGGTTTCTCGACGCTTCTATCGAGAAGGTGCTGCACACGCTCCTCGAGGCGTTCATCCTCGTCGCGATCGTCGTCTTTCTCTTTTTAGGGGATTGGCGCTCGACATTGATCCCGGCGTTCGCCGTTCCAGTGTCACTCATCGGAACGTTCGCGTTCATGGAGTTTTTCGGGATCACGCTCAACCTGATCACGCTGTTCGCGCTGGTGCTCGCGATCGGGATTGTCGTTGACAACGCGATTGTGGTGATCGAGGCGGTGCACGCGATCATGGAGGCGGAGGGGTTGTCACCGCTCGAGGCGACTCGTAAGGCAATCGCGCAGATCGCGGGCGCCGTTATCGCGATCACCTTCGTCATGGCGGCGGTCTTCATTCCGGTCGGCTTTCTTCCGGGACCAGTCGGCGTGTTCTATCGGCAGTTCTCGATCACGATGGACACGGCGATCATCATCTCGGGCGTCGTGGCGCTCACGCTGACGCCGGCGCTCTGTGCCATGCTGTTGCGGCCGCATGTGCATGCCGAGAGGCGCTCGCCGATCGGGCATCTGTTGGATGCGTTCAATCGTTGGTTCGGGCGCACTCAGGGGCGATACGTCCACCTTCTCTCGTCGATCGCCGCACGTCGAGTGGTGACATTCGGCGCGCTCATACTCCTTTGCGCGGGGACATGGCTCACCGCTCGCACGGTGCATACGGGCTTCATCCCTAACGAGGATCAGGGGATGTTCTACGCAGTCGTGCAGACGCCCGCGGGGTCGACGCTCGAGCGCACGAATGAAATCGTCTCGCGCCTGCAGCGTGTCGCCGAGACGATTGACGGTGTGAAGTCGGTCTCCGCGCTGGCTGGGTACGAGATCCTCTCTGAGGGGACGGGATCGAACAGTGGGACGTGCCTCGTCAATCTCAAAGATTGGGGAGATCGCCAGCACTCGGCAGACGAGATCATGGCCGAGTTGGAGGAGAAGGCGAAGGATATTTCGGGGGCGAACATCGAGTTCTTTCTCCCGCCGGCCCTCCCGGGCTACGGTGCAGCTGGCGGCTTCGAGTTGCGATTGGAGGACAAGGCGGGGAGCGGCGATTACAAAGCGATGGAGCGCGTCAACACCGACTTCGTCACGGGGCTCTCGAAGCGCAAGGAGCTGTCGTCAGTCTTCTCCTTCTACAGCGCGTCGTTTCCACAGTACCTCGTGCGCATCGACAACGATCTGGCGCAGCAGAAGGGAGTGACGCCGGAGGTTGCGCTCAACACCCTCTCCACGTTGTTAGGCAGCGACTACGAAATCTCGTTCATCAAGTTCGATCGCCAGTACAAAGTCATCGTGCAGGCGGAGCCAGGGTATCGCGCGCTTCCGCAGGACATTCTAAAGCTCTACGTGAAGAATAAACGCGACGAGATGGTTCCGTTCTCGGCGTTCATGCACATGGAGAAAGTGTATGGGCTTTCGGAGATCACACGTCACAACCTCTCCAACTCGTCGGAGATCAGCGGGGCGGCGAGCAATGGCTACAGCAGTGGCGAAGCGATCAAGGCCGTCACCGAAGTGGCGGATGCAACACTTCCGCGTGGCTTCGGGATCGACTGGGCCGGCATTTCACTCGACGAGGTGCGGCAGGGGAATCAGGCGATCTACATCTTTCTCATCTCGTTAGGCTTCGTCTTCCTGATCTTATCGGCTCAATATGAGAGCTTCCTCCTTCCGCTTGCGGTGATTCTGTCGCTACCGGCCGGCGTCTTCGGTGCCTTTCTGTTGTTGCTCCTGACGGGGCTGGAGAACAACATCTACGCCCAGGTCGCGATGGTCATGCTCATTGGCTTGTTAGGCAAGAATGCGGTGCTCATCGTGGAATTTGCGTCGCAGCGACACAGCGAGGGGATGTCGGTGCTCGACGCGACCATCGAAGGGGCGAAGGCGCGATTCCGTCCGATTCTGATGACGTCGTTCGCCTTCATCGCTGGGCTCGTGCCGCTGATGGTCGCCACAGGGCCAGGAAAGATCGGCAATCGCACTATCGGCACAGCAGCTTTTGGGGGGATGCTGCTTGGGACACTTCTGGGCGTGATCCTGATTCCCGGCCTCTACTACGTCGTCGCGCGCACGTCGGAACGCCATCCGATGATCGTTGGCGAAGACGAGAAGCCGCTCTCAGAGCCATGACGAAGATGCGCTCATTCTCCTTGCGGCAACGTGTTGCGATCCTTCTGAGAGTCCGCACCGCATCCTCTTTGCGACTCCCCACTGTGGCACTCGGCGCGACGCTCGCCGTCTCGTTAGGATGTGGCATTCCCGCAGCGTCGCCCGATCCTGCGCCACGGCCGATGCCGACACGTTTCGCACCAGCGGGTGACAAGGAGTCGTTAGGCGACTCGGCGAGCAGCGCGAGCATTCCCTGGCGGGAGTATTTCGCTGACTCCACACTCGTTTCGCTCATCGACTCAGCCGTCAGCAACAACGCCGAGTTGTTGTCGACGTTGGCCGAGGTGGAGGTTGCGCGGCAGGAGATCCGGGGGATTGAAGGGCGGTCATTGCCTCACGTTGGAGCGGGGCTCTCGGTGGGGTTGGAGAAGACGCCGCGCTTCACATCGCAGGGAGCCGGTGACGCGTCAACCGACATCACGCCGGGGAAGAGAGTCCCCGACGTCCTCCCCGACTTGAACGTCGGCTTCGTCGCGAGTTGGGAAGCCGACGTGCGCGGGAAGATTCGTAGCCAGAAAGGTGCGGCGCTCGCACGGTACCTCGCGACGGTTGAGGGGAATCGTTACGTGATGACGGGGCTTGTCGCTGAGGTCGCGAACACGTACTACGAGCTTATCGCACTCGACCAGAAGCTGTCGATAATTAGGGAAGCGATTGCGCTGCAGGAGCGTGAGCTGGCGGTCGTGCGGTCGCAAAAGGATGCAGCGGTGGTGACGGAGCTCGCGGTGAAGCAGTTCGAGGCGCTCGTATTGAATGCGCGGGGGATGGAGTACGAGGTACGGCAGGATATTCGGGAGGCGGAGAGCCGGATGAACCTGTTGCTTGGACGATATCCGCAACCTGTACCGAGGGCGCCGGCCGTCGCGGGGGCCGCGGTGTCGGTACCGTCGAGAGCGCTCGCCAAAGGCGCGCCGTCGATGCTGCTGCGCAACCGGCCGGACATCCGGGGCGCGGAATTGCAGCTGGCGGCATCTCGACTCGACGTGAAGGCGGCTCGAGCTGAGTTCTATCCGGAGGTGAACCTCTCGGGTGCGTTAGGACTTCGTGCCTTTCAGCCACGCTATTGGTTCCAGACTCCCGAGTCGATGGCGTACTCGGTCGCCAGCGACATCCTGGCTCCGATCTTCAATCGAACAACTCTGAAGGCCGAAGTGGCAATCGCCAACGAAAACCAGAAGAAGGCGCTGTACGCATACCGTCAGACCGTCCTCCAAGGATTCACCGAGGTGTCGACGCTCGCCTCCTCGCTCGAGAACTTGGACTCGGTGTACGCGCTCAAGGCGCGGCGCGTAGAGGCGCTCGATCAGTCGACGGCCATTGCTGGCGACTTATTCAATGCAGCGCGTGCCAACTATCTCGAGGTGTTGACAGCGCAGCGAGATGCAATTGACGCGAAGCTGGAGCTGGTGGAGACGCGACTCCGGGAAGAGATGGCGGTGACGAATCTGTATCGCGTATTAGGCGGTGGGTGGCGATAACGACTGCACGTTGGAAGGTGATGCGACGTGCGCGACGGCGATCTCGCGGTGTCTCGGTCGCCATCGCAAGATGTCAGCAGCTATCGCGCAATCTCACCGCGGAGCGAGCGCTGACCGGACGACGCCGCGAAACCTGTATCGAGCTGACCAACGGGGCTTCGCTTACCGAACGCCTCGTGAACTGGAGATCGGCGATTGCAGCGCGTCAGGCGCCTAACGCCGGGCGTACACCGGAGATCAGAGTGTTCACGGACGCTTTCTGGCTTGCGGTCGCACAGAGGTGTACGATCGCCGCCATCAGCGACGTGGGATCGATCGGCTTCGACACGTGAATCTGAAAACCTGCGTCGAGTGCGCGAGCGCGATCGTCCGGACGCGTGAACGCGGTGATCGCTATGGCGGGCGCCGCTCGAATCATGTCGTTGGTGTGCTGGCGGATTCGCCGAAGCAGCTCATAACCATCCATCTGCGGCATTCCGATGTCGCTGATGATGAGGCTTGGCTGGATCGAGCGGAGCTGGTCCAGCGCGTCTCCGGCACTGCGAGCCCTGTACACCACAGCGCCGTATTCCTCGAGGAGACGTGTGACAAACGCCAAAGTGTCGGCGTCATCGTCGACGACAAGAATCGGAAGTTTGTCAACGACGCGGCGCACAACGGGGTCGTCCACGATGTCCGCAGTGTCGCGCGACGCATGGACGGCGTCGTTAGGCAGGACAGACACTCCGCCCCCGTCGTCCGCTCTCTCGTCGGCCGCCGTGACGACCAATGTCGTGGTATCCTCCGTGCCATCAGACTCGATCGGTTGAGGCATGAATAAGGGAATCGAGATGATGCACGTCGTCCCGCGCCCCTCTCCTTCGCTCAGCAGCTCGATCGCCCCGTGGTGAAGATCGACAAGATGCTTTGCAATCGACAAGCCGAGGCCGAGTCCACCATGTGCGCGGCTCGATGACGAGTCGGCTTGTCGGTAGCGGTCGAAGAGCTGCGGAATAAGCTCGGGACGAATTCCGCTCCCGGTATCGCTGATCGCGACACGAGCGCGGAGGTCGTCGTAAGAAATGGTGAGGGTGACGACTCCGTGCTGTGGAGTGAACTTGATGGCGTTCGTCATCACGTTCACCAACACCTGCTGGAGCCGGCCGGCATCGGCACGCACGACGGGCGCGACGTCTCCGGCACGCACAATTTCGATGTCCCGCGCGGCTGCTGACGGACCGACGACATCGATGGACGCATCGACCACTTCTGACAACTTCACGGGCTGCAGGTCGACGAGAAGTTTGCCGCTGACGGCCCTGGTCATGTCGAGGAGGTCCGAGATGAGGCGCGCTTGCTGACGCGCGTTGCGCTCGATGGTTTCAAGTCCCTTATCCACTTCCTCAGGGCTTTTCGCGATCGTGCGGAGAAGGCTGGACCAGCCGAGTATGGCGCCAACAGGCGTTCGTAGTTCGTGGGCGAGCGTCGCCACAAACTCGTCCTTTTCGCGCGCGGCACGTTCGGCCTCTGAGCGCGCGGCGCGCTCACTATCGGCGAGGCGGGAGAGATCCTCTCGCAGGCGCACGGTGGACCACAGGCGTGCGCCCTGCTCGGCGCACCACTGGATCAATTGCAGTTGCAGTTCCGTCCACTCTCCGGGCTCGCGACTGTAGACTTCGAAGACGACGATGTCTTGTCCGAGAAGACGAGCGGGTGCGGCGATGACGGAGCGAACGCTCTCCCCGGATTGGAGCGCGGGGATGGCCACGTCGGGGCGCAGGGAGAGATCGGCGATGAACGCGGCGTTGTCGGCAGATAGCACGATGGACGCGAAGGTCCGCTCGAACGCCGGCTCGTTGGGAGCACTCGTTAGGCCGAAGAGGGGATAGAGCGATGACGTCGCCCCGTGCGCGCGGAAGATGGCGGCACCGACGGCGCGAGGCTCGAAGAGACGCTGCACCATCGTGCCGAGATTCTCGAGTACGTCGCGTTCGCTCGCTCCGGTCGCGGAGAGCGAGACGATTTCGTCGAGCGTATGCTCGCGAGCAACGAGCTGCTCGTTCATTGCTTCCAGTTCTTCTGCTTGGCTCTCCAGTTCTTCCGTCTGGTGTTCGAGCTCGGCGGCTTGGGACTGGAGCTCCTCGTTCTGCTGACCGATTTCAACGTCGCGGGCAACGAGCTCCTCGTTAAGGGCTTGCAGCTGAGCATGCGAACGCTCGAGATGTGTGGCGGCGAGGTCGAGCGCGCGCGTTTGTCCGATGAGGATGTGAATAACACACGCGGGCACGAGAATCCCCCCCAGCTGCAACGCGCCGAAAAACAGCGTCTCGCCTAACGATGATGGAACGCTCGAGGCGAGTAGTACAACCTTGGTCACGAGAATGGCGGCGAGAGCGGACGCCATCCACCAGAGCAGTTCACGATCGCGTCGCCAGATGAAAAGCAGCAGCGGCAGTCCGTACGCGAGAGGGACGATGCGGTCGGGGAAGATCACGAGTCGGAGCAACGCCACTACGGCAATAACCACAATGACCAACACAATCCAGGCTACTCGCGGTCCGGGTGCCGCCCACAGCCGACGCATCACGCCGTCTCGCTCAATCATTGATAGATGCAGGGTGCGATTCTGCGGAAGCCGGCCGACGCCGGCGGACGCTCGGCTTTGCCGACGATGAGGATGCCGCCAGTTGCAACGAGGGCGCGCAGGCGAGTCCAGAGCGTTGTCGCCGCATCGTCCGCGAGGTAGATGACGAGGTTGCGGCAGCAAACCACATCGAAGGCTTCCGACGACAGGAGCGAGAGAACGTCGCCCCGCTTCCAGTGGCATCGTTCGCGGATACGAGGGTGCACTTGCACCTGCGACTTCTCGCGTTCAGTTACCGTGACAAATGACTGTGTGCGCATGGCGGCGGGCACATCGTCGGCCTCCGAGAGCGCATAGCGTCCGATCGACGCGACATCAATCGCGCTCCGTCGACAATCGACACCGACCAATTCCCTCGCAGGATGCGAGAGAAGTTCGAGAAGCAACGCTACGGAATACAGTTCTCGCCCATCGGAACACCCTGCGCTAAGCACACGCAATCCCTCACCTTTCGCGGTGGCGAGCGTTGTGAGATACGGCGCGAGGGCGTCGAACACGTCAGGATCGCGAAAGAAGGAGGTGACACCGATCGCAACGGCTTGCAACGCGCGTTCTGCAGCACGACGGTCGCGGAGGATGATCGACTGGGCAGTCGTGAAGTCGGGCGCGCCAATCGCGCGAAGGCAGGCGGACGCCCTCCGCTTCAGAACCGACGAGCGAAAGGAGTCGGATTTGAGCGAGCGGCCATTGAAGAGCGCTCGGTAGAAGGCTGTGAGAGACTCGTCGACGGGCTGCTCGCCGCGGGACGTTTCAGCTGCAACGCGATCCGGCGCTGTGCCCCGCGACCGCGCGTTGCCTTTGCGCGCGCCTCGAAAGACGACATGCGCGCTGCGATCGAGTGAGAAGTTGGGGGACGAGGCGGACGAGGCGTGAGCGGATGATTCTTCAAGTGCCGCGCACTCCGCGTTCGGGAGCTCCAGGAATGTCGTAGCCACTCGAGAAGCAGAAGGGGCGAAGAGTGCTCGTGAGGCGGACACCGAGTGCAAGCAACAATGCATTATTGAATGCGAGAAGGGCAAGGCCGCGCTGTCGAGTGGTTCCGGAGCACAGCGCTCGCGTTGTGTTCGCTGCACGATGCTCGACTTGTGCGCGCTGCACAAAGCCACTAGGACATGCACGCGGCCATGCCTAACGTCCGCGCATGGGGCCGTAGCGCATCACGAGAATGCGAGCGTCGAAGCTCCCGCGGAGGCCGAGCTCAAGTGTGTCGAGGAATTCTCGATGAAAATCACCACGGCGGCAAATTGCGCGATTGAAGATCGCTCCTAGATTCGCTCCCTTTCACGTGCGCGCCACGCGAGATCGCCATGGGCCCGTTGCATAGCAAAAGCTTTCTTGCAGGTGGCGGGGAGATGGGCGAACGAATTCGTGCGTTCGAGTGGAGCAAGACACGCATCGGCGCCGCCGAACAATGGCCGCAGAGCCTGCGCAGTCAAGTGAGCATGATGCTGGCTTCAAAGGCCGCTCTCCTCGTGTTCTGGGGTCCCGATTACCTGTGCTTCTATAACGACGCGTACCGTCCGGTCTTTGGCGCCAAACATCCAGAGATGTTGGGCCAGCCGGGGCACATTGCGTGGAACGAGATTTGGGACTCGGGCGTGAAGTTGCACGCACTTCTCGATGGCGTTGTCGAGACGGGTGAAGCCTTCACGGCCAAGGACCTTCTGTTTGTCCTTGAGCGATATGGATACATGGAGGAGACGTATTTCGACGTTTCGTACGACCCGGTCCGCGTGGAATCGGGCGACGTCGGAGGCGTTTTCTGCATTGTCACGGAGACCACCGGTCGTGTGGTCGGCGAGCGTCGCTTGGCGCTGCTACGCGACCTCGCGGCGTGCAATGCTTCGGCGAGAGATGTGAGTGAGGCGTGTACGCTGGCTGCCGATACTTTGGCGACCGCAAAGAAGGATCTCACCTTTGCTCTCATCTACGTGGATGGCTCATTGCAGGGGTCAACGCCGAACGCCGAGCGCGACTTGGCGTGCGCGCCGGCTAGCGTCGTGCGGAAACTCGAGATCGGCGGCGTCCGTTTGGTCGTCGGGATCAATCCCGAGCGCCCCTTCGATGAGCAACACCAATCGTTCCTGAATCTTGTCGCCGGACAGATTGCCACGGCGATCGGGAATGCCAAGGCGTACGAAGAAGAACGAAAACGTGCCGAGTCGCTCGCGGAGCTGGATCGAGCGAAGACGGTGTTCTTCAGCAACGTGAGCCATGAGTTTCGCACGCCGCTGACGCTGATGCTCGGACCGCTGGACGATGGCCTGGCAGACGCTAACCATCCGCTGCCGGCGATACAGCGCGAGCGGCAGGAAGTCGTGCGGCGGAATGCGAGACGGCTGCTCAAGATGGTAAATTCGCTCCTCGATTTCTCCCGGATTGAAGCGGGGCGAATCGAGGCACGCTTCGAGGCGACGGACCTCGCAGCACTGACGTTGGACCTAACGAGTACCTTCCGCTCGGCCATCGAAAGCGCTGGACTGCGTCTTGTTGTGAACACAAGCGGCGTTGAGGGGCTGGTATACGTCGATCGCGGGATGTGGGAGAAGATCGTCCTCAATCTTCTTTCCAACGCCTTCAAGTTCACGTTGGTAGGCGAGATTGAAGTGTCGCTGACGTCGACGGACGAATTCGCGGTTCTCGTTGTGCGTGATACGGGGAGCGGCATCGCGGCCTCCGACCTTCCCCACATTTTCGAACGCTTTCGCCGTGTGGAGGGAACGCGCGGTCGGACGCAGGAAGGGACGGGGATCGGGCTGGCGCTCGTTCAGGAGCTCGTTAGGCTGCACGGCGGCGCGGTCACCGTGGTAAGCGCGCCTAACGAAGGTAGCTCCTTCACCGTGCGTATTCCTCGGGGGAGTGCGCATCTTCCAACGCAGCACATCGGTCCATCACAGCCCGAGGAACCGGTCGCTGCGCGCGCCGCCCTGTTCGTGGACGAAGCGTCCAGATGGGCGCCCACGCTTCTCGATGTGGATGTGCCTTTGTCGTTGTCGCTCAGCGAACACGCAGAGCGATCAGGACGGATTCTGCTCGCCGATGACAATGCCGACATGCGCGACTACGTCTCACGCCTGCTCGGGCAATACTACGACGTTGTTGCCGTTGGCGATGGCGAAGCGGCGCTTCGCGAGATTCGTGACCGCCCTCCCGACCTCGTGCTCGCAGACGTCATGATGCCGCGGCTCGATGGTTTTGGGTTGTTGAAGGCCTTGCGCGACGATTCTGAAACGCGCGCGCTTCCCGTCGTGCTGTTGTCCGCACGAGCGGGTGAGGAAGCGCGCATCGAGGGAATGCGCGCAGGGGCGGACGACTATCTCGTCAAGCCCTTTTCGTCACGAGAACTGATTGCCCGCATTCAAGGACACATTGCGATGTCCCGAATGCGTCGCCAGTCGCTGCAACAAGAGCGAACGCTTCGCGGCGAAGCCGAGGTTGCGAAGCGCGGGTCGGAGGTGGTGGAAGCGCAACTTCGTGAAGTGTTTGATCGAGCGCCGGCGATGATTTGTACGTTGCGAGGGCCACACCACGTATACGAGAGTGCCAACGCACGTTATCTCGAAGTGTTAGGCAAGTCAGACCTTATCGGCAAGACCGTCGCGGAAGGGTTCCCAGAGGTTCAGGATCAGGGATTCATCGAGTTGCTAGATCACGTCTATTCCACCGGAACGCCCTACGTGGCCAACGAAGCTCCGATTCGCATTTTTCCCGACGGGGGACAAACGATGAAAGAGATCTTCGTCAATTTCGTTTATCAGCCCCTCTTCGACTCGGCCCGCGAGGTTACCGGAATCCTCGTGCACGCCGTCGATGTGACGGAGTCACGGCAATCGCGACGGTTGCTCGAACGTCAGACGATGGAGTTGGAGGATGCGCGCACGCGAGCGGAGGAGGCGAACAGGGTGAAGGCAGAGTTTCTCGCGACGATGAGTCACGAGTTACGGACTCCACTGAACGGAATCATGGGATACTCGGACCTTCTCGACGCCGAAATTGGCGGTCCCGTTACGACCGCGCAAAAGGCACAGATCGGGCGAATCCGGGCTGGGGCGCGCCATCTGCTCCAGATTATCGAGGAGATTCTCACGTTCAGTCGGATCGATGCAGGGCGCGAGGAGTCGCATGTGGAGGAGGTGGACGTTGTTCAGCTGGCTGAGGAGGCGTGCCGGCTGGTCGAACCGCTCGCGGAGCAGAAGTCGATCAGGTTTGCGTGCGAGACGCCGAACGCACTCACGATGGTGACGGATCCCGGCAAGCTGCGACAGATTCTGCTGAACCTTCTTTCAAACGCGATAAAGTTCACGGACAAGGGCGAAGTGCGACTGACGGTGAGCTGCAACCATGCGGAGTGCACGTTCGAAGTGCGAGACACCGGAAGCGGAATTCTACCAGCGGATAGCGAGCGAATTTTCGAAGCCTTCTATCAAGGCAACGCAGGCGCACGGGTGCGAAGCGGTACCGGGTTGGGGCTCAGCGTGTCGCGCGGGCTGGCGCGCTTGTTAGGCGGTGAGATCACGCTCACAAGCGTGGTGGGAGAAGGTTCGACGTTTGTTGTCTCTCTCCCGTTGGTCGCGGGGCAGCTTTGATGCGGAGAGATTCGCGCCGCGTGGTTGCGCATTCCGCACCCGAAGTCCGTGGATCAAAACCGCAGCACCCGCACCTCTCGCACCTGCGGAATCGCACGCAGCTGCTCCTGCACATCGTTAGGCACCATCTGGTCGACGCCAACAATCGCAATCGCATCTCCCCCCGCGCCTCGCCGGCCGAGGTGGAAGGTGGCGATGTTGATGTGGGCTTCCCCCAGAATTCGGCCGAGGGCGCCGATGAAACCTGGCGAGTCCGAGTTGTTGATGTAGATGAGAATTGGGTGGAACGCCGCTTCGAGCGCCATCCCTTTGACCTCGACGATGCGCGGAGCGCCAGCGATCACGGTGCCGGCGACGCGTCGCCATTCTCCGCTGGAACAGACGCCGACGCGGATGAGGGAGTCGTACGAGGCGCCCGTGGCTTGGCGGGACTCGGTGAACGGGATCCCTTTCTCTTTTAGGATGGCGGGGGCCGACACCATGTTCACGTCGGGAATCAGCGGACGCATGATGCCCGTCAACGCGGCGGCGGTGAGTGGACGCGTATTGAGGCGCGACACATCACCTTCAAACGCGATCTCGATCGCTTCGGGACCTGCGTCGCACATGCTGCCGACGAACATCCCGAGTCGCTCACTCAGCGCGACGAATGGCGCCAGCCTCGGCGCCTCCTCCGCCGTCATCGATGGAAGATTCAGCGCGTTCACCACGGCACCGTGCAGGAGATAGTCGCTGATCTGCTCCGCCACCTGCAACGCGACCTTCTCCTGCGCCTCCACGGTGCTGGCGCCGAGGTGTGGTGTCGCGATGAAGTTCGGGGCGCCAAAGAGGACGTTCTCGCGTGCAGGCTCCTTGGTGAATACGTCGCACGCGGCGCCGGCGACGTGACCGCTTTCGAGGGCAGCGCGTAGCGCGCCCTCGTCGACCAAACCGCCACGTGCAGCGTTGACGATGATCACGCCGCGTTTGGTGCGCGCGAGCGCGTCGCCGTCGATGAGGTTGCGCGTCTTGTCGGTGAGCGGAGTGTGCAGGGTGATGGCGTCGGCGCGGCGCAGGAGTTCATCCAGCTCGACTTTTTCCACGCCTAACGAGCCTGCGCGTTCGGGTGACAGGAACGGATCGAACGCAATCACGCGCATCTTGATGCCTAACGCTCGCTCGGCCACGAGCCCGCCAATGTTGCCGCAACCGATCACTCCGAGAGTCTTGCCATGCAGCTCCACACCCATGAAGCGCTCCTTCTCCCATTTGCCCGACTGCGTCGACACGCTGGCCTCACCAAGCTGGCGCGCGACGGCGAACAGGAGCGCGATGGCGTGTTCGGCAGTCGTGATGCTGTTACCGAACGGGGTGTTCATCACGACGATACCACGCGCGCTCGCGGCGGGGATGTCGATATTGTCGACGCCGATCCCGGCGCGGCCGATCACGCGGAGCCGGGATGCAGCGCCGATCACGTCGCGGTCTGCCTTGGTCGCGGAACGAATCGCCAGTCCGTCGTAGTCGCCGATAATCTCGAGGAGCGCCGACTTGGACAACCCAACCTTCACGTCGACATCGATGCCACGCGACCTGAAGATGTCAATAGCGGCGGGGCTCAGTTCGTCGGATATGAGAACACGCGGCATGCGGTGACAGACTCCTCTCGCGAGTTATGGGGTTTGAGCAGCGTTAGGCGGCGGGCATACAGAGACTAAGCAGGCGAAGCAGCTCCATCATGCTCCGCTAGACGAGCTTTTCTGCGCAGCGCGCGAACGCCCAATCCAGCCAAGGCGTGAGCGCCGCGACGTCGTCGCGCTCGATGGTGGCGCCGCACCAGATGCGAAGACCCGGCGGGGCAGAGCGATACGAGGCTGCGTCGAGTGCGACACCTTCCTTTTCCAGCGTCGACGAGAGGTCCTTCGCGAACGAGGCCTGTCGCTCGGGGTCGAGCGCCGTGACTCGCGGGTCGACAACCTTGAGGCAGACGCTGGTGTTGCTCCTGGCGGCCGGATCGTCCGCAAGGAAGTCCACCCACGGGGTGCGCGTCACCCATTCGGCGATGACACCTGCGTTGGCGTCGGCGCGCGCGTGCAGCGCCGCGAGTCCGCCGATAGACTCGCCCCACCGCAGCGCATCGAGATAGTCCTCGGTGGCGAGCATCGACGGCGTGTTGATCGTCGCGCCTTCGAACAGTTCCTCGTCCAGCTTTCCTTTCTTCACCATCCGGAAGATCTTCGGCAGCGGACGGTTAGGCGTATACGATTCCAGTCGCGCGACTGCTCGTGGCGAGAGGATGAGCATCCCGTGCGCGCCTTCGCCGCCTAGCACCTTCTGCCACGAGAAGGTCACCACGTCGCATTTGTCCCATGCGATGGGCTGCGCGAAGGCGGCGCTGGTGGCATCGTTGATGGTGATCCCTTCGCGGTCAGCTGCAATCCAGTCAAAGTGCGGGATCTTCACGCCGGATGTCGTGCCGTTCTGCGTGAAGACGATGTCCGCGTCTCGACGCGCTCTCGTTAGGTCTGGGAGCACACCATACGGCTGACCGAGATGCACGCGCGCGTCGTCGAGCTTGAGTTGCTTTTGTACGTCTGTCACCCACTCCTCGCCGAACGATTCCCACGCGAAGAGGTCTACGGGGCGTGCCCCAAGCATCGACCACATCGCCATCTCGACCGCGCCGGTGTCGCTGGCGGGGACGATGCCAACGCGAAAACCATCGGGGACGCCGAGTAACGTGCGGGTGCGATCGATCGCTTCCTTTAGCTTTGCTTTACCGGGCTTCGACCGGTGTGAGCGGCCGAGGAGTGCGCCGTCGAGCGCTTGAAGCGTCCAGCCGGGGCGCTTGCGCGTGGGGCCGGAGGAGAAGCGGGGGTCGTTAGGACGGGCGCTGGGCGTGGATAGCGACATTTCGGAGGTTTATCGGGACGTGGGACGTTTGCTACGCCGATAAAACTCCGCTCGGTGTTTGGTGTTGGCAATGTGCGGGACGAACTAGTATCGCGTTCTCAATAGGTGCTCTGCCTTGCGAGGATTCGATGCACTGGCACCAATCTTTCATTCACGCGGTGACTCATCGGCCATCGCCGCAATCGCGCGCCAATTGAGCTTCTTCACTGTCTGATAGACGGCATTCTGCACGGCTGGGTTGTTGGTCGCCTCGAAGTGGACATTGATCGTTCGCACGTCAGCGAGCGATCGACGCGCGCGCCAGAAGTCGTAGTTAGGCGTCAGCACCCGGTGCACGTACGCGTTCATCGAATCTCGCGCGGCCATGATTGCGCCGTTCGCGCTCCTGACGTTCGTTTTTCGCGAATTGCTCTCCGGCTTCTCGCTCGGCGTCCTCCAATTCCTTTCGCAACTTCGCGACTTCTGCGGGAGTCTGAACGCGTGCGATTGCAGCGAGCGACTGTTCACGCTCCTTCTTCCGCTGCGGCGCTTCGAGCGTGGAAGCCAACCGGCTTGTGCTTCGACATGGCGCGGGACTGCCGCTGTTAGCGCGAGTGCGATTGCCGCATACACAAACGATCGACTGCGCAAGATCTCCATAGCCGCCTCACAAAGTGAGGGTGTGGGATAGTGGGGAAGGGCTCACCGATGACGGAGTTGGTCAGACATGGAAGTGCGTCACTACTTCTTCCGCGTCGCCACCAAGCGCTGGGCACCCGCCTGCACCACAAGGCGATTGATGCTCCCGTTGTCGCCCTCGAAGCTGTACGAAATCGCGCTTCCACGCGTGAAGAATGTCGTCGGCGTCTCGGCGTACAGCTCGTCGATCGCCGGCTGATTCCGTTGCTGAAGCGTCAGCGCTCGCCCTGCTTTGGCCACAACGAACGAACTACGCCCTAACTCGTAGCTGCCGACGTAATTGTCGAGCACCTTTTCGTCGACGGCGATTCCCTTGCGCTCGGCGCGCGGAGTATACGACTCTCCGCGCAACAACTTGAGCGCAGCGTACACGATCTCTGATTGCGCCGGCGGCGTGGCGTCGGGAAGGAAATCGGAGTTGGTCATGTAGTACACGCCGACCTTGGCATCCAGGTCGCCGATCAGGAACGCGCGCTGGCCGGCGATGGCGCCGCCGTGATGAATGAGCGTGTGCCCGCTCGCGCTGTCGTGCACCATCCAGAAGCCATATCCATAGTCGCCGCCAAACCGCTCCTTGTGCATCTCGCGCACCGACTCTTCGGAGAGAATCCGGTTGCCGTGATACACGCCGCCGTTGAGCTGCGCGATGAGATAGCGCGCCATGTCTTCGGGAGTGAGATAGATGTCTCCCGCGGGATACACATCGAAGTGGACCTGCACTTCGGGCGCCGGCTTGCCTAACGAGCCACCGTTCTTGTACGGCAGCGCCATGCGCTCGACCATGTCGGGCGAGGGATACACAGGGTGCGGCGTCGTCACGCCTAACGGTTTCAGCACATGATCGACCATGTACTGCTCATATTCCACACCGGAGATGCGCTGCACGAGGAGTCCCGCCGTCCCGTAGGCAAAGTTGTTGTATTCCCACTTCACCTCTGGCGCCCTAACTGAGGAAAGATCCGCGGTGAACCCCTCGAGCGTTTTCGGGAGCTTGCGGCTCCAGATCGGCTGCGTTTCCGCGCCGTTCTTGAGACCCGACCAGTGCGACAAGATGTGCGTGAAGGTGACGGGTTTGTCGCTCTGATCCTTCACCGGCGTCTCGCCCAGATACTTGTTGATGGGATCATCAAGGCGGAGCTTGCCCTGCTCGGCGAGCTGCATGATTGCTGTTGCGGTGACCGACTTGAACGATGACCCTGTGCTATAGAGCGTTTCCGTCGTCGCGGGAGTGCGCGTCCGCATGTTCGAGAAGCCGAACGCCTCCTTCCAGACAATCGAGTCCCCGCGAACAAGCGCGATGGACATCGACGGAATGCCGTGTTCGGCGAGCGTCTTCTTGATGACGCTACTCAGCACGGTCTTCGTCTTTTCGAGATCGAAGCGTCCGTTCTGTGCGCTCGCTGCGTAGCGCGGGAAAGCGAGGAGCGCGAGGACGGCGACGTTGCGCGCGAATCGGCGCGTCATGGTCGTTGGGGAGAGTGTGACGGTGGGGGATGGAGTAAGGCGATGTGCGAGAAAGTACGGCTCGCCGTTCGACCGAACAACCACGCGGGTTCGCGGTGGCGAGAGCACATCGACGCCGAGTGTTGACCCGCAGCACGCGACGTCGAACTCGCGACTACGCGAGCAGCGTTGCTATCGGGATCACGAAGCCGGGAAGGACCGACTCACCGTGCAGCAGTCCCCCCTCGGTTATTGTCGACTGACTTCCATCCGCGCGATACACGCGCGCCTCGTGCCGCTCCGGATCGATGGTCCATACGAGCTCGGCGCCGCCTTCGAGCCACTGCGCCACTTATGCCAACACCGCGTCTGGGCGATCGTTAGGCGACAGGACCTCGATCGCGAGCGATGGTGCCTGCTCGAGGAATCCGCAATTGCTCGGCGGTCATCAATGCAGTTCGAGCGACCATGGCTCTAGTCTCCAGCGCCTTCGGACCAGGTGCGGCGCATTCCAGTCTATTTCGTCGCCCGATCAATAAACGCCGCGATGTTGTCATGCAGTTTCACGCGATCAGCGTCGCGCAAGTACATCATGTGCCCGGCGTCGTAGTACTTGAGTGAAATGTGCGACTGCAGTTGCGCCGGAATCCCTAAATGTGAAAAGGTGAACTCGGTTGGAAAGAACGGCGTCGCCATGTCGTAGTACCCGTTCTCCACCTGCACGAGTAGCCGAGGGTTCGTCACCATTGCCTCGGCGAGGTCACGTTGGACGTTAGGCGCCGATGGAAATCCCCCTTGTTCGCGCCCTTTGCGCGTCCAGTTCCAGCCGCGCCCATACCGAGTCACGTAGTACTGCCGGTCCTTGCCGAATTTGAGTTCGTCGTGGTTGTACATGTTGAGCAGCGCGGTAAACGCGCCACCAACCGCCGGACCTTCGGGATCGTCTTCGGCGTTCTCAGTGAGCATGTTGAACGTGTGACCCGCGAAACGCGCGTCAATACGCCCAGTCGTTAGGCCGCGCGAGCGAAGCAGCTCGGCGTTGAACTGACCCAGGTTCACGCGGAGGTTGGCTCTCGTTAGGTACTCCTCGCTCAACCCGGTGAACGCGGAGAGTCGCTTGGCCACTGCGGCTTTCTCGGCGTCCGATAGCGCCGCTCCCTTCATGAGTGCGGCGGCGTAGTCGGTCGTGGCGTACTTGCGCGCCTCGTCGAGAAACGGCTCGAGCGCCGCGGGACGATTGTTCAGCGCCTTGAAGTACCACGCGACCGCCGCGTAGCTCGGGAGATAGTACTGAAATACGCGATCGTCACCGTCGCCAAAGGTGATGGTCGAGAGGTCGAGCACCGACGAGATGAGATCGATCCCGTTCAGGTGCACGTTGTACTTCCGCTGCAGCAAGTTGCCGACGACGGCCGAGCGAAAGGTTCCGTAGCTTTCCCCAATTAGGAACTTCGGCGAATTCCAGCGGTCGTTTCGGCTCAGATAGGTGACGATGAATTGCGCAAACGCCTCGCCGTCCTCGTCGACACCGAAGAAGTCCTTCTCCACGCCCTTGCCGGCGCCGCGACTGTAGCCCGTTCCCATCGCGTCGATAAAAACCAAGTCCGTCTTGTCGAGGAGCGACTCGGTGTTGTCGACGAGTTTGTAGGGCGCCGGTGGCGTGAACTCGCCGTTGATCGTCGCGACGCGCCGAGGACCGAAGGCGCCCATGTGGAGCCAGAGCGAAGCGGAGCCGGGACCACCGTTGTAAAGAAAAGCAACTGGGCGAGTGCTTGGGTCCTTCACGTCAGAGCGGGTGTACGCCACCGAATACAGTAATCCCGTCGGTTCGCCCGCTTCGTTCGTGAGCAGCGTCGTGCCGGCAGACGCTTTGTAGGGGATGACCTGTGTTCCGATCTTGATGGTGTGCTCGGTGACGGACCACTCCTCCTTGGAAGGGAGCGGCGCCTTCTCCGCAGGTTTTGCGTCGGGCTTCTGTTCCTGGGCGGCGAGCGGGACGGCGCTGGCGATGAACAGTGCTGAGGCAACAACGAAGTGCCTAACGATGGACAGGCGTCTCATGGACGGCGATTCTGGAGATGGCGCGAGCGTGGGGGGGGGAGGTCTCCGAGGGCGAGCACGCACCGAATTCCCGGCCTCGGAGTGCCGACTGGCGAATAGTCGCGCCGGAAATTGCGCGCGCGCAACGGAAATGGAAACGCCCTTTCGCTACAGGCCATCTCATAAATGGTCGGCGGCGCGCCGGCGCGCAGCGCCGGCCAGAAGCCGGCGCCCATTTATGAGATGGCTTCTACTCTCGTTCCCTCCCCACGACCTGAATGTGCCCCGCCGCGATCGTCAGTCGCAGCCCCGTGCGCTGCACCGCCGTCACCTGGAGATCCCCGCGCCCGCGCCTCACGGCCAGCCTAACGCTAAACGTTCCATCCTTCTTGACTTCGACCGCACGGGCCGCGGTGTCGCCGTCCGCCACGAGATCGACACCAGCGGTTTTCAAACCGGGCACGAATCCCGATCCGCGCACAACAACCGAGTCTCCCGACTCGACCACGTCGGGAATGTGCGACGAGCCGGTACTCTCGATGTAGAGTCGAGGCGTCGGAGTCGGCGGCTGTGACAACTCATCTCCAGCTAGCACGTAGGCCACGATGCGACGATCGAGCAACACGAGGGCGCGCACATCGCGACCCGCGAGGTCGGCACCGAACAGCTTCTGCAGTCGATCGCTCGGCTGATCCGCGTAGTCGTTAGGCACCGATTGCGCGACTTCTTTGCCAGTGGCGTCGCGTTCGGCGAGCGCGCCGTGATCGATGAGGACACGCACGACCGTGTCGCCTCGGAGCTGTACGTCGGTGATGGCGCCGTATCGGGTCGCCAACAACGTGCATCGTGCGCACATCAATGAATCACGGAGACCGGTGAACGGCTGCGCGCGGCGCGTGAGGACGGGCCACGCGACTGGCGGTTTGGGCTGGGGAGAAGGCGTGGTCGGCGGCGGAGGAGGGAAGCTGCATCGTCCGCCCTTCGGCTTGGCGCGATCGACCCTAACGGTCCATAGACTCCGACCATGCGTCGACATCCAGATGTCGCCGGTGGGCGGGAAGTAAAACGAGGTGATGTACGTTGCGGCGGTCGATCCCTCCACGCGTTGCCACGTCGTGCCGCCGTCGGCCGATCGAATGATCCCGTTCTGCATGGTCCCGACGAGGATGTGGCAGGAGTTTGTGGGATCCCACGCAATCGTGGATGCCAACGACTGACGATTCGGAAACTGACCGTCGGGTTGATCGAAGATGAATCGTCCGCTGTCGGTCACGGCGGCCGTGAGGGCCGGGACCGAGTACCAGACCTTTCCGCCGTCGGACGACGCCTGCATGGAGTCTCGCCCGACGTCGGCGGCAAGGAGATGATCGGCGTTGTTGGGATCGACGCCAAAGACGGCGTACATCCCTTGCCCGGTGCGCAATACGCCTAACGAGCGAAACCCGCTCCCGGTCGAATCGGCGCGGCGCACACTCGCCGATGTCGCAACGTTTGAGGCGCGCACGAGTCCGACGCCACCGGGCGACTGCACGCTGGCGTACGCGGTGGGATTGGCGAGACTCCCGCCAAACTGCACGATGCCAAAGGGTTGCTCGGTGACTGAAAAAGCCGGACGCCATCCGTTCCCACGGTCCAGCGTCAAAAAGAAGTCGAATTTCTGTGGCGGGCCACTATCGGTGACAGCCTGGACATACGCCGAGTTGACGATTTGAAATGGGAAGAACGCGCGGCTGGCGGGATCACCGTTAGGCGCATTGCGGAACAACGTGAAATTTGGGTTGCCGTCCAGGTGCGGCGTTGCTTCGAAGATGAGGCAGTTGCCGCACAACTTCCCAGTCACCGGTTGATCAATCTGAACCGGGTCGACGGCGCCTGCGCGAAGGATCGCTCCTTCTCCACCAAGGCCGTGCTGCCATGTCTGTCCGCCATCGGCCGATGCTTTGATGCTGTTGTCTTGTGTTGCGTAGAAGAGGTCGAGATGCGGCGATTGTCCACCGACGGATCGTCCGGTGATTTCTCCGATCTGCAGGGCGGCGTATCCGCCAAAGCCGCCACCGGTGAATTTCCAGGTGCGACCGCTGTCGGACGTTAGGTGGACGCCGCCATCGGTGGCGAGCATGAACGGTTCGGTTTCACCAGGAGTGAAGGCGACATCGGCGGGATCGGAGTGATCGCTTTTGAGCTTGTTCCATGCGCCCGCGGTCGTCGCCGGCACGGCGGTGGTGACGGCTTGACGCCACACGTCGAGACCATCGCCGAAATAGATGTCGACGTGGGTGCCGTTGCCGTCGAGTCCTCGTCCGGCGCGAATGAAGTGCTCGCGATTGGGGTCGGGAAGCGGAGGCGTTTCCATCTGCGTCCAGTTAGCGCCACCGTCGGTGGAGAAGTAGAGCCCCCGATCACGACCGGAGTGATAGACGATGGGTGACCCAGTCCACCATGGCGCGGCGAAATTGTGCGTGCCGAAGCTTCCACCGGTTGTCGGACCGCCGGCGGCACGTTGCCACGTGCTGCCGTTCAGGACCCAGAGCGAAGAGTCGTCAGCTGCAACACCGGAGCGTGCGCTGAACATGAACACCCCGCGCGCGAGTGGGCGCGCGGGATCGAGCGCCGAGGTCACGAACGAGGCGCCGTTGTCACTCGAGATGGCGATGCCGCAGTCAGTGGCCACCGCCCATGTACGACTGAGCGCTGGATGCGAGATGCCGCGGGCGACGGGGCGGTTGCAGCCGTTCGTTTGTGGTGGCGGCCATCCTCCGGGACGTTGCCACGAGTCACCACCGTTGGCGCTGCGCCAGATGCCCGCTCCCGATTGAGTGCGAAAGTCGTCGCGCGCCGTCGCGAGTATGATGTTCTTGTCGGGTGACCCGATGACCACGTCGACTGGCTTGAACGTCGGAAAGGCGTTGAGATGAAGAAACGACTTTCCGCCGTCGAGCGAACGGAAGAGACCGCCGCTTTCGCTCGCTACGATGACGCGTTTGCCGTCCGCCAGCGCCACGGAGACCGCGACCGCGCGTCCTCCTTCAGGTACGCGTGGAGGGGTGATGGTCACCTTGCTGCCACAGGCGCAACCTGACCACATAATCGTCAGGATGATGTAGAATACGAAGCGTCGCACGCGAGCCTCCCGGATGCACGAATCATGGAATAGCACTACAGGCCATCTCATACATGGTCGGCGGCGCGCGGGCGCGCAGCGCCGGCCAGAAGCCGGCGCCCATTTATGAGATGGCTTCTATTGCGATGCGGAATACTGGGCAATATCGAGACCTAGAGTATCTGTCGGCTTTTTGGCTCCATCATCGCTGCACCGAACTGCATTGCAGTTTCACTTCTCAGACCACCGCTCATGTCCCCCCATTCAAGAATCGTTAGTCTCGTCGTCCCTATGCTCGCGGCACTACTCGTGGGTTGCGCGAGCAGTGGAAAGGGACGCACCTCGGCGGGTCCCGAGGCTTCTTCCTCAAGTATTTCGGCGAAAGACATCGATCAGAGCCCAAACACGCCGGTGGAGGAGGTACTCCGCGGGAAGGTGTCCGGCGTCACGGTCTCGCGAGCACAAGACGGAGGGCTCTTCATTACTGTGCGCGGGACGACGTCGATCAACGCCAGCAATGCGCCGCTCTACGTCCTCGACGGCGTCCCGCTGCAACCCACATCGAGCGGGAGTCTGCAGGGGATCAATGTCTATGACATTGCGTCGATCAAGGTGCTGAAGGATCCCGCGAGCCTAACGATGTATGGCTCGCGCGGGGCGAATGGTGTGGTGGTGATCACGTCGAAGTCGGCGCGCCGGCGTTAGGCGCGGAGGCGGTGAGTGAAGGTCTCTCGAGGCAGACGACGAGAGGTGACCGTAGGTCGTAGGCACAGTGGAAAGAGGGGTGCAATGTTGGCGGAATGCGCCGTACGATTCTGCGAACCAGAAACCCGGGAGAATTCATGGCACGCGTTCTCGTGATCGGCGGCAGTCTCTTGATCGGGCGCGCGCTCGTTGCGCAACTCCTGGAGCGTGGTGACGAAGTCGTCATCATGCATCGCGGAGCGCAGACCCCATTCGGCTCTCGCGTCAGCGAGATTCACTGCGATCGCAACAATATCGCAGCCGTGAAGAGTGCCCTCGCCGGCCAGCATTTCGATTATGTCTTCGACAACGTCTTCGACTGGAAGAGCGGCACGACACCGGCGCAAGTGAACGCCGCCGCGTTAGGCGTGGCG
This sequence comes from Gemmatimonadaceae bacterium, assembly GCA_044224185.1. GTDB lineage: Bacteria > Gemmatimonadota > Gemmatimonadetes > Gemmatimonadales > Gemmatimonadaceae > SCN-70-22. Next base: position 12,521 of record JBGAKW010000021.1, on the reverse strand, counting down.
AGCGGCTTGAAGCGCTACGTCTTCACGTCGAGCGTTGCCGTGTATCCGCCGGGTGGCGAGTACGCTGAAGATGCCGCGCTCGTGCCATCGGACTACCCAAATCCCTATGGCGCCCTAAAGGCTGAGAGCGAGAGGATGTTGTTTGCGCTTCACCGGGACCACGATTTTCCGGTAGCGACGATTCGCCCGGCATTTATTTACGGGCCGTACAACGTCTTCGACCGGGAGGCATTTTTCTGGGATCGGATCGTTGCTGGCCGGCCGGTCATCGTGCCAGATGATGGCCTGCGAACGATGCAATGGGTTTTTTCGCGTGACGTCGCGCGCGCCGCGATTCTCGCAGCCGAAACGGACGTCGCGAACGGGCATGCGTACAATCTCGCGAATCCGCCGGTCACGCAGATTGCGTTTGTGCAGATGCTGGCGCGTGCGGCTGGGAAAGATGCGACGTTCGCACCCGTCTCGCGCGAACGCATTGCGCAGTTAGGCGGAAACGCGATGGTGCCGCCGTACTACTTCGGTGCATATCTCGATGTACCGCCGATTACCGTAAGCAGCGAGCGCGCGCGTGCTGATCTGGGGCTCGAATTGACGCCGATGGAAGAGGGGCTGAAGGAGACGTTCGCGTGGTACTCGGAGCAGGGGCGACCGACGCCGGATTTTTCATGGGAAGATTCGGCGCTCGCGACGTGACGCGTGGTTGGAATCGCTGTCGTTGCGCGTCGCTGTCCGCGGTTTGTCTATCCTCCGCCTCCCACGAGCTGCTTCAAGCGATTCTCCGCGCGGGTCCGTTGGTCGACTGCCGATGACGGCAATTGCTCCAATGCCTGGCGGTAGTAGGCGACGGCCTTGGTCACATCGTGTTTGTCATCCTCGGTGAGTGCTCGCGCATACGTCTGCACTGCCGCCCACGGCGATGCGGCCGGGTTGCTTTTTGCTGGCTCCGACGGGGGGCGAGAGTTGGAAGGTGGCGCGGTGATCTTGCCGGGAAGTCGCATTCCATCGTTCATCTTCGCCGCCAACGCGGCTATCAGCTGCAAGACATCGTCGACCTTTCCCGTGATAGACTCCGTGTACTCCACGCGAGATGTCTCAACATTCACGGCGCGCGCATCGAGACGGAGCGTCCCTTTGCGATCAACGAAAAATCCACCGACCACCATATGTTGCGCGCCGAGCACTTTGCCCACTTTGGCGGCAGTCTCAGGATCAACGCGACCGGCCGTCGCGAGGTCCTGCTCCTCGAGCGTCTTCTGCAACGCGTCGCGTTCAACAACCTGGATTCCGCGATTGCGCTGGAACTCGGTAATCAGGATATCGGCGATTCCTCGGCGAACGGGCTCGAAGGTGTCGTGGTCGAGGAGTGACGAGTTGTTGAAGTACATCACGGCGACGGTGGGCGTAATTCCCTGGGCCGTCGCTGGTTGGGCAGCGAGATTCGCCAACGCGACGAACAACGTCGTGCATGTCCAAAAGCTCTGATGCAGGCGCATCTTCGATCCCTCAGTGTTCGGTTTCGGGACGACACCGTGTTTGCCACGCCATGCGTACATTCGCTCTTCGCGCGGTAACGTGCCAGACGCTCGTGAACGATGCAAGTTTACCTCGTCCGAGTAACGCCAGCACGTCCAAAAGCGCGGCGGGCGGTATAGAAGCCATCTCATAAATGGCCGCCGGCTTCTGGCCGCCGCTGCGCGCCGGCGCGCCGTCGACCATTTATGAGATGGCCTGTAATCTCCTGAAGTACAATCCTCGGTTCTGAGACATGAGCGCTGCGAAGGTTTGTCCTCAGTGTGGAAGTTTGTATGAGGCCGACGTGATCTTCTGTCCCCGAGATGGGATGGCGTTGAGACACGTCTCCACCAGTGCTTCGCTGATCAACGAGGTCGTCGCCGATCGTTTCCTTGTGCAGCGCGAGTTGGGGAAGGGAGGGATGGGGACGGTCTATCTCGCGCAACAGATCAAGATCGGGCGTCCATGTGCCCTAAAGCTCCTGAGAGAGCAGCTCGCGACGAGTCCTGACGCCATCATGCGATTCAATCGCGAGGCGGCCAATGCGTCTCGGGTATCGCATCCGAATGTCGTGCAGGTGTACGACTTCGGTGAGGCAGAGCAGGGGATGATCTATCTCGCGATGGAGTACGTCGACGGTGAGTCGCTATCGGCGATACTCGTTCGTGAGGGTCCGTTCCCCCCGAGACGCGCGACGGCGATTCTTCTGCAGGTCGCCGATGCGCTGGGCGCTGCGCACGACCTCGGCATCGTCCACCGCGATCTAAAGCCGGATAACATCATGATCGCGCGTGCCAAGGACGGTGGCGACTTCGTAAAGGTCGTGGACTTCGGCGTTTCGCGGGTGATGGAGCAAGACTCGCAGAAGGTCACGGCGACCGGTCTGGTGATTGGGACGCCCGACTACATGAGTCCCGAGCAACTCGTTGGCGGCCATATTGACGCGCGCTCCGATGTCTTCTCGCTGGCGGTGGTGGCGTTTCGATTGTTCACCGCTGAGTTGCCGTACACGGCGCAATCGATCATGCAGGTGCTTGATGCTCGGTTCGGTGGTCCGGCGCGACGTCTGCATGATGTGATTCCCGGCGTCGCGTGGCCCGCACAGCTGCAACAAGTCCTCGATGCGGGCATGGCCGTGAAGCCGGACGATCGTTATGCGTCAGCGCAAGCATTCGCCGAGGATCTTGAGCGCGTGATGCTGGGATGGACGCCTGATGCAGCTGACGGGGCGCCATGGGACATGCACCTTCGGCGTGCTTCTGGCGCGCGCTCGCCTGGGCGGGAGAGCGCGATTACAGCGGCGCCGCTCAATGCGACTGCAATTGCAGCTGATCCGAGTCGATCGCGCGATGCTGGCGCCGGTTCGAGCACTGCGGCCGATGGTTGGATCGCTCCGCCGGGGGCGTCGGCGGGCGTTGTGCAACAGGCGCCGGCATCATCCAATGCCTCTACAGCTGCAACGCCGCGCGCGATGCACATGAAGAAGGCGTCTTGGCCGCGCACACTGCTGTACGCGTCAGCTGCAGTCCTCCTGTTGGGTGCAGCCGCCGCGACGGGATGGTATCTGACGCAGCGGTCATCGTCGTCAGAGAAGGCCAAGGCACCCGCGGCGGACGGGGCTCTGGTCGCTCAACAGAATGAAAAGCCGTCACCGCTGCCTAACGCTGATAGCCCTGCCGCAAAGTCGCAGCCTCCCAGTGTTGGCGGAGGCGGGACGCCGGCAACACAACCGACAGGAAAGGGTGACCAGAACATTGCAAAGAACGGCGGTGGAGGGAGTGTCGTTTCGCCGCCAGCGAATACGCCCGTGGATCACGGTGCGACGTTTGCTCGAATTAGAGTCCTCACCGATTCCGCGGGCAGCATCGAAGACGCGAAAGAAGCGTTGCGGTTGTTGGCGAAGCTGGACATGCCATCACTCTCGCGCGAAGAGCGGGCCGAAGCAGCATACCGTCGCTTTGAGAGCTACGTGAAACTTGATCCTCGCCGTGCCTGCACCTTTCTGGATTCCCTTGTGCCTCTCACGCGCGGCACCCGCTTTTCCGAAGGAACTCAGCTCTACGTATCGACTGCCGGCGAAGCGTGTCGATAGCAAACGTCCTCGGCGCGCGACGGCGCGAGCCGAGGACGATGTGGTGGCGCGGCGTGCGGACTGGCGGAACTTCTAGGGGACGACGCTCAGCACGACCTCAGCAAACATTCGGAGGTCGACCACTGACGTCACGCGGATTCCCCTTGGGTAAATCGATCACATCGGCAGAGACGACGGTGCGAGCGGCTCCGGCAGCTGCAATGGCGAACGAGATGGTTTGCTCTCGCACAACGACTGGCTCCATCAAATCGCTCGAGGGCCATACGACCTGCTTGTCGCCGCTCTCGACGATTAGGTTCGCGACTGCGGCTAGGGTGACCGCAGCAAGCGCGGCGACCTCACCCGGCGCTCGATACGCTGTTCGTCGTGCTCCCCCTCCCGCTTACGCCGAAACTCTGGCTCGCGAGCGGCTGCCGAGTTGCGTTTCCTTTCCAGTAGCCAACATGCACGTCGATCTGTTCGCCCGCTTGTGCGAGCGTCGTGCGAAAGACGAGGTGCACCAGCGGCTTCTTGACCAGTGCGCTGGAGTGCTCAAAACACGCCGAAAGAGACGCCGTCGCGAGCACCGCGAACACGACTCTCAGTTGTCGTCGCATACGCTGTCACCGGAAGGCGAGCGTGAGGCCGGCCGCGAACCCTCGAAGGCTGGTGCTCTGAGGTCCGGTATCGAGCTGTCCGAGATTCAATCGCGCGAAGGGCTCAAGCGTTGCACCACTTCCCATCGGGAGTGACACGCCTAACGTGACGCCTCCGGTCGTCGCTCCAGCGGTGGCAATGGTGTTGTCCACCTCGAGGCCGCTGTCCACCGTTAGGTCAGCGCGAAAGATCAGGCCGACGCGTCCCGGGACGCCTTTCAGCGCGCTAAATCCCGCGTCGATCGCCGTGCCGTCACTCCCCGGTGTCGTCGTACCGTCTACGCCTTTGAACTTGCTGCGATGCCGCACTTGTCCAAACAGCGTCAGCTCGCGATACCCGCGCGCGGCGAGTTCCAGCTGCAACAGCGACCGAATGCTCGGACCAAGTTGGAACGTGGAGGACAGACGTTCACCCGCCGCGCCGAGCGTGATCTTGTCATCGCCGTACACGTCACCCACGACCAGGAGACTGAGGTGGCTTTGCCCAACGAGTCGATCCGCACCGAACGAGAGGTGAAACGCGTCAGCCGGATTCAAATCGGTTGGTGACTTCACGCCAGCGATGGATGCTTCCACCGGAGAATACGACCCGCGCATTTCGTACGACGTCCCAATGGCGACTCCCCACGCCCCGACTTTCTGCGCCAACACCAGTCCCGCGGTCGATCCGAATCCGGTCCCAAGCACCGGAGCAGGCATGCCTAACGCGGGCGCCCCGACAATGCGCGCGGCGTCGAGCGATTCACCGGACAATTTGGTCTTGCCCGTTGGGACGGTTGCGCCGAGCGTCAGGAGGAGGTGATCGGAGAGCAGTCGTCCAACGAGGCGTACGCGTACGTCGGTGGGGCCGTTCAGCTGCAACGTGCGTCCACCCTGCAGCTTGACGCTCCCTTGCACGTACGCGCCAGCGGCATCGAGCGTCCACTGCCGAGCGAGGGGGATGACTACGGCGAATGGAAGCAACATCTGAGAAACGCCCGTCACGAGCAGTCCGCGCGCGGAGTCTTCCATGATCGCGTCGGACATTGCCCACGACGAAAAGGCCGGCGAGAGAATGAGCCCCGGGCGAACCGACGTCGACGCACTCTGTGCGGACACACTTGACGCGGCCAAGGTCAGTGCCGCGATGGCGATGAAATTCCGCCGCGTCGTCATGGGATGTTCACCGGAATGATGATCGTCACGAGCTTTTGCGCCGAGCTGCGGAAGCTTGGATCAGCGGCGTCGCTGCGCGTGGGAAGAGCAGGGCGGTTGATGGGATCACCGGCCAACGAGAGTGCCCGCCTCAGGGGATCGTCAGTAGTGGTCGGTGCGGGCCCCGCAGCGTCGGCTATCTGTTGCGCTTGCGTTTGTTTGTCGCGCGCGCGGTTGAATGACGGATCGATGCGCGACGCGGCCTGGTACTCGCGTGCTGCGCCTGCAAAGTCGCCTAACGCCTCGCGACGAACTCCGCGCGAGTACGCGACCAACGCGCCAATGCTGCGCGTTGGACGCTGTTCCACCTTCGCGCGCTCACTCGGCGTCAGGTTGGCTCCCAGTTGATCGAAGAGCGAAAACGCCAGCGCTTTCTCCGCATCAAGAATCGCGTCGATTGATAGCGTCGGAGACGATGCACGCTGGACAGCACCCGTTGAAGCGTCAGCAATCCGCGTGTTGAGCGTGACGCGCGAGTCGGGGAGCTGGACGACGGAGCCGGTCACGAGACGCCGCGCACCAGTGAGACGTCCCAATCGCGGTGCGGTCGCGGAGTCGACGCGTCCACTCGAGGCGAGTCCCAACTCACGCAGGAGTGCGTCCATGTTCACGCGTTCCACGACCTCGAGCGATGCGCTGACCGCCAGATCGGTGGTGAGTAGATCGGCGAGACCGAAGCCAAGCACTCGCAGGGACGTGTCCGAGACATCGACAGCGAGTGGCGCGACACCGACCGACCGCGGCGAGAAGCGCGAAACATCGACCGAGCGTTCATTCGCGATGGCTGCCTTGGCTATCGAATCAGCGCGCGCGATTGCCGGAGCGACGGCGCCTGATCGCGCGTTCAGCGCGCAGCCATACACCGACGCACAGGCGAGCAACGCGAGCACGCGCATTCTGTTCGTCGTGTTAGGCACGTTCACGGCAATCTCTTCCACGTCGCACCCCCGGTGATCGGTCGAAGAACGGATCCAGGTCCGCTCCGAGCTGCAAATCAAGGAATTACGCTGAAGCCCGAACTCAGCACGCTCAAGGTGCTGCCTAACGAAGCACGCAGTTGATAGGTACCGATTGCCGAAATCGTGAGGTTGTCAAACGTCACGCGCGCGAGGTTGAAACGGAGGGTTTGCCCCTGCATCGTCACCGAAGGGAAGCCTGGCGTGACCACCGTCGCCGACATCGAAGCGTTGGCAGGAACGAGCGTAAGCGTTCCGAAGATCTGCGACGCCAAATTGCCGAAGCGATCGCGCACTTCCACGGTTACCGAGTTGCCCATTGGCTGGCCGACGCGCACCTGTAGTGGTGGCTGCACGAACTTGACCGAGGCGGGGAACGAGCCGACACTTCGAAAGACGACGGCTGCGGGAGCAACGCTGGTTGTTGGAGCCAGGAGCGAGAGCGTATCGACGCGAGCGTCCCCCACTGACGTCAGTGCATTCACGCGAATCACGGTGTCCGATGCGATCGAGAAGGTCGCCACACCTTCATCGTCGGTAATCGCGATCGAGGGACCTAACAGGCGAATGCCAGATCCGCTTCGCGGTCCGAGCGTGACCGGAATGCCTCGAGTTGGCAGACCGCCGGCATCCACGAGCTTGGCGCTGTACGTGGTGCTCAACGCGGCCATGATCTGAAACGTCGCCGCACCAATCGGCGACTCGTTGATCGAGGTCGCAGTGACAAACGACGCCGGTGCTCCTGCCGCCACTGTCGGAAGCGAGAAATCAACCTGGCCAGTACCTAACGATGGTACGGAAAATGACAGCGTGTTCGTACCTATTGCCGCACCCGTTTTCCACCTGAGAGGCGAGAGATCGGGCGAGCCGCTGACGGCAGTGACGGCGTTGAACGAAGCAACGGCGGTCGCGCCGTCGAAGAGCTGACCGCCGCCCGCAGTGACGGCGACGCGCACGCTCACACCACTCACGGGAAAGCCGAGTGCGTCAACGACGCGGACCTGCGGAAGTACGCGCGCATTCGTTGCTACGGCCTGTGTCGGCATCGTTTGAGGACTGGCAGCGATGATTGACTGCGCAGCGCCGGCGCGCGCGCCAGTCACATTGGCCGGAACAGGTGCAAGAAAAAACGATTCGGTAGGACTTCCACCAATGGCGAGTTGTCCGTCGGTGTCCTGTCCCCAGCAGTAGATGTCACCGCCTAACGACCGAGCGCACGAGTGCACCGCTCCCGCCGAGACTTCGGTGAACCGCGTGGAGGTTGCGACTCGGACTCCGCCACGAATGACGGATGCGCTGTCGCCATTGCCTAACTGGCCGAAGTTCTGTCCCCAGCACCACGCTTCACCCGTCTGTGAAATGCCGCACGCGTGAAGGCCACCGGCGCTGATCGACTGCATGGGTGGCAATCCACTGACACGCAGCGGTGTGGTTGCCATCGAACTCTGATACCAATATTGGCGCCCCCAGCACTGGACTTCTGCGGACGTCGTCAGACCGCAGGTGAAGAAGAAACCCACGTCAATCGCCACGAACTTCTGGCCGCCCTGCACAAGCGTCGGCGTAGAGTGGGCCGTGAAACTTCCGTCGCCGTTCTGTCCAAGATTGTTGAATCCCCAGCACCATGCTTCAGCGGTATTGGTGAGACCGCACGTCGTCGACGCGCCGACAGCAACCGAGAGCCACTTGCGTGTCGAGTCGACCAGTGTCGGCTGCTGAACGTTTGTCACTCCGGCACCGAGTCCAAGCTCACCGAAGGCTCCTCGCCCCCAGCAGTAGAGCGCGCCGGTCGCGGTGATGCCACACGCCGTGAAGTCCTGCACTCCCGCGCCATCCCAACCGTTGGCACTCAGGATCGTGAATTGAAGTGAAGCACTCACGCGCGTTGCGCGGTCGGTGCACGGATGCGCGTTGCCTAAGTACCCGCGGCAGGTCGCGTTCGACGCCACCCCAAGCTCACCGGACAGATTCGATCCCCAGCAGTACGCGTACCCGCTCTGATCGAGTCCGCACGCTTGATAGATGCCATTGCCGAGGGCGTTCGCGTCAAGCACTGCCATGGCGGGACCCACGAACGGAACGCCGACCGCCGTATCTCCGACCACGGCGGGATTGCTCAACAACGCGTTATCGTTGTTTCCCCAACAGCGCGTAGCGCCGCTGATCACGGCGCAGGTTGTGGCTTGCGCAGTTGAAATCGTTGGCCGCTGCGGCACAATCGCCGTGAAATTCACCGTCGCGAAAATGCCGGCGTTGTCCTTCACCTCGACTCGGAGTGATTGATTCCCCGTGGTGGCGCCGAGCCGATACCGGAGCCTCACTCGCCCATTGGCATCCGTGGCGTTTGCGCCGTTGACGATTGCCCCGCCCGCTGACGGAGTGAACGTAACGGCTCGATTCGCGAGCGGCGCTCCTGTCCGATCCGTGAGAAGCACAACGACCGGCGTGAGAATTTCGGCGTTCGTCCATCCCAACTGATTGTTCCCGCTCTCGATCACGAATTGAGCGGGTGCGCGAAGGGTGACGGCGGGCGCTTGCACTGGCGCTCCCTCTACTGCGATGAACGGGCCGACTTGTAGCGAATCGAGCCTAACGCCGCCTTGTCCAACGAGCGCGACGCTCGCGACGACCGAGCAGCCTCCCGCGACAGAAGTCGTTCGCTGCGCGTCGGCGAGACACGGCGCGAGATCGAAGGAGACTTCGAAGTTGTTGGTGCCGGTCCCCGCGACCGCGAATGTATCCGTAACAAGCGGGCGCAGACGCGGATCGACCGAACGTTCGTAGCCGACCGCAATGATCACTTGCTCGCCGGCGGACAGCACACTCGCGCGCAAGAGGAGTCGAGCCGCGGCCTTGCTGGGCGGCGCGACGCCGTGCTCAAAACACGCTAACGAAGAAATGCTGACAGCCAGTATGAGGACGCGTTGCAACGCTCGACGCATATTCGTTCGAAGTGTGCAGCTGGTTTAAGTCGGGCGCCCAAAAAGAGAGGCATCGCGCGTCGCGCACAAGCCCCGCACGACTCGCGCGCTCACCGTCTGTACTTAGCTAGTCGTTCATCCCGTGTCGGAGCGCGGCGATGCTGGCGCACCCTCTTGCGGTGCCCTGATTCTGATGAGAGCATCCAGCGCATCCTGACGTACGACCGTCGTCTCCTAACGCGACGAAGCTGTGCGCGTCGGCGCCCTCCCTCGTTCGCGCCCCCTTTTCTCACACCGGTGCATGGACGAATCGAAAGTCTGTCCTCGGTGCGGTCGTTCGCTGCTCTCGGGGGACTTTTGCCCGTTTGACGGCGCCCAACTTCAGCGTAAGCGCAATCGGGTCAGCCTAACCGGCGCCCTCGTAGCGGATCGGTACCTGGTCGGTCCAAAGATCGGGAGCGGTGGTCACGCCGACGTGTACCTCGCCGAGCACACGAAGATGGGACGAAAGGCGGCGCTCAAGATCATGCGAGAGAGCGTTCTGGATGAATCGGAAGCCGTCGCGCGATTCACACGCGAAGCGCTGAATGCGTCGCACATTTCGCATCCCAACGTCGCGGCCATCTACGACTTCGGCGAGGATCACGGACGTTTGTACCTGGCGATGGAGTACGTCGATGGCGAGCCGCTTTCCGCGCTCATCGAGCGGGAAGGGCGTCTTCCCCCCCGTCGAGCGGCTGGGATCGCGTGGGAGATCGCGGACGCGCTGACCGCGGCGCACGATCTCGACATCGTGCATCGCGACCTAAAGCCAGAGAACGTCATGCTGACGAAGCATCGAGACGGCAGTGACTGGGTGAAAGTCGTGGACTTCGGAATCGCTCGCATAATGAAGTCCGACTCGCAGAGAGTCACGAGCACGGGTGTGGTGATGGGGACGCAAGCGTATATGAGTCCGGAGCAATTGGGCGGAGAGCCAGTGGACTCGCGCACTGACGTCTATTCGGCGGGCATGGTGCTGTACGCCATGCTCACGGGGAGGGCGCCGTTTGACGCAACGTCGACGCGCGCTCGCTTTGCGGCTCGTTTGGCCGGTCAGCGCAAGAGCCTTACGGAGAGTTGTCCCGGCGTGCCGTGGCCGGCGGAGCTAGAGCAACTCCTCGATCGCACGCTCGCGGTCGATCCGACGAAACGTTTGCAGACGGCTCCGGAGTTCGCGTCCGAGCTCGTGCGCGTAACGCTTGATTGGCTACCCGACCAACTATCGGCAGCAGAGCCGTGGAATCAGCGACTACGGTTTGCGACTCCGGCGAGCGTTCGTCTCGTCTCCGCGACGGTGCCCGGTGTGCACGCGGAGGTCGAGCCTGCGCGAAGTGCGCCTGCTAGCGCATCAGCGAGTGGTGTCGGGGTCGCAGGGCGAACTTCTGTAGTTGAGGGAGCATCGAACAGTTCGCGCCGGTGGTTAGCGGTTGCGGTCGGTCTGTTGGTTGTGGGAGTCGTTGCGGTGGCGATTCTGGAACTCTTGCGCTGAGTCGAAACATCCGATTCCCACGTCGCCAGAAAGCGAGCGCCACTACATCTTCGTCCGCGCCCCTGACGCCAGGACCTTCGTTAGGCGATACAGGAACTCCGCCCCCTCGTAAAACGACTTGATCGGAATCCGTTCGTCGCGCCCGTGCGCCCGTATATCCGACGGATCGTCCATGATCCCCGATACGCCGTATGCCGGGATGCCTAGCGCTCGAAAGAAACGAGAGTCCGTTGCACCGGTGCTCATCATCGGTACGACAGGAATATTGCCCCACATGTCGTGCGTGATCTGCTCGATAGGCCCCATGACGTCGCGGGCGAGGATCGTCGCTGGCGTCGATGGACGCTGAGTCTTGATGAGGACCTTCACGTTCGTGTCACCGACGACGCGTTCAAGCTCGGCGCGTACCTCCTCGGCGTTGCTCGTCGGATAGATGCGGCAGTTGACGTTCGCCTCGGCCAGCTGGGGAAGGGCATTCGTGGCGTGGCCGCCGCTCAACATCGTCGCCACGCATGTCGTGCGGAGCATGGAGTTGTACATCGCGTCGCGCTGAAGGACAGCGAGCGCCGATGCATCGTTAGGGTTGGCCACGATCGCGCGCATTGCCGCTCCCACGTCAGGAGCCTGAAGGCTGGCACTCTGCGAGAAGAACGCTCGAGTCACCTCGCTCAGTTGCACCGGAAAGCGGAAGCGGCCCACGCGTGCGAGCGCGTCGGCGAGCTGTGTGATGGCATTGTCGTCGCGCGGAACCGATGAATGCCCGCCGCGGTTGGTCGCGCGCAACGTGTAGTTAGTTGTGATCTTTTGCGCCGCTTCGACCGTGTTGAAACTCGGTTTTCCGTCGCGAAGTGCGCCGTCGCCTCCCTCGTTGATCACCACCCCTGCGTCAACGAGTTCCCGGTGGTTCTTCAACAGCCAATCGACGCCGTTGAACGGGCCGCTCTCCTCATCGGCGGTGAGCGCAATGATGATGTCTCGGTCAGGTACGTAACCCTCCTTCTTCATTCGAAAGACATTGGCGACGAAGATCGCGGCCATGGGTTTATCGTCAGACGTGCCGCGCCCGTAGTAGTAGCCGTCGCGCTCGGTGAAGACGAACGGGTCAAGATCGGCAGACCAGTCGGCTTTCAGTGCCTCCACCACATCGAGGTGCGCGAGGAGAAGCAACGGCTTTCCCGCATTAGGCCCGCCCTTACCGCGAATACGCGCGACTAGGTTGTGTTTCTTCGGATCGGGGCCGCCCACGAAGATGTCGGACTCGGGAACGCCCGCGGCGCGAAAGCGCTTCGCCATCGCTTGCGCGGCGCCGGTGATGTCACCGGTGCTGACGCCGGTCCTGATCTCGATGAGTTCCTCAAAGATCTCGCGCGCGAGTTGTTGCTGCTCGTTGAGCTTGCCTGGCGTGTAAATGGGCGCACGTTGCTGGGCTTGCGCGGCGTTCGCAGCGAGAATGAAGGGAAGTGCAGCGGCGAGGACGGATTGGTGAAAGCGCATGGGCGAGGCAGTGAGGGGCGCGAGACGTTCGACGTTAGGATGCTCCATGGGAGCCGCGGCGTCCACTGCTGCGGGTCCGCCTCGTTACGCCTTCTTGACGCGGCAATCCGGATAAGCGACTCTCTCGCAGTGGATCGCTTTGGCACGGCGGCTCTCCGCCCGGCCCCCCCTCCCCCCCTCCCCCCT
>JBGAKW010000020.1:0-81045 GCA_044224185.1 Gemmatimonadaceae bacterium | reverse complement strand
CACCCAGCGCAGTCGCGACAACCGTCGCCACTGCCGCCTACGGGGCACGCGGAGGAACGTTCCTGAACCTCCTCATGCTCCTCTCGATCTTTGGAGCGTTAGGCGGCCTGATCATGACGCTTCCCCGCCTCTTCTACACGCTGGCCGAATCACACCGGGAGGAGTCGCGTGGGGCACTTCGCGCGTTCTTCGCGCAGCTGTCGCGCATCTCGCCGACGACGGCGGTACCGAGCGGCGCGATTGTCTTCACCGCCGCAACATCGATCGCTGCGCTGCTCTTCTTCGGATCGTTCTCGCGGCTGGTGAACTTCTTCGTGGTCCCGTTTCAGTTCATGAACATCCTGATGGTGGCGGCCATCTTCCGTTTGCGTCCGCGCCTAACGAGTGACGCTGGGTACCGCACACCGGGCTATCCCGTCACGCCACTCGTCTACATCGTCGTCATGGCCGCCTTCATTGTCAGCGCCCTCCTCGCCCGCCCCGTGGAGACGTTGATTGGCACGGCACTGGCGCTGACTGGAGTTCCCGTCTACTACTGGCTCGCGCGTCGTTAGGCTGTGCTGCGCTCGCATTCAGGGAGCGCCGCGGTACACCACCTTTCCGGCGACCATCGTGAGCAGCACCTTCGTGCGCCCTAGTGTGCGCGGAGGAACAGCGAAGGGATCCTGCGAGACCATGATGACATCCGCCAATTTCCCGACGCTGATAGACCCTTCATCGCGCTCACGAAATCCGGCGTAGGCAGCGCCCATCGTATAACCGTTGATCGCGTTAGGCACAGTCAGTCGTTCGCTCGGCACAAAGCCGTTCGGCGGCTTTCCTTCATCGGTCTGCCGAGTCACGCCAGTCTGAATTCCCTCCCATGGATCGAGCGTCACCACCGGCCAGTCGCTCCCGAATGAGAGACGCCCCTTGGCGCTGGCGATGCGGTTCCACACCCACGCGCGCGACGCACGGTCTGGCCCAATGTTGCGCGCCCAGACGGCGATGGTGTTGTGATCCGGGTACGAGTGAAGGGGCTGCATGCTGGCAATGATTCCCAACGCCCCAAAGCGACCAACGTCGTTGGCGGCGATCGTTTCGATGTGCTCGACGCGCGCCCGATGACCGTTGGACTTGTTGGCCTTCATGGCGCGTTGGATGCCGTCAAGCGCCGTACGCACCCCGAGTTCCCCGATCGCGTGGGTAAAGGTCTGCACGCCTGCCTTGTCGAGCGCCGTGATTGCGTCTGCATAAGCGTTAGGCTGCCAAAAGAGCTTGCCTCGCTGGGTGGAGTCGTCGGCGTACGGCGAGAGCATCGCCGCCGTGCGTGACTCGATGACGCCGTCAATCATGAGCTTCGCCGCCCCAGCGGAGAGCCACGCATCGTTGAAGCGTCGCCGGGCGGAGTCGATTGCCGCGAGATCGCTCGCACGGAGCGCCGGGGGCGCCACGCGATGCGCAATATAAAATCGAAGTGTGAGCAATCCCGCCCGCCGCAGTTCATCGAGGAGAGCTAACTCTTCGAAATCGCCGCCAGCGGAGTGAACCCTCGTTAGGCCATGGGCATTGGCCCACTTCATCCCGGCGACGTAGGCGTCGCGCTTTTCCTGGCGTGAAGGGGACGGTACCGAGTCACGCACCAGGCGCGACGCCGCTTCCTTGAGTGCGCCCGTCGCCTCGCGCGTTCGCGGATCGCGCACAATGATCCCGTTAGGCGGGTCTGGCGTGTCGCGTGTGATTCCAGCCTTGCGCAACGCCACCGAATTCGCCCACGTCGTGTGCCCATCGTATCCCTCGAGAAAGACCGGGCGATCGGGAAAGATCTGATCGAGCGACGATTTGTCGGGAAGCGCCTTCGAACCGAACATTCCGTAGTTCCAGCCGCGCCCTTGAATCCACCCGTTTCCAGGATGCGATGCGGCGTACGCCCGAAGGCGTCGCTGAATGTCGGCCACGTCCTTCGCCCCCTCCAGATTCACACGCAGGAGCGAAAGCGCTCCTTCAAGGAAGTGGACGTGCGTGTCGGTGAAACCGGGGAGAACCACTTTCCCCGCGGCGTCGACGATCGTGGTCTTTGCGCCGCGCCACTTCGCGACGTCGGCATCGCTCCCCACCGCCACGATGCGTCCGTTCGAAACGGCGATCGCCTGAGCCGACGGGAGCCGAGCGTCGACGGTGTAGACCTTTGCATGCTGGATGATCACGTCGGCGCTCTTAGCGCTCTGCGCATCGGCAAGCTGCGCGTCCGCAGCGCCTAACGCGACGAGCGCCGCAAGTCGGCGCGCAACGGCGATCCTCACGTGTCACCCCAGTAGCGCTTCTTCTTTCCGTCAGCCGCAACTGGCGGCGGCACAGTCTTGGGAATCTTCTCCGGCTCGAGCCACGCAGTAACGAAAAGGTCGAGATAGTCGCTCATGATCTTCTTGCCGTCAGGACGCGCCCGCACCGCCTGCGTGAGCCAGCGCATCGCATCCAGCCGCGCCATACCATTTGCCTTGAGGCTCCGCTGATACCCTTCGACGAACGTTGGTGTCGTGTACCCAATCGTCACGGAATCCACGCGTTCGGTGCCGGGGATGGCCAGCGCCAGTTGCGTCTGACGCGGATTCCAGTATCCGACCTCGAAGTGATACGACTTCTCAATCGCGTACGGCCTAAACGTTGACAGCTTCTCCATTGCCGCCTTCGCCGCCTTTTCGATCGCCGCCTGCACCGCCGGCTGCGGAATCAACTCCGCATCGGCACGCCCCCGCGCGCGTTTCACGACCGCGTACTCGGCGCCAGGAAAGGCTTCGTGGATCTGCTTTTCGAGAACGTCGTCTCCCGCCACCATCACTACCGGAATTCCGTAGCGCGCCGCTGAGATTGCGATGATCTCGCACTCAGTAATCGGACGGCCGTTGACTTTGTAGAACGGTTCGAGCGTCACAGTGTGCGCCATGAAGCCCGGCGTACACGCGCGGGCATGCATGCCGACTGCGACGATCGCGGTGTACGACGAGTCGAGGATGTCGATGTAGGGATCGTACTCTTCGTCGCGGAACAAGAATGTTCCGCGCTTGTCCATCTGATCGAGGAGCACGTCGGGCGCTTCGGAATTTCCACTCCCGTGTGCGTCGGTGACGATGATCTCACCGGCGCCCCCCGCCTTGAGTCCACGAATCGCCGCGTTCACGTCATTGGTGATGAACTGCCGAGAGGCGAAGTACTCGGGGTTGGGATAGAGCACCTGGCGGGCGCGCCTAACGCCGGACGAGCCATCCATGTCGACGTACAGAAGAATCTTTGGGCTGCGTTTCTGGGCACGCGGACCACTCGCCGCGTTCGGCGCGACGGTGGTCGCACTCGTTAGGCTGGGTGCGACGGCGGGAGCCGCGGCACGCGCCGTGACCACGAACGCTGCGACGACAAGGACAAGGGCAAGTGGAACGACAAGACGGCGGCTCATGGCGCGATGACTGGAATGCGAGATGAAGGTGCGCGGTTACGCCCGGAGAATTTGCTGCTCGAGGAGCGCTCGTGCACGCGCCAGGGACGCGAGCGCGGAGGAATCACCGATGCGAGCCCCAGAGTAGGGGAATCGCTTGCCCCCTTCGACAGGAATCACGAGATTCGCACCCGCGGTATTCACGCCGCTGGCGATCGGTCGAAGGTGGGATCACACGAGAAGACGTCCGCATGCCGAGTCCTCGATCACTTCTGCGAGTTGTCGTCGCTCTCACGACCATCGGCGCAGCGGTCACGCCGGCTCGCCTCCTTCAGGCTCAAAGTTCGACGACAGGAAACGCGACCCTCACGCCTCCCGCGGCCGCCGCGCCCGTCTATCGGGCGCACGAGCCCACGTTCACGCGCGACGTCGCTCCCATTCTCTACGCCAACTGCACCACCTGTCATCGCCCCGGAGGGATGGGGCCGATGTCGCTGCTCACATACGAAGGGGCGAAACGAGCAGCGACCAAGATCAGAAAAGCGGTCGACGCTGGCATCATGCCCCCGTGGCATGCCGACGCACCACGCGGGGTCTTCACCAACGATCGCCGATTGTCGGAGTCCGACAAATCGACCATCATCGCCTGGATAGACGCGGGCACTCCGGAAGGAAATGCGAACGAACTTCCGACGCCCCCTGTCTATCCCGACTCGTGGACGGCCGGCACGCCCGACGAGATCGTCTCGATGCCGGAGACGTTCCACGTTCCCGCGCGCGGAACCATCGAATACCAATACTTCGAGGTGCCGACGAACTTCACGGAGGACAAGTGGGTCTCGTCGCTGGAGATCCTCCCCGGCTCTCGGAAGTCGGTGCACCACGTGCTCGTCTTCGCGCGCGCTCCGCGCCCGTCGTCTCCTTCCTCACCCGCGGCCAGGAAGAGCGACGCCCCCGCAAGGAAGCGAGTCCCGCTCTTTACACCCGACTCCGGCAACATCCCGTCCGAACCGCCGCCGCCGACCCCGTCGCCGACGGCTCAAACTGCCACAGAGCAAAATCACGAAGAGCCACAGCAGGATCTCGGCGTTCTTGTTGGAGCCACCGCTCCCGGAACAAACGTCGTCACCTTCCCGCCGGGAACGGCTCTCAAGATCGCGGCCGGGACGGTCTTGACCTTCCAAATGCACTACACAGCGCACGGGCACGAGGATGAGGATAAGACGTCGGTGGGCTTCACCTTCTCCAAGGTCCCCGTCACCGACCAGGTGCGCGCCGACAACTTCGTGAACGCCAACTTTGCCATCCCGCCGGGCGCGAAGGACTACGCAATCTCCGCGGGCATCACGGTGCGCGACTCGATTCGCATCTGGGCCATGATCCCGCATACGCATCTTCGCGGTGTGCGCTGGGAGTATGAGCTCGTGCACCCCGACGGCCGGACGGAGAAAGTCCTGTCCGTTCCGCGCTACGACTTCAACTGGCAGACGTTCTACATGTTTGCCTCGCCGCTCGTCATCCCGGCGGGGGGAAGGCTTCACGCGGTGGCCTGGTACGACAACTCCGCCGAGAACCGCAGCAACCCCGATGCGACGAAGGAAGTGCACTGGGGCGACCAGACGTGGGAGGAGATGCAGTACACCGCGTTCTTCTACTCGATGGGAAGCGGCAACGGAGCGGGGGCGAAAAAGGCGACGGGGACGTCGGGGGAGAACCGTCGCTGATGCCTAACGCCTAACGATGAACATCGTCGGGACGCAGCACTGAATTCCACTTCAACCGGGTGCCTCCATGCCTACGATCAACTACGAGACCATTGCTCCGAACATCGGCACGGTAACGATCAACGGCGGGACGGTGAGTGTATCGTGGAAGGATCCCCTCACCGGCGCGCCAATGGGAGAGTCGAGCGCGACGATGTCGTACGACTCGTCGTTAGGCGGGCAAATGCAATCCAGCGTGAAGCGCAGCGTCGTCAACGAGATCTTCTACGCGGCAATACGCTTCGTGACCTCACTGCTCGGCAGCGGAGCCGCGGGACGCGTGGTGTCCAACGCCGCCTATACGGCGTCGTCAGAACTGCAATCGCGCGCGCTCCAGAATACCGGGTACACGAAAGCCACAGAGCGTGAAGCGGTCACGCGCGCGTTTGAGTCGGTGCGCGACTCGTTCGTCTGGGATGAAGGGAAACAGCGCTTCGTGACGAAGGCGATGTAACGCGACTGCGTACTACGCCAGCCCGAGGTGTTTGAGCACCTCGGCTGGCGGCAGGTCGAATTTGAGCATCGCAACGTTCCCCACATAGCCGATGTCCTTCATGCCGGCATCGGTTGTATAGAAGCCTTCGGCCGTTAGGTCGCGCACCTTGTCGAAAAAGCGCGCCGCCGCGACAAATTCCGGCTTCGCCTTGGGCGTGTAACAGATGTCGTCGCAGATCTGCGTACGCTGCGCGTTGGTCAGCGCTGTGAATCGTTTGCCGAAGCGCTTCTTGCTCTCGACGTCGAGCCAGACCAATCCGCCGCGCACCTGCACCAGCGCGCGCTCGTAGTAATCACCCGGCGCACTGACGTACTCGTTGATGTACGCCGGAACACCGACCGCCGACGCTGCCGGTGATTTGGCATCAGCGGGGATGATCATGTCGCACAGGACTGTGAGCGTCGCCAGCTCCGACGTGGTGAGCTTCATGCTCCACGTCACTTTCGGACGCAGGAGATCTGGATCCCACTTGGTCCCGCGCGGCCCAGCGACTGGTGGCGCCGGGTCGAGCGCCTCGTTAGGCGTAGTCTCCATCACCGGAAGCGTGCGGGCCTCGGCGGCGCGCGGCGTCAGCGCGCCAGCGAGCGGCACGGCGACCGCCGATGTCGCCAGAACCTTGAGCGCGTCGCGGCGACCCATTGCGTTAGGCGTCTCAGTCGGTGCCTGAGTCTCGTTAGGCACCACGAGGGGCGCCTCGTTCTCAGGAGTGTCGCGATGCTCGCTCATCCGATGCTCCGCGTCTTGAGTTGATCGATGATATGGTCACACGTGCGCCACGCCAACGCGAGAATCGACAGCGTCGGATTCTTGTCAGCGTTCGATACGAACGGCGCCCCGTCAGTGACGAACAGGTTTTTCACATCCCACGACTGGCACTTGTCATTGAGCACCGACGTGCGCGCTTCGTTCCCCATGCGACACGTCCCGACTTCGTGAATGATCTGCCCACCTTTGGCGATGACCTTCGCGCCATCGGTCTCCACCTTTCCGTTCACCTTTCCACCCATCGACTCGATAATCTCGGCGAACGTCTTCACCATGTGCGCCGCCTGACGAGTCTCGTGTTCCGACCACTTCCATGTAAAGCGCAACACCGGAATTCCCCACTGGTCCACCACGTCAGGATCGAGTTCGCAGAATGAATCCTCGTTAGGTATCATCTCGCCGCGGCCGTCGAAGTACATCCAGGAGCCGTAGTACCTGCGGGCCGCTTCTTTGAACTTCTTGCCGTACGCCCCTTCGGTGAGCGATTCCAGACCGCCGAATGCGCCGGAGCCAGGCATGCTGCGACCACCACCGAACTCGATATGGTAGCCGCGTGCGAATCCCAGGTCTCCCTTGATCTGCTCTTTGTACTTCCACCACGGCATGTACATGTGCTCACCGTCGGCGCCGTCAGTGTTGTGCGGGGGAAGATTCTCGAGAATCGGAATCTGCCCGCCGAGTCCTGCGCCAACGGTATCCATGAGATACTTGCCGACCAATCCACTCGAGTTGGAGAGACCGTTGGGGAACTGCGCGCTCTTGGAATTGAGCAGAATGCGCGCCGTCTCCGCCGCACTCGCCGCGACCACGACGACGCGCGCCTGGACGTGATGGTCGGTGCGCGTGCGCTTGTCGATGTAGCTCACGCCAGTTGCTTTCCCTGATTTGTCGACGGTCACTTCACGCACCATCGCATCGGGGATGATGTCGCAGTTCCCCGTCGCCAGCGCGGGGGGAATCAGCACCGTCGTCGACTGGAAGTTGGCGCGAATGGAGCACCCGTTACCACATGGCGTCGCCCAAAAGCACGCTTGCCGCCCGCGCATCGACTCGGCCAGGACGCGCTGCGCGAGCTTGTTGTCGGGGTGAATTTTCTTGGGAAGCGTGCGATAGTCCTGTCGCGTCGTCATGACGGCGCGATGGATCGGGATGACCGGAATGCCTAACGGGCCACACGCTTTCTTGGTGAGAAGTTCAGTTGCGCGCGGATTCGGTGGCGGCTGCAGTGCGCCAGGCGATGAACGTGGCGTGTTCTCCATGTCTTCGTCGCCGCCGTGCACGCCGATGAGCATCTCCGTACGATCGTAATACGGTGCGAGGTCGGCATACGTGATCGGCCAATCGGCGCCGAGTCCATCGCGCGTTTTCGGCTTGAAGTCGTACTCCCCCATCCGGAGCGAGATGCGTCCCCAGTGGTTGGTGCGCCCGCCGAGCATGCGCGCGCGCCACCACATGAAGTCGGAGCCCGGTGCGGTGGTATATGGTTCCCCCGGAACGTTCCACCCACCGTCGACTGTGGCGTCGTAGAAGCCGAACGGTTTCTCGCGCGAGCCTGCGCCACGGAGCGGCGCCTCGCGCGGGAGCTTGAACATCGGAGTTTCGGTGACCGGATCGTATCGGCGACCAGCTTCAAGAACGAGGACTTTGAGTCCGGCAACCGAGAGTTGGTAGGCGGCCATGCCGCCGCCGGCGCCGGAGCCGACGATGACGACGTCGTACGCGGTTTCGGACTTGGGAGTGCTACGAAACACTCGTGCGGACTCCTGTGGAGGGGACGCGGAACGCGAACAGCCGGGAACGGCGAACTGCCGTCAGTTCCGAAAGAAAATCGGCCGAGGCGAGCTTCGGCAGCGCCTGCGTCGTTTTGTTTACCGGCGCGCGCCTGTCGGCGCAATACGCTCCTCCTATAACAATGCGCGTCCGACTGTGCCGCCGTCAGTCCAGCGCGGAGCTCTTACTCCGTGCTCACGGCCTCCACCGGATCCACTTGCAGCGCGCGTCGAGTCGGCAGCCAGAGTGCGACGAGCGATGTGAAGACGACGATCGCGATGGCTCCTACATAGGCCAGCGCATCAGTCGCGCTCACTCCTTGAAGCAGCTCCGTAAGCAGCCGGTTCAACATCAGTGATGCGATGCATCCGCCCGCGGCACCGGCGAGCATGATCACCACCCCCTCGCCGAGAATGAGTCGCAAGATCGAGGTACGCTGTGCACCCAGAGCCATTCGCACGCCGATTTCGCGAGTGCGCTGTGCCACACCGTAAGACATCACGCCATAGAGTCCGATGACGGCGAGCATCAGTGCGCAGAAGGCAAATGCGCCTAACAAGACACGCGCAAAGCGTTGCGGCGCGCGCGCCTCGTCGACGAGCGCTTGCATGGGAAGCGCATCGGTCACACGGAGCGTTGGAGCCGACTCCTCGATCACACGCGAGATCGTGCGCAGCGCCTCGCCCGGCGAATTCGAGACGCGCGCGATGATGTTCGTCTCTGGACCGCTTGGAGACGCCTGCATCACGACTTGGACGCTGTCATCGAGCATGCGCCCGTTCTGTGCGCGCTGATTCTCGATGACGCCAACGACGGTATACCATTTCGAGTCGCGCCGTAGGCGAAAGCGTCGTCCCACAGCTCGTGCACCGGGCCAATACTTCGCCGCCGCCCCCTGACTGATGAGCACCTCGCGCGCGAGAGTATCGGGCGAGAGTCCGCGCCCGTCGAGAAGTCGGGTTCCCACCGTATGGAGGTAGGCAGAGTCGGCCGACCACATGTAGATGAAGCGCATCAGCGGATCGGGGGGCATCGGAACGCCTTCCACGAGGAATTCGCACGAACATCCCCCGAATTCCCCGGGAAGTCCGCTGCCGATGGTCACCCCATTCACGTTAGGCATCGCGCGCAACCGTTCGATGGCTGGCGCGAGCAGCGTGGCGATGCCGATAGGGGGCGCGGCGTTAGGCATGCGGCTTCTGGTCGAACTTCCGATGCCAACGTCAGCGCTCTGCACACTTAACGTCGCAAGCGGCGACACGTCATAGCCAAGTCGCAGATGCTGTATGGCGTTTCCCGATCGGGCGAGTAGTGTAGCGGCGATGACGAGTGTGACAGCGCACGCGACTTCGGCGAAGGCGAGGACGCGGCGCGTGCGCTGGCCGACACGTCCACTCCCAACGCTGCGGAGCCCCCTCTGCAACAGCGCGCCGTTCCCTCGACTGTTGAGCAGCGCCGGCCCGAGGCCGAAGAGCACAGCGGTACCGAGTGAGAGCGCCAGGGTGAAGAGAAGCATCGTACCATCGATCCGCACGTCTTCGATGGCGGCGTACGACGAAGGGCGCCACGCCGCCACCAGCTTGAGGAATTCCCGCGCCAGCAGGATGCCTAACGACCCACCAATCGTGGCAAGGATGGCGCTTTCGGCCAGAAGCTGCCTAACGAGTCGTCCACGCGAGGCGCCGATCGCGCCGCGCACAGCCAGTTCGCGTTCCCGCGAGACACCGCGCGCGAGCAGGAGGTTGGCCACGTTCATGCACGCGATGAGGAGAACGATTGCCACCGCCGCGAGCATGATCATGAGCGTCGATCGCCCGTTCGCTCCCGCGCTCTCCATGAGAGGCTTTGCGGAAACGGTGAGCGTCTTGAATCGCTTCGCCTCGGGGATGCGTGCATACGCCGCTTTCAGCTCGCGCATCATCACGTCGAACTTCGCCGTGTGCCGCATCACGCCAATCGCCGAGAAGTACCGTTCCTTCTCCGACAAGGAGTGCGGAAGCCAGACCTCACTCTTCGGCATGAGCCCAAAGACCGATGGGTCGAAGAGGCGCGGCATGACACCGATAATGGTGTACGACTGCTCGCCCATCGCGAGCGTGGTGCCGATAACACTCGCGCTCCCCGCATAGTGACGCTGCCACGTTGTCCACGACAGCATCGTGACCGGCGCGGCGCCCGGACGCGCGTCATCGTTAATGAACGCACGCCCCAGCGCAGGGGTCGCGTGGAGATACGCGAGGAGCCCCGGCGAAACGAGTCCGGTTGGAATCATCACTGGAAATCCATCGCGCACACTCGGCAGACGATCTGACGAAAGCCGTTCGATCCGCTCGAGCGATGGCGTGGCCCCCCCACCCAGTCCCTCGACCAAATCGGCGTTTGCCGTGATATGTATCGATCCATCGGCTGTCGTTTGATCGATGAGGACAAGTCGATCCGCGCCGGAATACGGGAGCGGTGCAATCAGCATGCGTCGCACGATGCTGGCGATGGCAACGGTCGAGCCGATGCCTAACGCGAGTGTAAGAACGACGACGAGGCTGAACGACGGCTCGCGCACAATGCGCCGCGTGGCATAGCCCAAGTCGTGACGCACAGCGCCCCACGCGGCGCGCGCACGAGAGAGCCACTCCGTGTGACGTTCCGAACGTCGTAGCGCCTCTCGTGCCTCGGCTACATCTCCAAAGCGGCGGCGCGCTTCGCTGGCTGCTTCATCGGACGAGAGTCCGCGTGAGCGGAGTTCCTCTTCGCGCATGGCCAGGTGAAACGACAATTCGTCGTCGACGTCGGCGTCGATCTGCGGGCGCCGGCGCGTTGGTAGCCGGAGCAGGCGTCTCCACTCGGCTTGCTTCGGAGCGTTCTCGCGGTCTCGCGAGGAGTCGTTAGGCGGCATCACACACCTTCGGGTGCGCCATCGAGAACACGCAGCACGGCTTCGGAGTAGGCGCGAAAGGTTTGCGTTTCTGCGGTCAGGAGGCGCCGTCCAGCCGGCGTTAGGCGGTAGAACTTTGCGCGGCGATTGGAGGCCGAGATTCCCCACTGGGCGTCGATGGCGCCGGCGCGCTCGAGGCGGTGAAGCGACTTATAGAGCGCAGCGTCTTCGACGACGAAGGCTGCTCGCGACCGTTCCTCGATGCGGCGCGAGATGTCGTAGCCGTGGAGGGGTGCGAGCACCAAGGTCTTCAGGATCAGGACGTCGAGGGTGCCGTGGAGGAGATCGTGGGGTGTGCGTGGCATTTTTTTGGCCTCACCAGGTGGGGGCAATGCTAGCCCACACCAAGTGAGGCGTCAAGCGGTATCGGCGCGATATTGAGGTCGAACCGTGCGCGTCGGGTCGCTACGCCGTGTGCCGGCTCAGGGCCGATTTTTTCTACGGCGCCGCCCTCTCGCGCCACGTCACGCGTCGCCGAATGCGTCGCCCTCACGCGTCGCCGGCCGTTCGCCCAACCTGTATCCACTTGCGAGGTTGCACTCGCGCTCATAGTGACGACGGTGGACGTCGCACCCATCCTTAGCGCGCCCCAATGTTCCCTCCCACCTCATCCGTTATTGCGAAACCGTCCCGAAAGCGCCAACGTATGACGGCTCGCCATATTGTATACAAATTCGAATGCCAATTGCCGGAGATCCCGCCATGCGTGCCCCACGCCCCCGCGTCTCACCCTCACGGCTCATCGCGCGCGCCGCATGGATCCTCGCGGCTCTCTCTCCGACGCTCTCGTCCCCTGTCGCCGCGCAGATAAAACCCACCAAGACAGCGGAAATCGCGCCGGCGCCCGCCCCCGTCGCACCCATACGCGGACCACGCGACAAAGCCGAAGTCGAAGCCTTCATGGACGGCCTCCTCACGGCCTACATGAACGAAAAACACATCGCCGGCATCACCGTCTCCGTCGTCCGCGATGGACAGCTCCTCTTCGCCAAAGGCTACGGCTACGCCGACGTCGCCAAGCGCAAACCAGTCGACCCAGAGAAAACCCTCTTTCGCATCGGCTCCATCACGAAGCTCTTCACCTGGACTTCAGTGATGCAGCTTCACGAGCAAGGGAAGCTCGACCTAACGAAGGACATCAACACCTACATCGACTTCAAGATTCCGGCGACGTTCGACAAGCCGATCACCTTGAACGATGTCATGACGCACACCCCGGGGTTCGAAGAAGACGGTCGCGATCTCTTTACCGAGGACCCGGCGCACATCACGCCGATGAGCAAGTGGCTCCCCGCACACATGCCCGCGCGTGTGCGCCCACCCGGAACGTTCTCCTCGTACTCCAACTGGGCCACCGCCACAGCAGGCTACATGGTCGAACGACTCGGCGGCGAGAAGAGCTACGACGACTACATCGAGAAGCACATCACGCAGCCGTTAGGCATGACGCACACCACCACGCGCCAGCCGCTCCCGCCGCAGTTCAAGGACGACATGTCGGTGGGCTACGAATACAAAGACGGCGAGTACGTCGCGAAACCGTTCGAGATCGTGACGGGCGGTGCGCCAGCAGGTTCGATCGGCGCCTCAGCGACCGACATGGCCAAGTTCATGATCGCGCATCTCAACAAGGGCGCGTTAGGCAGCACACGCATCCTGGGCGAAAAGGAATCGGAACTCATGCAGACGCGCCTCCAGGGACACGACCCACGCATTCCTGGATTCGCGCATGGATTCTACGAGCAGTCGAGCCACGGACTTCGCCTCATCGGACATGGTGGCGATACGGAATTCATGCACTCTGACCTCGCCCTGATTCCCAGCGAACAGGTCGGCGTCTTCATGTCCACCAACACGAATACTGGTGGCGCAGTCTCCTTCCTGCCGTTCCTCACGGCATTTCTCGATCACTACTATCCTGAGCCTGTTCCCGTCCTCACGCCCACCGCGGCGGCAAAAGAAACATCCAAGCGCTACGAAGGCGACTACGTCTTCAACCGGATGAGCTTTACGACGTATCAGAAAGTTCTCAGTCTGGCGGGAAAGATTCCGGTCAAGGCGATGCCCGACGGTTCCATCATGGTGAGCACACCGTTCGGTGCCATGCGGATGGTGTCGGTTGATTCGATGCTCTTCCGCGATGTGAACAGCGGAATGCGCATCGCGTTCCGTGACGATGGCAAAGGCAACATCACGCACGGCTTCATTGACGCGGCACCGATGATGGTGATGGACAAGATGTCGACGCTACAGTCGCCCTCGTTCCACCAGATGCTTCTTGGGCTCGGGCTCGTGTTGTTCGTCGCCTTGCTGCTGACGGCGATCATTCGCTTCTTCATCCGCAACACGCCGGGGCGCCCCATTCTTCCCGCTTCGGTGAAGAATGGACGCCGAGCCATGACGATCGCATCGCTCTGCCTCATCGTCTTCATTGCAATAGTCGGATCGATGTTGTCGAATCCGCAGTCGCTCTTCACCGACAACCCCACGGGTCTGAAGGTCGCGCTGTTCTTCCCGGTTCTCGCACTGTTATTCGTGCTCTGGGGCGCGTGGCAGGCAATCGCGCAGTGGCGCTCGGGCGATGGAACGATCTGGATGCGACTGCGCCACTCCAGCGCGGTCGTCATCGCACTGATCTTCTTCTGGTCGCTCAACACCTGGAACCTACTCGGCTGGCGCATGTAGGCGCCTAACGAGGATGACTCAGCGCCTCGAAAGTCGTTAGGCGCGCGCGGCCAACTACGCCTTGCAGGCGAAGTTGGCCGCTTCGTCTGTGCTCCCTGAGCCGTTGTATACCGCGTGTTCGGGATAACGACAGAGCGGGCGTGTACGAATTGCCTTCCCCGCTGCGTCCCGCTTTGATGCGAGTACGCGATCGGGTGTCTTTGACCGCTCGACCCAGTCGGTGATGACCTTGTCCCACTCCACGTCGTCGGGACCCGCGCCACCAGCGCAGTGCTGCACACCTGGAAGGAGATAGAGCGCAGTGTAATCACGAACCGCTGCATCGCCGGCGCGAACTCTTTCGTAGTAGTCGATCGTTGATTGCGCGCTCAATGCAGCATCCGACCAGCCGTGTGCGAGGATGAGCTTTCCGCCTCGCGCTTTGAAGGGAGACAGATCGCTATTCGTGGCATTGAGTATCGTCGCCACCCGCCTCATGTCCTTCGCCCACTTCGAGAGATCGTACGTGCGGTAGTTCCAATTCGGGTCGTCAAAGGCGAAGTAGCGATAGACGTCGACGCCGAAGGCGATCTGCGCGGTCTCGGCTTTCCCGTTGGTGAACTGTCGGGCGCGCGCGTTCGGGCCAGTGATCCACGCCTGCCACCCACCCTCCTCCGCCTCGCCACCAAACGGCTGACCGGCGTAGACCTGCTTTCCGCCTGTAGTTGTGGGAGAGTAGATCGTCGCTATGGCGGTACGTTGCGCCGTCGTTAGGCAGTCATCGCCGTTGCCGCCCGCTGGGCAGGCGCGAATCGAGGCAACCTTGAAACGACACGTGCGGGGATCTTCGATGACGCCGTCTTTGACGCCGTCGTTTGCATCGCACGCCTCGAGCACCTTGGTCTGCAGAAGCTTGAGCTTCGTCGGCGTCAGGACCGGCTTCACACTCGCTCCGACGGTGTGAAAGGCAACCTGCGCGTTGCGAACAAACGCCGTTGCCGTCCCCGTAAAATCGTACGCCGGGGCCATGCTCACGATGCCATCGAAGTCACCCGGATATCGTTGCGCCTCAACGAGTCCTTGTCGTCCGCCGTTGGAGCAGCCGAGGAAGTACGAGTACTTCGTGTCGGAGCCGTAGTACTCGCGCACGATGGCCTTGGACACTTCGGCCGTACGGTGGATCGCTTGAAATCCGAAATTCAATTGACGCTCAGGATTGTCGAGCGCCCATGAGCCATCGAGCGGATTGGCCTCGTGACCGGTATCGGTTCCCACGGTCGCGTAGCCGTCGTTCACGCTACTCTCGGCGTCGTTGATGATGACGCCCACGAAGCCACCACCCCCACCCATGAAAAAGCGTTGATTCCAATCGTCAGGAAGCCGGAGAAGGAACCGAATCTCGCGGCCGATGACGCCGGATACCTGGCAGTGCTTCACCGTAACGCCTTGCACCTTAACAGAAGCCGGATCGATCGCAGTCGCTTCGTTAATCCGCACATCCGGAAGGCGTAGTCCCTTGAGTTTCGCGCACTCCTCGCTCGCGCGTCGTATCGTGCGCTCCGTCTGCGCCGACACCGGAGCCGCGAGAGCACTGATCGCTAACAACGAAAGAACGAAGCGGGAATCTCGCGCCATGGCTTCACCAAGCGAGTAGAGGAGTGCCAACGACTTCGACGGGCGCGCGAATATACAATGCGCTGCGTCGCGCTGCTTTCGCCACAACTCTCTAACGACTCGTTGCTGCCGTATCCCGACTTCGTCCGAGCGTCTATTCTCCTGTCATGAACAACAGCGCACCCACTGGTCACTCCCTTCGCCGCAACCTGTCAGCTCGAGACCTGGTTGTCTTTGGACTCTTGTTCATCGGTCCACTCGCGCCAGTCGGAGTCTTTGGCGTGTTGGATGCGCGCGCCGACGGGGCTGTGGCATTGGTCTATCTGCTCGCGACGTTGGCGATGTCATGCACAGCCTGGTCGTATGCGCAGATGTCCCGCGTGGTGCCGCGCGCTGGCTCGGTCTTCTCATATGCCACTGAAGGATTGGGGCGAAGTGCCGGATTCATCGCGGGCTGGATGGCGATGCTGGACTATCTCTTCATTCCCGCCGTCGCATATCTCTTTTCGGGCATCGCACTGCACGCGCTCGTCCCTGCTGTTCCGGCGTGGATCTTCACTGTTGCGGCCTTCGTCGTGACGACGTGGCTCAATCTCCGTGGCGTGAGCGTTGCCGCACGTGCCGGACGCATCGTGCTCATCGCCGAGATTGTCGTGTTGCTGATTTTTGTCGTTAGCGCGTGTGTCGTGATTGCGTCTCGTGGTGCTCAACGACCGGCGCTCACTCCTTTCGTGGGATTTGGTGCGTTAGGCGAGCACGCGGCATCCGCAGTGTCGGCAGTCGGTGGGGCAGTGTCGATCGCGGTGCTTTCATTTCTGGGGTTCGATGCGATTGCATCGTTCGCAGAGGAGAATGCCGGAGAGGCTCGCGACGTGGGGAGAGCGATCGTGATTTGCCTGGCGGTGGCGGGTGTCGTGTTCGTGGCGCAGTCGTACCTCGCCGCACTGTTGAACCCGATAAGTCCCGCTTCGCTTCGAGACGCGCCTAACGCACAAGGAACTGCGTTCTACGATGTGTCGAGGATGGCGATCGGCACCTGGCTCGCGACCACACTGGCCATCACTAAAGCGATTGGGCCGGCGTTCGCGGCGATGACAGGACAGGCGGCGGCCGGGCGGCTCTTGTTCGGAATGGCGCGCGACGGGCGACTCCCCGCCCGACTTGCCATTGTGAATGCGGAGCGCGGGGTACCGCGCGCGGCGCTTGCGACAGCAGCAGCTCTCACCCTCGCTGTCGCCGTTTGGGCCGCGCGGCGCGACGATGGGTTATCGGTGTTGGTGTCCATTGTCGACGTCGGTGCGCTCAGCGCATTCGCGCTGTTGCACCTGTCGGTTATCGGCTATTTCGCCGTGCGCCGGCAGGCCAAGGCGTCGTCGCTGCACATCGCGATTCCCATGGTTGGAATTGTGGTCACGGTGTGGGTTCTGGCGGAGTCGAGTCCCTCGGCGCAGGTAATCGGTGCGCTCTGGCTCGCACTCGGACTCATGGTGTCCGCCGCTGCGCGCGTTCGAGATGCGAGTTCTCCGCCGGTGAGTGAACGCCAGTCTCGTTAGGGAAAGACAAAGATGCGCGCAGAGTCACGCGAGGGGCGGCGCGCGAGAGGCTGCAGGGCGCGCGAAGGCGAAGCGTCAGAGCGTTCAGCGGGTGGAAGCACGCGGCGCGCGCCCCGACTTGTGCCCCGGCAAACGATGGCACCAGTGACGAGACGAAAGGAGTGCACGCAATCCTCCTTCCGAACGAAGAAATTCCCGCCATCTCACGAAGGTATTTCGAGCGTGTGAGACTTTAGACACCCACTGATTCCGAGCCTGCGGGCAAACGCTCGCACGCCTCTGCGCGTTTCATCATGTTGTAAGGTCGTTTTACCGAAAATGCTGTTCGCTCGACGCTCCTTCCTGACCGATCCCCACTCTCAGCGACTTTGGCAGATGTTTCTACTTCGAACCACCCGTAGCGCGTTAGGCGCGATGCTCATCGCCAGCATCGGATTGAGCGCGACTGCACTCTCCGCGCAGGAAACCGTCGACACAACGACGCTCCAGAAATTCTACTCCGAGGAGTTCACCAATGGGCAGGTGATGTCGATTGCCAGTTGGCTCACCGACGTGAACGGTCCGCGGCTCACTGGGTCGCCAGGTGCAAAGGCGGCGGGTGAGTGGGCGGTCAAGACCATGAAGGAATGGGGACTGGCCAATGTCGGCTTCGAGTACTGGAGCCCGAAATTTCCCGGATGGCGCAACGACCGCCTAACGATGGAGGTGCTCTCGCCGACACCGTTCGCCGTGGCGGTTGCGCCACGCGCGTGGTCACCGCCGACAAAAGGAGTGGTGAAAGGCGAAGCAGTCGTCGCGCTCCTATCATCCTGGAGCGACACAACCAAGTACGCGGGAAGTCTTCGCGGAAAGTTCGTCTTGTTAGGGGCGGCACCCGCCTTGGCGCCGCACATGCGAGCGGATGCGCGTCGCTACACCGACGACGAGTTGGGAAAG
Source organism: Gemmatimonadaceae bacterium (assembly GCA_044224185.1). Classification (GTDB taxonomy): domain Bacteria; phylum Gemmatimonadota; class Gemmatimonadetes; order Gemmatimonadales; family Gemmatimonadaceae; genus SCN-70-22. The sequence continues at coordinate 63,143 of JBGAKW010000020.1, read as the reverse complement.
ATGGCGATGGACACCGTCCCCGATCCGCGTTCGGGCGGCTTCGCGATCCCGCGCGATCCAAACGCGATGTCCATGATGATGCGACGTTTCGGCGGGAACGCTTTTCGCCCGGTCAACGATACTGCATTCCTTCGTTGGGCAGAGCGTCAGGGCGTGGCGGCGATACTGATGCCGGCGCGCGGCGACGACGGGACGATCTTCACCGACAACGGATACCCCCGCACGCCGGGCATTGCGCAGGTTCCCATGCTCCACGTGAGCGGCGAGCACTATGGCCGAATTGCCCGCATCCTTGAGAAAGGAGTGCCGGTGACGATCGCGCTCGACATGGCGAACACGCGGACCCCCGAGGCCGAATCGTTCAACATCGTGGCCGAGATTCCTGGCAGCGATCCGAAGCTGAAAGACGAGGTGGTAATGCTGGGTGCACACTTCGATTCGTGGCACGCCGCGACAGGTGCAACGGACAACGCTGCGGGCTCCGCCGTCATGATGGAAGCGATTCGCCTCATCAAGGCGAGCGGCCTAAAGCCCAAACGCACCATCCGCATCGGCCTGTGGACGGGTGAGGAGCAAGGCTTGATCGGCTCCCGAGAATATGTCGCGCGTCACCTGGGCGAGCGCGTGTTTCACTCGGACTCCGTGGGATTCCGCGCCACCGATACGGTGCGAGCGCTTCCCGAATACGAGAAGCACGCAGGATACTTCAACGTCGATAACGGGACGGGGCGCATTCGCGGCGTTTACCTGCAGGGAAATACGCAAGTACGCGATGCCTTCTCCGCCTGGATCGCACCGTTCAAGGACAAAGGCGTCACCAGCATCTCGTCAGGCAACACCGGTGGAACTGACCACCAAGCATTCGACGCAGTTGGCCTTGGCGGATGGCAATTCATTCAGGATCCGGTCGACTACGACACGCGCACGCACCACTCCAATCAGGATACGTACGAACGACTGGTGCCTGACGACATGAAGCACAACGCCGCCGTCGTTGCGGGTTTTGTCTGGCAGGCCGCGCAGCGCCCGGTCAAGCTTCCGGGCAAGGCCGGGTGGCCCGTGGTCATCCAGGACAAAAAGACGAAAGCTGTTTCGGAGTAGTCGTTAGGCGCTGACAGTCGCGGGGGTTCCGCGTGCAGCCGCTTGCAGAAAGAGCGACACACGCGGGAGCCCCTGCTCTAGCGAGGATCGGGCGTTGGCGTAGCCGACGCGGACATGCCCTTCCATGTCCATCACGCTTCCGGGGACGAAGAGCACGCCGGTTTGCTCGAGGAGTTGAACGCAGAAATCACGCGACGGCACGTCCAGCGCGTACTTGACCAGCGCCGTAGTGCCACCGTTCGGCCTGACGTACGAAACCAACGACTCTCTCGCGATCCATGCGTCGAGCACCGCCAGATTTTCGCGCAGGATTGAGCGGCTGCGCGCGAGGATCTTGTCACGATGCTCAAGCGCTACTGACGCCAGCAAGTCGTCGATCATCCCGACGCTGATCGTATTGTAGTGGCGGTGAATGGTGACTTGATGCAGGAAAGCTTTAGGGGCGACTATCCACCCCAGGCGTAGCCCGGCGAGCGAATACGCCTTCGACATGCTCCCGGTGCTGATGCCGCGTTCGTACAGATCGGCCATCGAGGCGGTGAAGCCGTCGCCATGCTGGTCGAGCCCTCTGTACACTTCGTCGCTCAAGACCCACGCCCCAACAGGTTGCGCGATGGCTGCGATGCCCTCCAGCAGCGCGCGATCCATGAGCGAGCCCGTCGGGTTGTTCGGATTGCTGAAGACGATGAGGCGCGTGTCGGGGCGTACGAGAGCGCGCAACTCGTCGAGGTTGGGGAGATAGCCGTCTGCTTCCCGCAGTTGGAGACGATCGACGCGCGCGCCATACGACTCGGCGATCGAATAGTGCTGTTGATAGGCCGGGACGAGCGAGACAACGTGATCGTCCGGACGGACCAGCGTTTCATACACGAGCGCATTGGCGCCCGCGGCGCCGTGCGCGATCGTGACGTTGTCGGCCGCTTGGTGCGCGTAGAGTGCGGCGATCTGCGAACGAAGGCGATCGGAACCCTCGATGGCGCCGTAGGTCAGCTTCATTCGGCGCATGTCGTCGATGATTCTGTCGCCTTGTCCCGAGAGGTCGAGTAGTTCGGACAACCGCAGCGAATCGACACACGATTCGGCGAGGTTGAACTCGCAGTGGTTTTCATACGTGTCCATCCACTTCTCGACGCCGAACTCGCGGATTTCCATGCAGTTGGTCTCGTTAGGTTTCCGCGCGATGCAAGTAGGCATCCGCGTCAACGCTCGGCGCGCGCTTCGAACGCACGCGTACGAACGTCCTACTTCATGCTTTTGACGAAGGCGATGAGCGCCGCTCGTTGCGCAGTGGTGGGTCCCTCATCTCCGTACAGCTGGAAGAAGAGCGTTCCTCGCGGCGTCTCGGCGATAGCTGCGATGAGCGCCTGATGCGGCTTTGCGGTTGCGGCATCACCCGCGCCAACTCCCCGCGCATAGGTCCCGTGGTACTCGGCGATGGTGATCGGAAAGGTGCCTGACGAGTCGCGCGAGATCTGTTCGAAAACGGGCGACCCGTCGGGGGTGGAGAACTGTGCTCTCCACCGTGTCACGTTGGCGTTGACGTCACCGCCTTGCCCCTTGCCGAAGAAGTAGACAACCGCATCGGCGACCTTCGCACCGTCGGTGCCGGCGATGGTGAATTGCGCCAGACGCATCGACGAGGAGGGCGCGACCGTCGTCCACGACGCGGGCGAGGTCGCGCTGTAATCGAGAAGCGAAAGCGTCTGTTGTGCGCCGAGTGGCGGCGTGACCGCCGCAATGAGCGTCGCGGTCACGAGAATGCGAGTGGTGCACCGAGCGCCGGTGCGCCTCGTGGGTCGGGCGGTGAGCCAATTCATGTGGCGGAACTTATTGCCATTCCGCCGCGACGCGAGTTCAGGTGAAGATGATCTGGCCGCCCGCAGCGAGCTGGTAGAACTCGCCTACCGTGATTGTTCCCTCGATGTCGTCGATGAAGTCTTCACGGGTGAGATCGAACATGTCCACCGATGCTTTGCACGCGTAGAGCTTGGCGCCGGAATCGGCGAGGAGCTGCACGAATTCAGGGATCGGAGGAAGGTCGAGCTCCTCCATCTTTCGTTCCATCTGGTGTGTGACGAACGACGACATTCCCGAGAGACCGCCGACCATGGTGGGTATGTGAAGCCCGGGATTTCCAACGGTTGCTACCTGTATGTGGGCGTTCTTGGAAGGGTTGATGACGTCCATTCCGAAAAAGGTGAAGAAGACGTTCACTTCAATGCCTTCCATCCGCGCGCCGTTGGCGAGTATGAGGCCCGGATAGACGCCTTCGAAGGATCCCTTCGAGATGATGATGGAGACTTTTTCAATGGTCGCTGGCATGGAAGGCTCCTTGGCCGTCAGATGCAACCGTGTGGCTTGGGAATGCCGCCGATCTTTGCGGCGAGCTTGGCAGGTCCCTTGGGGAAAAGGCGATAGAGTTCCTTTACGTCTACTCCGGATTCCTTGCCTAACGTTCGGATGCTGGGGGCGTTTCCGGTATCGAGAAACCGTTGTCGCATGAAGCGAGCGACGGCCCAGTGACGATCGGTCATCTCGATGCCTAACGATTTGGCGATTTCGGTGCCAATCGTCTCGTTCCATTGTTCCGGCTTTTGCAGGTAACCTTCGGCATCGACGTCGAGGTCCGCACCTGCGATGAGGAGAGTGCTCATGGTCGTCTCATGCGTGAGTTGCGATCGTGCTGTTCGGCCGAATGTCGTTAGGCAGTTTGCCGGCCATGCTCATCTGCGCGCTCACGGCGGGGATGTCGTGGCCGGGGAGCAGCACGTTCCAGTAGATCCACTTGAAAGCGAGCTTCCCGAGGTGGTTGACCTTCGACTCCGCGAGCAGCTTGAGCGGACCGATTGTCGCGAATGGGAATTTTCCGGGAAGTGGCTCGGTGTCGTAGTTGAAGTCGATCAGGAGGGCACGATCGAAGCCGGTCTCGATGAAACAATTGGCATGACCGTCAAACGCCGGCTCGAGTGATTCGCCGTTGAGAAAGCGCACGATGTTCTCTTCCAGAATCTCCCCTTCGAAATGCGCGACCGACCCCGCCTTCGACGCGGGGACATTGGTCGCGTCGCCGATCGCGAAGACGTTGGGAGCGCACAGGCTTTGCAGCGTGCGAGGATCGGTGCGCACGAAGCCACTGTCGTCACCTAACGACGGCGTGCGTTTCACGAATTCCGCTCCCTGGTGTAACGGAATCGTGACGAGAAGGTCGAACGGGATTTCTCGCTCGTCCCACGAACGGAGGACACCGTTGGCGCCGTCGACGGAGCCGGTGTTGAACTCCGTCACGAGCGAAACACGTTTGTCGTCCAGCAGATGGCCAAGGACCTGCGTGCAGGCCGGTTTGGTGAACGCACCGTCGAGCGGAGTGACGTACGAGATGTCCACCTTGTCTCGCATTCCCCGCATGGTGAAGAACCAATCGGCCAGAAAGGCGAATTCGAGCGGGGCCACGGGACACTTGATGGGCATCTCGACAATGTTGATGACCAGGCGTCCGCCTTCCCACGTCGCGAGCCGCTCGCCGAGTGCACGCGCCCCCTCCAGCGTATAGAAGTCGAAGATGCGCTCGCGCCACCCTTCGCCCACTAGGCCGTCCGTTTCTTCGGGTGCGAGGCGTGTGCCGCTCGCAACGATGAGAATGTCGTACGGTATGCGCGTGCCATCGGCGAGCACGACGATGCTTTCCTTCGTTAGAACGCGATCGATCGCCCCCTGCCGGTACTTAATACTCTCGTGCAACTGTCGTCCGCGCGGACGCACGACGTCCTCGGGGTGATAGATCCCGAATGGGACAAAGAGAAGCCCTGGTTGATAGACGTGAACGTCGTCCTGATCGATGATGGTGATCGTCGTTCGGGCGTCGCGGACTTCTTTCGCAAAGCGATGGCGCAGACGATTGGCCATCAGCGTTCCGGCAGTGCCGGCGCCAAGGATCACGATGTGGGTCATGGTGCTTCTCCCGTCGAGCGTGGGGCCGTTTCGAGACGCCCACTACATGACTAAGTGTTTGTATAGTCATGTAGTCCGCGGGGTGCGACCATGAGGAGAGATGCAGGTTCGGGTGAGGATTTCTCCGACTCGGGTACCGACGCTCTCCCGATATACCGCCAGACCGGGATCCGCGCAGAGCAGCGTTAGGCAGCGAGAGCGCGTTCGCCGCGTGGACCACACCCATCATGTGCTTACAGCAGCACACTTTGCCGTCATGCGCCCTAGCGCTTCGCGCGCGACGACGGCAAGATGAATGGCTCCTCCGTCTGCCGTTCAGACGCCCGAGCGTCGCCCTCACCCTCCCCCACCTGCTCGTGATGCACATGCTCCGTCCGTTCTCTTTCGCCACCGTTCCAGCGGCGCTGACGCTCATCTTGGTCGCGGCCACGACGACCGACGACGCACCCATGCGCGGCTTTACCTCGGCGTCAGCCAAAATTCAGCGCGAGTGGGAAGCGAAGTTCCGCGCCATCCCCGAACCGTCGCGCATGCGCGAAGCCATGCGGCGGCTTTCGGCGCGCCCACATCATCTCGGATCTCCCTACGGCAAGGACAACGCGGAGTGGCTGCGCGCGCAGTTCGAGTCATATGGATGGGAGGCGCGGATCGAACGATTCGATGTGCTCTTCCCAACACCGAAAGTGCGTGTGTTGGAGTTGGTTGGACCCACCAAGTTCGTCGCGAAGCTCGAAGAGCCGGCGCTCAAGGAGGATCCAACCACGAGCCAGCGCGCCGAGCAACTCCCGACGTACAACGCCTATTCCGGCGACGGCGATGTAACGGCGCCGCTCGTATATGTGAACTACGGAATTCCAGCCGACTACGAACAGTTGGAACGGCGCGGGATCTCTGTGAAGGGAGCCATTGTCATCGCGCGCTACGGTGGTTCATGGCGTGGCATCAAGCCAAAGGTCGCCTACGAACACGGCGCGGTGGGCGCGTTGATCTACTCCGATCCGCGCGACGACGGATTCGCGGAGGGGGAGACATATCCAAACGGACCATATCGCCCCAAAGACGGCGTGCAGCGCGGAAGCGTGCTCGACATGCCGACGTATCCCGGTGATCCGCTGACGCCCGGTGTCGGTGCGACGCCTAACGCGAAGCGCCTCGACCGAAAGGATGCGACGACGATCATGAAGATCCCGGTGCTTCCGATCTCGTATGCGGATGCCCAACCGTTGCTCGCGGCGTTGTCGGGACCGATCGCGCCGCCGTCGTGGCGCGGCGGCTTGCCCATCACGTATCGCCTCGGCCCGGGCGCCGCGCGCGTGCATCTCAAACTCGAGTTCGATTGGAAGCAGACGCCGCTCTACAACGTGATTGCCACGCTCAAGGGATCGACGACGCCTGACGAGTGGGTGATGCGCGGAAATCACCACGATGGTTGGGTGAACGGCGCCGAGGATCCGATCTCCGGGCTGGTGGCGGAGCTGGAAGAGGCGCGTGCGTTAGGCGAGTTGGTCAAGCAGGGGTGGCGCCCCAAGCGGACCATCGTCTACGCGGCGTGGGACGGAGAGGAGCCTTCGCTCCTCGGCTCGACCGAGTGGGTTGAAGAACACATGCCCGATATGCAGAGCAAGGGTGTGTTCTACCTGAACACCGATGGCAACGGACGCGGATTTTTTGGAGCGGCCGGGTCGCATTCATTGGAACGATTCGTCAGCGAGGTCGCCGCGGAAGTCAACGACCCCGAAGCCAACGTCTCGATTCTTCAACGTGCTCGCGCGGCGCAGATTGCGGGGGGGAACGCCGACGTTCGGAACCAGCGTGACCTGCGGATCGAAGCGTTAGGCAGCGGATCCGACTTCACGCCGTTCCTCCAACACGCAGGCGTTCCGACGCTCAACATCGGCTTTGGCGGCGAAGATGGTGGCGGGATCTATCACTCCATCTACGACTCGTTCACCTGGTTCACGCGCTTCAGCGACTCGTCGTTTGTCTACGGGAAGGCGTTGGCGCAGGTGGCTGGAATGATGGTCATGCGTGTGGCCAACGCTGATCTCCTCCCGGCGGAATTTGGGAATCTTGCTGCCACCGCATCGCGGTATTTGGGTGAAGTGACGACGTTGCGCGAGACGACAGCGAAGGAGATCGACGAACTGAATCGCCAGATCAGCGAAGGGACATTCGCGGCCGTGAACGATCCGCGCCGCCCGCTCAAGGCGCCCGAAGCGCAGGCAACGGTGCCACATGTGAACTTTGCGCCAATTCAAAACGCGACGGACTCGCTCCAACGCATGGCGCAGCGCTACGAAAAGGCGTATGGCGTGCTGCAGAGCGGATCGGCAACGGCTGTCGCGTTAGGCAAGGTGAATGAGTTGCTGCGACAGACGGATCAGGCCCTCCTCATCCCTGATGGCTTGCCGAAGCGCCCGTGGTATCAGCACGCGTTATACGCACCTGGTTTTTATACCGGGTATGGCGTAAAGACGATGCCGGGTGTGCGTGAAGCGATTGAGCAGAAGGATTGGAAGCTCGCGGACGAGCAGATCGCCAAACTCGCCGCAGCCTTATCGCGCGAAAGTGAGTTGATCGCGCGCGCGGCGAAGATGCTCGAGGATACGGCGAAGCCTATCCCATAATTCTGTGGGAAAGTGCGTGCACTGTCGGCAAGCCGTCGGTTGTCATAACCGGCGGCTTGTCGCGTTATGGCAGTGCGCCGTTCGAGCTCGGCACAAGTTGTTGATCTTTCTCGAACCTTTTTCCGATGTCTAGAATGTTTCGAGGAAATTCACATGAGCCCTTGAGGGTAGGGGGGTGAGTACTGCGGAAAATTTGTTTCCCAAGTGTCGCGGCGTCGCAACGATTGCATCGATTAATAGCTCGTTCATGTGAAAAGCCCATCGTGTGCGCATGGTACCCGCTGAACGAGTGATACAGATCATCGCCCGCGTCGCCGATGCTCCCGAAGTCGAGCGCGATCCCGACGTGCTGCTCTACGAACGTGGTCTCCTCGATTCACTTGGGACCGTGGAGCTTCTCGTGGAGCTTTCGCGAGAGTTTGGCGTGGCGTTCTCGCCGGCAGAAGTCGATCGCGACGAGTGGGCGACGCCGGCGCGCATTGCGCGTTACGTGGAGTCGCGCATCGAGGGATGATGCTCGGGAGTGAACGAGGCTCCGACGCGTCGGGGCGTCCGATGCCGGCGCGCGCACATTTGTGGAGCGCCCTGTGGAGCGTTGCGATCGTCGCACTGCTCGTGCTCGTCGCGGGCGCCTGGAGCGAAAGGCGCATCATGCGCTCCGCCATCGCGATGGCGCACGATCATCGTCCGTCGCGAGTGCGCGGACTCGCACTAAACGAAGAAGCGCTGCGAAACGACTCGCTACTTCCGGCATTCGGTTCGTCGGAACTCTTCGTCGATGTCGCCTATCGCGCTGATCGCTTTTTTGAAGGCGTTCCTCCCGGACATGCGATGCACGTCATGGCCGGTGGTGGCGTCGTTCTGATGAATCACGTTGTCGAAGCCGGTGCCTTTGCTCCACTGCTTCGTGATCGTCCCCTGATCGTGTTTGTGGCGCCGGTCGAGATCGTGATGGCGCAGGAGCGGCGTGAGAAGTTCTTCGCAGGCAATTTTTCTCGCGGCCAGGCAGCGCAGCTCTTCGATGGGCGCGGTGTGCGCGACTCGTTGGTGCGAGACGTGGGGACGCTCTTGATGCGTTACCCCAGCGCACTGGCCATCGACCCTGTGCTTGCGTCAGTAACGCGCCTAACGCGGACGCAAGCGAGCACAACCGAACGGGCGATGTCGGTCCTCATGCGGCCCGCGCTTCTGTGGGATGCCGCATGGTTGCGCGCGGCAGATCTGATGCGCGCGGCCACTTCACCCGAAGTGCCTAACGCCGCCCCATCGGCAGGACTCACCGCGCGCTCGTTAGGGTCGGAGCGCGCCGCGTGGGAGTCGGCGATCGGTGATGCGCACGCGCGATGGCTGTCCACCTCCTCGACAAATCCATACGGGTTTCCCGATGAAATGTGGGCCAAGATCGTGGCTCGTGACGCGCGCGGCGACCACCTCCAGTACGGGAAACTCTTCGCGCAACAACTCGCCAATCCGATGCCGTGGGAGGAGTTGACACTTCTGCTGCACATGCTGCTGGACGCCCACGCACGTCCGTTGCTGGTCTGTTTGCCGATGCCTGGTCGATACATGGACGCCACCGGGGCGACGCCCGATGTCCGCAGCGCATTCTACCAGAAACTTCGCAACCTAACGAGAATCGCTGGCGTGCCACTCATCGACTTCGCGTCGCAGGACCTCACGCCAGGATTGCTCGCCGATATCGAGAATCATCTGAGTCCTGAGGGGTGGCTCGTGGTCGACCGCGCCATCGCCTCCTTCGTGACCGCTGCGCATTCCTAGTCTCACCATGGCTCGCCTTCGGCTCGTCCTCCTGTACGTCCTGATCAGTGTTGCGGCGCTGTGGATGGCGGAACAAGACGCGTCGGCGACTCCGAGCTTCATCTATCAGGCTTTCTAGATCCGATCCATGGATGTGGTTCGCGAGATTATCGAGTGGGGAACGCGTGCTCCGGCCTCGCTGGCTCATGTGAGTGGTGATTTGTCACTGACCTATGGGGAGCTCGTTAGGCGCGCGAAGGCGCTCGTACAATGGATGGAGCGCGAACTTCCCGGCGAGCGCCCTCCCGTTGTGCTCCTCGGACATCGCGAACCGCAGCTCGTCATCGGCATGGTCGCATGCGCCATGAGCCGACGCCCGTACGTTCCAGTCGACGATTCGCTTCCCGCCGCGCGCGTCGAGTGGATCGCCAATGCATCGCGCGCGTGTGTTACGCTGACGCCCGCTGAGATCGACCGCATAACGACGAACGCTCGCGCTCACACCAGTCACGAAATCCCGCAACGTACCGCCACCGACGACGACCTCCTCTACGTCATGTTCACCTCCGGAAGCACCGGAGAACCTAAAGGCGTGCAGATCACACACGGATGCCTCAGAGCCTTCGTGTCGTGGATGCTACGCGAACACGACTTCATGCGAGGCGCAGAGCTCTTTCTCAATCAGGCGAATTTCTCGTTCGACCTCTCGGTGATGGACCTCTACTTGAGTCTTGTGACTGGGGGGACGCTGGTGAGCGCGACTCGGGAGCACGCGAATAATCCACGCCTCCTCTTCGCCTTGCTGCGCGACACGCCCCTGACGACGTGGGTCTCGACACCGACGTTCGCCGCGATGTGTCTCGCCGAGCCAACGTTCGGGGAAGAGTCGCTCCCGTCGTTGCGGCGTTTTCTGTTTTGTGGTGAAGTGCTGCCGCATGCAGTCGCGGGGGCGCTGATCGCGCGATTTCCGAAAGCGGAAGTCTGGAATACGTATGGCCCAACGGAAGCGACGGTGGCAACAACCTCGATTCAGATTACGCCGCGCGTACTGGCAAGAGGTGACGTCCTCCCCGTGGGTTTTGCGATGCCCGGGACGACGGTCGATGTTCGAGACGAGGCCGACGCCGTTGTGGCTGACGGCGAGCGCGGCGAGATCGTCATCTGCGGACCGAACGTGAGCACCGGATACCTCGGCCGCGACGATCTGACGAATCGGATGTTCTTTACGCGTGGCGGGACTCGCGCGTATCGCACGGGCGATTGGGGCCGAATGCGTGATGGAGTGCTCTATTGCGAAGGGCGGCGCGATGGACAGATCAAGCTGAGGGGGTACCGCATCGAGCTTGGCGAGATCGAGGCGCAATTGCGCCGCTGCACGGGGGTCCAGGATGCCGTCGTCATCGTCAATTCGCGCGACGGTGCGGCACATTCGTTGACTGCGGTCGTCGCCGCGGCGCCACCGCCTAACGAGCGCGAAGGAGCAGCGGCACTGAAGGCCCAACTCGCGCTGCAGCTCCCGAGCTACATGGTGCCACGATACGTGCGATTCCTGGAACACTTTCCCATGACCGCCAACGGAAAGGCCGATCGGCGGGCGATTGCCGACATGATCGCCAGCGCGAGCCAGCACGACAGACCGTGACGCCGTACGCCGATCTGCTCTTCTTTGGGCTCTCGCTCTATTTCGTCATCCCCGCGATTGCGTTGGGGGTCACGGGGCGACTGACGTGGCATTGGGTGTTGTTCTCCACAGTGGCGATGGGGGTCTTGCAGCTGGCGATACCGGCTGCTGGATCGAAGGCGGCGAGCGGTGCGCTCGGAGGCGCCGTCGTGTGGGGCGTGGCATGGCTCGCATGGCAGTGGGGACTCGCGCGTTTCTTTCTCAAACTCCGCTCGAGCACGCGCGGATGGCTCGTATGGCTTGCGTCGTTCGGCGCCCTCGCGCCCCTGCTTTTTCTCAAGTACGCACCGAACGCGCACACGATGTTGACGGCGCAATTCATCGGCATCTCCTACGTCACCTTTCGCGCGCTCGACGTCGTGCTTGCGATTCACGATGGTCTCGTGACCGAACTGCATGCGCCGGCCTATCTCACCTACGTCGTCTTCTTCCCGACGATCTCCGCTGGCCCAATTGATCGATTTCGCCGTTTTAGCAAGGACTTTGCGCGGCGCTACACGCGCGACGAGTATTTGACGCTTCTCGATGAAGCGGTGCATGCCTTCTTCATCGGTATCCTGCTCAAGTTCGTCCTCGGTGCAGCCGTTAGGCGCTGGTGGCTCGATCCACTGACCGCTATGTCAGGCATGCGCGCAACGTTCTCGTACATGTACGCCTACAGCGCCTACCTCTTCTTCGATTTCGCGGGCTACAGCGCGTTCGCCATTGCGTTCAGCAAAGTCTTTGGGATTCGCACCCCCGAGAACTTCAACAAGCCGTGGGCGTCACGCGATCTGGCCGACTTCTGGTCTCGATGGCACATCACGCTCTCCATGTGGCTTCGCGATCAGGTCTACATGCGTTTCGTGATGGCGGCACTGAAACGGCATTGGTTTGCTCAGCGCCAGACGGCATCGGCGTTAGGCCTCATGTTGTCCTTCGGCGTCATGGGGCTGTGGCACGGATCAGCGCTGCACTACGTGGTCTACGGCCTCTATCATGGTGCGCTGTTGGTTGCACTCGAGTGGTGGAAGCGTCGCGACGCAGCTGCCGGTCCACGAGCACCTGCGTCACGCACCCGTCGCCTCGCGTCGACGCTCGTCACGTTGCAGGTGGTTTGCTTTGGCTTCCTGATCTTCTCGGGGCGTCTGTTCTAGCGCCGCGAGCTGCCCGCATCGTTAGGCGATCAACTCCTGGACGGCGTCTCACCAGGCCAACTCGCGCACTCCCCGTATCACGAGGCGGAGAAGTGCTCGCGCCACATCGCTGCGACTTTGCTGGGTGATGGTCGCCGCGACCGTGAGCTCGCGCGCTGGTACATGCTCGGAGAACGTATTCCAGAATCCCGAGTGACCCCAGACGATTTCGCCCTCGACTTCCATCCGGCTCATCCCGCAGCCGTAGGCGCGAGTAGCGTCGCCAACGTTGGGGACCGTCGTCATCGTTTCTATCGTCGACTCCTTGGCAAAGACCCCGCCGTGGAAGAGCGCGCGCGTGAAGTGCGCCATGTCTGCCGTCGTCGCGGCATATCCGCCACCACCATACAAATCGAACGACGGATCTATGTCGTACGTGTCCGTCTCGCCGAGGTATTGATGAGCGCGTGCTGCAACACCGGCCGGTGGAGTTTCGAGGGTCTCCAGCCACGTCGAGCCAAGGCCTAACGAGTCGAGATGGAGCAGCATGCGCATGGCAGACGCCAAGTCCTGCTTCGTCAGACGCTCGACGATCTCGCCTAACAGGATGTAGCCGGTGTCGCTGTAGTGAAAACGCGTTCCCGGCGCACCGTACGACTCTCCCCACACCATCGCCGAGTCCACCTGTTCATCTCGGCTCCATCGATGCGCCGGCGTTCCGGTCACAATCGAGGCGTAGTGTGGATCCATCGCGTAGTCGTAGAGCCCCGAGGTGTGATTCAGGAGATGGCGCACGGTGATACGTGCAACGTCGTAGCCATCGCGACGCAACGCGTTCAGCGACCGTTCGGAGAGATGCGAGGTAATCGGATCGTCGATCGTTAGGCGTCGTTCCTCGACAAGGCGGAGCACCGCAGCCGCCGTGTATGTCTTCGTGTTGCTGGCAATTCGCGTTGGCTGGTTTGCCGAGAGCGGTCTGCGCGTCGTGCGATCTGAAACGCCGCTGGCACCACTCCACTGGAGGCAGTGTCGCGGCGCGAGCACCGTGAGCGCAATGCCGGGAATATCAGCATTCGCCTTCACGACCGAATCGATGATTGACTGCAACGCGCGCGCAGTCGCCTGTGTGCGCGCCGAAGGCTTGCATACCGGCGGCTGCGCTCCAAGCGAGAATCCCGCACCTAACGACGCGACGACAATCAGCGCCATCGCCGCGATGCGCCGCTTCGCGATCATCGTGCTCGTGCGCCCATGGTTTGCGGCGCGTTGGATCGCCCGGAGAACGTTCTTCATGCGTGCGGTCCCTCCACCTATCTCCGAACCGCAGCAGAGTCGCCCTTCATCCAGATGCACATGGATTTCCCGCACTTCTTTATTGTCATTGACGTTCCCTCCTGCTCGGCGACCGCGCTCCGCATGATGAACGACGTATCCGACGACGGTTCGAGGTACATGTTCTCGCCTTCGAAACGCCCGGCGAGCGTGTCGCCATGCATCGTTAGGCGCAGGATGCCCGAGCGCGTGTCGTACACACCGGCGAATGACGATTGCTTCGCTGCGGGCATCGTGAACGTGCTCGGCGGAACCTTTGGACGCGGTGGCATCGACTGATATGGCGCTGTGGGTGCACCCATCAGGGCCTTCAAGACGTTCTGCAGCAGTCCGACTTTCCCGTAGTCGATGTCATTGAAGACGAGCGCAATCCCCAGGCGCTGCGCGGGGACAAGGATGAAGAGTGAACCCATGGTGCTCACGCTCCCTCCCTTCTGCGCCACCGACATGCCATTCACGTTACTGATTTCCCACCCGAGTCCGTACATCGTCGGCCCTCCCAGCTCCGACTCCGCCTTCTGCTGCGGACGAAGGATTTCGGCGACGCTCGATGCCGAGAGCACCTGGCGCCCGTTAGGCGCGCGGCCGCTATCGAGGAAGGTCTGCAAGTAGCGGGAGATGTCACGCGTGGTCGAGAGAATCATTCCGGACCCGGTCCACTCGCGTCCTAACGACGCCGGCCGTGGCAACGGCTTCCCGTCGACCGACTCGCGGTAGCCCTGCGCCATCCCGCGTGACTTTCCCTCCCAGAATCGTCCCGTGCTATGCGTCATGCCTAACGGCTCGAAGATGTGCGTGGCGACATAGTCTTCGTACGACATCCCCGACACATCTTGCACGACGAGGGACGCGAGGGAGAAACCGCGGTTCGAATACTTGTAGCCGGCTCCGGGAGCAAAATCGAGTCGTCGAGGGATCATGTCGTCCCGTACGAGTCGCACGAGTGCATCGGTGGTCGTGTCGACGTTGTCGTAGGCATCGCCGGAGAACCCAGCAGGAATCCCAGAGACGTTGGTCAGCAGGTGCCTAACGGTAATTTTGGCGAAGCGCAAATCGGCGGGCGTCGCTCCTTTCGCCTTCGCCGATCCGCCGCCCAAGACGCCTATGTAGCGCGAAGCGGACGAGTCGAGCGAAACGCGTCCCGAGTCGACGAGTTGCATGAGGGCGAAGCTGGTGAACGTCTTGCTCGTCGACCCGATGACGACAGGCGTCGTGTCGGTCATCGCGATCTTCGCCTCGAGATTCGCGAATCCGTATCCCTTGCTGTGGATCAGCGAGTCATTGCGCACGATCGACAGCGCGAGTCCGGGGACCTTTCCGTCGCGCATCGACTCCGCGACCAGCGAATCGAGCGTTGCATTGAGCGGCGTCGACGCGATGACGGCATTGTTGGCAGACGCGGGCTCCTCCTTGGCGCTGTCGGATTTCGCGCACGCCGAGAGCGCGCAGGCGATGAAGAACGCGAGTGCGAGAGTGCGGACGACGGGCATGACGGAATCGATTGAGGAGGGCGAGGCCAGATGTCGCACGCGAGAAGCGAGGGGAGGCAGCGGCAAGTATACGGTGTCTCGGAGAGGCGCACCACGATTTTGGCGAAAAAATCTGATACTGGTGTCACTTTTTGTCGGGGCGCGACCCGTCCCATCGTCTGGTGCGGGTTCGAACCGCCTTGCAGTCTTGCGAGACTCTGTCCCACGATCCGCGGGGACTCGATCTACGCGGAGCTGGTGCGCGTCCCCCGTCACTTTCAACTCGGCGAACGGCAGTTTCACTGGTTGTCCGCATACAATCGTTAGGCTGGCACGTAGCGGAAGGCTTTTAAGGGCTTTGAACCACGGAGGACACGGATGACGCAGAGGTTTTCCTCCGCGCGCTCCGCGTCCTCCGTGGTTCAAAAGTCTCCCCCAAAACCCGAGGAGCGGCACGGCGCCCGCCTGTTCCGAGTGGCACATCGGCACCCTGAGCGGCGAACACCGCGCAGGCCTCGTGCGTTCACGCCCGAGGAAACGCATCACTGCCTAACGATGACCGTTCTATCGCGCTTACCCCCCGCGCTTACTCCTCGCGCAGCGTAATCGCCGGATCGACGCGCGCAGCGCGACGCGCGGGGATCCAACTCGCCAGCACCGCCGCCGTCAGCAGCACCAGCGTCACGAGAAGCATCGTCAGTGGGTCGCTCGGGGCCACGCCGTACAACACACTGGAGAGATAGCGCCCAAGGGCCAGCGCGAAGGCAGCGCCGATGACAATTCCCGCTCCGGTCAGGGCCAAGCCACGCCCCACGATCATCCGCAAGACCGAGTCGGGACGCGCGCCTAACGCAAGCCGCACGCCTATCTCACGCTGGCGTTGCGACACCAGGTACGCGAGCACGCCATACAGCCCCAGCGCGCCTAACGTCAAGCCGATCAAACCGAAGACGCCGAGGAGCACGGTGAGCAGGCGAGGACGCGCGAGGGCATCGCGCATGGCGTCATCGTACGTGAAGATGGAGGTGATAGGCTGGAGCCGATCGACCGAGTGCACGGCATCACGTAACGCCCCAGCCATCGCGAGCGGAGGACCGCTGGTGCGAACGATGAGATTCATCCGCACGCGCCCATTCTGCATCACATGGATGTACGCCGTCGGAAGCGCGGGCTCAGACATCGAACGTTGGCGAATGTCGGCGACGACGCCGATGATCGTCGCCTTCCGATTTTCACCAGCATCGAGAGTCTTACCCACGGCACGCTCGCCCGGGAACCACTGGCGCGCGAACGTCTCGTTCACCACGAGGACCAACGGCGCATCCTCTCGATCACTCGGCTCGAATTCGCGCCCGTCGATGATCTTTGTACCGATGGCGTGAAAGAACCCTTCGCTGATGTGGAGTAGGGGAACGGTTGGCGGTTCCTGCCCCGGCTTGAGGGTCATCCCCGGCGGCATGAAACCCGTGCGTTCGCCCGGCCCGCGCAATGGCGCGTCCTTGATCGATCCCGCTGCCACGACACCTGGCACGCGACGCACAGTCTCCAACATCTGCTGGTAGATGAGGGCGTAGTTCTCGTGACGCTCCGTGCTCAAGGTGAAGTTGAGGACGATGAGATTCTCCGGACGGAAGCCGGGATCGACGTTGAGCAGCGTGAGGAACGAACGCGTCATCAAACCACCACCGACGACCAACATCATCGAGAGCGCCACTTCGCTGATGACGAGTCCGTAGCGGAGCCTGGTGGCGCCGCCCGATGCCACACCGCGACCGCCTCCCCTAAGCGTATGTTGCAGCTCGGTGGCGGAGGCGCGAATCGCCGGGACAAGGCCAAAGAGCAGCCCGGTGACGACGGAAATCGCCAGTGCATACAGCAGCGTTGCCGTGTCCATCGCAATCTCCGTCCCGCGAGGGAGCTGCCCGGCGCTCAGCGAGATCAGCGCGCGCAACCCGCCGTACGCCACCAGAAGCCCAGCGATCCCCGCGACCAACGACAACACCACACTCTCAGTCATCAACTGCCTAACGACCCTTCCTCGGCTCGCGCCTAACGCGAGACGCACGGCGATTTCGCGTTCGCGTGCTGTGGCACGCGCGAGGAGCAGGGAGGCAACGTTGACACACGTGAGCAGGAGAACGAAGCCGACCGCCCCCAGCAGTACGAGGAGTCCCACGCGGACATTCCCCGTGATCGCATCGCGGAGAGGTTTGATGGTGACGCCCGTCCACGAGCCGTTGTCATCGGGATATTGTGCGGCCAGTCGCGCGGCGATCGTCTTGAGTTCGCTTTGCACCTGCTCTGCTGTTACACCGTCGCGCGCCCGTGCCACCACGTCGAGGATTCGCACTGGGCGAATACGAGGAATTGCGTGATCCGGAATCGTCGACATCGGGATGTAGATGTCGACCTCGTCCGCCGGATACCTAAACGTACGCGGCATGACGCCCAGGACTTCGTACGACTCGCCGCCTAACGTGAGTGACTTTCCGACGACACTTGCGGACGCACCGTATTGTCGCTGCCAGAAGGCGTTGGAAAGAATCGCGACGCGATCGCGCCCACCGCGTTTCATTTCGTCGTCACGCGGGAGTCGTCCCTGTTGTGGTTGCACACCTAACGTGGAAAAGAAGCCCGGTTCGACAAAAACCGCGGAGAGCCGCTGGGGCTCACCTTCACCCGTCAGGTCGATCCCACTGCCACCGGCGGCGTACCAGAATCCGCCAATGTCGGCGATCGCCCGGCGCTGCGAACGCCAATCCTCAAGGTCGAGCGCGGAAACGGCCGC
The DNA here is from genome assembly GCA_044224185.1 of Gemmatimonadaceae bacterium. Lineage (GTDB taxonomy): Bacteria > Gemmatimonadota > Gemmatimonadetes > Gemmatimonadales > Gemmatimonadaceae > SCN-70-22. The sequence goes on along the minus strand of JBGAKW010000020.1, from coordinate 45,324 downwards.
CTCGTTCAGGTTGCCCGAAGGATTCAACGACCAGACCTGATAGAGCTGTTCCTCTCGCGGAAAGGGGAGCGGGCGCAAGAGAACACCATTGACGACCGAGAAGATGGCAGTGTTGGCGCCGACGCCTAACGCGAGCGTGAGTATCGCGGTGAGCGCGAAGGCTGGGGCGCCGCGCAATTTGCGCAACGCGTAGTCAATGTCCTGGCGTAGCTCCGACATGAGATCTCTCCGGCGACGTACGCGTTCGTTGTTCTGGTCGATGTGAGCGATTTCGCGACGCGCTTCCTGCACGTTGCCGAAGGAGCGCATGGCAAGGCGATACGCTTCGTCTGCGGTGTGACCGAGGGCGATGAGTTCCTCCGTCCGGGCCCGTATGTGGAAGTCGAGCTCCTCGTCGACTTCCTTTCCGATCGTGCGCGCAGACCGGGCGGGGTGTTGAAAGACCCGGCGCACTACGCCGGCTCCAACACTTTGAAGACGGCCGCGGCGTACCGACGCCAAGTCGCCTCCTCGTGTCGCAGCTGACGCCGTCCCTCTGGCGTTAGGCGATAGAAGCGCGCGCGTCGATTGTTTTCCGACACCCCCCTTTCCGCGACGACTGCACCAGACCCTTCCAGCCGATGCAGCGACTTGTAGAGCGGTGCTTCCTCAATGTCCAGCGTCCCCTCCGTCCGCTCCCGAATCCATCGCGACACCGCATACCCGTGCATCGGGCCCATCACGAGGGCGCGGAGCACAAGGACATCGAGCGTTCCCTGAAGGAGTTCCATATGTCGTTAGGCGTGGAGGATGTCACACCGGAGCCAACAGCCGCTCCCCTTCCCATGTACGGGGAAGGTCGTCCGGCAGTTTCAAGGCGTCAAGCTTGGCTGTCGACGACACGCGTCAGATCGGCACGCCGCCCTTGCCATCCGCACGTCTCACCACCAGAGGCTCGCATGGCGCGGATGCTGCACCGTGGGAAAGTCCCATCACCCCCACTTCCAACGCACCGGCAGCCACGAGGCGACCATGAGCGAATCCGCAAGCTCGCACAATGACCCGCTCGACGACGTCGCGACGCCGTCCGACCGCGAGGCACTCGAGAACGCTTCGGCCGCCGTCCGCAACCGCCTAACGACTCGTGGCGTTCGCTTGTTAGGCGATGAGTCGGTCAACGATCTCGCTCAAATCCTCGACGCCGTCGAACGATTCGAAGTCGCCGTGGAACGCCATGGCGGCGATCTCATGGTCGACGAAGCCGCAGACGGACGTTCGTATGTCGCCGAGCCCGACGACCCGCGCTTCGTCCTCCCCGTGCGTCGCGATGATGAGAGCGTGCGTCAGTACATCCAACGCATCGACTCAGCCGCGTGGGAAATTCAGGGCGACACGACCTGAAAACGCCGCCGGACTTCTTCGAGCGTCACACTGCGCTTTTCGAACGCCTTGTAGTCAGCGCTCCCCGCCGCAAACGGATTGGACTGCGGAAGCGACGCGATGTAGACCATGCCCCGCGCGCGAGTGATGACATCGCCCACGGGAGGCTCGTCAGGGACCTCGATCTTGCTCCATGCAGTCGAGTCGTAGACGGTAATCAGTAAGACGGTCTGCGGGACAACCTTCGCGTCTTGCGGGAGATAGTCGAAGCGCTGCGCGGCGCGCGCGTTCTGGAAGTACTGCGCGCGATCGCTTTCGCTCACGAGGATCGATTTCACACGATCGTCCCAACTCGGAGGTGGTAGAAACTTCCACGCGACCGCGGAGTCCGGTGGAAGTGCTCGGGGCGCACTCCTTGTCGTGTCGGCTGCGCGTGTGCTGTCGACTGTCGGCTCCCGTCGCTCGAGTCGGCAAGCAGTTGTGAGGAGGAGCGCGGCGACGAGTAGGGTGCGCATAGACGAATTCCACCAGAGCGATTAGGCGACACCCAACGGGTGCGCGTGAACATGTTTTGCGAACATTCCGTCTTTCGAGTGGACGCTTACGACACAGGCGCTCCGCCCAGTAGCTCCTTCACCATGCGATACCAGAGCTCACGTACCTGATAGAAATGACGCACTCCAACGCGCTCGTCTCGCCCGTGCGCGCGGTCGTCCGTCTGCACATAGAGCGGACCGGAGACACCGTAAACCGGAACGCCGAGGTTGCGAAGGAAGAGTCCATCGGTCGCGCCGTTTTCCATGACTGGAATTGTTGTCGTCCTCGGCCAAAGCTGCGCGGCCACGCGCTCCACGGTTCCCAATACGTCGCGCCGGAGGGGCGACGCGGCGCTCGGTGTGGCCACCGAGATCATGCTGATGTGTACGGCAGTGTCACTAACGACTCGCTGCAGCGTCGCGAGCACATCCTTGCTGCTCACGCCGGGAAAGATCCGACAGTTCACCGTCGCCGTCGCCTTTTGCGGTAGCGCATTCTCCGCGTGGCCGCCGGCGAGCATCGTTGCGACGCAGGTTGTGCGGAGATTTCCGTTATGCGACGGATCGCGCGCAAGAACGACCGTCACTTTCGCGCTCGTGTCGCCGCTCCCCACCGCGCGCATTGCAGCTGCGATCGCGCCAGTCTCCATGTCGGCGTCGCGCATGAACGAGGTTCGCGTAACGTCGTTGAGCATTACGGGAAAGTGAAACTTCTCCAGCCGAGTGAGCGCCGCTGCCAATGTGTAGATCGCGTTATCGTCACGCGGGAGCGATGAATGTCCGCCGCGATTCGTGACCGCAAACTCGAACGTCTGATACATCTTCTCGGACGACTGCACGTAGAGCGCCGTCTTTCCGTCGCGCTCCAGAAGTCCGCCGGCGTCGGTATTGAGCGCGTACTCCGCCTTGGCAAGTTCGGGGCGATGCTTGAGAAGCCACTGGATGCCGTCAACCGCTGACGTCTCTTCGTCGGTGGTGAGCACGAGGATGACATCGCGCGACGGGACAAACTTCTCGCGCTTCCAGCGCATCATGTTAGCGACGAGGACTGCCGCTCCTCCTTTGTTGTCCGTCGAGCCACGTCCGTAGAAGTAGCCGTCTTTCTCGTGGAGTTCGTACGGCTTCATCGACCAATCGCTGGCCAGCGCCTCGACCACGTCGATGTGAGCCATGAGGATGACCGGCTTCGCCGACGCGTCGCGTCCGCGGAGCTTGGCGACGAGGTTCTGGTGCTTGGCGTCGGGGCCGGCAAGGACGACATCCGCGGCTGGATAGCCAGCCTTGAGGAGTCTCGCCGACATCGCCTTCGTCGCGCGCGACATCTCGCCGCCACTCGGCGCCGTGTTGATAGCGAGGAGCTCAGCCAAAATCGAGCGCGCCAGCGAATCCTCTGCCGTTACCTGAGCTGCAACAGCGGCGGCCTTCTGGGCGAGCAATCCCGTGGGCAGAAACAGGAGCGCTAGGACGAGCGCACTCGTCGCGCCGAGCGCACTGATGGCCGCGCGGCGAAGTGCGAGTCGTGGACGCGTTGGATCCATTCTGAACATTGCGAAGAGTGTTAGGAGACTCATGCGCGAAACCTACCCGCTTGATGAGCAGACGTCAGCGATTTCTGAGTGGGCGATGCTTCAACGCCTACAGTAGCTTTCTCCTTCTCGCCGGCCGACGTGGCGAGTTACCCCGGAATCCCCGTTTCGCCCGATATACCAGGAGAACGCCAGTGTCAGCTTCCGCCGACGCGACCACCGCCTCGCTCGACGCGCTTTGCATCAACACAATTCGCACGCTCGCGATGGACGCCGTACAAAAGGCGGACAGCGGACACCCAGGCGCACCGATGGGGCTCGCCCCACTCGCCTACGCGCTCTTCACGCGCCACATGCGACACAACCCCTCCGACCCAAAGTGGGCCAACCGCGACCGCTTTGTGTTGTCCAACGGGCATGCGTCGATGTTGCTGTACGCTTCACTCTTTTTGTCTGGCTACGACGTTACGCTCGACGACATCAAGGAGTTCCGCCAGTGGGGGTCGCGCACTCCCGGGCATCCGGAATACGGGCACACTCCGGGCGTCGAGACAACGACGGGGCCTTTAGGACAGGGAGTGGCGAACGCGGTCGGGATGGCGGTGGCCGAGGCGCATCTGGCGAAGGAGTTCAACAAAGACGGCGCCACCATTGTGGACCATCACACGTGGTTCATCTGCGGCGACGGCTGCATGATGGAAGGGATCTCGCATGAAGCGGCGTCGTTCGCTGGCCACTTCAAGCTCGGGAAGCTGATCGGCTTCTACGACAGCAACCACATTTCAATCGACGGAAGCACCAACCTCACCTTCACCGACGATACGGCGAAGCGCTTCGAGGCGTACGGTTGGCAGGTGTTGCACATCGATGATGTGAACGATCTCGATGCGATCGATCGCGCGGTGAGTGACGCGCGCGCCGACACTGAGCGTCCGACGCTGGTGATTACGAAGACAGTAATCGGCTATGGCTCACCGAACCGCGCTGGAACTGCGAAGGCACACGGCGAGGCGTTAGGCGAGAAAGAGATCGAACTGACAAAGAAGGCCTTGGGATGGGAATGGAGCGATCCATTCCACGTTCCAGCGGAAGCGCTCGAGCACTGGCGCGAGGTGCAGGTTCGAGGCGCGGCGGCGCAGGACGAATGGCGTCGCGCGCTCATCGCGTACACCAAAGCCAACCCGAACGAGGCAAAAGAGTTCGGTCGCCGAATGCAGGGAGACTTGCCCGGTGGTTGGCAGCAGGCGATTCCCACGTTTACGACGGAGAACGGAAACATTGCGAGCCGAGCGTCATCCGGCATTGTGCTCAATGCGATCGCCGCGAAACTCCCGGAGCTGATGGGCGGCTCGGCCGATCTCTCGGGCTCGAACCTAACGACGCTGAAGGACATTCCGCGCTTTGAGCCCGCGAACTACGGTGGGCGCAACGTGGCGTTCGGGGTGCGCGAGCACGGCATGGGTTCGATCATGAACGGTATGGCGGTGCACGGTGGCATCATTCCCTACGGCGGGACCTTTCTCGTCTTCGCCGACTACATGCGCCCGCCGATTCGTCTCGCGGCGCTCATGAAGCAGCAGGTGATCTACGTCTTCACGCACGATTCCATCGGACTCGGCGAAGATGGGCCGACGCATCAGCCCATCGAGCAGCTGACATCGCTGCGTTGCATTCCGAACCTGCTTGTGGTGCGGCCGGCGGACTCCAACGAGACCGCCGAGGCGTGGCGAGTGGCCATCACGCATCGTACGGGTCCGATCGCGCTTGTGCTCACGCGCCAGAAGCTCCCGCTGATCGACCGCACTCGTTATGCAGCTGCGGATGGCGTGAGCAAGGGCGCGTACGTGCTCGCTGCGTCCGAGGGTGGTAAGCCGGACGTTGTGTTGATGGCGAGCGGCTCAGAAGTGTCGTTGGTGATCGAGGCGTACGAGCGCCTAACGAAGGAGGGGGTCAAGGCGCAGGTTGTCTCGTTCCCATCGCACGAGCTCTTCCTGCAACAGCCGGAGGAGTATCGCCGATCCGTGCTTCCGGCGGGTGCGGCGCATGTGGCGATCGAAGCGGCGCACCCGATGTCGTGGCACCGGTTCATTGGAGCGAGCGGTGTCGTGATCGGCATCGATCACTTTGGGGCTTCGGCGCCGTTCCAGCGGATTTACTCCGAGTTCAAGATCACCGTCGAACACGTGGTGACCGCGACGAAGGAGTTGCTCGCCGCTCGTTAGGCGTAGTGCGGCGTTGTGCTGTTACGGCCGGCGGAGGTGCATAACGAGCAGTTGGCCAGCCAATCAATGGAGTCTTCACACACGCAGCGCAGTCGCTTACCTAACGAGCATCGCGATTAATCCACGCTCCCTGAGTACGTACAGGATATCGCCAATGACGAGCGGTGAGGGATCGTAATCGTCATACGAGCCGTTACTACCCACGCCTCGCAGCCAGAGAAATTTTCCAGTGTCGGCTTCCACCGCAGACAACGCACCGGCAAAATCGGGCGAAAACGCGCGGTTTGCATCTGTGCGCAGTGCGAGAACGGTTCCGCGATGGCTTTGGATCTTCCAGCGCTGCACGCAAGTCAAAGCATCGTATGCCGCGAGAAACCCAGTATCCGAGCCCGCAATCACCAAATGGCCGACGACAACGATCGGCCGTTCATCCTGGAGCGCTCGAGTCTCAGGTAATCGGCCGTCCGCCCGAAGCTCAGCGCATGTCGCTGCAGAGGGCTTGGAGGGATCAACTCCATACTCATTCTGGGCGCTTCGCCACAGTGATGGACAAAAAGAGGACACTTTACGAGGTCCCCTAGGAGATGGCGCGTCTCGTTGTCCTCTTCTGCGACAATCTCCGCTACGATTCCCTCACAACACGTACACCCGTCGCCACCCAACGACGGGCACTATCCAGTTTGAGAGTAATCTCGATCGTTTGGAGATAGATAGTCGCACGGGGCGCGCGCATTTGTCGGTAGACATCGACGGTGACGGCTCCGTCATCGTTAACCACGGAGCTCTTAAGGACGTTGACGAAGGCGTCAGCATCCCGGAGTCCGCAAGGAGAGCGCCCACTTCCGATGCAGTAGCGAACACTCTTGAGGTCGGAGATGTCCATTGCGAGAGACTGTGCCACCGCTGACCTCTGTGAGGCTTGCGGAGCAACGTTGGAAGCAAATCCAATCTTGGTAACCCCATTACCGATGCGGTCTTTCTGGATCGACCGCACAGCAGCAATCACGACGTCGGATGTCGGATCATTCTGCGCCAGAACGGTACCAGATAGCAGCGCGGACAGCAGAGCGATGCTCAGCAGCATGAGAAAAACCCTCTGATAAAGGCTATGTATAGGAGATACGCGTGGGGCCCGGAGGTGACCCAATGTCGTCAAAACAGACATAGTACCTCCGCCTGCAGAGCGTAGAATTCACCACCGACGATTGGTCCTTGTCGGTAGTGCTGCGCCTCATGTCGAAGCGTGTAGTAGAGATCGGAGGAAGCCGTGACGGTGCTGAGCAGGCTCGGGTGAAGTGAAGTATATGTGTAGGGGGACTCGGGGTATCCCCCGAAGTCATACCATGTGTCTCCCCAGTTCGTCGTATCGCTGTTTACGTAGTAGTGGTTGCGGTTGTAGAGATTCAGGGCTGCGTTGCCGCTCGGGGGACAGTCGTTCTGAAGCTGAATGATCGCTGCCAAGAGCCTCCGTTTTTCTACTGGCGTTAACGCGCGACACGTCGGGCAGTCTCCTGGGTGCTCGTCGACGAATGAAGGACCCGTCACTAGCCCGTCTGTACGTGGATTCGCTGGATCGCCGATCGAACAAGCGGCAGCGAGAGCCAGCACACCAAGCACCAGTGGTCTCAATCCTTTTCTCGTACTTCTGCGCATGAACATTTCCTCCCATAGAGAGTGAACTCGAAGGAGGGATCTGCAGGGTAGCCTATTGCCTGGGCCGGGGACGCCTTCTGTCAATAATTAGGTGCGTCAGGGAATTCCTGAATTGCCTAGGATCGAGGCACCGCATGACTTGCCAGCCGATGCGGGCAGCCAAGCGGGCCGCAGGCTGACCGCCGCGGTCCGGGCGGACGACGAGGACGCCGCCGCGTCCGAGTGTGCAATTCCGGTCGCCAATTCTGTGCAATCTGCGATCGCCGCGAACATCTGCCTTTAGGCAGGCGGTGCCTACAGCACTTCTGGACAACGTGTTAGCCTCTCCTTGTCACGTTGGGGGGCGCCGAGATTGCACGGGTGCGGAGCGGCCAGATACTGGGGCAACCACAAGCTATTGCATGCCTATCTTCTCGGTCATGCTCGTCGCGAATGCCGCACGAGAGAGTATGGAATGCATCGAGAGGTGCTTACGCGATGAGGGAGGTGAAGCCAAATGCGTGGGCACTATTCAACAATAAGAAGGAGCTCTGAAGAGGCTTCCTCTTTGTGCTTGTAGTCCAACCGCTCAATTCATCGAATATGCACTACGATGTGTGGTGGTGGTCGCACCGCTAGAATTAGTTTCGGTGCCTAACAAGTGTTTGCGCTGCCATCGCATGCGCCTCAACTTAAGTGTGATGGGGTAGGCATACCGCAGTCATTGAACGTCAGCACTCAGAGGAGTTTCGACCAGCATGGCGCTCGTTCAGTGTCCTGATTGCGGATTGGTTGGCTCCGATGCTGCAAAGACATGCATAAAGAGCGGACGACCGATTGCCGTCACGGGCGTTGGGCATCGCCGCCGCGTGCAACGGCGCCCCGCCGAAGACGAAGACCAAACGTCAGGCGTTCTCCGCGAATTTCGTCAGGCGCCTGACCGTTTCCTCGATCTCCGCTGGCGTGCCGCTGGGATGCATGGGACACAGTCGCAGGACCGCACGGCCATTGATGTAGGTCGAGAGCACCAGTGCGTAACCATCGGCAGTCATTCGTTCGACTAAACGGCGGATTGCAGCATCCCCTTCTTCCTCGCTGAGTCCATCATCCCGCCAGCGAAACGTCACGACGCCGAGCTGCGCCGCAGTGACGATTTCCCAGCGCGGGTCCGCGCGGAGACAGCGCTCGGCGTGCTCAGCCAGGTCCAGCCCGACATCGATGGCGCGGCGGAATTCGGCGAGACCAAAAACGCGGAGCGACATCCATAATTTCAACGCCCTGAACGAACGCGTCAGCTGCACCCCGCGTTCGAAGAAGTTCACTTCTCCCTCATTGTGCGCCATCACGTCCATCAAATAATGCGCGTGGTCTTCGTCCTGCACCCTAAATGCGCGTTGCAGGTGACGAGCGTCGCGCACGAGGAGACACCCCACCTCGTACGGCTGGAAGAGCCACTTGTGTGGGTCAAGCGTGATGGAATCGGCGCGATCGAGGCCCGGGAGAAGCGCGCGACCGCGCTCGGTGATCACGGACGCCGCACCGTACGCTCCGTCGATATGGAGCCAGATTCCTTCGCGCGCACACAAATCAGCAAGTGCTGGCAGCGGATCGACAGCGCCGGTGTTCGTTGTGCCAGCGTTGGCGACGACGACGAAGGGTGTGCGCCCGGCGGCTCGATCTTCAGCGATCGCGCGTTCCAGCGCCGGAATCGAAATGCGAAGTGCGTCATCAGTCTCAACCACACGGCGCTGGTCGCGCGCGAAACCGAGCACGCGCAACCCTTTCGACAGCGAGGAGTGCGTCTGGTCGGAGCAGTACACCACCGCTTTCGCGTCGGGGCCACCGAGCTTCACTTCGCGGGCTGTGGCGATGGCCGAGAGATTCGCCATCGAGCCGCCACTCACCAGCGCTCCGCCAGCGGTGGACGGAAGCCCGCACAACTCCTTTAGCCAGTCGAGCACGATCAGCTCGATCTCGGCGGCGGAAGACGACGAGAGCCAATGCCCCGCAAAGACGTTGTGACCAGTGGCGATCAAATCACCAATGACGCTGACGAAGTTGATCGGCGAGGGGACGAACGAATAAAAGCGTGGATGGTCGGTGTGGGTAATGTTCGTCAGGACGTCGCGTGCGACGATGTCGAACACTTCATTGAACGGCGTCCCGGTCTCGGGGATGGGTGTTCGCAGCATCGCTTCCAGCTGACTGCGCCGCAACTCCGTGCTCACCGGCGCCTCGCGCCCATCCTCGAAGTGCCTAACGACAAGCTCCATCGCGCTTCGCCCCAGTTCGCGCATGGCATCGCCCGAAAGCGTGAGCGGCGCACCCTGCGCGGGAGCGTTGCCGTTGGTACTGGCCGCGGAATCTGACGTGTCTGTCGTAGATGGGAGGGACAAGTGGGTACTCGACGAAAAATTGGATCGAAATCGGTGTGGAGACGCGAGAACGCGCGAAGGGAGCACTCCATCTGATGAGTGCTCCCTTCGACTAAAGCTCTCCTACTGCTCGGCCCAGGCGCCAGAGTTGGATGTGTTCTAGGCTCTCACCACGGATTGTCAGGCAGCACCACGAGAGGCTTTCGTCGCGCGATTGCCCCGTCGAGGTGAAGCAATGCCAGTCCGACACCCGATGCTCCCTGCATAAGCCCGGTCTGCGCCACCACTTTCTCCGGACTCACGCGATTCTCTGCCTGAATCCACTTCAGTCCATCTCCATCTTCCGTCGCGCGAGCGAGGGTGTTCTCGACGACATGCTTGGCGAAGTCCAGATGTTTCGACTCGCCGGTGGCCCGATGGATATCGATGAAGAATTCCGAGACGCCGCAATTGCCGCAACACTGCGAAATGTTGTTCCAGTAGCCTGAGCGATCGGGGTGCGTTTCGGGAACGCCGCTGTCGATGATTCCCTGCGCGAGGCGCGGCACGTATGCGCGCCACGCTGCGTCGCCAGTGACTTGGGCCAAGCGCCGATAGAGCCGCGCGGTTCCGGCCGGCCCGTGGCACCAGGAGAGATAGAACAGCTGCTCGCCACCTGGCTCCGAGTGGAAGACACGCAATCCATCGTTAGACGTCGTGGTGGCGATGGCCTGAAGATAGCGGTGCCCCGCGAGTGCGCCGTCGAGAAATGCGCGATCCTTCGTCACGCCGTACAGCGTCGCGAGCACGTACGACACTCCGGCGGTGCCATGTGAGAAGTTGGGATATCGACGTGGAACTGAGTCGGCGATGCTCCACTTGAGCCCACCCTTCTCTTCCACACCGCGCTCGATGAGGTGCCGCCCCGCCTTCACGGCGAGCGGGTCTACTGCTTTGTCCCCCGCGAGCTTCGAGGCCCACAAGAGCGCCAGGGCAATTCCCGCGTTCCCCGAAATCATGTCGGTCGAGGGATTCCACGAGACGCCGTTTCCTGCGTCGTGCGCTGCGTCCCGAACGAGGGCAAAGGCATCGCGTCCTGCCTTTTCATAACGAGCATCGCGTGTTGCTCGCCCAACCATCGACAGCGTATAGGCGACGCCGGCTACGCCGGTGTAGAGTCCCGCCCCTTCTTCTCCGAGCGACGACGCGTTGGGGGGGAGAGACTTCACGAGATAGTCAGCGCCCGCCCTTGCCTCCTGCAGGTATCGCGCGTCGCCAGTGACGGCGTGTAACTCGAGATAGAAGAGGACGATTCCCGGTGTCCCGCTGTAGAGATTCGTCTCGATCGATGCGGGCGACGTGGGATCGGCTGGCCACGCGGTTCCCTTCTCGTCTCGTACCGCTGAACGTGCGATCCATCGCTCGGCGCGCTTTGCCGAATCGAGGTACGGGCGCTCGCCAGCATGCGTACGGGGCGCAGACATAGGGCGCGCACGTATTGGGATCGCGAGCAGGGCCGCCGCCGCGGCCGCGCGTTCCAGGAGTTCGCGCCTTGAGAGCGACGTTGCTGCGGGGGCGAACGTTTCGGACGATTTCTCGTTGGCCATGGATCCTCCGCGAAAGCATGGACGTTGATTCGCGCATTCACCCCTCGCGCGAAGCATCGTCGCCATCGTTCAACGTAAGGCCCGTACCGGGCACGTCCAGCGCTCGCGATGGCTGTTGATGTGCTCTTGATGTTGCTGTTGCGGAGCGCGTGCGCTTGGTTCATTGCCTGTCGATGTCGAAGTCGCCAACTTCGACGGCAGCCTTACCCCCGGCCGACGCCTTCTCGAACCACGACACTTTCGAACATGAATCAGGACGTTCTGGCTTCCGCGCGGAAAGCATTCCCCAGCACAGGAGCGGCAATCACCCTCGGCGCCGTGGTGCACGAAGGGGAGTGCAATCCCGAGCCGCTGGTGTGTATCGCCCTGCCGATGATGAACCGTCACGGACTCATCGCTGGCGCCACCGGTACTGGAAAGACTAAAAGTCTGCAGCTTATCGCCGAACAGTTGTCGGCGCAGGGAGTCCCTGTCTTTCTGGCGGACATCAAGGGTGATATCTCGGGCATCGCGGTGGGGGGCGAGGCAAACGACAAGGTAAGAGCTCGCATCAAGGACACCGGCGACAGCAACTGGGCACCCACGGCGTACCCCGTGGAGTTCTTGAGCCTAACGGGGAGCAGCGGCGCGCAGCTTCGCGCGACGGTGTCTTCGTTCGGTCCACAGCTCCTCGCGAAGGTGCTGGACCTGAACGAGACCCAGACGTCGGTGCTCGCGTTGGTCTTCAAGTACTGCGACGACAACGGGCTGTTGCTCCTCGACTTGAGTGATCTGCGCGCGGTGCTGCAGTACCTCACCGGCGACGGCGCTGACGAGTTGAAGAACTACGGTGGAATGTCGAAACAGACCGTGGGTGTGCTGCTGCGCGAGATGGTGGAGCTCGAGCAGCAGGGCGCCGACGCGTTTTTCGGTGAGCCGGCGTTCGACTTGGTCGATGACCTGATTCAAGTGGAGCGCGATGGGCGTGGACTGGTGAGTGTCCTCGAGCTCTCGGACATACAGCAACGCCCGGCGCTCTTCTCGACATTCATGCTGTGGATGCTCGCCACACTGTACAACGAGCTTCCCGAAGTGGGAGATATAGACAAACCAAAGCTCGTCTTCTTCTTCGACGAAGCGCATCTGATTTTCAACGACGCGAGCAAGGCATTGCTGGCGCAGATCGAGCAGGTGGTGCGGCTCATTCGCTCGAAGGGCGTCGGCGTCTTTTTCATCACGCAGAGCCCAAAGGACATCCCCGACACGGTGCTGGCGCAGTTGGGGCATCGCGTACAACACGCCTTGCGCGCTTTTACGCCAGACGACGAGAAGGCGCTTCGCGCTGCCTCGCGCACCTTTCCGAAGACCGAGCACTACGACATCCAGTCGACGCTCACATCGTTAGGCATTGGCGAGGCGCTGGTGACGACGCTCGCGCCTAACGGGACGCCGACGGAGCCGTTCATCTCGCGGATGATTCCTCCGCAGTCACGCATGGGGCCCTTGACCGATGGCGAGATGGCGCAGCGCACCTCGACGCCGCAGGTGAAGAAGTATGCGACGGCCGTTGATCGCGAGAGCGCGCGCGAGATGCTGGCCGCGCGCGTTGCAGCTGCGAATCCCGCCCAATCGGCACCCCCAGCTTCTGGTGGAGTCATGTCCGGTGCCGGTGGAATGATCGGCGAGATCCTCGGCTCGTCCGTGGGAAAGAGTGTTTTGCGGACGGCCGCGGTCGCCGTTACCGGAACCCTTGTGCGCGGAATTCTGGGTTCGCTCATGGGATCGGGGCGCGGGCGGCGACGCTGATCACAATTGCCTAACGACATGTAGCCTGACGGGCCCGCCTCCGCGCGACAGGAGACGGGCCCGTCCGCACGTCGTGGCCTCATTCGTGTACGGAAAGAAGGACCGATCTTACACGAGGCTACCTCATGCACACAGCCATTCGTTTGCGCGCGCTTCCATCGCTCGCCCTCGCAATACTCGTCGTCGTGTCGAGCGGCGCGTGCGCCTCACTCAATAAAAAGGAGAAAGGCGCCATCATCGGCGCAGCCGCCGGCGGCACGCTCGGCGGCGTGATTGGAAAGAACAACGGTGGTACGGCGAAAGGGGCCATCATCGGCGCCGTCGTCGGTGGAACGATCGGCGCTGTCATCGGCCACCAGATGGATCAGCAGGCTAAAGAGCTAAAGCAGAACATTCCCGGGGCGATCGTCGAACGCGTCGGCGAAGGGATTCAGGTCACCTTTGCGTCTGGGCTGTTGTTCGATTTTGACAGCGACGCCATCGCGACTACGGCGGCAGGCAATCTCCGCTCCTTAGCCGCATCCCTCGATAAGTACCCCAACTCCGATCTCCTCATCGTTGGCCACACCGACTCACAAGGGAGTGACGAGTACAACATGAAGCTCTCGCAACGTCGTGCGGAGTCGACCGCCAACTATCTCGCCGCACAAGGCGTCGAGCGCGGTCGCCTGCGCACCGAAGGGAAGGGCGAGACCGAGCCAGTCACGGATAACTCTTCCGAAGTTGAACAGGCGCGCAATCGGCGCGTAGAAGTCGCGATCTATGCCAGCGAGGCGTATCGCGAAAAGTTGAAGCGCGACAGCGCGTCATCTTCGCGATAGTCGTCGCATCATCGAACCGCGTGTGAGTGGCGTTAGGCATGCAACATCGCCTAACGCCACTCCGCGTATTGGCACTACTTCACTTCAAAACCGAAACGCTGTTCGACCAGCTGACGCACCTTGCGTCCCCCTGCTTCGGCAGGTGAAAATCGAGCGCGCTGCAACGCGTCGCGCGCTGCCTGCGCGAAGAGTGGATGCGATGCGTCGATGACGCGGACACTCCCCTTCTCAACTTGTCCAAGCGTATCGACCACGTACTGCATGACGGCGGCGCCGCCGATTCCAGCGCTCTGCAGCATTGACGGATAACGGAGCTGCACGCTCCCGATCATGCGCACTTCGCGCTCGACGGTGAGTGCTGTAAACGGTCCGTGATCCGTCCCTTCCATCGCACCATGTCCAGACAATTCACCAGCGATGGTCTTCGGAGGACCTACCGGCGCGTCTGGAATTACGCCGAGTGTGACCGACGTCGGCGGAATATCGACAGGGATCACACGCGGATCGACCACGATCACCTCATGAGGGTCGGGCGTCTCGATCTGTGGGTCGTTAGGTCGAACAGTCGGAGGAGTGGGTGGTCGTTCGCGAGGAGGCGGCGGAACACGCGGCGGCTTGTCGGCCGGTTTGACGTACACTACTCGCGGCAAGATCTCCCCGTGTTTGACAGGAATCTCGCGAACGCCCGTCGCCGCGATCGCCGACCCAATGAGTCCCGCATGCAGGACAACGCTCATTGATGTCCCGGCCAATCCACGCTTCTGCTGCCGATTCGATTCGGGAAGTGTGACGCGCATGGCTTCCTCCGTTCTGGGTCGGCGTGTTGGAGTGTGTAACTCTCTACCCCTAACCTCGGCGTGCCGGATGAACGGTCGGTGATGCGCAGATTACGGAATGGTGAAGGGCGAGTGAGCTTCGTGTTAACGTCCACTCGCCTTCCCCACGCGGCTCATTTGAACTTGGCGCGTCTCTCGTAGGCCGCCAGAACGCTGTCGATGGTTGCACGCGGCAAGACGTGCCCGTGCGAAACCACCGTATTAATGCGCGTCGTGTTCGCGATGGACTGGAGCGGATCGGCGTCGAGAAGGAGAAAATCTGCCCGCTTTCCCCGCTCGACGGTCCCGGTGGTCGCAAGTTTCCCCGCGGCGTCGGCCGAGTTGCGCGTTGCCGCCTGCAGCGCCTGTTTAGGCGTGAGCCCAGCGCTCACCAGATGTTGCATCTCGCGGTGCAGCGAGAAACCGGGAACAAGAGGCGCAATCGGAACATCGGTGCCCGTGATGAACTTCGCGCCCCCCTGGGCCATCGCCCGCACCGAACGCAACGCACCTTCCCACCGCTTCCTGCCTAACGCCAGCTCGGCGGCGGTCGGCGGTGGACCCTTCTCCTCTCCGCCATCAGAAAATCCGACAGCCTTGGGCGGGACGTACTTGAGCGCGGTGGTGTCGAGGACACCAGGCTCGCGACCGCGCGCCAAGATCTCCATCACCACGAGCGTCGGGTCGAACCACACCGGAAGCTGCGAAACCTTGGTCGCGAAGCTCGCCGCCGTCACCGAATCGAACGTCGCCATCGCCGAGTCCATTGCGGAGAATCGGTAGATGACAATCTCCATGAAGTTGGGACGTTTCTTCGCGCGATTTGACGCGATGGCCGGAATCATCTTCGAGTACATCCAATCGTGAATCGCACGACCGCTCTTGGTCTGCTGCATCTCGATCTCGGAGTCGTGCTCAATCGTGCGTTGCCCAGCGGCAATCGCGTCTTCGGGCATCATGTTGTCGGGAGTGTGCCCCACCACGTGCAGCCCATGCGCTTTGGCAGAAGCGATGATCCCGTTGTACGCTGCTCGCGGCGTCATTCCGTGCACCTTGATGTGATCGACGCCAAGCTTTGCGAGCGAGTCGACCGCCTTTGCGCCGCTCGCCGAATCAGAGACGGCCCAGCGTCCGCTCCCGAGCGTTGTTCCCGCGAGTCCGCGCACGATCAGTTCGTCATCGAGCACCGGACCAGCGATGAGCATCGTTGGAACCAAGGGGAGGCGTTTGGCAGACGAATCCTTCCACGCGAGCTGAAACTCCACCGAGTCGCCCAGGTCGCGAATCGACGTAACCCCATTCACCACGAACATCGGGAATGCCGCTTCATCCCATTGGGTGAGGTGCACGTGGTTGTCCCAGAGCCCGGGAATCACATACTTCCCGCGCGCGTCTACCGTCGTCTTCACCGACGGCGCGATGGTCGATGACGCGCCGATGGCAACGATGGAATCGCCCGATACGACGATGGTCTGGTCGTGCGCCGGCTCGGCGTCAGTTCCATCGATCACCGTCGCACCAACAAAGGCAACGTCGCCGGTAACGACCTGACTTTTCGGTGAGGTGCTGCAGGCGCTGAGCGAAACGAGCGCGACGAATGAAGCTTCGGCAGCACGCGCGCGCACGAAGCGCAATCGAGACATGGATGAAATTGTCATGGGCGGAGAAGCTGACCCTCGCACCGCTCGCGTCAACGTCACCCGCGCGCTACGCAAATGGGGATGTGGGGCGCCTCAGGTGTAAGCGAAGAGCGTGGGCCTCTCGCTCACGCCGTTGTCACGCTAGCCTTTAGGGATGCTTCGCTCGCTTCGTCGCCCGCGCACCTTCACCAACGCTGCGTTTTCCGCCGCTCTGTTGCTCGTCGCGCTCTGCGCCACGTCGCGACTCGCGCGCGCGCAGGTTGTGCGCGGGAGTGTCGTCGAACGCACGACGAATGCGCCGCTCGTGGGCGTCATCGTCGAGCTTTCGCCAGCAACGGCTGGCGCAGAGCGCGTTGCTTCGGCGCTCACCGATCCGAGTGGAGGTTTCGCCCTCCGTGCTCCGAGTGCCGGGCGATTCGTGGTGACGGCGAAGCGTATTGGCGTTAGGCGCTACACGAGCGCTCCTCTCGAGTTGGGGGCTGGGGAAACCAAGACGCTGCGTATCGTACTCGAGGCACTGGATTTCCAACTCCCTGAGGTCCTCGTCACTGCGACGAACCCACTCTGCACGACAGATCCCGCCGAGAACTCTCGCGTCGCCTCGATGTGGGAAGAGGTTCACTCGGCCCTCGACGCAGCGCAGATCTCGCTCCGCGACCGCCTCTTCAGCGCCGACGTCACTCGTTATGCACGCGAGCTCGACCCAAAGACCAAGCGCGTCATCAACGAGTCGCGAAGCGAAACGCGCGCCGTGGTCGCTTCTCCCATCCTCACTGCATCGCCTGACTCACTCTCGGCGTTCGGTTATTGGAGCGACGACAACAAGGGGGTGACGATATACCGCGGTCCCGACGCTGAAGTGCTGCTCTCCGATTCATTCCTGCGCGATCACTGCTTTCACGTCGTGAAGGGCGAGAAGGGGCGTTCGGGGATGACGGGGTTAGCCTTTGCGCCGGTGGCTGGGCGCTCGGTTCCGGACATCAGCGGGAATTTCTGGCTCGACGCAAAGTCGTTCGAGTTGCGCCTCGTGGACTTCAAGTACGATCGCGTGAAGCCCGGCGTCGACTCCGCCGCGTTAGGCGGAGAGGTGCATTTTGCGCGACTCTCGAATGGCGCGTGGACGGTCCGCCGTTGGTTCCTGCGGCTGCCATCCAACGGGCGACCGACGCAACCACTGTCCACCGAAGGGAGTTCTCCGTGGGTTCTCGTGCGCCCCACGACATTTCGGTTGAGCGAAGAGGGCGGACTCGTTACGACGGATGAGCAGCGCGCGCCCGTACGCCCGGCGACAATCGAAGGCGTTGTGCGCGACAGTTCGGGGAAGCGCCCGCTCGCACAGGTGATGCTCCGCCTAACGGGGACGACGCGAACCACCACCGCCGATGGCGCGGGCAGATTCTCATTTCCCCAGGTGCCGCCGGGGAGCTACACCCTGCGCGCCGAGCTGCCGTATTACGATTCGTTAGGTGTGGCGGCGGCGGAGTTACCAGTGTCGTTAGGCGACGGCGAGACGAAACAGGTGGAGCTCAAGGGGCGCGACGCGCGCGACGTGGCGATGCGGCTCTGCAAAGGCGAGGCACCTCCGTTTGGCCGAGGCACGATCCTCGTCTTCGTGCGCGACTCGGCGACTCGTGCGCCGGTGGCCGGCGCAACCGCGAGTGTTAGCTGGATGAGCACTCTCGGACGCGCCGCTGGAGATTCAGCGCGCGTCTATTCGGAAGGCGTCACGAGCGACGCTGGCGTTGCCGCTCTCTGCGCGGTCCCCGCTGACGCGTCGTACGCAGTCAGCGTCAAGCGCGGCACGACGGCGGCGGCGAGTCGCCCGGTCGACGTACGCCCGCGCGACATCCGCAAGGTGACCGTCGATCTCCCGAAATAGCGCCTAACGCGAAGGGCTCAGCGTTGCCGGAGCTTGAGCTGAGTCATGTCGAATTCGCCGGAAGGTTATGGGCGAATGACCTCGCCCTTTTCGAAGTCGTACAGTGTTGCGCGACGCAGTCGATAATATGCGAGCCAGTAGCCCCGAAGTGACTGGAGATACGACTGCAGCGCGCCGTTCTTCTCGTTTTGCGCCACGTACAAGTTATCCATCCCGATCTTGCCGATCACGTAGCGGTTGTACGCCACCTCGAAGCGCTTCGAGGCAACGGTGTCGGCCTTGGCAGCGAGCACAAGTTGACGGCGTGACTGCGATAGCTGAAGAACGCTGAAGTGTGCATCCTGTTGCAGCTGTTCGCGCGATGCGCGGGCAAGGCTCGTTACGCGATCGCGGTCGGCAATCGCGCCCTGAATGTCGGCGCTCCGCGCTCCCCAATTCACAATCGGCATTGAGAGCGAGAGCGCAAACGTCTGGCGTTGCAGCAAGTCGCGGTAGACTGCGTTCACGTCGCTCGACGTCTGATTGAGTCCCACGCTCGCGCGCAACGTCGCACCCACACCGCTGTTCAGACGCGCTTCTGAAATGCGTCGGCGCGATTGCACATCCTGAAGTTCCTGCTCGGCACCTTGCGCGCGATTCTTGAGCGCCTGAGCAACCGCGGCCACCGTGTCGCCCTCGAACTCCGGCACCTGGGCCGACACCGTGATCTCGATGGGAGTGTCTGGGCCCACATTGATGGCCAAACGATACGCAGCGAGCGCACGGTCGTACGTCAGCTGCGCTTCGTCGAGCGAATTGCGTTCGCGCAGGAGTGCGAGCTCGCTCTGGAGCAAATCGTTCTCGCCGATCTTGCCGACTTCGAAGCGCCCCTTGTTGAGCGTGTAGAGCGTGTCGTTCACCGCCACATTCGTCTTGGCGTTCGCCAGCGCGATGCGCGCGGAATACAAATCGAAGAATGAGTTTGTCGTTGCGATCGCGATGTCTTCGCGCGCTTCCATGTACTGCCGTTCGGCGGCATCGGCGCGAATGTTCTGCTCCATGCCATCCCACTTGAAGGCGTTGGGACGGAGGATGTCTTGCTGGATCCCGACGGAAAACGGAGTCGACGACCAGTTGCGCAGCTCTTGCTGCCCGCTGACATCGAGGCGAGCGAGCGACGACGACATGAAAAGATCTCCACCGGTGAAGGGGAGCTTCTGTGTCATCGCGAGGTTCAGACTGGCGTTGGTCTGTTGCTGCGGGCGAAACAGAGTCGAGCCATCGGGTTGGGTGACGGCGATGATGGCGCGATTGTATGCCGGGAGGTCGCTCGTGAGCGCGAGCTGCGGAAGACGCCGAGCACCAAAGGCACGATCGCGCCTGCGAGCTGCGTCGCGGGACGCGATAGCGGCGCGCGCCTGTAGTCCTTGTCGCTGCGCCAGGTCGACCGCTTCGCGCAGCGTCATCGCTTTGGTCGAGGGCGCTTGCGCACCCGCCGCGCAAAAACTCGTTAGGCCGAGTGTCGCCGCGCAGACGACGACGGCATACCGTTCCAATTGTTGGCGCGTCCAGGACCGCGCGCAGCCGATCTGCATCGAATTCATCGCCCCACTACTCGTATCGAAGACATACCACCGGATCCTGCTGCGCCGCGCGCCACGCGGGGACGATGCCGAAGACGAGTCCGACCGTCAGTGAGACACCGAAGGCGACCACGACCGACAACGTTGAGACGATGGTGTTGATTCCGGCGAGTCGTTCAATGCCGTACGAGATCGCGCCGCCGGTAATGATGCCCGCGATGCCGCCCGCCACACTGATCAGGACCGCCTCACTGAGAAACTGCGCGAGAATATCCTTCTGCGTCGCACCCATCGCGCGCCTAACGCCGATTTCGCGAATGCGCTCGAGGATCGACGCCAGCATGATGTTCATGATTCCGATCCCGCCGACAATCAGCGAGATGGAGGCGATGGCACCCAGCACGATGTTGAAGATGTTTTTCGTACGCTGCTCCTGTTTGAGCAGGAGCTCAGGGACTGTGACTTCAAAATCGACGACGGTGTTGTGGCGGCGCGCGAGCATGCGCTGCACGATCTCCGCCACTGCCGGGACGCGTGAGGCGTCCTTCACGCGCACCACGATGCGATCCAGCTGATTGCGGTTGATCCGCTCCGCGCGTGCTTCCGTGTCTTCTTGATTGTTCTCGTTAGGATTCTCATCGAACTCGCGCGCCGCCTGCTCGACGTCGCGCTGTGTGAGCTGTGCGCGATTGCGGTAGCGCAACAACATCGTGTGAATCGGAATGTAGACATCCATGTTCACGTCGCGAATCCCCAGCCGCTGCGCGTTGGCGCCACTCACCTTCCGATCGGCCAGAACCCCGACTACGGTGACCCATGTGTCACCTACCTTGATGGCGCGGCCGATGGGCGCCTCGGTGGTGAAGAAGCGCGTGCGCACGCCATGCCCGATAATCGCAACCGGGCGTCCACGCTCCACCTGGAGTGATGTGAACCAGTTTCCTTCCGAAAGCGGGGTATTCGTTAGGCGAAAGTACGACGTGTCGACACCGACCACTTTCCCCGTACGTCTCCGCCCTTCGCGCGTGATCAACGTATTGAGGTCTATTTCCGCGCTCGTTGCATCGACGTCCGGGATGATTCGCCGAATCGATTCCGCGTCGTGAAAGGTCAGCCCGGGCGAATACTTCTTGGGCTGTTTCACGCCTTCGTCTTTCGCCTTCTCTTCCTTTTGTTCGGTGAGCGGCGTGATGAGGACGTTGTTGGAGCCCAGGAGCCGCATCTGCTCCAGGATCTCCTGCTCTGCTCCCTTGCCAATGGCGAGCATGGCGATGACGGAAGCAACGCCGAAGAGAATGCCGAGCGAGGTGAGCGAGGCACGCAGCTTGTTGTGCGACACCGCCTCGAGTGCGGTCCGCATGCTGAAGAGCGTATGCGCCCACAGGCGCTGCCCATTCTCGCGCAGCGCCGCGCGTGTAAGCTCCATCGCGCTATCCCTTCTTCGCTGGCGCGACAGGTGTGGATGGAGCGCCTAACGGTTTTTGCGACTTGGGTGCGCGCGAGGTGTCGGGAAGCACCGGGACCGGGCGCGCCGGCGGCGCGGAGTCACGCATCCGTGCCTTGTCGCGCTCCTCGCTTCCCGGAAGGCGAACGGTGCGCAGCTGGTCGCGCTTGGCAGGCGGCGACAACAGCACCGCGTCGTCCGCAGTCAATCCGTTCACGATGACGACCTCGTCGTCGTTCATCGTCCCCGTCTCGACTTCCTGCCTAACGATGCTGGCGCCATTGAGCTTGAAGACGTAGGGAACTCCAGCGTCGTTGATCACGGCCTCTAGTGGGACAAACAAGGCGTTCTTGATTGACGCCGTCTCAATGGCGTTCGCCGTCGTCATTCCCGGGCGCAGCGTCGTGTCGGGCTGCGCAATCGTCACCTTGACCTCGAAAACTTTCGCGTCCGCATTGGGGCGCTGCTCTCCAACGTTTGCCACGCTCACAACCGTTCCCGTCAGCTTCTTCGAAGGGTCAGCATCGAGTGACACGTGGACTGGCTGCCCAACGGAAATCTTCCGCACGTCGATCTCGTTGACGTACGTGATCGACTCCATCTGCGAGAGATCGGGGAGCGTCGCCACGTTGGGGTCCCACGCACCGACCTGCGACCCCGCGGCTTTCTTCTTCCCGTTCCACTCCTTGATGTAAATCAGCATCCCCGTTGCGGGCGCCTTGATCGTGAACCCCTCCATCACGGCCTGCATCAGGTTGAGGCGGTTGCGCTGGCGGTCCCGATCTGCGCCAACTTCACGCATCTTCGCCTGCGCCTGTTCTGTTTTTGTCTTGTAGTCAACTTTGGCCTGGGCGAGGGCGCGCGTCGCCTTCTCGAGATCGATCTCCGCCTGCCGCTTGATGGTTGGCGCTTCGTACTGCGCCTGCTCCTTCGCCAGTCGCTTCTCCTCCAGCGAAAGCTCCATCGTGCGCATCTCCTCACGCGCCTTGGACAGATTCAACGTCGAGTCGAGCATCGCCTGCTCGTACTGCGCCTCTGCCTTCTGCAGCGCCGAGGTGACCTCGGAGACTTTGTTGGCGATTCCGGATCGATCGAGCTCGGCGACGACGTCACCCTCTTTGACGATCGTTCCCTCCGGCACGATGGATGAAATCTTCGTTTGGTATGTTTCCGCCTGCTGCATGTTCGGCGGCCCCTGCACCTGCACGAACTTGCGCGCGAGGAGCTCGCCGGAGGTCGTCACCACAACCTTGAAGTCCCCCTTCTTGACCTTTGTCGAGACCGTCGAGTCTCCCCCGCCTTTGGTATCGCGCGCCAGGAGCCAGGCGCCGGGGATACCTAATAGCAGAATGCCTGCTGGAATGACAAACCGGGGAGAGCGCAATAAGGACATGCTCGCAAACTCGATGTCTGGACGTGACAGATGCTGCGCCGCTCTCGTCCACCTGTCGAGCATCGATTCGTTAGGTGTTGATTAAGCTGCAGGAGAGGCGGCGCCCACGCATTCGACACATCGAGGCCGCTTTCCGTTTGCCGCGGGTTTCGCGCCGCGCACCACCTCGAGCAGAAAGACGACGAGTGTCAATCTTGCATCGCCACCCCTTCTTTCACCGTCGCGGCCTCGCTCTCCACATCCTCAAGCAACGCGATGCGAATCGGTTGGGCCCCCTCCCACAACACGCGGCGCCCCATCTCCGTGAGTTGTTCCTGCCCTGAGATCAGCGTGAGAAAGTGATTGCCGGCGAGCTGCCCAACCTTGCTGGCGAAGCACGTGCTTCCGTATGGAAACAGGATTTCGCTCTCGCTCGCCGCCGCCTGATAGAACAGGATGTCGCCGCGTGAGGGGTGCGACGTCGCATTCTCGATGGGAACGCCGAGGTTGAGGTCGCCAAGTGGAGACCACGCCGACTCGCCGCTCCATCGCGCCTGAATCAGCGAGCTTTCAAACGGAAGGCGCGCGCGGAACGCGGCGCACGTATGCGGGGCCGTCTTTTCCTCGAATTGCGCAGTGAAACGCAGATCGCCAACGGTAATGGAGACGAGGGTCATGGCAGCACCGAATGGTTAGGGAGTTGCGCGATCATCCGGCTATGAGTGAGCCGCATGCGTCGCCTCGTTACGGTATGCGAACGGTGAGCACCTTCCCGCTCCACTTCGTGGGCTTGAGGTTGCGCATCGCGGCCATCGCTCGCCTCCCCCCCTTCGGAAAGACCACCTCGACATCAACCGCGGCGGCGGAAGGCAACCCGATGTGCACCGGTGCGTCATTCTGCGAGTCGTAGCCTGACCCGGTGTCGATCAGGCGCGTCGCGAGCACCTTGCGCGTGCCCTTCGCATACACCCGCACCACTGCGCCAGCACGGGTGTCGTGCCCTTTGCCGTCGACAACTCGCACCGAGAGCGAACGCTGCGCGTCGTTAGCCCCGAGATCGTTGTGCAGCAGCGCATGCATCCCACTCGGCTGTACACCGGTGAGTGCGAGGTCGACTCCGCCGTCGCGATCATAGTCCATCCACTGCACGCCGTGGTCGGCCTCCAGCGCCGCGATGTTTGGCGGAGTCTCTTCGACGAACTTGTCGCCGGCGTTTCGGAATAACCGGTCGGGATATGACTTCCCACCCGTCACCGTGCCATTCACGTAGACATCGATCTTTCCATCGTTGTTCCAATCGGCAAAGGCACACGCGTCGTCGTGCGATTCGCGTGCGATCCCCCACGATTCGCTGACGTCGATGAACTTCCCCTTCCCTTTGTTGAGGAACAGGCCGTTCGTCCCGTAGTTGGCGGCGAAGAGGTCGAGCATCCCGTCGCCGTCGACGTCCGCCGCGCATGTGCGCACCGTCCCCGTGTTTTTGTCGTTTGGCGTCCGCCCGCCCCACGCCACGCCGGCGTCAGCTGCAACATCGACAAACTTTCCGCCATCGTTGCGATACAACGCGTCGGCCTCACCATCCATGTTCGCCAGGAACAGATCGAGATCGCCATCATCGTCGAAGTCGAGCCAGACGGCGCCCACACTCTTTCGGCCATCGGCCAATCCCATCGCCGCCGCCTGGTTGGTGAAGTGCCCGGCATCGTTCCGAAAAAAGACGTTAGGCTTGTCGCGAAACGCGACAAAGAGGTCGAGGTCGCCGTCGCCATCCACGTCTATCCACGACGGCTGCCGCACTGCCCCCGAATCGATCGCAATGCCACTCTCGCGCGTGATGTCGACGAACTTCCCGTTGTCGTTGCGATAGAGCCGAAGCACCCCCCCGTCGCCTGGCGTAAAGCCGA
This sequence comes from Gemmatimonadaceae bacterium, assembly GCA_044224185.1. Lineage (GTDB taxonomy): Bacteria > Gemmatimonadota > Gemmatimonadetes > Gemmatimonadales > Gemmatimonadaceae > SCN-70-22. The sequence continues at coordinate 20,866 of JBGAKW010000020.1, read as the reverse complement.
CCAACAAATCCGGGTCGCCATCGTTGTCAAAGTCACCCCAGGCAGCGGCGCGCGTCGCACGTTTGTCCGCCACTCCGACGTCCGCGGCGACATCCACGAATTTCCCGTGATCGTTCTTGTAGAGGCGATTGCCCGTCCCGTTAAAGCCGACGAAGAGGTCTACCGCCCCATCTCCATCATAGTCGGCCCACGCATTGGTGAACGTCCCTCCCGCCGCAAACGTCTCCGGCTGAATCGCCGTAAACGTCGGGGGAGCAACCACGAACGGAAGGACCGCGAGAAGCGCTGTGGAATAGTGGCGACGCATAGCTCGTTGGAGATTCGTGAAGATCGAGTCTCGAAACTATGCCACGCACATCGCACGCGTGAGGAGCGACCGCGCGACGCGCCTACCACCCGGGTATCAGCTGGAAGCCGAAGTACCCCCCCTTCTGCTCCCGCTGAAACGGCTTGACCCAGTACACTTCACCCACGGCGTAGCCAAAAAGGTTGAAGCGCGCCGTCACGCCGGCGCTCACCACCGGAACACGATCCGTCGTTAGGCGGTCGAAGCGCCAGTTCTCACCTTGGCCGCTCGACCATGCCGCGCCCGCATCCACAAATGGCGCGATCTCGGTCGGGAGAAACGGGAAGTTCAACAGTCCGAATCGCTCGGTCCCAAACAACGGAATGCGAAACTCCGCGTTCGCCACGGCGATGCGCGAGCCATTGAGCCGCGAAAACTCCGGGCACGTATCGCTCGACCCCGGCACCTTCGTGCACTCGGAAATATCGAAGCTCCCCGCATCATATCCGCGAATCAGCGACGATTGCCCAACAAACAACGGCTGCAGGCGCGAACTCTCCGCGTTTCCGCCGTATCGCCCGAAATGCAACCCGCGCACCGCCAACGTAAACGGGCGCATGAAGAAGTAGCGGCGATAGTCAGCCAGCAGTGTCGTGTAGCTCAAGTTCCCGACATACGGCGATGCCTCAAACCGATACCGTCCTCCCGCAACCGGCGACGTGAATCCTGAGAACGAATAGTCTCCAACGTACGCCAGCGACGCCGTCCCGAACGTGAGTCCGGGTTGGCTTGGCACTGTACCATTTGTCTGCCTAACGATCTGATTGCCGATGAGGTAGGCCGAGTCGATCTCGGTGTTGAACCAGATGTGTTGCACGCCGGCGCTCATCTCAAATCGACGCGTCTGCGAGAGCGGATACTGCGTGATGAGCTGGGCGTTGTCGAAGAACACACGCTGCAGGAGCTGGGTGTAGACGTCCGCGACCACATTCCCCTGGTTGGTCGTTACCTCAACCTGGTCAAATCCTGCCGCCAGACCCACCAGCGGAATGTGATAGACCTCCGTCCCCCAGGTCCACCGATGCGATCGGTCCAGAAAGAGGGCTTCGGCCCCGACGTCCTTCAGTGAACCCTGCGCCTGCACAGTCGTGTTGATCAACTTGTTGCCCAGCATATCGGAGAACGCAAGCGCGACGCCCCCAGCCAGCCCTGTGCCGTAGCCTCCGCCAGTTGCAACGCCGATCGACGGTCCACCGATGTAGTCGAGGGCCAGTCCGCCGTTGATCGGCTGCGTGCGCGTCGGGACGGCGGGCGGCAACCCAGTCGTTGCATCGGCAAGCTGGCGCTGCACCTGGCTGGTGGTGATCGCCGTCACCGGCGGAAGAATTCCCGCTGCCCCTACACCGCCTAACGAATCGCCTGGCTGCGCCGCGACCGATGCACTCGCCGGTGGGTCGCTCTCTTTCATCGCCCGGATCCCATAACCGCCCTTGTCGAAGACGGAGAAGAGGATATCACCGGTCGACCGCGCAACCGAGATCGCAGGCGAGAGCGAGGTGATGCCGCTGACACCGGTCGCCAACTTCGTCAGGCGATCGACGCGACCACCAGCAAGGCTCATCCGATACAGATCACTAACCCCGTCGACATCCGAGACGAAGTACAGCGATCGACCGTCGGGCGAGAACTGTGGATTGATCGCCTTTCCCGACGCCAGACGCGGAAGCAGGCGAACGCTCCCCCCAGCGACGTCAAGTGTCGCAAGGCGCATCGGCCCAAACGACATCCGCTCGAAGTTTGTTTGATCGCCAGCATCGGTCGTGAACGCCAGCGTTCGGCCATCGGGACTCCACGCGGGCTGCAGTTGCGCCTCGCGATCGTTCGTCAGCTGCTGCACGCGATTGTTTGTCACATCGAACACGTACAGATCGCTGATCCCCCCTTTCATTCCAGAGAATGCGATCTTCGAACCGTCGGGACTCCACGCTGGATCGCTCACCGAGCCCACACCCTTGACGCGAATTCGCTTTTCCACTCCACCACCGTTCACGTCCACGATGTCGATCTCGTTATCGCCATCGGCAAATACGATGAACGCAAGCTTCTTTCCATCGGGCGACCAGCTCCCCGCCGAGTTGATGAACGAGAGGGCGTCGAAGTGACGGTCGCTTGTCACCGAGGTGACCTGGCGAATCACGCGCCCCGTCGCAACGTCCGCGATATAGATGTCGATGCCGAACAAGCTCTGCGAAGAGAAGTACGCCACATAGCGACCATCGGGACTCACCGCCGGCGACACGTTCTGGTCACCATTGTCCTTTACTCCAACCACTTGTCGCCCTGCTTCTCCAGGCGGAGTACGTCCATTCAAGACCGGCGTTAACTCATCACGAATCGCCGCATGCCATTGCCGCGTCAAGGAATCGGAGTTCGTGTGCAGCGCCGTCGTTAGGCCTCGCTCCCACCCTTGGTCGATCGCCGCTCGCAACAAACGATTGACAGCATCGTCGCCATATCGCCCACCGATATATGCCCACAACGCCTGTCCATATCGATATGGGAAGTAGCGTGGATCATTTGTCAGCTGATTGAGCGTCGGCAGGTCCTTGCGGCGCAGCGCATCGCGCAACCACATCGCCGTATTCGGATCGTTCCGCCCGAGGCTCAGGTATTCCGCCATCCCTTCAATCAGCCAGAGCGGAATGCGGCCAATTCCTGAAAGCCCCGCTTTGCTCTGCTGCGCTATGCGATACTGAAAGACGTGCACGAGTTCGTGGCCGAGGACGTGATCGGTCTCCGCATACGCACCAGTGAAGGGCATGATGACGCGTTCATGCGCGCCTTCCGTCACACCCCCCGTCCCTTCGCCGATGAAACCTTCCACGACATTCGATTGCTGAAAGTCGGGAAGGTCGGCGTAGAAGATCAGCGGGTTTCTCTTGAAGTTGAAACCAAACAGCGCCGAATGCCGCGCATACCATCGCTCCGCCAACCGTGCAACGTCAGCAGTCGCGAGGGACTCGGCGGGATAGAAATGATTGTCGAAGTGCGCACTCGGCAGCACACGGAAATCGAAGTGTTCGTAGTTGACCTTGTTGCGACCGAAGTATTGCGCCTGCGCTGTACTCGCGTCGGTTGCAACTGCGGCGAGCAGTAGTGCACCCATCGTCAGGTGCGCGCGCTGTGCAGCGATTGCGAGAAGAGGGCGGCGGGGAAGCATGAGGGAGCCGTTCGCGTGTGAGTGATACGAACACAACACTGCACGGAGTGCGCCACCCTAACGAGCCTTCTTTCTACAGTTTGTCTATACGAGCTCCGCCATGACGTGTCGCAACGTGTCAATCCACGTGGCGCCACGCGCCAATCAAGCGCGGCGATTCCGTCGGCTGCTGCGAACCGCCTGCAGGCTCGAGTGTCATCGCGCAATTATCGATGTAGCCGGCATCGGCGATGTTGCCAACAGGGACAATCGCCAAGGCGCGTCCCGACGCATCGGTGTCGAACGTGCCCATCGAAAGCGGAGCTTGTCCCTTTCGAATTGCCCAGAGTTGGTACGTCTTCCCGCGCGGTGCGGGCGGCACATTGAAGGCAGTGATGATGAACGTCTTCTTCGTGTGGTTCCAGAAGACGCGCGCCTGTGGTTTGTCGTTCTCGCGTTCGCTCAGCGAAACCACATGAACCATCGGCCCGAAGAAGTTGGAGAGAACCGAGTCGCGTTGCGCCAAGCTCTGCTCGGTGCGGGCGAGCGCTGCCGCCAGCTGCTGTTCGTCGCGTTGCGACTTCAGCCAGCCTGCACCAGCCACGACGGCAATGAACAGCGAAGCGGCGGCGAGCCAAGTCGCCGCGCGATTCCAACTGCACACCGCGAGTATTGCGGTAACGGGTGTTGAACGCGTGACGCTCGAAGGGCGGACTCGAGCCGCATCGTCAAGAATGCGCGAACGAAGTGACGCCATACGCTTCGGCTCGACCGCCGGTGCAGCAAACGCCAGATGCGCGACCACTTCACGCTGCGCATCGACCTCCGCGCGACAACGCTGGCAGATGGCGATGTGTGACTCGACATCGTGCTGCTCACGTTCCTCCAGGGCGCCTAACGCGAACGCGGCGGCCACCTCCTGCAACTCGGCGTGCGTCATGGACTCATCGTTAGGCCGCACGCGGTTCGCGCACCTGTCGCGGTTCGGCTCCCTCCGTCGAGTGGGATAACGCGTACCACCGACGTGTCCGTCCCACGCGCTACAAGCGCGCGGCTGCAAACGATTGAGATGAGCCCGGCGTGGAACGACATGCGTTGTGCATCAAGCGTGGAGGCGCGCCGCCAAACGAAAGGAAATGCGTCGGCGATCGCGAGTTCTGCGACCGTCCTGTCATCTCTACGTCACCCGTTTACTATCAGATTGGGGAACGGTCGATGGCGCGCGCGTAAGGCCTTATCACGAATGGAATTACCGCGCGGCTGCCGCTACACCCCGCCCCGCGGCGCGCCCGGAGAAAATGCAGCCGCCCAGGAATGTGCCTTCGAGTGCGCGGTAACCGTGCACGCCACCACCGCCAAAGCCGGCGACTTCTCCCGCTGCATAAAGACCCGGTATGGGAACGCCATCGCCGCCCAGTGCGCGCCCTTCCAGATCGGTCAGGATTCCGCCTAACGTCTTCCGCGTGAGGATGTTCAGCCTAACGGCAATGAGTGGGCCGGCCGCGGGATCGAGCAATCGGTGGGGCTTCGCGACGCGAATGAGGCGGTCACCGAGATATTTGCGCGCCCCGCGGAGTGCGATGACCTGCAGATCCTTTCCATACGGATTCTCAAGTTGCGCGTCGCGCGCGCGAACCTCGCGTTGGACAGTGGCGAGATCAACGAGCGGCTCACCGGCGATTCGGTTCATCCCCCGCACGAGCGCCTCGAGCGACGACTCGACAACGAAATCCGCTCCCTTGTCCATGAACGCCTGCACTGGCCCAGGCACCTTTCCCCCGCCACGCTGCAGGACTTGTCGAACGCTTTTGCCAGTTAGGTCAGGATTCTGCTCAGATCCGGAAAGCGCAAACTCCTTTTCGATGATGCGCTTGGTCAGGATGAACCAGGTGTGTTCGTACCCGGTCTGCATGATGTGCGCGAGCGTTCCGAGGGTGTCAAACCCGGGAAAGCAGGGAGCCGGGAGACGCTTGCCGAGTGCGTCGAGCCAGAGCGACGACGGTCCCGGGAGAATGCGAATGCCGTGTCGTGCCCAGATCGGATTCCAGTTCTCGATTCCTTCGGTGTAATGCCACATGCGATCGCGATTGATGACGCGCGCGCCGCACTGTTCGGAAATCCCAATCATGCGACCATCCACATGCGCTGGCACACCTGAGAGAAGTCGCCGTGGGGCCCGCCCCAGTCGCGCGGGCCAGTTGGCGCGGACCAGGTCGTGATTCCCACCAATACCACCCGACGTCACGATGACGCACGATGCATTGAGCGCGAAATCGCCTACCACATCACGCGAGCTCCCCTCGCCGCGCGCCACATCAGTCGGCGCGAGCACGCTCCCGCGCACGCCGGTAACCGCTCCGTTCGACGACTCTAACGCGTCCACCCGGTGACGAAACCGAAATTGCAGCTGGCCGCGCGATTCGGCGGCGCGGCTGCGCGCGACGAATGGAGCGAGGATACCTGGCCCTGTTCCCCACGTCACGTGAAATCGCGGGACCGAATTCCCGTGGCCGGTGGCCAGGTGTCCGCCGCGCTCCGCCCATCCGACGACCGGGAAGAAGCGAATCCCGCGCTCGTGCAACCAGGCGCGTTTCTCGCCAGCCGCAAAATCGACATACGCCTCAGCCCAGCGGCGCGGCCATTCATCCTCGGGGCGGTCGAACGCGGCAGTGCCTAACCAGTCCGAGAGTGCGAGCGCCGCCGAATCGCGAATGCGCATCCGCCGTTGTTCGGGCGAGTTCACCAGAAAGAGGCCGCCTAACGACCAAAACGCCTGGCCGCCGAGGTTCTGCTCTCCTTCCTGGTCGAGGACGATCACGCGTCGTCCCGCGTCGGCGAGCTCGCACGCCGCGACGAGGCCGGCGAGTCCCGCCCCAACCACGATGGCGTCGGCGTCTTGCGACATCGTCAGCGCGTTCGCCAGACGGCGTACGTCACCGTGCCGGGTTCGTTCGGCTCGGTGCGCGCCAGCATGCGAAGATCGTTAGGCACCACCCACCCGGCAGGAGATCATTCCGGTGGGTCACCGCGGAGTAGCGTCTCGAGCCGTTCGACAAAGGCCGCCTGCGCACCGTTCATCTTGATGCGCGCCTGTGGCGGTGCGAACCACGCACACCGGTCGACTTCGGGGAAGGTCAGCCAACGCCCCGATCCACGCGGCCACTCGGTCCGCATCTCGTTACTCGTGATGCGCGTTGCGTCGGCGTCGCCTTCCCACGCCCAGGCGTGCACAGTCTTTCCCGACTTCTGCCTGACGCTTCCCAACGATCGAAAAGGGGGGACCGCGACGATCCCCGTCTCCTCTTCGAATTCGCGACGCGCCGCATCCAATAACGCCTCCCCCTCTCCCACCTCCCCTTTCGGAAGTGTCCACGCTCCATCGTCACGCCCCTTCCAGAACGGCCCCCCTGGATGCGCAAGAAAGAGTTCGATCCGATCAGACGACGACACCCGGCGATATAAGAGCAGCCCTGCGCTTACAGTCCCGCGACGTGTTGACATGCCCAATGATGCATCGCCGTCCAGCGGATGTCAGCGTCGAGTTGATCGCGCCGTCCCACTCCCCTTGCGCTTCTACAAGGAAATGATGCAGCGTTGTTCCTGTAGAAGCCAAAGGGGAACACGTGTCCGACCCAAAACTCGATCTCCCGCAAGGAACGCTCGACCTGCTCATCCTCAAAGCCATCTCACTCGGCCCGATGCACGGGTGGGCGATTTCCGAGCGTATTCACGACGTCTCGCGTGCTTCGCTGCAGATCCCGCAAGGATCACTTTATCCAGCGCTCCATCGCCTGGAGCGCCGCGGATGGATTAGCGCTGAGTGGGGAGCGTCAGAGAACAATCGTCGCGCGAAGTACTACGAGCTCACGCGCGCCGGTCGACGTCAGCTCGCCGACGAAACGGACGGGTGGCGCAAGTTGACCGCTGCGGTCGCACTCGTGCTGGACATGGGGTAACGACGGAGATGTGACGCGATGCGAAACTGGGTCGATGAAGCGATGAGCGACATGCGCTTTCGTATGCGCGCGCTCTTCCAGCGTAACGCGATGGACCAGGAGCTCGACGCTGAGATGCGCTTTCATCTCGAGCGCGAGGCCGAGAAGTACATCGCAGGTGGTATGCCGCCTGACGAGGCGCGTCGACGCGCACACATCGCGTTCGGCGGCGTCGAGCGCATGAAAGAAGAGAGCCGTCAAACGCGCGGCATCGGTGCATTCGAGCGAATTGTGAGCGACGTGCGTCTGGCGATTCGTTCGTTGGCGGCGCGTCCCCTGTTCACCGTGGCCGTGGTCGCGACGCTGGCGTTGGGCGTAGGTGCGAACGCGGCGATGTTTTCGGTTGTCGATCGAATGCTGTTTCGGTCGCCGGCGTACATGCACAGTGCCGATCGCGTGCATCGCGTGTACATGTACGTCGATGGTGAGCGCGACGCGCGTCCCGACTCCCGCTTTGCCCTCGCCCGCTATTTCGACGTTAGGCGCGACACGCATCACTTTGACGCGGTTGTTGCGACATCGTTCCGTGAAGTGGCGGTGGGCTCTGGTGAGGAAGCGCGTGAGATGCCGATTGCTGCGGTGAGTGCGTCGTACTTCTCGCTCTTTGACGCACCGCCGGTGTTGGGTCGCGTTTTCTCCAGTTAGGAAGACTCGCTACCTACCGGCGCGCCGGTGGTCGTCTTGGGTTATGGCTACTGGCAAAGCCGCTTCGGCGGATCACGCGACGTCGTGCGACTGGTGGTGGGAGAGGGCGTGCGATTCGCTGCATTTGGCTTGTTGTTAGGCAGTGCGGTAGCGCTTTTCGCCGGGCGGTGTGTGGCGCCACTGCTCTTCAACGTGTCGCCGCGTGATCCGGCGGTATTTGTCGGCGTGACGGCGACGCTACTCGGCGTTGCGATCGTGGCGTGTTCGCTTCCCGCATTTCGCGCCGCACGCGTCGACCCGAACCGGACGTTGCGGACGGAGTAAGCGGTGGACGGGGGGTGGGTGTGGTACTGCGCGACGATCGAGTCCTTCGTCACTCGCCGATAGCCAATGTCCGGCGGGAAATCGTGCTGTACGCTCATAAAGAGCAAGACCATGTCACTGAGCACAACAGCTGCGAAGGACGCCTCGGCCCGACTAGTACGCACGCGTTCACCCAAGTCTTCCTTCCCTTATGACATCAATTCCTCGCCTTCTTCGCTGCGCGCCGTACTTCCCCGTCGCCGATGTCGATGCAGCCGCGCGGGAATACGGGGAGCGCTTCGGATTCGCCACCACGTATCTCGCAGGGACACCAGGAGAATTTGCGATTGTCTCGAGGGATGGGCTCGACCTAATGCTTCGCAGAGTCGCCGACCCGCAGCTCATCAGCGTCAACACGAGACAGGGCGGGACGTGGGACGTGTTCTTCTGGATTGAGGCGGTTGATGCGCTCTTTGCCGAATTGCGAGACCGCAAGGCAACGGTGATTTACCCGCCGACCAACCGCGCCGAATATCACATGCGGGAGTTCGCCGTACGGGACTCAGTCGGGTACGTGTTGGGCTTCGGAGAGTCTATCGTTGCGCCTCTACGAGATTCGCCCTGAAAGCGCCTTTCCCACAATGCATTCCAGCTGCAACGAATTGTTAGACGCTATTCGTCACTAGGCCAGTGCCAAGCGCCGAATGGACTGCGCGAGGCGTTCCGCTTCGCTGCTGGACAAGTCCAGAGGGATGTTAGCTAGCACCACCATAAGGGCAATACAACGTTGCTGTCAGAATGTCTACACAGCAATATCGTCGAATCCTGCGCATCTCCCTCCTGCGGGACCTAGAGGTCTATCGTGGTAGTGAAGGCGCAACCGCCTAACAGCCTCGTTAGGCCGGATCCTGCGTCGTCGCTGCAAGAAAGCCCAATACACGATCCTTCGCACCGGCCATCGTATACACATCCGGTTGCCTTGAATCTATGACCCGCACGATCACCGCGACCACGTCCTCGACACTCTGTGCGCCAGGAAGATTCCGAGAATCCGGGCCACCATTGCGCGCGTTGAGCCCGAAGTCCGTCTGCACAACACCTGGTGATACGATCGAGAACTGAATGCCCGGATACTGCTCCTGAACTTCCATGCGGAAATTGGTCGTGAGGGCATTCAAGAAATGTTTCGACCCCGTGTATGCCGAACGAAAGACGGCCATCGGAACACGTCCGAGCATCGACGAGATGTTGATCACGTGTCCGGTGCCACGCGCCTTGAAATGCGGCAGCACTTCCTGCATGCCGTACATCGCCGACTTCACGTTGACGCTGATCATCTCGTCCACGTCATCGTCGGTCAGCTCGCTCGGAAGTCTCGTGATGCCCTGTCCCGCGTTGTTGACCCATACGTCAATGTGACCAAAGCGAGAAAGCGTGTCGCGCATGACGCGCCTAACGTCATCGCGTCCTGTGACGTCACCGACGACCACAAGCGACTTCGGACCACAGCGCTTCGCGACCTCTTGCAGCACCTCACGACGACGCGCGACAAGCACCACCGCATCACCACGTGCCGCCAACTGTTCCGCCAACGCGGCGCCGATTCCGCTGCTCGCCCCGGTGATTACCACCACGCGTTCGTCCATGACGTTCTCGAGAGAAGTGAGTACGACGAAAGAAACCTCGCCCGCGCCTTCCATCAAGCAAGCGCGTTGGCAGAGAGTTCCGACTCACTTCGTGTTCGATAAGGCGACTCCGTGCGCTCAGACCTCGAGGCGTTGCGAATACGGGACGGCTTCGCCGTGTTCGATGTTGCGCCGCATGATGCGCAGGTACATCGCCCAGCAGAATGAGGAAATGCGAAAGTGCTCGCTCTCGTCAGGCCAGCCGCGGTGTGCAAAGCGTAGTTGCGTACCACCCCCCACCGTCTCGCTGAGATCGAATCGGACAGTGCTGTTGATCCAATCGTCCATGGCTGATGTCACCTTGAGCTCGAAGCTCTCCGAGGGGCGGCACTCGGTCACTTGGGCGCGCCAGAGATAGTCTGGACCAAAGTCGAGTTCAAAGAACTCCCCTACAGATGGAACGCCGGATGATCGAAGCGTCCACCATCTGTCGAGACCAGCGGGAGTGCTCACCGCTTCGAATACGGCCTCGCGAGGTGCATTGATTGGAAAGTCGTGAAGAATGTCTGGCATCAGCAGCCTCGAGCGATTGTGTCGCGATGCGACGAGTCTACTGACTCCTGCGACTCCCGGCCAGCGAGGGGGGACGAACCGAAAACGCAGCGCGTTCAGCTCGCGGTGATCTCTTGCCGAAGCGCGGCAACAACGGCGGCGATATCGCGTTGGTTGTTGAAGACGTGCGTCGAAATGCGCAGTCCGTTGAAGAAATTCTTCGGCACGACCTTCACGATGATGTGGTGATTGGTGCGCAGTCGTTCGCGCAGGGCACTCGCGTCGATTTCACGCGGAAGTTCGAATGAGACAAAGGGAGCGCCGGCGGCGCCTGGCGGAGGGCTCAGCAGGTGAATGCGTGGGACATCGCCTAACGAGCTGTACAGTGCATCGCGCAATGTGATGGCGCGTCGCTCGACTTCACCGGCGCCAGTGCGCGCCGCAAGCTCCAGCGCAGCGCCTAACCCAATAATCGACGGAAGACTGGCGATCCCCGACGAGGCGGAGTACGCGGCGTGCCCGGCCTCCAACCAAATAGGATCGATCACTCCCTTGGTCTCGTCGGCGAGATAGAGGAGCCCCGTCCCCTTGGGACCCATCAACCATTTGTGTCCGCTCGTGGCGTATGCGTGGCAGCGCAGTGCTTTGACATTTACCGCGATGCCGCCCACCGCTTGCGCTCCATCGACGATGCACAAGCCGCCGTTGCGTCTGGCGAGCGCCGACAGTTCGGCGATCGGCATGCGTAGCCCGGTCGTCGTGAGCACATGGCTCACCGAGATGGCGCGAGTTCGGGGCGTCCATGCCGCAGCAAATCGTTCGACGATCCTGGCGGCGTCGAATTCACCCGACGGAATCGCGACCGGCTGCAGCACGACTCCTTCGCGTCGCACGACATAGTTCCAACCGCTCAGCCCACCGGGGTGTTCCTGGTCGGTGGTGAGGATTTGGTCGCCAGCTGCAAAGCGCATCCCCTGCACCACCGTATTCATGCCGCTGGTGGTGCTCGTCGTCAGAATGAGCTCGTCCGTTTCGCAGCCGAGAAACCGTGCGGCGGTTGCTCGCACATCATCGAGTGCATGTTCCAGCGCCCCATACCCCTGTTCCGACGGATTGGCTTCGAGGGTCTTCCACGCGCGCATGGCGCGGTCGAGGACCTCGCGCGGGGCGGGGCCGAGTGCTGCCGTGTTGAGGTAGATGAGCCCTTTCTCGAAGAGAAAGGAATCGTCGTTAGGCATCGCGCCATAACGCCCGTTCGCCGTCCATTCCGGAGCGAGCGCGACACGACCGTTGCCGAGCAGCGCCTGTCCCATCGTGGTAACGCCTAACGCGGCAAGAAAATCGCGACGGGAAGTCGTCGATTGCGCGTCATGCAAAGGGGCGCCGCGCTCTGTTCCCCCCAACAGATCGTCACAACTCATGAACGCCCCGCATATTTCGTGACGAGCTTTCGTATCGTCGTGACGTTGCGCATGGTCGTACTCATCCCCAACGCGCGCACGAGGGCAGCGCCAGGCACCTTCGAATCGCTGAAGCGCGTTTCCGTACGCCACCAGAACTCACGCCCCTCGACATGAAAGCGATCGGTGGGTGTCGACAGCTGCAACAACCGCTGCTCGCTCTCCGCTGACGGCGCTTGCTTGAGAAAGCCAATGTGCAAGGACACGCCCGGATCGTCGAATGGATTGTCGGCGAGTGCGCGCGCCAACTCCGGCGGCGTGCGAATGAAGATCTCGACCTCGTAGTGTAGCGCGGCCGCTAGCCAGCGCTCGATGCGCCCTTCAAGCGTGGCGACGTCCTGTTCCGGCGCTTCGAAGATCGCATTGCCGCTGGCGATGAACGTCTCGACGTTCTTGAACTTGAGCGCCGAGAGCAGTTCGCGCAGGTACTCCATCTTGAGTGTTCGACCACCGACATTGACGGCGCGGAGAAACGAGATGTAGCGGGGCATCAGCCTTTCGCGAGGGAATGGAAAAGCTCGCTATCGCGCGCCATGACGGATAGTAGGCGCGACACCAACGCCAGGTGTGCCGCGATCCCTATCGATCCAGAAAAACACGCCAGTCGGGATGCACAAGATCGCGATACTCGTGATGACGCTTGATCCAGCGCGTGACATACGGACAGCGCGGAATCACGACCAAAGAACGCGACCGCGCATCATCCAAGGCAAAACGCACCAACGCGCTCGCAACGCCCTTCCCCTCCGCATCCTCGGGGACCTCCGTATGCAGAAAGGTGATCCTGTCCCCATCCAAGGCGTAGACCACGACAGCGAACTCGTCACCGACATCGGCCTCGTAACGATTTTTCGTACGATTGTCCCTGACGACGATTGCTGGACTATCCGTCATTATAGGTACGCTCGCTCAGGCTCATTCAGTGGTGTGCACGTGGCCCCATTCGTGCCACGAAAGACGCAAGATACCTAACGCGGAACAGGAGTTCATCATGGCACCACGCTCGCGCGACTCAAAAACGCCACTTGCCGAAACAGTCGTTCGAACCAAGAACGATCTGCCTGAAGAAGCGCGCACCGAAGCGATCGCGCTTCTCAACTCGCGGCTCGCCGACGCCCTCGATCTGCAAAGCCAGTGCAAGCAGGCGCACTGGAATGTGAAGGGTCCGCACTTCATCGCGCTTCACAAGCTCTTCGACAAAGTCTACGAAGCCTCGGGAGAGTATGTCGACCTCATCGCCGAACGCATCGTCCAGCTTGGCGGCGTTGCCGAAGGGACCGTGCGGGTGGCGGCGGAACGCTCAACCTTGATCGACTATCCGCTGCGCTTGCGCTCGGGTGAAGAGCACGTGGCAGCCCTTTCCGACGCGCTCGCGGCGTTCGGGCGTAATGTGCGCATCGGAACCGACGAGCTCGACGAACTCGGCGACCCAGCGACGGTCGATATTCTCACCGAAGTGCTGCGCGGCGTGGACCAGTGGCTCTGGTTCGTCGAAGCGCATCAACAGCTCGAGCCCGGCGCCGACGCCGAAGAAGATACGCGTCGTTAGGCTCGACGCCGTACGGCAAACGACACGCGCCCACCTGATCGGCGGGCGCGTGTCTGCGTTCGTATGGTTAGGCGCCGCTCAGGGAACGTCCCACTCGTGCACCGGGCATCCAGACGCCGAGCGGTCGATGTAGCCGCTCATCATGCGCGCGAGGGCGCTTTCGCGATCGAGATGTTGCATGCCTCGCGAGAAGGCACGTCGCTGCCACTGTGCCCCGGTCATCCCAGTCGTTAGGCGGCCGCGAATGACATCCATCATGCGCTGCACCTCCGCCATCTCCACACCCAGCATGGCGAGCCCGTACTCGGCGTCGGGAATGAAATGTTCGATGAGCGCGCGCACGGGAATAAGAGTCGGGGAGGGCGCCGTCTCACTCGGCCACAGCAGCTTCGCGTCCAGGCCGAGCTGCGCCGCGCGATAGAAGTTCCACTCGGCGTAGGTGAACGGGAGACGGGGAAGAAAGCTCTCGATGCGATCACGAATGCCAATCGTTAGGCCGATCAGGAACGCGGCGTTGGCCACCATGTCGATCGACGTCGGCCCGGCAGGAAAGGCTCGCATCTCGATGCGGAGGTGACCCCCGTCATCCGGATCGTAGATGGCGCGATTCCAACGCCACACCGTTCCTTGTTGCAGCCGCAATTCATCCAACTGCGGCATCTCACCGGCGCGCGCTTTGGCGATCGGATCCTCATCGCCGCAGATGGGGAGTATGCAGGGGAACAGCGCTGCCGATTCGGCGAAGAGTTCGAAGGCACTGCGTCGAGCCCACCCGTGGCCGAACGAAACGCGAGCTGGCTCTCGCCAGTTTGTCTCGACCAGGTCGCGCACATCGAGCGACTGCTTGAACAGGGCGACGCGCGTTTCCTCCCAGAGCCGATGACCGCAGAAAATTGGTGAATTCCCCGCGAGTGCGAGCGCAATGGGCGTCATGAGTTGCGCCGCGTTGTACGTGTCCACGTATCGCGCCGGATCGACGCGCAGGTGCACCTGGAACGATGTGTTGGCGCCCTCGAGCGTGATATCGTCCCCACGCATAACGAGTGGATCCTCGCCATCGATCCGAATATTGAACGCCGATTTCTTCAAGCGACGCAGGCCGTTGTTGAGCGCCCGATAGCGCGGGAAGTCGGTGAGCGCTGTGGCTTCAACGTCAGCGGGAGTGATCGTCGGAAGAATGCCGATGGCGGCGATGCGACCACCCAGTGGCCGCGCGGTTTCGGCCAGTGACCGCAGCGCTCGCGCAAGTTCCGACTGCATCGCGGAGAATGGTGCGCCGCGTGCGGACACCGGCGTGAGGTTGTATTCGAGGTTGAAGCGATCGAGCTCCATCGTTAGGCGCTCGTCAACGTGATCGCGCAGGATGTCGCGATTGACGCCCAGTGCGTGCGACGCCTCGTCAACGATGCAGAGCTCCAGCTCCGCGCCCAATGTGGTTTCGCCCACGCCGAAACCCGGTCGCTCGAGCACGATGGCGAGTGCGTCGAGATCCGCGCGCAGTCGTGCGTCGAAACGTGCGTACTCCGCGTCGCTGAATGTCTCGTGATTGATGGCGAGGCCCATGGGCTATCCATGCAACCGAAACCGGAATGCGCCTAGCGGCGTTTTACCGCGACGATGCGAGGGAACCGCCGACGCGGCGTGCGAAACGCCGTTCGGTCAGCCAATGGCGTGCAAAACGCCGTTTCCAGACTTCGTCCTCATGCGCGCAGCGAGCACCTAACGTTTCGCAGCACCGGAAACAAAAAGTGCCGGCGCTGGGCCGGCACTCAGGAACCACGATCGTGCGTTGCTCAGGCCTTTCCGCCATAGCGCTCGGAGGCGCCGACAAACTCGCGGAAGACGTGACGCGTGTGCGGGTCGGTGAGCTCGAAAACTTCCGGATGCCACTGCACGCCGACACAGAAATGATCGCCGGGAAGCTCCGCTGCCTCGACGAGGCCGTCGGGCGCAACAGCGGACGCGATGAGCGACGGTGCCAACGTCTTGATTCCCTGATGGTGCATGGAATTCACGCGAATCTTTTCCAGTTCCATCAGATGGCGAAGTCGGCTCCCCTTGGCCAGCGTGACTTCATGCGCCAAGTGGTCGCGCTCGAAACCGTACGTCGGGAAGTAGTCGTGCTTGATCGCGTCGGGATACTGCTCTTCGAGGTCCTGCCAAAGTGATCCGCCAAGTGCAACATTCAACACCTGGAGCCCACGGCAGAGACCGAGCAGTGGTTTGCGGTCTTCGACCGACCACTTCGCGAGCTGCATCTCGGTGCGATCGCGCGATGGGTCGATGCGCCCAAGCTTGGCGTGCGGTTCCTCGCCGAAATAGTCGGGGTCGATGTCGACGCCCCCGGGAATGAGGATGCCATCACAAACGTCGTACGCAGCGCGCAGCGCTTCGGGCTCGTCGTCGAGCAGTGGAATGAGAATCGGGGCGCCACCGATCAGGGTGACGGCAACGTAATAGCGCTGGTTCATCACCACAGACTGTGGAAGCCCTGCGGGAATACCATCGATAGCATGCAGCGTCTGGGTCGTGACGCCAATGATCGGACGTTGTGCCATGCTCAGCTCCGGCTCGTACTGGAATGCATTTGCCCTACTCTAATGGACGCGCGGGTGCAGAATACGTTCCGCAGAGAAGGGGAAGTTTGCCGGGCGCAGTATGCGCGGTAACGAGCTGGAGCGAAAGAGAGAGTTTACCTGCCTAATTGGCCTCCACCGTTGCCAAGACTCCCTCTTCCGTTTCTGCGATGAGCTGGTCGACGACCGCTTGCAGATTCCCCCCGGTGCGGTCGTACGTGGCGATCTGACGGTCTGCGCTCGAGCCTCCTTCGAGGATCTTGAAGGCGTACTCAACTTCCCGACGACTGCCAAGTTCGTCGAGGACGTCGTCGAGGAACCAGTGAATGAGCTCGCGAATGAGATCGGCAGCGGGGAGTTCGACGTTCTTCCCGAAGTCGATGAGTTTTCCTTCAAGCCCGTAGCGCACCGCCCTCCATTTGTTTTCGTCGATGAGTTCCGACGAATAAATGCGCCAAGTGGTATTGTCGCGGCGCATTTTCCAGAGCTTGTGAACGAGCGCCTGAAGAATGGCGGCGATGCAGACTGCTTCGTCGACGCGCGTGCAGACGTCGCAAATTCGGAATTCGAGCGTCGGGAACGTGTGATGCGGACGAACGTCCCACCAAATCTTCGAACCGTTGGGTATGCAGTTCGTCTCCACCAGCGTTTCGAGGTAGCCCTCGTAGTCCGCCCACGACGGGATGAAGCGCGGGATGCCAGTGCGAGGGAAGGCCCGGAACACCGCGCTACGATATGACTTGAGTCCCGTCTTTCGCCCGATCCAGAATGGTGAGCTGGTGGAAAGCGCCAGCAGGTGCGGGAGGAAATAGCGCGAGACGTTGCAGGCATCGATGAGGAAATCGTGGTCCTCGATGCCGATGTGCACGTGCGTGCCGAAAATGAGCAGCTGCTGTGCGAGCTGCTGCATCGCTTCTTTGGTGCCGATATAGCGATCGAGCTGCGTGATTTCCTGTTCGGCCCAGTGTGAAAACGGATGCGTTCCAGCCGCGGCGATTTTGAGTCCGCGCCGCCCAGCGAGCTCCATGACGCCGCTACGCAGTTGTACGAGCTGCGCGCGCACTTCCTGCGGGGTCTTGCAGACCGTGGTTCCGACCTCGACGATCGATTGATGGAGTTCGGGCTTCACCTGTCCGAGGACGAGGTGATCCGATTCGAGGATCTGCGTGATGTACGACTGCAGCGCGCGAGTCTTCGGGTCGATGATCTGGTATTCTTCTTCGACGCCGATCGTTAGGCTGGGAGGCTTCATGTGTTTCGGCTGGCGGCGCAGGTCGAATCGCGAGAGCCCGCACGAGATGAGGAGCTTTCTCGTGGAGCCGGACAAGTGGGCGAGACATACCATCGCGCCGCGGACCGTCGTTGCGCCAGAGTGTCCGGCCACTTCTCCTGTCATCGACCTCCTTCCTACCGCACGGAGACACTTCAGCAATCGATTGCGACGGCCATATGACTCCAGTCATATCGCACGCCAATCGCTGCAAGGCTCGGCTAGGCTTTGCGCCTGGCCGAGCCTTGCGTGCGGAACAGGAAAGGTTCTCGCCTAACGACGATTACGGCTCTTTGGTAGATGCGCCGCTGGCGGCGGCGCCCCGACGGGCGCGCACCGGCGGCGCCGGTTCCGTCTTGAGAACGACGGGGGCGTCCGGAAGGCGCTTCATCGCTTCCGCCACCGCCCTCTCAAGCTGCGCGTCGCGACCAGCAGCAAAATCCTTCGGCGTCTCCTCCACCTCGATGTCGGGGGCGACACCGACGTTCTCCACGTCCCACTCACCTTTGAGGTTGATGAAGCCACCGCGCGGCGTCGTGATGAATCCGCCGTCGATGAGTGGCGGCGCATCCCAGATACCGACCAATCCTCCCCACGTCTTCATCCCAACCACTGTTCCGACCTTGGACTGCTTGAACATGAAGGGGAGAAGGTCGCCTCCCGATCCGGCCATCTCGTTGACGAGCATGACTTTGGGTCCCCAGATCCCGGCTTGCGGCGTCGTGAAGAGTTTGCGCTCGCCGACTGGGTTGTTGAAATAGCCGTGCAGTTTGCGCGACATGATGTCGATCATGTAGTCGGCAGCCGAGCCACCGCCGTTGTAGCGCTCATCGACGATGGCACCAGCGCGATCCTGTTGCGCAAAGTAGTAGCGATTGAAATACGCGTAGCCGGCACCACTGGTGTTAGGCACCCAGACGTACGCGAGCTTTCCGCCGGAGAGTTTGTCGACGAGACGGCGATTCCCCTCGACCCAAGCGCGCGATCGCAAGCCGCCTTCATCCGCAATTGGAACGACGGTGATCTGGCGTGCGCCATCCATAGACGGACGCGAGTTCACGGTGAGAACGGTCTGACGACCAACGGTTCCTTCGAAGGCGAAGTACGGCTCACGGTCGGCGCGCAGCTCTGTTCCGTTCACGGCGAGGATGTAGTCGCCTTCGCTGACTTTCACCCCTGGTGCGCTCAGGGGAGCGCGCAGATCAGGGTTCCAGTTTTCGCCGGAGAAGATGCGTTTGATGCGCCATTTGCCCTGCGACACTTCGAGGTCTGCGCCGAGTAAGCCGATCGGATTGCGTTCGACCTCGGGGAAATCGCCGCCGCCGACAAACGAGTGCCCGACGCCGAGTTCTCCCTGCATGATGTCGAGCAGGGTGTTGAGGTCGTCGCGGTGCCTGACGTCGGCGAGCCACGGTTCGTACATCTTGTTGACGGCATTCCAGTCGGCGCCGTGGTAATTGCGCACGTAGAAGAAGTCGCGCTCCAGGCGCCATCCTTCGTGGTACATCTGTCGCCACTCGGCGATCGGGTCGAGGTGCATCGAGAGCTTGACGGCGAGGCGCCCGTCGCCGGCTTTTGCCGGTTTGTCAGCGTCGACGACTCCCCACTCACCGCCAGCAGAGTAGAGCAATTTCTTTCCGTCGTGCGATAGCGCGTAGTCCGCGACCCCTGACAATATGGGTGCTTCTTTCCGCGCTTTCAGGTCGTAGCGATGGAGGATGCCGCCGGGTTGGTTGGGAATATCTTCGATGTAATAGATGGCGCCCGCGGCACCACTGTGGAGTGAGGAGTACGCGCGGTTCGGGACTTCGAGCGCGAGGATGCGCTGCGAAAGGTTTGCGAAGTCGATGCGAACAGTCACCGCCTTCGTCGTGGTGTCCTTGGGCGCATCGGCGACCAGGTTAGGCTTTGACGTTTTATTGTCGTTCGCTGGCGCGGCGGGCTTGGGGACCGGTGTTGCAGCTGGCGACGCCCCTTTCTCTTCGTCGCTTTCCGGAAGGAGCGGCGACGGTTCGTCGGATGAGAGAACGGCGAGGTAGATGCCGCGCCGCACGGGGCGCTCGTAGCTGCTCATCTCGAGCCAGCCGGTGTTGAGCGCGAAGTCGGTGCTGGCGAGGAAGTAGAGATATTTCCCGCTCGCATCCCACGCCGGGGACATTGCGTCCGACAAGCCGTCGGTGAGTTGGTTCACTCGCTTGTCGGTCGCCGACCAGACGTACACCGCGTGGAACTGACTCGGCAGACGCGTTGGGTCGACGGTGCGGTTAGGCACCATGTACTGATCGGTGTCGACGAGCGTGCGTGCGCCGCTCGCGATATCGACCACCCAGAGGTTGAGCCCCGTGTCGGTGAAGGCGACCGACTTGGAGTCGGGGCTCCACGTGAGGGTGTAGTAGTACGTCGGATTGGCGAGCGCGATGGCGCGCGCAGGCGAAGAACCATCCTGCTTGGCGATCATGAGCTGGTACTCTCCACTCTTGTCGGAGAACCAGGCAATCCATTCACCGTTAGGCGACCATGCGGGATTGCGGTCGGCAGCGCCGGGCGAGTTACTCAGATTGCGGACGTCTCCTTTGCCAGTGGGGACCGTCCAGATCTCGCCGCGGGCTTCGAAGAGTGCACGCACGCCGGTGGGCGAGAGCGAGGCGTTCGAGATTTCCTTGGCCACGTCCTTCCAGCGTGGCATGGACCACGGGAGATCGCCGCGGACGTTGATGACCACCTGCTTATCGCTGTTAGTGGCGGCGTCGATAAGATGGATGTAGCCGCCTTGTTCAAAGACGAGCGCGCCCGCGCCGGCAGCGAGCGACTTGGCGTCGTAATCCTTGTAGCGGGTTACCTGCTCGACCTTCTGCGACGCGACGTCGTACTTGTATACATTCGCCGTGTTGTCTCGATCGGAGAGGAAGTACACGCCGTTGCCTAACCAAACAGGGTCGGTGTCGTTGCTCCCGGTCCACGGGAGATGCACCTGATCGAGCGACTTGAGGTCTGCGATGCGAATGGGCTGCGCTTGTCCGCCGCGATACATGCGCCATTCGCTGTCCCACTGCGCGACCATTTGATAGGCGACTTTGCCGCCGTCGGGCGACACCGCTGCGGCTGCGGCGCGGGATAGCGGCAGTGCTTCCGGCACGCCCCCTGTCGCTTTGATGGTCCAGAGTCGCGGAAGGCCGAGTGGCGCCTGATCGCGACCAGAGGCGAAGAGGATCGACGAACCATCGGCGCTCCATCCGCGCACCACGTCGGCGCCTGGGTGCGACGTTAGGCGGACGGGTTCTCCCCCCTCGATGGGGACGGTGTAGACATCCTTGTTCCCGGCGTATTCGCCGGTGAAGGCGACGGTCTTGCCGTCAGGCGAGATGCGTGGCCAGCTCTCGACGCCGGGCGAGCTCGTTAGGCGGCG